>JAZQCM010000014.1:0-405527 GCA_045546275.1 Clostridia bacterium | reverse complement strand
AGTTCTTAGTGTTTGATTTAGCTCTTTACGTTAGAATGTTTTCCATTCTTTACTGACTAAATTTGTCTGGTTTGTAAAAAACCTTAAGTTTTACTCAAATTTCTATTTGAGCCCTTAGCTATTTAATTTTCAAAGTTCACCCGGTTGCTCTCACGAGCGACCTTGTCTATATTAACACACCGTTTTTTATTTGTCAACACCTTTTTTGAAAATTTTTTATATTTTTTTCGTCTATTTGCCTCACCCTTGTATTATTCCCTTAGTTACAGGTTTTTATAGCAGTTAAAAATTACAACATTAATCTACATTGACTGAAAAAACAAAATGTGATAAAATATTTATACTTATATATAGAGGTGATTTTATGCGTACTTCAAGACAAATTAAGGTTGGAAATATATTAATCGGCGGAGGTGCACCAATTTCTGTACAGTCCATGTGTAATACTGATACAAGAGACGTTGAAGCAACCGTTAACCAGATTAAAGCGCTGGTTACCGCAGGCTGTGATATTGTGCGCCTTGCAATCCCCGACGAGGTTGCTGCAAAGGCTACAAGAGAAATTAAAGCACAATTACCCCACGTGCCCCTTGTTGCAGACATTCACTTTGACCATCGTCTTGCTCTTATATGCGTTGACAGTGGCATGGATAAAATACGTATTAATCCCGGGAACATTGGCTCTATAGATAATGTTAAAAGAGTTGTGGACAAATGCGGGGAAAGAAACATTCCCATTCGCATTGGCGTTAACGGCGGCAGCTTGGAAAAGGAGCTACTTGAAAAGTATGGCCACCCCACAGCAGATGCACTTTGTGAAAGCGCAATGAATCACGTGAGAATTTTAGAGGATTGTAATTTTTATGACATTGCTGTGTCCATAAAGGCAAGCAGTGTGCCCATGACGTATGAAGCGTACACAAAGTTTTCCAAAATGGTTGACTACCCGCTTCATTTGGGTGTTACCGAAGCAGGCACAGAATACTCAGGCGTTGTGAAGAACGCCATTGGTATTGGTGCACTTTTACTTAACGGTATTGGCGACACATTAAGAGTGTCACTTACTGCCGACCCTGTTAGAGAGCCTAAGGCAGGTATTGAAATACTTAAAGCGTTAGGACTAAAAAAAGGTGCAACAATGACCTCCTGCCCTACCTGTGGAAGGTGCAAGGTGAACATGATACCGGTTGCAGAAGAAGTGAGTGAAAGACTTAATAATATTGATAAGGAAATACACGTTGCTGTTATGGGCTGTGCTGTTAACGGCCCCGGAGAAGCAAGAGAAGCCGATATTGGTATGGCTTGTGGTGACGGCTGTGCGCTTCTTTTCAAAAAAGGCGAAATACTCAGGAAGGTTCCCATTGAATCGGCATGCGATGAGTTGTTTAAAGAAATTGAGTCTCTGTAAGGAGTAATTGACTTGGCTACAAACATTCCAATTAATGAAATTTTCAAAAAAATTGATTTTTACACCGACAGTATTAACGGCATTGTGACCAACATGGTGGCAGACAAGCTTACAAGAAGCTTTGTTATAGACGTTACATACAAAACCGTAGTTCCCATGAAAACCATTGAGGCATATTGTGAGGAAATTAAAAAGTGCTACAAGGCTGAGCATGTAACCATTTCTCCCACATATGATATTGCCTCCCCTACTGATGGGGATATAATTAATGCGGCAAAAAATGTGGTTTATGTAATAAGTGAGGAAAACCCTTTCTTTGGTGCGATTTTTGACTCCTGTGAATATGAGTATAAGGATGAGGAACTTAAAATCATACTCAGGCATCAGAATGTTGACTTTCTTGTGGAGGACTATACCGATGCGAAAATATGCTCTGCTGTAAAAAGTGCGCTGAACATTCCCCTCAAGGTTGTCTTTTCCGATGAACCCATGGACGTTGACATGAGCCTTACCCCCATTTATGAAAAGGAAGAGGTTAAGAAGGCTCCCACCACCCTTTCTGAGGACGAGCCTATTTTGGGCAAGAGCTTTACAATAAAGGATATTACCCCGTTAAACCACGTTGACCAGGGTTCGGGGCTTGTTACAATAAAGGGTAATGTTTTTGCGGTGTCGTCACACTACCTTGAAA
Organism: Clostridia bacterium; assembly: GCA_045546275.1. GTDB lineage: Bacteria > Bacillota > Clostridia > UMGS1883 > UMGS1883 > RGIG1927. The sequence continues at coordinate 403,428 of JAZQCM010000014.1, read as the reverse complement.
AGAACAATAAAAACATTATTTCCTTTTATTTAACAGATAACACAGGTTCTATTGCTGTTAAATTTTTCACCCCTGCAGAAAATGCAGAGGCTATTATTGATGCGCTTAAAAAGACTAAAACACTTGTTACAAACGGCAAGTGTGAATTTGACTCCTATTCACAGGAGCTTACTATTATGGCTCGCAACATTCTCCGTGCAGAGGATGAGGAGCTCACCGGCAACCCCGACACAAAAATGTGCGACATTAATGAAGACACAGGCTACTGTATTACCCATGGCAATGTTCACTTTATTGATGTTAAGGACATTCCCAAGGTTCAGCGTTCAATTATAACATTTTATATGAACGATGAAACAGGCTCTGCGGCATACCGTTTTTCTGTACCCATGGCAGATGCGGACAACATGAAAGGCTTTATAAAAAAAGCAAAGGCATTAATGGTTCGCGGTGTGGTTACAAAGGACAGGTTTACAGGCGAAATTTCAGTTTCGGTCCGCAGCATGGAAAAGCGTTCTGTGCCCGTAAGGCGTGACGATGCCGAGGTTAAGCGTGTTGAGCTTCATGCACATTCAAAGTCCAGTGCCATGGATGCTGTTGTAACAGCAATGGATCTGGTAAACCGTGCAATCCATTGGGGACACAAGGCAGTTGCCTTGACTGACCACGGCTGTGTGCAGGCGTTCCCCGAAGCAATGCACGCAAAGGAATGGTCTGACAGCGATATTAAAATTATTTACGGCGTTGAGGGCTATCTTATTGATTCGCCCGAAAACTACAATTCAAAAGACACCAAGCGTTACCACATTATTATCCTTGCAAAGGATTTAGTGGGGCTTAAAAACCTTTATAAATTAATAAGCATTTCAAATCTTGAATATTTTTATAAAAGGCCTTTGATGCCTCGCTGTGAAATTGAAAAGCACCGTGAAGGACTTATTATTGGTTCGGCTTGTGAAGCAGGCGAGCTTTTCCGTGCAATTAAAGATAATAAACCCGAGGAAGAAATTGAAGCTATTGCTTCGTTTTATGATTATCTTGAAATTCAGCCGATAGGCAACAATGAATACATGCTCCGTAACGGCACTGTTGGTTCAAGAGATGAGCTGATTGACTTTAACAAAAAAATAGTTAAGTTAGGTGAAAAAATGAACAAAAAGGTTGTTGCAACCTGTGACGTTCACTTTTTAGATGCAAAGGACGAAATTTACCGCCGTATACTTCAGGCAGGTCAGGGTTATCAGGATGCGGATTTTCAGCCTCCCTTATATTTCAGAAACACCGAGGAAATGCTCAATGAATTCCAATACTTAGGTGAAGAAAAGGCATACGAGGTGGTTGTTACAAACACAAATCTTATTGCCGATATGGTTGAAGATATCCGTCCCATTCCTCACGGTCAGTTTTCGCCCAAGATTGAAGGTAGCGAGGATGACATACGAAACATTTCACGTGCCAATGCAGAAAAGCTTTACGGCACTCCCCTGCCCAAGATTGTTGAGGACAGATTGAATGCTGAAATTGAAAGCGTGGTTGACCACGGTTATGCGGATTTGTACAACATTGCAAGACTTCTTGTTGAACATTCTATTGCAGACGGCTACATTGTAGGCTCCCGTGGCTCTGTTGGCTCTTCATTTTTGGCGTATTTGTCAAACATTACTGAGGTTAACTCACTTTGTGCACATTACCGTTGCACAAAGTGCAAATACAGTGAATTTTTCACCCATGGCGAGTATGACTCAGGCTTTGATATGCCTGACAAGGCTTGCCCTAAGTGCGGAACAATGCTCACAAAGGATGGTCACGATATTCCCTTTGAAACCTTCCTTGGTTATGGCGGCGGTAAACAGCCCGATATTGACCTTAACTTTTCGGGCGAATATCAGCCCAAGGCACATAAATACACCGAAGAAATTTTCGGCGAAGGCTACACCTTCCGTGCAGGCACAGTTTCCACAGTTGCTGACAAAACAGCCTTTGGCTATGTTATGAAATACTGCGAAGAAAGAAACCTTAAGTTCAACAATGCAGAAATTGAAAGATTGAAGTTAGGCTGTATGGATGTTAAACGAACAACAGGTCAGCACCCCGGCGGTATTATAGTACTGCCCAAGGGTCACGACATTCACGAGTTCACCCCTGTACAGCATCCTGCCGACGATACGGAAACAGATATTATCACCACCCACTTTGACTACCACAGTATTGACGAAAACCTTTTGAAGCTTGACATATTAGGTCACGATGACCCCACCATGATAAGAATGCTGGAGGACCTGACAGGTGTTAATGCCCGTGAAATCCCCCTTGATGACCAAAAGATAATGAGCCTGTTTTTGTCACCAGAGGCGTTGGGGGTTACAGCGGAGGATATTGGCAGCGAAACAGGCACCTTTGCCGTGCCTGAGTTTGGCACCAGGTTTGTCCGTCAGATGCTTATGGACACAAAGCCGAAAACATTTTCGGATTTGGTTCGTATATCAGGTCTTTCTCACGGCACAAACGTTTGGACCAATAACGCACAGGATTTGGTTAAGGCAGGTATATGCACATTAAGTAAGTGTATTTGCTGTCGTGACGATATTATGATTTACCTTATTCATATGAACATTGACCCCGGTCACGCATTTAAAATTATGGAAAAGGTAAGAAAGGGCAAAAAGCTCCAGCCTGAGGACGAGGTTGAGATGAGGGCGGCAGGCGTGCCCGAGTGGTACATTGAATCCTGCAATAAAATTCAGTACATGTTCCCCAAGGCTCACGCGGCGGCATATGTAACCATGAGTTTCAGAGTTGCGTTTTTCAAGCTGTACTACCCTATTGCCTTTTATCAGTCCTATTACACAGTACGTGCCGACACCTTTGATTACGAAATGATGGCAATGGGACAAACCAAGGTTAAAACAATTATTAAGGAGCTTTCCATGAACGAAAAGCCAACTGCAAAGGATAAGGTTACAATGACCATTCTTGAGGTTGTAAACGAAATGTACGCCAGAGGCATTGAATTTTTGCCCATTAATATTTACGATGCACACCCCACAAAGTTTTTGAATATTGACGGAAAAATAATGCCTGCCATAAATTCAATTGCAGGCCTGGGTACTGCCGCAGCAGAAAGCGTTATGAAAGCAAGAGAAGAAGCTCCCTTTGAATCCATTGAAGATTTCAGGGCAAGAACCAGCGTTTCGCAAACCCATATTGAGGTTTTAAAAAGACTTGGTGCTTTTGGCAATCTTTCTGAATCAAGTCAGATATCCTTGTTTGAAATGTAAAGAAAAACACTCGCTTATTGCGAGTGTTTTTTTGCTTTAAAGTATTCTTCTTCTCTTACAAGCCATATATTTACGAAATCCTCAAAATTTTGCGGGTTTCGCTTTTTTATTCTTTCAAGCTGTTCTTCTTTTTCAATATCCATGAAAAACGAGTGGTCAATATAGCACTTGAGCTTCTCATGGGTTGAATAGGTGCCTTCAAGTAAAATTACATTTTCCTTTTCAATTACCCGTTCTTCGCCTAAGGCTTGCACTTTACACAAAAACGGCTTGTAAATAATCTTTTCGCCTTTTTTGAAAGGCAGGAGCACATCATTTATTAATCTTTCAAAATCAATATTACCGCCTATTAAATCAGTTCGTTTTTCCTTTGGCATGAAAAAATCGTCCATGTGTACAACCACGCAACGAGTTTTACCTTTAATTTTTTCAGCCAGGGTTGTTTTGCCCGAGGCGCATTTTCCGTCAATTGCTATAACCAATCTTTCCGAGGCATTTTCAATTATTCTGATTATTTCCTGTTCCATTTAACAACCTTCGCCTTTCCAAGCCTCACCATAATAATGGGGATTAAAATAAGCTGGAGAACAATGCCGGGAATTGCATTTAAAACAGCTTGGGTAATAAACATTTTCATACCAAAGCCGTTAAAGCCTAAAATAATAGTCATAACTATTCCCCAAACTATTCGCCCTGCTACCATGGAAGCTACAAGACTTTTGTACAACGCCTTAAGACAATGCCAATGAAATTTTTTGTAAAGAATACCGATTACAAACCCATAGGTTGCAAGTTCAAACGCCATTGCAACAGCCGAGGGAAACATAACAGGCATGGTAAATAAAAATGAGCGCAGTATGGGCGTTATAAAGCCAACTGCCAAACCATGCCATGGCCCACAGATTAAACCGCACAGCATAACCGGAAGGTGCATTGGCAAAAGCATATTGCCAACAAACTGTATCTGCCCTGTTAAAAACGGAAGTACAATACCAATGGCAAGAAACATTGCCGAAAGAATCATATTTTTGATATGTATGTTTTTCATTTTTTCACCCCTTAACTAAGGTAATTATAGCATATATATGAGCTATATGCAATAAAAGAAGTCAGCAAAAGCTGACTTCTTTTGTATCATCCTTCTGTCACTGGGTCACACAAAGGATTCATATTATCATCCCAAAGGAAAATCTTAAAGCTGTTTGTTTCACCAACATTCAAATCGGTTACACCATACCACTTCTTATCCTTTTCTATGGTAACCTCTCTCTTATCAACACCTATAACTGCATTATCTTCGTTATAAATTACTGCACAGACATTGATACAGGTCAAATCCGAGTCATGAATCTTTTCTATTCTGACTGCTGCTTGCCCCAAATGTATGCCACCAAATATTTCGGCTGCAAATGCTTCGGGAGTAACTTCCTTTACAGAGAAATTATCAAAGTACCAGTAGGGGCCGCTGCCTGCATTGTTACTGTTCCCCAGCCATGAGAAGTGAAAATAGATATAACCATCATCTTCGGCTGTGATTGTAAATGCATTTGTCTGCCATTCGGTGGATACGTTCTGAGGAATGTTATTTCCGGAGGCATTTAATGCATAATTCTTTTCCTTCACAAATGCAGTACTTATGTATGCAGCATCAGCTTCCGCTGTTTTGTGCTTATAATCATATGAAACATAATATGTTTTGCCCTTTTCTACAGGAATGAAGTTTGCCAAAGAGCAAGTACCTGTAGAGCCATCGTTCCAACGTGTACCTAATGCATAATCCTCGGCGGTAACATTGCCTGTTTCATAAAGACCTGCTGCGTTAGTTTCTCTGTTTACCTTATAGAACCAGTCACCGCAAATGTCAGCATAATAGCCGTTATTGTAGCCACCATCTGTTCGGGGAGTCTGCCATGTTCCCCAGGAGAAGTTACCCTCATCGTCTGTAAAGTCGCCATCAGGAACAAGATTTTCCCCTGTTACGTGGTTTTTCTCATAAACATAATTAGCATCTTCTGTATTGGTGTATTCATAGGAAACAAGTGTATAAATATTATTGTTGTATATGAAGGACTTTTCTGCATCATATTCGTAGATGTCAGTTCCGGGATTGACGGTATCCTCAAAAGATTCCTTGATAGTATTACCCTGTCTATCCAGATAATTAACTGTTACATAGGTTACTTTTCCAACATCAGGAGTTGTAACCTCGTAATCAACATCAGCCAGAGTCTTGATTTCATCGTGGTTAAGTGCTCTTGTGTAAATAACTGCGTTTTCAACGTAGCCGTCAAATCCACCTACCTTAAATTCTACAGCACCAGCCCAATCCTCAGGATATACAAAGGTCGGAACTTCAACCTTTATATCTACAAGACCGTCACGATATACAGTAAAGCAATTTGTACGATAATCAAAAACAACTGTCAGATTGATATACTTATCATACTTGGTAAAATAGTATTCACCGCCTGTTCGGATGTTGTGGTTTTTCCATTCATCACTTGTACCATAAACATTTGGTGAAACATAATCCATTCCTTCCACGCTAAGCACAAGACGAGGTCTGTCTTCAAGAGATTCACTGTCGTCGCCGTATTTTGTAGGCAAGCTCTTGATAGAAAGCTCAATTTCACCAAGGTCCATTATTTTGCCGGTATAGTCACCTGCAAGATATACATCTGCTGCAGCAGTAAATATGCTGAAGTAGCAGTCGTCAATATCCCCTACATAATGACCCGAATACTTTTCTGACACAAACACTCCGCCAAATTCTTCAAAGTCTTCACTTGCCCATAAATCTTTGGAAAGATTAACCTCTTCCTTTGGTAATTCCACCTCGCCCATAATTCGAGTGGGGTAACCCTTTGGATAAACTGAGTTCACCATCCAGAAGTCATAGTCACCATTCATCCACATAACTCGGAGGTCCTTACCCGCACTTCCGGGAATAACCCAGGGACGAACGTTATTCTTTTGTGAATTTTCGGTAATCTGTTCTGTGAAAACAATTTCTGTACCATCTTCACTCATCGTGTACTTAAATATTTCCCATATTTTGCCGAACAAGCCTTCAACAGGCTTTGAGCAGTAAATTACATTGGGATTATCAACATCAATGCTCATACCACCACTATAGCAGTATTCAGTATTTGACGGATGATACTTACCGCCTGCATCAGTTAAGAATGTCTTAACCCATTCAGTTCCGTTCCACTTTACATAGTAATACTTGTGGTTGTTTTTGCTCGAGTCAATACGTACATTTGCAATAACAGGGTTTCCGTCCTCTGCAACAGCTACCTGCCAGAGCCAGTTACGAACAGAGCCTGTTTTGTCAACAATATGCGACTGATTACTGTGGTCAACAATAAGGGGACCATTTTCGATAGTACGCATAAGGTTGCCGTTAATGTCATGCATTGTCATTGTATTGATATCGATATAGTTAAAGTAAAGCCAGTTAGGGTTATAGTTATCGGGATGTGTTCCTGTATAGGACATATAAATCTTGTCCTTACCGTTCGATGCATATTTTGCATAGGGACGAACGTTACTACCTACACCACTGCTTCGCACCATTTGATAAGGTCCGAATTCAAATTGCATATCGCCGTTTTCATCGGGAAGCGAAAGCTTTGCAATTGTAGGATGCCATTCAATACCTCTCCAGCAAAGATAAATATGCTCAGGGTCATCCGAAAGATAGAACGGTGAAGGATAAGTTGTGTTAGCGCTTGTTTCAAGGCACTTTTCCTCACCAAGTGTTGTAAGGTCACCGGGCTTTTCTGTTACTCTGTACCAGAAGCACGCCTCGTCAGTGTGACGGGAGTAGAAAACAACAATTCGTCCGTCGGGAATCATAACAAAGGTAGGATTGTTATGGTCATCAGGCTGAATGTTTGTTCTTATTAAAACCTCGTCAACCTTATTTGTAAGATTATTAATCTGTGTTGCCTTAATTGAGCCGTGAACATCGATGTAACCGATTACTGTCACATCAATTGTGCCTTCTTCGTTTGTAAAGTTAACAGCTCTCGGGTCACCAAACCAGCACCATGCACCCTCGTCTTCAATTTCGTAGCCGTAAAAGCTTGTTACGTTCTCTTGCTTTTCGTATGCAAGGATAACTTCAGCTGCCCCGTTCTTAAGAACAAGGGCAGAAAGAGTTGACTTATCGGCAGAGTATGTGTAAACATCCTCACCCTTTACAATTGTTGATTTAGGAGTAGCACTGTAGGTGTATGTATCACCCACAATCTGATTACCTATAGCTTCCACGCTTTCGTCAACAATCTCGTCGCCATTGTAGTAAACTGTTTTAATGTTAACAGTTGTTACCTCGCCTGTTTCAATAGTAAGTGTGGGAGGTGTTGAAGTGTTGATGTCATAAATACGTATACCACCCAAGGGCGCTGCAAGACGGAAGGTGATTTCACTCTTGCCTTCTTTGATAATCTGCTTCACATAATCGGCAAGCTTAAGAGACGAAAGTGTAATTTTTTCGCCACTTGCAGTTTCACCCTGTGAGTTACCTGCGCTGATTGGGGTTGTCAGACCAAGAAGAGGCAAGGAGGCAAATGTGCCGAATGTACTTGTACTATCGCTTGTGCTCCATGTATTGTCAACACTATTACCGTAAACGGAAAGACGGGCACCTGAGGAGGTCTGCTTTACGTTTTTAACGGTCATTGAAAGTGTAGCCTTTGCAACATCGTCAGCTAAAATATCATTTGGTATGGTAAACGCAATAAGTGCGTGTCTCGCACTACCAAAGCCTGTGCCGCTGAGGGAGCTTTGGTTTGTTACCGTGCCATCTGTGTCGGTAAATCTTTGTGCGCCCTCCCAGCCTGATGCACCTGTTGAAACAAGCACGTTGTCGCCATCGGTATATTTCCATTCACTACCGCTTGAATTAAAGTATGCTGTTCTTACTGCGTTAAGAGTAGTTTCTTCCGCAAAGCTTACAGCGGGACAAATGCCAATTAACATGCAAAGAACAAGCAAAATGGCAGTTAACTTTTTCATTTTTCATTCCCCTTTTATATTAAAAACTATTCTAACACCGCACCCTTTGCACCGCTTGTTACCAGTCTTGCATAGCGGGCAAGGTAGCCCGTTGTAACCTTAGGCTCTCTGGGCTGCCACTTAGCCTTTCTTTCTGCCAATTCTTCGTCAGAAACCTTAAGGTTAAGTGTGCATGCGTCAATATCGATCTGAATAATGTCCCCTTCTTCAACAAGTGCAATAGGACCGCCAACTGCAGCTTCGGGGGATACGTGACCTATGGATGCACCACGGGAGGCTCCTGAGAAACGACCGTCGGTAATAAGAGCAACACTGCTTCCAAGACCCATGCCTGCAATAGCAGAAGTGGGGTTTAACATTTCTCTCATACCGGGGCCACCCTTAGGTCCTTCGTAACGGATAACAACAACATCACCTGCTACAATTTTACCGCCCTTGATTGCCGCAATTGCATCTTCTTCACATTCAAACACTCTTGCAGGACCTTCATGCTGCATCATTTCACTGACTACCGCGCTTCTCTTTACAACGCTTCCGTCGGGAGCAAGGTTACCCTTTAACACTGCCAATCCGCCTGTTACGCTGTAGGGATTGTCCATTGTGCGGATAACCTGAGGGTTTTTATTAACATGACCCTTTACAGCCTCACCAATGGTTTTGCCTGTAACAGTCATACAATCTTCGTTAAGTAAGCCCTTTTCACGAAGCTGGTTCATAACAGCATACACACCGCCTGCTTCGTTCAAGTCTTCCATATATGTGGGACCTGCAGGAGCAAGGTGACAAAGGTTAGGTGTTCTTGCGCTCACTTCGTTTGCAAGGGAAATATCAAAGTCAAAGCCAATTTCATGTGCAATGGCAGGAATATGTAACATACTGTTTGTGGAACAACCCAACGCCATGTCCACAGTTAAAGCATTCATAATAGCTTCCTTTGTGATAATGTCACGGGGACGAATGTTCTTTTTGTACATTTCCATAACTGCCATACCTGCATGCTTTGCCAGCTTTAATCTTTCGGAATATACCGCAGGAATTGTGCCGTTACCGGGAAGACCCATACCAAGTGCTTCGGTTAAGCAGTTCATACTGTTTGCTGTGTACATACCTGAGCAGCTGCCGCATGTGGGGCAGGCATTGCATTCGTAGTTTTTAACGTCATCCTCGGTCATTGTGCCTGCAGCGTAGCTGCCAACAGCTTCGAACATTGAGGAAAGGCTTGTTTTGTGACCGTCAACATGACCTGCAAGCATAGGACCACCCGACACAAATACAGTAGGCACGTTCACTCTTGCTGCCGCCATGAGTAAGCCGGGCACGTTCTTGTCACAGTTAGGAATCATAACAAGGGCATCGAACTGATGTGCTGTTGCCATACATTCAGTGGAATCGGCAATCAAATCACGGGTAACCAAGGAATACTTCATGCCAACATGACCCATTGCAATACCATCACAAACAGCAATTGCAGGAAACATAATGGGTGTACCGCCAGCAGCCGCAACACCTAATTTTACTGCCTGTGCAATTTTGTCAAGATTCATATGACCGGGAACTATTTCATTGTATGAACAAACAATACCAACCAAAGGCTTTTGTAATTCCTCCTCAGTTAAGCCCAAGGCATTGAATAAAGACCTGTGGGGTGCCTGCTGCATACCTAATTTTACGTTATCACTTTTCATTACAAACATCTCCTTGAATGAATATAAAATAATAGAATAATTATACCACTTACCACCTTTTCAGTCAAGAAAAACGAAAAAAATCCACGGTATAACCGCGGATTTTCTATTATCATATATCAACACCCAAAAATGCTTTTGCAAGTATACCCACAAAGAAGGAAAGCACAGCAACGCTCACGCTGATTATTGCCATTTCAAGAAATCTTCTTAAAAACTTTTCGCTCTTTGCCACGGATATGTAGTATGTAAAGCCTGCAATGATAAGAACAACTATTAAAAGCATAAGTAAAAGTGCAATAAGATAGTTACCATTGTCCATCAAAAGATAAGGCAGCACCAATAAAACAACAGTTATAAGATATGCAACCCCTGTATACATACAGGACTTTAAGGCATCGTTTCTGCCTTCGCTTCTGGCTGACAAAAATTCACTTGCCGCCATTGAAAAGGTTGCGGAAATACCCACAATCAAACCCGACAATGCAGTGAGGCGGGTGTTTTGAAGTGCAAAGGTAAAGCCTGCAAGTGAGCCTGTTAATTCAACCAATGCATCGTTCATGCCCAAAACCATACTGCCCACGTATTGCAATCTTTCCTCGTCAAGCATTGCCATAAGAGCTTCCTCGTGCTCTTCCTCCTGGTTTTTTATCATAATGCTTTCAGGCACTTCGCTTTTTAAAAGCTCATATTCGCTCTGGGCTGCTTCCTCGCCCTTTTCCATAAGCTTAATTGCAAAGGTAAAGCCAAAAATACGGGCAATAAGCTTGTACCTAATAACCTTCCATTTTTCGGGTTTCATTTCCACCTCGGTGCAATGCTTCCAGATTTCGTAATGGGCTTTTTCCTCTTTGGAAAGCCTTAACAAAACCTTTTTGTTGTCGTCGCCCTTTGCAAAGGCAGCAATAGCTTCGTAAATTGCACTTTCGGTAATTTCATTCTGTTGCATTTTTTTAATAATGTCCATTGCTTTTTTCGAAATCATACTATCTTCCCTTTCACTAAAGTTAAATGTTATTTAATTCTCAATTCAGTTTTCTACCCCTGCAAAGCTAAGACAGTCTTTTGAAATGTAGGTTGTACCGTTTTCAATGTAGGCTGTTCTGTCGCATTTGTAAAGAGCTTTGTTCACCATCATTATGTTTGTGCCTGCTGTAAAGGTAATTATCACATTACTCTTCCTTACAACAATTGTCAACGGGTCTTCTGCATTCCAGATAACCTCACAGCCTTCTTCTTCGAAGGTTTTTCGTAACGGAATGTATTCATCCAGGATGTTTATTCTGTTTTCAGGCACATTGTATTCTTCGCCAATAACACCATTAAGGTTTTCTGTCACATAGCTTTCCAGAATTTCTATGTCAAGCATTCCCGTTTCGGTAAGACTTAATCTGTCTTTAAACATTGTGTAGCCATCACCAAGCTCGGAAACAACAAAACCGTTGGACGCAACAGAGTAGGTTTGATTCACATCGAGCTTTTCCCATTCCTTGGTTTGGGAATTTAAAACAAAAACATTGCTCACTCGTCTTTCGCCACAAGTTTTAACAAAGGCATCCTTTTCGTCAACCTCAACACTGGATTTAACCTGAGGGTCAAAGTCAAATTTCAAGCCCGAAACCTGCATAAAGCCGCCATTTTCATTAGGATATTCTCTTACCGAAAATTCCAGTACATCCAAAAGAGTACTGCCCGTAACCTCCACAACGCAAGCCTGATTATTAAAGGGGAATACAGTTAAAAGGTCGTTAAAGGTAATATCGCCTTTTTGAACATCCGCACGGACTCCACCACCGTTTGCCATGCCAATGTCTGAGTTTGTAACAATGCGGTAAGCATCGGCGCACAAATTGCCAAGATTTGTTTCTTGTTTTCTCACAATTCGTGTGCCGCCTTCGCCATAAGCCACAAGATTTACGTTATTCACACCCACTTTTCTTTCGCCTAAGTTTTTATACTCCTCATTTATGCGGGCAGTGTATTCCAACACCTTTTCGTCCCTAACGGTGCATTCTTCTGTTTTAATAAGCTTTGTGTCAATTGTTCCGTTTTTTGAAATTGTAAGCTTACCTATGTTTTCAAACTTTGTGCCTGTTGATGTGAGGTACACTTCTTCCCCATTTTTATTTTCAAGCACTTCTTTTTCAATAACAGCATGGGAATGTGCATCTAAAATTACATCAATATCCGTTGTGTTCTTTGCCACATACTGTGTACTCCATTTTTCAATGCCCTCCATGGTTCCTAAATGAGAAAGCAGTATTACATAATCTGCACCCTTCTTCTTTGCCGAATCCACACCTTCTTGAATGGTTTCACAAAGGTTATCAGGCGAAAAGCTATAAATATAATCACCTTTTTCATTTTTAAACTGAGTTGGCGAAGAAGATGTTATTGTTTCAGGTGTGACAACACCTAAAAATGCAACTTTTGTTTCACCATATGTGATGATTTTATAAGGTTCAAAAACACTTTCATTTTTTTCATTTTTTAAATTCACATTCACCAAAGGTGCATTGAGCATTTTTTGAAGTTCAAAAAGCCTGTTGAGCTTATAGTCAAATTCGTGGTTGCCAAGACCCACTGCATCGTAACCAACAAGGTTCATTAGGTTTATGATGTATTCGCCCTTTGAAACAACACCTAAATTGCCACCCTGAATAAAATCACCCGAAGACACAACTCCAACATAATCCGTTTCTTTTAAAGCTTCGTTTTTAAGTCCCTTTAACAAGCTATATCCGTCTGCGGCACAGTGTACGTCGTTTTCGTAAAAAATAATAATGTCCTCTGTTGCAAAAACAGGAATGTACAATGCAAAAAGGATTACAAATATTGTTAATAATAAACTAAAACTTTTTTTCATATTAAAGCCTCCTTTAACTACCATCATACACTATTTTGTTGTAAAGTTAAATACTTTTGGCGTAAACTTCCCGTGTTTTGACGTGAATAATATAGTTTTCAACACAAAAAGACAGATTTTTCTGAAATCTGTCTTTTTAATTATATTTGACAAAAACTTATATTTCAATAATGCCATAGCGTGACAACAAGCCAAGAACAAGTCCGATAACAAGAGCTATACCCACAAGGATAAGCCTTTGCTTCAAAACTGCATTGGAGTTACTTGCAAGCTTTTCGTTAAGATAGTATTTGTTGCCGGGTGCTTTTTTCACCACACCGAAATTGAGCATTTCCCTTAAAGCTTTACTATCCCACATTCCTTTTCCATCGGGAAAAAGTGTTTCGGTTGTAACGGCGGTGTCCTCACTTGTTGCGTGGAGCTCACGAAATCTTTTATAATATCTGCCAAAAGACCCGTCAATTATTTTTCCATATAAATTAGCCATAAAACTCACCCTTTCTTTTTTATGATACCACATTTTGTCATTTATGTAAATAAGTAAAATTGCTTTTAAGCACGCGTAGCATATTTAGCTAAAAAAAGCACTTGCATACTGCAAGTGCTTTTTCCCGGAAGATGCGAATGATTTAGATGCCGTTTATTTCTCTATAATTTCCTTTGCCATTTCTACAAGCTCATCAGCAGATAACTTTCCGTCAATCTGCATAAGGCTATATTGGATTCCACCTTCAGACCATAATACACTCTGTACTTCTTTGATTTCGACTTTAGATGAGCCATAGCTGAACACCAATTCACCATTTGCTTCTGCTTTTTTATCTTCCTCAGTCATTTTATAATCAGACGGAACAATCTTGTTTGTATAACTGGGATAAAAAATATCAACACCATTAACAGTTGCAACTACATCACCGACTGTTTCCATATCAGAATCATACTTATCTTGTGAGAAATTCACCACATCGCCGTCCTTTTCGTAACGGAACATTACTGATTTGAATTTTTCAATTGAGTTATTATTTTCGTCTGTTAAATTGTTATTGATAATATTACCATTATCAAAAGTATATCCGTTCTCAAAGGATTCAATTAAAACTGCATCATATCCAATATCTTTCTTTACCTGCTCCGCAGTCGGGAGCGAGTCATAGTCAGGAATAGCTGAAGACGAACTAAACCACTGTGAGATTATTCCGCTTGCTGCAAAACCCGTTATTCCCAGAACAAGTGTTGCTGCTACTGCAATAAGTGCCATTTTCTTTTTTGATTTCATAAGTTTTAACATCCTTTCCGTAGGTGCGGAATCAATTCGATTATTAACCATATTTTTAATTTTCTCAACACTTATATCAAGTGCACATGATGTATTATCAGTGTAACCTTTGATGTTGAGTTCATCAATCAGGTTTCTTTTTTTATTCATAACGATTCCTCCGCATTTAATATTTTTTTGAGTTTTCGTTTTCCTCTTAAAAGCTTGGCCTTTATGGTAGAAATATTAAGTCCGGTTGCTTTTGAAATATCCTTCAGCTTTTCATCATACCTATAAAACCTGACAAATATTTCATTATCCGGTTCTCCGAGCCTCATAACAGCATCCCACACAGATTTGTTATTATCAACTGTAAAATCATCTTCCACGGGAATTTCAATATCATCAAGGTTTGTATAATCTTTTCTCTTATTAAGTCTCTTTAACGCAAAATTGCGAGCCGATGCAGAAATATATGAGCGTATTGTGCCTTTTTCTAAATCTATGTATCCTGCGTTTTTCCATAGCATAACAAAGACATCAGAAATAATTTCCTCAATATCCTCTTTAGGAAGTCTGTTACCAACCATATTAAAAAGAACTGTACTCAGATATGGGGTATAAATTTCTATTGCTTGATTTATTGAGTTTTCCTGTTTTCGTTTTAGTTGCCGGAGCAACTTTGCTTCATCTACCATCTTAAACCAACTTTCTATGCAAAGGTAAAAGCTTTTAATCTTTACACTTTTATATATCCTCAAAAATCCAAAAAAGTTTCACTTTTACACTTTTTTATTAGAACTATTAAAAATAAAAAAACAGAACAATCCAGATTGTCATCTAAATCGCTCTGCTTTTTTGTTGCCGGATTAGGTTTTGAACCCAGACAAGATACAATATGTTTTTAACTAAATTGTTTTTTCAAAACAACTAAGTTAAATTCGCCATTAGCTGACCGAAGGTCAATTTAGCTACGAAGTAATTTAGTGTGCGTAGGCACATTTAGCTCGCATAAGCGAATTTAGCTGAAAAAAGCACTTGCATACTGCAAGTGCTTTTTTGGTTGCCGGACTAGGATTCGAACCCAGACAAACAGAGTCAGAGTCTGTCGTGCTACCCTTACACAATCCGGCAATATTCTATTCAATTTTGCTTACTTGATTATTATAGCACAGAATTTGATTTTGTCAACTACTTTTTTGAAGTTTTTTCAAAAAAATTCGGTGGGTTTTTGCCCACCGAAAAAACGCCTTATTTAAGATGCTTCGTAGTTTTCGCCACGGTTTTCAACTGTTTCTTGGGTAACAGTTACCTTTGTTACACCGTCACTTGAGGGCACTGTGAACATAATATCGCTCATGGTTTCTTCCATAATTGCTCTTAAGCCACGTGCACCTGTTTTTCTTTCAATTGCTTTTTTTGCAACTGCGTTAAGGGCATCTTCTGTAATGTTGAGCTCTACCCCGTCAATTTCAAAAAGCTTTTTGTACTGCTTAACCAAAGCATTCTTCGGCTGTGTGAGGATTTGCTTTAAAGCCTCCTCGTCAAGGTTTTCCAAGCTTACCACAATGGGAAGTCTGCCGATAAATTCGGGGATTATGCCAAATTTTAACAAATCCTGAGGCTCAACGCTTTTGAGGATTTCGCCGATTTCGGCTTTGCTTGTGCTCTTAACCTCGTTGCCAAAGCCCATTGCCTGCTTGCCCATGCGCTTTGAAATGATTTTTTCCAAGCCGTCAAATGCACCGCCGCAAATGAAGAGAATGTTACTTGTATCAATACGGAAGCATTCCTGCTGAGGATGCTTTCTGCCACCCTGGGGCGGTACGGAGGCGTTTGTGCCTTCTAAAATTTTAAGGAGTGCCTGCTGCACGCCTTCGCCCGATACGTCACGTGTGATGGATACATTTTCGCCTTTTTTTGTTATTTTATCGATTTCGTCAATGTAAATAATGCCCTTTTCAGCCTTTTTAATGTCGCCGTCTGCCGCCATGATAAGCTTTAAGAGAATGTTTTCCACGTCCTCGCCTACATAGCCGGCTTCCGTAAGACTTGTGGCATCGGCAATTGCAAAGGGAACGTCCAGCAATTTTGCCATGGTCTGTGCTAAAAGAGTTTTGCCGCTACCTGTAGGACCAAGCATTAAGATATTGCTCTTTTGTATTTCAACCTCGTTCTCACTCTTTACACCAATGCGCTTGTAGTGGTTATAAACCGCTACCGAAAGAGCTTTTTTCGCTTTATCCTGACCTATTACATATTCGTCAAGGAAATTTTTAATTTCCAAAGGCTTGGGAATTTCGCGGGTTTCTTTTGTTTCTTCAATTTCTTCGTGGAATTCTTCAAAATCGCCCTCTAAAATATCAATACAGGATTCGATACATTCGTTACAAATATAAACTCCGGGACCTGCAATAAGTCTTCCCACTCTTGAAGCACTTCTGCCGCAAAATGAACATTTAGGTTCGTTTGTTGGTGTACTCATAAAGAAAAAACCTCTTTCTTTAAATCTTTCTCAAAGGAAGCCGAGCAAATCTGCTCGGCTTCAATGTTATCTTTCAGTAATAATTCTGTCAATCAAGCCATATTCAAGGGCTTCTTCGGCACTCATGAAATTGTCTCTTTCAGTGTCTCTCACAATGTCTTCCAAGGGCTTATTGGTGTTCTTAGCTAAAATATTGTTAAGCTTTTCTTTTGTTTTAAGCAACCACTTAGCATGTATTTCAACATCAGTTGCCTGACCCTTAGCACCACCCAAAGGCTGATGAATCATAATTTCACTGTTGGGAAGAGCAATTCTTTTGCCCTTTGCACCGCTGGAGAGAAGGAACGCACCCATAGATGCCGCCAAGCCGATGCAGATTGTTGATACATCGCACTTAATGTAGTTCATTGTATCGTAAATTGCCATGCCTGCTGTGACGCTTCCTCCGGGGCTGTTGATATAGAAATGTATGTCTTTATCGGGGTCTTCGCTCTCAAGAAAAAGAAGCTGTGCCACAATGAGGCTTGCTGTAGTGTCATTCACCTCGTCGGAAAGAACGATAATTCTATCCTTTAAAAGACGGGAATAAATATCGTATGAACGTTCACCGTTACCGGTCTGTTCAATTACATATGGTACAAACGCCATTTAAAACACATCCTTTTCAATTTTTAATTAAAATCAGTTAGCTGCAGATTCTGTAAGGAACTTAACAGTCTTTCTGAATTCGATATCCTGACGGATAGATTCTTCGTTAGCCTTAACGATTTCACGAACCTTATCTGCTTCCATGCCGTAGCCTTCTGCAAGCTTTGTGATTTCTTCTTCAAGATCTTCGTCTGTTGCCTTAATGTTTTCAGCCTTTGCAACATTTTCAATAAGAAGAGCTACTCTTGCGCCTTTTTCTGCCTGAGGACGCATGTTTTCACGCATTGCTTCTTCAGTCATGCCTGTGAACTGCATATACTGTTCAAAGGAAAGACCCTGAGATTCAACACGGTACTTCATGTCGTTTACATAGGAATCAATCTGCTTTTCAACCATAACAGCGGGCATTTCAACTTCCATAAGCTCAGCAGCCTTTTCGAGTACTGTGTTTTCAAATTCTGCTTCAGCTTCTTTTTCGTTTCTTTCAGTAAGTTTAGCCACAATGTCAGCCTTGTATTCATCAAGTGTATCAAATTCACTTACATCTTTTGCAAATTCATCATCAAGCTCGGGAAGCTCCTTCTTTACGATGGAGTGCATTACGCACTTGAATTCAGCATCCTTACCTGCCAAATCAGCAGAATGGTATTCTTCGGGGAATGTTACCTTTACAATAACTTCCTCGTTAAGGTTCTTGCCTACAAGCTGTTCTTCAAAGCCGGGGATAAAGCTGCCGCTACCTAATTCAAGGTTGTAGCCTTCGCCCTTACCGCCTTCAAATGCAACAGAGTCAACAAAGCCTTCAAAGTCGAGCACAACTGTGTCACCGTTTTCAGGTGTGCCTTCTTCAACTGTTGTTACTCTTGCGCAGTTTTCCTGTGCACGCTTGAGTTCCGCCTGAACGTCTTCATCGGAAACTGCCTTAACAACCTTTTCAACCTTCAAACCCTTGTAGTCACCAAGCTTAACTTCGGGCTTAACTGTAACTACAACGGAGAATACGGGTGCTTCACCCTTTTCAAGCTTTACAATATCAACATCGGGCTGGTCAACTGTGTCAAGACCAAGCTCCTTAACAGCTTCCTCGTAAGCTTCGGGAAGTACGAAGTTAATAGCATCATCATAGAAGATTGCTTCGCCGTACATCTTTTCGATGAACGCTCTGGGAGCCTTACCCTTTCTGAAACCGGGGATGTTGATGGACTTAACATTCTTTCTGTAGCTCTTATCCATAGCTGCTGCGAATGCTTCCTTTTCGATTTCTATTTCAAAATAAACCTGGCTATTTTCTCTTGCCTCATTCTTCAAAACCTTCATTGGTCTTTCCTCCTAAATAAATGGTATCTAAGTATATATATCACATTTTATTCATTATTTCAAGTGCTAATTTGATTTTTCTTATAATAATGTTCCTCTGAGTTCTTCATTGGCTTTTGGCGACAAATAGCAAGGCGCAATGTCGAAAACTGTTTTTGCACCTGTGTTGCCTTCACAGTTAAGCTTGTAGCAGGCTCTTGCATATGCCACAATAACCGACGAGGTGAACTCGGGATTACTGTCTAACTTTAAGCTATATTCAATAATATGATTGTTTTCAAGATTGTTGCCTGTTTTTCCGCTTCTTATAACAAAACCGCCGTGAGGAATTGTGCTGTGGTCGCGCAAAAACTCTTCCTCTGTTATAAAATGAACAATTGTGTTATAGTCTGCAAAGTAGTTGGGCATTGTTTTAATTTCGTTTTCAATTCTTTCCAAGTCTGCCCCATCCTCTGCAACAACAAAGCATTCACGTATGTGCTTGTCACGGGTTGAAAGATCGGGGTTTTCGCCGCTTCTTACTCTTTCAAGAGCTTTTTCAACAGGTATTGTGTACTGCTTTGCATTTTTAACCCCTTCAATGCGTCGTATTGCATCACTGTGACCCTGGCTTACACCCTTGCCCCAGAAGGTGTAGTCCTTTCCGTCGGGTAAAACCGCTTCGGAAATCATTCTTATAAGTGAAAACATGCCCGGGTCCCAGCCAACGGATATAATGCCTGTTTTTCCGCTTACCTTAGCTGCATTGTCAACATTTTTAAAATGCTCGGGGATTTTTGCGTGAGTGTCAAAGCTGTCAACAACATTGAAAAGCTTTACAGCTTCGGGAGTTTGCTCAGGCAAATCCTTGGCACTGCCGCCACATAAAATCAAAACGTCTATTTTGTCCTTCCACTGCTCCATTTCGGAAACATGGCAAACCTTTGCTTCCTTTGTCAAAATGGACACGGTTTCAGGGTTTCTCCTTGAAAAAACCGCAACCAATTCCATGTCGGGATTTTGCTTTATGGCACATTCAACGCCTCTGCCTAAATTGCCGTAACCGGAAATACCAATTCTGATACTCATACTATTTGCCCCTTTGATAAATCTTTTCTTTTAATTATACTCCATAGCCATAAAATTGCAAGGTTTTTTTCTTTATAATGCAACAAAAATCCACCCGTAGGTGGATTTTTGTGTTACACATCATACACGCATATTGCACCTGTCAATGTGTTGATTACAATTTCATATTTTCCGTCGCCGTCAATATCCTGCACCACGGGGGCAGACTTGCCGCCGTTTGAATGTGCCCTGCCCTCCTTACTGTCAGGAAGAGGTGTTTTACAAATAAGCTTACCTTCATAATTCAAAATGTACAAGCTTCCGTTCATGGCAGGGTAATTCTGGTACTCATCATAAAAGGAGGTAAAGATAACTTCCTTCTTGCCGTCGTAGTCCAAATCAACACAGGTTACGGGCGATGCATATTCAAACATGGGACTTGTTCTTTTTGTTAAAGAATAGGGCCATGCATAAGGCTCAACCCTGTTTAAGCCAAAGCAATGCACCTTTCCGTTGTAGGAGTTAAAAAGTATTTCCACTTCGCCGTCACCGTCAAGGTCGCTCACAGTGGGTGCATGAAATACTCCCGATGCAATAGTTTCCGTGTTCTGAAATAAGGGTTCGCCTAAATCGGTAGGAAGAATTTCCCAGTTGTGACCCTTTGCATCATTCTTGTAGCGTGTTCTGTCGGCATTTAAAACTGCAACTGTCATGTATTCTGTAGGCGGATAAACAGGAGCATACTTTCGGTTACACATAATTGTTGTAACAATAACCTCCTTTGTCCCATTACCGTCCACATCGCAAGTAACAGCCTTTGCATGTCCGAATTCGCCCTTGTAAAGCTCTTCACGTGTTTCATCGCCCACATAGTCATATCCCCAGCCACCGTTTTCATTTCTGATTTCTGCGGCATAGTCCTCGTACAGGGAAATCATGCCCCAGCTTTTATTGCCAAAGACTGAGTTGCTTGCCATAAACAAGCTGCCGTCAGGTTCAAAAACAGAAATATGCGACAAGTCTGAGGGGACAATAATTTCCTTAATGCCGTCACCATTCAGATCGTCAACTGCAATGGAGTCCATAAAAACGCCGTACATAAATGCTTTACCTGTGTTACCTCCGTCAAGCTGTGGCCAACCCTGTCGCAAGGTGCCGTCGTAGTTGTACACATACACGGAGTTACTGCCCCTAACGCCTAAGCCTACAATAATTTCGCTGTAGCCGTCGTTTTCAAAATCCGCCACGGCAACACTTCTCACGCTGGCATCAACGGGTCTTTGGGGCCAGCCTGGCATAAAGTAACCGTCCGAGGAAAGCACCGAAACAATGCCACGACCGTGACCTGTTATGATTTCCTTTTTACCGTCGCTGTTAATATCACAAACTATAACATCGCTCCAGGTATGACCGTTGCTTTTGCCAAATTCCTGCACAGGAGAAGTTCTGTCGTAGCCGGAATTAACCTTCCATTCGCTCTGCCCTGTTTCGGCATCAAGAACAGTGATGGTATAGTTTGAGAAAATAATTTCATTTTTACCATCTGCATCAATATCACACACAACAGGTGATGAGTAATAGGATTCCTCTGTCCATGATGCAAATGTACCTGCATTTTTGTATTTAAGAGTAGGTGTTATCGCTGCACTTACAGTTACAGGGCACAGCATAATTACCATTAATAATGCAATTATTCTTTTCATGTTATTCCACCTCTCCCGATTTACTCTTTCCAACCGTAAGATATGCACTGCCTTCACTGGTTGTTTTTATAACTATAAACTCGTATTTCTTTGACATATCAAGTCCGTAAACATAAAGCTCTTCCACATAGCCTGCGGGGTCAAGTCCATAGTAATGTATATCACCCTTTTTCATATGAATGCGGTCATTTTCGTTAAGGCTTATTTCACGCACTGCACTTGTGCCCTTTTCTCTTACGAAAACTCTCAATCCGTAGTGCTCTGCCTCAGTTTCAAATATAATTTCATAACAGCTTCTGCTTTTGTAAACTTCAATATCGCCTAAGTTTTCATCAAGCTCTGCAAATGCATCGGATATGGACGCTTCCTTTACAAGGGAAAGACTTTCTGCCTTTTCCTTATCAACTGCATAGTCGTCACAAAGCTTTGTAATGAGAAGTCGTGATGAATTGTTGATATTTGCGTTCAATGCATTGTAGCACATGTCAATCATGCTGCTTCTTAAAAGGTAATCGTTGTCTGTGCTGTTGTCGGTAATAATGCCTTTACCTTTTGCAAAGGCTCCTGCCGACTGATAGGAAAAATCACCCTTTTTGTCGCTATAGCCTAAAACACGTAAAAGCATTGTGGCAAACTGGCTCACGGTTGCATTGTCATTTGCACCGAAATATGTGTCCGAAACTCCGTTTACAAGATAGTTTTCGTAAAGCCAGCCGATGTAATCACTTGCCCACAAAGGCACGTCGTTAAAAGGATGCTGATTTTTCTGATAAAGGGCTTTTTCTTCCTTGCCAAGCATTCTGACAACGGTTACACACATTTCAACGCGTGTTGCGTACCTGTCCAATTCCAAGCCTTCAACGGAAAATCCACTTCCTGTGCCCTTTAAAAGTCCTAAATTATAAAGAGCTTCTGCCTTTTGGGTAACGGCTATACCAAAGCAAGGTATTGCCGAAAAAACAATAACCACTGCAACAATTAATGCTGTTATTTTTTTCATTCAAATTCCTCCCGTAAATATACTTGGTTAATTATAGCACAAAAATTCTGCTCACACAACTTTTTCTTTGACAAATTTGTAAAAGGATGTATAATTAAGCTATCAAAGTTTTGGAGGAAAATATGAATAATATAATTTTAATCGGTATGCCCGGCAGCGGTAAAAGCACCGTGGGGGTATTGCTTGCAAAAATAATTGGTTATGATTTTATTGATTCGGACCTTCTTATTCAGGCAAAGGAGGGCAAAAAGCTTTATCGTATTATTGAAGATTCGGGGATTGATTACTTTAACCGGGTTGAAAACAGTGTGAATGCGTCCATTGAATGCGATAACACAGTTATTGCCACAGGTGGAAGCGTTGTGTACGGAGAAGAAGCAATGGAGCATTTGAAAAGCATTGGCAAAGTGGTGTACTTAAATGTCCCCCTCCGCGAAATTGAAAAGCGTATAAATAACCTTGCCACACGAGGTATTTCCATGAAGGAGGGACAAACCCTTAAGGACTTATTTATTGAACGAAGTGTGCTTTACAAAAAATACGCCGATGTTACAGTTAAATGCTACAATAAAAGCCTCACAAAAAACGCCCTTGCCATTGCCGAGGCGTTAGGCCTTAAGGAATAATTAAGGACAGTGCTGATTGCACTGTCCTTTTTTCACATAATTGTCAAAACCGCCTTTGGTACATACTTTGATACATCTTTTTTAAACAAATGAAGCTCTTTAACCATTGACGAGGATACTGCCACGTTATCCGCACGGAAATAAACATATTCCAATTTGGGGTTTATTAGCTTGTTAATTTCCGCAATATTTTCCTCGTAGTTGTAGTCCATGTTGTTTCTTAAGCCACGAATCATGTATTTAATGTTGTTATTTGCGGCATACTCCGCAACAAGGCCCTCGTGTATTGCAACCACACAGTTTTCAATTCCGTTGTCTGAAAGCACCTTTTCAATGGCATTTTTCATTTTTTCACTGTCGTAGGCTCTTTTTTTATTTGCATTGACACCAATTACAATGCTCACACTGTCAAAAAGCTTTGAGGCCTTTTTTACAATGTCAAGATGACCGTTTGTAAATGGGTCAAAGCTACCGGGATAAATAGCATTCTTGTTCATAATTATCCTCCTTTTCAGTTTAAAATTCTTTGTAAAAATCGTCCTTCATACTACTCATTACAAGATACACTTCTTTTCCAAAAAGCAGCTTTGCAGGAACTCGCCAGGATTCTCCGATGTAAAAGTTATCGGCAACTAATTTTTTATTGGCATATATTTGTGCCACGTCGTAAGAGTAGTTAATGTCAACAAAGCCGTAGGGCGAATCAACATAAATTTTCTTCCAGGTGCGCTCTCTTTCGCCACCAAAGCTGAGCTGTTCAACATATTCCGGCACAAAAGGCTCTTCACAGGAAGAAAACATTACGTTTGCTTCTTCAAAGTCCACTTCTTCAAGGTATTCTTCAAATTCTGTTCCGTTCCACACACGGCAGGCAAAGTCACCATTCTGCACACAGCGGATGAGCTTGTTTTCAATAAACAAGTCGCACTTATCGCCAATGTACACATCCTTGTCAAGCTTACGAAGGTATTTTGCATCGTTATAGCTTACTGTTACAATCCTCACTTTTCCAAAAGTGAAATTACTGCCGTCATAAATTCTGTCGTTGCCCTTAAACTTATACTCTGCTTTAACGTTTGGTATTTCGGAGAAGAAATATGTATTGCCCGCTTTACACAAAAGCTGTGCTGTGGCGTATTCGAGCACACAATCCTCCATTTTTAAATTAAAGGGCATAATAAAGCTCACATCGCCCTTAACATTAATTTCGGGGAAGGTTACACTACCTGTATCAAAAATAACATTTTCAACATCCTTTACAGGGTAAAGGCGCTGGTAATGGTTTACAAACACAAAACCCCCGTCACCATCGGTACGCATGCAGTAGCGGAGCGACTCAAAATCTGTTTCTTTAACAAACTCCTCAGCACCAACATGCTCCATAGGTGCTAAAATTTCACCAAAGTCATTTACAAACATGTGTAACATGTTGAGCATGCCGTACTGCTCCCCTGTTTCACCATAGGCGGAAAGTGCTGTATGATAGTCGTAGTTTAAAACGGGATAATCGTTAGGATAGCCTGTTGCCTTTGACTCGTTAAAGGTGGAAAGCTTGCCTATTTTATTAACACCGCCATGGTACATGTAGTAGCCGATAAGGTTGTTGCCCGAGCCTAATTTAACAAGACTCATTGCATAGGCATCCATACCGTTTATAACAACTCTCCTGTGATGTGTGGAATGAAGCCCTGCCCCTAATTCGCAGGTTATAAAGGGGTATTTTTCGTAGGGCAAGCGCCAGCCGTCAAGAGAAGTGTCGTTTATAATGTCAAAGCCTACAGCCGAATCGTTACGCATGGTATTAAACGCATAGTGGGGCGATGGCGGAAGCTTTTCTGTGTGATTGGCCCAGGGGGCGTCGGAATATGCCGCAAACACAGGCACAACCTCGTCAACGGGAATTTTTGCACCATACATGCTGTTCCAGCCTGTTACTGTGTATATGGGCGCATTAAAGCCTATTTCAAGAGCCATGTTTTTAAGCGCTAAAAGATGCTCAGAATTGTCAACCAGCTCGTTTTCGAACTGAATGCCTATAATGTTTCCGCCGTCCTTGTAAAAGAGGTCTTTAACCTCATCGTAAATTTTTTCGTACCATATCCGTGCCTTTGCCATGTAGTGGGGGTTATTGTCACGAAGCTTGTAGCTTTTTTTTAAAAGCCAGTCGGGAAAACCGCCGTTACGGCACTCGCCATGGCACCAGGGGCCTATTCTTATAACAACATCAAGTCCCGCTTTTTTTGCATCAAGGATAAACCTGCGGATGTCGCAATCTCCTGTGAAGTTAAATTCACCCTCAATTTCCTCGTGATAAATCCACAAAAGGTATGTGGCAACAATGCCCACGCCCCCTGCTTTCATTTTGCAAAGCTCACGGTACCAGTTCTCACGGTTATCACGGGAAAAATGATACTCGCCCATTACTCCTAAGTAAGGCTTGCCGCCTCTTTCAAAGTAAAGGCTTGTAACTTCAATTTTTTCGCCTTGAGGGTTACTGCCCCCCATTTTAAGATGATTTCTTAATATTTCACTTTTTTTATACTCTTTGAATTTATACGTCATTTTCAATTCTCCAATTCATACCCTTCGGGGGCACAAATACTTACCTTAACGTCCTCGGGATTAGAAACTTTTATTGTAATTTTTTTGCCGTTTACTTTCCAGAAAACTTCAAATTTTCCCTTGCCGCAGTAAAAACTGCCCTTTGCATAGGTTGTGTTTTCGGGAACATAGGGCATAATGGTTATGTTCTTTAAATTCTCATACCTCACGCCCAGAACACCACGGATGAGCCATTCCTTAACATGACCCATCATTGCATGGTTGCGACTTCGCACCATGCCCCACCAAAGCTCTTCATAGTTCCAGTATTCGGGAAGGCAGGTTAAATCTTTTTGGGCAAAGTAAAAATAGCTTGGCTGAGTTTTGTTTGTAACCATTTTGTACACAACATTGTCATGGCCGTACTTATTAAGGGTTGCAAAAACCTGCTTTAACCCCACCTCACCGCTTGTTAAGTGAAAGTCAGCTTTTTTTACTGCATCAACAAGCTTTTCAACTGAGCTTTTTTCGTTTTCGGCAAAATAAATACCCGAAAAAAGCACACACCCGTAGCTTGCCTGACTGCCGTTGCCGTAAACCTTATTATCTTTATTATAGCATATTTCATTTTCATGAAAAGCTTTTTTTAGTTTTTCTGCCTTTTTTAAATATTCCTCACCATTTTCACCAATAGCTGTTAAAAGCTTTGCATAGGTTACATACAAAAGGTAAAGAGCACAGTTTTCCACTAAAACTGTTGGGGTTTTTTCGTTAATCTGTCCCCAGTCACCCATTTGGGAATAATTCTCCAAAAGGTTATTTGTCATGTGGCTTTCAAGGTGCTCAAGGTATTTCTTGCCCGCTTCCTTTGCAGTGTACAAAACCTTTTTGTCGTTATAATATTCATAATAATACCAAGGTGTCATAATGCATGCGCCACCCCAGTTTACGTCCTTGTCAAGACCGGGGATAAGCTGAAAAGGCGGTACAATTGCAGGCATGTAGCCGTCATGAGCTACGCTGTCTGCCATGTCCTGCACAATTTTAGGTGTCCAGTTTTTAATGTTTCGTCCGTATGCCATGGAGTTGAACATTAAATGGCTTGTTTCTATCCAGCCTAATTTTTCAATCTGGGGGCAATCGGTAAATGCAAAAAACATGTTGCTTTCAATTGAACGGTCGGTCATACGGTTTATTTTTTGCAAAATTTCATTGTCCGTTTCAAAAAAGCCTGTTTTTTCATTGTCCGCCATAAGGCGAAGGTATGTAAAGGTGTTTTCCTTTGGTTTGTAAGGCAGGTTATGAACCTCTAAATACCTAAAGCCATGGTAGCAGAACAAAGGATGCCATTCTTCATTGCCGGTTCCCCCAATTACATAGCTGTCACTTATTTCGCATTTTTTTGTTTCACTCCAGCTTTGGGTTGAGCTTTTCTGGTCCGCAAAGCCTTCGTTTGTTATCTCCTCTGAGGGGAGCATTTTTATTTTAACGCCTCGCATTGAGGGGGTTGTTTCAAGGTTTATTTTAACTACCCCTGCACCGTTTTTGCCAAAGTCAATAGTGTAGCCTTTTTCGTGCTTTATTATTTTTTCAGCTTTAATTTCCTCGCACACCTTTATGGGGTTAAAATCTCTTTCTTTAAGCTGACCCATGGGGCAAGGCATTAAAACTGCATTTTTCCATTCATACTCTTTTGTACTGTCAAAGTCCTCGCCGCCGTACCAGTTGTTAAAGGTTATTTTGCTTTGTGCACAAAGCCAGCTTTCGTCACTTTTTGCAATAAGAGCATTTTCTTCATATATTTCGCAAATCGCTTTTTTAAAACCGTAAATATTTTTATCCAAAATGTAGCCGTCGTTTTTCTGGTAACGGTGAGGCTCAATCAACTCTCCATTCTTTTCCATGGTGGGGTTAACCACAAAGTTTACATACTGACCGTTGCCCAAAACAATATCAATTGTGTTTTCGCCCTTTTTTATTTTGTTTGTTATGTCATACTTTACATAATAAACAGTTTTTGCAAAGTTACTTTCACCTGCATCAAAAAAGGTTTCGGAAATTTCATGCCCGTTTATGTATGCTTTAAAAAGTCCAAGACCCGATATATACAAAGCTATATTATTTTCATTTGCAATTTTAAAGGTTTTTCTTAGTATCACGCCGTGGCTTTGGGCGCAGTTTTCTCCCTCGCCAATCCACTTTGCAACCCACTTTTTCTCCATATATATCACCCCATTTAATTTTACTATCTTAAATTTATTATGTCAATCAAAAAAGAACGGTCACAGACCGTTCTTTCAAGTGTTATTTACAATAAGCTTCAACCTCGGTAACAGAGCACCATGAGCCTATACTGCTTCCGTTTACTTCTACAAGCACATATCTGCAGTTACCATTAGCGGCAATTGATTTTTTATATCCATCAGAGGCTGTGATTGTATCGGCGAAAATCGTGTCCCAGTTATAATTATTTTTTGAAAGCTTTACCGTTACATAAATCTTTCTGTTGTCGTTATATTCTTTTAAATAAACATCCACACTGGTCATGCTTTTTTCTTCGCCAAGGTCAAGAAGAATATTGCCGTAGCCATTTGATGCCCACTGGGTTGACAAATCTCCGTCTATTACATTTCCTGCATGGTTTTGTGTCTCAGGTGTCTGACTTGCCTTGCAGGATACAAACTGTGCTTTTTTTGTTACCTGTGACCAAACCGATTCACCATAAGGCTTCATGCCAAAAAAGCTGTTCCATCCAAAAACTTTCACACTGTCTACTCCGTCGGAATACACAGTTGCTTTTCCGTCTGTAAGCTTTTTGCAGAACATTAATGCACCCTTATTGCTGTAGCCTGCCGCAAAAAACATTGCATTTGTATCTTTGGTCTGAGCCACAATATCAACCTTACCGTTTTTTACAACTGCATTTGCGCTGACTATTATTGTATCTTCCGAATTATAATGAATCAATGCATTCAAAAGCGGGTCATTATATGCTTCCTTGTTAATTCCTGAAAAATCTTCTGCTGTGCCTTTAAAGTAAACATCTGTAAGCTTTGTGCAGTTGTAAAAAGCTCTTTGCCCAATGCTTTCCATATTGTTTGAAAAGGAAACACTTTCAATCGAACTGTTATAAAAAGCGTATTGTCCAATGCTCTTTACACTGTCGGGCAAAATAAGCTTGTCGGGATAAGAGTAGCCATAGAAGGCATAGTCCTTTATTTCTGTAACTCCTTCAGGAATTGACAGTGTTTTTAATGCGGTGCCTTTTACATACAAAGTACCGGCAAAGGTTGGATTTGCAGAAGCATTTACAAATTCAATATTGCACCAGCTTTTTAAGCTCTGTATGTAAATGTTTTTCTGTACGTCACATCCGGAAAAGGCACTTTCGCCAATTCTAACCACACTTTCGGGAATTGTCAGGCTATTCATAAGGTAACAGCTTCTTAAAGAATTGCTTCCTATGCTTGTGACACCCTCTTCAACAATAACCTCAGATATTGTTCTGTAATCGTCCCAGGGAATATTTGCACCTCTCACATAATCATACATTTCGCCTTCGCCGTAAATGGTAAGTACTTTTTCGTTTTCATCAAGCTTCCACTTAACGTTTTCTCCGCATCTTCCGCTTGCACCGTGAGCTGTTATAAATGAAAAGCATGTAATAACAAAAACAGCTATATAAAACAAGTTCTTTTTCAAAGCAATCTCTCCTTTCATGCCCATTTTATAATCACAAATTTTTTTGTCAATGCTTTTTGCAAAACTGGTAACCAGAACTGCAAAAATGTGCAAAATTGGTCATTTGGAACTAAAATAATCCCATGGAGAGTTGTCTCCATGGGATTAAAATATTATATTAAAATATCACAGCCAAAATATCCGTCTTCTTCAAAAAAGCTCATCATGCCACCGTAGGAGTCCACAATTGTTCTGATGTTTTTAACTCCAAAGCCGTGGATACTTTTGTCACTTTTTGTGGTGTTAAGCTCTTTGTTTTTCTCAAGCACCGAGTTTTGTATTGTGTTTTTCATTACAATGCTTGTTCGTATGCCCTGGGTCTGAACATCAAGTTCAATGCGCTTTTCCTTTGCATTTTCACAGCCTTCAATGGCATTGTCGAAAAGGTTTGAAAATATAATTCCGATTTCGTGGCTTTTTAGTTTGTCCACCGAATTATTCATTACCCTTACCTGAACTTTTATATTGTTCTTTTCACACACTGCTATTTTTGAGTTTATTACCGCATCAAACGCCATGTTGCCTGTTTTCACAACACTTCTTAATTCGTTTATCTGATTTTTTGTAACCGACTCAATGTATTCCTTTGCTTTTTCCTTGTCGTTTTCCACAAGCCTTGCAAGAATTTCAAAATGGTTTGCCATGTCGTGGCGGACAGAGCAGGTTTTTGAATATAATTCTTCAACTTCACCGGCATGCTTTTTATCTGCCTCGTACTTTTGCAAAAGAGCGTTCTTTTCCGTTTCAATTTCTATGTCACGGTTTACCTTCATAAATGAATAATATGTAAGGGATGCCATTGTAACAAAGCCTAACATTGTAAGCATCATAACAGGACTGGTGTTTTCCCTTTCAAGGATTTCGCCTAAAATAAGGAAAAGCACAAACTGGCTTACTACAGGCATTAGCATAACAATTTTTTTGTTTGTTTTTATGCTGTTCTGACCCATTTTGAATTTTAACAAAAGGGCACAGACAATTATAAACACAGCTTTTGTTGTAAAAACAATAAAAATCCGCCATGTACCCATTTCAAGCCAGTTGATGTGGGGAAACCTTTTCAAAACAATCAAAAGGGTTGCAGTGGGTATAATGTACATGATTGTATTTGTAAATGCTGCCAAGAAAAACTTTGTGTAAATATCGCCCTTTAGAAAAATTAAGGCATAGGCAAAGTAAATAAGGGTGAACAACAATCCGTACATTCCTTCGTTTATGTAAAGGGAATTCAAATACGTAATAAGCGCCACAGAAACGCTTGTTGCACCAATGTAGCCCCATATTCTTTTTGCGCCCTTGAATTTAAAGCCTAAGTACAAGGACATAAACAAAAGCGCCGTTCCGTCTTCAATAAAACAAACCAATAATTCAAATAAATCTACCATCGTAAGCTCCTCATAAACGCTCCGTAGTTCTGCTGTGCTTCTCTTCGCATGTCAAAATCTCTTGTAACGGAAATTTTTTCTCCGTTTTTAAGTGTTATTTTTGTAATGTCGAAATCGTAAATAAACCTGCAGTTTATAACGTAGCTACGCTGAGCAAAAATAAATCCGTTTTTCTTCAAAAGGGCGTACACATCGGTAATTTTGCCTCGTCTTTCCCTTTCCTCGCCGTTTGAATAGCAAAAAACAGCATAATTTCTTTTTGCTTTAACATACATAACAGAATTTACATCCACTTCAAAAAAGCCGTTAAAATCAATCACAACCGAGCCTTCCACAGCCTTGTCACGCACAATTTTGTCGCAAAGCTTGGGAATAATTGTTTCAAGCTTTTTTGTATCGCTCTTACTCACAAACTGGTAGGGATGATAGTCGTATGCCTGGTATGCCAACTCCGAATGGTTTGTTATGAATATAACATGCACGCTTTCCTGTGTTTTTCGTATTTCTTCAACTGCTTCAAAGCCCGAAATCCTCGGCATGTCAATGTCAAGAAGAATAATATCGGCTTTGTTCTTTTTTAATGAGTTTATTAAATCCTGACCCTTTGTGAAATCGTAAATGTTATACGAGTATTTGTTTTTATCCATTATTTCTTGAACTTTTTCGTAAACAGACCACAAAAAGTCTTCGTTGTCGTCGCACATAAAAATATTAAAGGTATAGGACATTTTCTCACCGCCTTAACAAATTTATTATATCAAACAAACTTTATCATTTCAACAAAAAAAGACGTTTGCAACGCAAACGTCTTTTTACCTTACCTATTACTTATTCACTATTACCTTTTCCCTGTATTAATTAAATGCACATTTAATTAATACATTCCGCCGCCCATCTGAGCTGCCTGCGCTGCCGCTGCTGCAGCAGCTGCCGCCGCATCTGCTTCCTTAACCTTGTCAGCTACCAAACTTTCTGTTGTAAGCACCATGCTTGCAACGCTGGACGCATTCTGAAGTGCGCTTCTTGTAACCTTAGCGGGATCAACAATACCTTCTTCGAGCATGTTTACGTACTTATCAAGAAGAGCGTTGTAGCCCATGCCTTTTTCAGCCTTCTTTATGTTTTCAACAACTACTGCGCCTTCAACACCTGCGTTGGCACAAATCTGCTTAAGAGGCTCTTCAAGTGCCTTAAGAACAATCTTTGCACCTGTCTTTTCGTCGCCTTCAAGTGTTTCAACAAAATTAGCAAGCTTTTCTGTAGCGTTAATGTATGCTGTACCGCCACCTGCAACAATACCTTCTTCAACAGCGGCTCTTGTTGCGTTAAGAGCGTCTTCAATACGAAGCTTCATTTCCTTCATTTCTGTTTCTGTTGCAGCACCAACCTTAATAACTGCAACACCACCGGATAATTTAGCAAGTCTTTCCTGGAGCTTTTCACGGTCAAATTCACTTGTGGACTCTTCGTATTCACGCTTAATCTGAGCTACTCTTTCATAAACCTTGTTCATGTCGCCAAAGCCGTCAACAATAACTGTGTTTTCCTTGCTTACCTTTACCTGGTGAGCACGGCCCAGCATTTCAAAGGTTGTTTCCTTTAAGTCAAGACCAAGCTCGTCGGAAATAACTGTACCGCCTGTTAAAATGGCAATATCCTGGAGCATTGCCTTTCTTCTGTCGCCAAAGCCGGGAGCCTTAACACCAACGCACACAAATGTGCCACGAAGCTTATTTACAACAAGTGTTGTAAGGGCTTCGCCTTCAATGTCTTCGGCAATAATAAGAAGCTTTGCACCGTTCTGTACAACCTGTTCAAGTAAGGGAAGAATGTCCTGAATGTTACTGATTTTCTTATCGGTAATAAGAATGAAGGGGTCGTCCAAAACTGCTTCCATCTTGTCGGTGTCAGTTACCATGTAGGGAGAAAGGTAGCCACGGTCAAACTGCATACCCTTTACAACTTCTTTTTCTGTTTTGCTTGTTTTGCTTTCTTCAACAGTGATAACACCGTCTTCGCCAACTTCTTCCATAGCATCGGCAATTAATTCGCCTACCATGTCGTCAGCTGCACTGATTGCTGCAACACGAGCAATGTCGTTCTTGCCCTTAACCTTTTCGCTGTTTTCCTGTATTGATTCAACACAAACTTCAACAGCCTTCTGGATACCACGCTTTACAACCATGGGGTTAGCACCTGCAGCAACGTTCTTTAAGCCTTCACGAACAAGAGCCTGTGCAAGAACTGTTGCAGTTGTTGTGCCGTCACCTGCAATGTCGTTAGTTTTGGATGCAACTTCTCTTATAAGCTGAGCACCCATGTTTTCAAAGGGGTTTTCAAGTTCAATTTCCTTTGCAATTGTAACACCGTCGTTTGTGATAAGAGGTGCACCGAATTTCTTTTCCAACACAACGTTTCTGCCCTTGGGGCCAAGTGTTACCTTTACTGTATCTGCAAGCTGATTAACACCGCTTTCAAGTGCCTTTCTTGCCTGTTCACCAAATAAAATTTCCTTTGCCATACTAATAAATCTCCTTTCCTATCAGCCTTCCTTTGAGGGGAAGGTGTCAGCCAAAGGCTGACAGATGAGGTGCATTTTTGCACCTTGCTTTTGAATTATGCCAATTTTGCGAGAATTTCAGACTGTTTTACAATTTTATATGTTTCGCCTTCAAGCTTAACCTCTGTGCCTGCATACTGTGAAAGAATAACCTTGTCGCCAACTTCAACTTCCATCACAACTTCCTTGCCGTCAATCACGCCACCGGGACCAACTGCAATAACGTTTGCATATGCGGGTTTTTCCTTTGCTGCTCCTGTAAGCACAATACCGCTTTTTGTCTGGCTTTCTGTTTCTTCAGCCATTTTTACTACTACTCTGTCACCTAAAGGTTTTATAGTCATTTTTTACTACCTCCAAAAATTTTTAGCACTCTTTCGCGTTGACTGCTAATTTAATAATAGCATAATAGCACACCCCCGAAGGTTTTTCAAGTATTATTTAGTAGTTTTAGCAATAAATTCATTTTTTGTTCATATACATTATATACCGGGAGAGTGATAATAATGATAAAAAATCGAGTTGACCTTAAAGCCTTGAATTCCTTTGGCATTTGTAAAGCATACGTTGATGAAAATTCCGTAAGTATTAAGGTGTACGGAGTTGCAGGTTGCTTAAAGGTGTGGCTGACAGGAAAAGACACAGTTGAAATCGGAAACATTGTAAACGGAAGCTTAATTAAAGAGGTTGACACAACACAATTTGACGGCATTTTAGTAACCCAGAGCGGCAGGCAAATGTTTTACGGGAAATTCCGCGAGGAAAATGAGGAAAACATTCCCCTTTCCCGTCCGAATACCCAAAGTGCAAAAATTTTTAATTTTGACGACGGCTACACCTGGCAGGAAATTAAAACAAAACAGTTTCCCTCACAAAGCCTTTCAATCCGCTACATATTAAGCCACAAATGCTTTTACAACGCATTTATGCTCCATGGCAGGTACTTTTTCGGCACAAAGGGAAACATTCAGGCAATTGCCATTGAATGCGACATTAAAAACGAGCCTCATCCCTTTTTGCATTTGTCAGCCTATGCAAAAGAGCGTGACGGTTACATGATAATTTGTGTTGACACGGAGCACAAAACCTACTGCACTTATGAATATTAAATAACAAATTTGCCAAAACTACTTAAGAAAAAAGGAGGCTTATATATGATAAACCTTTCCGTAAAGGAATTTAACGCCATTAAAGACCAGCTGGAATGTGAAAAAATTCTTATTGAAAAATACCGTAGCTATGCATCGAGTTGCGAATCAGAGGAGCTTCGTGACAAGTGCATGAACATATCAAATGTTCACGAAAAACACTACAACACCCTTTTGGGTTATTTAAAATAAGGAGACGCCATGGATAAAAATCAGACAATTAAGGACTTTCAGTCACAGCAAAAGCACATTGGCACAAGCTACTACACCTTTGCAAACGAATGTGCAAACCCTAATTTAAGAATTGACTTTTTAGCCTTTGCCAGAGAGGAAAGCGACATTATTTCATGGCTTGACTATGAATACGACGAGGGCAAAAAGCCTGAGTACGACTACGTAACCAAGGAACAAAAGGAACTGGCGTACAACAGCTACAACACAGGCTCTTTAAACTGAAATAAAACCGAGGAAAATCCTCGGTTTTTTAGCTTAATTTAAGTATTGCATTTTTAAAGTCTGCCACTCTGGCAGATTTTTTAATTTCTTTTAAGATTTTTTCCTCCTCGGGGAAGTTACGCATAACATACATCCAGATTTCCTTTAGTTTGTTAAGGGTGAATTTGTCTGTTTGGTACAAGTTGTTATAATCTTCAATAAGCCTTAAAGAAAAATCAATAATTTCTTTTGTGGTAATTTTTTCTCCCCCTTGAATTTCACGGAAAAGTGCAGGGTTCATAAGTGCACCTCTGCCTATCATAACCCCCTCTAAGCGAGGGTATTTTTCCTGGATTTTCTTAAAATCCTCCAGTGAAAAAACATTGCCGTTAAAGCACACGGGCATTTTGGCACATTTATATGCCTTGTCAAAAACAGTCATGTCGGGTTCACCCTTGTAGAGCATTTCTCTTGTTCTTGGGTGGATGGTAAGCTGGGTTATGGGGTATTTATTATACACCTCCATAATTTCCTCCATTTCGTCACCATGAAGAAAACCCGTCCTTGTTTTAACACTGATTTTCATTTTTGTGCTTTCAAAAACTCCGTACAAAAATTCGTCCAGCTTACTTGTATCTTTTAACATTCCCGAGCCTTTGTTTTTCTTAACAACTGTTCCCGAGGGACAGCCCAGGTTAATATTTATTTCGTCGTAGCCAACCTGTTCAACCTTTTCTTCAAAGCGCAAAAATGCATCGGCATTGTTGGTTAAAACCTGCACGGTTAAATTAACCTTGCTGTTTTCAGGGTGCACATCTCTCAAGGCTTTAATCCCCAATTTTTCGTTTTCTGTTGGGGTTATAAAGGGGGCATAGTATTTGTCAACCCCCGAAAAAAGCTCTTTGTGTGCGTTTCGGTATATGTAGGTTGTAATGCCCTCCAAAGGCGCAAAATACAGCTTCATATTATTCGTAATCCTTTACAAGAAGTGCTCTTACATAGCCACGGTCCTTGGTTGTGGAGTCAATGTAAAAGCCTCTGCCGTAATAAAAGCGAACTAACGAAAAAACCTTCGATGCAGTGTGGAGGCAAATTCTTTTAACACCGTTATGGCGCATTGTAATGTCAACCATGTTCATAAGCGCCTTACCAATACCTAAGTTCTGATACCTTGTGCTCACGCCAAAACGGCTTAAGTAAGCTTCCTTTGTTTCTTCGTTGATGCCTACTCGCACACTGCCCACAACCTCTTCGTCAATATATGCCACAAGAACAATTTTTTCTTCAATATCCTTGTGAATAACGTCAATTGATTCGCTCAAAGCGGCAATGGTTTCAAGGTTTGCCATTTCGCAATACTTTTCAAATGCTTCTTCGGTTATTTTTTGTATTGCTTCGGCATCGTGGTAGCTTGCTCGCCTTACTTCAAAATATTTGTTCATCTGATCATTCCCTTTCCACTTAGCCTTCTTAATGAGAAGGTGTCAGCCTCAGCTGACGGAGGAGGCTCTTTACTCGCTCATTAATAATTGCATAACAGCCTTCTGTGCATGAAGTCTGTTTTCGGCTTCGTCAAAAATAACACTCATGGGTCCGTCAATAATTTCTTCACTAACCTCGTAGCCACGGTATGCAGGCAAGCAATGCATAAAGATTGCATCGTCCTTTGCATTGCTGAAAAGCTTTTTGTCAACCTGGAAGCCCTGGAAAGCCTTAATTCTTTCTTCCTTTTCCGCATCCTGACCCATGGAGCACCATGTGTCGGTAATAACAACGTCGGCATTTTTCATTGCTTCAACAGGGTCTTCGGTAAGAATAATTGTACTGCCTGTCTTCTTTGCATCATCCTTGGCATTGCTTACAACTTCTTCATTACACATATAGCCCTTGGGCGATGCAACAGAAATGTCAACACCTAATTTTGCACTGCCGTACAAAAGTGAATGTGCAATGTTGTTACCGTCGCCAACATATGCAATCTTAAGAGAGCTTCTCTTGCCCTTGTATTCTTCAATTGTCTGGAAGTCCGCCAGAATCTGGCAAGGATGCACCAAATCAGTAAGACCGTTGATAATCGGAATAGAACCGTATTTTGCCAGATCTTCAACGTCACTTTGTGCATAGGTTCTTATCATAATACCGTCAAGGTAGCGTGAAAGCACGTTTGCTGTGTCGTAAATGGATTCGCCACGACCAAGCTGAATGTCGTTGGAGGAAAGGAAAAGCGCTCTTCCGCCCAACTGACCCATGCCAACCTCAAAGGACACACGTGTTCTTGTGGATGACTTTGAGAAAATCATACCAAGGGTTTTGCCCTTTAAGGGTTCATTTCTTACGCCATTCTTCAAGTCGCTTTTTAATTTTTTTGCAAGGTCTAATATCTGATTAATTTCTTCTGTTGTTAAATCGTGTAATGTAAGTAAGTGTTTCATTATAAAATCTCCTTTAATGTTTCTACGAATATATCTGCCTCTTCTTTTGTGATAATAAGCGGGGGTAAAACTCTTAAGGTGTTACCAACAGCACCAACAAGAATTTTCTTTTCAAAGAGCTTTGCTCTTACTTCTCCTGCAGGGCTTAGTAATTCAATACCAATCATTAAGCCCTTGTGGCGGATTTCTTTAACCTTGTCCGAACACTTTGCCATAATTTGTCCAACTATATACTCGCCCATCTTTTCGCTGTTTTCGCAAAGTGCTTCTTTTTCCATAATGTCAAGCACACTGCAGCCTGCAGTTGTTGCAAGAGGGTTACCGCCAAAGGTGCCGCCATGGTCACCGGGTGAAAATGCATCGGCAACAAAATTCTTTGCGCAAACAGCACCAATGGGAACGCCGTTACCAAGTGCCTTTGCCAGTGTAAATATGTCAGGCTCAACGCCCAAGGTTTCGTATGCAAACATTTTTCCGCATCTTCCGATGCCTGTTTGTATTTCGTCAAAAATAAGAATAATTTCCTTTTCGTCGCAAATTTTTCTTACCTCTTTTATGTATTCGTCACTGAGTAAATGCACACCGCTTTCACCCTGGACAGGCTCAAGAAGTATTGCACAGGTTTTGTCGGTAACAGCTTCTTTCAATGCATCAATGTCGTTAATAAGAACCTGTTTAAAACCGGGAATTAAAGGATAATAAGGCTTTTGATACTTTTCCTGACCTGTTGCGGCAACTGTTGCCAAAGTTCTTCCGTGGAAGGAGGACTTAAGGCTTATAACCTCGTATTTTTCAATGCCCTTTTTGTAAAAATAAATTTTTGCAAGCTTTATTGCGCCTTCGTTTGCCTCGGCACCGCTGTTTGCAAAATAAATTTTGTCCGCACAGGATATTTCACAAAGCTTTTTTGCAAGCTTTGCCTGAGACTCAATGTAATAAAGTGATGATGTGTGCAAAAGCTTGTCAACCTGCTGGTGTAATGCGTTTGTAAATTCCTTATGGTTGTACCCTAAGCTGTTTACCGCGATACCTGCAAACATATCAAGATATTTTTCGCCATCTGTTGAATAAAGATACATACCCTCACCTTTTTCAAACGCAACAGGCGTTCTGTCGCCAAAGGTGTTCATAAAGTAGCTTTTATCAATCTCTTTGATTTCTTGCCATTTCATTAAAAATCAACCTTCCAACCTTGCTGTTTTGAATTATTATAAATCATTTTGCAAAATTATGCAACACTTTTTTTATCTTTTTTTCAAGAAAGGGAAAAAGCGTTTTTAATAATTTCAATTTCGCTTTCCTTTCCTCCGTCACCTGTAATGCTCACCACGTCAAAACGCATTAAGCGCTCATGTGCATTGTGCATATTTATATACACCTGTGCTGCTTTTATAATTTTCCTTTGTTTAAAAACATCCACGGTTTCCTTTGGGGAACCGTGGAGCTTGTCCTTTCGAAGTCTTACTTCAACAAAGCACAGATATTCTTTGTCCATTGCAATAATGTCAATTTCACCAATATGGGCGTTGAAGTTTCGTTCAACGATTTTATAGCCTTTTTTCTTCAAGGCTTTAACCGCCAAATCCTCGCCCTTATCACCAATCTGTCTTTTAAGCATATTAATTTCCTTTACACAAATTTTTTAATAAAGGTTTTTCGGTGCGCCTTTGTTGCACCGTATTTTTTAAGCATTTCAATATGAAGTGCGGTGCCGTAGCCCTTGTGCTTATCAAACCCATATTCCGGGTACTCTTCATGCAAGGTGAGCATGTAGCGGTCCCTTGTAACCTTTGCAAGAATTGATGCCGCAGAGATTGATGCACTTTTGCTGTCACCCTTTACAACTGTGCTGTAAGGATACTTACAGTCCTTTATTGCATCGCCGTCAATTAAAACGTAATCTATTTTAGTTTTCAGGCTTTCAAGGGCCCTGTTCATTGCAATGTAGGTTGCGTTTCGGATATTGAATTCATCAATTTCTTCCACACTTGCAGTTTCAACTGCCCATGCAACAGCGTTTTGTGTTATTACATCGTAAAGCATGTCACGCTTTTTTTCGCTTATTTTCTTTGAGTCGTTCAAGCCCTCAATAATAAGCCCCTTGGGAAGAATTACCGCCGCCGCATACACGTCCCCTGCAAGAGGACCTCTGCCTGCTTCGTCAACACCTGCGATTATGTCTACACCCTCTGCAAAAAGGGAATTTTCAATGTCCCACATGGAAAGAAGCCTTTTTGCTTCCTCTTCTTTTGTAAGTCTTGGCATATTACTGCACCTTTTCCAATGTTATTTTGCCTAATTTTGCACCACGGAATTCGTCAAGTACAACGCTTGCACCTCTTAAGCCGTCAAACTCGTTGCCCTTTAAAATAAAGCCACGCTTTCGACAAACCTTTTCCAATAAGTCGTACTTTGAGTCGTTTTCGTCAATTTCAATTTTATACCTTGCTGTAACAAGGTCGGGATATTCCTTGGAAAGTCTTTCCAGAAGATTTGCCGCAAGTTCCTCTGTGTCAAGCACATCGTCCTTAATTGAGCCGATAAAAGCAAGGTTAATTGCAACCTCTTTATCTTCAAACTTGGGCCAAAGAATACCGGGAGTGTCCAAAAGCTCAATACCGCCTGAAAGTGTAATCCACTGCTTACCACGGGTAACACCGGGCTTATCGCCAACCTTTGCAGCAGCCTTGCCGTTGAGCTTATTTATAAAGCTGCTCTTTCCCACATTGGGAATACCGCACACCATTGCACGGATAGGACGGTTTACAAGACCACGCTCTTTGTCACGCTGAATTTTTTCTTTCATTAAATCCTTTATGGCACCTGTAAGCTTTTCAATACCTTTACCGTTTATACTGCTCACAGTAACCGAGGGAATCCCCTGCTTTAAAAAATAGTTCTGCCATTTTTGTGTTTCGTTTGCATCGGCAATATCTGTTTTGTTAATAATTATTAAGGTCTTTTTGCCACGGCTCAGCTTTGGAAGATCGGGGTTTCGGCTGGCAAGAGGACATCTTGCATCAACAATTTCAACAATGCAGTCCACCAGCTTCATGTTGTCTTCCATCATTCGCTTCGCCTTGGTCATATGACCGGGAAACCAATGTATATCCATAATTCACCTCATCAGTCGGGCACACCAAGTTTTGTTAAGGGCCAGATGCGCACAACAACCTTACCTAAAATATCGCTTTCGTCAACGTAGCCAACGGACATGTCACGGCTGTCACGGGAATTGTTTCTGTTGTCGCCCAAAACAAAAACACAATCCTCGGGCACAACATAGTTACCATCACCGCCAAAGAAGCCACGGTCCATCATTTCTTCCTTAATGTAAGGCTCTTCAATTCTTTCCTCGTCAACATAAACGGCGTTTTCGGAATAATCAATTTTTACCTTCTGCCCTTCTGTTGCGATAACTCTCTTAACATAGTAGCTGCCGGGTGCACATTCGGGCTCAAAAATAATAATATCGCCGTTTTTTGGTGAATAACCCAATCGCCATGCAATAAGACGCTCATTATTATGAAGGGTATTAGCCATGGACTCGCCATCAACCTTTACAACGGTCATGATAAATGTACGTATTACAAAGGCAACGCTGACTGCAATAACAATCACCATTATCCATTCAAAAATTTCTCTTAACATGCTTTTCTTTTCCGGCAAATTCTGATTTTTCATTTCTTCCATACCGAAATACCCCCTTATATATTATAAAATATAATATACCACACACATGTTGTTTTTTCAAGAATATATTTTCCTTATTTGACCAACAGAATAATTATTAACTTTTTGTTTACAAAAAATTCGACATATTATAAAAATCTGTTCATTGACTCTTGATTTTTTGATAGGTATAATATGTAAGAATATGTTTTTGCAGTATGTTTGCCACCACAGCTGCAATAATTTTAGTGGCAGAAAGGCTATGTTAACATGCGAATTGGCTTTGATATCGGCTCAACAACTTTAAAATGCGTGGTCCTTGACGATGACAACAAAATTGTCTTTTCTTCATATGACCGACATCTTTCACGTATAAAAGAAAAAAGTGCTGAGCTTCTTCGTTCAATACGAAACACATTTCCTGATGAAAAGGAATTTCTTTTTGCAATTTCAGGCTCTGCGGGTATGGGCGTGGCAGAAAGTTCAGCTGTCCCCTTTGTCCAGGAGGTTTATGCCACACGTGCATCGGCAAAAAAATTTTTGCCCGATACCGATGTTATAATTGAGCTTGGTGGCGAGGATGCAAAAATTCTGTTTTTAAAAGGCAGCTGCGAAGTCAGGATGAACGGAAGCTGTGCAGGCGGCACAGGTGCTTTCATTGACCAGATGGCAACGCTTTTAAAGCTCACACCGTTTGAAATGGATGAGTATGCAGCAAAGCACAAAAGGCTTTACACCATAGCTTCCCGTTGTGGTGTTTTTGCCAAAAGTGACGTTCAGCCGCTTTTGAACCAGGGTGCTGACAAATACGACATTTCCGCAAGTATTTTTGATGCGGTTGTTAACCAGACAATCGGCGGGCTTGCTCAAGGCAGACCCATTGAGGGCAATGTTGTTTATCTTGGTGGCCCTTTAACCTTCTTTTCCACACTACGTGCTCTTTTTGACAAGGCTCTTAAAAGAACCGGCACATGCCCTGAAAACTCGCTTTTATACGTTGCAATGGGTGCGGCACTTTGTGCTGACAAAAGTCTTGATATAAATTCTGTTATAAAAAGCATTGAGTCCTACAGTGCAAATGGTGAATTCAATACGCTTACTCCCCTTTTTAGCTGCGAGGATGAATATCTGGCATTTACCGAACGTCACAGCAAGGCAACAGTTCCGCAAAAGGATTTGTCAATGGCAAAAGGCAGTGTGTACCTTGGCATTGACGCAGGCAGTACAACAGTAAAAGCTGTTGTCATAAACGAAAGTGAGGAAATACTTTATTCCTCCTATTCCTCCAACAGCGGTAATCCCGTGCCTGTAATACATAATATATTAGAAGATATTTACTCAAAAAAGCCGGATATTGAAATTGCTGCATCGGCAGTTACAGGCTACGGCGAGGATATTATTAAAAATGCATTTAATGCGGACTATGGCATTGTTGAAACTGTGGCACACTTTACTGCTGCGAAAAAATTCATGCCCGAGGTTGAATTTGTTATTGACATAGGCGGACAGGACATGAAATGCTTTAAAATTAAAAACGGAGCCATTGACAACATTTATCTTAACGAAGCCTGCTCCTCCGGCTGCGGCAGCTTTTTGCAAACCTTTGCCAACGCACTTGGCTACCAAATTGACGAATTTTCTAAAAAAGGCTTATATGCCAAAAACCCGGTTGATTTAGGCTCAAGATGTACAGTGTTTATGAATTCCTCTGTAAAGCAGGCGCAAAAGGACGGCGCAACAATTGAGGATATTTCCGCAGGACTTTCAACAAGCGTTGTTAAAAATGCAATTTACAAGGTTATCCGTCCCTCCTCAAAGGATGATTTAGGCAAGCACATTGTAGTACAGGGCGGTACATTTTTAAACGACGCTGTTCTCCGTGCCTTTGAGCAGGAAATGGGAGTTGAGGTTATACGCCCCTCCATTTCAGCACTTATGGGAGCTTACGGAAGTGCTCTTTACGCAAAGAGAAAGGGCAAAAAGAAAGCCGGCATTCTCACCAAAGCTCAGCTTGAAGAATTTACACACGAGGTTAAAACAGTTAACTGCTCCGGTTGTACAAACAACTGCCTGCTTACAATAAACACCTTTGAAAATGGCAGACGATTTATCAGTGGAAACCGCTGCGAAAAACCTGTTACAAAAAAATCTCCCGATGACAGCCTTAATTTATATGCATACAAGAACCATCTTTTGAATTCATACCAGTCAAAAAAGGGCAAAATGGGAGAAATAGGAATCCCTATGGGACTTAATATGTATGAAATGTACCCCTTTTGGCACACCTTCTTCACCCAGCTGGGATTTGAGGTTGTGAAAAGTCCCTCATCCTCACGTTCTCTTTTCCTTAAGGGGCAGTCCACAATCCCCTCGGATACAGTGTGCTTCCCTGCAAAGCTTGTTCATGGTCACGTTGATGCGCTTATTTCCATGGGTGTAAAAACAATTTTTTATCCCTGCATGACATATAACTTTAATGACAACTCCGGTGACAATCACTACAATTGTCCCGTTGTTGCTTACTATCCGGAGGTTATTGCCGCAAACTGTCCCGACACTGACACCATCACTTTCATTTACGACTACATCGGTGTTCACCGTAGTCATGATTTTCCCCATAAAATACATCAGATTTTATCCTCACACTTCCCCACCCTTTCTCTTAAGGATGTTGAAATTGCTTGTAAAAAAGCATATTCCGAAAGAGAAAGCTTTCTTGAAAAAATCCGTAGGAAGGGCATGGAAATTATTAAAAAGGCTCGCGAAGAGAACAAGCACATTATTGTCCTTGCGGGCAGACCTTATCATGCAGACGGTGAAATTAACCACGGTATTGATAAGCTTATAACCTCATTTGACACAGCACTCGTTACCGAAGACTCAATTGCACACCTTTCTCCCTTTGTACGTCCCGGTGTTCTTGACCAATGGACCTATCATTCAAGACTTTACAAGGCCGCAAAGTTTGTTA
This sequence comes from Clostridia bacterium, assembly GCA_045546275.1. Classification (GTDB taxonomy): domain Bacteria; phylum Bacillota; class Clostridia; order UMGS1883; family UMGS1883; genus RGIG1927. The sequence goes on along the minus strand of JAZQCM010000014.1, from coordinate 359,608 downwards.
CAACACAGCCTGACATGGACCTTGTTCAGTTGGTGTCCTTCGGTTGTGGCGTTGATGCAATCACAACAGATGAGGTACGAAGCATTCTTGAAGCGGAAAACAAAATTTATACGCAGATTAAAATTGACGAAATCACAAACTTAGGCGCAGTTAAAATACGCTTAAGAAGCCTGCTGGCAACTCTTTAAAAAGGAGGTTATAAAATGGCAGACCATATTGAATTTACAAAAGAAATGAAAAAAACTCATACAATCCTTGCTCCCTACATGCTGGAAACTCAGTTTGATATGTTGGAAGACATTCTAACCTCCTTCGGCTACAAAATAGAAATTTTGAAAAACCGAAGTGAAGAGGTTGTTGCTGACGGCCTGATGTATGTACATAACGACACCTGCTACCCTGCACTTTTAGTAATCGGACAAATGATTCATGCTTTAAAATCGGGCAAATACGACCCCGACACAACAGCACTAATGATTACCCAGACAGGCGGCGGTTGTCGTGCCTCTAACTACATTCACCTTTTAAGAAAGGCTTTGGTTAAGGCAGGCTTTCCTCAGGTTCCGGTTATAAGCATTAACCTTTCAGGTCTTGAAAAAAACAGCGGTTTTTCCCTTTCACTGCCTTTGATTGCCCGTATCATGGCGTGTCTTGTTTACGGTGATGTTTTAATGCTTTTGAAAAACCAGCTTACACCCTATGAAATTCACAAGGGTGAAACCGAAAAAAAGGTTAACCAATGGAAAAAAGTCTTGTCTGAGTCACTTTATTCAAAGAGCCGCTTTTCTTTAAACGCAGTGTATGATAACATTGATAAAATTGTTGCCGATTTTGCAACAATTGAAATAAACAAAACTCCCAAGGTAAAGGTGGGTATTGTGGGCGAAATTTACGTGAAGTATTCCTCGCTGGGCAATAACAACCTTGAAGAATTTCTTGCATCGCAGGACTGCGAGGTTATGCTTCCGGGTGTAATGGGCTTTATGCTCTTTAAGGTTGACAACCGACTTGAAGATATTAAGCTCTACGGCGGCAATATTTTTAAAAAGCTTGTTTGTACAATCCTTTTTAATTTCTTCAAAAAATTTGAAAAGGCAATGATTGATTCATTTTCAAGGTATCCGCAGTTTACCCCGCCTATGCCCTATGAGCACACCAAGGAAAACGTAAAGGGTGTAATCGGTCACGGCAACAAGATGGGAGAAGGCTGGCTGCTTACCGGCGAAATGATTGACCTTGTGCAACAAGGGTACGAAAACATAGTATGTGCACAGCCCTTTGGCTGTTTACCTAACCACATATGCGGCAAAGGCATGGTAAGAAAAATTCGTGAGCTTTATCCCGATGCAAACATTGTTCCTATTGACTACGACCCCTCTGCAACAAGAGTTAACCAGGAAAACAGAATAAAACTAATGCTTTCCTTAGCAAAAGAAAAGCTTTAATAACAGAAAAGGACTTGCAACGCAAGTCCTTTTCTGTTATTCGTATCCGTAGGTTGTGTATTCGTCTTTCCAAAGGCCCCAACCGCCAAGGTTATTTTTGCGAAGTCGACCAAAGGATGCATATCTTTCGGGCATGATAATCTTTAAACCTCGCTGCATGTCACGGTTACCATAGCAGGAGAAATACAACCTTGAAAACTCGGCAAAGTCTTCTGTTGAATTTGTTCCGCCATAGGTTGAAGGGGTGTACATATCCGACATAATTGCATTATTCCAGCCACCGCCTGCTGACCAGGAGCCGTTGTTTGAATCGATAATATGACCAAGCTCGTGCACAACTGTGCTTCGCATTGAATTTTTGTCAGGCGACCAGTTAAGTCGGATATACAAATCTCCGCCACCGCCGTTGTAGCTATTGGCGTTGTCGCTTCTTACTTTAATATTTCTGAGCTTTGTTCTGAAAACATGAGGTATCTGAACAATTACATTTTTAAAGGTTTCGGCATTTGTTTTTGCAGTACCGTCATCCTGTACATAAAGGTTCAGTGTTTGCTGCACCGCTCCGTCCGCTTCATGAATAGTGAGCTTGTACAAAACACCATCAAGCATTGTTCCTCGCCAGAAATCGTAATTGCCTGCAGTACCTTCGTCAACAGTCCAGTACAAGCCCTTTGTGCCGGGAATTGAAGTGCTCACAGCCTCGTAGCTTGCCTGACCCGAATAAATAAAGTTATTTGCAGTGCTTAAGAAATCCGAAAGCAGTGTTCTCTGCTCTGCAGCATCCAGTTTACCTGACAAAATTTCGTTGAACATGTTGTCAAGTCTTATTCTTGGAGTCCATTCACTATGACCGCCGTAACGGCCGAAAATGTCGCCTGCAACAGATTCGTACACTTCTTCAATTCGCTTTTTCTGTGCATCGGAAAGAGCGTTGTAGGCCTCGGTTTCGCTCACAAGATATAACGGACTTTCACTGTAAAGTGGCTCTAAGGTAATTTCCTGCTTTCCGTTTTCATTTGTTTTTACAAGCACATTGTTGCCTGTTCCTATATACTCACCTGTGTTAAGATTTTTCATATAGTAGGAAAGGTTTTCCTTTGAATGATTTTCGCTTTCTTCTAAAACCCAGTGCTGATTGTCGCTGTTAACATCGTAGGCGGAGCTTAAAAGGTTTTCGGCATCCTGCGAAAGAGTAATTCGGTTGTTGGAGCTTTTGCAAACAAAGGCATAGCTTCCGTCGCCCATGTCACGGGGAATAAATTTTGCGCTGTCATCTTTTACCGAGGTGTAGTCACAGCTTAATTTACCCATGTTGCCTCTTATGTAGTTGTCATCTGCTTTAATAGCGTAATAAAGACCTGCAAAGCCATTGTATTTGTAGTCAATAACAACCTCTTCAAAGTCTGCAGACAATTCAATATTTCTTGCATAAAAGGCAAAATCCTCATAAAAGCCGCTGTTGTTGGTTGTATTTTTTGCATTTGAAATAAGTGCAAGGGTGTCTATTTTTTCGGCGTTACGTCTTGCAGTAAGATTAGCACTGGTATATTCGTTTTCACCATCTTTAATTGCAATTCGGTAGGTGTTCTTTTCGGTATTGCCTATTATTGTAACAATATAGCTTTTACCTTCCTCCACAGGACAAAGCACATATGCCTCGCCCGAATAATTGCCGTTACCATCACCGGGGCGCACAGAGAAATTGTCGCCGTTAAAGAGCAATATTGCACTACTTGTATTGTAGCTAAGCTCACCGTTTGCACTGTCGCCTATCATAATGGCATTGTCGCCTTTTTCCGAAACAGTTACATTCATCCTTAAGGTGTATTCCCCTGTAAAGGGTGTTAAGCTTTTGTAGCCTACTGCGTTTGAGTTATTTGCCTTCTGATTGTCACTGAACACAAAGCCCTTGCCGTTTACCCCGTCACGGGTTACATTAAAAGGATAATCCCCCGAAGGCTCAAGAGATGTACCATTCCACACAAACACACGTGCATATTCACCCGAAGACACGCGCACGCTGGTACTTGCATTTCCGTTTGAAATATTTGCCCTTGAAACTCTTAAAAGGGTGTCATCCGCTTCGGAATAAACCGCAAGAACAGCCTGATTTCCATCCTCTGCATTTGTAATGTCAGCCCTTGCATAACCAAAATACCAGTACCAGCCGTTCCAGCTCACCTCAAAGGCATTGGCAGGCAAAGCCAACAAAAGCAGTGCAAACACTAAAATAATTGTCACAAGTTTTTTCATTTTCTTCCCACCTTTATTTATCTACATCTCTATAATACCATAAATAAGGACATTTTCAACCCCTAATATGTAATTTTTTCAATATAAAAGGCTTGCCGTAGCAAGCCTTTTATATTATTCGTATCCGTAAGTTGTGTATTCATCTTCCCAAAGGCCCCAGCCGCCAAGGTTATTTTTACGAAGTCGACCGAAGGATGCATATCTTTCGGGCATGATTACCTGTAAGCCCTTCTGCATATCGGGGTTACCATATGCGGCAAAATACATTCTGCAGAATTCCGCAAAGTCTTCTGCGTTACTTGAATTTGCATAGCCGGAAGCAGAATACATATCTGCACTCTTAGCTGCCGCCCAACCCGAACCGTTTGACCATGTGCCACATGCCTGGTCGAGAATGTGTCCAAGCTCATGAACAACTGTACTTCTCATGGAATTTACATCAGGTGTCCAGTTAATTCTGATATAAAGTGTGCCACCGCCACCATTGTAGTAGTTTGCACCGTCATTTCTTATTTTAGCAGTGTGCAAATACTGGCGGAATTCATAAGGAATATTCAAAAGAACTTCTCTGAAGTTTGCTGCATTTGTCTGTGCCGTTGAGTGGTCTTCAACATAAAGGTTGATTGTCTGCTGTGCTGTGCCGTCAGCTTCGTAAATTGTGTACTTGTAAAGCATACCATTAAGATAAGTACCGCTCCAGAAATCGTAGCTACCTGCAGTACCTTCATCCTGTTCCCAGTAAAGACCTGCTGTGCCCGGAATAGAGGTGCTGATTGTCTGATAGCTTGCCTGACCGTCGTAAATGTAGCCATTTGATGAAGCGGTTAAGAATTCTTCAAGCTTTGCAAGCTGTTCAGCTTCACTAAGAGAGCCTGAAAGGATTTCAGTAAAGAGGTTATCCATTCTTATTCTGGGTGTCCATTCGGTTGTACCGCCATAACGACCAAACACGTCACCTGCAACAGATTCGTATACAGATTCAAACCTTTCACGCTGCGCTGCTGAAAGAAGGTTGTATGCATCGGTTTTACTTACGCGGGCAAGAAGGCTTTCACCTTCAACAGGCACAAGGCGGATTTCCTTTTTATTAGTGCTTGCTACCAAAGCAAGGTTATTGCCGCTAAGACCAACATAGTTACCTGTGTCAATATGCTTTAAGTAATATGTTTTGTTTGTTTCCGAGTAATTTTCACTTTCTTCCATTACCCAATGCTGAGTGTTATTTGCCATTGCATAGGCACTGCTTGTAAGTGTAGCGCCTACTGTGCCAGTGGTTGTTATACGGTTATTTGATGACTTACATACAAATGCATGGCTGCCGTCACCCATGTCACGAGGGATAAACATTGCACTTGTGTCGGAAACGGAAGAGTAGTCAGCTGTTAACTTACCGTTGTTACCACGCACATATTTGCCTGTGGAAACAACCTCCAAGCCGTAATACATACCTAAGCCTGTGTATTCATATTTAGGAATTTCAACAGTTTCTTCGTTAAGAATTTCAAAATTATTAGCGGAGAAGTTGTAGTTTGTGTAATAACCATTTGTAACGGTGGTGTTCTTTGAGTTATTTACAAAAGCAATTGTATCAATACCTGCAGCACTTGCATTTTTACGTGCAGTCATTGTGCTGCTTATGTACTGATTTGTGCCGTCATTAACTATAACGTTGTAGGTATTTGTTGTTGTGTTGCCTTGAATTGTAACATGATAAACCTTACCTGTTTCAAAAGTGCAGATTGTTTCCGCATTTTCGGTGTAGTTGCCATTGCCGTCACCACGTCTTGTAGTGAAGTTTGTACTGTTTGCAAACTGCATGATGGCACTTGCCTCACCATAGCCTATGGTGCCGTTGGTACTGTCACCAAGGATAATTGCATTGTCGCCAAGTGTTCTTACAGTTAAGTCGAAGCTTACTGAATAATCGCCTGTTAAAGGTGTAATTATTTTATAGCCAACTGCAGAAGCATTATTAACCATCTGGTTGTCACTGAAAAGTGCAGAAGAGTCCATAACACCATCTTCAGTAAGATAAGAATCTGCAAATTTAGGCATCATGGTGTTTTGTTCCCACACAAATGCACGTGCAGTGTCGTCACCATTTTTTACAGTAACATCAACCGTACAGCTCTCGCCCTCTGCCCACACCATGTTAAAGCCCGAGAACACGCCGTTTGCATAAGTTGCAAGCGCAACTCTGTCCCCTTTTTCAACACCTGTGGCAGTTACCGAAAGAGAGCCTGTTTCAAGAGTTGTCTCAGACCATGTAACACCAACTGCTCCTGCTGATATTGAAGAAGTAAGTATTAACATTATTAAAATTAAACTTAAAACTTTTTTCATTTTCATCACCTATGTAATATTTTATAAAAAATTCCCTTAATTGTCAAGTTTTTATTACTTCAGGAAGTATATTCATCCTCCCAGAGTCCCCAACCTGCCATATTCTGCTTACGGAGTCTGCCAAAGGATGCATATCTTTCGGGCATTATTACTTTAAGACCCATACGGCGGTCACGGCAGGAATATGCCTGGAAATACATTCTGCAAAATTCCGCAAAATCCTCAGCATTATTAGTTGCACCATAGCCCGAAGGGGTGTACATATCCTGGTTTATTGCCCAGCTCCAGCCTGAGCCTGATGCCCAGTTGCCGTTTTTCTGGTCTATAATATGCCCAAGCTCATGAACAAGGGTGCTTCGCATGCCACCACGGTCCATATTCCAGTTAAGTCTTATATAAACATCATTACCGCCACCATTAAAGCTGTTGGCGCTGTCATTTCGGATTTTTACATTTTTAAGATGTGTTCGGAACTGGTGGGGAATTTGTATAATTGCCTGTAAGAATATGCTGTAATTATGCTTTGCAACATCGTCGTTGTGCACATAAACTGTAAGAGTCTGCTCTTTTTCGCCCTCAGCATTGTAAATAGTTACAGGGTACTTTACACCAAAAAGCATTGTTCCTCTCCAGAAGTCGTAGGTTCCTTCCTCGCCTTCCCCAATTTCGGTATAACATCCCACACTACCTGGTAGTTCAAGGCTTACAGCTTCATAGGTTGACTGATTTGCATAAATAAAGCTGTTTGTGTCATTGAAAAACTCTTCAAATTTCGTTGCCTGCGCCTCCTGGGTAAGGGAGCCATCCAAAATCTCGTTGAACAAATTATCCATTCTTATTCTGGGCGTCCAGTCAGTGTAGCCGCCATAGCGACCGAAAATGTCCCCTGCAACAGATTCGTAAACCGATTCTATCATAAACCTTTGCCTGTCAGTAAGATTGTTGTAAACCTTTGTTTTACTTACAAGATATAAAGGGCTCTTTTCGTAAAGGGGCACAAAGGTAATTTCAGCTTTATAGCCTTCTCCTCGTAAGGCAAGATTGTTTGTGCCTATTCCGTAGCCTACATAATTGTCCGAATCAATATGCTTTAAATAATACGACAAATTATCCTTTGACCAGTTTTCACTCTTTTCCATAACCCAGTGCTGGGAATTGTCATTTGTTGCATATGCCTTACTTAAAATATTATCATACTTATTATTGGGTACTGTCATGCGGTTGTTTGAGCTTTTACACACAAATGCGTGGCTTCCATCGCCCATATCACGGGGGATAAACATTGCACTTTCGTCTTTTGCAGAGTCATAGTCGTAGGTGAGCTTGCCGCTATTACCACGAACATACTTCCCCTCAACCTTTAAACCGTAATACATTCCTTCAAAGCCATCGTAGGTAAAAAATGGCTCAGGGTCATCAAATAAAGTGAGATTTCTTCCCGTAAATGCAAAATCAGAATAACAATCATTTATAACAGTTGTGTTTTTACCGTTTGAAATAAGCGCTATTGTGTCAATGCTGTCGCCATTTGTTCTGGAATGCATGCTTTCACTTATGTAAGTTTCGTCGCCTTTAGTTACAACAACCTTGTAGGTATCAGAATCTGTATTACCCCAAAATACAATTTCATAGGTTGTGTTTACTTCTGCACTGCACAAATTAACAGCACTTGCGCTGTAGCTCCCGTCACCTGCACCATTACGTACAGAAAAATTGTCGCCATTAAAGAGAAGTGTTGCACTGCTTGTGCCATAGTGGAGTGTGCCGTTTTTACTGTCACCGAGAACTATTGCATTGTCGCCTTTTTTCCACAAGGTAACGTAAAGCTTAACCATGTAATCGCCCGAAAGCGGTTCAAAGGTGCGGTAGCCTGTAACAACATCTTGTCTGTTAGGCTGTTGATTGTCGGAAAAAATAACATCGTCTTTAATCCCGTCGGGAGTAATAGAGCCGTATGCCACCTTTTTGGGCTCAAGGCTTTCTTTGTCCCATATAAAGGCTTTTGTATAGGCGCCATTTTTAGTGTTAATATTTACATTCACACTATCGCCTTCACTTATGTTGCTGCTTGCCCTCACAAGCTCATCGTTTTTATTGAAAACGCCCACAATAACCCTGTTTCCTTCTTCAACACCGTTAATAAAAGCAGTAACCTCACCGCCTGATTTATATCCGCTCCAGACAATTTCTGCACCTTGCACATTCAGTGCAAAAAGCATTGAAATTATTATAATTAAACTTAAAATTCTTTTCATTTTCATCACCCTTATTCAGTTTATCATTTTCCCCTTATTTGTGCAATAAAAAAATGCCATCATCCGATGACATTTTTTTGCTTTTATTTATAGCTTTTTACAAAATGACTTATTGCCATGGCGCCCATACCACGATTTACAAGCTTTACTATTTCGTTTGAAAGAATTAAACCATCGCAGGAAAATCTTTCGTCCTTTGTTAAAACAGGAATATCCTTATACTTTTTAACATTTTTAATAAGCTTTTCCATGTCTTCCTTTGTGTTTTCAGCCAAAGCTGTTGCGTACACAAAGCCGTGAGCATCCGAAACAATCTTTTTAATTCTTTCTTCGTCGGTGGGAGCCACTGCCATTATAATGTAAACTCCGTTTTTATCTGCCGCACCCTTAAATTCGTCAACCTCTTCAAAGGGCACATCGGGCATGATTATTGCATCAACGCCGGCTTCCTTACAGTTTTCAAAAAACTTCTCAATACCCTCAGAGTAGCTGAAAACAGGGTTTGCATTTGTAATTGCAACAACGGGGATGTCGGTATCCTGTCTGAGTCTTCTTACGCAGTCAAAAATTGTGTCGGTATTAACACAGTTTTTCATTGCTTTAATGTAAGCTTCCTGAATGGTGCTGTCTTCTGCCACGGGGTCGGAAAAGGGTATGCCGATTTCAATAAAGTCGGCACCGCCTGCAATCATTGCAAGGATATATTCTTCTGTTTTTTCAACATCAATATCACCTGGTGTGATGAATGCGCCCAGAACGTTTTCCTTTTTTAAATTGTCAAGTCTATTCATAAATCTGTACCCCCCTGTATCTTGCAATAGCCGCAACGTCCTTATCGCCACGACCTGACAAGCAGATAATCATAATATCATCCTTATTCATTGTGGGTGCAATTTTAATTGCATGTGCCACAGCGTGACTGCTTTCAATAGCAGGGATTACGCCTTCTGTTTTTGAAAGATATTCAAAGGCTTCAACAGCCTCGGTGTCAGTTACGGGAACATATTCTGCTCTTTTACTGTCATAAAGGGATGCATGCTCAGGGCCAATGCCGGGGTAGTCCAAACCTGCCGAAATTGAATAAACTTCGTCAATCTGACCGTATTCATTCTGGCAGAAATAGCTCTTCATACCATGGAAAATACCCAATTTACCTTTGGAAATTGTTGCCGCATGCTCTTTTGTGTCAATGCCTTTGCCTGCTGCTTCACAGCCGATAAGACGAACATTTTCGTCGCCGATAAAGTTATAGAACATACCCATTGCGTTACTTCCGCCGCCAACACATGCAAGCACCACAGAAGGAAGCTTGCCTTCCTTTTCAAGGATCTGGCTTCTGGCTTCACGGCTTATTACGCTCTGGAAGTCACGTACAATTGTGGGGAAAGGATGAGGGCCCATAACAGAGCCTATAACATAATGTGTGTCGGAAATACGGTTGGTCCATTCAGCCATTGTTTCGTTTACGGCATCCTTAAGAGTTTGTGTGCCGCTTGTAACAGCATGGACCTTTGCGCCAAGTAATTCCATTCTGAAAACGTTAAGTGCCTGTCTCTCGCAGTCAACCTTGCCCATGAAAATTTCGCATTCCATGTCTAAAAGTGCCGCCGCTGTTGCAGTTGCAACACCATGCTGACCTGCACCTGTTTCGGCAATTACTCTTGTTTTGCCCATTTTTTTAGCCAAAAGCACCTGACCCAATGCGTTATTAAGCTTGTGGCTTCCTGTGTGGTTCAAGTCCTCACGCTTGAGATAAATCTTAGCACCGCCAAGGTCTTTTGTCATTTTTTCGGCATAGTATAAAAGAGAGGGTCTTCCTGCGTAATTGTCAAGAAGCTCCTTGAGTTCACGGTTAAACTGGGGGTCATCCTTGTACTTATTGTACGCCTCCTCCAGTTCATTTACTGCCTTCATCAGTATTTCGGGGACGTACTGTCCGCCATGAATACCAAACCTACCTTTTTTCACAAATACCAAATCCTTTCTTTTCGGGAGCTGAAACAAAAAAAGCCCCCGATTGTTAAATACAATCAAGGACGAGAATACTCCCGCGGTACCACCTTGTTTTGTCCGTAGACACACTTTACAGGCACTAACATGCCCTTGCGATTAACGCTCGCACACGTCGCAAAATACTCAGGTTGCCCCTTTGGTCTGCGCCCTCATCGGTCCATTTGACAAGCTGTTACTATGGGGCTCTCAGCTACCCCCACTCTCTGTGAGCACATTTCCTGCCGTTATCTCCGAATCAACGGTTTATTTAATATTTATAATACACAACAGCTTCTCTTTTGTCAATAGTTTTTTTGTGTATTATTTCTCTGTCAAAGAGTTGACAAAACATGTTTTTCATTATAGAATAATGTAGATAATGAATGTCTTGGAGGTATTTATCATATGGTTGAACAAATTAAGAACATTGTTCACTCTTTTGCCGTAACAATAGTTACTGCTTTAGGATTTTCCGCAGCAAGTGCAAACTATTTGTATGTTTTTTTGATTTCAATGCTTCCCATTATTGAACTACGTGGTGCAATTCCTGTAGCAACAGCATTAGGTCTTGACCCTATTGCAAGCTACATAATATCAATAATCGGTAACATTTTACCTGTTCCCTTTATTTTGTTATTTATCACACCTTTCTGCAACATGCTCAAAAAAACCAGGCTTTTCAGCTGGTTTCCCCAGTGGCTTGAAAAAAAGGTTGAAAAGAACGAAGCAAAGGTTACAAAGTACAAAAATCTCGGTCTTTTCCTTTTTGTTGCAATACCTCTTCCCGGAACAGGCGCATGGACAGGTGCATTGGTTGCATCCTTCATTGGCTACAAATTCCGTGATGCATTTTTTGCAATATCAGGCGGTGTGCTTACAGCAGGTGTTATCATGAGCGTTGGCTCACTTTTAGTAAAATTTATTTTCCAACTTTTTTAAGGAGGTAAAAACATGGAATTACAGAAGAAATTGTTTACATCAGAATCTGTTACAGAAGGTCATCCCGACAAAGTTTGCGACATGCTTTCCGACAGTATTCTTGACGATATTTTAGCTCACGACCCCAATGCAAGAGTTGCTTGCGAAACATGTGCGGCAACAGGTCTTGTTATGGTTTTTGGTGAAATTACATCAACTCATCAGCCCGACGTAAGACAGATTGTGCGTGACACAATCGAAAGCATTGGCTACACACACGGAGATTTAGGCTTTGCCTACGACTCCGTTGCAGTTTTAAACACACTTAACAAGCAGTCAGCCGACATTGCTTTGGGTGTGGACAAGTCATTGGAAGCAAAGGAAGGCGACAGCAGCGAATTTGACACAGGTGCAGGCGACCAGGGCATGATGTTTGGCTACGCAACAAACGAAACAGATGTTTTCATGCCCATGCCCATTTACTATGCACAGAAAATGGCAAAGCGTTTGACCGAGGTAAGAAAAAACGGCACTCTTACCTACCTTCGTCCCGATGGCAAAACTCAGGTAACAGTTGAATACGACGGTGACACTCCAAAGAGGATTGATACAATTGTTGTTTCCACTCAGCATTCAGCTGACGTAACCTTGGAAACAATCAAGAAAGATATTAAAAAGCACGTAATAGAAGCTACAATTCCTTCCAGTCTTATGGACGAAAGCACTAAGATTTTTATTAACCCCACAGGCAGATTTGTAATCGGCGGACCTCAGGGTGACAGTGGTCTTACAGGCAGAAAGATTATTGTTGACACATACGGTGGCTACGCTCCTCACGGCGGCGGTGCTTTTTCCGGCAAGGACCCCACAAAGGTTGACAGAAGTGCGGCTTACATGGCTCGTTACATTGCCAAGAACCTTGTTGCAGCCTCTCTTTGCGACAAGTGCCAGATTCAGCTTGCATATGCAATCGGCGTTGCGAACCCTGTTTCTGTACGTGTTGATACTTTTGGCACAGGCAAGCTTTCCGACGATGAAATCAACAGCATTGTTCTTCGTGAATTTGACCTTCGTCCTGCGGCTATCATTAAGCGCCTTGACCTTAAGAGACCTATTTACAAGCAGACTGCAGCATATGGTCATTTTGGTCGCGACGATGTTTCTCTCCCCTGGGAAGCACTTGACGCTGTGGAAAGCCTTAAAAAATACCTTTAATTATCAAAATCGCCCCGATATTCATAAACTGATATCGGGGTGAATTTAATATGACAGAAATTATTTGTTCTTTCATAATTTTGTTTTCGGTTGTTTTTACAATTGTGTTTTTAGTACATAAAAGCATGGAAATAACCGAGCTTGAAGAGGAATACTCTGATTACTTAGTTAAAATCAAAATTGTAAAGAAAAGGAGGGATTGTATTGGAAAACGAAAAAATTCAGGGTGAAGTTTATGAGGTTGTGTATTATAACGACGACAATTGTTATTGTGTTTTTGACCTTAACTACGGAAAAAATCTCATAACCTGTGTTGGTCACATCCCCTACATTACTTCGGGGGAATGTGTGCTTTTATCAGGCAAATGGACAACCCATCCCGATTACGGCGAGCAGTTCAAATTTGAAAGCTTTGAGCGTACAATTCCTCAGAAGGTAAGTGCAATAAGAACATACCTCTCCTCCGGTATAATCCCGGGCATACGCGAAGCCACCGCCATAAAAATGACCGACGTTTTCGGCGAGGAAACGTTGGAGGTTATTAAAAACGCTCCTGAGCGCCTTACAGTTATAAAGGGGATTTCATTAGCCAAGGCAATGAAAATGAACGAAGCCTTTTTAATAAGGCAGGATGCCGCCGCAACGGTTATGTATTTTCAGCAGTTTGGTGTAAGTGCCAAAATGGCAGTTAAAATTCATAAAAAATTCGGCTCTCTGGCAGTTGATTTAATAAACGCAAACCCCTACACCCTTTGCGACGAAATAAGCGGCATTGGCTTTAAAACTGCCGACCTTATTGCATCACGCATGGGGGTCAGCTACAACCATCCGGGAAGGATTAAAAGCGGAATACGCCACGCTTTGTCGGAGGCGGCACAAAACGGTCACACCTGCTACCCCAAAGAAAGCCTTATTCCCTATTGCTGCCGTCTTTTAGGCTGTGATGAAATTGATGTTCAGTCACAGTTTACGGAGCTTGTTTTATCGGGCAGGATTGTGCACGAAATTTCCACCGACCTTTGCTATTTAACCTCTCTTTACAACGAGGAACTGTCGGTTGCAACAAACCTTTTGTCACTTATTACCCGAAATAAAGAAAAAATAAAATATGATATTGAATATGCAATTGATGAAGCAAGCGCAGGCTTAACCTTGTCGGAAAAACAGCGTGAGGCTGTGAGAAGTGCTTTGTGCGAAAACATAACCATTATCACAGGCGGTCCCGGCACAGGTAAAACCACTATTATAAACACCATTTTAAAGGTGTATTCCTCCCTTGGTAAAAAGGTAAGCCTTGCAGCGCCTACGGGCAAAGCTGCAAAAAGGCTCAGCGAAGCCTGCAATACAGAGGCAAAAACTCTCCACAGGCTTTTGAATTTAGATGTTATTTCCGACAGCGATGAATTTACCTACACAGTTGACTTTGACCCGTTAAACACCGACATAGTTATTGTTGACGAAATGAGTATGGTGGATTTAAGCTTAATGAGCGTGCTTTTAAAAAGCTTACGAAAAAACGCCCGACTTATTTTGTCAGGGGACTCCGACCAGCTCCCAAGTGTGGGTGCAGGCAATGTTTTAAAGGACATTATTGAGTCAAAGCGTTTTCCTGTTATAACCTTAACCGACGTTTTTCGTCAGGCGAGCGAAAGCATGATTGTAACAAATGCCCACAGGATTAATTCGGGACAAATGCCCCTTTGCAACCAAAAAGGCAAGGACTTTTTCTTCATGCCGAGAGCCTCCTCTGAAACCGACACCACCATTGCCGATTTATGTGCCAACAGACTCCCTGCAACATACTCCTTTGACCCAATGCGCCACATACAGGTGTTGTCGCCGTCAAAAAAAGGCATGGCAGGAACTCACTCTTTAAACACAACTCTCCAAAAATACCTTAATCCCCCATCAAAGGATAAAAAGGAAAAGAAATTCGGCGATACCACCTTCCGCACAGGGGACAAGGTTATGCAAATTAAAAACAACTACAACATTCCCTATGTCCGCCACTCCACCGACGAGGACGGCTTGGGAATATATAATGGTGATATAGGCGTTATTCTTGATATTGACACAAAAAAAGGTGTTATGATAATTGAATTTGACGACGAAAGGCTGGTTGAATACGATTTTGCATGGCTTGAAGAGCTGGAATTGGCATATGCTTTAACAGTTCACAAAAGCCAGGGGTGCGAGTTTAAGGCGGTTATACTTTCAGTTTCTCCTGTTGCGCCCATGCTGACGGTGAGAAATTTACTTTACACCGCCGTGACCCGTGCAAAGGAAATTGTGGTTTTGGTGGGAAGCGAGGAAACTGTTGCAAGAATGGTTATGAACAACAAAGAAACCAAGCGCTACAGTGGACTTTTGCAAAAGCTTAAGGACAACTGATATGAAGCTTTTATCATTTGTTGCAGACATTCTCCACCCTCACCGTTGCACTTTTTGCCAAAAGGCAATTTCTTATCGTAACCACACCTTTATTTGCAATGAATGTATGAAAAATTTACCTTACATTACAGGAAAAACCTGCGCCTTATGTAACCGTCCAAGAGAGGAGAATTCACTTCCTGTTTGTGCTCCTTGCCTTAAAAACCGCTACCGGGTACGCGGTGCTTTCACGCCACTTATTTATACCGATTCTGTAAGGCGTGCCCTTATAAACATGAAATTTTATAATAAAGATTTTTTCTGTCACAGCTTTGCTTTTTTAATATGCGACAGCATTCTTCGAAAAGAAACCTTACCGCTTGACTTTGTCACCTTTGTTCCCATTTCGGAAAACCGATTTAAGGAGCGAGGCTTTAACCAAAGCGAGTTGATTGCAAAGGAATGTGCAAAAATTTTAAACTTGCCTTTAATTGACACACTTAACCGCAAAAATAACACACCAAGGCAATCTACGCTTTCCTTTTCCGAAAGACGAAAAAATGCAAAAAATTCATATTCTTCCAAGGATATACCTCTTCACGGCAACGCACTTTTAATTGACGATATTTACACAACAGGCTCAACCATTAATGCTTGCGCATCCCTTCTTTTAAAAATGGGTTGTGAAAATGTGTACATATCAGCTGTTGCACTGCGTGAAAAAGAATAAATTCCCTTAAATTTTAAACCACCTTTTGCACATACTAATTGCGAAAGGTGGTTTTTTTATGAAAGTCAGAGATATATGCTCCTGTTCCACTGTTACGGTGAATCCTCAGGACAGTGTTGTAATGGCGGCAAAAAAGATGCAAAAGCATAATATTGGTGCTCTTCCCGTTGTTGATTATTCGGGCAAGGTTTTAGGTATAATTACTGACCGTGACATTACAATCCGTGTTACTGCAAGCGGAAAAGACCCCGAAAGATACACTGTTTGCGATGTTATGACAAATCATATTTCATCGGTTTGTCTTGATGCCGACATTGAAAGTGCCACACAGATTATGAGCGAAGCAAAGGTCCGCAGGCTTCCTGTTGTGGATGACGGCAAAATTGTGGGCTTTGTTTCCTTGGGCGATATTTCCCGCACAGGCAAGTTTGACATGGAAGCCGGCAAAGCACTTTGTGATATATCCTCCAAATATAAGTGTTGCAAGTAAAAAAGAGGCTTATGCCTCTTTTTTATTGAAAGCTTAGCACAAAAATGTTATAATAGAAAAAAAGGAGGGTTTTTCATGAACAACAAAAAAATTAATCCATTACATATAGAAAAACTTAAGGAAACCATAAACTTAAGTCCATACTCTGCTCTTTTAGGTATGAAGCTTGTTGATTTGGGAAGCGGCTTTTCGGTTATGGAGGTTGATATTGAGTCAAAGCACTTAAACCCCTTCGGCTCAGTTCACGGTGGTATGTATGCATCAATTATTGACTCTGCAGCATACTGGGCGGCTTACTGCAACAAAGACGAGGACAGCGGCTTTACTTCACTGGATTTGTCGGTGACAAACCTTGCAATGGCATACTCGGGTAAATTGATTGCCACCGCAACCGCCATTAAAGAAGGCAGAAGCATTGTGCTTTGCGAGGTTACCTTAACCGACGGAAACGGCAAATTAATTGCATACGGCACTTCAAAATTAATGACACTCCAGGGCAGACAATCTGTTTCCGACATTTTAAAGCTGATGGATTGCCCCCCTTTGCCTGTTAAATTCATATAATTGCACACAAAAAGAGCTCCGAAATTCGGAGCTCTTTAATTTTTAGTTATTCAGCAATAATTGCAGGAGCAATAGGTTCAAGGAAACCATCTGTACCATTTGTAATAGACTTGAATACCATAACCTTTGCGCCCTTTGCTACGGGAACCTTAACTGCTTCTTCCTGGCTGAATGTATATTCTTCGGAGAATTCAACACTTTCAAGTGCGCCTTCACTGTTATATACAGCCTGTACTACATAACCTGTTGTACCGTCTTCAGCAAGGATTTCAGCAAAGCCTGCGGAATACTTGATGTTGTTTTCAAATGTGATTACTTCGAGCACTTCAAAGTTGTCAAAGTACCAGTAGGGACCGGAACCGTTGTTGGAGGAAGCGGAGGGACCACCGGAACCAAGCCATGAGAAGTGGAAGTAAATGTAACCATCATTGGGAGCTGTAATTGTAAATGTATTTGTCTGCCAATCTGTGGTAACATTCTTAGGAACATTAGAACCGGAAGCAGAACCTGCACCCATGCTCTTGCTTGTTACAAAGCTTGTGGAAATGTAACTTCCGTCTGTACCTGCACTCTGGTGCTTATAGTCGTAGGATACAAGGTATGTCTTGCCCTTCTTAACAGGAATGAAGTTTGCCATGGAGCAAAGACCATCTGTACCATCGTTCCAACGAGTACCTAATGCATAGTTTTCAGCTGTAAGACCTGTAAGGTAAAGAGCAGAAGCGTTAGTGTCACGGTTTACCTGGTAGAACCAGTCTTCACATCTATCCTTGAAGTATTCATTGTTATGACCGTTTGTGTTGGAAGGAGTCTGCCATGTACCCCAGCTGAACTTACCGTCATCACTTGTGAAGTCACCATCAACTACTAAATTGGAGTTCTTGTCAGCCTTCAATACATCGAATACCAATGTTGCAATGTTTTCATGAAGTATAGAAATGGAAACTACGTCGCCACCATCTGTCGCCTTTTCATTGTAGATGTACTTATAAACCAAGCTGCTTTCTGTCTTGTCTTCAATTACCTTATAAGAAGAAGGAACTGTGTATTCGTTAACACCCTGATTAATCTTAACTGTAACATCATCACGAAGCTTGTTGCCGTCCTTGTCAACGTACTGGATTGTTACGGGAATTTTATCATCATCAGGTTCAGGACCGGGTTCTGCACCTGCCTCTTCAAGAACAAAGTTTGTAAACTTCATTTCTCCCGCACTCCAGCTACTCTGGAAGTAAAGAATATCTGTTGCTGCTGTGAAGTCCTTATTAAAGTGAGTCCAACTATTTGCAGTTAAGGCTTCACCCCAAGCAATAATATCAGTTCCTGAGTTTTCTCTTTGACCTACATCACCAAGTGCAAATCCATCGCTAAGACGGTTATACTGGTAGTTATTTGCATCCAATACTTCACCGGTATAGATATCAAAGGAAATTGTGTAATCTTTACCTTTTTCTACATTCCAAACTGTTCCTATGTTTTGTGTGTCGCTCTTACCCTTGGTCGCAATTTTCATAACATTTGCGCCTATTGAGCTGTCATATTCAACAGTTGCACCTGTGATATCTGTGCCTTGGCGGTTTGTCCAGCCTTCTGTTCCGTTTTCAAAGGAACCATTTTCAATAAGGTTTGTACCCTTAGGCTGCTTTTCAAGCTGGAATACCAATACGCACACGTTTTCGCTGTCAGCCTTAACGTAAACACTATCAGTACTCTTACTTGCTAAATATTTATAAACATAACGATACTGGCCATCAGAGGAAGAAGGAATACTCTTATAAGAAGCAGGAACATCATAGTTTTTATCAACGTCAGCAGAAACTGTAACGTCGTCCTTAAGTATTTCACCATCAACATCCTGGAACTTAATTGTAACAGGAGCTGTAACTGTGGGACGTGTTTCGTTGTAAAGTGTTGCTACTTCGTCTGCTGTAATTGCACGGTTGTAAATTCTTACATCGTCCATTAAACCTACAAAGTCGGGGTTTTCAGCGTTGTTCCACTGTGTACGACCGATAAAGCCTGTTATGGAAGACTGACCTGCAATTGCATTGACGCTTCTTGTAAGTGCTCCGTAACTGCCGGAATTAGCAATTTCAACACCGTCAACATAAACTCTTGCCATAGCAGCGCCGCCACCGGACATGTCGTATGTAAGACTTACTAACTTCCATGTCTGACCAAAGTCTGTAGCTGTAGTGTCAATAGCCCAGTTAGAACCATTACCTGCTGTTTCACGGTCCATGAATGTAAGCTGACCTGTGCCGGGAATGTATCTTAAGAACTGAGATGTGAGTGTACCGCCACCAAAGTCGAAGAAACGATACATTGCACCGCTTGTTGCAATACTCTTATCAACATTTACCCACATGGATACGGAGTAGCTGCTTGTAAGCTCTGCAGCATAGTTGGAGGGAAGAGTAATTGCACTTGCACCACCTGCAAACTTAGCATAGCCGTCTACAATAGCGATGCCTTCAACTGTAGCATCGTATACATTTTCGTTCTGAGAGTTGTCATAAAGCTTCTTTCCGCTAAGAGGCTTTTCGAAATCGTAGTACATGATAAGACCATCGCCGACAATGTTGCCGCCAAGAGCCTTTACACGCTTTGTAACAGTTGTTGTTTTGCCGTTACATTCAACAGTTGCAATAATGTCAACATTCTTTGTTGTTTCGGGCGCTGTGAACTTACCATCACCATCAAGCACCGCTTCATCAGAGCAGCTCCATGTAATTGTAGCGGGATAGTAGCCTTCAATTTCATGTGTTTTGGGAAGGTTAACGTCCTTATCCAATGAACCGCCTAAGTTTGCAAAAACCTTTGTGTTGATCCATTCAACATAGGGGTCAAACATGCTCTTTGCAATGTAGGGGTAGTCAAATGTATAGCTGATATCTGTACCATCAATATAGAGAATAGCAGAAAGGATAACGAGTTCTTCTTCAGCAGGAGAAGAATATGCACCTGTTGCAGGGTCAATAACATCTGTAGAGGATGTATCCCAGTTAACACTTACGCCCTCAACACCTGTTTCACGAGGAAGCTCAAGTGTGCCGAAGCCTGTAAGAGGACCTACGGGCATTACAACCTTCTTCCAGTTTTCAACAGCTTTTGCAAATGCATCGCCATATTCTTCGGAAGGAGAAAGTGTGTAAAGCTCAAAATCGTCCACATAAGCTACGTCCTTTGTGAGACCATAAATATTCAAAGCAACATACTTGCATGCATCAGCATTGCCGTTGCCCTTCAATACTGTGGAATACTGAACCCATTCGCCCTTGGAATAAGCCATGTCCTGGTCGTTGGAAGCAGTACCTGCCTGAATCCATGCGTTTGTAACATCTGTAAAGTCATCTTCTTCAGTGGGAATCTTCTTGGAAGAATCAGTAAATGCAAATGTTACACGGGGTCTTCTGGAAATTTCGTCAGTATTTAAGTACCAGAAAGAAAGATAGTAGCTGTCGTTTGCATCTTCAACAGGGAAGAATGCTGTGATAGCACCGTCGCCCTTAGTACTCTTAATTGCCTTAAGGCTGTTGGAGCCACTGTGAGAATACTCATAGGATGCTACCTGATAGTATTCATCATTTTCAGTAAGCCCTTTAAGCTCATCCGCTTCAAAGCCGGGGTTTTCGATCATGTTGCTGCCTGCTTTTTCGTAAACAGAGCCTTCGTCATCTACGAAGTAACCGCCTGTTGCAGTGTTTGCACTTGCATAAGCAGGGATTAAGCTCATAATCATCACAGCAGCTGTAAAAAGTGCTATGATCCTACTTTTTTTCATAAAAATTCCTCCTTAATGCCCAATATGTCTATAACGAGCACAATTATATAATGATTATAGCACGTTTTTGTCAACTTGTACAGTAAAATTTTAAATTTTTTTTAAATATTTTAACAAATTTTTTTACAGTTGAAAAATATGCTTTTTAGTAGTATAATTATTTCGTATTATATACAACAGGAGGTTTTATATATGTTTTCAATCAAGAAATTTCTTACAGCTGCAACAGTTTTTCTGGTGGCACTTATCCCCCTCTCTGCATCGGCTCAGACCGTTGCTGACTGGCAGTTTAATGAGGAAAGCGTCAAATCGGGCTCAATCGACACGGGCAGCATGGTGATTGAGGATAAATCAGGCAACGGCAACGACCTTAAAATGCGCACCTTTGGCCTCAATTACAAAAAAACAGCCTCCTTCTCAGAGGAATCCATTGACGGCAAGGCCGGAAGTATTTTTCTTAACGGCAACGTGCTTTTAGGTGGTGTTGACTTTGTAACAGTTGACACAGCTCCCATTAATAAAAATAAATTCGCATCGGGCTACACAATTGAAATTTTGTACAAAATGCCCTCCGACTGGTCGGTTGCTGACCGCTGGCAGAGCATTATTGCTCGTCTCGCCCCTTCCGCATCCGCTCCCGACATTGAAGGCGAAAAGGTTTCTACATCCTTGAATATTTCCAACTGTAAGGAAATTCAGCTTTCCATTCGCGACAAGGACGGCGAAAGCATTTCCGATGCATGGAGCATTGCAATGGACAAAGCCGAAAACTGGTACCACATTGTTATAATCGGTGACAATAACGGTGTGCGTTCATACGTAAATGGTTGCGAGTCCTTCCGTAATGCAAACGTTACTCACATGCAGGGTTTATACGCCGACTCTTCCGACGGCAGATTCAGAATTGCATCAAAGGGTACAGGCACAACACCCTCAAAATACACACGCGGTTACATTCAGCAAATCCGTATTTCCGACACAGCTCTTTCCAAAAAGGACTGGCTTGTCCCCAACCCCGAAAGCTTTATGGGTGAATACGGCGACAACTCTCCCTTTGAAGAAACTGCCGAAGGCAAATACAACATGGTTTTTGTTCCCGACACACAGAACACAACAAAGTTCTGCGGTGATGTTTTGGACAAAGCCGTAGGCTGGATTATTGACAACAAGGATTTTGCAAACATTGAAGCTGTGGTTTCTCTTGGCGACAACGTTGAAGACTTCTGGGAAACACCCCAGTGGGAGCAGATAACCAAAACCTACTCCTCCATTGCCCAAAGCGGCATCCGCACAATTGTTCCAACAGGTAATCACGACTCAGGCAACGGTCAGAACTACTGGTATTATGCCGACAAATACTTTGGCCCCAATACCCCCTTTGCCTCTCTTACAAACAGCTACATGCTTGAATACTCCCCCTCCGGCACAGGTGGTGTTGCTGACGTTTCTGCAGGCAGCTTCCCCTATAAGCTTGTTTATGTGGATATGTTCAAGCTTTCCGACGGAAGTGAGTCAGGCTGGCTCGACAGCACTCTTTCAAAATACGCTAATTATCCCGTTATTGTAGTAATGCACGATATCCAGAACTGCTCTGATACAAAGCCTAACGAAACAAAGCTTTCCACAAACGGCACAACACTTTGGAATATTGTTAAAAACCATGACAACGTATTTTTAATGGTTGGCGGTCACAGCCACGGCTATGGTGTATTAGAGCTTACCAACTCTTACGGCAACAAGGTTCACAGCGTACTTGCTGACTACCAATTTGCATACAACGGCGGTAACGCTCTTATGAAATTTGCAGAGTTTGACGAAAAGGAAGGCAAAATCCGCATTTCCACCTTCTCGCCCTATGCTGCCACTCTTGCCGATGAGGAAAGAACCTTCTTTGATGTAAACTTCATGACAGGCATTGGCAACTACGACGAAATTGAAATTGATTTTATGGAAAGATTTTCAAACTTCAAAACCTACAAGGCGGTGGGTGAAAACATTATGACAAACCCCTCCTTTGAGGATGAAAACGGAAACTTTTCTCTTGCAGGCTGGCTCAGTGCACAGACCAACGCAGCCTTTGGCTCCCCCTACAATACAAATCACTGCTATGCAGTAGGCAAAAATCAGCTTGTTAAGGACTCAGGCGCTACAGAAAATGTTATAAACGAAATTCCCCACGGCAACTGGGCGTTCGGTTCACGCTGGAATGACGGCAAGGACGGCTTGTGCTCATTAAAGCGCTATGTAAAGGTTGAACCGGGTAAAACATATGTTGTATCCTTTAAGGCAAAGCATAAAACAGGTGCAAACGGCGGTTATCTTGTAACAAGTCTTGTTGCAAACGAGGGCGATGACGAAAACAGCTCAACTTCCTCCTCAGCAGGCTACATAGGAACAGAGTGGACAACCGTCAAGCGTGCCTTCACAGCAACAGAAGACACAGACCATGTGCTTTTCTGGTTCCGTTGGTTAGGCGAAGGCAGCAATTCAGGCAACGGTCCCTATTGGTACTTTGACGATTTCTCCATTTGTGAAGCAGAGGAAGAATATGTTTCCTTCACAATGGTGCCCGAGGCTGTAAAGAGTGGTGAAACAGTTACCGTTACCTTCAATTACAACGAAAAGGCTGACAGCGTGTACCTTGTGGCAGGCTACGACAAGGACAAAAAGCTTATAAGCGTTGCGACTGCAACAGATGGCGAAGCCTCCCTTACAGGCAGTACAATTGAATCCGTAAAGGTTTTTTCATGGGGTGGAATAAATAACATTGTACCTCTTGCAACTGCCAAAACAGCAACAGTTGAATAACAAAAAATGACGCTCATCAGAGCGTCATTTTTTTGTTAAATTGGCGGAACGGGAGTTGGTCTTGTGTTGTCCCAAACGTCTGCCACATTGAATAAATCGTCCAGTCTTTTAGGCGAATACCACATTCTGTAGCCGTCAAGGTTTCGTCTTCCCTGGCGTACATAACCGTCTTTTATCTGAACCCATGCTTTTGAAGAGTCAACATTACAAAAATAATCAAAGCCTAATGACTTTAAAAATTCGTACTTTGCACCAAAGTAACTTTCCACTCCTGCAATGTCGTAGCCGTTTGCGTAAATTAAAACATCCACATCGCCTAAAATAGGCTTCACCTCATCGTTCCATTTCTGCGCATCGGTAACCATTTTTTCATAGCTTATGTTTCCGTATTTCTGGTGCCCCCAGGTGTGGCTTGCAAAGGTCCAGCCACATTCGACCATTCTTTGGGCAACCTTTTTTGCTTTTTCAACATCATCGGGATTATACCCGTCCTCGCTCGGGCAGGTTCTGTAGCCTAAAACACCGTTATAGCCTGTTATTGCCAACGCTGCTCTTGCTCCCTTGTAGGAAAAATCGGGATGATTTCGGATAAACCTTTCAAGTATGGGCACAAGGTCATAGTCACCGTAAACCACACTGCCGTCCTTTTTTACATATTCACAGGTTGGGAAACCGTCGCTACCAATCACAAGCTTTGTTGCAAAGCCGTCACCTTGCATGTATGTATAGTAAGAAACATCATCCTGACTCATAACAAAAGGAATTTTACCCTCGGGAAGATAAATGTCCCCCGGAACAAACTTATATGTTCCGTCAGGTTGAAGCTCTTTTTTTGCAATGTCGTGAATGTCCACAAGCACGTAATTTCGCTTGTACATTTCTTCAAGCATTTTGCTAAACTCGCTTACCGTGGTCATGTACTGATTGTAGCCCGCTTCCTTATAGTCGCCGTCAAAGGCAAGGGAGGTGTCGCATATGAGAGTGTGGAAAAACACATGAGTAATGCTATTTACATTTTCAAAACGCTTTACAGTAGCTTTCTTTTGTTCAATTTCGGCTATTTTATTGAGCATTTCTGCATCTTCCTCATAGCCTGCAAAGCCTTTGATTTTTGCTATAGCATTATCGTAATCATAACCATCTGCTAAAAATGCGGCATCGTACAAGGTTTTTTCCTTAAGAGCAAGCCTTGCCTGCTCAATACGCTGCGCCTCTTCCCTTTTTGCACGTTTTGCGTTATTTATGCTCACGCCAATTACACTCGACACTAAAATCACCAGCAAAATGCAAACTATAAGCACTATTCTTTCCATAAGAAGTCGTCTTTTTTGCATTTTGTGCCTTATTTCGCGTTTTTTGGCAAGGGCCTCTTTTTCGTATTCATCATTTTCAAATTCCGGTAATTCGATTTCCATATTTGCCTCCGAGTGAGTTTATGAAATAATTATATTACTTACCAAACCCAAAGGCAATAGATATTTTTGCAAATTCGGTCAATTTTTTACAAATTTTTTATGTGCTCCAGGTTTTTAAAACTTTCCGATACATTTTAATAAAACCTGTTTTTTCCACCGTCTTTTCTGCAACAATGTTTCCTATTATTATGCTGCCGTCCTTCGTTTTTATTGTTACTTCACCTAATTTGTCGCCCTTTTGTACAGGTGCCAAAATGCTTTCATACATGGTGATTTCTTTTTTTATGTCAGAGGACTCTATCTTATTTACAACCACCATTGTGTCGTTTTCAAGCACGCCCTTAACTACTTCCTCTTCCCCTTTTTTTATTTTCACCTCGCCTGCAAGCTCGCCTTTTTTCATGCCTGCTACCGTAAAGTTTTCAAAGCCGTAGTTTAAAAGAGTTGATGCTGCGTTGAACCTTAATTTTGAGCTGTCACTTGCAAGCACAACTGCACAAAGCTGCAGATTGTCACGCTTGGCTGTTGCAGAAATGCAGTTTTTTGCTTTGCTTGTGGAGCCTGTTTTTAAGCCATTTGCCCCGGCGTAGTATCTTACAAGCTTATTTGTGTTTGCCAACTGAAATTTTCCGTTTCTTAAAGAATCCAGCCATATGGTTGTGTATTTGAAAATATCTTCGTGCTTTAAAAGCTCACAGCTCATTATGGCAATATCTCTTGCGGAGGAATAATGGTTCAAATCGTCAAGTCCGTTGCAGGTTACAAAATTTGTGTTAACCATGCCAAGCTCCTTTGCACGGTTATTCATTACCGAAACAAAGTTTTCCACACTGCCTGACAAATGCTCGGCAATTGCCACACAGGCATCGTTACCTGAGGCAACTGCAATGCCCTTTAATAAATCGTGCACACTCATTTTTTCGCCTGCATCCAAAAAAATGGTGCTTCCGCCCATGCTTTTTGCCCTTTCCGAGGCTGTGACAACAGTGTCGTAGGTAATTTCGCCACGGGCAATTGCCTCCATGGTAAGAAGCATTGTCATTACCTTTGTAACCGATGCAGGTGCAAGCCTTTCGTCGGCGTTGTGCTCATACAAAACCTTACCTGTGGAGCATTCCACTAAAATAAAGCTTTTTCCGTTAAGATTCAATTCTTCGGCTTTTGCATCAATAATTGAAAAAATAAGCATCACTGCTAAGAGTGATGCTAATACCTTACGCATATAACTACCCCCTTGTAGTATATGCTTATTATTAAGTTTTTAAATTATTCCTCTGTTGTTTCTTCCTTCACCTCTAAAACTTCGCCCTGATAGGCTTTTGTGTCCAGGGGGAGGTTTTTTTCTTTAAGTCTTTTGTTAAGTACACCCTTTACAAGGCCCAGCACTGTTGCAAACACAGGCACACCCAGAATCATGCCTGCAACACCGAACAAGCCTGCCGAAACAAGGATTGCAGTAATAACTGCAAAGCTGTCAAGACCTGTTCTGTCGCCAAGAATTTTCGGGCCTATAATGTTGCCGTCCGCCTGCTGGATTGCCAGAATAAGAATTAAGAACACAAATGCCTTAAAGGGGTTTACCAACAGTACAAGTATACCGCAAGGAATTGCTCCTATAAAGGGACCAAAGAAAGGAATTAAGTTTGTAACACCAACAATCACACTTACCAAAAGTGTGTAGGGTATGCCTGCAATTGAAAATACAATAAAGCTTAAAACGCCAATAATTGCACTATCGAGGATTTTACCTGTTAAAAATCCACCAAAGCGGTCATCGGTATACTCCACAACATAAATAAGTCTTTCTGCCCATTTTCTGCTGAATATTGCATAGGTATATTTTTTTGCTCCGCTTGCATACTTTTCCTTTGAGTTTAAAATATACACCGCCACAATAATACCAATTACAACATCGAGCACCACATTAAACGCTTCGTAAATACCTACCGACAAGCTTGCAATAAACTGGTTTGCACCGGGAAGAAGCTTGTCTTTTCCCCACTGACCCAGTTCCTGACCTACCTCCTGCAAATACTCCATTAAGGGATTTACAACATCGGGGTTGCTTTCGGCTAAGGTTTTTAAATATTCAATGGCGTTTTCAACATAGCCGGGAAAACTGATTACAAGACGCTGGATGTTCACATACAGCTGCGGCACAATGAGCACCACCAAGCCCGACACAATGGCAATTGCTGTTATAACCGAAAAGAATATGCCTGTTATTCTTGAAAGCTTAATTGCAAGAGCATTTTTCTTTTTGAAAATGCGTCTGTACAATGGCGAAAATACATATTTTTCGTATATTTTCAAAAGTGGGTTAAGCACATATGCAAAAATGAGACCTATAATAATAGGACGCAAAGCATCGGTTAAAACACCTAATAGGCTTGATACATATTTCCACTGAAGTAAAAGGTGGTTGCATGCAATTGCAGCACCTATAACACATAGCGCCGTTATACCCCAATAGAGATATTTTTTGTCATACTTGAATTTTTTCATTAGGCATCCTCTCTTTTCTTCCTGAGCATACTGTCTACCTCTGCGGGCTGGTCAAGCTTGATATACATGGTTGCTGCCGCATGGTTTGCAACAGTAACATCCATAAAGCTTTCATCCTGCAAAAATTCAACCTTTTGTGTAAAGGAAGGCTTCATAGGTCTCATGATTTCAATTTCGTCGCCCTTGTAAAAACGGTTTCTCTGCTCAATTTTTGCAATGTGGGTTTTTTCGTTATATTCACGGACAACACCTATTATATCATAGTCACGAATGTAGGAATTAGAACCAAAAACCTGTGCTCCAGTTTCGGGCATGCCGTAGAAAAAGCCTGTGTAATAATCACGGTGGCTTACCTTGCATATTTCTTCAAAATGAGCATTGTCAAATTCCTTGCCCATGTAATAATCGTCAATTGCTCTTCTGTAGGCACCTATAACAGTTGCCACATAGTACTCGGTTTTCACTCTGCCTTCAACCTTTAAGGAGTAAACGCCGCTTTCAACCAAATCCTTTATGTGGTCAATCATGCATAAGTCCTTGGAGTTCATAATAAATGTGCCACGCTCGTTTTCATACACGGGGAAATATTCACCCGGGCGTTTTTCTTCCATAAGAGCGTAGTTCCATCTGCAAGGATGGGCACATGCACCACGGTTGGAGTCACGATGGGTCATGTAGTTACTAAGAAGGCATCTGCCCGAATAAGAAATGCACATAGCACCATGCACAAAGGCTTCTATCTCACAATCTGAAGGAATATTTTCACGTATTTCCTTAATTTCCTTAATACTCATTTCACGGGCTAACACAACACGCTTTGCACCTAAATTGTACCATGCCTTAACGGTTTCGTAGTTGGTGTTATTTGCCTGAGTGCTCACGTGAATTTCTAAATCGGGTACAACCTCACGGCAAATCATAAATGCACCTAAGTCCGAAATAATAACTGCATCTGCACCCATGTCATATATTTCTTTAAAATAGTCACGCATCTGGGGCAAATCATAATTTCGTGCAATAATATTTGCAGTAATATACACCTTGCAGTTATGCTCATGAGCATAGTTAATGCCCTCAATCATTTCTTCCTTGGTAAAATTGTCTGCAGCAACACGAAGCGAAAAAGCTTCTCCGCCTATGTAAACAGCATCTGCACCGTATTTTACCGCAATTTTCAATTTATATAAATTCCCCGCAGGAGCAAGTAATTCACACTTTTTCATTTTATCAACCTTTCTTATAGCTTATTGCCATGCCCTCGCCTGATTCGATAACGGTTGTTTCAAGCTGCGGATGATTGCATATTAGCTCTAAATAGCTTCTTAACCTTTGAACAATTGTATACTTTCGGTGTCTTGTGGTGGCATTTTCTTCAATGTTGGGCTCATGGTACAAAACGTCGTCTGTAATAAGCACACCGCCTGTTTTCAAAAGCTCAAGAACCCGTGGCAGAAATTCAATATACTGCCCCTTTGCTCCGTCCATGAAAACCAGGTCAAAATCGCCATCGAGCCAGTTTATAATGTCAACTGCCTCGCCTTTTACCACTCTTATTTTCTTTTCAAAGCCTGCTTCAAAAATATTGTTTATTGCAATATCTGCAACCTTTTCGTACCTTTCAATGGTAATTATTTCGGTATCAGAGGGAGTGTTTTTTGCCATAAGTATTGCCGAGTAGCCTATTGCTGTACCAATTTCCAAAATTCTCTTAGGCTTTGTTATATGAAGAAAAGTTTTCAAAAACTGCGCCGAATCACTTGGCACAATAGGTGCATAGGTTTCGGTGTCAGAGGCTATAAGTCGCATTGTTTTTAATGGCTCGTCCTCTTCTTTTATTAAGCTTATAAGATATTCTCTCTTCTCCATATTTTATTCTCCGTAACAATTATGTCCATTTTAACATCATGCTCTTCGCTTGGTATTTCGTCAAGCAGCTGAAATGAGTGGCAAACCCCTATTTTTAAAGGGTTTATGTCCTTTAAAAACTTATCGTAATAGCCTTTGCCAAAGCCCATGCGGTTGAATTTTTTGTCAAACGCCACTCCCGGCACTATCACAACATCAATTTTAAATTTATCAAAGGCTGTTTTGTTTTTAGGCACCAACACACCAAAATCACCTTTTTCCATTTCGCCAACTATTGCGGCATACATTTCATCCCCGTCTGTTACAGGGGTTAAAAAGGTTTTTGTGTTGTCAATAAGCTCTGTTACATCGCTTTCGCCCTTTATGGGCATGTAGAGCATAACTGTTTTTGCTTTTTTGTAAATTTCAAGGCTTTGTATTTTATCGGCAAATTCTTTGCCGTTTTCCTTGTGAAATGCTTTTCTTTTTTCAATCATTTCACGGCGGATAGCTTGTTTACAGCTCATACTGCATACTCTTTCGTACTTCATTTGCTTTTTCAAAGTCAAAGCAGGACAAAAGCATAAATCCAAATTCCAATGCTCCACCTGCACCAATAGCTGTGATTACGTTATCTGCTTTAACAGTGTGCTCACGGACAAGCTCTGCGCCCAATAAATACTCTTCAAAACCCGGGAAGCAGGTTGCTTTTTTGCCCTTTAAAATGCCTAATTTACCAAGCACCATGGGTGCTGCACAAATTGCAGCAACAAATTTTTTATCGTTATAAGCTTTTGAAACCAGCTCTTTAACCTTTTCATTTTCATCAAGGTTGGTTGTTCCGGGCATACCACCGGGCAGAATGAACATTTCAGCCTTTGCGTAGTCAACCTCGTCAAGAGAAATGTCGCTTTTTATGGTTAAATTGTGGGCACCTGTTACAAATTCGCCTGTAACGCCAACTGTTTTAACAGTCTTTCCGCCTCTTAAAAGAACATCCCAGGGGGCAATTGCTTCAGTTTCTTCAAAGCCGTCTGCTAAAAACATGTATATCATAATAATTTTCCTTTCCTGTTTGCCTTACCCTGATATTTAAGGGTTTTAAAAATGGGACAATAGCTTTCCTTGGCTTTTCTCAAGCCTTCAATGCCCATGTCCTCCTCGCGGTTTACAAAGGTTGTGTCGCTCCATTCGTTTTCCAAAAAGAGCTTACAAATCATAGGGTAGGCTCCTCTCATATCCTCTTTTGCCTTTTCCACCTGCACAAGCACAGTGTCGCTTGAGAGCCTTTCACCAAAGCTCATTGCAACAATTTCGCCGTCAACCCGTATAACACCGCCTGTTAGATTAAAAAGACTGTAGTTGTCAAAAATTTTTTCCATGGCGTCGTGCTCAATGGGGTTTAAATTTTTTGTTTTTTCGTCAATCCATTTTAAAAGCAGGGGCTTACATTCGTTTATTGCAACCTCTTCTGTTACTGTTTCGTAGTTGTAGTCATAGGTTTTTTCAAAAAAGTTCACATGGTTCTTTTTGCCGTGGAGCTTTTTGCCAGAAAAGCTTTTAAGCTTTTCGGTTTCGTACACATAGTCGCACAAATCCTCACGAAGAGTAAAACTAAATACATTGGGGAAGTTTTCTTCAATAAAAGCCTTTTCGTTTTCGTTAACAAACCTTAATCTGACTTTCTCTTCCTCGTTAAGTATTTTTTCAAAGGCACCTTTTAAATCCCCACTGCCCTTTGGGCAAAGGTACTGATTTTTCCCTTCAATTGTAAACCTTACAAATAAAAAACCGTCCTCCTCACAAAAGTGGAGATTGTAGTACTTGTCCCATAAATATAAGGTTACAAAGCTGTTTTCCGAATATTTCGACTCTTTGTCCTTGTACTTGTCAAAAACCGCCTTGTGTAAAGGGGTTACCTTTTCAAAAATCATAAAATTTCCTCTGCTATAGAAAGTATTTCGCCTGCTATATCGTCAATTGTGCGAAGGTTATTTGAAGGTGCACAGTCTACTCTGCGCCAGGCTTGGTTTTCGGCAACAAAATGCGCATTGATATAGCTTGCCTTAAGATATTCAATATCGTTCTCATGAATATCCTTTGTGTTTTCGCCTGTTATTTTATTTTTGCGTTTTAAATTAAGCTCTGCTGAAATTTCGGGAGGCATGTCTAAAAAGAGCACCATGTCGGGCTTTGGTAAATTAAGCTTATTGTACTCAAAGTCGCAAAGCCACCGGATATACTCCTTCTTTTCCTCATCGGTTTTCATTTTTGAAGCCTGATGGACCATGTTACTTGTAACATACCTGTCGGCAATAACAACAGTGTCCTTTAAATCGTTGCCCCATTTTGTTTTGTAGGAGGCAAAGCGGTCAACAGCAAAAAATGCCGATGCTGTGTAGGGGTTAACATCGTAGGCACTTTTGCCGAAATCCCCTCTTAAATACATTTTAACCAAAGCAGAAGACTCCGACTCATAATCGGGGAAAGAAATTCTCTTAACCTTATAGCCTTTTTTCAAAAGATTATTATATAAGTTTTCTGTTTGTGTTTCCTTACCGCTGCAGTCAACACCTTCAATAACAATAAGCGGCATAGCTACCTCTCCTTTTCTTATACCATGTTAGTTTTATCTGAGACCACTGCAGCTATTTTATAAGGAACAGGGACAGGGCTACTTTTACAAATCGGGAGTCGATTTGTAAAAGAACATCTGCGGATGTTTTTTCACCCACTGTCCCTGCAACTTACAGCGGTCAGTTACATATTAAGATAGCTCTCTCTCTTTTCTTTAGCCTTGCCACAGCTCATTTTGCCCTCGGGGCAAGCACCTGCAACACAAGGAGGACCTGCCTTTTTAAAGAGGTTAGGTGCAACATTCTTTACAAGTCTGAGCATTTCGTCGGAAAGTGCTCTTATTTCCCACTGTGCTCTTTCGCAGCTACGGTGGTTAAAGAAGTTTTTAAGGCTTCTCACATTCATTGTAACAACCATTTTTGTTTCGCATGCATTGGGAAGCACAAAGCGTGCATCTTCAATTGCCTTTTTCTTAGCGGCATTGCTCGCAGCCTTTTCATCCATGCCGCTTGCAAGCATTTCATTGTAATGCTTTTTTGTTAAGATATCAGTCAAACGGTTGTAGTCTTCCATGTCCTTTTCCATTGCCTTAACAAAAATTTCCTTAGCTTCGGGAACAGACTCAATTTCAGGAGGCAATATGTATTCAAACATGCTCTCAGACACATATCTCTGGCTTTTTACAGAGTAGCTTGCAATTCTGTGTCGTGTTATCTGTGCTAAAAGCGAACGGCTTACGCCCTCAATTGCAAAGGTAAAGGTTACGTGCTCTGTGGGGCTGTCGTGACCAAGACCTGAAAGCATGTCCAAAAACTTTTCAATTTTTTCTTCGGATAAGTTGTCCATAATATCTGTTGCGGGCGAGGATGAATAACACAACTTTGCCGCTGCTGCAACAACTCTTTCCGGGTCGGGTGTGTGTGCAATAAGCTGAACTTTCATAATATATCCTCCTTTTACTTTTCCTGTTTATACTTCCAGCCTTTAAAGGCTACCTTTATAATGAAAACAGGCAATGCTGTCATTCGCTTAAATCTCCAGGGTTCCTTTTTAAGTCGGTAGAACCACTCAAGTCCGTGCTTGCAATAAAACTCAGGTGCACGTTCAA
Organism: Clostridia bacterium; assembly: GCA_045546275.1. Classification (GTDB taxonomy): domain Bacteria; phylum Bacillota; class Clostridia; order UMGS1883; family UMGS1883; genus RGIG1927. Next base: position 326,991 of record JAZQCM010000014.1, on the reverse strand, counting down.
CGAAGCCTGCAAAAACGTCTAAGCATCCTCCTGCGCCAATCATTGCCTTAACATTAAGCTCGTCCTTATGGTCATAAATCCAGTTTTCCTGTTTGGGGAAACCTAAGCAAACAAGGAGCAGATCAGGCTTTTTGTCGTTAATGTCTTTAATAACCTCGCTATCGTCCTTAAAATAGCCGTCGTGACAGCCTGCAATCTTAATACCCGGGTATTCCTTCAAAAGGTTTTCCCCAGCCTTTTCACTAACGCCCGGCTTTGCACCCAAAAGATAGAGGCTCAAACCCTTTTGTGCCATAAGAGGCAGAATTTCTCTTAAAAGGTCATACCCTGCCACTCTTTCGGGGATAGAATTAAAAAGAATTTTCGCTCCGTAAACAACACCAATACCATCGGCAATCATTAAATCGGCACTGTTGAGCTTTTCCATGTAATCGCTGTTTCTTGAAGCGTACAAAATAATTTCGGAATTAGGTGTGTAAATCACCTTTTTGCCTTCGCTTTCAAAAAAGCTCATTGCAACGCTTTTTGCTTGTTCCATATTAATCTTATCTATTTTTGCGCCTAAAATATTAACCTTTTGAGCCATCTTCGGGCACCTCTCAATCTATATAATTAATCATTATATATCATACCACTTTTTTACCATCTTCGCAACATAAAGTTGAAATTAATTTTAATATGTGGTATCATGATAAATGTTAGTTTAAACTGAAAGGAGGATTTTTGTGAAAAAGCTTACCATCGGCATTCTTGCCCACGTTGACAGCGGTAAAACAACCTTGTCTGAGGCAATTTTGCACCACACGGGCGCAATACGAAGTTTGGGCAGAGTTGACCACAAAAACACATTTCTTGATACCGATGAACAGGAAAAAGAACGTGGTATTACAATTTTTTCAAAGGAAGCACGCTTTATTGCAAACGAAACCTCCTTTACTCTCCTTGACACTCCGGGGCACGTGGATTTTTCCAGCGAAGCGGAGAGAGTTTTAAATGTGTTGGACTATGCAGTGCTTTTGGTGTCAGGCTCGGAAAAGGTGCAAAGCCACACTGTTACCCTTTGGAATTTACTTAAAAGATACAACATCCCCACCTTTATTTTTGTAAATAAAATGGATATTTCCCACTACAGCGAGGAAGAAATACTTTTATCAATCCAAAGTGAGCTTGATGCAGGCTGCATCCCATTTTCAGTTGTTGATTATGAGCAAATCGGCATGTGCGACGAAATACTTATGAATTTGTATCTGGAAGAAGGCGAAATTGGTCAGAAGGACATTTCCTACGGCATTAAAAGAAGAAGTATATTCCCAGTGGTTTTTGGCTCGGCTTTAAAGGAAAAAGGCATTGAGGCGCTTCTTTCTCTTCTTGACAAATACACCACTTCCCCATTTCCAAAAGAAGCTTTTGCAGCAAAGGTTTTTAAAATTTCCGAGGATGACAGAGGGAATCGTTTGACCCACCTTAAAATTACAGGCGGCTCGCTTTCTGTCCGTGACATTATAAACGAAGAAAAGGTTAACGAAATCCGTATTTATTCGGGTGTTAAATATCAGAGTGCAGGTGTTGTGACCCAGGGTGATGTGTGCACAGTTACAGGTCTTACCAAAACCTTCCCCGGGCAAGGCTTAGGCGATGAACTTGAATCGGACAATCTTTCACAAACACCTTTATTTTCCTACAGCTTAGTTCTTCCCCCCGATAAGGACAGCTTAAGTGCATTTCGTGAATTGAAAAAGCTTGAGGAGGAAGAAACCGAGCTTAACATTACCTGGAACGAGCAAACACAGGAAATCAGCTTTCAGCTTATGGGCGAGGTTCAGCTGGAGGTAATAAAGAAAATAATATTAAACCGCTTTAACATGGCGGTGGATTTTGCCCGCGGCAGTATTATTTACAAGGAAACCATATCAAACACAGTAGAGGGCGTTGGTCACTACGAACCCCTTCGCCACTACGCTGAGGTGCATTTAAGGCTTGAACCCGGCAAAAGCGGCACCGGCCTCGTTTTTGACACTGATTGCAGCGAAGAAATACTTGCAAAAAACTGGCAGAACTTAGTTCTTACTCATTTGAAAGAAAAACGCCACAAGGGCGTTCTTACAGGTGCACCCATAACCGACATGAAAATTACTTTAGTAAGCGGCAAGGCGCATTTGAAGCACACCGAGGGCGGTGATTTCAGGCAGGCAACCTACCGTGCAGTACGCCAGGGCTTAATGCAGGCAGAAAGCGTGCTGTTGGAGCCATGGTATGATTTTACCATTACTCTTCCAACGGAAAACGTGGGCAAGCTCATGACCGACATAACCCAGATGGGCGGCAGCATTTCCGCTCCCGAAATGGGCGAAAATAACCTTAGTATTGTGCGTGGCTCGGCTCCTATATCGGGTATGCACGGCTACGACTTAACCTTAGCATCCTTTACAAAGGGGCTTGGCAAATTAAACTGCAGCTTTGCAGGCTACGGCAAGTGCCCCAACCAGGAAGAGGTTGTTGCAAGTAAGGGCTACGACCCGGAAGCTGATTTATACAACTCCCCCGACTCAGTTTTTTGTGCACAGGGTGCAGGCTTTACGGTAAAATGGAACGAGGTTGAAAACTACATGCACCTGGGTAAGGAAAAAACCGCCGAGCGGGTTTACAAAAGCACAACAGGCGGCGGCAAAACAGGTGTTGTTGACGAGGATGAGCTGATTAAAATTTTTGAAGCCACCTACGGCAAAATTGAGCGCAAGCTCCCCCAACAAATGAAAACCGTGAAAAAAGAGCTTGGCGACTATGTTGAAAAGAAAAAGAAATACACAGGCAGCGACTACCTTTTAATTGACGGCTACAACATTATTTATGCCGATGAGGATTTGAAAAAGGCGGCATCGGAAAGTTTGGAAAACGCCCGCAACCTTCTTATTGAAAAAGCACAAAGCTACAACAGCTTAAAGGGCATTGAGGTAATAGTTGTTTTTGACGCCTACCGTGTTAAGGGCAATCAGGGCAGCGTGGAAACCCACGGCAACATAAGTGTGGTTTACACAAAAGAAGCCGAAACTGCCGACAGCTACATTGAAAAGGTAACACACGAGCTTAGTAAGCATCACCGTGTTCGTGTTGCCACAAGCGACAACCTTGAACAAATGATAATACTTGGCAGCGGTGCTTACCGAATGAGCGCAAGAGAGTTCTTTTCGGAATTAAAAGAAGCAAAAAAAGAAATTGCATCCTTTATCCGTCAGAACAACATTGAAAACAAATCTCTTGACAACACTGTTTTAACAGAAGAAATTATAAAAAAGCTGACAGAAAGTTAATCTGTCAGCTTTTATTTATCCACAGACATTCTTTTCATAAGAGGTAAAAATATGCCCCCTATTCCGTTGCCGATAATAACAAGCGGGAAATAAATAAGTGCTCTTTTTAAATTGTAAAACCCCGAAAGGGAGAAAAACGCAAAGTCTGCAATGGAGTGGTTAAAGGATCCGTACACAAAAATCATAACAGGCATTATTACCGCAAGGGAGCCTATTACGTGGTTTTTTTCCATAATGCATCTTTTGTTTGCCTCAACTGCAATATACATCATTATTCCGCAAAAAACGGCAAGGATGAACGCACTGAGATAGCTGTCTGAAAATTTCACACTGAGTAAATCTTTTGCTTTCACATTAAGATTATCAGAAAGTCTTGTGAGCTTTAAAAGGCTTGTTCCAACTATCACCCCCATAAAGTTACTTATAAGGGTTAAGAAAACCTCAACAATGTATATTTTTTCGTTGTCGGGCAAATACCCGGCTTTCCCTGTGTACAAGCCTAAATGAAAGGTTATTATAACAAACAAGCCAAAGCTGAAAAGCACCGCCCCCAAGGCTTTACTGTCACACTGAATAAAAACCGTGCAGCCGATTGAAACAATAACCCCACTCAACACCCCATCCACAACAAATGAAATAAGCTTTTTAATCATATTCAATCACCTTAAATATGATTATACGCAAAAACACGGAGGAATAATCCTCCGTGCTTTTTATTAAAACCATTTGTTTATCGAGAATTTTTTCATAACAGGTATTATCATACAGCCAACACCGTTACCAAGGATTGCCATTGTAAAATAAAGGATTGCCCTGCTACAATGTGCAAACCTGCTCAATGCAAAATAACCCATATCGGCAATGGAATGGTTAAACCCGCAAATGATAAATATCATAACAGGAATAAGGGTTGTGAAAAGTGCTCCCACATGGTCGTCAGCATTTGTGCATTTTTTGTCGCCTTCAACTGCAATGAAAATAAGCACACCGCAAAACATTGAAAGAAGGAACATGCTCAAAGGGTTGTCATAAAACTTGTTTGACACAATTGTTTCAGCTTTTTCTGCCCAAAGTGCACCAAAGCGTGTAAGGCTTAAAAGCCAGCCGCCAAAAAAGGCACCTACGGTGTTACTTATAAGAGTAATGGTAACCTCCCCTGCATATTTGGGGCGTTTTACAACTACGTAGCCTACCTTTCCTGTGTACAAGCCTAAATGCAGCTCCATAATGGCAAAAAGACCTAAGCTAAAAAGAAATGCACCTGCAAAACCACGGTTTGCGCTTATGTTTACTGCACAGCATATTGAAAGAAGCAGTCCTGCCATAATTCCGTCAACGGTGAATGATATTATTCGTTTGAACATAGGTCCACCTCTTAGTTTTTCTTATAGTTTACAACTAAAATACCAAGTGCCACCAATACAAGGGCAAGTACAACCTCAATGCCAATGCTACTCCATTCGCCCAAAATAACAGCCGACAAAATAACACCCGAAATGGGGTTAAAGGGTCCGAAAATTGAAACCTTGGACACGTCGTTGTACTTCATAAGCAGGCCCCAGATTGAATATGCCACAGCAGAAATACATGCCATGTAGAACAAAAGAACAAAAGCAGTTAAGCCGTTTCCTTCACTAATCTGGAACTTTCCGCCCATGGGAAGAGCAAAAACAGTCATAATAATACCGCCAATGAAAAACTGCCAGCCTGAAAGTGTAACGGGGTTTTCGTACTTTGAATACATTTTAATCATAACTGAGCTGAATGCGTAGGCAAGAGCTGCCATTAAAATAAAGCCTGCACCCATCATTGTAAAGCCCATATCACCCTTTGAAAGGCTCACAACAATAACACCCAAAAAGCCCAGCACACAGCCGATTGCTTTTTTAGTTGTCATTTTTTCTGTTCTGAAAATAAATGCCGCAACCAATATTGCAATAAACACGTTACTGCCGTTTACAATTGCCGCTGTAACACCACTTGCATATGCATGACCTATGTAGAAGAATACGTACTGGATAACCGTTTGTACCAGGCTCAATGCCAGAACGTACTTAATTGTGCCCTTATTTGGCAAAAGAGGCTTTTTAGCCAACACACTGCCGATTAAAACAGTTAAAATACCTGCTAAAATAAAGCGGATACCTGCAAAAAGGATTGTGGACATGTAGTCATTGCCTACAATACCGAAAATTTCGTACCCTTTTTTAATGGAGGGTGTTGCACTGCCCCAGAGTACACAGCACAAAAGTGCCAAAAGTGCCACAACGTAGGTTTTTTGTAAAAAATGTTTCTTTTCCATAAAAAAATTCCTTTCATTTGTGATAACTCATTGTACCACAAATGAAAGGAATAATCAATGTTTAAAATTATGTACCCGGTCGTTCAACCGCCGTAAGAAGAACATTTTCACCGCTCCGGGTTTTCTTCACATATGCTGTCACGGTTTTTCCTGCAAGATGCTCTAAATTATCGCACTTGGTCGTAAAGTTAATCAAATCACCAACTGCATAATACTCCCGGCTTTTGTTGTAGCTTCTTGTCACCTCAAGGCTTGTATTGCTATGCAATATACCAACCACTATCTGATAATCAAAATATGTTGTTATAATGGTTTTTACCTGGTCGTTATCTGTTTCTATGTCGCCGTACAAGCCTACAGATGCGACGTTTTCGTCTAAAAGCTCAATGTCCAAAGCTTTATAAACCATTTCTACCACATGTTCGCGGGTAACAGGAGCATCCTTTTCAAATTCAATGCCCTTTGTTAATTTTAAAATTTCCGCCACTTTAATGTAGCCGTCATTTTTCCAACCACCATAGGTTTTTTCCGCAGCTACGCTATAGCCCAAAGTGCAGCAAAGCATTTTTATAAACTGGTGGTAGGTAACCATATCTTCAGGGCAAAAGGTTTTGTCACCCATGCCATTTATAATGCCTTCCTTACAAGCAAGGTTTATGTAACAAGCTGCCCAGTGGCTTTCGGGCACGTCGGAAAACGATGCTTCACCTTCAACTATTTCGCTTTCCTTATTTAAAAGCCTTACAATAACAGTTGCCGCCTGTGCACGAGTCAAGGTTTCATTAAGCTTAAATTCACCGTCTTCAAAGCCGTCCATAATGCCAAGCTGTGATAAAAGTTCCACCTGGTTATAAAGCTCGCTTTCCGCCTTAACATCGTTAAAGACGCCCTTTGCGTTGACATTAACAATGGGATTCTTTTTGTTTTTTGTGTTTCCTGCCTTGTCAGATGTGGTTTTGTTTGCGGTGATAACCTCTTTGCATCCGTCAAACACACCTTTTCCCTCGCTACCTATGTGATTGACTTCCACAACAAGGTTTTCGCAGTTTGTAAATGCGCCATCGCCAACTTTGTCTAAATTAATTGGGGTAATTTTTTTTAATTTATTGCAGCCACTAAAGGCAAAGGGTCCGATTTCAACTAAGCTTGCAGGCAAAACCACCTCTTCAAGGTTGGGCATTCCTCGGCACACACCCTCGGGAAGCACATAAATTCCTTCCTCAAAAACCACTTTTTTGTAGCCATTATAGCCTGCAAAGGCTTCTTTTGCAATTTCAACAACTAATCCGTTAATCACACTTGGCACACAAAGAGTATCATTGTTAACGGCATTGTAAAACCCTTTTTCGCTGCTGTAAAAATAGGTGGTTCTATCATTGCCTTTTACCACTGAGGTTATTACTGCATGGTCTCCTTCCCGCACGTAAATGAAGCCTCCTGCTTCTTCCGTTTTAACCGGTGCTTCATTTGCAAGTGCAGGCAGTGCGCCAAAAAGCATACACAGCACTAAAATTAGACAAATAACCTTTTTCATATTATTCCTCCGTTTCTGTAAGCTCTTTGGTGTAAGTTTCACTGTACACCATAAGCCCTTTCTCATTATATTTATAAGTTTCTCTCATTATAAAATCCTTTGACACAGAGCTGTAGGACACGAGCTTGTTTTCTTCATCGTAGGTGTACAGGGCAAGCGTGTCTCCACTTGCTTCTACCTTTATAGGTTTGCCATCTTCGTCGTAGTAGTTTTTTTGCCAATAGCCGTTACTTTGCTCATAATAAACTCTGTTATTATTTTCATCGTATGTATACTTTCTCTTCCAATTTCCGTCCTTGTCTTTTTCCAATACAAGATTGCCCTTTTCATCGTATTCATACAATATGGTTTCATCGTCTAAAACAGCGATTATCTTCTGTCCTTTTTCGTTATAGGTATATTCGTGTATGTATTCAGACCTATACCTCCCGCTGTAATGGCGTTCTTTAATCACATTACCGTTTTCGTCATAGGTGTACTGAATTTCAAAGCCCAAACTGTCCTCATAAAGAACACAATTATCGTTTTTGTCATAAGTGGAGTACGCTGTTGACTGATGAGATTGTTTTTTTATTTCGTTACCTTTTTCGTTATATGTAAGCTGAACCCATTCGCCTTTATTTGTTGCCCAATATGTGATTTGGTTTTTTTCATTGTAGGCATACCATGTTCTGATAATGTCGCTGTTTTCGCCCGGGTACACAAAAATTTCAACTGTTTTAGTTTCGTCCGCCCAGTTGACAACCCCATTAAAAGCCTCGCTGATTGCTCTCACAGGCACCATTGTTCTGCTGTTTGTGATTTCCGCTACTGCATCAAGGGCAATTTCTTTTCCGTTTTTGTAGAGCACATTTTCACCAATAGCAATTTTAACTTCCACTCCATCTTTCACGCCTGTGGCTGTTTTTGTTGCATCGTCCCAGGTAACTGAGGCGCCCAATGCTTCAAAAATTGCACGCATGGGCACCATTGTGCGGTCGTTTTTTATGTAAGGGGCAGTATCGCAGGTTAAATTTTCACCGTTTACTTTAACGGAAATTTCACCCTCAGGTCCGGCTTGTTTTACAAAAGCTACTCCGATTTTTTCGGCATATTCTTTTGCCTTTTCATCCCTTGAGTAAATTACAATATTACTATCTGCATTTATTAAACCCATGTCGCCGTCAAAGCGATGCTGATTGCCGGAAGTGTCCACCTTCATAAATTCAGCTAACGAAGGGCATACTGTAAAGTTTTCAAAAATCACCTTGCCCACATTGCAGTTAATAAAAAGCGCAGGAAGCATTGTTGCTTCTTTGTCAAAATTTTCTTCGGGCCACTTTATGCGCAAAGTTTCAATGTTTGACAAATAAAACACCGTGAACATTGAGCTTGTATCGTAGCGGTACAAGGTCTGATGATAATACAGCTTAAGCTGCTTTTTTTCTAAGTCCAGCTCTTTTTCAGTAATACCCGACCAGCTTTTAATATTCAAAAGATTAATCTCTTTAAGGCTTGTGCAGAATTCAAAGGCACTTGTGCCGATGTGCTCAACATAGTCAAGATTAATATTTTCAAGCTTTGAACAACCTGAAAATGCCTGTGAAGGAATAGTTTTAATGCTTTCATCCAGTGTAACATTTACCACATTTGATTTAGCAAAAGCCGAGGCTTGTAAAAATACTTTTTTACCGTTTATTTCACCGGGGATTGAAATATCGGTAGCATTTTTATCTGCCAATCCGATAATGTAAACCTTGTCCTCTTCCTCACGAAATCTGAGGTTTTCATACAAGTTGTCAACATTGCCATCATTAAAGTGAACCATTGCTTGAGTAATGGTTGAATTGTTCTCACAAATTTCTACCTTTTCCCATTCTTCCTTTGTTCCAAGGTAGTATATGTCTTTAATAAAATTAGCGTTGTTAAAGCATTCAATTTTTTCAACGCTCACAGGAATTGTTAATTTTTTAAACCGTCCGTTTTTCAATGCACTTTCCCCGATTACTTTTACTCCATCGGGCACGGTGTATTCTTCATTGTCCTTTTTGTAAGGGTAATAGATGAGCACTTCGCCTTTTTTGTCAAAAACCACGTTGTCTTTAGCACATAAATAAGGGTTGTGTTCAGAAATTTCTATCACAGATAAATTTTTGCAGGAATACACAAAGTCAAATTTTTCAAGACCCTTCCCCACACGGATTGTATGAAGCTCAGAGCAATCCTTTAATGCAGCCATTCCGATTTTCTTCACGCTGTCAGGTATTGTAATTTCCTTAAGGCTGTAACACATGTCAAAGGCATTTTCACCAATTTCTTCAACACCTTGTCCTAAGTTGATAGTTTCTAACATGGAACAATTTGAAAACGCCTCTTTGCCGATAACCTTAAGACTATCAGGCAGTGTAATGCTTGTTACGCGGGAGGAATAGAAAGCACCATCCCCTAAAACTTCCAATCCCTCATTAAAGCAAACCTCTATACGCTTAGTGCGGGAAAACGCTCTGTCACCTATGTATTTTACACTACCGGGAATTGTTATTTTTGTGATTGTAGCAGGGCATGTATAGCCACCTGCTATTGATATAGTATCGGGTTTTATTTCAATTTCGGTTGCATCACTTTTAATGTCAACAAGATAGTTATCAATGTAAAGTCCGTTTTCAACCCAATTTGCTTCATTTTTATAAAAAGCGGTGTTGTAAAAGGGTTTCCCCTGAACATATGCACATTGGGGCATTTTTATGTTTTCAAGCTTTTCACAACCGGCAAAAGAACCTTGTCCAATGTACTTAATGGTATCGGGCAGCAATAAGTTATCAAGATTTTTTGCCCCACTGAAGGCATTCCTACCTATTTTTGTAATACTATCGGGGAAATTGACCTTTTCAAGGTTTTGGCTGTTCTGGAAAGCGCTGTCAGCAATTTCCACAGTGCCCTCGGGGATTGTGTACTCCTTAGCTTCCGCTGCAGGAGGATACCATGTAAGGATTTTTCCCAAGCCATCAAAAAGCACCCCGTCAATTGTTTTAAAAACGGTGTTTTCACTGCTTATTTCAATTTTCTTTACATTTTTACAGCCATTAAAGGTGTTTTCACCTATGTATTCAAGACTTTTCGGCAGTACAACCTCTTGCAAATTCACACAGTTTTCAAAAAGATTGCTGCCAATACTTGTAACAGTGTCGGGAATTATAACCTTTGTAATAGCACTGTTGCCTCTCCACGGACCATATTCTCCCCATGAGCTGCCAAAAGAAGGTAGTGCTGTTACCTCGTCCGAAATGGTCAACACGCCATTTTGGTCAATAGTCCATTCAAGCTCGTAGTAAAAATTAAGAAATTCAGGTCTTCCGCCGGTTGTAAGTTCTGCCGAGAAAACAGTTAACCCTGTACATGTCAATAATACTGCTAAAATTAAGCTTAAAACCTTTTTCATATTATTACCTCCTTCTTTTATAACACCTTTCAGCCCGGTAAAAAGTTGCATCCTAACTAAAATCTACCACATTGAGAAAACTTGTCAAGAAAATTTACAAAATTGGTCATTGCCTTTTTAAAACAACGGTTGTGTTGAACATTTTGTTCTTTTCGTCGTAGCTCCAGTTAAGCACGCCCTCGTATTTTTTCACAACCTTTTTAATGCTGCTCATGCCAATTCCGTGGAGCTTGTCATTTTCTTTTGTGGTTTTAAGTTTTGAATTTATAACCACAGGCATTTTGTCGGAGGAATTGTTTATTTTAATCACAACAAAGCTTTCGTTTGTTTGTCTTACATTCAAAAATATTTTCTTTTCTTCGCTTTGTCTTGAGCTTTCCAAAGCGTTGTTCAAAAGGTTTGAAAAAAGTGTTACCAAATCCATATCTGTTATAAAATCAAGCTTTGCGTTTATGGGGTCAATATTGAATTCAACATTGTTTTCACCACATTCACCTTTCTTTTTTGAAAGAAGAATGTTTAAAATTGTGTTGTCGGAAAACTTTGAAAATGCTATTTCGTCCTCTTTTTTTAATATGTCCTCAACGTACTTTTTTGCCTTTTCGGGGTTTTCGTCAATAAGCACACCCAAAACCGACATATGCTCCTTCATATCGTGGCGGAAAATTCTTGTTTGCTCATACTTTTCCGACAACATATTGTATTCTTCAAAGTTAATTTTGTCCTTTGCAATTTCTTCTTTAAGCGCACCTGCCTCCGCTTCCTTACGGAAAAGCTTCTGGTCTGTTGTAAATACTATCATGTTTATTAATATCATGATTACATTCAGCACCCAGAAAAATGCACCATCTTCAAAAACCATCAGCCACAGGGCAAGTGTGGATAAAATGGGAATTAGGATAAGCGGAATTGAAAAGCCGCTGTCGGTTTTGCTTTTTTTAAGAAAAAGCCTGCTCACAATCATTATTTCAACCACGTACAAAAACCTGCTTATAACAGTAAGCATAAGCGACTGCTCGGGCAAATAAGTATTAGGGTTACTCTCCATGCTTAAAAATGGCATGCTTATAGTAAAAACCTCGTCGGCAAACATGAAAACCATAAGCATAAAGCTTTGGAAAAATGCGGTTTTTACGGACACGTAATAGCAAAGCAAAAGGCTTATTATGTGCCCTGCAACCTGGGTTATCACATTAAAAATAACATTTCCTATCATGCAGGAAACCATGTTTGTAATGCTCATTAATGCAATAAATAAGTATGTAAACGTTTTGCCCTTTTTTCGGTAAAACAAGGTGTCCGCATAGTAAATAAAAACTATATATTCAATTACAATTGCCAGTACAAGTCCTAAATCAATTCTCATTATTCACTACCCATCCATTCCATAAAGCTTTTAGCAAAAAGTGCATATTTTCTCCTTGATAAATACACCTCGTGCTTTTTTTCCTTTGCCGTGCAAAAAACCTTTGTTTTGTCGTAGTTTGTAACGTATTCAAAATTCACACAGTAGCCTCGGTGAGTTTCAAAAAAGTTTCCGCTTTTTATTAAAGGTTTTATAATATCTGAAAAGCTGTCGTTTGTTTCAATTGTGCCCTTTTGTGTTACTATAATTGTTTTTTTCATTACCACATTTACGTACACAATGCTTTTTTGCATAACTTTAATTTTTTCTGCGCCAAAGGCTACAACAATGAACCTTTCGTTTTTTTCAATTTCTTTAATTGCCGAGTCGATTGCAAGAGAAAGCCTTTTTTTGTCCATTGGCTTTGTCCAGAACCTGAAGGCATGGTTGTCAAATGCATCGTCAAGGTATGTTTCGTGGTTTGTAACAAAGAAAATAATACAATCCTTGTTTTCACTTTTCAGCTTTTTTGCAATTTCAATACCGTTTGAGTTTTTAAGCTCAATATCAAGGATATAAATATCCGATTTATTATTATCGGCTAAAAGCTTTTCGGGAGTTTCATAGCCATTTACTATATATTGCACCTTCTTCTCCCCCAAAACCTCGCCAACCATTTTGCATTGCTCCTGCAAAACATGCATTTCGTCGTCGCAAACAGCAACCTTAATTTTTCTTTCCATTAATTTTCACCGCACTTTCCCATGATTATAATACCATAAACCCCTTTTAACTTACAATTGCTATTCCTTAAATGGTCTGTTTTTCCACTTAACGGCAAAGCTGAAACAAAACCCTTTACATATGGCTTTTATGGTTATATAATAGATTGCATAAGTTAGGAGGTTGAAAATTATGTTCAAAGCACAATTAAACACAAACACATTAAAAAGTAAGGTTGACAAAAACATATACGGCCACTTTTCTGAGCATTTAGGCAGATGTATTTACGGTGGCTTATATGTTGGTGAAGATAGCGACATTGAAAATGTTGACGGCATGAGAAAAGACGTACTGGAAGCATTAAAGGGCATTAAAATTCCCGTGCTTCGTTGGCCCGGCGGATGCTTTGCCGACGAATACCATTGGAAGGACGGCATTGGTCCTAAAGAGGACAGACCCACAATGATTAATACTCACTGGGGCGGTGTGACCGAGGACAACAGCTTTGGCACACATGAATTTTTACACCTTTGTGAGCTTTTAGGTTGTGAGCCCTACATTAACGGCAACTTAGGCAGCGGCACTGTGCAGGAAATGAGCCAGTGGGTTGAATACCTTAATTCCGACAACATTTCCCCCATGACCGACATGCGTAAGAAAAACGGCAGAGAAAAAAGCTGGGGCGTTAAATATTTTGCAGTTGGTAACGAAAACTGGGGCTGCGGCGGCAACATGTACCCCGATTACTATGCAAACGAATACCGCCGTTATGCAGTATACTGCCGTAACTATGGCGAAAACAGGCTATTTAAGGTTGCCTGCGGACCTAACAACAAAGACTTCAACTGGACCGAAACATTAATGCGCATGGCAGGCAGAGATATGGATGCACTTTCTCTTCATAACTACGTGTGGCGCTGGAGCGACTATGCAACAGGCTTTGACGAAACAGGCTATTTTGATGTTGTGCGTGATGCTCTTGACATGGAAAACCTTGTTACAAAGCACTCCACAATTATGGACAAGTATGACCCTGACAAGAGGGTGGCACTTTTTGTTGACGAATGGGGCACCTGGTACAAGGTTGAAGAGGGCACAAACCCCGGATTTTTGTATCAGCAGAACACAATGCGTGACAGCGTTGTTGCAGCTTCTCTTTTAAATATTTTCAACAACCATTCCGACAGAGTGAGAATGACAAACATTGCACAGACAGTAAACGTGTTACAAAGCGTTATTTTAACCGAGGGCGACAAAATGGTTAAAACACCTACATATCACATTTACGATTTGTACACACCTCACCACGATGCAACACTTATTGGCTGTGACGTGATTGAAAACGAAGACTACACAGTTAAAGCTCTTCCCAAAAGAAACGACCGCAGAATGCCTGACACACTCAATGCAGTAAACATTTCCGCAACTAAGGCTTCCGACGGCTCTGTTACCGCAACAGTTTGCAACATTGCCCACGACAAGGCAATTGAATGCGAGCTTGATTTGGTTGGCAACTCTTACAAGGAAGCTACTGCACGTATTCTTACAAGCGAAAAATTTGACGACATGAATACATTTGATAACCCCGACAACGTTACAATCAAGACAACTGAAGTTACACTTAAAGACGGCAAGGTTAAGTTCACACTTCCTGCATTTAGTACAATTGCAGTAACAATAAAGTAATGAGAGTTGTTTGCAAGGCTTGTGAATATACAAGCGAAATTCACAAGGAAACCATTGAAAAAGAGCTTAAAAGGCTTAAGGAAACAAACGCGCAAATGGCAGATGATGAGCTTTACGAAAAAAGGCTTAAGATTTGCTCTGACTGTAAGCACCTGGACATTTCAGGCACCTGCATGATGTGCGGCTGTTATGTAATGCTCCGTAGTGCACTAAAACTTAATAAATGCCCAAAAAAGCATTGGTGATTATATCACCAATGCTTTTTTCACGTGTTTTGCAACAATATATGCCATTATTAATTTTATAACATCAAAGGGTATGAATGGGATAATGCAAATAGAAAGTGCTGTTAAAAGGCTTGCTTTTGTAATAAACATGTACCATACTGTGCCGAAAAAATAGCAAACAAGCATTGCCAGGCTACAAAGAAGCACAATAGCTTTTTTGCTTTTGTATTTTGTGCTCATGCCTATTATGAGCACAACAAAAACATAGGAAAAAATAAATCCGCCCGTTGGCGAGGTTATTATCGACAAGCCGCCCTTAAACCCCGAAAAAACAGGCATTCCGAAAAGTCCTGCCAATATGTAAACTGTGGTTACCCAAAAGGCGTTTTTACTGCCTGCAACAAATGCAGTAAGTGCCAATGTGAACACTGTGGCGGTTATGGGCACAACACCTATCACAAATGAAAAAGGTGCTGTTACACACATTATTGCCGCAAAAAGTGCCCGTATTATCATGTTTTTAGTTTTCATACAAATCTCCCTGGTATGCATTAATTTCGGCAAAGTGCTTGTCAATGCCACCCAAAACTGAAATTTTGTCCAAGCTCCACATTGGCGCAATAAGGCTCTCCTTTTTGCCGTCGCCTGTAACTCTTTCAATAACACATTCACTCTTGAAATAGCGTATCTGATTAACGGTAATGTCAATATATTCTTCCTTTGAAAGGGTTTTGAGCTTTCCTTCGTTATATTCCTGTTCGCACTTTGTGCCCTTTAAAACATGAAGAAGATGAATTTTCACCCCGTCAGGCTCCATTTTGGAAAGAGTTTTTGCAGTTTTTAACATGTCTTCCCTGGTTTCGTCAATAAGCCCGTTTATAATGTGCACCACAGTGCGGATGTTTCTTCTTTTAAGCTCATAAAAGGCTTTTTCAAAAACCTCAAAGCTGTATCCGCGGTTAATTTTTTTGGCAGTTTCGTCGCTTACGGTCTGTAGTCCTATCTCAACTGTGAGGTAGGTTTTTTTATTAATTTCCTCCAGCAAATCAAGGACGGGATTATCTAAACAATCGGCTCTTGTTGCAATGCTTAAGCCTAAAACATCCTCATCCTTTAATGCTTCATAGTACTTTTCTCTAAGCTCATCTAAAGGGGCAAAGGTGTTTGTGTTTGCCTGAAAGTAGGCAATTATTTTTGCGTTTTCCCACTTTTTTGCAATGCGCTCTTTTTCTTTTTTAATTTGTTCTGTTATTGTGCCAAAGGTTGTAAACTCACCGCTTCCTGCTTTGCAGTAGGTGCAGCCTCCGCTTTTTTTGTTGGGGCAGGAAAAGCCACCATCCAACGAAGCTTTAAAAACCCTGTTGTTAAACAGGGTTTTTAGGTGGTAATTCAATGTGTGATATCTTTTATTGTCCAAAGAATATTTAAACATATTCATCCTCAGTTCATTGTTGCTTTGTGCTCTTCAAAGGTTTTTGTGAAAATGTGACTGCCGTCGTTTTTCACAGTGTCGGTATGGTAGTAGTAATAATCGTGCTCCTGAGGGTTTGCCGCAGCAATTATTGCTCCCATGCTGGGGTTACAAATAGGTCCAACCGGGAGTGCTTCTATACGATATGTGTTATATGGTGAGTCAACCTCAAGATGTCGGTACAGAATTCTTGTAACATCGTACAAGCCTTCACTTACCACGTACTGAACGCTGGCATCGATTTCAAGCCTTTGCCCCTTTTCAAGGCGGTTGTAAATAACGCCTGAAATTGTTGGCATTTCGCTGTCCAAAAGTGCTTCACGCTCAATAAGAGATGCAATTGTAACCAATTCCTCCATGGACTTGTCGCTCTTTATGTTTGCCTTGTCCCATTCCTTTTTGAACTGGTTAATCATTTTGTCAATGATGTCGTGAGCTGTTGCATCGGTGTAAAATTCATAGGTTTCGGGATACAAAAAGCCCTGAAGCTTGTAATTTGCGCCATCTGCCTTGTCAACATTAATTGCATAGGTATCATTCAAGGCATTTAAAAATTCATCCCTTGTGCAAAGACCAACCTCTTCGCACCTTAGTGCAATCTGCTCAACGCTGAAGCCCTCAGGCACAGTGAGCCTTACAGTTTCCTTGTAGGAATACTGACCTGCTAAAGTGTCAATAATATCGGGAATACACATGCCCGTGTGCAAATTGAATTTTCCGTAATTCATTTTGTTTCCGTTGTCGGAAAGCTTTGCACGGACCTTGAATATGTTAACGCTTTTAATAAGCTCTTTTTCTTTTAAAATTTCACCAATCTGCTCTGTTGATGCACCCTGTGGCACCTCCACCACTACACTTACGCCGTCAATTGATGTGGTTGCAAGCATTTCTTTTATGTAAGGCAGAAAAATTGCCGCAATTATAACCAAAAACGCAATTGTAATAACAGGATTTAATCGTCTTTTTTTCTTTTTTGCCATGATTCCACTCCTTCCGACATTTATTCTAACACAATGATAGTTAAATTTCAATCATATTTAAATTAACAGAGCATAAACTATACAAAAACCTTTAGGAGGAATTTATAATGAACTGCATATATAAAGAAACCGAATACAGTAAAGCTATTTTTTCAAAAAATGAAAGCTGCTTTGCCGACAGCAACGTAATAGTCCCCGACAGCAAATGCGATATTGCTAAAATAGTAAATGTTTGTGCAATTGCTCACGTGGAGGACTCAAAGGCAGAGGACGGCAGAATTCTGGTGTCGGGCGTGGTGGACTTCACGGTTTTATATATCGGCGAATCCGACTCCACACCCCTTTCCTCCATTACAGAATCTGTTCCCTTTTCCCATGTTATTATGTGCGATAACGTTACTATTGATTACATAACTCAAGCTTATGTAAACTCTGTTTGCCCCACCTTCACTATGATTAACAGCCGCAAGCTTAAACTCAAGGCGGACATTTGCCTTTCAGTTTCCGCATTTTTGCAATGCAGGGCAAATATTTTATCCGACGCACCCTTAGCGCAAACAAAGAAAACCACCTTAAGCTTTCAGTCTGCCCGTGCCATTTGCCGAAAAAACATAATTGTAACTGCCGACGCCGACATTCCTGCCGGGAAAGGTGCCATTGACGAAATTTTACGCAAAACCGCACGCATAACCGACTACGAATCAAAAACCTTAAACAACAAATTAATTTTAAAGGGCAACGCTTTGGTTTCTGTTTTATACCTTTCGGAAAACCGCATTCAAGATGCTTCGGTTTCTGTTCCTTTTACCGAGGTTGTGGAGGCAGACGGCTTGTCGCCCGACTGCGAAACACAAATTAAGATAGTTGTAAGCAGCCTGTCCGTCACTCCCGACACCGACCTTTCGGGGGAATATAAAATGGTGGACATTTCTTTATCCTTGGGTGTTTTTATAACCGCTTATCAAAAAAATGAAGTTTTAGCTGTAACGGACATATACCTCCCCCATGGCTGTTTAAAAAAGGAAAAGGAATTTGTCACCCCAACCTTTGTTCCAACCGAAACAAAGGAAACGGAATTTGTAAGAGAAACTCTCACAATCACAAGCCCCAATTTCCCTCAGGGCAGGGTAATTGACGTTTCCTGCAAGACAGGTTCACCCACCTTTGAAAACGAGGAAAATACCGCTGTGCTACTCCCCGTGGAGGTAAGTATTCTTTATCTTTCCGACAACGGAGTTAATTCCCACACTGCAAAAATTCAGGTAATGCACAAGTTTTCACAAGCACCGCAAAGCTTTTATTCTGACATTAATTCCGTAAGCTACACCCTCTCGGGCACAAACCAGCTTGATTTAAGAATGAACGTTGATTTTACAGTGCAGGACTATAGCCAAAAGCAAACGGAGGTTTTCTCCTTTTGCGAGGAAGTACCCTACACAATACCCTCTCGCTCGTCGGTTATTATTTCCTTTGTAAAAAGCGGCGACACCCTTTGGGACATTGCAAAGGAATACAACATTCCTGTTTCAGATTTAGCAAAGGCTAACGCCCTCACAGAGGACTCAATTTTAACAATTGGCCAAAAGCTTTTAATACCAAGATAGTAAAAACCCTGTTTTGCAATTATGCAAAGCAGGGTTTTCTGTTATTTTTTTTAGTAGCGTTGCTTTTTGTCCTTTTCAATGATACAATATCAAATAAAGGAGGAGGTATTTTTGAAAAAAACTCTAAAAACCTTAGGCTGGCTATTATTCATTCTGCTTATTTTCTGTGGTATTTTTGCATTTTTTACATATCCGCCTATAGATGCTGCGCCATTTGACGCTTTTGCATATCAGCTTTCTGTATCTTTGTTTTTTGTGCTGGTTGCAGTGGGGCTTTTACTAAAGCTGTTGCCTATCCGAAAAAAACTCAGAATTTTGAAATCTAATAAAATAGCAGATGAATGTTTATACTGGTTTATTGTCTTTTTTGTTTCTGTTATTGTTGGGGTAACAACTCAAGATATAATATGCTCGCCGATGTTTCTTTCTGCATTACAAGAACACAACTCAAAACAAGCGGAAACCATAAATGTTATTGAACAAGAAGCTGCGACAGAGCATGAAACAGCTTCTGTTTCTACTGAAAGTACAACCGCTTTACCTACGGAAAACATCGGTACAATCTATGAAACAGCTACCTGTTTACCAACAGAACAAATCAACGTAGCTGAAGAAACGCCCACATCTTTGCCCACTGAGGAAAAAAAGACAATTGAAGAAACAATGGTTTCCGTACCTACGGAAAGTACTGTTGTTTCCAAAAAAGAAACAAAGAGCGAAACTAAAAAAACAGAAACTACTCCACCTGCCGAAACTTCAGCAAAATCATCCGACACGATAGAAACAACCACTTCGCAATACGTGTTTGACCCGAGCACAGGTAATTGGCATAACACAATAACTCTTAATGAAGACATTATGATTTATAACAAAGAAGAATATGTGGATGCCGAGGGTTATTTGAACCCCGGAGTTGAAATTTACTCAAGAGAAGGGGATGAACTGGAGAAAATCGGCAAAGTTAAAGACATTAAGTATAATTACGAAACTGAAGGAACTTTCTATCCCTACGCTGTTAAAATTGATTATTATGACGATGATTCATACAGCGGCTGGTATGATGGTTACACTCTTTTAAAAATGAATAAATCAATTACCGGAAATCCCATATATTATATTAAGGTTTCCGATAAAAACCGCCGTATCGAAAAAGAAGAAATTGACTACGATGGTAACATATTATGGAAACCCCTGAAAAGAGTTAAAAACCTTGTGGGTGCCGAGGTGTATTTGGGTGCACTTAAGTCAAAGTCCTATACTTTTACCATTGTATCTATAGATAAGTACAATAACCATATGCAAGTAATGTACCCGGGCGGTAGTATTCAGACAAAAAGCTATAACGCAATAATTAATAACCCTTCACTTTTCGTGAAAGCAGGTACAATAGAAAAGGAGTAGCATTGCTACTCCTTTTTGTTAATCAGTTAAAAAGCTTACCGATTCCGCCCAATACATCGCCGATTTTGTCAGCGGTGATTTTTGCCTTTACCGCTTCAACCACAGGTTCAAGCTGGTCATTAGGCAAATCAATACCTACCAGTTCTTCAACCACGCTTACAGGCTCCTTCTTGAATTTTTCAAGAATATCCTTGTCTGCCATAATCTTTTTTACAATTTCTTCTACCTTTGCTTTAATATCCATTTTTCATTCCTCCTTTTTCCCTTATTATAGCACAAATTTTTCAACTTGTAAATAAAATTTAAAGGACCGCTAACAAGCGGTCCTTTTTAATTATTCTTCTGTAAATGCGTCCTTACCAAGTCCGCATACGGGACATACCCAATCCTCCGCTACATCTTCCCATGCTGTACCGGGTGCAATGCCGTTATCGGGATCGCCAACAGCGGGGTCATATTCATAGCCACAGGGGCATACATATTTTGCCATAATCATTTCCTCCTCATCAAAATAATGAATAGCCTTCGGCATGAATTACTCCGTATGAATTGACTCAAAGCGTCATGAATTGCCCAAAGGGCATTTTGGAAGAAACTCGCAAACGAGTTTCAACATTAATGTTTGCTTTGCAAACAATTCATTCTTCATGTGCGGAGCACTATTCATGCAAGCGAAGCTTTCAATTAATTACTTAAAGTATCTCTTGAGTAAACCTTCCAAGCCTCTGCCGTGTCGAGCTTCGTCACGAGCCATTTCATGAACTGTGTCATGGATTGCATCAAGACCGTACTTCTTAGCCATAACTGCAAGGTCAAACTTACCCTTTGTTGCGCCATATTCGCAATCAACTCTCCAGGAAAGGTTATCCTTTGTTGTAGCCTTCATGTTGGGTTCAAGATCTTCGCCTAAAAGCTCAGCGAACTTTGCTGCATGTTCAGCTTCTTCGTAAGCTGCCTTTTCCCAGTAAAGACCTACTTCGGGGTAGCCTTCACGGTGTGCAATGCGAGCCATGCAAAGATACATACCCACTTCGCTACATTCGCCCTGGAAGTTTGCCATGAGCTGGTCAAAAATGTACTTCTTGTCTTCTTCGGGAATATCGTCATTGTTCTTAACTGTCTGAGCGTAAACACCGTATACGTGTTCTGCAGCAAGTGCTGCGCCTTCTTCCATTACTGTAAACTTACTGCCGGGAACGCCGCAAAGAGGGCACTTTTCGGGAGCCTCGTTACCTTCGTGAACATAACCGCAAACGGGACATACATACTTTTTCATAATTTAATCTCCTTTATTTAAAAAATTTTTAATTCGTTTTCAAAACGATAATCATTATCGTTTTCATGTTTATTATACATATAAATATTTACTTTGTCAACACTTTTTTTGAGGAAAATAAAATTTATTTTCGTTTTAAGTATTCGTTGGTTTTGAGAATGCCTATAAGGCTCTTTCCGTCCTTAATTTCGCCACTCATTGCCTTTTCTACAAGCTCGGAAAGAGGCACCTTTTCAATGATTAAAACTTCGTCGGGGTCACGATGCATTTCGCCCTCGTACAAATCAGTTGCAAGGAAAAGATGCAACCCTTCGGTACAAAAGCCGGGAGACGCATAGCTCACACCAAGATACACCCAGTTTTTTGCACAAAGACCAATTTCCTCTTCAAGCTCACGCTTTGCACAAACAATGGGCTCCTCGTTTTTATCACGCTTGCCTGCAGGTATTTCATAAACAAGGCTGTCAAAGGGACGGCGGTACTGCCATTCCATATACACCTTGTTTTCATGGTCAAGAGCCACAATCCCCACCCCACCGGGATGCTCCACAATTTCACGGGTGGCAATGTTGCCCTCGGGGGTTTTAACAGTGTCAAGGCGCATGTTTATGATTTTGCCTTTAAATTTATACTCGTGAGAAATCTCGATTTCCTTCATGTTTTCCATAACTATCTCCTGACTACAACATCAACCTTGTCCCAACGAAGAAGAACAAACATATCCTCACACTTTACAATGCGGAACTTTGTTACATCGGGCTTTACAAGCTTTTTGCTTCCGTCGGTTGTTGCTTTGTGTTCCTTATTCCAGTCGGAGGTTGAAAGAGCATTACTGCTCACATTATTGTTAAAAATAACAGTTGTGTCGTCAATTTTAAGCTCAACATCCTCGTCGGAATAGATAACACCATTCATTTCAGCGGTGCAAGTAATTTCCACACCACCTTGGAATGCGTTGGTAAAATCATAATCATCAATAACAACCTGTGTGGGGAAGCCCTTGGGGAAAGAGGAGTTTACAATCCAGTAATAATAGTCACCGTTCATCCAAACAAGGGGCCCCTCTTTAATCTTGTAGGGACGGATGTTATTAAGCTCGCTGTTTTTAGTAATTTCTTCGCGGGTTACTTTTTTGTCCTTTACTGTGTACTTTAAAACCTCAAAGGCTGTACCCATGGGGATTGAAACATATACAACACCTTCATAATCGCGATCAAGGCTCATACCGCCACCATAGCAGAATTCGGTGTTGGAACGGTGGAACTTGTGAGCATTACCGATAAATATTTTTTCCCACTTTCCGTTTTCATAATATGTATAGTAATACTTTTGTGTGAGCTTATCCTCGGAAATGTTTACAATTGCAGCACTTACCTTGCCGTTAAAGAGGGCAACATCCCAAACCCAGCCACGCTTTGATGATAAATGAGGGTCAACAACAAACTTTTCATCAGTTTCAAAGCCTGTAACGGTAAAAGGCTCTTCGTTGACCTTTTCCTTTAAAACGTTACCTTCAATGTCGTAAAGAGTGTAGCTTGTAACATCAAGGCAGGAATAGTACACACACACGGGGCAAACATTGTCGGGATGAGTTGAGGAATACACCATGTGAATTTTGCTCTTGCCGTCGGAAACGTATTTTGCATAGGGTCGACACCCTGCACCCTGAACTGTTGAATGAACAATCTGGAAAGGCTTTGTTACAAAATGCATTTCGTCGTTTTCGTCGGGCATAGAAAGACGAGCACAGGTGGGATGCCAGTTCACACCACGATAGCAAAGATAAATATGGTCTTTGTCGTCATCCATTAAGAAAAGTGAAGGATATGTTGTGTTGTGGTCAGTTTCAAGACACTTTTCCTCACCAAGTTCAGTAATGTCGCACTTGTTTTTTGAAATACGATAGTAAAAGCACGCTTCGTCAGTGTGACGGGAATATATGATCATAATCCTTTCATCGGGAAGCACCAGAAACGTGGGATTGTCGTGGTCATCAGGCTGGAAGTTTGAACGAACTAAAACTTCAGTTTTTTTACCTTCATAAAGCATTATGGCTTTAATGTTGCCGTGCACGTCAATACAACCGATAAAGGTTCTGCCTTTGTAGCTGATAGCTCTCGGGTCTGCAAACCAACACCAAGCGCCTTCTTTTTCAAGAATATTCATACTATCCCATCCTCTCATTTTTAGATAAATTTATTATACCATTCTCCAAGTTTTCCGTCAACATGAAAAAAGCCCTGACGGAGAAATCCGTCAGGGCAAAAAAGCAAAAAAAAAGACAGACAAATCGGTTTGTCTGTCACTAAAAGGAGGGAAAATGAAAAAAGTTTCGTACCTTTTCGGTACAACTGTAGTATAGCAAATAAAATCGACTTTTGCAATATGCTAATAGTTAGAAATATTAAAAGTTTTTTCGATTTTTTTATGCACTTTTCACAAATGGAGGTTTTTTTCACTTATTTGAATATGTTTTGCTGTCCGAATATTACTAAAGCCTTGTCTCACCTGCAAACAGAGCATTATTCCATTTATTACTTTTACATCATTTTATCGTATTTATTAATATGCATTGATAGATATTTACCCTGTACCCACAGCCGCTTGTGCAATATGCCACATGGTTTTTTGGTAAAGTAAAAGGGAGAGCAAGCTCTCCCTTTAAATTTTACTTTTTGGACTTAATGTTTATATCATTACCGTCTTCAAATTCATAATCCTTGCCGGGAAGAACAGCGTTTGCAACAATACCAACAATTGCTGCTACTGCAAGACCGGAAAGACTGATAGTAATTGTACCAACATTAAATGCGATTGCACCATTATTACTGAATGCAATACCGATTGCAAGTACAAGGATAAGTGCTGCAATAATAACATTTCTGCTCTTTGCAAGGTCAACCTTATTTTCAACAAGGTTTCTCACACCTACAGCGGAAATCATACCGTAGAGGATAAGAGAAACGCCGCCAACTGTTGCAGTGGGCATACAGGATATAAGCGCCGCAAACTTGGGAGAGAAGGAAAGGATAACTGCAAAAACTGCTGCAATACGGATAACTCTGGGGTCGTAAACCTTGCTTAACGCAAGAACACCTGTGTTTTCGCCGTATGTTGTGTTTGCAGGAGCACCAAAGAGAGATGCTATAGTTGTAGCAAGACCGTCACCAAGCATTGTTCTGTGTAAGCCGGGGTCCTCGATGTAGTTACGCTCAGTTGTGGAGCTTATTGCACAAATATCACCGATATGCTCAACCATTGTAGCAATGGCAATGGGCACAATTGTGATAATGCTTGTTACGATAAGTGTTGTGTCGGGGTTTTTGAAAATTGCAAAAACTGTGTCTTCCATTTTGAAGGGAACACCAATCCATGCTGCATCGAGTATGGGCTGCAGATCAGCACGACCCATAACAGCTGCAACTACATAAGATACGATTACACCGAGCATAATGGGAATAATCTTAATCATGCCCTTGCCCCAGATATTGCAGATAATTACAACTAAAATTGCAATAAGAGCAATAAGCCAGTCAGCCGCACAGTTGTTAACAGCAGAATTGGAAAGTGTAAGACCGATTGCAATAACAATAGGACCTGTTACCACAGGAGGGAAAAAGCTCATAACCTTCTTTGCACCGAAAAGCTTGATGAGCAAGCTTACAACAAGATACAATAAACCTGCACAAGCAACACCAAGACATGCATAGGGCAAAAGTTCTTTTTCACCGTTAGGTGCAATTGCCATGTAGCCTGCTAAAAATGCAAATGATGAGCCTAAGAATGCGGGGACCTTACCCTTTGCAAGGAAGTGGAACAAAAGTGTACCCAAGCCTGCAAAAAGAAGTGTTGAGGAAACGCTTAAGCCTGTGAGAAGAGGAACAAGCACTGTTGCACCAAACATTGCAAAAAGATGCTGCAAACCCAAAACAAGCATTCTGCCTTTGCCCAACTCTCGTGCATCATAAATTGCACTTTCGCCGATAGAGCTACCATTCTTCATAAGGGATCAACTCTCCTTTATTATATTTTCACAAAAATTATATCACCTATTGTTACATTTTGCAATCTTTTAATGCATTTTCTTCCATTTTTTATGCTTTTAATGCTCGCATTGCATTTAAAACTGCAATTACCATAACTCCAACATCGGCAAAAACCGCCTGCCACATATCTGCATAGCCAAATGCGGTAAGTATTAACACAAACACCTTTACCAATATTGCAAACACAATGTTTTCCCTTACGATTTTCATTGTCTTTTTTGAAATTTTAATGCTTTTTTCCAAAAGAGAAATTTGGTCATTTACAAAAACAATGTCACTTGATTCAATTGCCGCATCGCTTCCCACCTGACCCATGGCAATACCCACATCGGCTCTTTTTAAAACAGGCGCATCGTTTATTCCGTCACCAAGATACACCACCGTGCCCTTTGTGTTGTTAATAATTTTTTCAAGGGCGTGCACCTTATCGTTGGGCAAAAGCGAAGTGTAAACCTCATCCACAATTTTTTCTTCAATTATTTTGCCTGCTCCCTCTTTTGTGTCACCTGTGAGCATAACAGTTTTTGTAACACCCAGCCTTTTAACCTTTTCAAGGCTTTCCTTCACGTTTGTCTTTATTTTATCCGCAACAAAAATACAGCCCTTGTACTCACCATTTTCGGCAATGTACACATTTGCATTTTTTTCGGGGACTTCGATTTTTTCTTCAAGCATTAAACTGAGATTTCCGCAAAGAACCTTTTTGCCGTTTACAACGCCTGTAACACCCTTGCCCGGAATTTCAATAACATTTTCCGCAGGCAGAAATTCAACTGCATTTTCGCAAATCGCCTTTGCAACAGGATGGTTTGAAAACCTTTCTAAGCTTTGAGCAAGCATTAAAACATCGCCGCAAACCTCTTTTACACAAAGCCTGCCTTCGGTTATTGTGCCTGTTTTGTCGGTAACCACCACAGCACATTTTTCCAAAAGCTCAAGGTAAGTAGAGCCTTTTACAAGTATGCCCTTTTTGCTTGCCGCACCGATGCCGCTGAAAAATGAAAGAGGCACGCTGATAACCAAAGCACAAGGACAGGACACAACAAGAAAGCTTAACGCACGCATTGCCCAGGTGGTAAAATTACCAAAAAAGATGGGGGGAACAAACGCCACCAAAAGTGCCAGAAGCACAACCACAGGGGTGTATACTCTTGAAAACCTTGTTATAAAGCTTTCGTATTTGCCTTTGTTCATGGCGCTATGCTCTACAAGCTCTAAAATTTTTGAAACCGTTGAGTTGGAAAATTCTTTTGTTACCTTAATTTCCAAGGGAGACGAAACGTTTACACAACCGCTTATTACCTCATCACCGCATTTTACAAATTTCGGCACGCTTTCCCCTGTCATAGAGGAAGTGTCAACATCGCTCTCCCCTTTTGTTACAATTCCGTCAAGAGCTATTTTGTCACCGGGTTTTACTAAAATGGTATCACCCTCAGCTACCTCTTCAGGAAAAACCGTTACCCATTCGTTGCCTCTTAAAACAACCGCTTCCTCGGGACATATATCCATTAAATCAGATATGGATTTACGGCTTTTACCCACCGCAATGCTTTGAAAAAGCTCACCAATCTGGAAAAAAAGCATAACAAACACCGCTTCGGGATATTCGCCGATTAAAAATGCACCTATGGTGGCAAGGGACATTAAAAAGTTTTCGTCAAAAATTCTTCCGTGAATAATATTTCTCACTGCACCTGCCAAAACATCGTAGCCTGCAACTAAATATGGAATTAAAAAGCATAGTGCTTTTACTAATCCTTCAAAGGGTGCAACCAAAACGGAGGCAAAGAGTATTATAGCTGTAATTATGCGATAAAGATTTTCTTTCTGCCGTTTACTCATAGCTACCTCACAATTCTGCAACGGGGGTCAACCTTTTTAATAACCTTCTGAGCCTCGTCTACTATTCTGTCTAAATCCTTTTCGTCACATTCAATTAAAAGCTTTTGTGTAACGTAGCTTACAACAGCGGACTCTACACCGCTTATTTTTTTAACTCCCGCCTCCATGTTGGATGCACATACTGCACAGTCAACTTCGTCTAACTTAAATACCTTTTTCATACCACCACTTCCTTTCTATTCACTTATATGTTCAATACCCATTTCAATAATGCTCTTTACATGGTCGTCGGACAATGCGTAAAAAACTGCCTTGCCTTCCTTACGATACCTTACAAGCCTTGCCTGCTTTAAAATTCTTAACTGATGGCTTATTGCACTCATCGTCATGGATAATTCCTCGGAAATATCGTTTACACACATTTCCTTTTCAAAAAGCGCATACAATATTCTTATGCGGGTGCTGTCGCCGAAAATTTTGTACAATTCCGCCAGGTCATACAACAATTCTTCCTCTAACATAGTTTTCTCCTTTCAACAAACAATTGAATAATTGTTCAACTATTAATTAAAATATAACACCTATTGAGCATTTTGTCAATAGGTGTTTTCATTACATGCACAAATCTGTAATGGTGCCCTTTACGTACTCGCAAAGCTTTTCGCCGTTCAATATCATCTGGCAGCCTCTTACCCCTGCGGAAACTGCAATAGTGTCAAAGAGTATAACTGTTTCGTCAAAATATGTGGGGTACTGCTTTTTCATACCAACAGGACTGCAACCACCGCGGATATAGCCGGTTAATCCAAGCAGGTCCTTAACAGGAACCATTTCAATTTTTTTGTTGCCTGTTACCTTTGCCGCCTTTTTTAAGTCAAGCTCACCTGTTACGGGGATTACAAAAACATTCACACCTGTTTTGTCACCCTTGGCAACCAAGGTTTTAAAAACGCTGTCGGGGTCCATGTTGACTTTTTTTGCAACAGTTTCGCCACTAAGGTCACTTTCGTCAACCTCGTATTCCTTTGTTTCAAATTCAATTTTAGCTTGTTCAACAAGGCGCATTGCATTTGTTTTTACCATACTTATTCACTATTCCCTATTACTTATTACTTGATAACAAATTGATTTCGTTAAATCAGTTTGTTATCATTGTGCCAATACCTGTGTCGGTAAATATTTCGAGAAGCAAGCAATGATGCACTCTGCCGTCGATAATATGTACCTTTTGCACACCTGCATCAATGGCATCAATACAGCCTGTAACCTTGGGTATCATACCACCGGAAATTACACCCTTTTCAATGTTTTCTTTAACCTGACTGCGGTTCATTTCAAAAATTACATTACCGTTTGAATCCTTAACACCTTCAATGTCGGTTAAGAAAATAAGCTTTTCTGCGCCTACTGCACTTGCAACTGCACTTGCAACATCGTCCGCATTTATATTATAGCTGTTACCCTCGTCGTCTATACCGATGGGCGCAATTACGGGGATGTACTTGTCCTTACAGATAAGGTTAATAACCTTGCCGTCAACACGCACAATGTTACCCACAAAGCCAAGGTCAACCTCTTTGCCGTCAACAATGGTTTTTTTCTTTTCGCACTTGATACACTTGCCGTCGATACCTGAAATACCAATAGCATTACCACCATGCTTTTCAACCAATGAAACAATTTCTTTATTTGTTTTACCAACCAAAACCATCTGGGCAATACGCATGGTTTCAGCATCGGTATATCTTAAGCCGTTAATGAACTTTGTTTCAATATTAAAGCTTTTAAGAGCATTTGTAATGTCGGGGCCACCGCCGTGTACAACAATGGGGTTTGCACCGATAAGCTTTAAAAGGGCAATATCTTCAACAATGGTTTCCTTCAACTCTTCGTTAATCATAGCGTTTCCGCCGTATTTAACAACTATTGTTTTGCCGGAAAGCTTTTGCATGTAGGGAAGCGCTTCCACCAACACGTTTGCTTTTTCAATATGTGAATTCATAGTATAATCTCCTTACATATAAAATCCTGCGCCGGAAATGCCTGTAGCTTCGTCCAATCCAAACATGATGTTCATGTTCTGCACAGCCTGACCTGCAGCGCCCTTGAAGAGGTTGTCGATGGCACTTATTACAATAACTCTCTTTAACCTCTTGTCAACCACAACACCAATGTCAACAAAGTTACTGCCCGATACGTGGTTTGATTCGGGCAATTTGCCTGCATCGTAAACACGGACAAACTTTTCGCCCTTGTAAAATTCTTTGTAAAGCTCCACAACTTCCTCGGTGGATTTGTCAACCTTTAAATTAGCATAGCTTGTTGCAAAAATGCCACGTTTCATGGGAACTAAGTGAGGAGTGAAGGAAAGCGCAATGCTCTCCCCTGCCAGAAGCGACAACTCCTGTTCAATTTCGCTTGTGTGGCGATGTGTGCCAACCTTGTATGCCATTAAGTTTTCTGTACATTCACAGAAATGATAATTAATATGTAAGCCTCTTCCTGCACCTGTTACACCGCTTTTTGCGTCGATAATAATGCTGGAATTGTCAATGTAACCGTTTTTAACCAAGGGTGCCATGCCCAGAATTGAGCAGGTTGTGTAGCAGCCGGGGTTGCCAATAAGCTTAGCTTTTTTGATTTCCTCACGGTGAAGCTCACAAAGACCATAAACAGATTCGTCCAAAAGCTCGGGGTTTGAATGCTTTTCTCCGTACCACTGTTCATAAACTGCAACATCGTTATAACGGAAGTCGCCCGAAAGGTCAATAACCTTCAAGCCCTTTTCGTAAAGTGCGGGGATAACCTCCTTCGATGCGCCGTGAGGAAGAGCTGTGAACACAACGTCACATTCCTTTGCTGCCTTATCAACATCCAAGTCCTCGCATACTATATCGCAAATGCCTCTTAAATGAGGGTAAATATCGCTCATTTTCTGTCCCACATAGGAATGTGAAACAAGCATTTTAATTTCAACTTCCTTGTGTCCTGAAAGAATTCTTACAAGCTCTTCGCCTGCATAGCCTGTTGCGCCAAGAACGCCAACTTTAATCATACTATCATATCCTTTTTGAAAAATATTCATAATTATACACCACCTCGTATATTTTTGCAACCCCTTTTAGCATTATTTCTTAAAATATTTTGACAAATATTACTCTTTGTACTATAATATTTATATAATATACACAGGAGGGTTTCCTTAATGAAAAAGTTTCTTTTATTCATGCTGGTTTTTATACTGGCAGCAGTGCCTGTTACCTCTCTTGGGGCAAAGGATTACATTTCGGTTGTTATTGACAATGTTACATTGGAGCCGAAGGATGTTAACGGCAACACGGTTTATCCCATGCTTGAAAACGGCACAACCTATCTTCCCGTGAGGGCAATTGCAAATGCATTGAACCTTTCAATTGAATGGGACGATTCCACAAAGAGTGTGTTTATTAACGGCACACCCGAAAAAGCTGAAAAAACTGATGTTGTAAATGTTTACATAAATGGTGTTAAGCTTATTCCTACTGATGTTAACGGCAAGGTTGTTAACCCCATTTTAAAGGACGGCACAACCTACCTTCCCATTCGTGCAATAAGCGAAAAGTTTAATAAAACTGTTTCATGGGACCAGGAAACTCACACGGTTTTCCTTACAACTCCCACTCTTGCAGAAATTGAAGAGGGCAAAACCTACGCCTTTATAAACAAGGCAAACGGCAAGGCAATCAGCCTGGTTAACAATGGTTTAGTACTTGAAAATTTCAACAACTACACTTATCAGGGCTTTACCCTTACAAAAGCGGATGCTGATGGCTACTATTACATAACAGCTTCAAACGACAAAAACTTTGACGTTAACGGAAATTCCAAAAACCCCGGTGCAAAAATTATTACATATAACAAAGGCACTGCCGACAACCAGAAGTTTAAGATTGAAAAAGTTGAAAACGGCTATATTATATACGCTCTCTCCTCTCTTCTTCCCATGGAAGACTCTGCAGGCGTTGTAAAGCAGAACGCAAAAAGAGAAAGCTTAGTACAAAAATGGGATGTAGTTGAATTTACACCTGTGGAAAAGAAGGAAGAAAAATCTTACTACACTATTTCCATTGGCGATTTGTCCCTTTACAGCACAGACGGCTTGGCATATGGCTATATAAAAGATAACTACGATGCTCTTTGCTGGGCTCTTACCCCTAACGAGGACGGCGAATATGTTATAACAAACAAAAACACCAATAAGAGCTTAGACGTTGCAAACAACTCCAAAACAAGCGGTGACCCGATTATTGTTTACAACACCTCAGGTGACCCTAACCAGCGCTGGACTTTTGAAAAGCAAAATGACGGAACATACCTTATAAAGAGTGTTCACTCATCTCTTTACCTTTCAATCGGCTCCGACGGTACGGTTGTCCATGCAGAATTAAACGAGTCTTATAAACAGAACTGGGTAGTTTCTGTTGTAAAATAATTTATTTACATCTTAGGAGGAAAACATTATGAAAAAATTACTGGCAATCATGCTTGTGCTTATGCTGGCACTTGCGACAATTCCTGCAATGGCAGAAGACAACGTAACCGTTATGCTTGACGGCGAAGTTATTGACTGCAAAAATGCACAAGGCGTTGAAGTACCCCCGATTTTAGTTGACGGCACAACCTACCTTCCTGTTCGTGCAATTGCAAATGCACTTAATCTTGAAGTAACATGGGACGATGCTACAAAGAGCGTGTTTATTAATGGTGTTTCTGTTCTTGCAAAGAAAACAGACGTTATTAACATTTTCATTAACGGTGGCAAGTTCACAGCTAAAGACGCAAACGGAAACGTTGTTAACCCCATTTTGAAGGACGGCACAACCTACCTTCCTGTTCGTGCAATCGGCGAAGCTTTTGACAAGGAAGTATCCTGGGATGGTGCTACAAGAACTGTTACACTCACAAGTAAGCCTGAACCTGTTATTGAATACACAGTAATCAACAAAGACAAAACCTACGCTTTTATTAATAAGGAAACAGGCAAAGCACTTACTGCAACAGACCACTACACACTTGAAAGCGAAGAATTTACAGAAAAGGCAAGCCAGGGCTTTAAGTTCAACACTTCTCCCACAGACGGCTATTTCTTCATTCAGTCAATCACAAATGGTCAGTGCTTTGACGTATCCGGTCACAGTGTGGATGCAGGCGGCGAAATTATCACATGGGACCCCACAGGTGCAGAAAACCAGATGTTCACCATTTTGGATATTGAAGGCGGAGCTTTGGTTTATGCAAAGACATCTGCTCTCCCCATTGAGCCTACAGATACAAACACAGTACAGAACGTAAGAACAAACAAGCCCATTCAGCTTTGGGAAATCAGAGAATTTAACGCTCCGGTTGTTGAAAACGCTCCCAAGACAGGTGCTTATCGTACATTCTCAATTGGTTCCAACACACTTACTGACAATAACGGTCTTCAGGTTTCCGCTAAAACCGACAACAACAATCAGAAGTGGAGATTAAACGAAGTAAACACCAATGTTTACACATTGACTAACATTGCAACCGACATGAGCCTTGACGTTAACGGTCAGTCCTACGATGCAGGCGGTTCAATCATTACCTGGTACACCTCAGGCGACCCCAACCAGTGCTGGATTTTGGAAAGCCAGGGCAATGACACATATCTTATAAAGAGTGTTCATTCCAATCTTTACCTCACCATTACAGGCTCTACACTTACACAGGAATATCGCGATAATAACAAGAGCCAGGTGTGGACAATGGGTTATACAAACTAAATTAAACCAAAAAAGTGAGTAGCTTGTGCTACTCACTTTTTATGTGCTTTAAAGCCTCTTTATATGTATCTATCATAATACAATACTCTTTGTTTCCCTTTTCAAGCTCCTTCAAAAGGCTGTCAGAGTCCATCCATTTCAAATCGCATATTTCTTCCTTTTGAAAAACAAAGCTTTCTGAAGGCTCATTACGCTCCAATTTATACACCTTGTAAATTTCGTGGTCATTAAACACCTTCCCGTAAAAGGTGTTTATTTTTGTTACTATTTTTGTAAAGCAATGAACTGCTTCGTTTTCGTTTATTTTTATGCCCAACTCTTCCATAAGCTCTTTTTTAACGGTTTCCTCAAAGCTGTCACCGCTTGTTACATGGCCTGCACAGGAGGTGTCCCAGCAAAGAGGAAAGCTGTCCTTGCCTTCAGCCCTTTTTTGCAGTAAAATATCGTATCTGTCACCCTTTTTGCGATAAATATAAATATGTACTGCGCCGTGTAGTATTCCTTTTTCGTGAGCTATATGCCTTTCAACCTTTTCACCTGTAGGCATGCCACATTCATTGTATACATCAAAAAATTCCACGTCAGTCCATCCTTCTTATAAGCTCTTCAACATACTGCTTTGCCACTCTGCAGCTTCGTCCGCCTTTACTTATTGCAAAGGCTTCAGCCTCTTTAATTTCAGCTTCGGTTATTTCAATTAAGTGATCTGCCGCAATTTCCTCTAATACCTTTATGTAGCTTAATCTGTCGGGTTTTTCGTAAACAACGCTCAAGCCAAACCTTTGGGTTAAAGCGCCGATTTCCTCCATGGTGTCTCTTCTGTGCAAATCTCCGCCTTCGCGGTCTGCAGCAGTTTCTTTAACAAGGTGACGACGGTTACTTGTGACACAAATACAAGTATTTTTTGCTCTTGCCGCAACACTGCCCTCCAGCACAGCCTTCATGTTGCCGAAAGCATCGTCACTTGGGTCAAAGGTTAAATCGTCCAAAAACAGAATAAATTTCAAGGGGCTTGTGCTAACCTTTCCCATAATGTATGGAATAAGGCTTATCTGACTTTTCTTAATTTCAATAAGTCTTAAGCCCTTTTCGCCATAGTAATTTGTGAGCGCCTTTATTGTTGCGCTTTTGCCTGTACCGCTGTCACCGTAAAGGAGCATGTTTGCCGCAACCTTGCCTTTTAAAAGAGCTTTAATGTTGTTGTCAATCTGGTTGCGCTGTCTTTCATAGCCCTTTAATGACTCCACTGTGGTATCGTCACGGAAAATAGCAGGAACAATTTCTTTATCCTCTATGGTAAACATATAGTTTCGGGCAAAAACACCGTAGCCTGTTTTTTTAATATTTTCAAGTCTTTTTGCAAAGGCTTCATGAAAATCAATTTTTGTAGTTTCCCACAAACCACTTTCGCCAAATTCGTCCGAAGAAACAAGGGACGCTTTTGAAATAAATTCAAGCTCCTTTTCGCATCTTTTCTTTACTATCGGAGAAATTTCTTCATCGGCAGCTTTCATTGTACTGCATATATTTTCGCTGAAAAGCACTACATCAAGCATAATTTTTGAAAGATTATCCCCTCTTTTATAGAGTTTTTCAGTAAAATCGCCAAGCTTGTCAGCACTTTTGTCACAACAAAGATTAATAAACGCTTTAACAGCTTCATCTTCTAATATACATCTGAATACAGCCAAAGACTTTAAGTCTTCTGCCAGTTTTTTTATATCCATGTTTAACACCTCGCTTCCTATTCTACCATCCCTACCACATTTTTTCAAGAAAAAAGTGTCTCCGACACTCGCTTATATAGTTGCAACTATGGAAAACAGAGGAGAAAACACGCGGTCAACCGTATCCGTTCTGACTTCGCCGATGGCTCGTCAATTACGGACAGTTTTCGCATACGAGCTATTCGCCTCGCTTACGCTTCGGATAGCTCAGCATTTGTAATGCCATATGCGTTTTCCGAGTCTCGCGAGGAAATTCTCGCATGGCAATAAAATCAAATTTATTTTTGCGTTATAGGAAATACGCAATTTCCTATAACGCAAAAAAGAGCGTTCTTACGAACGCTCTTTTAAAGTTTTATTCGTTAATGATATAAATCATTCTGAGTGTACCGCTAGCTGTGAAAACAATTACTCTTGTTGCGTCATCCTCATAGTTTTCGTAGTCAAGAATTTCGCTAAGGTCAGCCTCTGTAATAACGTCTGCATTTCTGCTGCTGCGGTCAAACTGGAACACCTTTACGGAAGAACCAATTTCTT
Organism: Clostridia bacterium; assembly: GCA_045546275.1. Lineage (GTDB taxonomy): Bacteria > Bacillota > Clostridia > UMGS1883 > UMGS1883 > RGIG1927. Next base: position 291,775 of record JAZQCM010000014.1, on the reverse strand, counting down.
CGGAAATGAAACCACGGTCATCATCCTCACCCATAATGTCAACACCATCGCCTACAATGTAAGGTGAAATATTGATAGTCTGTTCATCAACAGTATCAGTATCGTCTTCGCTCTTAAGAGTAATACCTGTTACAGTACCATACTGAAGACGGAATGTTGATGTGGGATAGTCCTTTCTGGGTTCTGTATTTGTTGAATGAATTTCAATAATACGCTTCTGGATATCGTCACCTTCAGCATACGCTTCGTCATAAGCATTGCTTATGTTTTCAAGCTGAGCAGGATCACTTGCGTCAAACCAGATCTGGTAATCGATAAGATTACCTTCGCTGTTAACAATGTATCTGATGATATCACCCTTGCCGATAGCGGAAATTGAGGGACCGTCGTCTTCGTCAACAGTTACGTTCTTCAAAGAGTAGCTTGTACCCTGATAACCCTTAATGTGAGTGCCTGTAGCCGTCTGGCTCTTGGATGCAACAATCATCCAGGGAGAAGAACTTGTGTAAATTCTGGAGTCGTTTTCATGATAGATAAGCACCAAGGATGCTGTTTTACTTGATGTAAGACCATATGCTTCTACATGATAATTTCTTGCGTTTGCAAATGCCTTTGAGTAAGAAGAGAATGTAAGATATTCATCTGTATCGCTTCTGTTATCGGGAACGAAAATAATCTTTGAGGAGCTGCTTACCTTAAAGTCAGTAAAGCTCTTGGAAGAGGACTTGTACTGTCTTACATCGTAAGGAACAAAGTAAGAATCGCCGTCTTCATCTTCCATTACCTGAGAAATATCTTCGTTTTCTGTACTTTCAACTGTATAAATTACAGAAACAAGACCATCGGAGTTTGTCTGATAAATGATGGGCTGCTGATAAATGTATGTGCCATCTGCATCAGGATATGTTTTGTTTGCAGTTTCTGCAGTGTCTTCAAGGTAATCTAAAATATCGTCATCAAGTGCCTTGTACTTAGTGCCGTCGATTGTAATCTTTTCAGCAGCACCAATTTCAAGGTACTTGCCCTTTGTTGTGTAAAGCCAGAATTCAAGGTCATATTCGCTCTTGTCAGAGTCCTGACGAAGAGAAAGAAGATATGCATAGCTTTCTGCGGAGTTGTTTACTGTTGCCTTTGCTGCAGCTACAATCTGGTTGAATGCATCAAGGTACACCTGAACAGAATCACCGGGAACAAGTGTTGCTGCATCTTCGTGCTCTTCTGCAATAAGGTCAAGGTAAGAAGCAGAAATGCTGTATTCCTTGCCGCCAACTACAATGTATGCAGCATCGGAAGTATCTCTCTCGTCAACAATACCGGAAACAGTATCTCTTGTTACTACAACCTCGTAATACATTTTGCCGTCAAGCTCTTCGTTTGAACGCTTAATGTTAAGAACGTCCCACTTAGCAATATCGCTGAACTTGATTTCCTTACCGTTTCTTGTAAGAGAGAAAATTACGGATGTAGATTCTTCGGGGAACATCAATGTGCTTTCGCCGTCGTATTCAGCATCGTACATAAGTGTAATCTTCTGAGAAGAATTACTCTTGGATGCAACAACGTATACTTCGTAAGAATTAACTCTTACAACATCAATGCTCTTATCGCCGTCATTGTCTACAAGGTCAACATAACCGTTTACAAGCTCTTCTTCAAGCTTTGCGATGTCGTATTCTTCATCGTACTTGTTGTTAAAGATTACAATATAATCTTCGTCAACATTAACAGTCTTAGTCTTGGATTCCTTGCTTGTCTGATACATAAGGCTTTCGCCGTCATACTCACCCACAAGACCTGCATTAACAGTGATAACGTCAGTCTTCTTTGTGGGAGTGATGCTCTTTACAAGAGGATAATCACCATCAGAATTCTTGTAAATAGTAGCTTCCACGTAGCAGCCGAGCAATTCGTTGGGGTTACGTGAAAAACCTATTTCGTAAATTTCATCTTCAATCTGGATGTGGTTCTTGGGAACATAGCTGTTTGCATCTTCGAGTTCAGTAATGTAAGTACCTGTTACAATACCCTTTACTTCATCGTAGTCAAGATCTGCAAATGCATTGTCACCGCCAATGATAACGTCACCACTCTCAGTTGTGATGTCTTCCTTTTCAGCATCAAGTGCATTGCTTGTAAGAACTGCAACTGTTCCTCTTGTTGTGGGGTTAGTTTTGTTCACAATGGATGTACCCTTTGTTACGCCCAACTGCATAGCCTTTGCAACATAACCGGATGACCAGTCACCTGTAATTGTGGGAATCTGTGCAGAATTCTTATAGCCTAAGGAGCACATAATCATTTTGATTGCCTGTTCGTAAGTAACAGGGTCAGCTGCACGGAATGTGCCATCTTCAAAGCCGTTGATAATACCACGGTTTACTGCCATTGCAACATAAGGACGAACCCATGCATAGTTTTCGTCTGTATCCAAATCTTCAAAGCCTGTATAAGCATCAGGATTGATAAAGTCCTGCATACCTTCAAACTTAACCATAACAACACAGAACTCAGCTCTTGTGATTGTGTTGTCGGGCTTGAATGTTCCGTCGGGATATCCGTTGATAATGCCCAAGGAAACAAGTCTGGACACTGCTTTGCCTACTGTGCTTGAGGTATCAACGTCCGTCAAAGCAACAACTTCTTCTGCATCTTCAGCAAAAACGTTAAAAGAAGCTACTGAAAGAAGCATTGCTACTGCCAATATAAAAGACAATACTTTAGTAAAAGTCTTCATATTTTTCATCCTCCTTGATTTTTCTTTTTTCTGAATGCGAAAATGCCCCAGAAAATCACAGTGACATTTTAGCACAAGCCTACTTTATAGTCAAGTTTTGTTGCAATAATACAACACAAATTTCATCAAATTGTAATATTACTGCTCTTTTTTTGCTTTTTTGACAAACAAAAAAACACCAATCCCCATAAATACGCTTAAAAACGCAACTAACTGACTAACGCGGATATTTCCGTACAAATACAAGCTGTCAGTTCTTAAGCCTTCAATGAAAAACCTTCCTATACCGTACCAGGTAAGATAAAATGCGAAAATCACACCGTCGGTTTTCTTTCTTTTCCTTATTACAAAATAAGAAATAAGAAAACCTGTTAAATTCCACAAGGATTCGTATAAGAAGGTTGGATGATACGCTCCTTTCACAACGCCATCCGCCCAGTTGCTTCTGTGAATCATCATGCCCCAGGGAAGATTTGTTTTTTCGCCGTATGCTTCACAGTTTACAAAATTGCCCCATCTTCCGATGCTCTGAGCAATTAAAAGGCACATTGTTCCCACATCTCCAAGCCACCAGAAGGAAATTTTCCTTACCTTTGAAAAAACAATTCCCGTTATAATCCCCGTTATAACAGCACCGTAGATTGCAAGTCCTCCGTTCCAGATGGCAATGATTTCCGAAAGATTGTCTTTAAAATAATCCCACTCAAAAATCACATAATAAAGCCTTGCCCCCAGTATGCTCAAGGGAATTGCAATAAGAGCCAAATCGCTTAAGGTATCATCCTTAAAACCTTTTTTCTTAAACTCGGAATTTGCCAGGATAAGGGCAACAAGTATTCCGACACCTATAATTATCCCATACCAATGAATTTCAAGCCCAAAGGGCAATTTAACCACGGGGTTTATATTAAACTCTAACCCCAAATACGGAAAAGATATATAATTCATAACTACCTCTCTATGTAGGCGTACCCGAAAGTACGCAAATTTTATCTCATGGCGTTATTAACCGCATTGCCCATGTCACGCATGGCGTTACCTGCACCGTTGCCAATGTCTCTTGCAGCATTTCCGAAGCCTCGTGCCATATCTCCAATCATGTTTGAGGATTTGTCGCCTATACCGGTTTCGTCTGTTGCTCCGTTTGTGCTATTATCATTTGCAAACGAATCATTACCATTATTAACAATTCCCTCGTCGGCATTATCGTTAAGGATGCTTTCATCGGCGTCGTTTCCTATGATATTATCATCCGCGGCATTTTTATCGTTTCGCATACATCCGCAGCCTGATAAAAACATCATACATAAACCTAATATCAGAAGCCTTTTCAAAACTTCTCCCTCCTTAAAATATCTGAGAATTTAATCTCAGTTATAGTATTGGCAGATATACATCTTAAATTCTATTAATATTTTCCTCAACTGAGTAACAAAATGTAAGAATTTAAATATATATGTATTGCAGGGAGATTTTTCCTGTAAAATACACTACTTTGAAAGGAGAACATTTTATGTTCGGATGTAACAACAATTGTGGCTGTGAATGGATTATTATCCTTATTATACTTTACTTCGTTTTCTGCAACGGCTGTTATAACAACAATGGCGGAAACTACGGTTGCGCAACAAACTGCGGTTGTAACTGATTTTTAAAGGGTGACTCAGTCACCCTTTTTTAATGTTTCAGAAAGATTTCTTAATGCCTTTCCTCGGTGACTGATTGAATTTTTTTCATCGCTTGTCATTTCAGCGGCAGTTTTGCCCATTTCGGGGACAAAGAAAATCGGGTCATAGCCAAAGCCGTTTTCGCCTCGTGCTTCTCTTGTAAGCACACCCTCGCAAACACCTTCCGCTTCGTACACTTTTTCCTCTGTTACAAAAGCAATGGAGCAAACAAACTGTGCACCACGAAGCTCGTCTTCAACATTTTGCATTTTTTCAAGGACAAGCTCCAATCTTCCTCTGTCGTCCAGGCCTTCACCGCCGTAGCGTGCACTGTACACACCGGGCTCACCCCCAAGTGCAAACACAACAAGTCCGCTGTCGTCAGCAAGTGCAGGAAGCTTTGTTTTTTCAAAAATAGCCTGCGCTTTTAAAAGAGCGTTTTCCTTAAAGGTTGTACCTGTTTCTTCAACATCTATGTCAACCCCTGCTTCCTCCTGGGTTATAATTTCATAGTCAGGTAAAATTTCTTTAAATTCACGTATTTTGTTTTTATTTTTTGTAGCAGCAACTATTTTCTTCATTATTCTGCACCTCTTTGTTTAAATTTGTGTCTATTGTATCATATTTATTATGATTTTTAAATATTTTTTTCAAAAAACTATTGACAATGAAAAAAACAGGTGGTATATTAAAGTCAAAGATAGTCAAAGTCAAATATGAGGTGATTATTATGACAATATCAGATTTAATAGAACAAATGCTTAACGAAATGCTTTCCTCCTCGGACGGCAGTGTTGAAATAAGGCGAAACATACTTGCCGACCAGCTCAACTGTGTGCCCTCCCAGATAAATTATGTTATAAAAACACGCTTTACTCCCGAAAAGGGCTACAGCATTGTGTCACGTCGCGGTGGCGGAGGCTCGGTGACAATCAGACGAATTGAATCCGATTCCGACAGCTTGATTATTTCCTTAATAAGTGCCATCGGCTCGTCACTTGACTACCCCACTGCTTTAGCTTATATAAACCGATTGTTTTCCTATTCGCTTATAACTGAACGTGAAGCAAAGCTACTCTCCTCGGCACTTTCCGACAAAAGTATTATTTCAACAAGAAAAAACGAAGCAAGAGCAATTCTTTTTAAGAATATGCTTTTAAGTATAAGATAAGAAAGGATGATTTCTATGTTATGTGAAAAATGTGGTGTTAATCCTGCAGCGGTAACTCTTACAAAGGTTATAAACGGTAAAAAGAGCGTTATGAAGCTTTGTGCCGCATGTGCTCAGGAAAACAATATTTACAAGGATTTTAATATGGACTTAGGCTTTTCAGGGCTTTTCTCCACCTTCTTCAACGACAGCGACAGTATTGACACAGGCGAAAAATGTCCCGTGTGCTCAATGACCAAGGGCGAATTTATCCGCCTGGGTAAGCCCGGCTGCAGTAATTGCTACAGTGTTTTTGAAAGCTCCATGAAGCCTCTTCTCAAAAAAATCCACTCAACAACAACCCACACAGGCAAGGTTTATTCCTCCGGTGCAACACCCGAAAACAAAATTGACCAGCTTAAAGCTCAGCTTAAGGAAGCTATTGAAAAGGAAGAATACGAAAAGGCTGCACGTATCCGTGACGAAATTAAAGAAATGGAGGGAAATGTATGACAAACCTTATCACAGGCAGAGTACGACTTGCCCGAAACATTAAAAATCTCCCCTTCCCTTTAAGAATGACAAAGGAAATGGCCCGCGAAACCATTGACAAGGTGTGGGAGGCAGTTTCCTCTTCAGGGTTAAAGGATTCACTTGAACTAATAAAAACCGAGGAGGCAGATAAAATATATCTTGCTTCACTTTCGGAAAAGCACCTTGTAAGCCCCGATTTTTTAAAGGGCTCGCTTCCAAGGGCGGTAATTCTTTCAAAGGACGAAACCATTTCAATTATGATTAACGAAGAGGACCATATCCGCATTCAGGTTTTCACCAATGAAGCGACTCTTTCCGACGCCTTTGAAACAGCCGACAAAATCGACACGCTTTTGTCTGAAAAGCTTGACATTGCTCTTCACGAAAACTTTGGTTTTTTAACAGCCTGCCCCACAAACGCAGGCACAGGCATGAGAGCTTCCTACATGCTCCACCTCCCCGCACTTACCATGAGCAACTCCATCTCCTCGGTACTTAACTGGGCATCAAAATTGGGGCTCACCTTAAGAGGAGTGTATGGCGAGGGCAGTCGTGCCAAGGGCGCATTTTATCAGCTTTCCAACCAGGTTACCTTAGGTGCAACAGAAAAGGATATTATTACCCGTCTTAACAACGCCGCTTCCGAACTGATTAAAAAGGAAGAAATGGTGAGAGGCGCCATTTTAGAAAACAACGAAATTAAAATTAAGGACAAATGCATGCGTGCTTACGGCATTCTTACAAATGCCTACACACTTTCCTCCGAGGAAGCTTTTTCACTTTCCTCCGATGTGCTTTTGGGCATTGCGTGCGGAATTATTGAAAACATTGACCCAAAAAAGGTTTCAGACTCTCTTTTTAAAACACTCCCCTCCACATTGGCACTGGAAAATTCCGAGGTTTTAGAAAATGTTACTCTCCGTGACAAAATAAGAGCCGAGTATGTAAGAGAGCATTTAAAATAACAATTGAAAGGATGATTACTCATGAATGAAAACATGTTCACACCCAAAGCACAGGAATCAATCCGCCTTTCACAAAGTATTGCAAAGGAAACAGGCTGTAATTTTGTAGGCACAGAGCATCTTTTGCTCGGCATTTTAAGCGTTTCCTCCTTTGCAGGCAAATTTCTTGCACAAATGGGCATAACCGAGGAAAAGGTGCTTGAAAAGGTTTCGGACATTGAAATCCCCTCTTCCTCAACCTTCACAGGCTTTACCCCCAGAACAACACGCACCCTTCGCCAAAGCGCTTACGAAGCACAAAAGCTGGGTGCAAGCCTTATCGGAACAGAGCATATTTTACTGGCGCTTTGCCGAGAAACCGACAGCGTTGCTTTTAAAATATTAATCTCTTTAGGTGCTCCCCGAACTCTTTACAACGACGTGTTAGCCTCAGTTACCGAGTCGGGCAATGCATTAAAAGCATCTGACGAAATTTCAAACACTTCAAAAAGCACACCTACCTTAAACCAGTTTGGTCGTGACCTGACCGAGCTTGCAAAGGAAGGCAAGTTTGACCCCGTAATCGGCAGAGAAAAGGAAATTTCCCGAGTTATTCAGATTTTGTCAAGACGAACAAAAAACAACCCCGTGCTTTTAGGTGAGCCGGGTGTTGGTAAAACAGCCATTGCCGAAGGCTTGGCACAGGAAATTGTAAAGGGCAGTGTTCCCGAGCTTTTAAAGAACAAGAGAGTTTTCTCAGTTGACCTTTCGGGCATGGTAGCAGGTGCAAAATACCGTGGCGAATTTGAAGAAAGACTCAAGCAGGCAATGGATGAGGTAATGCGTGACGGCAATGTTATTCTCTTTATTGACGAAATCCACACCATTATCGGTGCAGGTGCCGCCGAGGGCGCAATTGATGCAGCTAACATTTTAAAGCCTGCTCTTGCCCGTGGAGAACTGCAGCTTATAGGTGCAACCACCCTTAACGAATACCGTAAGTATATTGAAAAGGATGCTGCTTTAGAGCGTAGATTTCAAAGCGTTATGGTAGGCGAGCCTACAGTTGAGGACACTATTGAAATTTTAAAGGGACTTCGTCCCAAGTACGAGGCTCACCACAAGGTTAAAATAACCGATTCGGCGCTTATTGCCGCTGCAAAGCTTTCCAGCCGTTACATTACCGACCGCTTCCTTCCCGACAAGGCAATTGACCTTGTTGACGAAGCCGCAAGCAGGGTTAAGCTTGCAAACTTCACCGCTCCCCCTTCACTTCGTGAAACTGAGGAAAAATTAAAAGAGCTTAAGAACAAAAAGCAGGATGCTATTAATTCCCAGAATTTTGAACTTGCCGCAACTCTTCGTGACGAAGAAAAGGCGGTCAGTGAAGAATACACAAAAATGCGTGACGAATGGGAAACAAAGGCAGGTACAAGCGAAAAGGAAATTGCCGAAAGCGATATTGCATCTGTTATTTCAGGCTGGACGAATATTCCCGTTGAAAAGCTCAAGGAGGAAGAAAGCGACCGCCTTCGTAACTTAGAAAGCGTTCTTCACAAGAGAGTTATTGGCCAGCACGACGCTGTTGTTGCCCTTTCAAAGGCAATCCGCCGTGGCAGGGTTGGCTTAAAGGACCCCAAGCGTCCCATCGGCTCCTTTATTTTCTCAGGCCCCACAGGTGTTGGTAAAACCGAATTGACAAAAGCATTGGCAGAAGCCTTGTTCGGCGATGAAAACGCCATGATACGTGTTGACATGAGCGAATACATGGAAAAGCACTCAGTTTCAAAATTAGTCGGCTCACCTCCCGGATACGTTGGCTACGACGACGCAGGTCAGTTAACCGAAAAGGTAAGAAGAAAGCCCTATTCCGTTATACTCTTTGACGAAATTGAAAAGGCGCATCCCGATGTTTTCAACATTTTGCTCCAGGTTCTGGAGGATGGTGTTTTAACCGATTCTCAAGGAAGAAAGGTTGACTTTAAAAACACAGTTATCATCATGACAAGTAACGTTGGTGCAAGTAAGCTCACAAACAACAAAACCATGGGCTTTGGTGGCGTAAACTCCGACGAAAAGCAAAACACAATCAAAAAGAACGTTATGGATGATTTGAAGAAAACCTTCCGTCCCGAGTTTTTGAACCGACTTGACGATATTATTGTGTTCACACAGTTAAACGAAGAGGAAATCAAGAGCATTGCAAAAATTATGCTTGCCTCGGTTTCCGACCGCCTTAAGGAATCAGACATTACAGTAACCTTTAACGACACAGCAGTAGCACTTCTCAGCAAGGAAGGCTTTGACCCCGTTTACGGTGCCCGTCCCCTCCGCCGTGCGATTACAAGCAAAATCGAAGACCTTTTTGCCGAAGAAATATTGGACGGCAAAATTAATAAGGGCGATAAGGTTTCGGTTTCTGCCAAGGGCGACAAAATTGTTATTAATCAGTTGAAAAAGTAAGAAAAATACAAAAACAAGAGATTGCTGCTGCAATCTCGTGTTTTTGTTACTATTTACTTTGTTAAAACATTGCTGAGGCTCTTTATTCCTTGGATACTTTCGACTACAAACGCTTTGATTGTAGCGCCATCGCGCCCTTCTATAAATCCTCCGAAAGAAACAGTTTCGCCCTCTTTCATTTCGGCTTTCATAGAAATCATATCAATCATACTACCATCCTTATAGGTCGCAATTATAATCGTATCTTTGTTGCTACGGGTTGAATTCTTCCGAACCTCTGTCTCCGCATAGAATTTTCCATCGCAAACATCGCCTGTGAGCTTTAATACAGTATAATCCGTAACATTGTCTTTCACCAAAATGGAGCCATCCACAACTGCAAATGGATTGTCATCCTCACCGGATACAGCTACTTCGTCAACACATGCGATAACATCATATGTGCCCTCTGTATCTCCCCCAACAAATGTCAACTCAAGAAGAGTTCCATCTGTTGTTATTGTGTTTTCAGCACTCCATGTAAACTTACATGTTCCGTCACCTAGAATGTCTTCTGTAAAATCATCATTCTCTGCAAATACATCGCCATTTTTAACACCTGATAAAAGAAGGTTGTTTCTGTCATAGCCTATTGTAATGGACAATCCCGTAATGCCGGGGTTGTTTTTAATTGTAATAGGTACAGTTGCTACTTCTCCCGGTTTTAATCCAACATCAGGGATTATGATTACAGGAGATTCAAGATCAATTGGTGCTTCAAATTCTAAAATACCACCGATGCTTTCATAATACCCAAAATTGAATACTGAAATAGGACTAATATTTTCATCTAAATCTACAGCAAAAGCGTATACGGTAGTTCCTTCAGTTATTTCAATAGGTTCTGTATACTCATTTACAAAATCGTTGATACCTTCACCAACAAATTCTTCACTATCCATTTCTTCAGTTGAGCTAACAACCATGTCCTCATCAGCAAAATATTGTTGTTCAATGCTGTTTGACTCTATTTCAGAACCCATCATCCGAGATTCTGCAATTTCTTGTGCCATCTTCTGCGTTATTTCAATACCATATGAGTAGTATATTTTACTACTATTTTCTGATGATTCAAGTTCTGCATAGAACGTACCTCCAACATCGTCCGTAGAAACATTAATTGTCGGTGCTGCCACATTAACCGTTTGCGGAATGTATGGATAAATCGTCATATCACTTGTTACATTCCACCAAGTGTTACCCGTTAAATCCCAGGTATAAATCACGCCATGTTTTTCAACAAATTCCGGAAGTGTTGCCGCTTTACCATGGTCAACCTCTTGCTCACTTACAACGTTGTCTTCAAGGTCAACAAATTGAACTTTGTACGTATCATTGTTCCATTTTGCAACAAAGGCTGTGCTTTCGATTGCGTATTTACTTCTCTTCTCAGCATACTCAGCATCAGTTATAACCCTTGTTTTTTCATTGTAGTAAAAGCTTTCATCTCTTGTATCAAATGGTGTACCAATTGGTGTATATGCCGAAAACAGCGTATCGTCAACCATTTGCCACTTTGTAAATGTTTTCCCAATAACATTGTCTGTTTTTGGGAACGAAATCTCTTCACCGTAGTTCATTTCACGTATTTCAACGGTTTCATTTTCGTGATCTACGAAAACAATAGTTACTTTTTCTGTCTCAAACACCGCATCGACATTTATGTTGCTCTTTACATCAACAACGGATTTATTCCATTTTACAAAGCGCTTCCCAGTTGCCTGAGGATTTTTTATTTGACTTAAATCAACTGATTTACCTTCTTCTACTAAAACACTATTATGTAATACACCATTGTTATAGAAGTTAACCTTATATTTAGGAAGCTCTGCTTTAATATAATCAATATTAACAAGCTTTTGCCCGCCCTCCAATGCAAGAGCAACAACAAAGTCGCCTGTTTTCTGATAGTGGGGTTCTTCCTTTGTATAAGCCTTTGAAATAGTCCACGTATTGCATTCACCGATTTCTATCTGCCCTACATATTCAAGCTGTTCTTCTGTAGGGTCTGTATTGGTCTTTTTGTAAATCATAACAGTTGCGATCTTGCCTTCAAGGTCATCTGTAATGTTTTCCAAAACTCCGGTGTTTTCATAAGTGTAAACAATTTCTTCTTGCAAATCATGTGCGCTGTCCGTAACCGTTCTGTATCGATATAACGTTCTTTCCTCTATTTCTCTACCGTCTTTTGTTCCCGGATACTCACCCCACTCACTATACTCCGACATCTTCCAAAAATGATGTGTGAAGGTTGTGTCCCAATATTTATACTCTGTATGACTCGTATCCAACCATCTGTAACCATACCCTTCTCCGCGCAAATAATATGTTGTGCCACCGCGGGTGTCAAAGGGAGTTCCTTCCGGTGCATACGCATCGTAACCAACACCGCCAAAGTAATCTACGCTTTCCCAAGGAAGTGCATAGTCAATCCATCCGGTTTCTTCAAAATTAACACAAATGCCTGACTTATATGGGCACACATAGTAATTACCTTTAGCCGACAATCCCCAATACCTGTGGAAATTCCACTGCGTATGCCCTTCGCTTACCCAATAAGCTTCCACAACTCTTCTTCTTAATTCGCTATCTTCCGGATTAACCAATGTTGCGCCATTGTAATGCGGGCCTGTCGTGTATTCATCAGAATGTGAATAATTCCAACCTTCAAGAGTTTTTGTATAATCGGTTGTTGTTGTTTCTTTATCTCTGTACCTGTATTCTGTCTTGAGTTCAACCTGAACTTCTTCGGATTCTACAACCTCTTCAGTTTGCCACTGACTCCAAGCAGTCCAAAACTTGCTGTCTTCTCCGTAAGTTATATCATAACAGGTTTCTGCTTTTGACAATGCACCACCGGTTTTCCCCTTATTCACACCCACAACATAAACAGATGCGTAAGAAATACTATTTGTGTAATCTAATGTTATACTCTCAGTATGATCCCATTCGTGAGTTTTTTCTAAAAATTCAGAATCAAGATCATGTATCTGCGTGTAAACATTTTTTCCTTTTTCGGTATAAAGTGCTGCAACAATTCGTCCTTGTACGCCTTCCGGCTTTGTCACAGGTGCATTCTTCAAGCTTATATTCACAGTGTAAGAACGGTTATTTCTTATGATACCGTCAATTCTTACATACACAGGCAAGGCTTCATTTTCCCACATATACACAGCATCAAGAACCATATCTCCTGTAATATAGCCGTAATCGTAACACTCACTTTGAGTTGCATCTATGCTCCACCCGCTGAATTTATAGCCTTGGGGCGTCTGATAGCTTTCCGGATCGTATGCACAATCCGTGTACATATACATTTTAGAGTCTAATGCACTTCCTGCACGTTTTCCGTTGATTGTGTCATAAAATGCTACCGTATAATAATTCACTTCATACAATGCATAAACCGTTACATTTTCTTTTGCCGGATAATACAGCTCGTCACTATAGCCCGCAAAAGTAAAGCCTTTTTTGGAAGGCGTTGCAGGCTTAGAAGGCTTTGTTCCCCAATCAACCTTTTGCACAGAAATCACATTTCCCTCAATTATCTGCCCATTTTCGCCATCATGATTGTAGACATTTTGTTGAATCTGTTGAACTGTGGCATCAGTTATATCATTTTCACGTATAACCTTATCCTTTATTGTTACCTCAACAGGATGCATTGCGGTGACTGACACACTATTACTGTAATTACTGTCGCCTACAAAATTTGTTGCAATAACCTTTATTTCATATTCAATGTTCTCATTGTCATTTTTTTCGCTGAGAGCAAAGGTTGTTGACAAGCCTGTTGTTTCAATTTCACTTACAATCTCATCATTTTTCAACAAATAAGCCTTGTAAATGCTTGCTTTTTCAACCGAATTCCACGAAACGCTCACCGTCTTACCCTGAGCAACCTTATCTGCTGTTTTAAGCTTGATTTGGGGTGCCTCCGGTGCTGAAATCTTAATATATTTTTCGCTCACACCGCTATTGACACAACCATACGACACTGCAATTGCTTTAATTGTAGCATTTGTATCGAGGTATATGGGTCCTGTGTATTTAGTGCTCCATTCTGTAGGCGTAGAACCATCAGTTGTATAATGTATTTCACCTTCACCTGAAATTGTAACCATAACATTACTGTCGGTATATGTAGCTTCACTTATATATGGGAGTTGTGCCTGTGCCACATGTATAGTTTTTTGTGTTTTAGCACTGGCTATGTTCCCGGAATATGTCCAGGCATCTAAAACATGATTTCCCGGAGTTGTAAAATCAATAGTGATAGAGCCTTTTCCATCAAAATCCCCTAACGTGTTCGTCCAAGCGTGAATACCCAAAGTATCGCGATTAGTACTTACAGTAACACGTTGTCCTTCTTGTATACTTTGTACCAAAACATCCGGAACAGGACACTGTGGTTCACTTTTGCTGACTACATAAAAATCAGGCGATACCCATTGTTTTGGTTCGGTTCCCGACAAGTCTGTCACTGTATATCTCAAACAATATTTTCCAACAGGAAGGTATCCGAATTTTAAATCGTAATTCACCTTGGAATCTTCAATACTAAAGAAATAAGATGTCACATCTATGTCACTTTTACCACTGGCACATACTTTTCCTTCTGAATTTATAATTTCACCAACAACCTTTTTTAGCGGGTACTCTGATAATATTGTTCCCGTTAAGTTATACGAATTACCCTTTATTATATTACCGACAGGGTATCGGGTTGGATTTATTGTAATTGATGACTCTGCATCAACATAGTAATTCCCATTATCATATTTTTTCGCATATACAGTTGACGACCCTAGCCTATAATTATCTTCAATTTCTTTATGATAAACATATGCTTTATAACACATTTGCTTTTCATCGTCTGTATAATCTACAACATACCATTTGTTTCCATATGCATTTTCAACATATCCTACAACTTTGTATTGGTCCACGACCTTGCTCGATACTGGTTTCGCATCACGATAGGGTTTTTCTCTTACATATGTTTTTACGGTTTTTTTATCGTCCAAAAGCGTATAAAGAAATTCTCCTTCATTTTCTATTTCGAATTTATACTCCTGTCCACATATTTTACATACCCCTACAGCAGTCACTATACTACCAACATATTTAGTCTCATATTTACAAACATGGTCCTTGCAAGCTAGTAAAAATTCCGGGTTCAATAAATCTGCTCTCATTCTGTAATTTTTAGTATCCAAATACAAATACTCATTTTTAGAGTTGCCCATCAATGATCCCGAAACTGTCCCTGCATACAACTGCAAATGAAGCATAGACCACCCATGAAGATTATTAGCGATCATCTTACCTATTTCTTCGCCCTTTTCAACGCGCCCACTTGTCTTATGAGGTTTTATCTCGCAATAAAAAAGAACTCCACCGCTATCATTTTTGACACCAATAGCATCCGTTCCTGCATAAAAATTGGGACAATACTGGATAATCTCACCACTATCCATTGCATAAACCGGCGTATTGTGCAAATGCACATAATCTATTCCGGCATGACGACGTCCGCCATCTCTTGACGCTCCAAATTTGGTTCCGCTATTCAAAGGATTATAATTTGCTCTTACTGGACTAACCCAATTTTCAAGCGCATTTTTTCTAAACGCCTCAAAATCAAATCCGTTATAACTAAAATTTTCTATTATCTCATTATCTTCTATTGTTTCTGCAATCTGACTTGTATCAATAGAGTATATTTTTTTATTTTTTATAAAAAACTTCTCATTCTCCCATTCTGTTACATACTCTTCTCCGCTTATCACATTTGTTTTTACGATTTCTCCCTCGTAAGAGTAGTACACCCAGTCTTCATCAATATCAAAGCAGTCAACAGGACAGAAAATTTTTATAATTTCATCTTTATTACCTGCTTTATAAATGTATGTGTTAAATCCGTCTATTTTTGAATAATAAACCTCTCCATTTTCTTCAATAACCCAATTTACATCATTGTTAATAACAGCAGGTCTTGCATTATTGGTTGAACAGTACAAGCTGTTGTCCATAATATAGTAGCAACTGTTACCGATCATTACTTCATTACCGTAATTTTCAGGCAGCTCATTTTCCTGAAAAGCAATCTCCGTACTCTCTGTTTCATTTTCAATCGCTGTTTCTGCAAACATAGTTACAGGCAATATTGAAACAAAAATCGCCATTATTAATATTACTGATAATACCTTTTTCAAATAAAACTCCTCCTTAACCAAATTAAGGAAATTCTATCATCATTTATTGATTTTGTCAACGTTACACACAGATTATCGCCCATACAAAAACACGAGATTGCAAAAGCAATCTCGTGTTTTTAAAGCAATTCTATCGCTTTTTTTGTATTAATTTTTGCTTTTTCACGAAGGGATGTATAGTCGTTGGAAATTTCCTTTTCAAAGGCTTTTTCCATGCATGAATAAAGCTGTTCCTTTGTAACTGTTTCCACATTCACCTTTTCGGTAAGGTTAACGTAGTCCATAAAGCCGTCAATCTTAACGTCGTAGCAAAGGGCAACTGTTTTCACACTTGCCGAAACAGAGTAAATCATGCTGTGAAGCCTCATTGCAACATTGAGCTTACTTTGTTTTGTAATACCGATTGCTTCACGGATGGAAAGCTGCTTTTTCGGAACAAAGGCTTTGTCCCCTATTAATTTTGCGATTGTTTTTGAAATTTCCAAATCGTGAGGGTACTGCATTGGAACAAACACAACGTTTAAATTGTGCTTTGTTGCAAAATCCAACACCGCATCGGCAACGGTTTTTTCAAAGCCCGGGGCATTCTTTTTCCAGTTGCGGACGGAAATTGTAATGTAGTCACCTTTGGGAATTTGTTCTTTGTCAAAGAGCTTAGTAAGCTCTTTTTCGTTTATTCCCTTTAAAAGCATTGCAGGGTCGCTTGTTACAAAAAGCTCTTTTTCAACTCCAATGCTTTGCATGTCCTTTTTTGAGGTGTTGTCCCTTAAGGTGATTAAATCAACGCACTTATTTATAACATTTGCCGTAAGCTTTTTGTTGAGCTTGCGCTTTACAGGACCAAAGCCGTTTGCAAACTGCATAACCTTTAACCCCATTTTTTTTGCAAGCTTTATAACAAAAAGATAATACCAAAGGCTTTTACTGCTTGTTTCGTCCTGCAAAAGTGACCCACCGCCAGAAAGAAGCACCTTGGATTTTTTGAAGGTTTTAACAACAGAGAAAATGTTAACCCTGCTTACCGCATCCACACGGTAAATTTCCTTTGTTTCCTTGGGGCGGTTTGACAAAACTGCAATACGGGCATTGGGCTTTTCTTTTTTTATATCCTCGGTGATTGCCATTAAAAGGGCATCGTCGCCGTTGTTGTGAAAGCCGTAATAGCCTGAAATTACAAAGTCGTATTTCTTCTTAGAATGATAATCTTCTATTATATTATTATAAATTTCAATGTGAGTTTTTGCAAAGTTTTCGTTTGTGAAAAGGGTGGTTGCCCTTTCTTTAATATTTGCGCCCATTTCTTCAACAGCTTTTTTGTCGTTGATAAGCTCAAGGAGCTTGTCGCACATTTCCATGTAGTTGCCGCTTTCAAATAAAGCTCCTGTTTCGCCTTCAACAACAAGCGACGGAATGCCGCCAACTCTACTTGCAACCATAGGCTTACCCATTGCAGCGCCCTCCAGCATTGAATAGGGAAAGCTTTCGCAAAGTGAGGTTAAGCAGTTTATGTCAATGGTGTTCAAAAATCCGTACATGTCGGTTTCAAAGCCTAAAAAGCGGATTTTGTCGGGTGCTACGGTTTCATTTGCCAAAGAAACAAGCCTTTCCTTTTCCACACCATCCCCTGCAATAAGGAACTCAACATTATTGCACTTTTTCAAAACCTCGCCTGCCGCCTTTATGAAAATGTCAACACCTTTTACAATGTCAAACCTTGCAGCAATACCCACATAAACTGTGTTTTCGTTGTAGGTAAAGCCGTGCTTTTTTGCATAATCCTCTTTTTTGGTGGGGTTTTGGGGAACACGGGAAAAGTCCATTCCGTTATACACGGTGTGGATGGCGTTTGGTCTGAAATTTCGACCTATGAGCATATCCTTAAAATTGTCAGATACTGCAATATAGTATGGGATTTTCTTCAACGCATTTTTATTTAAGTTTGTGAAAACAATTTTTTTAACTATCTGGTCAAAGTCTAAAAGATAGTCGCTATGGACGGTGGTAACGGTGGGGATGTTAATTTTTTTCATAACAAAGCCTGCCACAAAGTTTGCCCTTGCGCCATGCACATGGAAAACGTCAAACTTTTCATCGTTTATCATTTTCACAATGTCATCAACCACAGATAAATCAAAGCGGTTTTTCTGCTTAAAAAGAACGCTGTCAACATCCTTTTCAAGAATTTCTTTATAAAACACGCCCTCCATCAGACAGCCGACACGTACATATGCCATGTTAGTCAATTTGTCAAGGAGCGAAAACAAATGTGTTTTCGCTCCTCCGCTATCGCCGCCACTAATGAGATGAAGAACCTTCATAATCTCACCTCGTAACTTAGTTTATTGTTCGTTTTTTGAAATTCGTGCCACCGAAAGCAAAATTCCGGGCACAATCCAGAATGCAAACATTACTCTGGGGTAGAACCACACATACTCTGCACAGCAAACAAATGCAATGCCCATTAATGCACTTAAGCCTGCAATGGCAACGCTCTTTAACACATTGTCCATTTGGTGCATTTTTGAAAATGTTTTCTTTATAACAGAGTACATATAGCCAAAGAATGTAACAAAGCCCAGCACACCCATTTCCAGGATTATTTCCATGTAAAGCATGTGGCTGTGAGGTGCTGTGATTGCAACGGGGTCTGCATAGGAAGGGTACACTGTTCTGAAAGAGGAAGGTCCTAAGCCTAAGCCTGTGACACCAAAATCACGTATCATTCTTAAACAGCTGTCCCAGATATACAAACGGTAGGAGTTTGAGGAGTCCTTAAGCGAACCGATTGTGAAAATACGGTTCATGATTGTTTCGGGAAGTAAGGGAATTGCCACCAAAACAACAATTGCCATGGGCACAAGAAGCCTTACGTCATACATGATTACAAAAGCAATTGCCGCAATTGCAAAGCCTACCCAGCAGGAACGTGAATAGGTCATTAAAAGGGCGCCCAAAACAATTACAAATGCTCCTAAAACCATAAGCTTTTCAGACTTTTTCTTTGCCGCAAGAAATACAGGCACGAAAAACGGCATAAAAAGCAGTAACAGTTCAGCAAAGTTGTTGGGGTTTGAGAAGGTTGAGAACACTCGTCCCGGCATACCTGCATTTGTTGCCATGTCAACAAATTCGGGGTCAACCTCAATACCCATAATTCTCTGCACAAAGCCGATTACTGCGGTGAATGTGACAGAGACAAGAACTATTTTCAAAAATCTTATAAGCTTTTCCTTTGTGTCAACAGAGGCATACACGCTATACGCCAGAAATACCGATGCTATTAAAAACAGCGCTATTCTCACAGCGTCGGAAATTACCAGAGCTGTCACAGTTGACAAGCAGATTGTAACAAGAAAGCCTACGATACAAATACCAACAGGATAAATAGTTTTAGCCTTAATTTTACCAAGTGCCATATACACAAATACCCATGCCGCAAAGAAGCACGCCGCTAAAAATGCGTACAGATTGTTCCACAATTCGTGAGGTGCTGCAAACATGATGCCAATAAAAACTGCCAGCACGCAATCGATACTCATGTATTTAAGGCTCAACACCTTTTTTACTAAAGCTACAGTTATTGAATAATTGCCCAGCTTTTCAATCCACAGAAGGATTTTTTTAACCAATCCCAGTAAAAACTGAAAAACGCTGTTCAGCACACGATAGAAAAAGGAGCTTTTATAGTACTTATCGGTAAAGGTGTCCGATGTGAACCAATTGTGGATAAAGCTCTCTTTTCCTTTTTCGCTGAGATATGCAATTACACCATAAATGGAGTTTATGAAAAGGCTTTCATCAAACCCCTTTTTAAGCATTGCAAAAAGGCGCAATATAAGGCTTATTGTTATGCTATGTTTAAACATACACATATCACTCCTTTATTATTGCCTTATACTTCTTCGTCCTCAGTTTCAGTAGCCTTCCATGCTGCAAGCTCTTCTGCGTCAAGCTTGTCAATAAGCTCAATACCGGAAACTCTTCCGAAAATCTTTGCTTTGCCAACTCTTATTGTAATAGAGTGACCAACGCCATACTTTGCACCCTTAACCTTTAAGCCGTGCTCGTATTCGTCAGCGATTACTTCTGCAGTAATGGATACGCAGTTGTAAAAATCCTTACCTGTACAGATTACATCACCATTATCTGTAGTAACATATGTTCTGGAGGGTTCTATTTTGAGCTCTTTTACAACGCCCAGGTTATTGTCGGACATTTCGCAAGTAACCTTGTCGCCAACTTCAATTACATTTGCTGCAAATTCGGGAACTTCTTCGCAAAGGAAGCTGATTTCATACTTTGCAACCTCGTTGCCGCCACCAAAGGCACCACCCATAAGCTTAATGCCCACAACCAGCACCACTGCAACAACCAACAAAACAACAAGAGCATCTACAACATTGAACTTAAATTTTTTCTTTTCCATAATAGCCTACCTTTCTGTGCATTGCACATTAAAAATATTTTGTATATGTTTCGTCCAGAAGGACATCTAAATTGAATACCTCTTTAACAACCCTTTTTGCATTTTCGGAGAAGGTTTCGTACTTTTCGCTATCCTCCATCATTACTTTAATGGCCTCTGCCATCTGAAGAGTGTTTCCGTAGTCAACCAAAATGCCACAGTTGTGTTCAGGGTTAATAATGTCGGAATTACCGCCAACATCAGTTGCCACAACAGGCAATGCATGATCTAAAGCTTCAAGTATTGCAAAGCTTAACGCCTCGTAGCACTTTGCGGAATTTACGTAAAGGTCACTACAGCTTAAAATTTCGTCGGCATCGTTTCTAAATCCCATCTGCCATATTACATCGGTTAAATTAAGCTTTTCAATCTGCGATTTTATTTCGTCAAAAAGCTCACCATCGCCCAAGAAAAGAACAAGAAACTTTTTGTTTGTTCTCTTTTTAAGCTCGTAAACACTGTTTGTAAAATAGTCAAGACCCTTTGCCATGTGATACCTTGAAAGTGTTGTGATAACAAAGGTGTCGGGGTCAATGCCAAGCTCTTTTCGTTTGTCGGGGTTCTTTTTAACCTCTTCCGAAGGACGGATGCCGTTAAACACAACGTCTATCTTGTTTGGATTAACGCCGTTACCCACCAAAAGCTCCTTGCCGTTATTGCAAACGGAAATGATTTTGTGGTTATGCTTTGTGAGAAGCTTGTTTGTAATTTTCCACAAAAACGATGTTTTAAGGGTGAGATGGCAGGTGTACACAACCTTTGTTCCCTTGTAGTAAAGCCTTGACAAAAGGGCAACATAGTTTTCTCTTGGGTACTGAGTGTGAATAACATCAATGTTATTTGCTCTGCAGTAATCACCGATTACTTTTGCCGCCTTTAAATCAAAGGGGTGCTTCATTGTTACACGGAAGCTTTCAATACCCATGCTTTCCATCTGCTCACTTAAAAGACCCGGCTCAGAATATGCAAAGTAGCACTTTGTGTTCTTTTCTTTATAGGTTTTCACAAGGTTATACACATACTTTTCAGTACCTGCCTTACCTGCGTGATTTATAAGATACAAAACCTTAAGCTTGGGCAAATCTTTTCTCTCCTCACGAAATTTAATAATTTTTGCAGGAACACCGCCCACAATTGCCAAGTCAGGCACGTCACGGCTCACAACTGCACCTGCACCGATTATTACACCGTTGCCGATTGTAACCCCGGGCAGAATAATTGCATTTGCACCTATCCAGCAGTCGTTACCGATTGTAACCTTTTTCTTTGGTGCTGTTTGCCAGCGCATGGGCTTGTATATGTTTTCGGTTTCATGATTTTGGGTGTAAATGCTCACATTTGGTCCCATCATCACGTCTTCTCCGATTGACAATGGCCCCATAATACGGGCATTTAACCCGATTGCACTGTTGTTGCCAATTTCAATGTCACGTCCGCCACCGAAAAATGCGCCGTGCTCAATGGTTACGTTTTTTCCGATGTGGCTGAACATTCCCTTGCACAAAAGCCGTCTTAGCCTGCCGCTTCCCAGACTATAGGGCGCAAAGGAGCTTGGCAGATGCCTTGCAAAGAAATAGTATGAAGCATAGCTTAATGCATAAACAATTTTATTCATCTGCGACCTCTTTTCAGAATTTTGCCTGTAAAATCGGTTACCGGACCAATTTTAAGAGCAATTGCCATTATATAGTATACCAAAAGTCCGCATCCTACGGGAACAAACAGCCTTACTGCACGCATTACAATGGTGCTTTCCGCAGGAATTAACAGGTTAAGCCCTTCAACTGCAAAAAGCATTACCACCGATGCAATCACACACTTAACCAATGTTAAACCAAAGCCCTTTGCAAATGTGCCGATTTTTTTTCGGATTGCCCAAAGCAGTACACACATGCCTGTAAGACACGCAACAGAGTAAGCAAGAGGGATACCGTATGCACCCATAAACTTTACGAGCACAAGGCTTAATGCAATATTTACCACCATTATAACAACGCCGTTTACTGCACTGATTTTAGTGTTGCCCAAAGCATACAATGCACGGTCAAGAATTTCCTTAAAGCCAATGCCTAAAATGCCTATGGCGTACATGCTTAAAAGTATTGCTGCACTAAAAATTTCCGCCTGAGTAATTTTTCCCCATGCCGAAATAAGGTTAAGCAGGCTTTCTCTTACACCGATAAACCCAAAGGTCATGGGCACCAAAAGTGCACACACGCTCATGAGAATGCCTGAAAGGGACTGCTTGTATTCATCAATATTGCCCTTGGACACGCTTTCGGTGAGCCTTGGATAAATAACCGCAGTTATTGAATACACAAACGCCAGCACAAGATAAATTGTTATGTTCTGTACAAACATAAGTATTGTTACCATGCCGTCAAAGCGTGCAATCATGGTGTTGTTGTAGAACATGTTAAGCTGGTATGCACCAACGCCCAAAAGCACAGGCACGGTCATTTTACCTGCCTTTATAATGTCGGGGTGCTTAAGTTCAAAGCTTGGCTTGAACCTGTAGCCGTCCTTTACAAGAGGCGGAATAAGTATAATTGCCTGCAAACTGAGCCCAATTACAGTTGCAATGAGAAGTCCCATTACCCCGAACTTGTCCCCTAAAAGGAAAATGTAAAGAATAACAACAAGGCTTGAGGGCACGCTTACAAATGCGGGAAGCTTGTAGCGGCCAACTGCCTGTAACATGCCCTGGAAAATATAGTTCAATGCATAAAAGAACATAACGGGCATTACAATCAAAAGCGCTGTAACAGCAAACTTAAATATGTTTTCGTCCTTTGCAAAGGCGGTAAACCTTGGAAGCACAAAGGACAAGCCCATTCCGAACAAAACCAATATAAGCGTGAGCACAAGAGATATGGAAATAATGTTGTCCGCAAACTTTTTTGCACTTTTCATATCTCCCGATGCCATGTGACCTACATAAATGGGAATAACCACCGTTGAAAGCGCTGTTCCCACACAGGTGAAAATAACATTCGGAATGCTGATTGCATAGGAATATACATTTAAATACGGGTCAGATGCTCCGAAAAAGGACATGTACACCTGGTTACTTACAAGGCTCAAAACCCTTGATAAGACCATTATGACCATAACAGAGCTTACTGCTCCCAACAGACCTTTCTTTTCTTTCAATTACTACACCCTCTATATTATGCTTTCCAACTTACGTTTTCACGGATGACCTTTGCAGGGTTGCCCCCCACAAGGCAAGCGGGAGGAACATCATGCGTAACAACACTGCCTGCTGCCACAACTGCGCCCTCGCCGATTTTAACGCCCTTTAAAATGGTGCTGCCCACACCAATCCAAACCCTGTCGCAAATTTCAACAGGCTTTTTTTGTTCAGCATCAGCTTCAAAGGCGTGATAGTCACGATCTAAAATGTTGCAATCCCATGCTATATTAACCCCGTTACCGATTTTAACGGATGCACCGGAATGGATTTCCGTTCTGTCACCAATGTATGAATTGTCACCTATTTCAATGGTGCCCCCATAGGCCGAAAGCTTGACAAACCTGTGCAAAAGAACTTTGTTTCCAACAAGGATTTTTCCGTTATTTTTCAAAACCCTTACGCCCTTTTCACAGCGAAGAAGCTTTCCGCATTTATCAAACCTGAAGCTTTTAAAAGCACCTCTTAAAACCATAAAACCGTTGGAGAAGATATCTGCTATTCTCATCATAACACCTCTTACCAAAATGCGCACCATGGCACAATAATCCTATTTTAGTAATTATACCATATCCCAACTTTTTAGTCAACAAGCCTTTTCTTTTGTGAATAAATATGATATACTTTATTTTAGAAAGGATTGATGCTATGAAAAAAATATTAGCTGTCATTTTGTCAGCATCACTTATATCAGTTTCGGCTCAGGCTGAACCAATTTACGAAAAAATTTCCCAAACAACCGTTACACGAGGCGTTACATACGAAAGCTCCGATGCCTTTTATGAAAACGGCTGGGTAAAAACAGATATTTTAAAAATTGACCTTACGGACGAAAACGCAAGCATTAAGGTGCTTACCTCCCCTTCGGGCTCGTCAAGTCTTGAAACAGTTAAAAACATGGCAGAGCACTACAATGCGAAAGCCGCTGTTAATGCCGACTTTTTCAACATGTTTTCAGGGGAAACAAACATGCTTGGTATGGTTTATCAACAGGGTGAGCTTATCTCCACCCCATCCACCGACAACTTTGTTTCCTTTGCCATAACAGAAGAAAACAGCGTGATTTTTGACTACTTTACCTTTAAGGGCACATTGTATGCGGAAAACAGCCCCTACAACTCAACTTGCGAGCTTTACCAGATTAATAAATACCCCTTAACCACAGGGGCTGTTACAATGATAACTCCTGCATGGGGCGAAAAGGTTACTGTTGAGGAAGGTTGCTACGGCATGATTTGTGAATATGAGGACGAAAATTCCTATAAAATGGTTTCCTCCTCCTGGGGCAATGAAATGGTTGAAATCCCCGAAGATGGTGCGGTTTTTATTGCAAATTATTCCATTAACGGCTTTTTGAATTCCAATTTTAAAGTCGGCGACACAATCCGTGTGGAAACAAGCATTACTCCCGATGTTGGCAAAATTAAAGAAGCCTCGGGCGGTAACACGGTTATTGTAAAGAATGGTCAGGTATCTGACTTTACAAGCACCATTCCCGGAAAGGCACAGCGAACAGGCATGGGACTTACCAAGGACGGCAACACACTTATTTTAGTAACAGTTGACGGAAGACAAACAAACACTCCCGGCTTTGACCAGACCGACCTTGCAAAATACATGATTGAGTTAGGCTGCTACAACGCCATAAACCTTGACGGCGGCGGAAGCACCACAATGGTTGTGGAAAATAGTGTAACAGGTGAAAAGGAAGTTAAAAATACAGCTTCAACCCTAAGAAAGGTTTCAACTGCAGTGGGAGTTTTTTCGGAAATTGAGCCTTTGGAAAACCCGTTATACGGCAAAGCTTTTCTTTCTGCTGACACTATTGTTGCAGGCGACAAGGTGAATGTGTCTGCCGCATTTTTTGACGAAAACTCAAATAATGTGAATGCTTTGGAAAATGATATTTCCATTACCTGCTCTGACCCATACGCAATAATTTCGGGCACAAGCGTTATGCCCACCTCCAAGGGTGTGCATACAATTCGCGCTGAATACAAAGGCGTTGCTGCGGAATGTACCCTCCGTGTTTTAGGGGATATTTTCGCAATTAACATTTACCCCGAAAACATAACCAAAACACGTGATGTATTGGTTACTGCCTACGACACCACAGGCTTTTCGGCACCTATCCCACCATCACTTTTGCATTTTGAAACAACAGGAGACATTGTTTTTAATGCTCCCACAGTTGAAGTTGGGGACGCTTCGGGCACAATAACTGCAAAATATGAAAATTTAACCTCAACTGCTGTTGTAAACCTTGAAAAGCATGAGCGTGAAAAGGATGTTAAAACCACAGACCAATTTGAAGGCTTTATACAAGGCGGCGAAATGATTACCGTAAGCGGAAAAATGCATGCTCCAAGCAGCTTTATTGAACAGTTCCAGCTAAAAGCACGACTTAACCACCTTGCCACAAACGGCGATGTGTATGCATTGTCCGACATTTTTGACCAGTGGGGAATTTTAAACTTTTACCGCCTTACAAACGGCTTTACAGAGCGGATTATTGAAAACAGCCGCATTGTTACTTTTTCAAATGCCGACACCTCGTTTTCAAAAACCGACAAAACTGCATGGACAAAATTCAAATACACCGTGGAAAACATGAGCGAAAAAAATCTGGTTGTAATGATTAATTCACCTCTTTATAACATGGATTCTTCCGAGCAGGAGGTTTTCAAGCATTTTATAGGCCTTGCAAAGGACAATGGAATTAACGTGTTTGTTGTTTCCACAGGAGAAAAAAGCGAGGTTACCGTTGAAAACGGTGTGAGATACCTTTACTTAGGTGCGGTAGGCGACTGTATGAACAATTCTTACGAATACGGCTTATACTCCTCTGCCCCACTTGTTTTCTCTTTTATGGGCGACGAAATTAAATATATGTTCCAATAAAAAAACTCCGAAGGACTTTAGTTCTTCGGAGTTTTTCCCATTTTACTGAAATATTTGAAAGTGATTGGCCATATGCCCGAAATAAATACTGCTATTAGTAAATATCTAACCATATCGCCTGCATTTTGTCCCAAAAGCAAGGCTAATGGCTTTTTGAGCATTGACTTTATCAGAAGAAGAGGCACTAAACCTGTAACAACCTTTAAAATTTGTGCCCACCAGATAGCTTTTGTGTCAAATTGTATAAACCTGTTATCAATTTCATAACCGCACCATAAACCTATAATACAGCCTAATACCTTGTAAGCATTTTCGATTGCGGAAATGTAGTTGTTGTCGTTTAAATCACCCGTTACAAAAAGGCTCACATACAAAAGATAAAGCACCGACATACCTGTCATTATGCCAAGAAAAATCCGCATGCTTTTCTTTTTGTCAACAATACTCATTACACGCTCAAAGGTAAATATGAGCAAAAGCGCAACAGCAACCGAGGTTAAAACATCTTTAGGTGTGTGAACACCTAAATACATTCTTGATACAGGCACTAAAACGCAGATAATAATGCACAACACCTTAACAAAAAAGTTTTTGCTTATTTTTGCAATAGAGCCGAAGGTACCTACCGAAATCTGGGTGTGACCGCTTGGGAAGGAATAGCCTGTTGCAGCTTCCCTTGCGCTTTCAACAATTGTGAAGGAAGGGTCCTTAACCCAGGGGCGTGGCACCTTAAAGGTTATTTTTAAAAACTGGTTTATAAGTAGTCCCATAAAGCCCACAGACAGAACATAGTAGCCTTGCTCTTTGTTAATACACCAAAAAAGAATAAGACCAATTACAATAAGAAAGGTTTCTTCGCCAAGTCTTGTAATGAGTGAGAAAAATTCATCCATTACAGGGGTTCGCAAATTTTCAAAAAAATGTAATACTTCCATCGTTTTACTCCCTTTTTGTTATTAACTATATTATACTACCATTTTTTCTTCAACGCAATAAAATTCACAAGTTAATAAATAGGGTTTGTCCGCATTGCAAATCAAAAATATAATTGTAGTATCTGATGGTACAGAAAAAAAGACGATTGTACATAGTTAACCCTATACCAATCTTTCAAATGGTGCTCTTCCGTTTGCGGTGGACCATCAGTCCGAGCGTTAAGAAAACAGTCCTGTGGACTGTTTTTAGCGAGGAGTCCCTGCGAGCTGAAATCGAGCCTTGTAAAGGCGATGATTTACAAATGGTGCTCTTCCGTTTGAGGTGCCCTCGTATCCTCGCTGGCTCGCTCGGCTACTTCGACCTCGGCACAGCCTTTGCGTGCTCCCTTTACCCGCCACCGGCATCGGTCGCTACGCAGTTCCACCAACTTCGCCACGCTCAGTTGGTAAAGCACCTACTTTTAAAATACCCTGTCAAATTCCGCAATACACCAAAAGAAAAGCCAACCACTTTCGTGATTGGCTTTTCTTTTGGTGGACCATCAGGGACTCGAACCCGGGACACCCTGATTAAGAGTCAGGTGCTCTACCAACTGAGCTAATGGTCCATTTAATTGGAGCTGCCTAGCAGATTCGAACTGCCGACCTCTTCCTTACCAAGGAAGTGCTCTGCCTGCTGAGCTAAGGCAGCGTTTCTGTTAGTGGTCACTCACAACAATAGTTATTATACACACCTTAACCTCATTTGTCAACACTTTTTTTGAAATTTTTTTAATTTTTTTGCGAGCTATAAATTGCCCCTTTTTTAAGGCTTTTTTCATTAAAAGAGCACTTTGCATAAGCAAAGTGCTCTTAATTTTAATCAATTATTTAACTTCAAGTTCAACCTTTTGTTCTGTACGGTTGCCTGCAAAGTCTTCTACATAAATTGTTACAGGGTACTTGCCCTTTTCTGTTACGTTAAGTTCACTTACGTCTGCACTTACGAGGCTCTTAATGTCAATACCGTTTTCATCAACCGCTTCCTGTACACACAAATCACTCCACTTGATTGTGGATGTATCGGCGTTAAGTGCAACTGTACCCAGTTCTTCCTTAAGCACAAGTGTGGGCTTGCCTGTACCGTTTTCATCGTAGATGAAAGCATCGTATGCAGCTTCCTTTGTGTTGCCACGAGAGTCGGTAACCTTAACAATAATACCCTTTGTATACTTACCAACGGTATTAAAGTCAATACCTGTAGAAGTTACTTCACCTGTTTCTTCGTTTACAGTTTTAACATATTCATATGTAATGAACATTCTGTCCTTTTCGAATTCAGGTTCAATTTCTTCGCCATTTTCGTCTTCTTCCAAAGCTACGCCATTCTTAATTAAAATATCGCCGTAGAAAGTAACCTTGTTGCCGTCCTGGTCAACGCCTTCGGTTTCTTCCTGCATAATTTCATACTTGCCGTCAACGTTGTCGTTTGCGGTGAACAAATCAATCCACTTAATTGTTCTGGGGTCGGTACCCTTACGGAACGCAAGAATGTCAGAGTTTGCTCTGGAAACACCGGGCTGAACAGAGTCAACCGCACCGGAGCCCTTGAGTGCTTCCTGGATGGCATTAAGAGAATCTGTTACCACATTTTCATTAGCCTTTACAAACACCGCATACTTTGAAGCACCGGGTACTGCAAATGCAGATCTACCGAAAATGTTTACGCCCCATCTTTCATGAACATTCATACCTTCACAGAATTCATTCTGTGTTAATGTACCTAACATCTTGAAAATTTCAAGGTTCTTGTCGCCGATTTCTTCATGGAAAATATCAATACCGAAAGCAACTGCTTCTTCTTCACTCATTGTGTTGCGGTATTCTTCCATTGAATCAACATTACCATAGTTCTTGTAGAACTCTGTTCTGAACATTGCATAAGCTTCAAGTGCAAGTCTGGATACTTCGGGGTCGTGACCACGAAGAAGACCAATACTGTCCGCACAGGAAATACCTATATTATACTTATAATCTCTGTCCATATGAACTTCGTTGTTGTATTCTCTAAAGGGAACATTGTCGGGACGAGGGAAGAAAATAATACCCATACTTTCACCACGTTCCGCAAGTGCTGTGGAGGAAGAACCCATCTTCCAACGTGCACAGTTGTTGAATACGCATTCGCCTCTTGCAAAAGCTTCTACAGACTGAAGATAACCACAGCTGTTGCTCTTACCATATGTAGCAACATTACAACCCACAAGACCGTCTTCAATAAGACCGGAAAGATATTCGGCGCCTTCGATAGCTTCGGGGGAAGTGAAGTTCATGCCTTCACCATCATAAATGTAACCGCCACTTGAGTGAACAGCCTGAATAGCTGTGTAGTAATATCTTGCGTCAAAAGGCATAATTGCTTTGCCTGAAGGAGCTTTTTTACCTGCGTAATAGTTCTGGATTGTTTCCAGATACCAGCGGAAGTTGCTCCATGTCCAGTCGCCTCTTTCGTACATTTCAGCAGGATAAAGAGTTGTGCCGTCAGCTTCCTTGAATTCGGGAATTTCTTCAAGCATTGTGGCATTGTAAACAATAGGCCAGTCTGTTATGTACAAGAAATCACGATTTAAAAGATAGTAGTGACCAAAGGTTTTACTAAGCTTTAACCACTGATAATCCTCTTCTTCGAAAATATCCATATAATCATCCAAAGGCTGAAGCACGTTCTGCACCATGATTCTTCCCTGGAAACCATTTGACAAAATAGCAATATGACAATAGGGGTCGCCTGCAAGTACAGTCTGCAAGCAGTCCTGTGTAACACCGCTGGGCCAGTTTTTCCACTTAATATCAACACCGAGCTTTTCCTTTACGGTGTTAAGAGCTGCAATAGAAGCCTTTGCCTTAACAGGGTCCATTACACCCTCGCCAGTAATATCACTTACCCAGTAGGGGTCATCTTCCTGCATATAATGATGACCTATATAGATTGTATCTACGATTGCTTCTGTTTCTTCTATCTTTGATTCACAACCTGAAAATACAGCCACGCTCATGGTCGCAACCATTAAGCCTGCCATCATCTTTTTAATAACAGATTTCATAACTTCTCCTCCTCATTTTCCAATATACCCATAAGTTTATAATAATACTTTTTCCACATTAAGTCAAGGGATAAACCTTAAGTTATCCCAAAACCTTTTTTGCAATATCGGCACTTTGCTTTGCATCTTTTGCGTAAAAATCCCCACCGATAGATTTCACATAATTCTCCGTTAAAACTGCACCGCCGCACATAACTTTACAGCTATGTCCGCTTTCACGCAGAAGGCGGATTGTTTCTTCCATGCTCTTAAGAGTTGTTGTCATAAGAGCCGAAAGACCAATAAGCTTAACGTTTTCAGCAATTGCTCTTTCCACCACGGTTTGGGGCGCTACGTCTTTGCCCAAATCTATAATTTCGTAGCCATAATTTTCAAGAATTACCTTTACAATGTTTTTACCAATGTCGTGAATGTCGCCCTTTACTGTGGCAAGTATAATTTTGCCTTTTTTAACATCGGCAGAGCCTTTTTTCAAGATAAACTCTTTAATAACCAAAAACGCTTCCGATGCCGCATTTGCCGCATTTAAGAGCTGCGGCAGGAAAAACACACCCTTTTCGTACTTTTCGCCTGCTTTGTCCAATGCGGGAATAAGAAAACCATTCACAACCTCAAGTGCTTCATGCTCTTTTAAAAGCTCACAGCAAATTCTTGCCGCATCGCTTTTAAGGCCTTTTAAAATCGCATCTTCAATGCTGAGGTTTGTATTTTCCTGCTTTACAACATTTTCAACGGTACTCATTTTTTCGGTGTAATCATTGCAACCTTTGTCAATACCCGAAAGCACCCTGTAGGCGTAAATGGCACCCATCATCTGACTGTCGTTAGGATTAATAATGGGCAAGTTGAGTCCGTATTCCATGGCAAGGATTAAAAAGCTTTGGTTTACAGTTTGTCTTTGAGGCAACCCGAAGGATATATTCGACACACCCAACACGGTTTTAAGGCCCATTTCTTTTCTCACGTACCTGAGCGCTTTTAAGGTTTCATACACCGCTTCCTGCTCAGTTGATGCAGTAAGAGTTAATGTGTCAATAAAAACATCTTCCTTGTCAATGCCGTATTTTTCTGCACGGGAAAGTATTTTCTTTGCAATCTGAACCCTGTCTTCCCATTTTTTGGGGATTCCGTTTTCGTCAAGGGTAAGACCAACAACTGCAGCACCGTATTTTTTTACAATGGGAAGAATGCTGTCCAAAACCTTATCCTCACCATTTACTGAGTTTACAATTGCCTTGCCGTTACATAGCCTTAAACCAATTTCAATAACCTCGGGGTTTGTTGAGTCAATCTGGAGCGGCAAATCTGTAACAGACTGAATGCCCTTTACACATTTTGCCATTACCTCTTTTTCGTCAATCCCCGGAACGCCAACGTTAACATCCAGTATGTCACACTCTGCCTCAGCCTGCGCCACAGCAGTTTTCAAAATATAATCAAAATCATTATTTCTCAGTGCTTCCTTAAGGATTTTTTTACCTGTGGGGTTAATCCTTTCGCCAATGACATTAACATTTTCAATAACAACGGTTTTTGAAGGTGTGCATACCACACTTTTTGCAATTTTTTCGTTTTGCCTGAAGGAAAGCTTTTCAAAGGTTTCCTTTAAACATTTTATGTATTCGGGGTTTGTGCCGCAACAACCACCCACATATTTAACACCAATATCCGAGTATTTTTCCATAGCCTTTGAAAAGGCTTTTGCATCAATTCCATATGCTCCTGTTACAGGGTCGGGTAAGCCCGCATTTGCTTTTACAATTAAGGGCAAATGAGTTGCCTTCCCCATTTCCTCCGCCAAGGGGAAAATTTCGTCGGGACCTAAGGAGCAGTTTATACCAACCGCCTGAACGCCCAACGCCGTAAGAGTTATTGCACATGCAGAAGGTGTGCAACCAGAGAAGGTCCTGCCGTTTTTTTCAAAGCTCATTGTGGCAAAAACGGGCAAATTTGTGTTTTCCTTTATTGCAAGAACTGCCGCTTTAACCTCGTAAAGGTCAGTCATTGTTTCAACAACTGCAATATCGCACCCTGCTTTTTCGCCTGCTGTTGCAATTTCTTTAAAAATATCATAGGCCTCTTCAAAGGTAAGATTGCCGTTAGGCTCAAGCATTTCGCCAATAGGGCCAATGTCAAGAGCAACCTGCACGTTTTCCTTTTTAGCCTTTAGTGCCACGGAAACGTTTTTTTCAACAATTTCAGCCACACTTTTACCACAGCCTGCCATTTTCAAGCGGTTTGCACCAAATGTGTTGGCATAAATAATATCACTGCCGCTTTCCACATACATTTTGTGAACAGACAAAACCGCATCTTCATTTTCAAAGGCTAAAAGCTCAGGCTTTGCGCCCATTTTCAAGCCTTTTTTCTGGAGCATTGTTCCCATTGCTCCGTCAAGTATAACAAAATCGCTCATGTCGGACAAACCTCTTTGTTCCATTATTTTTCCGAATTTTCAGCCTTTAATGCTTTGATTGCATCCTTGCCCACAGCAACTGTTGCCGAAGCCACAGCACCGTCACTTGTTACTGCGCTTATCACGCATCTGCCTTCGCCAACTGCCACAACCCTGCCGTTTTTAACAATTGCAACAGCTTTGTCGGAGCTGAGCCAACTAATGGTGTTGTTGCCGGGGGCATTGCCCACAGCGGCAGTGAGCTTGAAGCCTTCACCAATGTTAAGATAAATGTTAGAATCGCTTATAATAATTGTTGATTGCGCATTAGGTGCGGACACAGGAACAGCACTTGTAACGTTGCCTGTGTGAGAGGACTCAATCCTGGGAGCCTCCATTTCAATTTCGGGCATGTTCTGCTTTGCAGTTTCGGGCACATTCTTTAATCTTACTGTGCAAGTGCCGCTTACGCCGTTCAATGCAGTAACAGTGATTTCAACTCGTCCGTTGTCGTAGCCTGTAACAGCACCAGACTGGCTTACCTGTGCAATTCTTTCATCACTTGAGGACCATGTGAGCCTTTCAGAGGGGTCGTCGGGCACACAGGTTGCCTTAAGATGAATTGTGGGTGCACTGTTGTAGTCAAGGGTTACGTCGCTTACGTCGGAGTAGTAGCTGGTTACGCTTATGCTCTGAACATTTGATGTGCCGGCAGTTACCTCAACTGCACAGCTCATGTTCTCTTCGTTTTCTATGTAGGCAGTTACAGCGGCAGTGCCGATGCTTACAGGTGTAACAACACCTGTTTCGGAAACTGTAACCACTCTTTCATCGCTGGATGCCCAACGTGTTTCGCCTGTATAGTTTTCAACTGTAAGCTCATGGGTTTTACCAAGCTCCACTGTTATCATTGAGTCAGACAAAACCGCAAGAGGAGCAACCTCAAGCTGCTTTTCACCGCAGGCTGTCAGCAAAAAGCCTGCCATTACAACGCCCACAAGGGCAAAAATACTCTTTTTCATATTGCACCTCCGTTAATTTTCTTCACAGTCAATGCACACTCTGTCAAAAACATTTCCCACAATAATATCCTTAAATGCAATGTGAACGGGGTCAACCTGGTAATTTTCCACATCAGAATATGTTTCAAATTCACAATAAAGACAAATATCGTGCGGTTCATTGGGATTTACGTTTTTCATAAGGGCTGCATACTTCATGCCCTTAATTTTTCCGTTCATATCGTCTGCCGATTTTTTAAGCTTTTCAAAAAGCACCTCACGGTCATTTTCCGACAATTCTCTTTTGTATTTCCACATAACAATATGTTTTACCATAAAAATCACCCTTTATATATAGATATTAATATTATAACACAAAAAGAGCAATAATCAAAGAAGTTTATTGCTCTTTTATATATTATTTTTATTTTTGCAGATAATAGCCTTGCAATGAAGCAAGGAGGCTGATTTTTTGTTTTTTCCTTTATTTTTCACCGGCGGTTTTGGCTACTGCCTTTTAGAATACATCTGGCGTGGATACACCCATTGGAGCATGTTCCTGTTAGGCGGAATTTGCCTTTACGTGCTTTTTGTAATTTCAATTAAATTTTTCCATACTCCCCTTATTTTCCAAGCCATTACAGGTAGCCTTTTCATAACCTGTGCCGAATTTGTGACAGGAGTTGTTGTGAACATTTTACTTGGCTGGAATGTTTGGAGCTACAAGAGTGTGCCCTTTAATCTTTTAGGTCAGATATGCCTGCCTTATTCAATACTGTGGACAGCTTTGTGCTTTCCTGTTTTATTTTGCTATCGACTTTTCATAAAAAAGGTCAGAAAGACGACAAAAATCCTCCATTGAAAGCTTTTCACCGCGAATGTCGGCGCTTTTTCCCAAGGAAACAACCATTTGGGCAATTTCCTCTTTACTGCCGAAGCAGCCTGCATTGGCAAGGGTGTTTACAAGGGTTTTTCTTCTTTGTGCAAATGCTGCTTTTATAACAGAGAAAAAGAGCTTTTCGCTTTTTGGTTTAACAGGAGGCTCATCCAAAAGTGTCATTTCAATTACTGCACTGTCAACCTTTGGCATGGGCATGAACTTTTCCTTGCCAACAAAAGCAATCACCTTTGCTTCTGCCCTGTACTGAACGCCTAAGGTTACTGCAGAATACTCCTTGCCGCCGGGGGTTGCACAAAAGCGGTCTGCAACCTCCTTTTGCACCATAATAATTATTTTCTTAAATCCGTAATTACCCTCTAAAAGCTTCATTACAATGGGAGTTGTTATATAGTACGGCAGGTTTGCCGCAACTGACACATCGCCGTCAAACTCCTCTTGTATAATTTTTTTAATATCTGCCTTCATACAGTCTTCCCAATGAAGCTTTATGTTGTCAAAGCCTGCCAAAGTTTCGCGAAGTACATTTTCAAGGCGTGTATCAAGCTCAATTGACACAACCTTTTTTGTTCTTTGACCAAGAGCTGCTGTAAGACATCCAAAGCCGGGACCGATTTCAATAACACCCGACACATTTTCTGCTGCAGCAGCGGAAATTGTGTCAATAACAGAGCTGTCGGTCAAAAAGTTCTGACCCATGTCCTTTGAAAACTTAAAACCATATTTATTGCAAAGGTATTTAATTATATTAATATCAGTTAAATCAAGCATGTTTAAAATCCTTTCATAAAAGCTACTTTCATTTTACCCCAGGCAAACCCAATTGTAAAGAAAAAAGTCTCGGTAAACCGAGACTTTTAATTTTTCAATTAGTCAAGAATGTAAACACGAACCTGTCTTCTGCCGAACTTAAAGCATTCAGCCTTTGAGTTCATTGCAAGGTCAACCTTGTTGCCCTTGATTGCGCCGCCTGTGTCAAGTGCTGTACAATAGCCATACACATACTGACCGTCTACAGATTCAATGTAGAGCTTTGTTCCCAAAGGAATAACCTTGGGGTCAACTGCAACAACGCCAACTGCAAACATTGCACCACTTGCTGTGATACCGTCAGACTTGCCGCATTCGTCAGCGGCGGAAGTGTATGCAGTAGCTTCACAAATAATTACTCTTGCATTTGAAAGGTCTGCCTTAAAGTCAAGCTGGGACATTGAATTAGTAACGTTAGCGCCTGTGTAGCCTGCGCCGTCACGCTTGGAAGAAGAACTCTCCGCAAAGTCCGTTACTCTCTTTAAAACAGTGAACACGTCAATTCTCATGCCGTCAATAATGTTACCAACTAAAGAAGGAGATGTTTCCTGTTCTTCTTTAAGTACTACACCGATTTCATTCAAAAATTCGGAAACTGTAGAAGCTGTTGTTGTATGTGTTGTTATTTCGCCTTCCATGTTAAGAGTAACTGTCTTACTTCTTGCAATGTTTATTACAAGACCGTCATAAGCTCTTGTGCCTCTTTCGGGAGTAACAATATCTGTTGCCTTTAAAGGAGCCTGGAAATCAACCAGAACGGCTTCAACTGTGGGAGCGTAGGTTACAGAACCGTAAGTGTAGCCGTTGTCGTTAACAGTCACATACTTTGCAATGTTATAAACAATTTCCATACCGGGAACAATTGCATCTGTAAGTACATGACTAAGCTGGTCATTGCCCTTTACAAAAATATTTTCATTTGTTAAAAAGTCGCCTACTGTAGCGGCATATGTTTCATAAGTTGTTTTGTATCCGTCACAATTGATTGTAACAACGCTGGGATTCTTTTCTGCAGCAGCGCCAAAAATATTAACGAGCATAAGTGTTGCAAGAATAACTGCCGCAAATCTTCTCTTTGCTTGTGTTGTTTCTAAAATCTTTCTCATAATCTAACCTCATTTCCGGTGTTTTTCAACACCTTTATTTAGCGAAAATACCTTAATTTTCGCATGGCTGACTTGACGCAATACGCATTATACGAAATATTACGGACTTTGTCAATACTTTTTCGTAATTTTGTGACAATTTTGTAACAATTGTTTAATTTTTATACACAAATTTGGTTAAATAAATGCCAAATAACCACTTTTTCCAGGCAAAAGTGCCATATTTAACGTTGCACAATACTCTACTGTGTGATATAATTTAACTTAGATTGGTGCTTTCCAACAGCTTGTAAACCTTGTCTTTGGTTTATAATATGCCTTATATATTGATTTTATTATCCTATGGAGGACAAATTATGAAAAAGTTTTACTACTTAATAGCATTAACAATTTTGTTACTCACGCTGCCAATTGCAGGGTCGGCAGCTTGTAACATTTTAATTGACGGCAAGCCTTTGACAGCGAAGGACGCTTCGGGAAACGAAATTTTACCTTTTGTATCCGAGGGAACAACCTACGTTCCGGTAAGAGCCGTGTCCGACGCATTCAACACGGAAATTTTCTGGAATCAGGAAACAAAAACCGTATATATAGGAAAAGAAGAAGGAAAAGCTACTCTTAACGATTTTGTTAACATTTTTGCCAACGGCGAAGAATTTGTTGCAACAAATTCCAACGGTGAAAGGGTTTACCCCATATTGCAGGACGGCTCCACCTATCTTCCCTTAAGAGCTATCGGTGAGCTTTTCGGTAAAACAGTTACCTGGGATCAGGACAATCAAACGGCGCTTCTTACCACGCCTCCTTCCGAAAATGCAAAAAGCTATCTTTCCGAATGTATAAAGAACACAGCAGCTCTTCCCGACTTAACCGCTTCGGTTTTGTTTAAGGGCGATTTACTTCTTAATTCAACTGTCACAAGTCAGGTTTCAACAGAAGGTGTTGAAAAATATACTCCCGGGGAATTTTCACTTTCGGCATTTTTGCCTGAGGACTATGTTTCCTACGCAGCTTACAATTCAAACGGCAGCTTTTTCCTGCACTTACCCTCCGAGGACTTTTCCCGGTCTCCATATGTACAAAAGGTTTTCTTAAAAAGAGAAATTCAGGCGGACTTTTCTCCTATATACATGTACCTTGACACAAAGGGCGGATATATTACATCGGTGAAAATATATGTAACAACAGATATTACTCATGCCAATATCGACTTTGAGCAGAATATTACAATCAATGCCGATTTAAAGTATCCCGAAGGCTTTACCTTCCCCCTCACTCCTTACCCCGATAAAGTAATAAACGAAAATGAAGAATCTGTTTCGGCAAGCACCGATGAGGATTCCGATGCAGTTGCAATTTCAAATCTTTTAAGCCAATATATAACCGAATGCTTTGAGGCTAACCCAAAAAATATTATAAAAATGCTTCACAACCGTGATTATGTGGACATGTTCTACTACCTTTCCGAGGGTCAGTACAAGGTTAACTACAACAAAATGGAGAAAAAGCTTAAAAAGCTTTTTGGAAATGCCAACGGCGAATATACTGTTGACACAATGGTTTACACAACTCCCGAAACACCATCGGAGGAGGTTGAAAAAACTGCAAAGGTAACACTTAGCTATATTGTTGCAAACGGCGACGAAACCTCTGCTGAGGAATATGTGGTCACCTTGTATAAAACCGAGGGCAAATGGTATCCCGACCGTGAAACAATTAATGCACTTTTAAACTGATAAACAAAAGAGAGTATCGATTTTTTAATCGATACTCTCTTTAATTATACATTCAATACTGATTTTAAGAAGTTCTGCGTTCTTTCGTCCTTGGGATTTGCAAATATCTCATCGGGGGTTCCTTCTTCCACAATCTGACCTTCTGCCATGAAAATCACTCTGTCAGCAACTTCCTTTGCAAAGCCCATTTCGTGAGTAACAACAACCATTGTCATGCCTTCCTTTGCCAAATCCTTCATTACAGAAAGTACTTCACCAACCATTTCGGGGTCAAGGGCACTTGTAGGCTCGTCAAAAAGCATAACATCAGGGTTCATACAAAGAGCACGCACAATTGCAACTCTCTGCTTTTGTCCGCCTGAAAGCTGACTGGGATAAGCTTCGGCACGGTCACGAAGACCTACCTTGTCCAACATTTTAAGAGCAAGCTCTTCCGCATCTGCCTTTTTCATTTTTTTAAGCTTCATGGGCGCCAATGTAAGATTTTTAAGAACGGTCATGTGAGGGAAAAGGTTAAACTGCTGGAAAACCATACCCATTTTCTGACGGTGAAGATTAATATCAACCTTAGGGTCAGTAATGTCAATATTTTCAAAAAACACCTTGCCGCTTGTTGCATCCTCCAAAAGGTTCAAGGAGCGTAAAAAGGTTGACTTACCGCTTCCCGAAGGACCAATAACAACAACCACTTCGCCTTTTTTAATAGAGGCGGAAACATTCTCAAGGGCATGAATACGTTCACCATAATACTTACAGAGATTTTCTGTTCTGATAATAGCCTTATCGTTCACTGTTTCTCAGCCTCCTTTCAAGAATGCTTACAAGTCTTGTAAAGAATATTACCAATACAAGATAAATTGCCGCAACCGTAAGAAGAGGCATGAAGGTTTCGTAGGTAGCACCACGGATAATATCGCCGCCCTTTGTCAAATCCTGTATTGCAACATAGCCTGCAACTGAGGTTTCCTTTAAAAGAACGATAAATTCGTTTGCCAAAGTGGGCAACACGCTCTTAAATGCCTGAGGGAATACAATATACGCCATAGTGGAAATATATCCAAAACCAAGGCTTCTGCCCGCTTCAAACTGGCCCTGGTCAACGCTCATTATACCTGAACGGAAAATTTCGGCAACATATGCACCTGAATTTATACCAAATGCCACAACAGCAATCATAACGCTGTTTCTGGAAGAAGCAAAAACAATGTAGTACATAATCATAAGCTGAACAACAACAGGAGTTCCTCTTATAACTGTAAGATAAATATTACAAAAGAAGTTAGCAAAAGATAAAAGAGCCTTTCCTAATCCGCTGCGCATTTCCTTACCGTATTTGTCGTAGGTGCTTCTGATAACCGCCACAATAAGACCAATTGCAATACCCATAAGGCAGGCAAAGAGAGTTATTTGAAGTGTTGCACCAAGACCGTCCCAGATAAGTCTCCAGCGGTCTTTAGTTATGAAACACTTTACAAAATCAGATTGTAAAGTCTGAAAAAATTCTGACATATTTTTCTCTCCTAATATGTTAAATAAGGGAGCGGGTTTCCCGCTCCCTTTTTGTTTCACTGATTATTCAGCGGAAATGTACTTGTCAACGATAGCCTGAAGTGTACCGTCAGCCATAAGCTCTTCAAGTGCAGCATTGATGTCTGCAAGAAGCTGTGTATCGTTCTTATTAACTGCGATAGCGTAGTCTTCTTCAGCGTAAGCTGTGTCAAGAATTGTAAGACCTTCAGAATCTGCAACAAATGCCTTAGCGGGTTCGTTGTCGATGATTACGCAGTCAACCTTACCAACCTTGAGTGCTTCAACAGCGTCAGCACCCTTGTTGTAACGGGAAACTGTACCTAAACCTGCATCTTCAATATCCCATGTGGAGTAGAGGTCGCCTGTTGTACCTGTCTGAACACCGATGATGTAGTTTCTACCTTCAACGAAGAGGTCATCAACTGTTGTGATAGCGCTACCTTCGGGAACGATAACAACCTGTACGCCCTTAGCATAGCTTGTGGAGAAGTTAACTTCCTGAAGTCGTTCTTCTGTAACTGTCATACCAGCCATACCCATGCTGTACTTGCCTGCAACGATAGCAGGAATGATGGAGTCGAAAGCTGTGTCAACAATTTCGAGTTCCATACCGAGCTTTTCAGCAATAACCGCTGCAACTTCAGCATCGATACCAACAACCACGTCACCGTCGTAGAATTCATAGGGAGGGAATTCTGCGTTTGTAGCCATTGTAAGAACCTTTACTTCTTCTGCAACAGGTTCTGTTACATCTGTGGGAGCTACTACGTCTTCTTCTGTCTTGCTGCCTGTGCATGCTACAAGAGAAAGAGCAAGCATAAGGCAAAGTGCGAGTGCTAAAATCTTTTTCATTTTAACTACTTCCTTTCAAGTTTTACATTATGTATTGAGTTTTTCTCAATACAAAGAATATACCACCATTTTCAAAAAAAGTCAATATCTTTTCAACGAATAATTATGCATTCTTATAAATATTTTTACACAATTATTCTTCGCGCACCTTTTTTCCGCACATATGCTCAACATTCAGCTTTAAAAGGTCTGTTTTTGAAGCGTAAAGCTCAACTTCACGCTTAATATAATCGTGGTCATTGGTGAATTTATAGCTGAGCTTTGTAACAATGGAGGCAATTTGTTCAGTATCGTCAATCACTTCCATTGTTCCGAAAACGATTACGCTTTGTATATTTTTCGCCCACTCACCCTCATTCACATAGCCTTCATCATACACACAAAAGGACACCTTGTTGCATTTTTTAAGTGCATCGGGTCTGTGACCTGCCTTCCCGGAATGAAAATAAATGCATCCGTCATCTTCATTGTAAAAATGATTCATGGGCATTCCGTAGGGGTAGCCTTCGTCACCTATTACCGACAAAACTCCCCTTTTTTCATTTTTTAAAAGCTCTATACATTCCTCTTTTGAAATCTTTTTGTTTTTTCTTACTAATTCACGAAACATTTTAAATCTCCTTAAAAGCCTGATTTTTCTAAGTTTTCAACAGCGCTCAGGTAAACCTCGGTAATATCCGAAACGCCGTTGCCTCTTTTATCTGAAAGCTTTCTTCTACGAAGGTCAACTTCGTCACAGTGTGATATTCCCCTTCTTGTAACGCCCTTGTACACACCCTTAAAATCGCCCCATTTTACAGCCCGTGGCGGCAAAAGTCCGTCGTTTTCACCTTCAATAATACCAACAATAACATTTGGCACCCACATTAAAATATCGCTTAAAGGGTTTTTCATAACAAAGGCATAGCTTTGGTAATAAACGCCTTCACAATCCGGGTTTTCTTTGTTAAAATCCTTAGCCGCTTTTGTTGAAAAGGAATGAAACACCTTGTAGGAGGATGGATTTTTGTCGCCTAAAATCTTATACCAGCAATCGGCACAAAAGCCTGCAAGCCTCACAAGCTTATCGGGCGCTTTTAAAAGCAAATCAACAGTTTTTGAGCCATTGTGCGGTGTGCTCATTGTTGTTAAGGATGCAACCTTATCCCCCATTTTCAGGGAAGAGATTGCATATCTTGCATCAAGACCGCCCTTTGAATGAGCAATAATATTCACCTTTTCTGCACCGGTTTCTGCCAGGATTTCTTCTATTCTCTTTTTTAAAGCTTCGCCGTTTGATTGTATGGAGGCGTTACTGTCCTGCCTGCCGTAAAAAATTTTACAACCATGGTCTTCAAGGCATTGGGGTATTCTTCCCCAATAGTTTAAAAGCTCACTGTCACGGAACCCCATTCCGTGAACCATAAGAATCGGATATTTCACTCTTTACACCTCAAAAAAATTAATTAAGCTTTCTTCTTCACATTTTTTTATTATGTTCATAATGTGCTCTAAGTTGCCAACCCCTGCAAAAATGCTTTTGTCGGCAAAGCTTTGGTTTACATCCTGCCAGGAAAGCTCGTTTTCCTCCCCTGAAACATCAATGTCACAACTAAGTTTACCCACATACACTTCCATATAAAAGTCCTGCAAATGATATGTAAAATCCATTAAGTGGTAAAGCTTTATATTTTCTTTTGCAATTCCCGTTTCTTCAAAAAGCTCACGGTACGCCGAGGAAAATCCATCTTCCCCCTCTTTAATCTTGCCGCCCACAAAATTAAGTAGTCCTTTGTAGGGGTCCTTTCGCCTTTTGCACATTAAAACCTTGTTTTGTTCTTTATTAAACACAGCTATTAAATTAACTCCTCGCATAAGTACACCTCTTTTAACTCGTATGACAACATAATAACATACTTTAAGGTTTTTAACAACAAAAAAGACGTCCAATTTCTCGGACGTCTTTTTAATTTTTTAACCAACAATACCGCTGGCTGCAAAGTTTTCAACAAGTCTCTTCTGTACAATAAAGTAAATAACAAGAAGAGGAATGAGGTAAAGAAGTACAGCTGCCTGCTTAACAGCATCGTATGTGAAACTACTTGCTGCAGGAGCGTCGTACCACTTGGAAACCGCATCAACAACAG
Source organism: Clostridia bacterium (assembly GCA_045546275.1). Classification (GTDB taxonomy): domain Bacteria; phylum Bacillota; class Clostridia; order UMGS1883; family UMGS1883; genus RGIG1927. Next base: position 248,995 of record JAZQCM010000014.1, on the reverse strand, counting down.
TGTTAGCGTTTGTAGCTGCAAACTGCTGGCTCAGCTTCATTGCAAGGTAGGGTCCTTCGGGATGGAAGTAACCGGTGTAGTACGTATCACCGTAGTTCCAGATGAAGGAAAGTACCGCAACAACCATGATTGAAGGAACGGCATTGGGAAGAGCAATCTTAAGATATGTCTTATAGAAACCGCAACCGTCGATAAGAGCTGCTTCTTCCAACTCCTTGGGAAGACCCTTGAAGAAGGATACGAAGATGTAAATGAACAAGCCCTGCTTCAAGCCCTGGCCGAAGAATGAAAGCATGTAAAGTGTGATGGGGTTATTGATAAGGTCCACCGTGTCCCCTGTGAAGAGCTGGAAAATACCAAGCACGTCAAAGTTCTTGAATCTTAAGTACTGCGAAATAAGAAGTGACTGACGGGGAACTACGAATGTGAAGATTACAAGGAAGAAAACAATATTCTTGAAGGGAATATTAATTCTACCGATTGTGTAACCTGCCATTGCACAGATAACAACCTGAATGAACGCAATTACCGCTGCATAAAGAAGCGACTGGAACATGATGAGGAAGTTACCGAAAACAAGTCTGATTGCAGCCTGGAAGCTTACAAGAGAGAATGTTTTGGGAATCCATACAACGTCGGGGTTACCTAAGTCTTCAACGTCACAAAGAATCATGGGGAAAAGCTTCAAAATCGGGTAAAGGATTGAGAAACACATACCCAAAATTACTGTGATACCGAAAACCTTAAATATAATACCCTGTAAAGTTCTCTTACAAACAAGAGGATCAGTGATGGAATTGTCATTCCAAGCAGTTTTAAACCACTGGATTAAGCCGGGTTTTTTAGCCTTAGGAGCTTTTGTCTTCTTAGTCACCGATCTTCACCACCTTTGTAAGAATTAATACCATAGCCAGAAGAATAAGAAGAACGTCAAAGAGGTAAACAACTGAAAGTGCACTACCTACACCGATGTTATTCTTTTCAAACGCGAATGCGTAAACTTCCTGAGCAATACTACTGTCAGAGAACAAATCAACGAAAGTGAATACAAAGTTAAAGAGTGTAATTGAACCCACCATCGGGAATGTAACCTTCCAGAAGATTTCGTATGTTGTAGCACCTTCAATCTTAGCAACCTCGTAAAGAGAGGGGCTGATGCCCTGGAGTGCTGCAAGATAAAGAAGTGTCTGTACGCCTGCCTTGGAGATAATTGCGGAAATATCGCTTACAACGCCCATTACAAAGCCGATAACGTCTTTGGGAAGGAATGTGTAAGATGTGAGTAGTCTCATGATAAATCCGGATTCTTCTGTTGCAACAGCTGTAACACCTGTCATATCGCCACCTGTTGTTGTTACCATTGTTGTAACAATGGAGATACCAAGAACGATGGGAAGGAAGAAGATAACTCTTACAACGTCTCTGCCTTTGTAGTTAGCGTTAACCAAAAGAGCTGAGAAAAGGCTGAATACAACGATAAGAGGAGTATTCATAACGATGTTGGAGTTTTCGTCCGCGAACACACGTGTGAACTGCTGGCTCTGTGTGGAAAGCTCAGTATTGAACAAGTCAATGTAGTTGTTAATACTGTTCCATGTCATTTCCATACCACCTGATTCGGCAACGCCTACAGTGTGGAAGGAATAAATGATTGTGTTAACCATGGGAATAAGGAAGAAAAGAAGGAAACCGATAATCCAGGGGAGAAGGAAAATATAACCATTAATCTTCTGAGTTGTCTGGAACTTCATAGGCTTCTTTGTCTTAACTGCCTTTACTTTAGCTTCATTTGTCTTACTCATTTACTTCTCCTCCTTCCTCTATTGCAACTTCTTCTACTACTTCTTCCACTACAGGTTCATCACCTGCTTCGACTACCAAGTAGCCGAAGCCGGAAATGTTACCGTAAGATGTGTCAACATCAAATGTGTTGTAGTTTGCAACAACCTTAACGCCTGTAGCATATGTTGTTACAAATACCTTTTCATCAAGGATTTCGTGGTTAACGATTTCTGTTGTGCCAATCTTCTGGAATTCTTCCTTGATTGTAGCACTCATAGCCTTGATGTCTTCTGCAATGAGACTATACTCTGTGGAGTAAAGGTCACTGTAGTTGTTTTCCTTAAGTCTGTCAACACTCTTTGCTGTAATCTTGTACTTGGGACAGCTACCTAATTCAAGAGCCTGAAGGAGGTAATATGCCTTACCTGTAGAAGATTCGTTTACATTAAGTGTTGTATACTTTGTCAAACCGTTCATAACAATCTGACGGAAAGGTACGTTATGTACTATAAGACCATAGTCACTGCTTTCTCTGGAAATATCAGCGCTGTAGTCTGCATAAAGCATTCTTGTTGCAAAGGGATTGTAAAGAACAATGCTTCTGTCGTTTGCAGTAAGAGTGCCGAGTGCATTTGCGATAACCTGTTCACCTTCGTAAAGGTCAACTTCTGTATCGGGCTTATTGTGAGCATATACAAGGTTACCAAGGTCTTCAATTGCAAGCTTAACGTTTTCGCTATCCTTGCTGAAGCTTTCAACAACTGCGGGAAGGTAATAAGGACTTACAACCCAGTGACCTTCACCAAAGAGATTGAATCTGCCTGTGGGAATATCGTAATCATAAACCTTGATAGGTTCAGAATCATAACCTAAGAGAGCATGCTTACTTGCCTTGAAGATTGCAGAATCCTTATAAACATAGGATACGGGAGTGCTCATGTAAATAGAGTCACCGTACTTCTTCATAAGAGCATCGTATTCCTTCTGGGAACCGTTAGCACCGGTCTTCTTAGCCTTTGTATTGATTGTGTTGTAAATACCACCGTTATAAGCACCCTTATAGCTTACAACCTTATCAACGCCGTCAAGGTCATCCAAAATACCTTCAAGCTCGGAATAAGTTGTCATTGACAAAGTTTTGTCGTAGGGAACGCCCATAAATCTTTCTTCAACAGTAAGGGAAGAAACTACATCAAGGAAAATTTCGGGGCTCTTTGCAGCTTCAACTGTCAAGCCGTTCTTTTCAATAATATAGCTCTTGTAATCCTGTGCCATTGTGTAGTAGTTACAATTGTCTGTGTAAAGCTTGTAACGAACCTTAAGGTCAACATCAAAGGAGGATGTAGTTGCAAGGAACTTAGCATCGTTTGTGCTGTAAGGACCGAATACCTTTACATTACTGTACTGCATTACATCGAAGGAGGGATAAACCTTGTTAAAGTTTGTACCACCGTTGGATGTATCTGCAACACCAAGGTTTACTGTGATAGAAGCTGTTTCAGCACCGCTTTCAATGATAGCAAGGAAGCCGTTCATGCCTGCGTCCTTAACTTCTGTCTTGATTTCAACAATGCCTGTGTCTTCTTCTTCAACCTCTGTTGCAACTTCTGTTGCTTCTTCAACTGCTTCTGCAGTTTCTTCAACTGTTTCTTCTGCAGGTGCTGCAACAAATTCAGCCTTCTTCTTACCCATACCGAATACAGGCATCATAATGTCTTCATTATATTCTGTATCAGTATAGAGCTTATCAAAGTAATTGCTGTTGTAAACGGGACGTGTGTATTCAACATAACCAGAGTCGTAGCTGTTGATGTTGAAAAGTGCACCACTTCCGTCGGGAACGAAGATAAAGCCTTCGTTGTACTTCTTAGCATCAACCAAACCGAAGTTGGGGAATACTGTAATCTTCTGGAGAGTGTAATATTCCTGGTCTTCGCTGTTGTTAAGAATTTCGTATGTAGGAATATGAACAACCAAATCACCGTTTTCAAGTGTAACATCCATAATAATCTGGAAGTCAGCGGGGTGAGAAAGTTCAACGTCCATAATGTTGAACTCACGGCTGTCATTGATAAGGTCGTCAGTTGTGTACTGAACCTTCTTAGCAAGGTCAATAAGGATTGTTGTAACAGTTACAGGAGGTGTACCTGCGTACTTGTTGTAGTAATAATCCTGATTTTCCTCGTCAAGCGCGTAAATCATGGAAAGTGCCTTGTTGTACTTAATCTTCTGATCTTCATCAATCTTGCCTTCTGCAAGAAGAGTATCGATCTTGTTAATGAAGCATTCTGTATAACGTTCAACGGAAATCTGCTTGGGCATGTATTCGTTAAGAACTGCACTTTCAAGCTCACTTATTTTAAGTGTTGCTCTGAAACCGTTTTCAATCTTGTTGATTGAGTAAGTATCAGTAAGGCTTTCGCCTTCTTCCAATTCACGTGTTGTGTTATCGTTACCAATACAGTAGGTGAATACATCCCAGTTGCTTAAAGCACCGGTTGCATCCAGGAAGGAAATGAACAAGGGAGCCTTTTCATCTTCTGTGAGGTTACCATCAGAAGGCATGGACTTCCATGTCATACCTGTGGCATCGTCAACTACTGTAACATTTAAAGTTTTAGGCTCAACATAAAGAGTTTTGCCTTCATTCTGAGCAACCATTACGTTGCCGTTAATTGCCTTTGAAATCACTTCGCCATTTTCGGGAATACCTGCCTGCAATACCTGAGCAACAGGTGTTGACTTAAGCACGTATTCGGGGAGTGTTGATACGAAGGATGCCACTAAAGCAACAACTACAATTACTGTAACAATTTTAAGTAATGAAATTTTACTGAGTAACTTCTTCATATCCTCACCTCCTTGCTAATTCTGTTGTGAAGTCTACAAAGAATGTAAATACCTTCTCAACTAATGTAACGTACAATGTTGCCAGGAAGATTACTACAACTGCTGCAACAAAGGTTGCAAGAATCATAACAAGGTTTCTTCCTGCGCCGTATTCATGGATTACACACAAACCACTGAATACAAGGAAACAGAACCAAACGAGAGCAATCATCTGTACTGCTGTAAGAATCATTGCTTCTTCTGCTGTAACAACATTTGAGAAAATAACAACCACAATGTCCATGAGGAGCTTGGGGTAAAGTGAGTAAGCAAGAACTGTTAAAATATCCAGGAACTTACCGCTACCCTCAAAAATTGCTGTCATACTCCAGTTACTGATTGCAAAAAGCAGATATGGGAACAAACCAAAAATGAAGGTTGTTACACTGTTCATTGCAAACATGGCGTTATTATTCATAATAAAGCCTGTGTACTGATATGAAATAACGTTCATAAGACCGCTTAAGATGAAGAGGATTGCAACTAAAGCGTAATTGCCCTTGCCTCTGAATCTTACTTCATAAAAGCCATCAAACGGGTGAAATATGACGTAGTTCAAATATTTAAAATCTTCAACAAATTTCTTCATCACTTTCACCTCACAGTTCTTCAAGTTTACGTTGCTGCTTATTGTACTTAACTTCACCGCGAAGTACCCATACAACAAACAGAACAACTACAGCTGCCAATAAGAAGAAGTACTTCTGAAGGATAAGGTTTCTATATCCTGTGAACGCCTTGGAATAATAAGTCTTATCATTACCAAGCTTGAAGTAGTACATAGCTTCTTCATATTCATCCTGCATCAAAAGGTTCTTACCGATTGATACGTATGCATGGTCGTAGTTAGCATTCATTTCAACAACCTTTTTCTGCAAAACAGCCGCTGCGTCGAAGTCACCTTCGTAGTACTTCTTTTCAGCTTCTAAAATAAGGTCGCCGAAGTCAGTTGTTGTGAATACGAATGCACTTGCCAAGTTTTCGTCACCTATAATAAGGTCGTTACCCATCCAAGCAATACTTGTGGGGTTGTTGAAGGTACCCTTTGTGTTACCTTCGCCACCGAAGATACAAATAAGGTTACCATCGAAGTTGTATACGAATACACGGTTCTTAACTGTGTCAAGAAGAGCGTATACACCGAAATCATTTACCGCAATATCAACGAATGTGCTGATTGAGAAGCTTTCGTCAATCTTTGAGGGCAAGTCACCCATCTGTTCGGAATAACCGAACTTACGAAGAACGTTTTCACCGTTGGAGTTAAATCTGAATACCATTTCCTTGGATGCAGTATCGAGTGTTACTGCATAAACGAAACCTTCTTTATCTGCCTGGATGTTGCTGAAGGAAGGAGCATAGGTTTTAGCCATTTTATCCTGCTGTTCTTCACTTGCAATACTTCTCCAGAAGTAGTCAATAAGGTTTACGGAAGGAGAGTTAACACCGTAATAACGGGAGAAACTACCGTCTGTATTCAACTCAACGATACCTTCTGTGCTGTTCTGAATAACACAGAAAATACGACCGGAGTTGTCAACAGCAAGCTTACTGGGCTTGAAAATCGCATCTTCCATCATAGCGGAAGGCTTTGTGATTTCACGTACAAGAGAGTGTGTGTCATGTTCAAGAACAAGAATTCTGTTGTTGCCGGAGTCGGCAATGTAGATATAATCTTCTGTTACATAAACACCTTCGGGAGAAGACAAAATCATCTGCTTGTTTGTTTCTTCACTTACAACGATCTTACCTTCTTCGTTACGGATAATCTTAATGGAGTCAACAAAGTTGAAATCCTTATCAAAGATATTTACTCTTCCCTGTTCGGAGTCAACAATGTAAATTTCATCTTCGTAAACGAAAAGGTCCTTTACTGTTGAAAGATTAAGATTGTTACCCATTGAATTGTTGTCGATTACTGTGGAAAGCTGGAATGCAGACAAGCTCTGATTTGCATTTCCCCAGAAATCGTAAATATAACTGGCATCCTTTGTATGCTCTGCCATAGCGGGTACAGCTTGCATGCAAACGATCAAGGACAAAACTAAAGCCATAGTTAATGTTACTATTCTCTTTTTCACAATCTGCACCCCCTTAGTCCTTCATACCGGATGAAGCCATTGTTTCAACTACGTTACTCTGAGAAATAACGAATACGGCTACGGGTACAATAAGCATAATCAAGCTTACCGCACTGGATACACCGGTTCGTACAACACCAGCCGCAAGAATCTGGCTGAGTGCGTATGTAACAGGCTTTAACTTTTCTGTGTAAAGGTATGTACCGCCTGTTGTGCCCCACAAGCTCTGGAAAGAAAGGATAACAAGTGTGATCCATGCAGGCTTGGAAAGAGGCATAATGATTGACCAGTAAATTCTGAATTCGCTGGCACCATCGATTTTACAGGATTCAAGAAGAGAAGTAGGAATATGTGTCATATTGTTTCTCATCAGGTAAAGACCCATTGTAGAACCGATAGCAGGAAGAACAACTGCCCAATATGTATCAATAAGACCAATCTTGCTCATGATAATGTAGTTGGGAATTGCTGTTACTGAGCCGTTGAACATAAGAGAATAAACAATCATACTGTTTATAAACTTAGATCCGGGGAACTGATACTTAGCCAAAGGATATGCTGCCATTGAAGCAATAAGCACAGAACCGATTGTACCTAAAAGTGTAATAAACACTGTGTTGAAGATATATCTTGGGAAAGGTACCCAGGAGTTACCAATCAACTGGAACAAGTCCTGGAAGTTCTCCATTGTGGGGTTAACCACAAAGAACTTCGGAGGGAACATGAATATTTCGTTCAAGGGCTTGAATGCGTTTACAACAATCAACCAAAGAGGAAGTACACTGATAATACCGAAGATACCTAAGAATACTGTAAGAGAAATATCCACAGCCAAAGAACGGTTTCTTCTTGTAATTCTTCTGTGTGCAAGCCATGCATTGAACTGCTTGAAGGGAGGTACCTTAGCGAGGGCCGCACCTATTTTTGAAAATAACTTTTTCATATTATTACGAACCCACCTTTCTGAGTACCTTCTGAACTAAGATGTTAGCGAAAATCATTACGAAGAAGAGGATAACTGCGATTGCAGATGCATAACCCATTTCATAACGAAGACCGCCGTAGTCGTTCAAGTGGTTCAAAATGAAGTGACCTGCGTAGTCAACTGTGGGGAAACCTACCAACGCGTCAGCAATACCTGCAACACCGAAGGAAGATGTGATCTGCATTACGGCACCGAACATAAGCTGAGGCTTCATGGAAGGAAGTGTGATATACCAAAGCTCCTGCCAACGGTTCTTGATACCGTCGATTGCACCTGCTTCGTAAAGCGCTGCGTCCTGGCTCTGCAAACCTGCAACGAAAGAAAGGAAGCCAACACCAAGTGATAACCAAAGCTGTACAATGATGAGGATAGGCATAATATACTCTGCTGTTTCAAACCACAGAATAGGACTCTGAATAATGTTCCACTTCAAGAGATAAGCGTTAATATAACCATACATATCACTTGAGAAGAGGAGCTTCCAGATAACGAATGCGTTACCTGAAATACTGGGTGCGTAGAATACGCACACCATAAGTGCTCTTACTCTGGGAGGAAGTTCATTAATAATCCAAGCGAATACAAAGCACATAAGGTAGCTGACGGGACCTGTTACGATAGCGAAGAACAATGTGTTCTTTACAGCAATCAGGAATACATCGTCAAATACTACAAGGTTTACATAGTTTTCCAGAGCGATAAAATCGGGAATCTGGAGCATGTTGAAGTTTGTGAAACTAAGTACCATGGACACTGCAACGGGAAGCACTGTAAATATACAGAAGATAAGTGCAAAGGGAAGGATAAGCATGTACTTTTCTCTGTGGAGACGCCATGCGTTCTTCCATTCCATGGACTGAAGCTTCTTACGGTTCAATCCCGTTTGTTCAGTCTTTTCTACGTTCTGCTTAGCCATCGATTACTTTTCCCTCCTCGTCCATTCTTGTTAAGTGGAATTCTTCACGCTTGATTGTAAGTTCATCATTGATTTCCTTAACATTCAAGTAAAGAGCTTCTCTGGGGTTCTGACCGTCTGTAACAACGCCCTTGAATGCGTAGTCAATCTGACGACCTGTCATGTAGTAACCGGGAACATCGGGAACACCTGTTGTGTGTTCAAACTGTTCCAAGATTACATCAGACTGTCTTGTTGCCCAAGGCAACTGTGTGAGTACCTTAGTGTTAGCTGTTGCATATCTTGCACCACTACCTAAGATAGCTTCAAGTGTGTTACCATACTGTACCTGAATATCTTCACTGAGCCACCACTTCATGAATTCCCAAGCGTCATCCTTCTTCTTGGAGCTTTCAAGCATAACAGTGTGAGAAGAACCTGATACAACTGTGTTATTAATTTCGCCTGTTACAGGATCTACATAACCGGGCATGGGAGCAAAGTTCCAAAGACCCTTGATTTCAGGAGCGAAAATTTCAAGAGTGTTGAAGAGTGTGTAGTCAGCAACACCAATCGGAATTTCACCTGTTCTAAAACGGTTAGAGAAGTCAGCAGATACGGGAAGAGCGTATGTTGTGAAGAATTCTGTAAGCTTCTGGAATGCAAGCATTGCAGGTTCGTCACGAAGACCACTTTCAATACCGTAGTCACTGCCTGTTTCGGAATAAACATATCCATCAGGACCTACAGTTCCTGCTGCACCGTGATATACATCGCCGCCATACTGGAATACCAATGTGGAGTAAAGTGCAGATGTGGGAATGTAGAAATCATAGTTGTTAATATGGAGAACATTGATTGCCTTTTCAACATCGTCCCAAGTCTTGGGTACTTCCAAACCAAGTTCTTCCAATATATCAGTTCTGTAGAACAATACGCTGAAGGACTGAGTTTCGGGAATACCATAAACACCGCCGTTGTAGCTTGCTGTGTTAATCGCACTTTCCTTAAATTCCATATCCTTTACATATTCTTCATAGTCATCAAACTGCTTCAAGTCTGCAAGAGCGCCACGAACTGCAAAGTCAACAACGCTCGCCTGGCCGTTTGAAAGAGAAATATCAGGACCGTTACCTGCCAAAGTTGCAGGAAGAAGTACGCCACCGGGGATAAGCTGAAGGTTTACACTCTTTTCGTGAGAAGGAGAGTAGTCACCGTCGATAAGGTTACGGATAATCTGAGCCTGGTCACGACCTGTAGCAATCCAAACCTTAACAGCATCGTTTGTAATTTCTGTATCGGAAGCAATCTGTGTATCGTCAACAACGAATGTTGCGATGAATCTGATTGTTTCATGACCTGTTGCAACAAGAGCGTTAGGCTCTGCGCACTTAAGTTCTGCACCGGGAGCAGAAATGGAGAAAGAGTCGATTTCGAGAGGCATTGAAGAGATTTCAAGCATCCATGTACCAAGAGCAGAAATGTTGCTCTTGAATGCGGAAATTTCATCAACTACATCGTCGGGCTTTTCAGCAAACTGTGCACACTGACGTGCAACCTTTTCAATCTGAACTGTACCGGAACCCTTTTCGCCTGTGATTTCAACAAGCTCATCAACTACTGCATAAAGAGTATCGGCCTGTTCCTGCATTGTGTCCTCGAAATCTGCTACCTTTTTAGCAATTTCATAGTCAATATATGTATCGGGAACCACACCTGTAATCTGAACAACCTTACGATACATGTTGTTAAGTTCAAGCACGCTGTCTTCAACCTTGGAGAGAGCGTTCGCAAAGTCACCAAGTACGATTTCCATTGTAATTGCGTTCTGACCTTCATTCAAATAGAAAAGGAAGGGCTCAGATTCTTTCACAACATTACCTGCTTCATCATATGCAGGAGCAGAGGAAAGAACGCAGTTTCCAAAGCTTGTAGAATAGTCAAAACCAATCTTTTCAGCTTCCTTGAAAGGAACTTCGCCGTTAATTTTAACTCTTCTGAAGCTCTTTACACCACGGTTTGTGTTCTGTCTCGCTCTGGGTGCAATCTGATACAAACCGGACTGAGGAACTTCAACAACCCATGTGATAGCTTCACCGGCTGTTGCCCAGTTAGAACCACCAACAATGTTAAGAAGCTGGTTCCAGTGATGATAAGGAACTGTGTAGGAGCTGGAGTAGTCAGTAGAAACACCAACGGATGTGGATGTCTTTCTGATTGCTACTGTTCCGCCTTCTTTTCTTTCGGCCTGCATTACAAGTGTTTCACCTGCGTAAACATCGCCGGGTACTGATGTAAGGTACTCTTCATATGTAGGAGCAACAGGAGCCTTTTCAAAGCTGATTGCATTAATCTGCACGGGCTCACGGTTTTCCTCAAGTGTAAGAGTATGCTCACCTGCTGTAAGATAGAAAACATAGGGAGCAAGTGTTCTCATGTTTGTGTCAGCTGCATAAAGCTCAACGGGTTCAAACACCTGAACAGCTGTGGGACGGATTTCGTTACCACCCTTGGAAGTGATTTCACCGTTGTCCCATGTTCTCTTGAAGTCAATCTGTCTCATGCCATCAAAGAGTTCTTTTCCGTCAATAAGAAGAGTTCTCTGAGGATTAGATGTTGTGCCTTCAATTGAAGTATAGTTGAACTTAAGGTTGTAGTAACCTTCTGCATCAACTGTGAAAGACCATGTTACGTCACCGCGGTCAGCAATCTTCACGCCGCCGTTTTCATAAACTGCAACGGAAGCATCGTTTTCAACCACTTCTTCGATAACTTCTTCCACAATTTCTTCTTCAACTACATCTGTTGCTTCTTCAACATCTGTAGCTTCTTCTACGGGTTCTTCAACCGCTACAACGTCACCTGTTCTGAAGTTTGCAACATCGATGGTGACAACATTGTCAGATATTGACTTTGTTTCATCATATCCGACTTCTTCCAGATATTCTGCATATGTGTTTTCCAAGAATTCGCCCTGTGTACCTGCCACTGCAACAGTATCTTTGTTACCGGGAAGAACGTATGCAAGAGCTACAAGGACCAAACACGCGGCAAGAATAGCTGCGACAACAATCAGTGTCAAATTTTTCTTTTTGCGTTTTACCTGACTTGCCATTTTGGATTTATCCCTCCGTTTCTTATTCTACCTTAACAACAATTGTAGCTTCTGTTTCATTTCCGGCAAAGTCTGTTGCAACAATGTCAACATTGTATTCACCGGGAGTTGTTACATCAAGCCAACCTGTGTCTGCTGTTATGTTCATGGAAATATCAATTCCGTCTACATCATACGCTTCCTGAACGTATGAGCCCCAGTTAACGGTTGATACATCCTTATTAAGTTCCATTTTATTTGCTCCGCCTTCTTTAAGCACCAATGTGGGCGGAACAGTATTTTCCTTATTATATATGGAAACTGTAAACTTACCTTCACCCTGGTTTCCGCCTTCGTCAGTAACCTTACCGATTAAAGCACCTTCGTAAATACCCACTGTGTTAAAGTCAACTGCGGAATAATCAAGCTTGATTTTATCAATTTCGTAATCGCCGTCAATATTGTCGCTTCCGGCAATGTAATCCTCCCACTTGATTGTTTCGGGGTCTGTACCTGCAGCAAATGCCAAAACCGCACCGCTCTTCTTTGATACAGAAGGATTAACCGAGTCAACAACCTCGTTGGAGTTAACCGCTTCGGAGATTGTGTCAAGCTTTTCGTAAATGTTCTGCTTGTTTGCATGAACTGCTGTTCTGTACTTAGCATAACCGTTTACGCCGTAGATTGATCTGCCTAAGATATCGCTCCATGCCCACATAACGTCGCAGGCTTCGGAGTATTCATTTGCGGGAGTGTTACCAAACTCACTCCAGATTCTAAGGTTGTCTTCACCAACTTCGGGATGGAAAATATCAACACCGAATGTAAGAGCGTCTGCGCTTGCACGGTCAACCATGTACTGAGCAATGGAATCAACCTGTGCATATGCCTTGTAGAACTCAACCTTATACATCTTGTAAGCTTCAAGTGCAAGAGCACTTGTTTCTTTATCAATACCGCGCATAAGACCAACGGAGTCAGCCATGGGTGTTACGTGGCGGTACTTTGTGTTTTCATCGGTATGAGGGTTAGTGCCATCGGGATAGGGGAACGGGATAATACCCATTGATTCACCACGTTCTGCAAGAGTTGTTGAACAGTCGTCCATTCTCCATCTTGCACAGTTAGTAAATACTGTTTCGCCTCTTAAGAAAGCGTCGGTTCCTGTGAGCCAACCGGAGTCAGCCTTTACACCCTTTTGTGCACTTGAGCAAGTAACTATGTCGTTAGTCATAAGCTCATCAATAAATTCACAAACCTCAATTGCCGCATCTGTGTCAAAGCTCATTGCTGAACCGTCGTACACACCTGCACCAACAGAATGAAGTCCGAAAAGTCCGAAGAATGTGAAGTTTGTATTGAACGCTGCCACATCTCCACCGGAGGGAGCTTTTTTACCGGAATAATACTGTTTGATTTTTGTTATGTAATCCTTAAAACGGCTCCATGTCCACTGACCTGAGTAGTAAAGGTCAGAAGGATAAATTGTTCTGCCGTTGGAATCTCTGAGGGAAGGAACTTCCTCCACCATACTTATGTTGTATACGATAGGCCATGTATTACTGAAAAGCAAGTCACGGTTCATCAGGTAATAATGACCAAAAGTTTTTGTAGGAAGAATCCACTTGCCGTCGGGGTCGTCGTGGAAAATGTATGCATATTCGTCAAGAGGCTGGAGTACATTCTGTGAAAGAATTGCACCCTGCACACCACCCCAAAGGATTGCAAGCTCACAATAGGGGTCGCCCGCAAGAACCGTCTGCAACAGAAGCTGCTTAAGGTCACTTGAATACTGAAGGAACTGAATTTCAACATTCAGCTCTTCCTTAACTTTTTCAAGAGCTGTAATTGAAGCCTTCTTTTTATCAGCATTCATGCTGGGGTTTTGTTCACCTGTAATTGCATCAATTAGATAGGGGTCATCCTCGCCCTGAGCGTGAGTTCCGATTCTTATAATACGCACTTCGCCCTTTTCTTCCTTTCTTTGACAGGCAGAAAATGTGGGTACGAGCATGGTTGTGCACAGCAAAGCTGCAAGTATGGGTTTCAGTCTGATCCGCATATTTTTACACATCCTCTTATAAATATATTACTACTTCTTTCATTATACACAAATTTTTCAAGAACTTCAAGAGTTTTTTATAACTTTTGACTAAGTTTTTAAATTTTTTTTAAACAAATTGCCTAAATAATATTTATAAATTAAAAACTTTTTCAACTTTTTTACCAACATTTTATTACACTTTGACAATATCCCTCCCGTGTGCTATTATATATAATAGGTAGAAACTCATATTCAAGGAGACTAAAAATGCTTATAATTCACACAGCCGACAATCATCTGGATGCTCCGCTCTCTTCCCTTCCCCCTGAGATTTCAGCAAAAAGGAAGGCAGACCGTCGTGCATCGTTTTCAAAAATAATAGACTATACCATTGAAAAGAATGCGGACTGTTTGCTCATTTCAGGAGATTTATCCGACTCTCCTGTTTTGTCCCACTCTCTTTCAAGCTTTCTTAAAGGGGAATTTACCCGTTTGGGTGCCATTCCTGTTTTCATTGCTCTTGGCAACCATGACTATGGCCTTAGCCAAAACAATTTCCCGGGGAATGTTCACATTTTTTCCAACAAGGCAGAAAGTTTTTCTGTGGGTGAAGGCACAATAACAGGCATCTCCTTCTGTTCAAAAACAGCCTCACTTGAAAAGCTTATCCCCCCTTGCAATAAATCTCCCGCTGTGCTTTGCATGCATGGAGATTTTTCTCCATGCAGCGAATACAACCCCTTGAATAAGGACTTTTTATCCACTCTTGGCTATAGCTATGTTGCGCTCGGGCATGTTCACGAATTTTACCGCGACAAAGTTTTTGTATATCCGGGCTGTCACGATGGAGCAGGCTTTGACGAGGAGGGCGAAAAGGGGTTTGTTTGTGCAAACATCAATTCTTACTCCACCGATATTTCCTTCATCCCCACATCCTCTGCAATATACAAGGTTATAAATCTTGACGTGTCTGACTTTTCGTCAGTTCACGATATTGTAGCCGCTTTAGAAGATAGTGTTGCCGGATGTATCTGCAAGGTTAAGCTTTCGGGCAAAACCTGCGACACATTACAGATTGACATCAATTACATTTTGTCCTTTCTTTCTCCAAAGGCAAAGTATATAAAAATAATTGACGAAACCTGTTCGGAGGATTTTTCCCAAAGCCGTATTTTAAAGGAATTTTCCAAGATTATTTCCCAAGAAAACGAAAAAATTTCTTCTCTTGCATCAAAATACGCCCTTTTGGCAATGAAGGGAGTTGATTTTGATTTATGATTATAAGAGAACTCGACATAAACAGCTTCGGCAAGCTTGAAAACTGTAACATTGAACTGAAAAACGGCTTGAACGTTATATACGGAAAAAACGAAAGCGGAAAGTCCACCATTGCACACTTCATTGAGTCAATGCTTTTCGGCTTCGGAAAATCAAAATCCGACAGAGAAAAGTGCATTCCATGGGATAAGGACACAGCCTTTGGAAGCATGTGTGTGGAAAGGAACGGTGATTTTATAACAGTTTTCAGGAAAATGGGCAAAACCCAGAAGTTTGACGCAAAAACATTTTCCCCCGAAGAAGCCGACTTTTCCGTTTTTCTCCCAAAGGACCGTGAAACCTACCGAAAAAGCGTATATTGCCGTGAAAATGACGCAGCTTATTTTGGCGCAACCGAGGAAATTGAGCAAAGGCTTGTAAACCTTTTAAGCACAGGCGATGAATCAATAAATTCAACCCGTGCAATTGAAATTCTTGAAAAAAACCGCAAAACCCTTCGTGCCTTCAGAGGTGCTTCCGGCAGATTTTACGAAGTTGAAGAAAAGCTTGCAATCCTTAAAGAGGAGCATTACAAAGCTTTGGAGCAAAGCAATAAAAATGCGGAAAATTTAAAGAAAATTGAGAGTTTAAAGAAAGAATATGACCTTGAGCACAAAAATTTTCTTGCTCTTTCCCTTGAAAATGACAACGGTGCTTTTTTAAACGAGATAAACATTGAAATTGAGAGGCAGAAAGCTTTCATTGACTCTTTCCCCGAAAGCAGTGCCCATTATCCAGAAAAAAACAAGTTTTTCTCAAAGGGTTTCTTATTGTCTATCATATTCACCCTTTGCGTATTTATTATAGGTTATTTTTATCGTACTTGTTACCTTCTTTCACCTCTTCCCATTTTTACATACGGGATTTATTACCTTTGTAAAGCACTAAAAATAAAAAAGAAACAAAAAGCCTTTCTTAAAGAGGTAATGTGTGCTGATTATTCGGAGTATGAAAAGCTTTTGCAGGATAAAAGCGAGGCAATTGAGCACCTTGACAGTCTTTTGGAAATAAAGGAAAACGCCGTAAACACCTCGTCGGAAAAAATAGAATTAATAAACAATTCAACCAACAGGCTTTTAGCTCTTAAAGAAGAAATTTCAGGGTTGGAAAAGGCGGTTTCCGCTTCGGTGTTCCGTCCTTTAGATGAAATTATTTCTGAAATTTCGTACTTTACAGAGCAGAAAGAGGATATACTGATTAAGGTAGAGGCTCTTGATTCGGCAATACGCGCCTTAAAGCGTGCCAAGGACATTGTTTCGGCAGACTTCACTCCCCTTATTAACGAAAAAGCTGTAAATTACATTAACATGATTGCGCCAAAGAAAACACGAAGCATAAGTATTAAAAATGATTTTTCACTTTTTCTTACCGACCCATTGCCCCACGATGTTTCGGAATTTTCCCATGGTTATAAGGAGGAAGTGTATCTTTGCTTCCGTCTTGCTTTAGCGGAGGTTTTGTTCCCCGAAAGCTTTCCTTTAATTCTGGATAACCCCTTTGCCGCCTCGGATGATGAGCGTGAAAACAGGCTTTTAGACCTGTTTTACACAATCTCAAAAACAAGGCAGGTTATCCTTTTTACCAACCGGAAAAATCCCCGTTTTTCTCAAATGGATTGCAATTATGTTGACATTTCACCCGATTATGATGTATAATGTATAATAGTATAAGAACGGAGGTGGCTTTATGGCTGCTAAAATTGAAAACAATCTCGGCGAAATCATTATCAGCAATAATGTTATTGCAAATATTGCCGGTGCGGTTGCAAACAACTGTTACGGTGTTGTAGGCATGGCTGTAAGAAATGCTAAGGACGGCATTGTCAGCTTGCTTAAGTCAGGTAACCTTTCCAAGGGTATTGGTGTTCAGGTAGAGGATAACGCCATCGTAATCGATATGCATATTATGGTCCAGTATGGCGTAAATGTTCCCGCTATCTGCGAAAGCATCATGCATAATGTAAGCTATCAGGTTTCCGACATGACAGGTTTTACTGTAAAGGAAGTAAACGTTCATGTTGAAAGCATGCGTGTTGCAGATTAATGTAAGGGGGATTTATCCGATATGACAAAAGCGATTAATGCGGCACTTCTGAAAAATATGATTATTTCTGCCGCAAACACTTTGAACGAGAATAAGGGTTATGTTGACTCACTTAACGTATTCCCCGTTCCCGATGGTGATACGGGTACTAACATGGCTCTTACATTTATGGCTGCTGCGAGAGAAATTTCTTCTAAGGAATTTGACTCAGTTTCCGACCTTTCCTCGGCTGTTGCAAAGGCAACACTCCGTGGTGCAAGAGGTAACCCAGGTGTTATTCTTTCACAGATTTTCCGCGGTCTTTCATTGGGCCTTGCAGGCAAAGACGAGGCTACCACAGAAGATTTTGCAGTAGCTGTTCAGAAAGGCTCCGACACAGCCTACTCTGCTGTTATGAAGCCTACAGAAGGTACAATCCTTACTGTTATCCGCTTTATGGCAAAGGGTGCAACCGAATTTGAAGGCAGTGAATTTGAAAAGTTCTTTGCTTATGTGAACAAAGAAGGTAAAAATGCTCTTGACCAGACTCCCGAAATGCTTCCTCAGCTTAAGCAGGCAGGGGTCGTTGACGCAGGCGGCAGAGGTATTCTTTACATTTTCGAAGGCATGGCAAAGGCTCTTGACGGTGAAACCTACACATTAAGTGAGGTTACTTCCGCTGTTTCTTCTGCTCCCTCCACAGCACAGGAAGCAATTGACCCCGATGATATTACCTTCGGTTACTGTACCGAATTTATTATTGAAAAGTATAAGGACGCTAAAAACGCCGAAGAAATGAGAAGAAAGATTTCTCCCATCGGCGACTGTCTCCTTATTATTGAAGAAGATGACATTGTTAAGGTTCACATTCATACAAACAATCCCGGTTTTGTGCTTGAACAGGCTGTAAAGCTCGGTGAGCTTATCAATATTAAGATTGAAAACATGCGTCAGCAGCACAGCGCTCTTATTGAGCAGTCTTCTGCACCTGCTCCCAAGGCTCCCATGAGCGAGCTTGCAGTTATTTCTGTTTCTGCAGGTGAGGGCATTGCCGAAGTGTTCTCTGAGCTTGGTGTTGCACACGTTATTCGTGGCGGACAGACCATGAACCCCTCTACAGACGACATTTTGTCTGCAATTGAAGAGGTTAATGCTAAGAATGTTATCGTTCTTCCCAACAACAAGAACATTATTCTGGCAAGTGAACAGGCAAAGGAACTTGCTGAGGTTAACGTGGCAGTTATCCCCACAAAGACTATTCCTCAGGGTATTACTGCAATGATCAGCTTCCTTCCCGAAGGCGACCTTGAAAGCAACGTTGAAGCAATGATGGACGCTATTGGCATGGTTAAGAGTGGTAGCATTACTCACGCTGTGAGAGATACATCCATTGACGATAAGGAAATTCACGAGGGCGACTACCTTGGTATGCGCGAAGGCAAAATCCATGTGGTTAACTCCGACCTTACCGAAACCTTTAACGCACTTTTGGACGATATGGTTGATGAAGACAGCGAGCTTATCACCATCTACTACGGCGAAGACGTAAAAGAAGAAGATGCTGAAGCTTTAGGCGAAGCTTTAGAAGAAAAGTATCCCGACTGCGACGTTTCCGTTCGTAGCGGTGGTCAGCCTGTATACTATTACTTTATTGCAGTAGAATAAGTTTATTAAAAGGGAAACTTCTGTTTCCCTTTTTTGGTTTGAAAGGAGGGAAATTTATGGCACTTTCCGACAATATATCCACAATTAAGGGCATTGGAGTTAAAAACGCTGAAAAGCTTTCACGTTTAGGCATTGAAACTGTGAGGGACATGCTGTATTATTTTCCCTCAACAGTTGAGGACAGGCGTATTAAGAAAAAGGTTACCGACCTTTGCGACGGCGATGTGGAATGCGTTACATTAATGGTGGGGGCACAGCCTACGGTTAAGCGAATACGTAAAGGCTTTACTGTGTACACCCTACCTCTTCGTGACGACACAGGGGTTATTAATGCCGTATTTTACAACAATCCTTATGTTGTGAACAATTTCCGTACAGGCGCATGCTACAATTTTTACGGCAAAATTGAGCATAAATTCGGTCAAAAGAAAATAATCACTCCCATATATGAGCCATTTGGGGTAAACAACGTGACAAATAACATTGTTCCCATTTATCGTCTTACAACCTCTCTTACCCAGAAGGTGATGGTTTCCACAATAAAAAAATGCTTAGAGGTTGCAGGTGATGCCATTGAGGACTTCATGCCCAAGTCACTTATTGAAAAGTACAATCTTTGCCGTAGTGACTATGCAATCCGTAACATTCATTTTCCATCAGACTACGATGCCTACGAGGCGGCACGAAACCGACTCGCTTTTGAAGAGCTGTTTTTATTGCAGTTAGCATTGAACATGCGTAAGGCTGTTTCCAAAAAGGTGGTTGTAAAGCCTTTTAATGATACCGATATTTCGCCAATAACCTCACTTTTTCCCTTTCCTTTGACAAATGCGCAAAGAAATGTGGTAAATGAAATTATTTGTGACTTTACCTCCTCATCACCCATGAACCGCCTTGTTCAGGGCGACGTTGGCTCGGGCAAAACCGCCGTGGGGGAAATTGCAATGTATCTGTGCGTTAAAAACGGGTACCAGGCAGCGTTTATGGCACCGACCGGTATTCTTGCACGCCAGCATTATGAGTCGGTTGCTCCTATTTTTGCCTCTCTCGGCTACAAGGTTGCACTTTTAATAGGCAGTATGACAAAAAAGGAAAAAACCTTAGTTTACCAAAAGCTTGAAAATGGTGAAATTGATATTGTAATCGGAACACACGCACTTTTCCAGGAAGGTGTTAATTTCAAAAATTTAAGGCTTGTTGTTACCGATGAACAGCACCGCTTTGGGGTAAAGCAGCGTGGTGCATTGGTTTCAAAGGGCGAAAACCCACACATTCTTGTTATGACCGCAACGCCCATCCCTCGCACACTTGCACTTATTATTTACGGGGATCTGGACATAAGCATTATAAATGAGCTTCCACCAGGCAGACAAAAGGTGGACACCTTCTGCATTGGTGAAAACATTCGTGAAAGAATGTACAATTTTATCCGAAAAGAAGTTAACTTGAACCACAAGGTTTATATTGTTTGCCCAATGGTTGATGAAAACGAGGAGCTTGATTTAAAAAGCGCTGTTTCCTACCGTGAAAATTTAGCCGAAAACATTTTCCCCGATGTAAAGGTGGGGCTTGTTCACGGCAAAATGAAAGACAGCGAGAAGGATAGTGTTATGAACGACTTTGCCTTTGGCGATACCGACATTTTAGTTTCCACCACGGTAATTGAAGTTGGGGTGAATGTCCCCCAGGCAACCCTTATGATTATTGAAAACGCCGAGCGCGTTGGCCTTAGCCAGCTTCACCAATTACGAGGAAGAGTTGGCAGAGGAAAGGACAAGAGCTATTGCATTCTTTTGCCCTCCTCCTTTGACGAGGACATTAAAAAGCGTATGGATATTATGACCAAAACAAACGACGGCTTTGTTATTTCACAAACGGACTTACAGCTTCGTGGTCCGGGCGAATTTTTCGGCACACGCCAGCATGGCTTGCCACCTTTAAAAATTTCGTCACTTCTTGACATGAAAACCTTGAAAAAGTCTTCCGATGCGGTTGTTGAGCTTTTAAAGAAGGACCCGAAGCTTGAAAAAGAGGAAAACTATCTTTTAAAAAAGCGCACTGAAACACTTTTTGAAAACATTGAACAATTTATGGTATAAAAAAAAGCGGCAGATGCCGCTTTTTTTATCTTTGGAAAAGCTTTGTCATTTCCTTAATTTCATCCTCAAGCTTTTCTGTTATTGCATTCTTTTTCATTCGCCATTGCCAGTTGCCTGAATTTGTTGAGGGAGTGTTCATCCTTGCCTCACTTTTAAGATTCAGCCAGTCCTGCATGCAAATTATGCACAAATCGGAAACAGATGCCATTGCCCCACGGATAAGCCCCTTTGAAATGCCCTCAATTTTTGTTAAATTCAGATAGCTTTCAGCCATTATTCTATCTTTTTCATTAAGCTTTTCAAACCAACCTGATGCTGTGTCGTTATCGTGAGTGCCCACGTAGCACACACTGTTTCTCGTGTAATTATGGGGCAAATAATCCCCCGATTCCTTTGAGTCAAAGGCAAACTGCAGTATTTTCATGCCCGGATACCCGGTGTCTGAAAGGAGCTTTTTAACGCTTTCCGTCAGATAACCCAAATCCTCGGCAATAATCGGCAAATTGTCCCCAA
This sequence comes from Clostridia bacterium, assembly GCA_045546275.1. Taxonomy (GTDB): domain Bacteria; phylum Bacillota; class Clostridia; order UMGS1883; family UMGS1883; genus RGIG1927. Next base: position 227,609 of record JAZQCM010000014.1, on the reverse strand, counting down.
GCTCTTTTTCAAGAGCCTTGAAAAGCTTCATTTTCGGGCCCTCCACCCACCTGCCGTTAACGGCAGTGTCTTCCTTTGCATCGATTGCAAAGTAGCTGTCAAAGCCACGGAAATGGTCAATGCGGACAATGTCAAAAACCTTTAATGCATGCCCCACTCTGTTAACCCACCAGGAATATTTTGTTTTTTCAAGGTATTCCCAGTCGTATATGGGGTTGCCCCACCTTTGCCCAAGTGGCGAAAAACCATCCGGCGGCACACCCGACACAAGGAAAGGCTTAAAATCCTCATCTAATAAAAACACCTTTTCCTCGCTCCATACATCGCTGCTGTCGCTTGCGCAGTAAATGGGCAAATCACCTACAATTTCAATGCCTTTTTCATTTGCATATTTTTTTAATTCAAACCACTGTTTAAAGAAAAAGTATTGAATAACCTTGTAAATTCTTACTGTTTCCTCGTCGGCAAAGGCTATGCTTTTGTCGTTTTTTGTTTTAAGGGTGTTGTCCCAGTCTTCTCTGGATTTGTGCCCCATTTTTTCTTTCAGTGCCATAAAGCAGGAATAATCCTCAATCCAGAAACGGTTTTCTTCCAAAAAGGTGTAAAATTCAGCCTCGGGCTTTTCCAGAAACCTTTGTGCAGCCTTCTTTAAAAGCGGAAGCCTTGTTTCAAAAAGCCAACCGTAGTTAACCTTTTCCGTATTTATTCCCCCGGAAATAGTTTCAAGCTCCTCTTTTTTCAAATAACCGTCCTTAAAGAGAAAATCCAGATCAATAAAATAGGGATTTCCCCCGTAGGAAGAATAGGACTGGTAAGGCGAATCCCCATAGGAGGTGTGCCCTACAGGCAAAACCTGCCACACTTTTTGATTTGTTTTTTCCAGAAAGTCTATAAAATTATATGCCTCTTTTCCCATTGTACCGATTCCGTAATTGGACGGCAGTGAGGAAATGTGCATTAATATACCGCTTTTACGCATTTTTCTACCCCTTTACAGCACCCGAAATAACACCTTCTATTATATACCTTTGGAGGAAAATATACAACACAATTATGGGAATAATTGAAAGTGTGAGCATTGCCATAAAGCCGCCCCAGTCAATGCTGCCGTAGGCGCCCTGCATGGTTAGCTGTACCGCAACGGGGATTGTTTTGTATTTTGCCCCTAAAATAAGATAGGGCAAAAGATAGTCGTTCCATATCCACATGGCATTTAAAATTGCAACGGTTACAGTGGTGGGCTTTAAAATTGGAAAAACCACACTGAAAAAGGTTTTTAAAACGCTGCAGCCGTCAATGGTTGCGGCTTCTTCAATTTCCCGGGGAATGGTTTTTACAAAGCCTGTGAACATAAAAACACTAAGCCCTGCCCCAAAGCCAAGGTAAATAAAAACTATTCCTAAAGGGTTTGCAAAATTAATTTTCACCGCAACGTAGGTTAAGGTGTACATAACCATCTGGAAGGGCACAATCATGCTGAACACAAAGGCGTAGTACATTATTTTTGTAAAAAGTGATTTACTCCTTGCTATATACCATGCTGTCATTGAAGAAAAAACGATTATTGCAAGAACTGAAAAAACAGTTACAAATAAGCTTATTCCGAAAGCCTTGAAAAATCCCGATGCCTTTATTCCCGAAATATAATTATTAAGCCCGATAAAAGCCTCCCCAACAGGAATTTGAAATGGCTCTGACATAATTAAAAACCTGGACTTAAAGGAATTTATGAGAATTACAATTATGGGAAGCAGAAAAAACACAGCCAATAAGGACAAAATAATATAATAAAAAACTTTCATGTTTTTATTTATTGCCATTACGCCTCAACCTCCTTAGAGCGAGTTAAGGCAAGCTGTATTAAAGCAACCACGGCCACGATTATAAAAAACATTACCGCCTTTGCCTGCCCCACACCCTGCCAGCCCACTCTGCCGTAAAAGGTGTTGTAAATGTCAAGTGCAAGCATGCTTGTTTCCTTGTTGGGAGCACCGTTAGTTAGTGCAAGGTTCTGGTCAAACATTTTGAAGGCATTTGTGAGAGTTAAAAAGGTGCATATTGTAACACTTGGCATAAGTGAGGGGATTGTAACGGAAAAAAGAGTTTGTCTGCCCGTTGCTCCATCAACAGATGCCGCTTCAATAAGACCTTTGTCAACGCTTTGAATGCCTGCTATATAAATAATCATCATATAGCCTATCATTTGCCAGTTCATGAGAAGAATTAACCCCCAGAAGCCATAGGCAGAATTGTAGGTTATATCCACTCCAAAGTAAGAAAGCACGCCGTTGATGATTACATTCCATATATACCCTAACACAATACCGCCGATAAGGTTGGGCATGAAAAACACCGTTCTAAAAAAATTAACGCCCTTTAATGCTCTTGTTAAAACCAGTGCCAGTAAAAAAGCAAACACATTTACCGTAACCACCGAAACAATTGTTACCTTTACGGTAAAATAGAGTGCGTTAAGAAAATCCCCATCCTCAAAAAGTGCGGTGACATAGTTACCTATTCCCACAAATGAGGCATTTTCAACGGTTGTAAATTTTGTGAAGGACAGATAAACCCCCATTAAAAAGGGCACCACAAAAAACACCAGAAATGCCAACCCCAGCGGCAGTAAGAACACAGGAGCATATCTTTTCAAAATATCACTCCCTATCTGTTACTTTCCTTTTTCCAGTTGTCAACCGTTTCTTTTTTCACGTCGTCCCAAGTTTTACTGCCTTGTGCATACAGTAACAAATCGCTTCCGAAATCGTCCTTAAAAACCTGGGAGGGGAAAATTGAAAAATCCCATGGAACGGTATGCACGCCCTCCTTGTTCATCCACCTTACAACCTCTTTTGCCAAGGGGTCGTTGGGAACTTCGTTTTCAGAAAAGGTGTTAAATGGCGTTATAAAGCCCAAATCTTCAGCAACGTATTTCTTTCCTGTTTGCGAAGAAAAAAGCCAATAGAGAAAATCCTCGGCAGCTTTTTGCGTGTTTTCGTCCGAAGTTTTATTAATGCAAAGATAGTTTTCCGTGCCTATGCAAAGCCCCTGCCCTTCGTCATATATGCCCATGTAAACAGGGAGCATTTTAACGTCCTCTTTTAAAACGGTGTTGCCTTCAACAAAGGCAATCTGGCTGTATGCCCAGTTACCGTTCTGCACCATTGCACATTTGCCTAAGGCAAATTCAGCCATAGAGTCGCCAACAATTTTTGCACCCAGCATTTTTTTGTCGGAAACGGAATTGTTCAAATAAAGGTCAAAAAGCTTTTTGTAGTTGTCGGAATATATGAATTCAAAATCGCTTACCTCATTGCTTTCAAGGTCAATGTCTCTTTCGTCAAATTCGTAATGGACAGGTACATTTAAAAGGTGTGTCTGCCAGCGCCAGTCCTCGCCGGGCTTTAATGAGGTGGATGCAAAAACACCATCAATTTTCAATTCAGCTTTTCGTTTGGTCATGTCTTCAACAACGGTTTTTAAAATGTCAAAGCTACGTATTTCGTCAACGGAATTAATGCTTGTATCCCTGTTTTCAAGGGCAAAATAATCACGCATTATTCTGTCGTTATAAATAATGCCGTAGCCTTCAACCACATAGGGCACACCAAACACACCCTCGTTTGTTGAAAACGCCAAATCCTCATCGGTTAAAATATTTACAATTTTACTGCCCGACAAATCTTTACAATAATCCTTCCAGTTTACGTAGCCTTTAGGTCCGTTTATCTGAAAAATTGTAGGAGCTTCTCTTGTGGACATTTTTGCCGCAAGGGTGCTTTCGTAGGTGTTTGCAGCGGCAGTTTCCACCACAAGCTTAACACCGCTTTCCGCCTCGTAATCAGCTGCAATTTTTTCATATACAGAAGCTACTTCAGGTTTAAAGTTCAAAAACCTGATAACCTCCTGCGAATTTTCACCTTTACCGCAGGAGGTTAACACCAACACAATTGCCACTAAAACAGGCAATATTTTAATTTTTTTCATAACAACCCCTCTTTGTAATAGCACTCAGGCCTTATTCGAAAACTGCGTTTTCGTCTTTACTTAAAGGATTGCCATTATAATAAATTTTATTCGGGAATGATTAAAAGCTGTCCAACATAAATTTCGGAGGTTTTCATTTCGTTAATTTTTTTAATTTCGTAAATAAAATCCCCTGTGGATTCGTTTTCGTCCTTATATTCTGCCGCAATGCTCCAAAGAGTGTCGCCGTAGTTTACAGCATGACAAAGGTTTGTTTCGTAGGTTTCTCTGCCAAAGCCGTTAACTGTGAAAAATGCAAAGCACATGCAAATTAAAACAAGTGCTGTTACAAAGAAAGTTGCTCTTTCCTTTTTGAGCTTTTTCTTTGCAGCCTTTCTTCTTAAATGAAAATCGTAATATGAATAGTAAGAAGGCACGTAATCCTTCCAGTTTTCCATAAGGATGGGGGACGCTTTACCGATATATGTTGCTTGTGTCATATTAATTCCGCCTTTCGTCGAACACTTGTTCGTCTTTTCACTTATAATATAACAGAACATTTGTTCGATGTCAACAATTTTTTGAAAAATTTTCGAACAAATGTTTGCATTTTGTTTTTTCATGTGCTATACTTTAGTTAAGAAATAGTCGGAGGCGATTTTATGGCAGCAAATTTAAGCAAGCAACAACAGATTTTATCTTTTATAGAAGAACACACACGTGAAAAAGGTTATCCCCCAACAGTAAGAGAAATTTGCTCTGCTGTTGGACTTAATTCACCCTCAACTGTTCATGGGTATTTATCCCGTTTAGAAAAGTCGGGGCAAATTGTGAAAGACCCGTCAAACTCCAGAAGCATCCGTCTTGCAGCAAAGGCCAATGTTGGCATGGTGAAAGAGGCTGACGATAACATTTTTTCTGTTCCCGTAATTGGTCAGATAAGTGCAGGTGCACCTATTCTTGCGGAAGAAAACATTGAACGCATGTTCCCTCTTCCTATGGACTTTGCCCGTGGCGGTGACGTTTTTATGCTTAAAATCCGTGGCGAAAGTATGATAAATGCAGGCATTTTAGATGGGGACTATGTGATTGTAAAAAGCCAGAGCACCGCATCAAACGGCGAAATTGTTGCCGCATTAATTGAAGATAGCGCAACTGTTAAAACCTTTTACAAGGAAAACGGACATTTCCGCCTCCAGCCCGAAAACGATGCTTTGGAGCCAATAATTACCGACACCGTTGCTATTATCGGCAAGGTTATCGGAGTTTACAGAGTGTTATAAAAAAAGAGTGCTTTCGCACTCTTTTTTTACATTGATACATATTTACTTATATCGGGGGTTTCAACACTGCAGCTTGTTTTTTCAAGACTGCTTACTACTTTTAAGGATATTTTAATTCCTGAATTACTTTCGTAAACAACCCAAAGGCTTTTTTCTGTTACAAGACCATTTTCCACAACTGCACCTGCCTCGGTTTCTTTAACGGAGAAGGTTTCACCCTGGTAGTTATTTATAGCCGACTGTAGTGCTGTTTTTACGTGATTTGAAACATCTTCATATTCAACATCGTATTTGTAATAGACTTTCCCATCCTCTTTATACTTTTCGGTGTTATACATTTTGTCGTAGGGAAAGCTCACCGAATGAACCAAATCGTCAATGTTTGTCATTGCACGGTCAAAACCGCAAAAGCTTTTGTATTTAATGCCCGGAAGAGAAAGGTAATAGTCTTCGTCGTAATAGATGTACTCACTAACCTCGCCAACGTTCTTTCCGTTTTCATCGGTGGAGGTGCTTTGTGCACTTACCTTGTACTTCATGTTGCTTTTGTTAAAGTTTTCAACACTTACAACCTGTTCTATCACGCTTTCACGATTAATATTACCCTCTGTCATGTTAACAGTTGTTGTCATGTTAATTTCAAAGGCGGTAAGACTTTCAGTTTTTTTATATGCCTTTTCATAATCGGTTTTGCCAATGGTCATTATAATCACCGCCACAAGTGCTACTGCCAAAATTGCAATCAAAAACTTTTTCATGATTTTCTCCTTGTTAAAATTAAAGCGTGCCAAGGGCACGCTTTGTTTTTAAGAACCCTGACCTGTCACTGCAACCTTTACTGTTAAAAGTATAAGCTTTATATCAGTGAAAAATGATCTGTCCTTTATGTACTGAACATCCATATCCATCCACTCTTCAAAAGTGACTGCATCACGATTATTCTGCACCTGCCAGTAGCATGTGAGACCGGGAGTTACTAAAAGTCTGAGCTTTGCATATTCATCATACTGCTCAACCTCTCTGGGAAGTGCAGGACGAGGGCCTACAATGCTCATGTCGCCCTTTAAGATGTTGAAAAGCTGAGGCAATTCATCAATGCTTGTTTTTCGTATGAATTTACCAATGCGTGTAACCCTGGGGTCATTTTGAATTTTGAAAACAGGACCTGTCTTTTCATTTCTGTGTTGCAAATCGTCTAAGAGTGCCTCTGCATTCACAACCATTGAACGGAACTTGTAGAACTTAAAAATCTTTCCGTTTCTGCCCACTCTGTCCTGAGTGAAAATAGGACTTCCGTGAGGGTCGTCAATATAAATCAGAAGCGCAACAATTGCAAGAGGAACAAAAAGAACAATTATAGCCATGAGACTTGCAAAAATATCAAAAGCTCTCTTCGTTACCCAATAAATGCGTTTTTTCTTGATATGTTCAGTTTTCAGCTCGTTTCGAAGTGTTTCCACTTCTTTGTTCGTTAAAGTGCTCATAATGTCCTCCAATTCAATATTAAACACCAAACTCATTATACGACACATTCAACAAATAATCAAGTGATTTCACAAAAGTTTTTGTCCGTTGATTCTGAGCACAAACTTTACTCCCAGCTTATCCGCCGCTTTTCGGCACAAAATCATTCTTTCAAGGAAAATTTCAAAATAGTCCATAACTGAACACATATTTGTATCTATTCTGAGCTTGAGCTGTATTTCGCCCTTTTCCGCATTCACACAAAGAGATGACTTTTTAACCGCATAGTTAACCCTGTCGTGAATGTCAAAGGTGGTTGGGTCATTGTTACGCACTCTTGTGTAAATAACGTCGGATTTATCAGCTAAAATGAGTGCCGCCGCAACAGGGTTTACGGGAAATGCCGTGGACTCGTCGTGGTTTCCTATGGCAGTAACAACTGTTGCCACAGTTTCCGCATCTGCACCCATTGTTTCCAGAATACGAAAAGCCATGGTTGCACCGCTTTGCGCATGCTCAATTCGGTTTATAATGTTACCAATGTCGTGCATGTAGCCTGCAATACGTGCCAATTCTGCGTCACGCTGGGAATACCCTAACTGAGTTAAAATCATGCCCGCATTAAGAGCAACCTTTGTAACATGGGCAAAGCTGTGCTCGGTATAGCCCATTGCCAGAAGGGATTCGTCAGCTTTTTTTATATATGCATTTATTCTTTCGTTTTTACGCACATCATCAAAAGTCAGAATCATTATATCTCATCCTTTCTGAAATAATTATAAATATTATGGGCATTTTTTTCACTTATGCCCTTTACCTTGCACAAATCCTCAACCGATGCATTTTTGATTTTTTCAAGGCTTTTAAAATACATCATAAGTGCCTTTCGTTTTTGCTCGCCAACGCCTTCAATGCTGCAAAGCTCGCTGCCCAACATTTTCTTTTCCTTGCGCTTTCTGTGGTATTCAATGGCAGTTTTGTGCACCTCATCCTGAATAAAGGTCACAAGCCTTATTGCACCGCCTGTAGGCTTTAAATAAACCTCGCCTTCTTCGTTCACAACACCTCTTGTGCGGTGTTTGTCGTCCTTGACCATGCCAAAAACAGGAATGTCAAGGTTTAAATTTTCCAAAACCTCTCTTGCACAATTTAACTGTGCAATTCCGCCGTCCATTAATATAAGGTCGGGAATTTCTTTGAACTTTCCGTCCTTTTCCCTTTCCTCGTGGGTAAAGCGGCGGATAAGGGTTTCACGAAGGCACGCAATATCGTTTGCACCTTGAACTGTGTTAATTTTAAAAATCCTGTAATCGCGCTTACTTGGCTTTGCATTTTTGAAAACAGCCATGGCGGCAACGTTTTCCTCCCCTGCTGTGTGGGAAATGTCGTAGCTTTCAATCCTGTCGGGGATAACCTCAAGCTTTAGCGCCTGAGCAAGCTCAACAAGTGAGTTTGCGCTCATTTTTTCTTTAATTTCTTTGGTTTTCATTTTTTCAATGTTGTGCTTTGCATTTTTAAGCGCCATGTCGCAAAGCTTTTTCCGCTCGCCTATTTTTGGAACGGAAACTGTTACCTTGTTGCCCCTTTTTTTTGTCAGAAGCTCGCTTAAAACCTCCTCCGAGCCTGTTTGGTGTGAAAGGTACACAGTTTTGGGCACGTATACATCATTTGTATAATACTGGTCTGCAAAGTCGCTTAAAACCGCTTCCTCGTCAAGAACACCTTCGCCCTTTATGTCAAAGGAGGAGGAGCCGATGAGCTTTCCTGCACGGATTGTAAACATTTCAACTGAGGCTAAAATATCTTCGGCAGCAACAGCAAGCACGTCAATATTTTCGTCCTTTGCACTCAAAACCTTCTGCTTTTCGGACAAGTTTTTCAAGGCTTCGATTTTGTCACGGCATAAAGCCGCTTTTTCAAACTCCATGTTCATTGCAGCTTCACGCATTTCGCTTGTGAGCTTTTCCATAAGCTCCTTGTCGCTGCCCGACAAGAACCTTTCAATTTCGCTGAAAACCTGTTTATATTCCTTTGATGTAATTTTTCCGCTGCAGGGGGCAATGCACTTACCCATGGAATAGTACAAACAGGGTCTTTCCTTGCCAATATCCTTGGGGAAGTTTTTTTTGCAATGGGCAATTTTAAAAACATCCTTTACAATGTCAAAGGTTTCCTTAACTGAAAAGCCTGTTGGATAAGGGCCAAAATATTTTGCCCCATCCTGCAAAATGCGCCTTACAAATTCCATTTTGGGATACTCTTCATTCATTGTAAGCTTTATATAGGGATAATGCTTGCCGTCCTTTAGTAAAATGTTATATTTAGGCGTGTGCTCCTTAATAAGATTACATTCAAGTACCAAAGCTTCCATTTCGCTGTCGCAAAGAATGTAGTCAAAATCAGAAATGTTTTCCACCATTGCTTTAACCTTTGGCGAATGGTTTGAAGAATTCATAAAATACTGCTTAACCCGGTTTTTCAAAACCTTTGCCTTGCCGATGTATATTATTTTACCGTCTTTATTTTTCATTATATAAACTCCCGGAGAATCGGGAAGCTTTTTGAGCTTTTCTTCAAACATTTCATCACCGCCTTTGTTATGATTTTAACACATTAGAGTTGTTTTATCAACTTAATTATGATAAAATCAAGTAAAGGAGGCGTTTGTATGGACTTTTTGAAAGAAATCAGCATAAATTCAATTGAAGGGATTAAAATCGGTCATGCACAAAACGAGGAGCATGGCACAGGCTGCAGTGTTGTAGTGTGCGACGAAAAAGCAATCTGCGGCGTTGACATCCGTGGCGGCGGCCCTGCATCCAGAGAAACGGAGCTTTTAAACCCCCGAATGAGTAACGACGGCATAAATGCGCTCCTACTTGGTGGTGGTAGTGCTTTTGGTCTTGATGCAGCAGGCGGAATTATGAAATACCTTGAAGAAAAGGGCAAGGGCGTACAGGTTGGCGATGCTGTTGTGCCAATTGTGGTAGGCTCGTGTATTTTTGACCTTTCCTGTGCATCTTCTTCTGTCCGTCCTGACAGCAGCATGGGCTACGAGGCTTGTGTTAACAGCGAGCTTAACCTTGAAAAAAACGGCAATGTTGGTGGCGGCATGGGCGCAACAGTTGGTAAATTTATGGGCCCCGACAGGTGCATGAAATCGGGATTGGGTACATACGCCGTGCAGATTGGCAATGTGAAAATCGGTGCAATTGTAATTGTGAATGCCATTGGCGATGTTTTTGAAATTGACTCGCAAAAACAGCTTGCAGGACTTTTGTCCTACGACAAAACCCACATGGTGTCAACCGAGGAGGAAATACTTAAATTAATTTCCCTTTCCCCCTCACCTTTAAACACAACAATAGGTGCAATTATAACAAACGCAAAAATGGACAAAGCACAGGCAAACAAGGTTGCCGCAATGGGCTCAAACGGCATTGTGAGAACAATACGCCCTGTGAACACCTCAATGGACGGCGACAGCATTTACGCCATGAGTGTTGGCAATGAAGAATTTAACACCGACCTTTTAGGCTCGGTTGCATCCTTTGTTATGGGCAAAGCCGTAAACAGAGCAGTTACCGAGAGCGATGAACTGTATGGCTTAAAGTCAGCAAAATCTTTTATGTAATACAAAAAGCGTGTCGAAAGACACGCTTTTATTTTTAGTGACAACTATGCTCGCCACAGCCATGATTGCCGCAAGTATGACCTTTGCCATGGTCGTGATGAGAACATTTTACATTGGGGTTGTAATCGAGCTCATTTGCCAAAAACAAAGCAACAGCCTCGTCACAATCGCCACTTACACCGCCGTAGATTTTAATGCCAAACTGACCAAGGGCATTTTGTGCACCGCCGCCAATACCGCCACAGATAACTGTGTCAACACCCTTTGTCATTAAAAAGCCTGCCAATGCGCCATGACCCTGACCATTTGTGTCAACAATTTCGCTTTTTACAACACTGCCGTTTTCCACATGATAAATCTTGAACTGATTTGTGTGACCAAAATGCTGAAAAATGAGACCTGCCTCATAAGTAACTGCTATTTTCATATTTAAAACTCCTTATTATTTAATAAACTTCAGTTATTATATCACACCACATTTTACCTGTCAATTGAAAAGGACTCCTAAAGGAGTCCTTTTGTGTTAATTATTTTTCTAAAACATTACTCAGTGAACGCATAGTTTTCAACTCGTCCCATACAAATGCCTTGAGAACTGCACCTTCTGCACCTTCTAAAATACCACCAAAGGAAACACTCTCTCCGCTTTTGAAGTTCGCTTTCATATAAGCCATATCTATCATGATATTGTCTTTATAAACAGCAATTACAATCATGTCACGATTATCGCGATCAGTATTTTTCACAACTTCTGCTTCTGCATAGAATGTTCCATTAATAACTTCACCTGTAAGTGATGTTACTGTGTAGTCTTTTACCAATGATTTAACAGTTACTTTGCATTCAGCACTCTTATCGCCTACTGTTGCGGTAATTGTTGCTTCACCTTCGCCAACAGCTGTAATAACGCCGTTTTTAACCGTTGCAACATTCTCGTCAGAAGATTTCCACGTAACTTCAGACACTGTTGCATTGGCAGGTTCTACAGTTGCAACAAGGGTTTCGTTTTCACCTACTGTTAAAGTTAGGGTTTCTTCATTGAGTATTACATTCTCTACAGAAACATCTGTGTTTTCCCATTGTGCATATAATGTATGATTTTTTGTTTCTTTTACAATTGTGGTGTCAATTATCTTTGTCCCGCCTGTGCTACTTGTGTACCAGCCTTTAAACTCATACCCTTCTCTTTCAGGCACAGGCAATGCTCCATATGCCGAACCATTTACAACACTTTTGTTCTTTTTTGCAACAGTACCACCATTTGCATTAAAAGTACTTAAGAGAACCTTTGATGTAACATTTCGCACAAAAGCCTTTGACTTCTGTCCGTTTGTATAGTGAGCATACAGTGTTATCTGATTCGGACCATAATTAAAATAATCTGCTGTCTTTATCCATTTTTCGATTCCCACGTATTCAGAAGACAAGTCCGTTCTTACGTACTCCTCAAAGGTTGCTTCTTTACCATTAATCTCTGCTGAAACATGAGATATTTCACGGTCTGTATAGCCATTATACATCCATCCGTCTAACTGGATATATTCGTCAGTTATCACTTGATCCGGCTTTGGCTTCTCAAAAGAAATCTTTATACGTCTTGTTACAGTTCTGGTTCCAAGGTCAATTACTTTACCATTGTTTAAATATGCACGCACCTGAACAGTATTTTCTCCAAGCTTTGGCAAGTATTGATACGATCTCAGATCTGCCTGGAAGCCTGTTGCCTGAGGAACATCACGCCAGTATGTGTCCATTGCAACCTCTTCTCCGGCATTTATACTGTATGTTATTTTTTTAATATTGTCAGCTCTTACCCAGCCTATTATCTGGAACACGTCCTCCTTTACATCGGTCCCCTCAACAGGACCATCATAGGAGTAATCTATAGAATAATTCACAACCCTCTTCATTGCCGTGGATTTTACGCCATTTTTATAATTGACTATAAACTCCAAAGTATTTGCACCAAATTCAAGATATGAGGTTGAAAGATGCTTTAAGAATGAGTTAGCATATGTCAGATTTTCGTTCACATACATATCTAACTTTACTTCCGTAGTGTCATTAATCTTAACGGAAACATAGTCAATGTCCCAATCTGCATATTGTGTATATACCCAACCTTGGATATATAATTCATCACCAGTAGGCACGTCTCCAATTTTCGGATAGTCTAAGGCAAATGCCGCATCTCTCGCAACAGATTTTGTACCCACTGTAATTTTTGAGCCATCATTCAGATATGCATATACATCTATTGTATTCATACCAAGCGACAGTTTTTCATAGGAATACAAATCCACATGGTAACCCATGGCGTTATCTTCATCACGCCAATATGTACCCATTTCAAATTCTTCGCCACCATTTATGCTGTATGTAACCTTATTTACATCAGTACTACGTACCCATCCAATAATTCTGAAAGTATCTTCACCTATATTTTGTCCTTGTTCAGGTTTATCAAAGGCCGTTTCGATACCAGAAGAATTAAGATAATTAGGTCTCACGTATTTTTTTGCAATTGTTCCTGTGCTTACTTTATGACCACTACTATCAGTATATGACGTTGTAACTAAATTTACGGCACTGTCATAATTTCCTTCGATTGAGGTTGTTGAATCAATTACAATTCCCACATGAACATAGCGTGCACAGGATGAACAATAATAGAAAACAAGGTCACCCTCCTGTCTATTCGTTACAACAGTAGCCGCACAATTTGTTAACATGTAATCATAAAGATACGTACATGCTCCTCTTAAAGAATAATTGTAGGGAATAATATTATCTGGCATTCCCGTAAGTTTTGCACTGTCACACACAAAATCTGCACACCATGCCTCAGTATAACCTATATTTGAACCCGTTCTTCCCAACTGAGCCTTTGCAACCGTAACAATGTCATTTGCATAGTTTCCTGTTAATACATAGTTGGTATTAAAGTTATGACTCATTGTCTGTGTTGCATAACCAATTAGACTACCATTAACAAGCAAAAGCGCTACTAATATCATTGCGATTATTTTTTTCATCTCTATCCCTCCAAAATAAAATTATCCTAATTTTATCATAATTTCTCACTTTTTGTCAATAATAGAAGAAACAAGCAAGGAAACCGATGCTGTACAATTGTCAATGACCCATAAACACAAAAAAGGACTCCCTTGGGAGTCCTTTCCTTACTTATTCACTGATTGTTTGATAAATCAAACTATTCCCTGAGCCTTCATAGCTTCGGCAACCTTGATAAAGCCTGCAATGTTTGCACCTGCAATTAAATCATCGCCTAAGCCGTATTCGTTAGCAGCCTTTACGGAGTTGTCGAAAATGTTCTTCATGATTGTCTTGAGCTTTTCATCAACTTCTTCTTCGCTCCAGGAGTAACGCATGGAGTTCTGGCTCATTTCAAGACCGGATACAGATACGCCACCTGCATTAACTGCCTTAGAAGGAGCAATGCGGATACCTGCATTCTTCATAAGAGCAATAGCTTCGTTTGTTGTGGGCATGTTGGAAACTTCAATATAGTACTTAACGTTGTTAGCAATAATCATTTCAGCTTCCTTAACGTCAACTTCGTTCTGTGTAGCACAGGGCATAAGAATGTCAGCCTTAACATTCCAGGGCTTTTCACCTGCAAAGAAGGGTACGCCGAACTTGTCAGCATAATCCTGTACCTTATTTCTGCCGCTTGCACGCATTTCGAGCATGTAGTTAATCTTTTCTTCTGTGTTTACACCGTTTTCGTCGTAGATGTAGCCATCGGGACCGGAAATAACAACAACCTTTGCACCCAATTCAGTTGCCTTCTTAACTGTACCCCATGCAACGTTACCAAAGCCTGAAACAACAACTGTTTTGCCTTCGATAGTGTCGTTAAAGTGCTTGAGCATTTCAACTGCGTAGTAAACAGCACCATAGCCTGTAGCTTCGGGACGGATTAATGAGCCACCGAAGGAAAGACCCTTACCTGTTAATACGCCTGTAAATTCGTTCTTTAATCTCTTGTACTGACCGAACATGTAGCCAACTTCACGTGCACCAACACCTAAGTCGCCTGCAGGAACGTCAAGATTGGGACCAATGTGACGATAAAGCTCGCTCATAAAGCTCTGGCAGAAACGCATAACTTCGCCGTCGCTCTTGCCGTTGGGGTCAAAGTCAGCGCCACCCTTACCGCCGCCCATGGGGAGAGAAGTAAGAGAGTTTTTAAAGGTCTGTTCAAAGCCGAGGAACTTCATTGTGCCTATGTATACATTAGGAGCAAAACGAATACCGCCCTTGTAAGGACCGATAGCAGAGTTGAACTGCACACGGTAACCACGGTTAACCTGTACCTTGCCGTTGTCATCAACCCAGGGAACACGGAACATAATCTGTCTTTCGGGTTCAACCATTCTTTCAACAACACCTGCTTCAACTAAGTCAGGACGCTGTTCGATAACGGGTTCAATGCTTTCCAAAACTTCTGTAACTGTCTGCAAAAATTCAGGTTCATTCGCATTTCTCTTTTTAACGTTTTCCAAAACGCTGATTAAATACTGATTTTTCACTGATAAAACCTCCAATTTTCAAAAAGAGCATACCCAACAATATGTTCGGTATGCCCTTGCATATGATACATTATTATAATGACATGAAAAAAATTTGTCAATAGTTTTCGTCAAGAAAAATGAAATTTTTTTGCATTTTGTCCACGAGAGGTGGACTTTTGTGTTTTCGTTATACAAAAAGTCAGTAAATTAGCAATAAAACATCATTTAAATTGTGTACCACATGTGATATAATTACTATAACTATATGTGTAAAGGAGCAGAAAAATGAAAAAAATCCTTTCAATTATTTTATCGGTAGCCATATTTGCAACTCTTATATGCCTGCCGGTAACAACCCGTGGTGCATTTTTGCCCACGTTAACCATTGACATGAGCGAAAAAACAGGTGCAATGCGCCACGGCTCAAGCGGCTTTTTGTA
Source organism: Clostridia bacterium (assembly GCA_045546275.1). GTDB lineage: Bacteria > Bacillota > Clostridia > UMGS1883 > UMGS1883 > RGIG1927. The sequence continues at coordinate 212,284 of JAZQCM010000014.1, read as the reverse complement.
CGGTTTAGGAAGCCACGGAACACCTTCCGTTAACACCTTAACACCCTTAAAGCCGTCCACCGCAGTGCAAAAGGCTCCCGACGGACTCCAGCATCCAACAGGTGACGTTTTAGACGTTGCAGGCACCTTTATTTCTGCAGGTGGCGAACAGGTGCAGATTTATTTGCAGGACATTTATGCCCTTTGGCCCTACGAGCAAACAAGCTTTGAGGAATACCTTTCTCATATTGAAGAAATGGTGCCTAAGATTGTAGCTTTGAGAAATTCAAACCCCGACTACAAAGGAAAGCTTGTTTACGTACCCTTTAACGAGCCTGACGGCATATGGTACGGAAATATTGGCTGGGATGGTAATGTTCAGAGCCGCTTTAACCAGAACTGGCTTAGTGCCTACACCCTTATTAAAAAGCTTGACCCCGATGCCCTTATTGCAGGCACAAGCTGTGCTAACTACCAGTCGGGACATATGGATTCATGGCTTAAGTTCTGTACGGAAAATAACTGTCAGCCCGACTACATAACCTGGCACGAACTGCAGGATTATGATTTGTCCTCTTTCCAATCAAACCTTGCAAACTACAGAAGCATTGAGAAAAAGTACAACATGACTGAAAGAGAAATTATCATAAACGAATATGCTCCTCAGGACCACTGCTCAAACCCCGGCAAGCTTGTGAACTGGATTGCTCTTTTTGAAGAAAACAAGGTTTCGGGCTGTCTTCCCTACTGGCACAATGCAGGCAACTTAAACGACATTGCCGCCGACAACAACGAGCCTAACGGTGCATGGTGGCTTTACAAGTGGTATGGTGACATGAGCGGCGAAACCTTAAAGCTCACAACCAACACCGCCCGCACTGAGTTTTATGGTCTTGCATCCATTGACGACAACAAAAAAAGTGCCAACGTGATTTTTGGCGGCACAGAAGGTGTAGCTGACATTGTTCTTGAAAATATTACAAACGCAATCCCCTTTGAGGGTGCGGAATTTGTTGACATTGAGGTTAAGGCAACCTACTGGACAGCCTTCCATGGTGTTTCCCAGGAGCCTCCTGTTATTATAAAGGGCACTTACCCCGTTTTAAATAACAAAGTAACAGTTACTATCCCCTCCATGGAGAAAAACGCAGGCTATCTTGTAACTGTTTCACCCTCGGTTAAAGAAAATGAGGTTATTTATTTCGGCACAGAGCGAAAACTTTATGAGGCTGAAAACGCAGCCCTTACAGGCGCGGTTTATCCCAACAATGTGAGATGGACCTATGCATATTCAGGCGGCTACCGCCTTAGCGGAATACAAAATGAGTCTGACGGCTTTACCCTGCCTATTGAGGCTGACCACACAGGCTACTACAAAATGGATATGACCTATGCAAACGGCTACGGCACAAACCCGGCTGACCCCGGTTCAAACAACCCGCAGTCACTTTTTGCCCAAATCCGTTTTGATGAAGACGAAGGAAAAACAATAACACTTGAAAACACCCTCCGTGACGAAATGGCAGGCATGTACACAGACTATGTTTACCTTACAAAGGGTAATCACATTATGAGCTTGAGAGGCACTGAAACAAACGGCGGAGCCTTTTCTTGTGACAGCTTGGCCTTTACCTACGTTGGCGGTACAATCCCCGAATTTGACTCGGTTTACGAGGCTGAATTGGGCGACTTTAACCTTTTAAAGGGCAACAGCACAACCTTTGTTACAACAGAAAGCACACTTACCGGCTACTCAGGAGCAGGCTATGTGACAGGGCTTGACAAAAGAAGTGTTACCGATGGCGGTGGTGTTCGTTTCACAGTAGTTGTGCCCGATAATTCACTTTACACAATTGCACTTCGTTACCATAGCGAAAACAATACAACAGCCAACATTTATCTTGACAACACAGCTTTAGACCTTAACAATGCTCTTACAAGCATTGCACTTAATGCAACTGAAGAATTTACCACAGAATATGTAACCGCCTTTTTGCAGAAGGGCATTAATATTATTGATATTGATTGCCAAGACCCCATAGCACTTGACTATGTGAGAGTTAAAAAAGCTGACGGAGCACCTGTAGCTGTAGAAGCTGAATGGGGCACTCTTTCGGGCAATGCTGAAATGTGCGAAAACCAGTTTGCAAACGGTAAGTACTACGTTTCAAACATTGAGGGCGGCACACAGGATGCACTTACATTAAATTTAACAGCACCCGAAAGCGGAAAATACAAAATGGTTATTCATCATTCCTCAGGTGAGCTTTTCGGTGGTCACACCTACAATGCTCAGCTTGTTGACCGCTATGCATCCTTTGCACTTAACGATTCCGAGGCAAAGCGACTTTACTTTAAAAACACCTATTCCGATTCCAACTGGAGAACAACAGTGCTCCCCGTTGAATTAAAGGAAGGGGAAAACACATTAAAGGTATTTAACGACGATTGGCGAAAGGTGGAAAACGGCACAGGCACAACAGGCAACATTACCTACAACACCCTTGTAAACTACACCCCAAACTTTGACCTGTTTGAGTTTTATCCTGCCGTTGCGGAAAACTCCGCACTTACCGAAAACTACAAAATGAGCGTAATGCAAACACATTTCGGCACAGTTGAGCTTGACAAAACCTCTGTTATCCCAGGCGAGAACGTTACCCTCACCTTCTACCCCGAGTACAAGGAGGGCAAAATTGAAGTTTTTGCAAACGGCGAGGATGTTTCCTCTTTAGTTTCCCTCAACACACTTATCTACACACCTACAGCGGATATAGAATTTACTGTTCGTTTCATCATTCCCGAAAATTTGGATAACTTTATTGCAAACTCCTCCTTCGGCACAGGTGATTTCACAAGCTGGGATTCTGAAAACTGTGTTATTGAAGAAAATGGTGAAGAGCATTTTGCCTCAATTGGCAAAATCGGTCAGCGAATTGAATGCACTGAAGGCTATTACGACATTTCCTTTAAGGCAAGAGGCGAAAGCGTTACAATTACCGCAAACGACTCAACACGTGAAATTGACCTTTCCGACACATGGAACACCTACACAATCCGCACCTATTCCGAAGGCGAAATTACCCTTACTGTAGAAGGCAGTGCCCAGGTTGATGCATTCAGCCTTAAAAAGGGCACAGTTGACAAAGAATTACTCTACTTTGTAGACTGTGGCGATATTGACCCCGAAACCATTAACGATGGTGACAAATACGGTCTTTTAAACTCTGTAACAGAGCAGTTTTACGGCGTGGATGCTGTTACAGGCTATGAATGGGGTGTTGTGGATGAATATGTTCCCAACACAACCTACCCTCACCTTTTAACAGGTAAAGAAACCTGGCCCTATGAATATGACCTTGCAGATGGAGAGGACAAGGTAATTACCTACCGCTACGCAAAGGACCAGGACGATAGGACAGGCAACGGCATAACTTACAAGTTTGCCATTCCCGAGGACGGGGACTACACCTTTGAGGTTTGCTTCTACGCCCCAAGTCACTGGCAAACAAGCGTTAACCGCAAGGCAAGCCTTACCATGAACGGAAAAGTGTTGGCAAGTGGCATTATTCCCTTGACCGATGCCTCAAACCCCAACATTATTAAAAAGGTGGGTACCGTTACAGGCGGCGAAGCAATACTTAACCTTAAGCTTGACAGTGACGGAAGCGGCGGACCTATGATGAGCTATATTAAAATAAAAAAAGCTCCCGATGTTTCTCACATTGAAAAAATTGACACAGAGGGTTTAACAATTACAGGCTCTGCAACCTGGAACAACGACCCCAACACCCAGGCAAAATTTGCCTTTGACGGAGACCTTGAAACTTTTTTCGATAGTGTCTCCGGTGGTTTTCTCACTATAGATTTAGGTGAACCAACCTCCATCGGAGCAATTGGCTACTACCCCCGAACAAATTGGGCAGGAAGAATGCTTTCTTCTGTTTTCTATGGTTCTGTTGACGGGGCAAAATGGGAAAAGCTTTTTGTAATCACAAAAACTCCCCCCTACGGAGTTGAAACAAAGGTTACATACGCAGAGTTTTTAAATAACGGCGAGTACCGCTACATAAAGTACCAGAACCCATCGGACTATTGTAATGTGGCTGAGATTAATATTTATTCTCTTTCAGACTCTATTCCCTTTGTTAATTACGATGCTTCAATTTGTAATGTTACCTACATTTCAATTGAGGACAATTGCTACTACTTTGAATACGAGGAAGAAAGTAAGGGCACAATTATCCAGCTTGTCCGTGACGGCAACATAGTTACGAAGGTTAAAACAACACCTTTAACAAAGGATGCAGTTCCCTTTGTTTCCGAAAACGAAGAAATTTATATCTGGGATATGAACACCTTGAAACCACTTGTTTCGATACAAAAATAAACCCCAAAACGGGCTGTTATGTAACAGCCCGTTTTTCTATTACCTTTTCAGCTTCTTCTCTTGTTTCGTACACACCCACAAGCTCGTCGCTGCCTTCTCTCCAGCTGTCGCCTTCATGTAAAATAGTGTAATCAATTCCCATACCCGAATATATGTACACAAGAAAGGCAGTACCTTCGGTTATTACAACCTCATCACGCATTTCGTCTTTATCATAGTTGTATTTTCTTATATTGTATTTCATACTTTCCCTCCTTAAAAAACAGAATCAAGGGCTTTTTCGTAATCTTCTTTTTTTATAATTTCTATGTGGTCACCACAGCCAATCAACACAACCTCGCCGTCAAGGCTCCAGCTTTCGGGCAGTTTGATCTGTCCGTTTTCTACTGTTATTTTATACTCACCTAAAAATTTCATGTCTGACTCTCCCTCTTCTTTAACATTCAATATTGCACACAGCTGGGAATAAATTTGTTCCCGGGAAACATTTTGTATTACCGAGTTGACATATTCACTCAGCATTTTCCCGTTATATTCTCTTTTCATGAAATGCATTTCGTACATGCTGCAAATTTTCACATATGAAGAATATTTACTGTTTTCAAATGAGCTATACACATACTCACGTGAAAAGAAAGGTACAAACCGTCTTACAAGCGCTTTGTTGCAAAGCCTTATTGGAAGTATTTTCTTTTCAAAGAACTTTTCCATGGGGATATTTGGCAATGAAAGCTCAAAGTTTCCAAAAAGCGTGAAGGCAAGCACTCCTGCAAAATCTAACCTTTCGGGCACTTTTCCGTAGAGAGCATAACACAGGGATTTTACTATTTTATTAATGCTTTCCCTCACGCCCCCTGCCTCCCACACCTCAATCATGCTGTCACACAGGTTTTTCCTAACAAAAGAAGCCTTGTATTGATAATTTTCAAACCATTCCTTTAAATTTTTTGCTCCTTTTTCCACACACCAGGTTGTCATTTCGCTATCTGCCATTTCCAGTGCGTCCCAGGAAAGAGGGCTTGCAATTTTATGACACAAGGTGGCATTTTCAAGAATTGGTCTTTTTTTGAGAATGCTTTCAATGTCTTCCGCCCCTTTTTTTATCATTTTTGCAACAGTTAAATTATCTGTAATTTTTGAACCGTCTGCAACCTTATAACTTTTTCTTATCATTATTTTCACCTCATTAATCTGTTTACAAGCTTTCCGTGTCCGTAACCGTTTGAGTACAAAATGCCAAATTCTTCCTTATCTGTAATTACCTCAACCGCACCGCCGTTATACAGCGATTCATTCCTCCAATGCATGGCATCGAATGTGGATGTATAGGGCTGATTGAAGCCTACTGCAACACCATCATTGATATAAATATACCCGCCTGAGTTACGGTCAAAGTCAAAGGAGGTTATATTATCTCCGTAAAGAGTTATGTCCAAGCCTTTTATTTTGCCTGTTACTTCCCCTTTTGCAAGGTCGTTTCGGGCAAGATAGTTGTCGGCATCAATTACCACTGCCACAGGCAAAAACTTAATAAATTCACCCTCGGACACTAAACAGTATATAAATTCGTTTTCTTTCAGCTCCATCGGCTCGGCGCAAAGCTCTTCATTATTGTCATATATTTCAATCCGAACCCTTTCGTATTTGTTCTTTCCACCCTTGGCAGTAATTTTTACAGTGCTTATTTTTTCTTTCCCCGGATTGTAAGGCTTTGTGCGTGAAGTAAATTTGTAAGCTTCATTTCTGGGGCAAAGAGTAATTTCGGTTCCTTCGGGGAATTTTTTTATTCCGTACTCATCGTCCCTTACCTTTAAAAGCTCAATGATTTCTATGGGAACAGGATTTGCTTTTGCATATAATCCGGGAGTTCTAAAAAACATTGCTGCAACCTCTTTTATATCCAATATAAATGCCGTATTGGGAAAACCGTCTTTTCTTATTTCACAATAGGAAACCATTGTAACAATTGAACGGTAACAAAGCCCTCTTGTGCCCATAGCTTCAATATTTTCCAATGTGTCAATTTTGTCGCCGCACTGATTCATATAGGAATACAAAACTCCTGATATGAGCATAACAGCAATTCTTTCTTCAAAAAGCTCCCCCCTTTCCTTGGTTGAATATTCTTCTTTGAGCTTTTCAACAAAGAACTTTATATCGTCACAGCTTTTGTAGCGCATATAGTCAAGCTCTCTCACTGCATCCAAAGCGCTATGAGCCATAATTTCCGCCATTCTTTCGCTTTCGCAAGGGAAATTTTCCACATAGACAGCCTTCAGTATTTCCATAAGGCTTTTTCCCGAATCTACTTCCTTAAGCCTTTTTTCTGCCACTGATATATAGCGCCAACACTTTTGGTCTGTAAAAACCTTGTTTTTCATAGTAAAACCTCCTTTAATGAACAAAAAATCCTTTGTTAGCTTTATTCTAACAAAGGATTTTCACATTTTCACTCGGTCTGAAACCGATATTTTTGATTTTATTGCCGTGCGAGAATTTCCTCGTAGACTTCGGAAAACGCACATGGCATAACAAAGTGCCTCCGACACTTTGTTACTCACACATTAATTCGTAATGCTTTTTTGTGTAAATATTTTTAATCTTTTTGCTTTTTTCTTTCTCATGCTCCAGCACATGGTATATTACCATTGGTCTGTACTCGCCACATGCCATTAGTGCCATAAGCACTATGTCACGTTCATCATTTTCGCTAAAAAAGTGCCCTGTGCTTTTCAACAGCCTGTGTGCCTTTACACAATCAAGCTTAAGCGCCATAACAATTCTTAAAACAGTTTCCTTTTCACACGGCTCGTTATTTACAAGTGTGGCCCAGGAATCATTTCCAACAAAGGCATCCTCGTGAAAAAGCGTTGTTTTTACATTGCCGTTCTTTTTGAAATAACGTTCATTATCAAGGTCTTTTATGTATTCCAGAACAAGCTCTTCAAAGCTTTTTTCAGCCACTCTTTCTTCCTTTATTCTTGCTCTTTCTATTTCAACCTTGCTTATAATTTCTCGGTAAGAAGCTTCCTTTACTGATGAAAGATAATCGCCCGAAGAATGCAACATGAAAAAGTTAAAGCCCTCTTCATGGCTTTTTTTCACACATTCTCTAAAAGCTTCAATAAAGCTGTAAAGCTTTTGGTACATACCCTCACCTCTTAATAAACCGAGTTTGTAAGTTTTTTAGTTTTTTGCGCCTTTAGCACCGTTTTTAAGACTTCTGGAGCCAAATTCACTAAGAAGGTTTGTATCGTAGGAAAAGCTTATTTTTTCTCTTTCACGGCTACGCTTTGTGGCAAAGTAAATAATCTTATCCATTAATTCATCAAACTTAACTCCTGCCGCTTCCCACAAGTAGAATGAAAGTGAGCCGGGGATTGTGTTGATTTCATTAACATAAATTTCAGCTGTTTCTTCGTCAATCATAACGTCAATACGGGCAACACCGTTACAATTAAGTGCTTTAAAGGTGGTAAGGCACATTTCTTTAATTTGTGCCTCCTGCTCTTTTGTTACTTCCGCAGGAACCTTACGGCTGCTGCCACTCATGCCCTTGCTGCCGCCGTCACTTGTTTTGCTGCCACCCTGATACTTATCCTTAAAGTCCAAAATGTCACCGCCTGAGGAAATAGGCTCTTCCAAAACACTTGCTTCACATTCTTCATAGTCGCCTAAAACCGAGCAGTTAACCTCTTTAAGCTTTTCAATAGCTTTTTCAACCAAAACCTTCTGGGAGAAGGTTGCAGCTTCTTCAATCGCCTCAATCAAGCCGTTTTTATCCTTTGCAACCTTAATACCAACAGATGAGCCAAGGTTAACAGGCTTTACAATAACAGGATAGTTAATTTTATCTTCGATTTTCTTTATAACATTTTCGCTGTCTTTAAAGTATTCCTTGGAATAGAAGCACACAGCATCTAAAACATTTACCCCTGCATCACGGAGCACACACTTCATTGCGTACTTATCCATGCCTAAAGCAGACGCTGTTACATCACAGCCACCATAGGGCACACCGAGCATTTCTAAAAAGCCCTGAAGGGTGCCGTCTTCAACATTTGTACCGTGAACAACAGGCACAAACACGTCAATTACGCTTACAACCTTTTTACCGAAAAGACCGCCCTTAACCTTTAAAAGCTGTGCCTGAGGTGCCGCCTTTTTAATAATAACCTCCTCGCACTCACTTAAAAGTGCAGGAATATCCTTGTATTTTGCAATGTCCAAAAGGGCATCGCCTGTGTAGAACTTACTGTCTTTAGTTATGTAAATTGGCACAACGTTGTACTTTTCCTTGTTTAAGGCATGCATTGCCTGAGACGCCGATATAACGCTTACCTCGTGCTCAACGCTGTTACCGCCAAAAAGAACACCAACTGAAATCTTCATAATCAAATCTCCTTTCCTATAAGGCTTCTCCTTGAGGAGAAGCTGTCGCCACAGCATTTCATTTTAAAGATAATTATCCGGCAAATCGTTTTCCAGAAGAACAATTTTGTTTTCTGCTTCAATTGCCCGCATCATGTTAAAGGCTTCGTAAATATTGTTTGCGCACATGATTTTTTCATCATCGGGGCGGACGGAATCAGCTCCCTTTTTAAGAACAGGGTACTGCCTTTCCCCAACAAAAATTGCATAGTCTGCACACTTGGCGCAAATTGCACCAAGCTTTTCGTTTTCTTCAGTTTCTTTTTCGCCCAATTCCACCATACCGGGGGTAATAACAATTCGTGTGCCTTCAAAATCACGAAGTGTTTCCAAAGCACCCTTTGCCCCTTCGGGGTTTGAATTGTAGGCATCGTCAATAATTACAATATCGCCTTGCCTTTTAAGCTGCAGTCTATGTTCAACGCTTTCAATACGCTTTGCCGCAAGCTGAATTTTTTCCTTTTCAACACCGTATTCAACCGCAACTGCAACACAGCCTGTAAGGTTAATAACATTGTGCTTGCCCAAAAGCTTTGTTTTAATTTCAATTTCGCCACAAGAGAACACAACCTTAAATTCACTGCCGTAAGGTGTTGATTTAATATCTGTTGCACAGTAGTCACATTCTTCACTTGTGCCGTAGGTAATTGTGTTTTCAGCCTTTTCGTGGCTTTTAATTGGCTCGCTATCGTAGTTTACAAACTTTTTGCCACCACCAACGCTGTCTAAAAGCTCATATTTTGTGTTAACAATGTTTTCAAGGGTTTTAAAGGTTTCAAGATGCTGAGGACCAACAGATGTTAAAATACCTGCCGAAGGTTTCACCAGATCGCATATTTCCTTAATGTCGCCTGTTTGCCTTGCACCCATTTCCACAACAAAAATTTCGTGAAGGGGCGAAAGGTTTTCGTTAACAGTTCTTACCACACCCATTGTTGTGTTAAAGGAATGAGGTGTCATAAGCACATTGTACTTTTCGCTAAGAAGGGCTGTGACAAAGTTTTTCACACTTGTTTTGCCGTAGCTGCCTGTTATGCCGATAACCTTTAAGTTGGGCATGGCTTCAAGCTTTGCCTTTGCACTGTTGTAAAACTTTTTCCTTATTGCGCTTTCCAAAGGTGCATTGATAACATTTGCCAAAAGCACTGTGAGGGGAGCTATGATTGCCGCCAGGAAAAGAAGCATTGGTGCAAACTTTGCAGGCACAAACAAGCCGCATGCCACAATTAAAAATGTAATAATCCCTTCAGTTACAAAAAGCCTTATAACCCTTTCGGTTACAACCAAAGGCTTTTTTTCTTCCTTTTTGGGAAGAAGCATATCCAGCATGAGATAAATAAGAGCATATGCACTTATTGCAGGGAAAGTTCCGAAAAGAAGGAACACGTAGCCCAAAAGTGCCACAATTGCCTTAATGTCAATAATTTTCCCTTTGTTTTTTGAAAGGTAACGTAAGTATCTTTTATTAAAATATGAATTTAACTGCAGCATGTGATTTTCATGGCGCAACCTGCCTGTTAAAACAACCCACAGATGAATTAACGCCACAATAGCATACAGCACTATATACACATATGTTTTCAAACCTATCACCACTATTTCACAAAATATTCCAACGCCCCGAAGAACTTACCGGGACGGTCAAGATAGGAAAAATGCCCTGCACCCTCCAGCACCACAACACCGCTGTCGGGGATTAATTTTTCCATTGTATATGCATCGGAAAGAGGAGTTGCCGTGTCCTTATCGCCCCAGATTAAAAGAGTGGGCACATTTATTTTCGGCAAATGCACACGTAAGTCCTCGTTTACAACCCTACTCATGGTGGCACGCATGGTTTCGCTTAAAACCTTATAGTCGCTGCTGCCTGCATTTTTCACCAGTTTTTCGTAAAGACCTGTTTTGTTGATTACAGGAAGCTTTAAAACCTTTTTTAAAAGCTTGTAGGAATAAACCTTAAGGTAATAGTCAAGCCCCCTCTTTGGCTTAATGCCTGCGCTGTCAACCAGAATAATTTTTGAAGGCTTAACCGACGCCTTTTCAAAAAGCTTTATAATCACTCTTCCGCCAAAGGAGTGACCCAGCCACATTGCATTTTCGCAGTCTGCCTTTTTCAAAAATTCCTTCATAAATTCGGCGTAGGAATTAACGTCCCATATTTCTTTCGGCTCATCGCTTTTGCCAAAGCCGGGAAAATCAAGGGCAACCACCCTCATGTAAGCAGAAAGCTTATTAATAATGGGGGTAAAGGCTTCTTTGTTTGCACCCCAGCCGTGGAAAAGCACAATTGTCTTTCCCTCGCCTTTATCAATGTAGTTTATGTTAAGATTATTAACCGTAATATTCTTTTCCATAAGCTCGCCCCTTTGCATAACTTGCTAATATACAGTATATCACAAATCATAAAATAATCAACAATAATTCTTGACAAAGGAGTAATAAAAATATAAAATAAACGTGTTATCCATCCGCTTGTGTAGCACAGCAGGTAGTGCAGCTCATTCGTAATGAGCAGGTCACAGGTTCGAATCCTGCCACAAGCTCCAGAAAAGACAGATTTCACTTGAAATCTGTCTTTTTCAGTTTAAGGCACCATGCTCCATTTATTGACAAATTTTGGTGTTTATTATATAATTATTTTAAGATTTTACAAAGGAGTTGTGTTTTTGTGAATAAAAAAGTTTTTTCAGTTATGGGTATGATTGTAAGCCTTGCACTTGTTTTGTGCGGCATTTTGTCAATGTGCGGAAACTTAGGCGGCGACACCTCTTACCCCGGCTCTGCCCCCTACAGCTATGACTCAGGCTATGCAACCTTTGGCGGCGACTATTACACCTACAGCGTAAATAACACAGCCGAAACTGCAGACGCAGCCAGAACAACTGCCTATAATCTTGACGACATTGCAGGATTTTTGAAAACTGTCTGCGGACTTTTCATGATAGGCTCAGGGCTTATTGCCTTTTGTGCATTCGGCATTGTTTTAAGCACCTGCCCTGCACCCGACAAATCAATTCCCGAAGCGGAATCATTCTTCCCGGATTTTTCCGAAGAAGAATCTTCACCCGAAAACGAAGAAGACTTTGTTGAAGAAGAAACTTCCCAGCTTTAACAGAAAAGCCGTCAGAAATAATTTCTGACGGCTTTATTTATTCATTATTTCATTAAAAAGCTCCAAGTATTTTTCTTTTGAAAATCTTTCGCCGAATTTTCCTCGGTGCTTATGGCGTAAAAGCTTTTCCTCGGGGTAGTCCTTTAATAAATAGGCGGTGTAGTCCCCCATCTGCATGTGTGTGACAACAGGCTCAATTGTGGCGTTTTCACACCTTGTGCCCGAAAAATCCTTGACAATTTTAAAGTCAGCCATGGCGCAAAGTGCGGTCTGATAATCATTCTGGCTGGAGATAAAATTACCCAAAGAATAATACACAGGTATGCTTTCGCCGAATTTGTTTACCACATAGTCCAGTTTTTGCACAACATGGGGGTGATGCCCCACAATAACATCGGCACCGTTGTCCGCAAAAAGCTGTGCCCAGTTTTTTTGCTCTTCACTTGGACTATTCTGATACTCATTGCCCCAATGGGCAAACACAACTATTGCATCGCTCATTTCCCTTGCACGGGTCATGTCGCTTATTATTTTATCCTCGTCAAGTAAATCCACCAGATATTCCTTGCCCTTTGGCAGCACAAAGCCGTTTAGTGAATAGGTGTAGTTTAAAAGTGCAATTTTTATCCCGTTCACATTAATAACTGAAATTTCGTCGGCATCCTCTTTACTTTCATGCATGCCAAGCATGGTAACATGGGGGTATTTTTTCCAAAAGGCGGTAGTGTACAAAACGCCCTTTTCGCCACGGTCAAAGGCATGGTTTGTTGCATGGGTCACAACGTCAAAGCCGCTTTCTGCTTCCGCAATCCCAAACTCCTCAGGTCCACCAAAGGAGGGGTACCCCGAAAAGCCGTCGGAGGTAAAAACAGTTTCCTGGTTTACACACGAAATATCTGCATTGTCAATGTAGGGCTTAACATTACTGAATAAATGCATAAAGTCATAGCCTTCATTAGTTTTCCCCGATTTTATAACAGGGGAATGGCTTATGGTGTCGCCAAAGGCAATAAAGGTTGCCTGTAAGTAATCCATTGCAAAACGTGCACGCTTTTCCTTGTCAACACACCTTTGAACAATAACTGCCATTTCGCTTTTATTAACAAAATCAAAGGGCGAAAAATATTCATTGCCATCAAAAATACCTGCACGGTACATTTGGTAAATGGCGTCTTTTGCGTAGCTTTCCTCTGCATCCTTAATGCTTCCCGTTATAACCTGATTGATTGGCAGAAAGTTAAAGGCATTGGATAACATGCAGGCGCAGTTTTCGTTAGTTAAAGCCGTATCCCAATCGGGGAAATCAAGTGGTGCAATGTTTTCTTCAAGCACAAACTCAATGCCGCTTTTCTTAGTGCCTTTCATTTTTGCCAAAATGTCGGCAAATTCCGACAAGGTAACAGCATCCTCCGAGCCAAAATACCCATCCTCCCCTGTAATATACCTTTCGTTAAAGCAAAAGGCAACGGCTTCTTCAAAGGAATCGGTTTTGGTAACATCGGAAAACATGCCTTGTTCATATTCAATTTTTCCGCAGCCTGTAAGAACTAATGCTGCAATTAAAAAAACTACCAATTTTTTCATAACTTACCTCAAAAAAGTGGGTTGCGTTGCAACCCACTTTTTTACAAAGCGTTCTTTATTCTCTCACTGCCTTCTCCTTGAGGAGAAGGGGGACCGCTTCTAGCGGTGGATGAGGTGTCAATTCAGTTTAAAGCGTTCTTTATTCTTCTGAGTGTTTCCTCTTCACCTAATACCTGCTGAATTTCCCAAATGTCGGGAGCATTCATTCTGCCTGTCAAAGCAACTCTCACAACAGCACCCACATCGCCTACATGACCCTTGTACATTTCGGGGTTCTTTTTGTAAAGCTGAGGCTTTGGTGCATAGCCCATTTCTTCGCCCATCTGACGAAGTGCAGGGAACCAGTCTTCCTTAACTGCGCTGTGGTCATAGGTTTCAACATACTTTGTAAGGATTGCTTTTCTGTCCTCCTCAGAAACGTTTTCGGGGAAGCTATCTTCCATTTTAAAGGTTTCGGGGAACATGAATGCGAAAAATTCCTTACTCTGGCGCCAGCAGGAAATATCCTTTCTGGGTTTTTCGCCACCACGGCCAATATTAATCATGTTAAGTGTAAATTCGGGATTTTTGGTGAGAAGGTTGTAGTACTCCTCGTCACATTCCTTTGCCCATGCAGTTAAGTTGTCGTAAACTACCTGACCGGGAAGCTTTGCAATGTAGTTTTTGGAAACGTCAGCAAGCTTGTCTGTGTCAAAAAGTGCACCCGAAACGCTCATTTTCTGTGTTGTGAACTTGAAGTTATGAGCATCTTCGTCGGGGTTGTCCCTTCTCCACTCTTCAAAGTTGGAGTTTAATACAGTTAAAAGATATTCCCAAACAGCTTCGGGCAAATAACCCTCGCTCTTGTAGAAATCAAGAGAAAATTCGGGGTCCTTACGCTTGGAAAGCTTTCTCTTTACCTGTGTTTCACTATCTATCTTCATGAGCACTGCAGTGTGGCAGTACACGGGAATTTTAAAACCAAAGGCTTCGAAAAGCTGATGATGATAAGGAAGTGTTGCAAGCCACTCTTCGCCACGTACAACATGGGTTGTGCCCATTAAATAGTCGTCAACAAGGTGAGCAAAGTGATATGTGGGGATGCCATCACTCTTTAAAACAACGAAGTTCATTTCGTTTTCGGGCATTTTTAATGTGCCGCGGATTTCGTCCTCAACTTCAATTGTTCTTGTGCTGCCCTCGGGAGCACGGAAACGCATTACATAGCTTTCGCCGTTTTTAACCTTTTCTTCAACTTCTTCATAGGAAAGGTTTCGGCAAGTTGCCCACTGCCCGTAGTAGCCGGGGTTTGCCTTTATAGCCTCCTGCTTATTTCGTCTTTGTTCATTTTCTTCTTCACTGCAGAAGCAAGGATAGCAAAGACCCTTCCTGGTAAGATTTTTTGCAAAGGTGCGGTAAATATCTCTTCTCTGTCTCTGGCGGTAAGGACCGTAAATGCCATTGTCACCATCATGGGTAGCACCTTCGTCGAAGTTTACGTTAAAGTATTTAAGGGAGTTAATAATAATATCAACTGCACCTTCAACCTCACGCTTGTTGTCGGTGTCTTCAATTCTAAGGAAGAACACACCGCCCGACTGATGGGCAAGGCGTTCGTCAACAAGTGCGCCGTAAAGGTTGCCTAAATGGATAAAGCCTGTGGGGCTGGGACCCAAACGGGTTACTCTTGCACCTTCGGGCAAATTGCGCCTGGGGTACTTGTTTTCATAAAAATCAATATCACAATCAATATCGGGGAATAATAATTCCGCTAACTTATTGTAATCCATAGTTTATCTCCTTCCTATCAGCCTTCTCGCGAGGAGAAGGTGTCAGCCAAAGACTGACGGATGAGGTGTATTTTTATTTTGCAGGTTTAAAGCCTGTCTTAAGTGCAACTGTTCTGTTGAACACGTTTTCGCATTTTGAGTCAAGTGTAAAGTAACCCATTCTCACAAACTGGAACTTTTCACCAACCTTAGCGTCCTTAAGGCTTTCTTCAATTTTTGCATTTGGTAAAATTTCAAGGCTGTCGGGGTTTAAGAACTCCTCAAAGTTTTCGTCCTCCAGAAGAGTTGCAACGTTTTCCTTGTTGAAAATGTTGTTGTAAATTCTTACTTCTCTATCAAGCGCATGCTCCTTGGAAAGCCAGTGGATAGTGCCCTTAACCTTGGGGCCTTCTTCTCTCTTTCCGTTGCCGGTAACAAGGTCCGCTGTGCAAAGAAGCTTTACAACATTGCCCTCATCATCCTTTACAACTTCGTTGCACTTTATGATATATGCACCCATAAGTCGCACTTCGCCGTCAGGCTTAAGGCGCTGAAAACCGGGCACAGGCTCTTCCATAAAATCGCTCTTTTCAATGTAAACCTTGTTTGTAAAGGGAAGCTTTCTTGTGCCTTTTTCAGGTTTTTTGGGATGGTTTGAAAGCTCAAAGTATTCAACCTTATCCTCGGGATAGTTGGTAATTTCAACCTCTAAGGGTTCTGTTACACAAACTCTTCTTTCAGCACTTTCGTTCAACTCTTCGCAAATGCAGTATTCAAGAAGGTTAATATCTGCCATTGCTTCGCTTCGTGCAACACCGCTTCTTTCAATAAAGTCAAAAATTGCACTAGGTGTGTAGCCACGTCTTCTGAGACCTGAAAGAGTGGGCATTCTGGGGTCGTCCCAACCGTCAACGTTCTTTGTTTCAACCAACTTACGAAGATAACGCTTACTCATAACAGTATAGGTCATGTTAAGTCGAGCAAACTCATACTGATGGGGGTCGTGGTCAAAGCCAACGTTTTCAATAACCCAGTCGTAAAGGGGGCGATGATTTGCAAATTCAATAGAGCAAAGTGAATGTGTAATACCCTCCAATGCGTCCTGAATGGGATGAGCAAAGTCGTACATGGGGTAAATGCACCACTTGTTGCCCTGACGGTGATGCTCAGCGTGCTTAATTCGGTAAATAACAGGGTCACGCATGTTCATATTGGGAGAAGACATGTCAATCTTTGCACGGAGTGTTCTTTCCCCGTCCTTAAATTCACCGTTCTTCATTCGTTCAAACAAGTCAAGGTTTTCTTCAACGCTTCTGTTTTTATAGGGGCTTTCCTTACCGGGAAAAGTGGGCACACCACGGTATTCGCTCATTTCCTCGGGTGTTAAGTCGCACACAAACGCCTTGCCCTCTTTTATGAGCTTTACAGCAAATTCGTAGCACTTGTCAAAATAGTCCGAGCCGTAGAAAATACCACCTGTGGGGTCAGCACCGAGCCAACGAAGGTCTTCCTCGATTGCTCTTACGTACTCGTCGTCTTCCCTTACAGGGTTAGTGTCATCGTAACGAAGGTTGAACTTACCGCCGTACTTCTTTGCTGCAGTGTGGTTAATGTAAATAGCCTTTGCACTGCCTATATGAAGATAACCGTTAGGCTCGGGAGGAAAACGTGTGTGAACCTCATTTTCCCTGCCTTCCGCCAAGTCGGCATCAATAATGTCATGGATAAAATTTGATGATTTTCTCTCTTCCATTTTTCCATAGCTCCTTTCTTTTGCTTAACATTTATATTATAAGGTATTATACAAAAAAAATCAATAAAAACATTATTTGGGTAATTATTAAAATTTTTCTTGCATAATCAAAAGTTTTATAGTACAATTATGAGGCAAAGCTATTGTTAATATTTTTTACGGAGGTATTTAAATATGAGTCAGATTAAAAAAGTTGCCATTCTTACAGGCGGCGGCGACTGCCCCGGTCTTAACGCAGTTATCCGTGCAGTTGTTAAAACAGCCATCGTAAAATATGGTCTTGAAGTTGTTGGTATCAGAAAAGGCTACCACGGCCTTTACCATAAGGATTTTGTTCCGCTCACACTTGACAATGTTCAGGAAATTCTTTCCGAAGGCGGCACAATTCTTAAGTCCTCTAACAAGGACAACCTTTTCATTTACCCCATCCGTGACGAAAATGATAACATTGTTCGTGACAAAGACGGTAAGATTATGTATCACGACGTTTCCGACGTTGCAGTTGAAAACCTTAAGGAAGCTGGCATTGACGCTCTCTTCATTTTAGGTGGCGACGGCACTCTCACTTCCGGTCGTGACTTCTCCAGAAAGGGTGTTAACGTTATCGGTATCCCCAAGACTATCGACAACGACCTTGCTGAAACAGATTATACATTCGGTTTTGATACAGCTATCAGCGTTGTAACTGATTCTTTCGACAGAATTCGTACAACAGCTAAGTCCCACGGCAGAATTATGTGTGTTGAAATCATGGGCAGAGGCGCAGGCTGGCTCACACTTCACGGCGGTATCGCAGGTGCAGCTGACGTTATCCTCCTTCCCGAAATCCCCTATGATATCAATAAGGTTGCTGAAAAGATTAAATCTGACATGGCTAATGGTAAGGACTTTGCAATCGTTGCTGTTGCAGAAGGCGCTAAGCCTCTTGGCGGTGACATTGTTATTTCCAAGATTCGTGAGGATTCTCCCGATGCTATCCGTCTTGGTGGTGTAAGTGCAATTGTTGCTGATCAGCTCGAAGCTCTTTGCGGCACAGAAGCTCGTTCCACAATCTTAGGTCACACACAGCGTGGTGGTAACACATCCGGTCACGACAGAGTTCTTTCTTCTCGTTACGGCTATGCAGCTGTTGAGTTGGCTATGGAAGGTAAGTTCGGTAACATCGTAGCTCTTCACGGCGACAGCATGACATACGCTTCCTTGGAAGACGTTATTGGTCAGAAGACTAAGAACGTTGACCCCAACGGCGAACTTGTTCAGATGGCTAAGGCTCTCGGCGTATGCTTCGGTGACTAATTAATTTAAGTCAATTAAACCCCTTTTCCTGTGAAAAGGGGTTTTTGTTTTGCGTTTTACTATTGACAATTGTTTTGCACATTTTATAATTAAATTACAGGGCGTACCAAACACAACAAAACCATGTGGCTTTCTTGATTTTATAAAAATTTGAAAATTTTTGTCTAATTTTATGTTTTAAGAGAGTTATATATGTGTAAGGCGTTCAAGAATATGTTAAACACAAGAGCACGGCAGAACCGTCCCCTTGTGTTATAGCCCTGTAATATGGGTTATGCACTTTTTAAATTATGGGGGTTTAAATTTTGAAGCGAGTAATTTCTATTCTTTTAACTATTACAATATTATTGGCACTTATACCAACAATTAGCTTTGCTGCTATGGGTGATTATGATGGAAATATAACTGGAGCCACTTGGTATTGGCCATTGCATGGTTACTCATCTACTTCATCTGCATATTCTATGATTACTTCTTCCTATGGCTATCGTGGAGGGAGCTATAATGGCTACCATAGAGGTGTGGATATAGGAGCGAGTAAAGGGACATCCGTTTATCCGACTCGAAAAGGAACAGTTTCTGAAATTCATAATAGTACAAGTGGCTCATACGGAAGATATGTTATAATTAATCATAATGATGGATATTTTTCTATATATATGCATTTAAGTCGAATTGATGTGTCAGAGAAAGGGCAATCTGTTGGCGTTAATACTCAAATAGGCGCAGTAGGTGGTTCGGGTTATAATAGCGAAACAGCGTATGCGAATCATCTTCATATGGGAATTCACTATGGAAGTTCGTTTAGTTTTGACTGTAGTGTTAATCCCTGTCCAAGTGGTTACACACGAATAGGAAACTCATTACAGGCAAGCGCAGGCGGATATCCTATAGGTTCAGCATCAATTTCCTACTCGGTAAATCTTGAAATAGAAACTCCCCCTGATACAGAAGCACCGACTATAACAGATGGTGAAATAGCAGTAAAGAACCTTTCTGGTGATTCATTTACTGTAGAATGCAACATGGATGACAATGTTGGTGTTGTTAGTGCGTGGATAAATGTATGGGGACCTGGAGGAAATAAAGGATATAGGGTTCCTGCTTCAAATGGCACTTTTAGCATTGAAATAAAAACAAGCGATTATGGTGGTGCTGGGTATTACAGTGTTCATATTTATGCAGAGGATGCTGCAGGTAATTCAAGTGAAGGTGCCTATAAACCTGATATTTATGCAGTAAATACTTATACAATAATATATGATGCCAATGGAGGAACTGGTGCCCCGTCCTCTCAGAAAAAAATACAGGGTCAAGATACTAATTTAAGTACTGTTCAACCTACCCGTGATGGATATATATTTTGGGGATGGGCAACCTCCCCTGATGCAAGTATGTCAAGATGGGCTGTTGGGGAAAATTTTTCTTATGATGGGGATATAACTTTATATGCTTTTTGGAAAATAAAAACATATACAATAACATATGATGCTAATGGAGGTATTAATCCACCAAGCACTCAAACAAAAATTCACGGTCAAGATATTAATTTAAGTAGCCTACAACCAACTCGTGAAGACTATATATTCTGGGGGTGGGCAACTTCTCCTGATGCGAGTATGTCAAGGTGGGCTGTTGGAGAAAATTTCTCTTATGACGGAGATGTAACTCTATATGCTTATTGGAAGCCAAAATATTACACAATAACATATGATGCTAATGGTGGCACAGGGGCTCCATCTTCGCAAATTAAAACATATGGTCAAAATACTAATTTAAGCATCGTTCAGCCTGTTAGGGATGGTTTTACTTTCTGGGGATGGGCAACCTCCCCTGATGCAAGTATGTCAAGATGGGCTGCAGGAGAAATTTTCTCTTATGATGGGGATATAACTTTATATGCTTTTTGGCTACCCAATTATACAATAACATATGATGCTAATGGAGGTATGGGAGCTCCCGCCCCTCAAAACAAAATACACGGCCAAGATACTAATTTAAGCAATACCCAGCCTACTCGTGCGGGATATATATTTTGGGGATGGGCAACCTCCCCTGATGCAAGTATGTCAAGATGGGCTGTTGGAGAAAATTTCTCTTATGACGGAGATGTAACTCTATATGCTTATTGGAAAGTTTCAGACCCGTATATTGAATCACAGGTTAATGCAAGTGGCTCACAATTTAATGTAATATCTAATATCTATAATATAGAAGGTGATTACACGATAATCGTTGCGGGGTATAATGACAACAGATTGGTTGATATAGTACAAACTACGCAAGGTGTTTCTGCGACTCTTAACGGCGATATAGATGAAATAAAGGTTATGGTTTGGGATAACTTATCTAGATTAGTGCCGTTATGTGATGCAGAAGTTATACCAAGTAGCGAATGGCAAACAGAATAGAAAAAATAAAGGGGCCATTTAGGGACGGCCATTTAGGGACGTACATTTTTTGGTATAGACCATTTGGGGACGTCCCTATTTGGTCCAATTTAAGTCAATTAAACCCCTTTTCTTGTGAAAAGGGGTTTTTGTTATCCTCATTATTCTTCTGTTATTTCAAACAAGTCATTTGGTGTGCAATTGAAAAGCAAGCACAATGTTTCAATATTTTCATATCGGATTGACTTGGTTTCATTATTCACCATCTTATTAAAATTCTGGTAGCTCATTCCAAGTTGTTTGTATAACCAATACTTTGTTTTTCCGTTTTTCTCCAACAAATCTAAAACTTTTAATCTAATCATAAGTTATTTCTCCATATCGTATGTTTTGATTGGATAATATCTTAATTTGCTTCTTTACATATAGACTTTTGCATTATATAATGTAAAAGTCTATATCGTTTCAGGAGGCTTTTTATGATAACGGATATTACAGGCATGGTTTTGACCCCCGGGAACAACGGGTTGGATTGCCTTGGCAATGGCAACCACACAAGAACTGACGGAAGCTTGATTGAATGCTGTTGCGATGAATGCAACTTTTTAGTTTGTTGTACTCTGAATCCAAACAACATCCTTTGCCAAACCTGCACAAACATTCAATGTCACAATTATTCAATTTAATTATTACATTTTTTAAATTTCATATACAAAGGTTCTGTTTCCGCATTAAAAAAAGGATTTTCCCAAATTTTGCCGAATAAATAAGTAAAAAGTTTTGTATTCTTCACTTAAGGGGTGGCAGTATGACAATCCGAGAACGAATTGAAGAAATGGAGGATGTTCTCCTCTCGCCTTTTGCAACAAAGGCAAAAAACACCAAAGGCAGGAAAGTTCCCAAGCCGCTTTGTGAAATGCGCACGGAGTTCCAGCGTGACAGAGATAAGATTATTCATTCCAAGTCATTCAGGCGTTTAAAGCACAAAACACAGGTTTTCATTTCACCCGAGGGCGACCACTACCGCACAAGGCTCACTCACACCCTTGAGGTGTCGCAGATTGCACGAACAATTGCACGTGCATTAAGGCTCAACGAGGATTTGGTTGAGGCAATAAGCCTTGGGCATGACTTGGGGCACACACCCTTTGGTCATGCAGGGGAAGCCGCATTGAACAACCTTTCACCCAACGGCTTTAAGCACAACGAGCAAAGCGTGAGGGTTGTGGATATTATTGAAAAGCTTAATTTAACCGAGGAAGTTCGTGACGGTATTTTGTGCCACACAGGGGACAAAATTGCATCCACTCCCGAAGGTAAAATTATTAAATTTGCGGACCGCATTGCCTATATTAACCACGACATTGACGATGCAATCCGTGCAGGTGTGCTTTCAGAAGACCTTTTGCCACGTGACATTGTGGCAGTTTTGGGCAAAACCCACTCCGAAAGGCTCAGCTGCATGATTAAAAACTGCATTGAGTCGAGCCGCGATTCCTACGAAATACAAATGACAGGCAATGTGAAAACTGCCATGGACATGCTCCGTGAATTTATGTTTGACAACGTTTACATAGGCTCATCGGCAAAGGCTGAGGAGGTTAAGGTAAAAAGCATAATTGAAGGTTTATACACCTATTACACAAAGTACCCTCACCTTGTGCCCGACACAAACCCCTTTGAAATGAGCGAATACGATACCGAAAGAAGCATTTGCGACTACATTGCAGGCATGAGCGACCGCTATGCTGTGCATATGTTCAAGGAAATTTACGTTCCTTCTTCATGGGAAGGAAGCCTTTAATACAAAAGATGGACTTTTACGGTCCATTTTTTGTATATTTTCGGTTTTTCAGGCAAAACTGCAAAAAAGACGCTTCCAAAATTTCGCATTTTTTTAAGTTTTAAAAAAAGGATTTTCGCCTCACTTGTCGAATAAGTACATTGAATACTACTTTTTGAAATATTTTTAACAGAAAGGCAGGCAATTATGGCTAATTTTTTCCCGGATGAGCTTATTTCGGAAATAGTTAATGCAAACGACCTTGTTTCAATTGCCTCCTCTTATGTTCAATTGAAAAAGAGTGGCAGAGATTTTTCAGCATGCTGTCCTTTTCACCGTGAAAAGACCCCCTCTTTTCACATAAGCGCCGACAAGCAGCTTTACCATTGCTTTGGCTGTGGTGCAGGCGGCAGTGTTATTCAGTTTGTGATGGCGGCGGAAAATCTTGATTTTCCCGATGCGGTAAGGTTTCTTGCCGAAAAGGCGGGCATTAATGTTCCCGAAAAAGAAGATAACGATTCCACTGATGAATATTACAACAGAAAACGCCGTATTTATGAAATGAACAAGGATGCGGCACGCTTTTTCAGAGAGGTACTTTTGTCTCCCAAGGGACAAGGTGCCCTTAATTATCTGTTAGAGCGTGGTTTGTCAATGAAAACCATCACCTCTTTTGGGTTGGGCGCATCGCCCGACAGCTGGGATGCTCTTTTAAAAAAGCTTTCGCAGTTGGGCTACGAAAGGGATTTGATGGTGGAAGCAGGGCTTTGTGTCCGCAACGAAAAAAACCACGTGTACGACCGCTACCGCAACCGTGTTATGTTCCCTATTATTGATGTGAGGGGCAATGTGGTTGGTTTTGGCGGCAGACGACTTGAAGGGGACGGCGCAAAATATGTGAACTCCTCGGAAAGTATTGTTTACAACAAAAGCAAAATACTCTATGCATTGAACTTTGCAAAGAAAAATGCACAGAATTATATTATTTTAACCGAAGGCTACATGGACGTTATAAGCCTTCATCAGGCAGGCTTTACAACTGCAGTTGCAGGCTGCGGCACTGCGCTTACCCCCGACCAGGCAAGGCTTATTGCACGCTACACTAAAAATGTGTATCTTTGCTACGACTCGGACGAGGCAGGGCAAAAGGCGGCAAAGCGTGCCATTGAAATTTTTTCAACCCTTGACTGCAACGTGAAGGTGTTGAAGGTGCCCGACGGCAAGGACCCTGACGATTTTATACGTAAGCATGGTCCTTTAGCCTTTGAAAAGCTTTTGTCCTCTGCAAGGGCAACCGTGAAGTACCAGCTTGACAGCTTAATGGCTCAGTTTGACCTGGACGATGTTTCCCAGAAGGTTGAATTTTCAAAGGAGGCGGCTGTGCTTCTTTCGAAATTAAAAAGTGCCGTTGAGCAGGACGAGTATGTGAAATATGTGTGTCTTAAGGCAAATATTTCTGACTCTGCCCTTTTGTCGGAGATTAAAAAGCTTCGCTACCGTGACAATAAAAAAGCCGTTACAGGCGAAATGAAAGAGGCGCTTACAAAGACCACCCAGGTTTCGCCCTCGGACAGACCAAAGGTGATAACAAGGCTGAAAAAAGCACAATCAGGTCTTTTGTGTGCTTTGCTTTCGTCGAAAACAACCTTTGCTAAGTTTACCGACAAGGTAAATCAGGACATGTTCACGGAAAGTATACATAAAGAAATCTTCCTAAAGGCTCTTGAGCTTTACGAAAACAACCTCCCCTTCGGAGTGAGTGAGCTTTCCACCTATTTTACAGGTCGTGAGGGCGAATTTTCGGAAGTGTTTTTAACCCCGGATCAGATTGCTGACCCCATGAAGGCGGCAGTTGATTATATAAATGTGATTGAGGCGGAAATGATTAAAATTAAAATTGCCGAGGCAACTGCCGCAGGCGACACAAGTGCCCTCTCTCAATTACTTCAAAAACAAAAATCATTGAAAGGATGATATCAATGAGTGAAAATACAGGTGCTAACAACAAGAAGCAAGCCATAAAGGACCTTCTTGAAAAGGGCAAGCAGAAAGGTGTTCTTACCGAAAAGGAAATTGAAGAAGCACTCTCCGAGTTGGAGCTTGATGCTGACCAGATTGAAAAAATCCATGAAACATTGGATTCCTTTGGTGTTGACGTTATTGGCGATTTAGACTCCGAGCTTGCAAAAATTGACGAAACAGAAACTCCCGATGACCCTGAGGATTTGTCAGTTCCCGAGGGTATCAGCGTTGATGACCATGTAAGAATGTACCTTAAGGAAATTGGTAAGGTTCCCCTTCTTACACCCGAAGAAGAGCACGAATGTGCAAGAAAAATGGCTGAAGGTGACGAAGAAGCCCGCCAGAAGCTTACAGAAGCAAACCTCAGACTGGTTGTAAGCATTGCAAAGCGTTATGTTGGCCGTGGCATGCTTTTCCTTGACCTTATCCAGGAGGGTAACCTTGGTCTTATTAAGGCAGTTGAAAAGTTTGACTACACAAAGGGCTACAAGTTCTCCACCTATGCAACATGGTGGATAAGACAGGCAATTACCCGTGCAATTGCTGACCAGGCAAGAACTATCCGTATACCTGTTCATATGGTTGAAACAATTAACAAGCTTATCCGTGTTTCAAGACAGTTACTTCAGGAATTAGGCCGTGAACCTACTCCCGAGGAAATTGCAAAGGAAATGAACATGAGTTTGGAAAAGGTTCGTGAAATCATGAAGATTGCACAGGAGCCTGTTTCTTTGGAAACACCCATTGGTGAAGAAGAAGACAGCCATCTTGGCGACTTCATTCCCGATGACGATGCTCCCGCACCCAGCGAAGCTGCATCCTTCATGCTTTTAAAGGAACAGCTCATGGAAGTATTGGGCACACTTGCACCCCGTGAAGAAATGGTGTTAAGACTTCGTTTCGGCTTGGTTGACGGCAAAGCAAGAACACTTGAAGAGGTTGGCGGCGTGTTTAACGTTACAAGAGAAAGAATTCGTCAGATTGAAGCTAAGGCTCTTCGTAAGCTCCGTCATCCTTCCAGAAGCAAAAAGCTTAAGGATTTCTTAGAATTATAATATATACAATTTAGGAGGGAATTTTTTGCGTAATAATCAGTCCCTGGAGGATTATCTCGAAGCCATATTGATGCTTAAAAACAAAAACGGAAGTGTGAGAAGCATTGATATTGCTCATGCGCTGAATTTTACAAAGCCCTCTGTCTCCATAGCCATGAAATCCCTTCGTGAGAAAGGGTACATACAGGTAGACGAGCATGGTTTTATTGCTCTTACCGACTCGGGAATGGAAATTGCAAAAAAGGTGTACGAGCGCCACGAATTTTTAACCCGACTTTTAATCCATATCGGTGTGGATGAAGAAACAGCCATGGAAGACAGCTGTAAGATTGAGCACGATTTAAGCGAGACAACCTTTGAAAAATTAAAGGAATTTTTAGAAAAGTCTAATATTATATGACAAAGAGCACACCCTTTGGTGTGCTCTTTTGTCAATATATATTTATCGTTTTTCGATAAATATATATTGACTTTCGCATTTTCGGGTGCTATACTCACAATTGAAAGGAATGATTTTATGAAAAAAAGCGTTTATTTATCAATTGCGGCAACCTGCACTTTATTTATTGTTTTAATTGTTTTAACCTTTAAGCTGCCTGCAATACTTGAAAACATGTCCCAAAGCCGTGAAGTGAGGGAAGCCTCGCACCTTCTTCTCCCCTTATACATATCGGCACTTCCGGGGTTTTTGTGCCTTTTATCCTTGTTAAAGCTTCTTATAAACCTTACAAAGGACAAGCTTTTTGTGAAAGAAAACGTGGTTTTACTTTCGGTTTTGTCCTACTCTTGTATTTTTGTAGGCGTTGAATACTTCATTTTCCGCAAGGGCTTTATTTCAATGACACTTATTTCCTTTGCGGCACTTTTCTTTGGACTTATTTTAACGGTAATTAAAAATGTTTTCCAAAAGGCGATTATCCTTCGTGAAGAAAACGACTTTACAATTTAAGGAGGGGTAATATGGCTATTATTGTAAATCTTGATGTTATGATGGCAAAAAGAAAAATTTCACTTATGGAGCTTAGTGAAAAGGTGGGAATTACACAGGCTAATTTGTCCATTTTAAAAACGGGCAAGGCAAAAGCAATCCGCTTTTCCACTTTGGATGCTATATGCAAAATTCTCAACTGCACTCCGGGAGATATTTTAGAATACAAGGAGGACTGAATATGTTTTCGGAAAAAGAATATATTGAACAGCCTAAGTATGAGTTTGATTTTTATCACTTTATTTTTGCAATTCTGTTCCTTGTTTTGGGCTCGGTTTACTTTAACCTTGTTATCACATGGTATGCCCCTTACAAGGTGACCATTTTCACCTTCATGTTTCTTCTTATAGGCGGTGCATATGTTTATTTAAGAAGAGCATTCAATAAAATGAATTTGTTTCTTTTAGGTGCATCGGTGGTTTTGTCCCTTGCAGCTTTTACCAAAACCATGAGTGAGGAAACTGAGCTTTTGTGGTTTTTGGTGTTGCACCTTTCGGCTTTGCTATTTGCTTTAAGCTCCTACGACGAAAGCTTTTCAAGTGATTTTTTGTGTTCTGTGGCAAAAAGCGTTTTTTTTCCTTTTAAAAGCTTTCTTTCACTGCCTTTAGCTCTTTTTGCACCACTTGGCTCAATTAAGGAAAGTGTTGCACACAAAAGAAAAAACATAATGCTTGTAGCTATGGGTGTAGTTGTAAGCATTCCCATAGTTTTACTGGTGGGCTCACTTCTTTTGTCGGATATGTTTTTTAATAGCTTTGCAGGTGCCCTGGCTGATATGATAGCAAGCTTTTTTTCGGGATTTAACATTGCAAGGTATGTAAACCCCGTTACGCTCTTTGCTTCGTTTTATCTTTTCGCAGCCTTTTACAACGGCGAAAAAAGAAAAGAAGAAACAAAAGCTTACAATGCAATCCCTTTTGTTATATCCCAAACAGTTTTGTCAATACTGATTTTCTTTTACGGGATTTTCTTTTTTTCTCAGCTTTTGGGTGTTATAAAATGCATTGGCGGCACACTGCCTGCAGGTGAAACCTATTCAAGCTTTGCCCGCTCAGGCTTTTTTAACTTGTGTATAGTTGCCTGCATTAATGGATTGGTTATGTATTTTGCAAACAAAAAAACTGCCAATAAGCTTATTAAAGCACTGTCCGTAATTCTTTCTTTTGCAACCATATTAATTATTGGCACAGCCTTTTCAAAAATGCTTTTATACATCTCAGCCTACGGCTTTACACCAAAGCGTTTTTACACAATCTGGTTTATGTTGCTTCTTACAATAACCTTTGTGCTTTCTGTTATAAAGCTAAAAAAGGAAAGCTTTAAGCTTTCACAGACAATGATTTATATTACTTATGCAATGCTTGTTATTCTGTTCTTTGTTAATTTTGAAGGTTTATCGGTTTATTTAAACAGTTAAGGTGGTTTTATGAAAATTTCAAAAGCAATTCTTATGGGGATATTTTGTCCGCTGTATCTCTTTGTTTTATTAAATTTAATCGTGTATGCCCCTTCCCCTTTTGCAGAAATTTTGTCAGCTCTGATGAATGTTTTTTTGTTAGTTCCTGCAGTTTTTCTTACACGCTTTTTAATAAGCCCTTCTTTAAAGGAGTTTTTTAAAAAGCTTGCTATTTGCTTTTGTGTATCTTTTGTTTTTATTTTAGTGTACCTTTTTTCTAAAATAGATTTAATGCTGTGTAAGCTTATAACAGGCTACGATGAATTAAGCCTTGGGTATAGTTTTGGCTTTGTATTCATTTTTGAGGCATATATAATCTCCAGCGCAATAGGCAGTATAATTGCAGCAGTTTTTACATGGTTCAAGCAAAAGAAAAAGACGCCGTAAGGCGTCTTATTTTCTTTTTATGAGCAAGTCTGTAAGCCGAGTTCTGTCATTTAAAACGGTCATCTATCTACGCCCTGCATTTCTACAGGGCTCCAGCCATCTTTCGGATATAGGTCGGACCAACCCCGGCATAGCCAATCCTTTCGATGTTGCACCGAGTGGGGTTTACAGAGCCTCGGAAGTCTCCTCCCGAGCGGTGGTCTCTTACACCGCCTTTCCACCCTTACCAGCTAAGCTGGCGGTTTATTTCTGTTGCACTTTCCTTAAAGTCGCCTTCACCGGGAGTTACCCGGCACCCTGTCCTGTGGAGCTCGGACTTTCCTCATTGACGCATAGCGCCCCCGCGACCGTTCAACTTGCTCAAATGGCATTATAATTTAAAATTACACAAATGTCAAAGGGTTTTTATTTTCCTGTGATATAAAAACATCAATTTCTTTAAATTCTTCGCTAAGCTTTTTTGAAAGAAGCTCCATTGCAATTTTTTCGCTGTCGTAGTGGCTTATTTCAATATAGCAGCAATCCTCCTCCAGAACACTTAAAATGTCGTGATGACCCATTTCCCCTGTTATATACACATCCGCCTTACTGCTTGCTTCTCTCCAAAGGCTTTTGCCGCTTCCTGTGCAGAGGGCCACCTTTGACGCTTCGCGGTTTATATCACCCGAAGCCCTTAAAAAAGGTACGTCAAATACTTTTTTTATTTTGTGGCACAATTCTTTAACACTTATTCCTTCAGCGTCAAAAATTCTGCCCTCGTTGTCAACTATTGTGTCACAAGCTTTAAAGCCCAGTTTTTCCAAAAAATAATCGTTCAGACCACCTTGGGCAAAGTCAAGGTTAGTGTGTGCGGCAAAGATTGAAATGTTATTTTCAATTGCCAGTAAAAGCATTTCGCCCTCTTTTGTTTCGTCGGTGATTTTCTTTGCACCGGAAAACAGCACAGGGTGATGACAAATTATTGCCTCACAGCCTTTTTCCTTTGCTTCCTGCACAACAGCTATTGTGCAATCAAGTGCTGTTAAAATTTTTGTTATATTTTTTTCGTATCGTCCCACCAAAAGTCCCACGTTGTCGTATTCCATGGCAAATTCCTTTGGGGCAACAGTTTCCATAAAATCAATTATTTTTTCAAGCTTCATTGTAAACCTCCAGTAGTTTTTTCAGTTCATGGTATCTTTCGGAGAAGGAGCGTGCTTTTTCCATGCTTTCAATGGCTTTTTCAACTTCTCTTTTTCGATAATTCACATATTCTTCATACAAGGTTTTATCTTCAAAAGCATCGTATTTTCCCAAAAGTGCCTCTTTTTTTGTTATCTGGCACTTTTCACCTGTAAAAACGGCATAAAATGCACAGTACATTTTGTCGTTTTCCTTGGCAATGGCTTCTTTTTTAATTTCAAAGCCGTTTTGGGCAAGATAATACCTTAAAACATCAACACTTCGCTGTGGCTGGAGCACAAAGCGGGTCATATTTTCCTTTCGGTTTTCCAGAATGCTTGCCATCAGCTCACCGCCCATGCCGCAAATTGTAACACAGTCGGCTTTTTCAACATTTTTTAACCCGTCGGACAAAATGGTTTCAATTTTGTCCTTTACTTTTGTTAAGGCAATGTTTTTTTGTGCAGCCGAAAGAGGGCCCTTGTTAATATCGGCTGCAATTGCCCTTTGGCAAATGCCTTTATTTACTAAATATATTGGCAGATAACCGTGGTCGGTTCCAACGTCTGCAACTAAAGTGCAGCTTGGCACCAAATCCGCCACCATTTTTAACCTGGGGGTTATTTTAGTTTCAATATTCATGCGAAAAACTCCTTTGTGCGATTATATCACACTTTTTTATACTTGACAAGACTTGGGAAAATGTTGTATTTTATCACTTAGAGGTGAAAAGCATGATAAAATGTAAGTATAAAAATCAGCTTTACTGGGTTTTCGGCATTCTTTTGTGCACCTTGGGCATTGCCTTTTGCACAAAGTCTGATTTCGGGCTTTCAATGATTGCCGCACCTGCATACATAATCCACGTGAAAATGGAAAGCTTTTTTCCTTGGTACAGTCAGGGCACAAGTGAGTATATTCTCCAGACTCTCCTTATTGTAATAGTATTCTTTACAACATATAAGTTTAAATTAAAGTACATTCTTTCCTTTGCCACGGCAATTATATCGGGGCTTGTTTTAGACATGTGGCTTTTTGTTTTGGGAGGCAACGGCGCCTATGAGCTGCTTTCAATGCGCATTGTTGCATTTATTTTGGGTGAATGCTTGTCAGCCTTGGCAATTGCATTGTTTTTCAGAACAACAATGCCCGTACAGGCCTACGAGCTTTTGGTTGCAGAAATAGCGCAAAAGTTTAACATTCAGGTTGAAAAGGTTAAAATGGTAAACGATATTTGCTATTTTGTTTTGTCGGTTGCTCTGGCACTTTTACTCAATGGCTCACTTCAGGGCTTAGGCATTGGCACAGTTGTCATAACTCTTACAAATGCGCCTATTATAGCTTTTTTCGGAAAACTTATTGACAAGCTCATAAAATAAAAAACGCCTTTCGGCGTTTTTTTATTTTATATAATTTTAAAATGCTTCAATGCATATTCTATACCGTCGTCTAAAATATCTTTTGTTACAAAGGCGGCATACTTGTGAAGTTCTTTGCCGTTGCCCATTGCAATGGAATTTGGAGTTACATTAAGCATGTCCAGGTCATTTAAGCTGTCACCGATTGCATAACTATGCTCAATCGGCAAATTATAATACTCACACACTTTTTTAATTGCAGTGCCCTTGTTGTGACCCTTTGGGATAAATTCAACAAAGGTGTCGTTTCTGACAAGTGCAGTGAAATCCTTTTCCATTTCTTTTACAAATTCATCAATGCAGTTGTTTTCGCTGTGGAATGCGCAGAACTTGTCAAAGGAAAAAAACTCATCAATTTCTCTTTTAACAACAGAGCCTTGAATAGTTATCTGTTCGCTGAAATCGTCCAGCCATTTAACGTTGTAATTATTTTCAATGTAGTAGGTCTGGTCACGGCCTTCAAAGAAGGCTGTTATATTATACTTTTTACAAAGCTCGTACACCTTTTTTGCCAAAGTTTTTTCAACACTTACATAAAAAATATCTTCGTTACCTATATGTATGTTTGTTCCGCAGCCCGAAACAACGCCGTCAAAGCCGATGTCCAAAATGTATTTTTCCACGTTTGAGTAGGGTCTGCCTGAATTTACAAAACACAAGTGACCATTTTCACGAGCTTTTTTTATTGCTCTTTTGCAGCTTTCGGGAATTATTTTCCCCTCGCCCACGCTAATATCGGTCACAATTGTTCCGTCAACGTCAAAAAATATTATCTTTTTCATGGTATCACCTCGCATTGGTTGATTTTATCACAGAGAGTAAAAAACATCAATAATTTTTACAATTTATTCATTGACTTTTTTTATTAAGGTTACTATAATTTGTCTTAGTATTTAAGAAGGTGATTTTTTGAAAATTAAAAACTTTTTCAAAGAGCATCCCGTTATTTTCATGGGATTATATACAATAGTTTATTTCGTTTGGTTTTTATACCTTGAAAAAAACATAAAGCCGAAATATATTATATCCTGCCCGATTGATGACCTCATTCCATTTTGCGAGGTGTTTATTGTTCCCTATCTTTTGTGGTTTGTGTTTATCCCTGCGGTGTTGTTTTCGTTAATGTATTCTGACCGCGAAAGCTTTTGGAAAATGGCTGCCATGATGTTCACAGGCAACATTATCTGCCTTATTCTTTACGGCATTTTTCCCAACGGTGTTGTGGCAAAAAAGCCTGTTGCAAACGAAAACATTTTTTGCTATCTGGTAAATTTACTTTACTACACCGACACTCCCACAAACGTGTGCCCGTCAATTCATGTACTTGACACTCTTTCGGCGCACATTGCCATTTGCCGTTCCCGTATTGCACTAAAGTACCCATGGGTAAAATCATTAACCTTTACCTTTACTGTTTTAATATGCATTGCAACCGTAACACTAAAGCAGCACAGCATAATTGACGTGTTCTGTTCATTTTGTTTAATGCTTGCACTTGAAAAATTTGCATACAGCAATGTGTTTTCAAAAAACGAAAAACGAATTTATATACGTTAGCCAAAAACAACCGTGAAAGCGGTTGTTTTTTTGTTTATTTTGTTGACACTAATGCCTCAAAGAGGTATAATATAGGTATCTTTATATATTTTTTCAAAGGAGGAAAATATTATGAAAATGAAACGTTTTTCTGCACTTATGATTGCTTTGTGCATGGTTCTTTCAATTGTGCCGCAAATAAGCGTAAGTGCAGCCAAAACAACTACAGTAACCGATTTGTTTTCAGGCGAAGTAGTTTGGTCCGCACCTGACGTTGGCGGATTGTATGATGCGGCAGTTTCCCAGAACTGGGAGGGCTGGTCAAGCACAGGCAGCTTTGCCAATTTAAGAACCTATGACGGCTATGATGTACTGCAGTTTTACAGTGCACATCAAGCAAACCTTGAGGCAACCGTAACAGCCTCCGATGCTGTTAAAAATGCCACAAAAGATGCCGACATGGTGGTTGTTGAATGGAAGCACAAATGGCAGACAGATGCAGCTGACTGCTATTACAATTTCACATTCCGTGATGCTGAGGATGCTGAAATTACAACCTTCACACTTGACAAGAACGTGACAGGTGTGTCCGACACTCACAAGTTTGGCTTTAATGCAACAAACTACACCGACATGGCACTTGTTTACTACAACAACACCGACGGCGAAACACACAGTGTTGAATACTACGTTGCAGGCGAAAAGGTTTATACCGATTCTGCCCTCCCCGGTACTGTTAATGGCTTTGGTTCAATTGCAGGCAGTGATGGTTGGTGGACAAATTATGCTCACATTGGTTTTGCAAACCTTACAGTTGCAACTGTTATAAATTCCGAAACAACAGTTGAGGTTACTGCAAGCTACAGTGCAAACGGCAATGTTGTAAAAACGGAAACAAAGCGTTATGACTCGCTTGAAGCAGAAGGCGTTACCTTCCCGTCCTTAAGCTACAGTGCAAACGGTGAAAATGTTATCTACACTTCCCCCGAAACAACTCTTTCCGAGTCTGCTACAATCGAAATGACACCTCAGGCAAACACAGGCGACTATAAAACAGGTGACATTGTGGCATACGACGGAGTTCAGTACAATGTTAAAACAAACAACCTTATCCCCAACGGAAATTTTGCCCACGATTTGGCAGGCTGGTACACCGGCTTGAATCAGGCGGCAAATTCTGTTAATTTCGCTTCCGAAAACAATGCCCTTACAATCAAAGGCAACACAGGCAGTGAAGACGTAGCAGGTTTATATCGTGCATGGGATGTTGAAGTTGGTAAAACATATTACCTCACCTTTACTCTTGACGAAGCTATTGAATTTGCAAGAATAACAGAAGGCAGCAGTGCGGAATTCTCTTCTGTTACAAAAACTCTCCGCGATGCAAACACATCCGTAAAGGGTAAAAACAACCTTGTGTTTACCGCAACAGACGAATTTATCCGTGTAAGCTTTGCATGGGCACAGAACAGAGTTCTTTCCGCATTTGGCTTGTACGAAATTGAAGAGACTGAAGATGTACAGGTTGAAAAAATTGAGTCAGTTTCTGAAATTGACCCCATTAAGGCAATCGATGGTGACACAGTCACTCTCCCTTCTACTGTACAGGTTGAAGGCACACTCGGCTCTATTGTTCAGGCAACAGTAGAATGGGATGCACCCGAAAGCTACACCACAGGCGATACAGTAACAGTGAAAGGCGTTGCAACTGCAGTTTTTGCAGAAGGCGCTGAAGAAGTTACTGCACCCGTTGAAATTTTGGTTACAGTATTTGGAATTGACCACAGCGTTGAAACCTTCTGGCATGCAGGTGACGACTCCAACAGCGCAAACTTTGGTCTTTACAACTACATCAACAACTACAACGGCGGTGTTATTGTTGCCGATACTGCATTTACAACAGCATCCGGCACAAACAAGCTTATTATGTACGGTAATGCATCCACAGGAAGCTTCTCCGCTGCAGGTGCACTTCTTCGTTACATGAACACACAGGTTAACGGCGAATACGTGTTTGAATATCACGACGGCGACTGGAAGACCTCTTCCGTAATTTGTGATTATAACGCCTCCTACACTCTTCGTACAACCATTGACATTACAAACAAAACCTACACACTTCAGATAAGTGCAAACGGCGGCGAATTTGTGAACATCACACCTTCTCCTGCCAAGTTCCGTAATGGCGGACTTAATTCTATTGACAGAATGATTTCCACAGGCTCTGTTTCAATTACAAGTCACAAAACAGCATGGATTGACGGCTTCAGCTACCTTAACGTGGAATACGTTGATGAAGAAGGTGCTTCTCTTCGTGACGGCTACAAGGTAAAGGCGGCAACAGGTGTTGAATACACCGATTGGAACGCTCCTAAGCTGATTGAAACAAACGATAAGCTTTATCTTATTGAAGACGTTACCGTATCACCCTCAATTGTTGTGGCAGAAGGCGAAGACACCCTTACTGTTACATACCATGAGGTTGAAATGACCGAGTTTGAGTCACCTTATGTAAACCATGTTCGTGGCGATGGTGCAATCAATCTTCCCAATCAGGTTAAGATGGTTTTCTCTGACGGACAGAAAATTCTTTACCCCGTAACATGGGACACTACAGCAGTTGACATTGAAACTATCGGCGAATACGAAGCTACAGGCACAATTGAAGGCATTGAAATGAAGGCAACTGCAACAGTTAATGTTCGTGATCTGGAAATTCTTCCTAAAACAACTGAAAACACAGTTGCAACAAATAACGGTGGCTGGAACTGGTATGTTGAGCCCTCAGGTACTCACATTCAGCCCGGTGATAAGCTTGCAACCAGGTTTGAATCAGGTCAGTATTCTTCGAACAAAGGCTACAAGTTCAAGCACGACAAAACCTACATGGGTTGGGTTGAAGACGAAGGTACTATTGTTGTTGGTGAATACGACCACGACACAGACACCTACAAGAGAGTTGTTGTTCATGAATTTTTGGAAGCCGATGACCACAACAACCCTGCAGTTGTAGTTTTGCCCGACGGCAGAATTATGATTTTCTACTCCAAGCACACAACAGAAAACAGAATGTACTACTGTGTATCCAAGAACCCCGAGGATATCAGCGAATGGAACGACTGGCAGTACTACTACTGCTACACCGCAGTTGAAAACACAACCTACAACGCAACCTATCCTTCTGTATTCATGGTACATGACGATGAAGGAATTGAGGGCAACGACGTTATTTACGTTGGCTGGAGAGGCGTTCACTGGAAGCCTACTTTGGCTAAATTCTCAATGCCCGATGATAACGGTGTTGTAGAAACTATTATGGGTCAGACACAGTTTGCCAACACAACCTACAACGCAGGCTCCTATGCTGACGGTGGCAGAAGCGACGGCGGCAGAAGACCCTACACAAAGTACGATTACGACTTTGACAGAAATAAGATTTATATTACATTCACTGCAAACCACCCCGACAACGATGTAAACAACAACATTTACTATGTAACCTTTGACATTGCAGACCAGAACCTTTACACAGCCAAGGGCACATACTTACAGCCGCTTCCCTTTGAAAATAAGGCTGAATATGTTTCCGAGGGTGCTAACGGAACTAACGGTCAGTGGGGCATTATCACAAACCTTCTCGTGGGCACCTATCCTGAGCTTCTGTTGTTTGACGCAAATGCGCAGATTACATCAGGCGGTGAACGTCGTGGCTGGACATGGGATATTAAGGTTAACGAAAAGGGCGAGCCCTGTATTGTTTACGTTGACGTAACAGCAACAGCTCCCGGTCCTAACGGCGAATTACCCGAATGGTACGGTCCTAATGTTAACGACTCTCACCGTTCTCACCATTATTACTGGTATGCACGTTGGGATTCTGACACAAACTCCTGGGTTAAGACTTTCTTAACCTATGGTGGCAAGTGGTGGCATGAAAATGCAACACAGGAGAGATGCTACTCAGGCGGTTTAACCTTTGACCACAACGCTTCCGATGCTAACGTAATTTATCTTTCCATCCCCACAATGGGCGAACACGGTAACATTTTTGAAATTTACCGTTGGGAAAGTGATGACCATGGTGCAACATGGACAGTGCGTGAACCTATTACAGAAAACAGTAAGATTAATAACGTTCGTCCCAATGCAATTTACAACTACAAGGTTGACGAGGAGGGTAACCATCAGGGTCCCAGACTTCTCTGGAAGAGTGGTGAATACCGCTACTGGATGAACTACGAGTATAAGACAGGTGTTTGGACAGACTTTGCTGCTGACGGTTTTATTACTCAGGACGACCCCGAAATGTTTGCTGATGCGTGTCTTTACGTTGACGGCGAAAAGGCAGATGTACTTCCCGTGGGTGAAGAAACAATCACAGGTAAGTTCAACATTACAAACATTTCCATCGGCGACGGCAACGTTTACATTGCACTTGCACACTACAACAAGGACGGCGCTCTTGTAAAGGTTACTACAGACGAAGCTGTTATTCCTGCACGAAGCGTACCTCAGATTGGTATGGTAGGTGCACCTAAAATGCAGGATGGTTCTCTTTCTCCCATGGGTACAGAGGAAATTGTTCTTGAGCTTGACTACACCGCAACCTTTAACGAAGGCGACAGCGTTAAGCTTCTTTGTTGGAACAAGGGTATTGAGCACCCCATGAGCGATATTACTTCTGTTGTGTTTGAAATGAGCACAGAAGGCAACAAGTTCGACTTTGTTGAAACCTTCACCTACGAGGGCACAGAAAAGCTTGTTCTTGACGAAAACGGTGAAAACTTCAATGGCTGGATTGGCAAGGCATACGGCGACAATGCCGCATTCGGTACACATAGCTACGCTGCAATTACAAAGGCTCCCTTTGGCAACACAGGTCTTCACCTTTACCATGTAGGCTCAGGCGGTGAAACAGGAAGCGGTGCGGTTATGGCATCTCATGCTCTTCCCGATAGTGAAGGCAAGGATTACCAGATTAAGTTTTCTATGCGCTACATTGACGAAATGAGCTGGAACAACACAACAAACGCAGGCTTTACACTTTCACACGGTGTTCCTGTTTATAACGACGGCAACGCTACTCCCTGTGCTATTCAGTTCAGGCAGTCCTCAGGCTGGCGTCACTACAACGGACGAGGCACAACAGGCAACCTCAGAAGAACACGTTGGTTTGACGGTGGTGGCCAGGATTGGATATTCGATGCCGGTATCTACTCCGAATACGGTCGCGGCAACGAATACGATGCATTGATGACAGGCAGTAACTACGAAGTAACAATTGATGTTTCACCAAAGAATAAGAAAATCGATTTCTCTATCTTCGATGGTCACAGAACTGTTTACCATACAGAAAGCTACGTTGATGCAACCACTTACGATTGGGACTCTAACCCCATCGACACACTTACATTCTCTGTTGGTAATGATAAGTGGGGCGAAATTTACATTGACGATGTAACAGTTGAAATTATGGAATAATTAACAAAAAACAAGGCGGATTTTTTCCGTCTTGTTTTTTTCAGTTTCGTTGACTTTATGGGCAAAAAGGTATATAATATAATTACTATTTTTACAAGGAGGAAAAAATATGAAAAAAGTTTTGGCAACCCTGCTCGTACTTTGCATGGTAATCGGCATGCTTCCTTCAATAAGCTTTGCTGCAGACACAACCATCAACGCTGTACGAACAGCATTTTTCAACTCCAGCGGCAGCGAATGGAAAGCAACCGATGGAGACCACGTAGTAGTTGCTGCCGGTGCCGATGGTTGGACCGGTGTAACTGAATTTACAGATTCCGACGGAACTGTAACAACACACACATCCGTGACGGGTTCACCCTTTGGCAGTGCGAGAAATGCACTTATCGCATTTACACTCCCTGCTGATTTGGACCCCCAGACCATGGTAAAGGCAACCCTTTCCATGAAAATTAAGAACGTAAAGCAGACATCAAGCGGTGCAAGGCTTTCTGTTTACGGCAACAGCGTAGACGGAGCATGGTCCACATCCAGCGACAAGTCTGTATTTGGCGTAAACGGCTCCGACTCCGGTCTTGCTTCTCTCCCTCTTTTAGGTCTTACCGATGCAATCGAGGCAGGCAATTCCAAGGGCGAAGCTACATCCAATCAGATAATTACACTCTCAAGCCATAAGCTCACAGATTATATCTGTCAGGTGGCAGAGGAGGGCAAAACAGAAGTAACCTTCCGTCTTGCTTGTAATTTAGGCGGTATCAGAATTTTTGATACAACCACCTCCACTCCTCCCACTCTTACACTTACATATGGCTCCAAGGCATCTGTAAAGGTTTCCATTACATCTGCCAACGGCAACATAGCAGACGAAAAGGAATTTACAGGTTTCTATGCAGGCGACAGCTTTGAAATAACAGAAGATATTGCTCCTATGGTAACTATCGACTCCGAAACAGGCGAATATCTTGCCCGCGAAGAAATTTCCGTTGTGCTTACTGCAGGCGAAAATCTGATTAATGTTACCTATGCTCCTATAGTAATTGAATCTGTTGATTCTGTTCTTGTTCACCCTGTTATTAAAGGCGGCAAAGCAGCCCTTCCCGATAAGCTTTCCGTTAAAACTTCTACAGGCAGAACACTTTTAGTTCCTGTGGAATGGACAAAGGATTCCGATACCTATAAGGCTGAAGTAGGCGAGTTTGATTTAAGTGTTACACCGGAATATCTTTCCTGCGACTCTTCCCTTTCCCGTTTCACTTCATCGGGAACATCCGACGGTGCAAACTTTAGCACCTACAACGACATTGCTCTTTCCGTAGGCGGAGGAACAGCAATATTTGACACAGCATTTACCGTTGAAGACGGCACAAACATGCTTGTTATGTTTGGTGGCGCAGAAACAACAGCCTTTGCATCTGCAGCAGCTCTTACAAGAATGTTTGTAAACAAAAACGCAAACGGCGAATATGTATTTGAATACCATAACGGTGACTGGGTACAGTCTGATGTTGTGTGCGAATACGGAGCTGAATACATTCTCCGCACAGAGGTTGATGTTACAAATAAGACCTATAACCTCTACCTTTCCAAGGACGGCGCAAGCTTTGTACAGCTGAACCAGTCTCCTGCCGCTTTCCGTGGAAGTAGCGTTTCTGCAATCGACAGAATGTTTATCTCAGGTAATATTACAGTTACAGATTTCCGTTCTCACTGGATTGACGGCTACAGTATGATTACTGTTTCTCCCGTTAATGAGGAAGGTAAAAATGTTGCTGATGATTACACATTAAAGTGTACAACAGGCTCTACATACACAGCTAATTACCTTCCCAAGCTTATTGAGCAGGACGGCGCACTTTACATTATGGAAGACGTTAACTATGCTCCTTCCATTAAGGTAACAGGCGACTCCACATTGAACGTAAGATATAACGAAGTTGAAATTGCTTCCTATGACGACATTGTAACAGTTGTGGTACAGGGCGATTCCACAATTAATCTTCCTAATACAGTTAAGATTACCTTCTCTGATGAACAGGTTGTTTCCCCCTCTGTTAAGTGGGATACCTCCACTGTTGACACCTCTACTGTTGGTGAATATACCGTTACAGGTTTGATTGAAGGCTTGGAAGAAACAACAGTTACAGGTGCAGTTAAGGTAAGAGAAGTTACCAACATCCCCAAGCAAGGCGAAAACACAGTTGTTACAAACAACGGTGGCTGGAACTGGTATGTTGAACCCTCAGGTACTCACATCCAGCCCGGTGACGCGCTTGCAACAAGATTTGAATCCGGTCAGTACTCTTCAAACGGCGGTTACACATTCAAGTACGATAAAACCTACATGGGTTGGGTTGAAGACGGCGGTGACATTGTTATCGGCGAATACAACCACGATACTGACGAATACAAGAGAGTTGTTATTCACGAAAAGTTAGAAAGTGATGACCACAACAACCCTGCTGTAGTAATTCTTCCCGACGGCAGAATTATGGCAGTTTACACAATGCATACAAACGAAGCTTTTGTGTACTATCGTGTTACAAAGAATCCTGAAGACATTTCCGAATGGAATGACGAACAGTTCTACCTTTGTAAGAGCGTAACACCCGACGACACAAACGTTTACTATGCAACCTACCCCTCCGTATTCATGGTACATGATGACTGCGGTATTATAGGCAACGATGTTATTTACATGGGTTGGAGAGGCGTTCACTGGAAGCCCACATTTGCAAAGTTCTCCATGCCTGATGAAAATGGTAAGTGCGAAACACTTATGAATCAGACACAGTTTGCAAACACAACCTACGGCTACTCCACATATGACGGCAACGACGCTCCCAATGCTAAGAGCGATGGTGGTAAAACTGACTCAGGCCGCAGACCCTACACAAAGTACGACTACGACTTTGACAGAAACAAGATTTATATTACATTCACAGCAAACCACCCCGACAACGATAAGAGAAACCACATTTACTACATTTACCTTGATATTGAAGACCAGAACCTTTACACAGCAAAGGACAGACTCCTGCAGCCTCTTCCCTTTGAAAACCAGCAATCCTACCGCACACAGGGTGCTAATGGCACAAATGGTCAGTGGGGTATTATAACAGTTGATTTGGTTGACGATTACCCCGAGCTTTTGGTGTTCAACGCAACTGAGCAGACAGGTCAGTCATTTAACCCCAGAACAGGTAACGCAGAGAGACGTGGTTGGACATGGGATATTATGCACAACAAGAAGGGCGAACCCTGTATTGTATATGTTGACGTAACAGCAACACCTCCCGGACCTAACGGCGAATTACCCACCTGGTATGTTGGTGAGGTTGACGGCAACTCCAGAAGCCATCACTATTATTGGTACGCAAGATGGGATTCTGATACTCAGCAATGGGTAAAAACCTTCCTTACCTATGGTGGCAAGTGGTGGCATGAAAATGCAACACAGGAACGCTGCTACTCAGGCGGTTTAACACTTGACCACAACGCAGAGGATGCAAACGTTATTTACCTTTCCATTCCCACAATGGGCGAATACGGTAATATGTTTGAAATTTACCGTTGGGAAAGTGAAGACCACGGTGCAACCTGGACAAAGAGAGAAGCATTAACAGAAAACTCCAAGGCTTGTAATGCTCGTCCCAACGCTATCTACAACTACAAGATGGCCGAGGACGGCTCGAATGCAGGTCCCAGACTTTTGTGGATGCAGGGCGAATACCGCTATTGGATGAACTACGAATACAAGACAGGTGTTATGACCGACTTCGCAGCTGACGGCTTTATCACTCAGGATGACCCCGAAATGTTTGCCGATGCAGCACTTTACGTTGACGGTGAAAAGATTGATGCTCTTCCCGTTGGTGAAACAACACTTACAGCAAAGTTCAACATTACAAACATTTCCATAGGTGACGGTGTAGTTACCACAGGTATTGCTCACTATAATAAGGACAATGTTCTTATTGACGTATATCTTGAAAGAGATATTCCTGTTCCTGCCCGTAGCGTTCCTCAGACAGGTATTGTAGGTGCTCCCAAGCGTGAAGACGGTTCACTTTCAAGAATGGGCGACGACGAAGTTAAACCCGAATTTGAATACACAGCAACCTTTAACGAAGGCGACAAGGTGAAGCTTCTTTGCTGGAATATGGGCATTGAGCATCCCTATAGCTCCATTATGACAACACCCTTCTCAATGACAACAGAAGGCGACGGTTATATTTTCAAGGAAAACTTCACCTATGAAGGTGACGAGCTTCTTGTTCTTAACAATAACGAAGAAACCTTTAACGGCTGGGTTGGTAACCGCTACTACGACGGCAGAGCAGAAGAATTCACAAATGACTGCTATGCAGGCATTATTAAGGCTCCCTTTGGCAACACAGCACTTCACCTTTATCACAAGGCTGATGGCGGTGTAATGGCATCACATGCTCTTCCCGATACTAACGGCAAGGATTTTGAATTAAAGTTCACAATCCGTTACATTAACGAATTAAGCTGGAACAACACTCAGAACGCAGGTTTCTCACTTTCAAACAACATCCCCGGCTATGCAAACAACATTGATGGTGCATCCTGTGCATTCCAGTTCAGACACGAAGTTAAGTGGCAGGACGAAAACGGTCGTGGTACAAACGGCTACTTAAGAAGAACACGTTGGTTTGACGGCAATGTTCTTTCTCACATTTTCCATGGCGGTATTCCCAGAGATATGGAAGTTGACGGTCTTATTCGTGAAGACTACCACAAGGGTGTTGGTTACTTCGACCCCGAAAAGGGCTTCTACATTCATGACTATAACGATGCTCTTATGGCAGGCTCACTTTACTACTTCACAGTTAAAGTAAGTCCTTCCGAAAAGACAATCACAATGTCTATCCATGACGGCTACAGAGAAATCACTCACACAGAGGATTATGTGGATAAGGATTCCTACGATTGGGATAACAACCCCATCAACGCAATCACTTTCAACATTGGTAATGAAAAGTGGGGCGAAATGTATGTGGATGATATCACAATGACAGTTTTGGAAACCGAATAAAAACTCCAAAAGCCACCGCATTCAGCGGTGGCTTTAATTTTTTAAATATTTTTTTAAAAAGGTGTTGACATTTGCATTTTGTAGTGCTATAATACATCTTGTTGATGCGGGAGTGGCTCAGTGGTAGAGCGTCACCTTGCCAAGGTGAACGTCGCGAGTTCGAATCTCGTCTTCCGCTCCAAAAAAGCGTATTGCGAAAGCAATACGCTTTTTTACTTATTACTTATCCCTCTTCACAATTCCCTCAACACAAAAGCCATTGCAATCAAGCAATGGCTTTTTATTATATTCCTGTGTCGCTGTAGTACTTGTCGGGATCTAAAGTGGCTTTTCCGCCCTCCTGCATTGAAGGAGGTAGTGAACCGGATTTTGGAGCGTCAATAACAACCTCTTCTACATTTTCCTCCACCGCTTCCTCTTCCACGGGTGGCACGTTTTCCTCCTCGTTTTTCTCGGATTCTTCTGCCTTTTCCTCAGGCTCTTCCTCAGGCTTTTGAACCTCTTCCTTCTTTTCGGGTTCTTCCTTGGTTTCGGCAGCCTTTGTAGGTTCTTCTACCTCTTTTTCTTCGGTAGGCTCTTCCTTCTTTTCAGGAGTTTTAGGCTTTTCCTCTTTCTTTTCAGGCTTGTCCGAAGGCTTTTTTTCCGTTTCTGTTTTCACAGGCGGTTCATCAAAAATGCTTTTTTGCTCTTCCACCTCGCCCACATCAATTTCTTCTATAGTTGTGTTTTTTTCGTAAACAACAATATCATCCACAGTGCCTGTACGCACAATAGTTTTAGCTTTGTCAGTTGAAGGTGTGATTATTGTAAGTAACCCTGAAGCACTTTTGTTTGTATTCAAATAAGGGTCTTCGTCCGAAAACATATTAGCGCCCACAGCCTGTTCGGTTTTGGGTTTTTTGTTGTTTTCAGGGAAGGAATGGAAGGCTATAAGACCGGATGCGATAAAAACAACTATCATTCCCATTATAACCGCCATACTTATACCAAATTTCTTCATAGGCACCTCCAAAAGGGTTTTATACATTTATTATATCATCATTGTGGAACAAGTAAAGACATTTTTCATTACATTTCTGTGAAAATTTCATGAAAATTGCAAGCTCGTACAGCTCCAACTGCTTTTTGTATTTTTTGCCTATTTCCTCGGGGTCTTGGTAGTAATCGGTTTTGTAGTCCAATAAAACAAGATTGGAATTACAAT
The DNA here is from genome assembly GCA_045546275.1 of Clostridia bacterium. GTDB lineage: Bacteria > Bacillota > Clostridia > UMGS1883 > UMGS1883 > RGIG1927. Next base: position 168,051 of record JAZQCM010000014.1, on the reverse strand, counting down.
CTTCAAAAAAGCAGTCAATTGTGCCCTGAACGCAAATTTTTTCATCGCCGCCCTCTTCAAAAACGTCTTTAGCGTCAATTGTAATTGTGAAGGACTCTTCCTTCCATATTCTTTTTGCATTGCGCATTTTTTCGGCAAGGGGCGAACTTAAAAAGGCTTCCACCTTTTTAATGTCAATACATTCCCCTTCTTCCTTGTCCATGAGTCCATTTTCCACAAAGCCCTCTATTGCCTTTTTCACATTTTTTTCGTTAAGGTCAATAAGCTCCATAACCCTGTGGTACGCAGTGCCTCGCTTTGCACCTGAAAGAGCTTCCTTTTTCTTTAAAAACGAAGGTATCAGGCTTTCGTCAGCCGGCTTGTAAAAATCAACACCCATTTCGTTTTCCATGCTGAGCTTTTTAATTTCGCTTACACTCATTTTTGAGGGGATGTTCTTTAAGTTTGCATAGGGGTACAAATAGCTGAGCCTTTCTTTAACGCCTGCAGTCAAAGCTTTTTCCTCTTTAGCGGTTTCTTCTTCCTTTTTGCCTAAAAGGGCGGGAAGCTCATGAACAAAATGAGTGTCCCAGAAAAGGGGGTCTGCCACAGGGCAAACATAGTCTAAAAAGTTTTTAAAGCTTCGTATGCGGTAGTCTGACAAACCACGACCACCGTTATAGCTTGCCCATTCGTCAAGCTTTTTTGAAAGGTTTGTTACAGTGCCTACAAGTATGAGCTTTTCCTTTGCTCTTGTCATAGCAACATACAAAAGCCTTTGCTTTTCGGCGTGGTTTTCACGGGTGACCATTAGTGAAATTGCAGTATATTCACCGCACTTGTACCTTACACGGGTTTCGGGCTTAAGGTTCAGTAGCCCCACTGCACCGCTTGAGGTGTAAATCATGTTACCATAGGAGTCGGAGTCGTTAAACTGCTTTCCGCAGCCCATTAAAAACACAACAGGGAACTCCAAGCCCTTTGACTTGTGAATGCTTGTAATTAAAACCGCTTCGTCGCTTTGCTCCATGTCAATTTCAATTTCAGAGCCTCGCTGAGCGTTTTTCTCAATGTATTTTACAAAGTTGTACAACCCTTTAAAAGCCTTGTTTTCAAAGCGCTGAGCCATGTCCATAAGGCTTATGAGGTTTTCCTGCCTTGCTTTTCCGCCGGGAAGCGCCCCCACGAAGGAGTAGTAGGTGCTCTCTGTAAGTATCTTTTGCACAAACTTTTCAACGCTCATTACAAAGGATAATTCACGCCATTGTTCAAGTGTTTGCAAAAAGTCGTTGCACTTTTTACCAAGGGGGCTGTCGTTTTCAGCCATCTGGATTACGTTTTCGTAAAGAGGCACTTTTCTGTCAGGCACCCTTATTTCCAAAAGCTCATTTTCCGAAAAGGAAAAAACAGGTGAGCGCATAGTTGCAGCCAGGGGAATGTCATTTAACGGATTATCAATAACCGTTAAAAGCGAAAGCATGGTTTTAATTTCAATTGTGTCGAAAAAGTTTCGTCCTGCTTCGCAAAAAACAGGAATGTCCATAAGGTCAAATATGCTTTTGAACATATCAACCTTGCCCTTTATAACAGGGGAAAGAATTGCAATGTCGGAATATTTGAGCTTTCGCATGCCGTCCTTGCCTGTCACCATAAAGCCCTCGTCCATCATTTCCTTTATTTTCCTTGCCACAACCATAGCTTCTTTATGCTCGCTCATAAGCTCTTCGTCGTCAAATTCGCTGTCGTAGTCCTTTTGAAGAACATAAATTTCGCTTTTGTCTTTATTGTATTCCACATAGCTTGCAGCACCATAGTTAAGCCTGTGCTCTTCGTCATACTCAACCTGAGCGGTGCTTTTTCGCATAATGTTTTCAAACACGTTATTTACGGAGTTTAAAACATCACGCCTTGAGCGGAAGTTTTTGGACAAAATCATTTTGTTGCCTTTTTCGCTCTTGTCAAAAAGCTCGGCTTTTTTTGTGAATAAAGTGGGGTCCGAATGACGGAAACGGTAAATGCTCTGCTTAACGTCACCCACTATAAACACATTCCCCTCCCCACGCTCTTTTCGTGAAATAATTTCAAAGAGTGTGTCCTGCAGAGGATTTGTGTCCTGATATTCGTCAATGTAAATTTCGTCGTATTTATTTCTTAATTCTTCAACAACCTCGCTAGAGCCATCTTCTGTTAAAATACGGATGGCGTAGTACTCGCAGTCGGCAAATTCCAGCTCTTTTCTTAAAAGCTTTTCTTCCATGAAACGCTTTTTGAAAAGCTTCACAGCCTTTGTGAGAGCCGACACCTTTTCATGCGTTACCCCTCTCTCACTGTTTAAAAGAGTGCACAAATCCTTGATTTTTTCCAAAAGCTTTTTTGCCTGCTCATGAACACTTTTAAGATAATCCTTGTCCATTTGCAAGAATTCTTCGCCCTTGGTGCGTTTAAATGCACCAAACTCAACAAAGTGAACCTTTTGCTCAATGTCACGGTCAAGATAATCCTGTATACTATCAAGCTCCTCTTGGAAAACCTCATGATATTCGGGTATTCCTCGTGTGACTGCTTCCTCACAGCCATGCTTTAAAAGAGACAGCATGTCCTCAAATTCGTCTTCTGCCTCTTTTTTTAAAAAGTCAAAAAGCTCATTATTTTCCTTTGAGCCTTTTTCGTGCATTTTAACAGCCTTGTCAAGCCATGCTTCGGGGTTTGCATAGGTCATGGCAGCAGTGTAAAGAGAAAGTATCATTTCTTTAAGTGAGCTGTCATTTTTTCCCTTGCCTGTGGTTGTTGCAAGGTTAATAAAATCCTCCTCGCCCTTTTCAAAGAGCTCGTCTAAAACCTCAATCAAAACCTCTTCCTTTAAAATGTCCATTTGTGCAGGGTCGGCAATTGAAAAGTCCGAGGGCACCTCCACACGGAAAAAGTTCTTTTTTACAAGGTCTATACAAAAGGAGTCAATTGTGCATATATCCGCACTCGAAACAAAGGAAAGCTGACGCTTTAAATCTTCCCTTTCCTCTTCCTTTACAGCCTCCTCTAAGGCTTTGTATATCCTCTCACGCATCTGCATTGCGGCAGCACGTGTAAAAGTCACAATAAGTAAGCGGTCGATAGAAGTATCGCCGCTTTTAATCCTTTTAACTATTCTTTCACTTAAAACTTTGGTTTTACCGCTTCCTGCAGCAGCCGAAACCAGGTTTTCACCAACGGGAGCATCAACTGCAGTTTGCTGTTCTTGGGTAAGCTCTAATTTCATGATTTCCCCTCCGAATATTCATCCGGTTTTTTTCTCGTTTTCCTTTGCCATTTTCAAAAGATTTTTGTATTCCTCCTGTGCCGCCTTGAGCCTGTATATGTACATATCCAGCACCCTTTCATCATTTACCGCGTCAATGTTTGCTCGTATTTCACGAATTTCGTCCTTTACGGTTTCAAGCATTTTAATAACGGACTGGTCATCATTGGGTTCAGGCTTGAATACATCCTTAATCATTTCTTTAATTTTCTGTACGGACAGCTGCATAATATCACACCTTCTTTATTTGTATATGATATTTATATACATCTGTCCGAAAAATATTACTTAAATCTCGCGTCTGCCCTCAATTGCTCTTGCAAGGGTTACCTCGTCGGCAAATTCAATATCACCGCCAACGGGAATACCGTGGGCAATTCTTGTAACCTTTACCCCCAAGGGCTTAACCATGCGGGCAATATACATTGCTGTTGCCTCGCCCTCAACGGTAAGGTTTGTGGCAAGGATGATTTCCTCCACATCACCTGTAAGCCTTGCTAAAAGCTCACGGAGCTTAATGTCCTCGGGACCAATGTTGTCCATGGGCGAAATAACCCCATGAAGGCAGTGATAAAGCCCTGTAAACTCGTGGGTTTTTTCCATTGCAATAATGTCCTTAGGACCTTCCACAACGCATATAACACGGCTGTTACGCTTATTGCTTTCGCAAATAGGGCATTTTTCCTTGTCGGTAAGGTTTTGGCAAACAGGGCAAAGATGCACCTTTTCCTTTGCATCAACAATGGTTTTTGCAAACCTTTCAGCCTTGATTTTGTCCATATTCATAACATGAAAAGCAAGCCTCACCGCACTTTTTTTGCCAACGCCGGGAAGCCTTTCAAACTCTTCAATCAATAATTTCAATGCCTCAGGATACACGAAAACACCTCCGTGCTTTGATTAATAAGTAATAGGTTTTAACGAGGAAAAATTGTTCAGATTGCTCCTTTGTTTGAGTGCCGTGTACTATGTTTGTACACAAATGAAAACAAAGGTGCAAGATGGACAATTTTAACAGTTAAAACAAGCCGGGTATATTCATACCGCCTGTTATACGGCTCATGCTGCTTGTTGCCATGTCGTCTGCCTTGCGCATAGCTTCGTTTACTGCAGAAACAATTAAGTCCTGAAGCATTTCAACATCTTCGGGGTCAACAGCTTCGGGCTTGATTGTGATGGAAACAAGCTCCTTCTTGCCGTTTACAACAACTGCTACTGCGCCACCGCCAACGGAAGCGTCAACAGTCTTTTCGCCAAGCTCCTCCTGAGCCTTAAGCATTTCTTCCTGCATTTTCTGTGCCTGACGGATCATGCCCTGCATGTTACCGCCCATATTCATTCCTCTGGGGAATCCACCTCTTGCCATATTTATCTCTCCTTTTAATTATTTATCGCTTACAAAGGGCAAGGATGCAATCTCATCGAAAGGGTCATCCTCTGCCGTTTTTGTAGTTTCTTCAAAATCGCTGTCAAGCTTAACGGTAAGCTGTACCGACACGCCTGCTTCGTTTGCAATGATTTCGCTAAGCTCCTCTAAGCTTGACTCAATCATGTCTCTCAAGGTTTCGCCACCCTTGTCGGGGAAAACAATTGCCACCTTGTCGTTAAATGAGCGAAGTGAGCAGTTTTCAACAGCCATGTATAAATTTAAGCTTCCGCTTGTTGCAATCTGCGACAAAATTTCGGGCCACTTGTCCTTAATTTTCTGCACATCGGCACTGTCGGCAGCTTTCACGGCTTTTCGTTCAACCTTTTTTGGTTTTTCGGTCAAAGAGGGCTTTTCTTCCTTGGTGCTTTCAGCGGGAGAAAGTGAAATACCACGGGCAATGCGCTTTTCAAGTTCGCCCACCCTTGCCTCCAAGGATTCAACACTGCCTTCTTCCTTAAGGTTACAAAGCCTTAAAAGAGCCGCTTCAATAATAAACCTGGGGAAGGTCATATATTTTGACTTTGAATATGCCTCCGACAAAACATTTACCGCAAAAATGCTTTTGTCTACCCCCATGCTTTCGGCAGCCAAATTAAGATAGCTCCAGTCCTCGTCACTTTCGCCAACAGGCTTTTTGCCTGTTATTGCGTATATCATAATGTTACGAAAGCCTTTTATTACCGATTCGGTAAATGGGTTAAGATTTCTGCCCGAGGCACAAACCTCGTCAATAATTTCAACAACCCTACCGCCATTATTTGTTGCAACTGCATGGCACAAATCGCCCACAGTTTTCTTTTCGCCAAAGCCCAAAAGCTCACGCACATAGTCGGTGTCAACGCTTTTTCCGTTGGAAATACACGGCTCTAAAATAGTAAGAGCGTCACGGAGAGCACCGTCGGCAGCTTCGGCAATCATGTAAAGGGCACTCGGCTCAATTTCAATCATTTCTGCATCGCAGATTTCCTCAAGCCTTTTGTATATGTCATCCTTTGTGATTTTCTTAAAGTCAAACCTTTGGCAACGGGAGGAAATAGTGTCTAAAACCTTGTTTGCCTCGGTTGTTGCCAGAACAAATTTAACATGCTCGGGTGGCTCTTCCAAAAGCTTTAAAAGAGCGTTGAAGGCATCCTTTGAAAGGGCGTGCACCTCGTCTATGATGTAGACCTTGTATCTTACACTTGCCGCTGCATAGTTTGCTTCGTCACGAAGTGAACGGATGTTGTCAACGCCTGAGTTACTTGCCGCGTCAATTTCCACAACGTCCATAACACTGCCGCTTAAAATACCCTTACAGCTTTCACATTCGTTACAAGGGTTGCCATCCTGGTTATTGGTGCAGTTAATTGCCCTTGACAAAATACGTGCAGTTGAGGTTTTGCCTGTGCCTCGGCTACCGCAGAAGAGAAACGCATGACCTACAGTACCTGAGGCAACTTCATTTTTAATTGTTTGTGTGGCATGCTTCTGACCTACAACATCGTCAAAGGTCAAAGGGCGCCATCTTCTGTACAATGCCTGATACTCCATACGTCGCTACGCTCCTTTAAAGTAATAAGTAATAGTGAAAAGCTTTTAATTCGTCTACGGCTTCTTAAATTTGCAAAGGAAATTTCTTTTGTAAATTTAAAAAGCCGTACACCCCAAAATCGATACTCCATCATATGCGGCACCACTGCAGTTAGCTCGGGTCGGGTAGCCTTGCGGCACACAACCGTTTACGCTTATTGCTGCTCGGTTCCCCGCCTGACAAGGTTCACGGACGATTGTTGCGCAAGACCCGACTGTCAACACCACTTACAGTTTCCAGCCATACGAAAAAAGCACCTCAATTGGGGAATTAGCCCCCGCTATAGCGGATTGCGGATACAGGGCACCGCTGCCTCCCCGGTTAGTACGACTTAGTTATTATACACTATATTTTCCGATTTATCAAGACTTTTTTTATCTTTCCTCAAAGTAATAGGAGTCGTCCTCAACGTCCCAGATATATTTTTCTCTTTCTTCTTTTTCTCTCTTCTTTTCCATCACCAAAAGATAACCGTCTGTAATTAAAAATATGTCCTTCATTGTTTTCATAGTAACCATCCTTTCTGCATCTTTATGATACAAAAATCCCTGTCCCATAAAAAGGACACCTTTCTTTTGTTGACAAAGAATTTTATTGTTGTTATAATACCTTAGTGATTACAGAAAGGATGATTTTATGACCGAACCTCGTGAAAATAAAATGGGCACCATGCCCATAGGCAAGCTTCTTATTACTATAAGTCTTCCAATGATTATTTCAATGCTTGTACAAGCACTTTATAACATTGTTGACAGCGTGTTTGTATCAATGTACGACATAGATGCCTTAACGGCAGTATCCCTGGCTTTTCCCTTGCAGAACGTTATGATAGCCTTTGCAACAGGCACAGGGGTTGGTATTAATGCTCTTTTGTCAAAAAGCTTAGGCGAAAAAAACTTTGACAGAGCAAACAAAGCCGCCTGCAACGGTGTGTTTTTGGCAATATGTCATTATATTATTTTCCTTTGTGTGGGCATTTTTCTTGTTAAGCCCTTTTTTATGGCACAAAGCAGCGACATTAACGTTATTAACTACGGTATTGACTACGCTACAATATGCTGTGTTTTGTCCTTTGGCATTTTTATTCAGATAACGGTTGAAAGGCTTCTTATTTCAACAGGCAAATCCTTTTTGTCAATGATTACACAGCTTTCGGGGGCTGCTGTTAACCTTATTTTTGACCCTCTTCTTATTTTCGGCATAGGGCCTTTCCCTGAGCTTGGCGCCACGGGTGCTGCCCTTGCAACAGTTTTTGGTCAGATTGTTGCCGCAATTGTGGGCATTGTATTAAACAGGAAATGCAACAAGGAGCTTCACCTTACCTTCCGCAATTTCAAGCCCGATATGTCTGTTATTAAAAGAATTTATATTGTTGGCATTCCCTCAATAATCATGGCGTCCATAACAAGTGTTATGACCTTTGGCATGAACAAAATCTTCACAAGCTTTAAAGAAATTGTCAACGATGCACAGAGCGTTTTCGGCATTTACTACAAGCTTCAGAGCTTTATATTTATGCCTGTGTTTGGCTTAAACAACGGCATGGTGCCCATTGTTGCCTATAACTACGGTGCAAGAAAGCCTGAGCGCATGAAGAAAACAATTGTGCTTGCAATAATTTTTGCAGTTTCCATTATGCTTGTAGGCTTTATGGCATTCACCTTTATTCCCCATATTCTTTTGGGATTTTTCAACGCAAGCGAAAGCATGCACCTTATTGGTGCACCTGCTTTCCGTGCAATCAGCTTAAGCTTTATTTTTGCAGGCTTCTGTATTATTACAGGCAGTGTGCTTCAGGCAATCGGCAACGGCTTTTTGAGTATGTGCACATCAATTGTGCGCCAGCTGGTGGTGCTGCTTCCTGCGGCGTTTCTTTTGTCCCTTTCGGGAAACATTGACCTTGTGTGGTATTCCTTCCCCATTGCGGAAATTGCCTCATTTGCAATGAGTGCAGTTTTCCTTCGCTATGTGTACAAAAAAATAATAAACCCATTATATTAAACGAAAAGAGCGTTCATATGAACGCTCTTTTTTAAAACCTGAAATATATAAATGGGTTGTAGGTTGATGAAATTGTGAACATAACACACAAAACAAAAAGCACAAAGCTTAAAGCATAGCTTATGTTATCCCAAAGCTTTGTTTGGGGAACTTTAAGCCAAGTCTTCCAGGGAAGCATGCACAAAATACCTAAAGGGATGTAAATAAAGCCTAAAAGGATTTCCGCATCAAAGGCGTAGGCCTCCGCCCAGTTGGTGGGCATGAAGGAAAACATGATTTTTAGAGTTTTTCCCATTTGCGAAAAATCGGTAACATTGAAAATTACCCAGCCGATAAGCACAATAAACATTGTGTAGGCCCAGGAAACTATTTTGGGTAATTTATCAATATACTTTTTTAATACCAGCTTTTCCAAAAGAAGAATTGCACCGTAGTAAACGCCCCACAGCATGAAGTTCCAGCTTGCGCCGTGCCAAATGCCTGTAAGCGCCCACACAAAAACAATGTTTAAAACAAACCTGCCTTTTTTAACACGGTTGCCGCCCATGGGGATGTATATGTAATCACGAAACCAGGTTGAAAGTGACATGTGCCATCTTCGCCAGAAATCCGTTACGCTGGTGGCAATGTAGGGATAGTTGAAGTTTTCCATGAAATGAAAACCAAACATTCGTCCCAGACCTATTGCCATGTCGCTGTAGCCTGAAAAATCAAAATAAATCTGCAGCGCATAGCCGATTGCTGCAACAAAGTACATAGCGCTTCCCATAACAGAAGCATCTTTAGAATAAATAATAAGCGGAATTGTGGCAACCGAGTTTGCAATGATAACCTTTTTTGAAAGTCCCACGCAAAAACGGCGAAGCCCCTTTGCAAAGTCTTCAATTGTTTCTTGTCTTTCGCCTATTTCCTTTTCCACTGTTTCGTACCTTACAATTGGTCCTGCAATAAGCTGCGGAAAAAAGGACACGTACAGTAAAAGGTAAAAATAGTTTTTCTGAAGCTTAACTGTGCCCTTGTACAAATCAATCACATAGGAAAGAATCTGGAAGGTGTAAAAGCTGATACCTATAGGAAGAACAACATCCCCTATGTTAAAGCTTGTTTTAAGCAAACTTTCAATACTGTCAAGTATGAAGTTAAGGTACTTGAAATAAACAAGATTACCGCACAAAAGCGCCACAGTTATAATAAATGCCGCTTTTTTAATTTTAGTATTGTCACGGTATTTATCAATTACAATGCCGCCAACATACGCTGCTAAAGCTGCCAGAACCATGCCAATTATGAACCTTGGCTCGCCCCAGGAGTAAAACACCAAGGAAAATATTAAAAGCACGCTGTTACGGTAAACAATATTTTTGCAAAGGAAATAGCTTATTACCACAAGTGGCAGAAAGACATACAAAAATGTCATGCTTGAAAAAACCATAACTATGCCTCCGGTTTAAATACGTCCAGAATAAGATAATCCACATTACCCATAAAGAGCACCTTTGTTATGTTATGCTCTTTAATATATTTGTCAATGTCAAACTTTTCTTTCATGTAAACCTCGTAGTAGCGTAAGTCCACCGAGTGGAGGCTGTTAAAATGACCTGAAAGTAAATCCAAAACTGCATTGTCGTAGCTTTCGCCCACAATAAGAACGTTGTCAGTGCCTTTATTTGCGTAAAATTCAACAACGCCCACATCCAGGCCGTAAAAATCCGCATAGGTTACCTTTTCGTCACGGCTTTTTATAAATTCCTCTCGCCTTGAGTAGCTATCCTGCTCCCAGGCATGGATTAACACCTTTACCTTGGGAAGATTGTATTTATACACATTAAAATCTTCAAAAAAGCCTGCTGTTAACCCTGTGGCTTTGCTTCCGCGGTATTTTGAGGAAATCTTAACCTCTTCCCCGGGAACAAGTGGGGTTTGTGTTTTGTCCAAAAGGTTTAAAACTTCAACATAGCCACGATGTGCACCAAAGTTATTCCAATGGTGGTCGGTCTTAAAAAAGCACCTTTTAAAGGTTTCAAAGTCGCTTATTTCGTACCTTGCCATTTTGTCTTTGTCGAAATTAAGATTTTCCTGCATAAACTCGAAAACCCCCACCTTTTCACCTGTTTCAAAGTTTACATCGGTGTCCTTTTCAATGTAGTAAAAATAAAAATCAGTATTGGGGTTTCTTTCCTTTATTTTGTTGTAGTCGGCAGCTCTTTCTATAAGCTTCCATTTTAAATCCTCAAAAACGCTGTAGTTTAACACAACGTAATCGCCCATTAAATTACGGCTTCCGATTTTAACGTAACGGATTTTGTCGTCAAGAGCAAAGATGTGGTTATTTGTGTCAACCATTGCTTTAATGGTTTTGCCCTTTGTGTCGTTGTAAAGCTTTTTCATGCTTTCGGCAAAGTTTACCTTGTCGGACAAGGTTTTTTCAACGCTGTCCTGGAAAGATAAGGTCATATAACCATCAATTGAAAAGCTTTCGTACTTTTCAGCGTAGCGGTTTTCGTATTTATTAATTTCCTTCCCCGACACAATGCTTGTTACAAAGCCAAGAGCCAAAACAAACATTATTCCGAAAATAAAAACAATCTGTGAAAATTTATTTTTCATGTTATACGCCTCTTTTCGACAAAACATCAGTTTATTTTACCATAATAAAACACATAAGTCAAATGGGCAAAAAAAGCCCTCATTTTTGTTGTTTATTAAGTAAAACTGTGTTATACTCACTTAAAAGGATGTGATTTTATGAATTACAGAAAAGACAAATACGGTAACGATTTATCACTTTTGGGCTTTGGTTGCATGCGCTTTACCTCCTCAATGGGCAAAATTGACTTCGACAAAGCCGAAAAGGAAATTATGCATGCCTATAAAAACGGCGTGAACTACTTTGACACCGCCTACATATATCCCGGAAGTGAGGCACTTTTGGGTGAGGTTTTTGAAAAAAACAACATACGAAAAGAAATTAACATTGCCACCAAGCTTCCTCACTACCTCATTAAAAATCGTGAGGGACTTGACAAGCTTTTTAATGAGGAATTAAAAAGACTAAGAACAGATTATGTGGACTACTATTTAATGCACATGTTAACCGACGTTGCCGCATGGGAGCGCCTTGTGGACATGGGCATTAAAGAATGGATTGAACAAAAGAAAAAGAGTGGGCAAATAAAACAGCTTGGCTTTTCCTACCACGGCAACAGCGACATGTTTTGCAAAATTATTGATGCCTACGACTGGGACTTTTGCATGATTCAGTACAACTACATGGACGAAAATTCCCAGGCAGGCAGAACAGGGCTTAACTATGCTCACGGTAAAGGTCTTCCTGTGTTTATTATGGAGCCACTTCGTGGAGGCAGGCTTGTTAACCTTTTGCCCGAAAGTGCAAAAAAGCTTATGCTTGACTATGGCAAAAAGTACACCCCTGCACAGTGGGCGTTCCGCTGGCTTTTTAACCAGAAGGAGGTAACTGTTGTGCTCTCGGGTATGAACAGCATTGAAATGATTGACGACAACGTTAAAACCGCCTCACAAACCTTTGTTGGCGATTTAACAAAAGAGGACGAAAGCATGCTCCAAGAGGTGGTGAAAGCCATCAATTCAAAAATGAAGGTTGGCTGTACAGGCTGTGGCTACTGCATGCCCTGCCCCAAAAAAGTTGATATTCCGGGCACGTTTTCGGCATATAACCGACTTTATTCCGAGGGTTGGTTCTCGGCTTTGAAGGAATATGTTATGTGCACGGTTTTAAGGAAAAACGCCACCAGCGCATCCAACTGTGTTGAGTGCGGAAAGTGCGAGGGGCATTGCCCCCAAAACATCCAGATCCGAAAGGAACTGAAAAACGCACAGCATAAGCTTGAAAAGCTTCCCTACAAGGTTTTCCGTTTCTTCGCATCAAAATTTGTAAAGTTCTGAGGTTACTATGAAATACATTGAAAAACATCCGATTATAATGATAATTGTGGGCATTTTTGGAATTTCCCTGTCTTCAATTTTTGTTAAATATTCCTCTGCACCAAGTGTGGTAACGGCGGCTCTGAGGCTTTTGTGGACAGTTTTACTTATGAGTCCTGCTGTTTTTTCAAAAAAGGCTGTCCGCGAGGAGCTTTTTCACACAAATAAAAAAATGGTTTTTTTGTGTGCTCTTTCAGGCATTTTCCTTGCAATACATTTTGTTTTGTGGTTTGAATCCTTAAACCACACCTCCGTTGCCTCCTCCACAACAATTGTATGCACCGAGGTAATATGGGTTGCGCTGGGCTTTTGCCTTTTTCTTAAAGGCAAAATTACTCCAAAGGCGATTATTGCAATAGTTGTAAGCTTAGTGGGAAGCACAGTAATTGCTTTTTCCTCCCCGGGCGATTCTGCTCACCTTTACGGGGTGGTGCTTTCACTTTTGGCGGCAATTGCAGTTGCAGTTTACATGCTCATTGGCCGTGTTGCCCGAAAAAGCCTTTCCACCTCGGTTTACACCTACATTGTGTACCTTGCATGCAGTATTACACTTATTTTAATGTGTGCTGTTGAAAGTATAAACATATTTTCCTACGGCATAAGTCCTTTTGTTGTAGGGTTCCTTCTTGCAATATTCTCCACAATTTTGGGTCACAGCATTTTTTCCTGGTGCTTAAAGTATTTTTCGCCTGCCTTTGTTTCAGCATCAAAATTGCTTGAGCCTGTTGTGGCATCTGTTTTGGCATGGGTGTTGTTTTCGGAAATCCCCTCAATTATGCAAATTGTGGGCGGCGGTTTAATTTTAGGCGGCGTGTATTATTACTCAAGAATCGAAAACAATTCTTAAAACTTAAAATTTTTAAAAAAAGTTCTTGACATTTCTCCCCAACTTGGTTATAATGACTAAGTGACCTGGAGAGATGGCTGAGTTGGTCTAAGGCGCACGACTGGAAATCGTGTAACGGTTAATACCCGTTCAAGAGTTCGAATCTCTTTCTCTCCGCCAAAAAAGCACTTGCTATGCAAGTGCTTTTTTACTTTTACTTATTACTTTTCAATTCAAAAAAATTCAGCCGAGGCTGAGTTTTTTCATTACCTATTCCCTTTTTCCTATTACTTATTCCCTCTCATTACCTCTCCCACAGCGTCACCAATGCAGCTTACCGTGTCGGATGCGGTCATGCTGATGGGATTTGTCTTACTTTGGGCAATTTCTCCTGCTCTGCCTGAAAGAAAGGCACCTAAGGCTACATTTTTGGCATTTACAGGCAAATACCCAAAAATGCCGCACAAAATACCGCTTAACACATCACCGCTGCCTGCTGTTGCCATGCCCGGGCAGCCTGTGTTTACAAAATAAATTTTATCACCATCGGTAATGGTTGTTGCTGTGCCTTTTAATAAAAGCACAACAGAATATTTTTTTGCAAAGGTCTTTGCTGTGTAAATATCAATTTGTTCCACAGGGATTTTTGAAAGCCTTGAAAATTCCTTCAAATGAGGTGTTAAACACACATTGCACTTTGTTTTATTTAATATGCTTAAGTCCATTTTTGAAAGGGTGTTGAGCCCGTCAGCATCAATAACAAGGTTTATTGCATGGTTTTGTAAAATGTATTCAAGTGTTTTTTGGTGGTTTTCATCATTGCCCCAGCCCATGCCTATTGCAAGTGCCTTTACGTTTGAAAGTGCACTGTTAATTTGCTCTTTTTCAAATTTTTCGGGCATTTTAAAAAGTGTTGACTCCAAAAGGTAAGGAGCAACAAATGGGGCAATTTTTTCGGAAACAATAAGTTTATTCACACCGCAGCCTGCCTTTAGTGCGGACAGGCTTAAATTGCTGAGCTTTACAGCACCCGAATACTCCTCACAGCCACCCCATATGGCGGTGTAGCCGTAGGTGCCCTTGTGGGAGTAGTTTTCTCTTTGGGGAAAAGCATTGTAAAAATCCTCTTTTTCAAGAAGGTAGTGCTTTTCGCCAATTATGTCAATACCAATGGGGCAATTTACAAGGATTTTAATTTTGTCCTTCGCCCGGTTTAAAATGTGCCCTGTTTTTAAGGTGCCTATTGAAATTGTCAAATCGCTTACAACGCTATAGCCTGTGCCTGTGTTGCCATTAAGCCCTGAGGGTATGTCACAGCTTATGACAAACTTTCCGCTTTGGTTTATTTTGTCAATAACAGCTTTTTCAATACCTTCTGCATTCCCCTTAAAGCCTGTGCCGAAAATGCAGTCAACTATTGTGTCAAACTCATTAAAGCTTGTGTTTTCGTCAATAAAGGAGTAGTTAACCCCCATTTTTACACACTCGTCAAAATAGTGCCTGCCGTCGGGCGAAAACTTGTCTTTAATTAAAAACAGGTGGCAATTTTCCTTTAAAAAAGCAGCTAAAACAAAGCCGTCTCCTGCATTGTTGCCTGTGCCGCAAACAATGGCGGTTTTGCCCTGCCAACTATATGCATTAAAAACTGCCTCCCCTGCTCTTTTCATAAGAGTTAAGGAGTCGGTTTTTGTTTTTATTGTGTTTTCGTCGCTTTCACGCATTACTTGTACGCTAACTACTTCTTTCATTTTAATCACCTGTTTAATTTTAACATTGTACAAATCAAAAAGCAAGAGGGGTTACCTCTTGCTTTTTATTATTCATTAACAAACCAGTTTCCGTTTATTAACGACACATTTACAGTTTCAACCTGAGGATTCATTTTCGGTGCAGCTGTAATGACTTTTGCCATTTCGGAATAAACGTACTCATAAAGCCTCAGCTCGTATTCTGTCATGAATGCGGCTTCCTCTTCTTGTGAAAGTGTTTCCAAGGCTTCTTCGGTGTAGCCGAAATCTTTCATTACATCATTTAACACCTTCATAACTGTTTCATCGGACTGTACAAAAGAGAAATCCAGATTTTCAAAATCGGCTAAGGTAAATTCCACCTGAACCATTACTGTGTTGTCGTTTACCATTTCAGAGGACAACACCTTGTAGTCAATGCTGTTAAAAATGGAATTTACAAGTGTGCTTGCACAGCCAATCATTCTTTTTAACTGGTCCTCGGTGTACATGCTTGTGTCCGCCACAGATAAGATGGATTCATAGAAAGATTCCATGTCTGTGCCAAGGTTTAAGCCCTCTAAAATGCCTTTGTCACCCTGAAGGTACTTTGTTGCACCCTCTAAGTTACCTGCCTTAAGGCAAGCATACATGTCGTTTACTGCAGCTTCCGCACCCTTTAAAAGAGAGTTATTTCCTGCAGAGGGTTCACTGTTGGTTTTAATAACAACTGTTTTTGTGTCGTTTTCCCACTCAACTGTGCAGCCGAAAGCTTCTGCAACGGCACGTACAGGCACCATTGTTCTGTTGTTTAAAATGCAGGCAGGCACATCAAGCGTTTTAACCTGTCCGTTTACAACCAGCTGTGTAGAATCAACCTTAAGAGAAATGTTAACATCGCCACGCTGTGACACTACTTCTCTTTCTTCATTGTTCCAGTTTACAAAAGCACCCAAGGCTTCGAAAACAGAACGGAGAGGCACCAATGTTCTGCCCTCCACAATAACAGGCTCCTGACCGTAGAGTGCGCAGTCAACCAAAGCTCCGTCAACAGTTATTTTAATTCCGTCAGCCAGGGCTGTTACGCCCATTGAAAAAACCATGCACAAAACTAAAAGTGTGCTTAAAAATTTCTTCATACTATCCCTCTTTTCAAAAATATGCTCTCATTATACCACATTTTTGAATTATTTCAAGCCACGCTTTGCAGGGTTGTCGATTAATTCACCCTCCTTTGTAAACCGTGACCCATGGCAGGGGCAGTCCCAGGTGTGCTCTTGTTTATTCCACTGCAGGCCGCAGCCTAAATGAGGGCACCGCCTCAGCGACGGGGTGAGTAAATTAACAGTTGACTCAAAGGCGTTTACTAAAAGCTGTGGGTGAACTATTTTCCTTTGGGGCGAAAAAACCTCACGATAGTCATTGTCTTTTCCCAAAACCATGTCGCACAAAATGTTTGCCGCAACCTGTGAGGAAGTCATGCCCCATTTATTAAACCCCGTTGCAACATACAAATCCTTGCATTTTCCGCTGTAGTGACCAATGTAGGGGATTTTGTCAAGGCTCATGCAGTCCTGGGTTGCCCATTCATATTTAAGCCTTGCAAGGGGGTAGTTCTCCTTTGCAAAACGGTTAATATCTCTCCAGGCTGTGCCAGCTTTTCCTGTGCGGTGACTGCCACCGCCTATTAAAGTAAGGTTATTGTAACTGCGAAAGCTCATACCCTTTAAGTCCTCGTCCACATACATGCCTGAAATTTCGGGCACATTTTCAAAGGCTGACACATAGCTTCGGTGCTGATACAGCTTTAAAAAGTAGCTTCCGTGCTTGTTTAAAAAGGGAAAATGTGTGCAAACAATAATTTTTTCCGCCTTTATTGTGCCGTTATTTGTAACCACAGTGCCATTTTCAATTTTCTGCGCAAGGGTGTTTTCGTAAATGTTTAAATCCTTTATTATTCCCTTAATAAATTTTAATGGGTTAAACTGTGCCTGACCCTCCAGCTTTATTGCCCCTTTCACCTTAAAGGGCAATTCGGTTTCCTCTTCAAAAGAGCATTTTCCGCCCAAAGCAGTAACACATTGCACCTCACGCTCAATTATTGCCCTGCTCTTTAAGGAATAGGTGTAGGCGTCCTTTTCCTCAAAGTCGCAATCGATGGTTTTTGCAAGTTCTTTATAGCTTTCAAGGGCTTTTTGGTTTGCTGCAAAATACATTTGCGCCTTTTCCTTGCCGTAGGTTAATTGAATGTGGTTGTAAATAAGCCCATGTAAGCTTGTGATTTTGCCTGTGGTGTTTTTGGTTATACCGCTTGCAATTTTATCTTTTTCAATTAAAAGGTAGTCAACACCTTTTTTGTGAAGCTCATATGCACAAAGTATTCCCGAAAGCCCACCGCCGATAATTAAAACATCACACTTTTTATTTCCATCCAATGGTGGAAAGCTTTGTAGTTGTGTTTTACTCCAGACTGATTTTTTCATTCTTTTCACCTCTTTTGTATTTTGCCCAAAACACAAAAAGAAACCCGGATAACCGAGTTTCTTCCCTCATATTCACTATAGAATGATGCAAATAAGTCCGCCGGAGCCTTCGTTAATGATTTTTTGCAGTGTTTCCTGCAGTTTGTAGCGTGCCTCCTCGGGCATTTTGTAAAGCTTGGTTTGTAAGCCTTCGTTAACCAAGCTGTATAAACTTTTGCCGAAAATATTACTTTCCCATATTTTGCCCGGCTCACTTTCAAACTCACTTAAAAGGTATTTGATAAGCTCCTCACTTTGCTTTTCGCTACCCACAATGGGGCTTACCTCGGTTTGGATGTTGGCTTTTATAATGTGAAGGCTTGGCGCACTTGCCTTTAATTTAACGCCGTAGCGTCCGCCCTGCTTGATTATTTTAGGCTCTTCCAGGCTCATGTTGCCAACCTCGGGTGCAACTATGCCGTAGCCTGTGTTTTCCGCCGCTTCCAAGGCATAGCGCACTCTTTCGTAGCTTTTTTTAATTTCCGACAATTCGCCCATAAGCTTAATGAGCTTATCTTCGCCGTCCACCTCAAAGCCTGTCATTTCGCCTAAAACCTTGTAGAAAAGGTTGCCCTTGAAAATTGCCTTAATGTGGATTTTGCCGTCACCAAGGCTTATTTTTTCGCATACGGCATTTTCAATAAATTCGTTGTTTTCAAGCATGTCGGTAATTGAAAAAGCACACTTTACCTTGTCGGCATCGCTTACGCTTTCGCGGATTGAGTTGAAAATGCTTTCTTTAAGGTAGTGGTCACTTTTAAGTGCATCAATCCAGTCGGGCAGGTCAATGTCAATTTCACGGATGGGGAATTCAAACAAAACGGCTTTTAAAACATCTTTTATGTCGTCCTCCTCCATGTCCGCACAGGAGGATACCACAACAGGAGCGTTGTATTTTGCCTCAAGCTCCTCACCAAGCCTTCTTACCCTTTCGCTTTTTGGTGTGCGTGAATTAAGAAGTATTACAAAGGGTTTTCCGATTTCCTTTAATTCCTTAACAACTCTCTCCTCGGCATCTAAATAATCTTCACGGTCAATGTCGGTTATAGAGCCGTCGGTTATAACCACAACCCCAATGGTGCTGTGCTCCTTTATAACCTTTTCGGTGCCTATTTCGGCAGCTTTGTCAAAGGGGATATCCTCTTCAAACCAGGGTGTTGTGACCATTCGTGCCTCGCCCTCTTCGCTGTGGCCTAAGGCTGAGTTTACAACATAGCCCACACAGTCGATGAGCCTCACCTTGAAGGATGCATTGTCAATGGAAATTTCCACCGCCTCGTTGGGCACAAATTTGGGCTCGGTTGTCATTATTGTTCTGCCACCTGCGCTCTGTGGCAATTCGTCAATGGCTCTTTCCTTTTTATATTCCTCTTTAATATTCGGAAGCACACTTTTGTCCATAAATTTTTTAATGAATGTGGATTTGCCTGTTCTTACAGGACCTACAACACCTATGTAAATATCTCCGCCGCTTCGCTTGGCTATGTCTGTATATATATTTTCCATAAAAAATCCTCCCGTAATATCCTTTGTACAGTATATTACAGGAGGTTTATTTTATTCCAAAAATCTTTTGACTACTGTATTAAACTCATTTTTAACGCTTTCGGGCTCGGTTATTTTCATTTTGCCCCCAAAGGTGAACACCCACGCAAAAAAGGTGGGGCTTACGTTTACATTAACTGAAATTTTGAAGTGCTCACTATCTTCCTTTTGCACAAAAACGTTTTCACCAAAGCGGTCAATAACAGCGTTCATCATTTTGTTTTCGCAAACAATTGTCACACGGGTGCTTTCGCCCGAATACATGGAGAACACCTTTTTTGAGTATTCCCCAACGGAAAAGCCCTTGCCCATAATGTTTTCAACGTTTTCGGCTGTATCATCCAGTATTTTAATTTCGCACATTCGGTCAACACGGAAATGTGTGAGCTTTTCGTGCTTGGGAAAATGAGAAATAAGGTAATAGTTTTCGTCGGACACAACCAAGCCGTAGGGGCTTACAATGTAGTTGTCGCCGTTGTTTCTAAACTGCTTTTTCTTGTCGGGGGCATATTCAAAATACTTAAAGGAAATTTTCTTTTTGTCGTTTATTGCCTCGGAAATGGCATCAACGCTTAAATAAATGCCCTCGTTTACGTTTTTAACACGGTCGGCAATGAACATTTGCCTTTGAAGCTTGTAGCCCTGGTGCCTGGAGGTAAGCGCCTCCAGCTTTTTAATGAGCTTGTTGCTTTTCTTTTCGGTTATGAATTTTGATGCGCAGATACTGTCAACAAGCATTTTTAACTCGGGCAATTCAAAGTCACGCTGACCTATGTAGTAGCCTTTTGTGTCTGAAATAATATCAATGCCGAATTTTCTCAGCTCTTCAACGTCGGAATAAATGCTTTTTCTTTCGGCAGATATGCCCATATTTGCAAGATATTCAATAATTTCCTTCATACTCATGGGATGCTCCTCGTCGGTGTTTTGGTTGAGCATTTCGAGTAAATAAAACATTTTAAGCTTTTGATTAGTACCCTTCGCCATCTTATTCAACCTTTCTATGCTGTTTTTCGCATTTTTTCAAAGCCCTCGATTTCCCTTAGCATCATTTGTTCCACCGCACCCATGTCCAGAAAGTCCACATTTGGAGTGCTGCAAAGATGAGGCGTTTTTTCGAAATAAATGGGTATTGTGTGAATGTGTTTGAATTCGTACCACAAAAGCGCTTCGTCAATTAGCTTTACCTGCCGTTTTTCCTCGTCACTCAATGGGTACAAACCAAATTTTTTAAGTATTTCCTTTTGGAATTTTTCTTCAATATTTTTGTATTCGTCAAGCTCCGCCTTTAAGGGAGAGGGAATGTCGCAAAGATATGCCTCGCTTGCATCGTGCAGAAGTGAAGCAAAGCACACCCTTTTTGAAAAGCCTCGCGCCTGGGCCTCACGCATGCAGTTTATGCTGTGCTGTGCCACAGAGTAAAAATGCTTGAACTGCCCCGAGGCACGGCATATCATGCTTAATGCATGGGCAATGTCTTCACTGCAAAAGCTTTCCTTTGTGGGCTTTGTAATTTCAATCTGCTTGCCGCTGTTTGTGCAGAAAATCATGCAGCCTCACCTCGCTTTAACCAATAAGCTGCTGGAAGCATGAGCATGGACGCTGCAAGTCCCTGCAGGAGGATTCTTCCCATTGAAAGAGCTCCTGTGTCCATACCGCCGGCCGTTGCCGCCGCAAGAATTAAACCTGTAGCCATCATTACAACAAAAATCTTTTTCATATTTATATTCCTCCTGTTTGATTTATTATTTCTTTCCTCGAGATAATAATAACCAAACAGGTGTCCCATAAAAAGGACTGCTTTGATTTTATTATAATATTAATTTCAAATAAATGCAACAAAAAAACGCCCGAAGGCGTGTTTTGTTTTATTCAATAATTACATAATAATTATCCATGCTGAAAATATCGGAATATTCACCGTCGCCCGAGAAGTCAAGGTCTTTGGGAACGCAGTAGAACACACATTCCTTTACTTTTCCCAATTCGTTGTTGTATCTTAAGTACAAATAGTTGTGATATTCTGCTGTGCTTTCAAAAATTGACGGATATGTTGAAATTTTTGAGCCCTTGGCAGTGATAACAGGAACAGAGTTTTCCATTGCAATACCCACTCTGTAGCACATGGAGCTTGTTGATTCAAATTTATAGGTTGTTTTTGTTGTATCGGGAAGGTTTTGGCAGGTAATCTTGCTGCCGCTCTTTGAGTACATTTCTGTTACAACATTTTTGTACTTGGTGCTGCCGTCGCTTGCATTGTGCACACCAAAGTCAGCTTCAAAGTTGGCGGAATTTATGGGCATGCCTAAGCTTGCCAAAAGCTCAACTGCGGCACAATCGCCATCTTTATTTTCACCTGTAAGGATAACACTGCCGGGAACAATGTCGGAAAAGGCTTCCGCTCTACCTAACACCGTAACAACATCTGCAAGGTTGTAGGTTACTTCCTCCCCTGCCTTAAAGCCCTTGATATAATCCTTGGTAACCTCACTTACAATAGTTACATTATCTTCCTGATTAAAGGTATATTCCACATTTTCAGGAAGTGTGAAGGTGAAGCTTATAGTACCGTTTTCCATCTTCACATTGGAAATAAAGTCTTTAGCAATGGAATTGTTGTTGTTAATTCTTAAATAATCCTGCCACCATGAAGCAAATGCAACACTATTTCCAAAGCCGTCAGCCTCTTTTAAAGGAGTGATTACAACATCTGTTCCGCCCAAAGAATTAAGCGAGCTTTCAACATTAAAGAACAAATCGCCTGTATATGCGCCCTTACCTGTTTCTCTTGCTGTCATTTTGCCGTCGGAGGAATATGTAAGACGAATACCTGTCTGGTTAATGTAGGCACTGAGCACATTCTTTACAGCCTCGTCAATGGTGTAGGGCAAATTGCTGTCAGCTTCAGCTACACTGTTTTTTAAAATACCAACACTTACCTGGTAAATACTTCTTGTAACGGTTTTTGTGTTGATTTCTTTAACTGTGCCGTCATAAAGCTCAACTAAAGCGTAGGCACAGGCTGTGTACTTTCGGTTGTAGTTACTTTCGGCAAGGTTTGTGATTGCTGCAGAAAACACGCTGTTTTCGTCGTTCTGGAACTTGTCTGCCTTTACGTAGACAGGGGTGTCGTTTCCTTCGGCAACAACCTTTATACCAAATTCAACATTTGTATCGGAAATAAGTGTGTCGCTGTAGTCAGCTGTGGCAATAAACCTCAATCCGCTGTCGGCTGTGGCATTGATTTTACCTTCTTCGTCAAGCTCCACCTGACCCACTCTTACCTGAGCACCGTTAATGATTTCAAGACCTGATGGATAGAAAACTGCATCTGTTAAATCCAGATCCTCTGTAATTTTGAAATTGGAATTAATGTTATAGTATTTTTCGTTTACACCTACCACAACAGTTTCTTCGTCTTCCACAATTATTTTAATTCTGTCATCGCCGTCAACTGTTACAGTGCCTGTTACCTTTGTGCCGTTAACATTAACACTCATGTTTTCAGGCACGGTTAAGCTGTAGGTCGCATCAGCTGCTGCAGCCGCACCCATTGACAAAAGCATTGACACAACCAATACAAACGATAAAATCTTTTTCATCAAAGCTACCTCTCTTTTGCCTTTACTTCAAAGGCTGTAATTTTTCAAAAGCTTCAAGCCAGAAGGTTCGCACCTTTGCCCCGATTTTTTCAAACCCTATTGTAACTTCTTCATCTTCCGTAAAATCTATAGTTTTCTTTTCGGCTTTAATTAAAATACCATCTTCATTGTACTGAGCTATAACAGCATCAAAGGCTTCAACATCTTCGCCATCACGAACAAAGGTAATGGAGTTTTCACCAATATTACATGCAATTGTCAGCTCGTTTTCAAAAAGCTCTTTAACCTCTTCTTCGGTTAAAGCGTAGTCGTAAAGCCGAAACTCGTCAATTGCACCTTTAAAATACTTATCCCCTGACCACATTGACTTACCAATGTAACAGTAAGGTATTATGTACTCAATTTCGTAGGGGTCAAGGGTTACGTTTTCGGTTTCCCCTGACAATTCTCCGTCGATGTAAATACGCATGGTGTCGCCCTCTTGCATCATAACAACATGGGTCCATCTGCCTGTTTCAATATCAACATCAACGCTTACGCCCTTTTCATAGTCATAGCTGCCTGCGGTGATTGCACCACGCAGGTGGTTTTTGCCGTAGTAGGGTGTTAAAAACATGTACCTGCCCGTTCCTGTACCAAAGTCAAAAACACGCTGTGTGTTGTCTTTAACATCGGGTTTAATCCATGCGGAAATTGTGTAGTCCTCCAAGCCTTCAAGTGCCTTTGAGGGGATTGTTACATAGCTTTCCGCTGTGCCGTCAAGCACCAAGCCTTGTCCGCCACTTATTCCTTGCGCAATTGTGGCGGAATGAGCCAACTGCGCATCATGAAAATTTCCTGACTTATCTTTTTCGTTATCAAAGCTGTAGTAAACACGAAGCTCTCTGTTTGAAGGCCTTTCCCCGGGGAGCGCCTTGCTGTAGGCTTTTTCTAAGTTGTCAACCTCTTCTTTTGAAATTGGTATTACATAGCCGTGACGGGGAGTGAAATTGAAGGAATATTCATTTCTTTCAAGCTGGGTAAAGTTCACCAAATCTTCCGTTTCGGTCATAACAAAAAATCCGTCCATGTAGGCATCGTAAACCAAATGATATTTATCTTCGTTCATAAGCTTGAAAATGGCACTACCTTCGATTGCAACCTCGTTGCCGTTTTTGTAGGCAGGAAGCTTGTTAATTCTTTCAGAATAAGGACCCCCTGCATGAAGGCTTGTTACAACGTAAACACCGCCATTACTTTCGTCCTTTACGTACATGTAGTAAATACCGTCTTTATAAATAATGTCAGAGTCAATGTCGTCCTTTACCGCATCATGACGGTACAAAAGCTCAGGGGTTGTTATAAGGGTTTTCATGTCACGTGAATAAACCTTGTGCATTTGTGTGTTACCGCCACTTGAAAGTGCAAGGTAAATCATGTATGCACCATATTCCCCTGTTTCCTCGTCGTAAAATTCGGGGTCCCAGATAGCTTGTGGTGCCCATGCACGGTTGTACCAGCCAAACTGGTTAAAGTCAATAATTGTGCCATCGTCCCAGTTAACCAAGTCTTCGCTTTCAAAAATTATAATACTGCTCTGGCTTGCCCAACCGTCATAAGAGCGCATGTCGGTAAAAATTGCGTAGTAAAGTCCGTTTTGTCCCTGCATAATGAAGGGGTCGCGCATGCACTTGTGGCCCTTTGTGCTTTCAAGAACAGGGTTGCCACCGTTAATTGTATTGAAGTGGTAGCCGTCACGGCTTAAGCCGTAGAACATTTTTTCCTGCTCGGGACGATTTCCCGTAAAGTATGCAAAAAGATATGCAAAGTCCTCTTCTTCAACGGTTATGTCGTAGCAGCGCTCTGCTGTTTTATTGTTGTATTGGGCAATAACCCAAAGCTTTGTTGACTTACTGCCCCCGCCTGAGGGTGCACGGTTAATTTCACCCTTGTGTGAAATAACAGAGGTGTCTTCGCTGAACCATGTAATACTACTTCCGTGCTTGCTTTCGGTGGGAAGATACAGGTTTTCCTTTAAGTGCTGAAGGTTGCCCACAAGGAAAATGGAGTTAATGTCCATTTGTGCAATTTCTTCGTCACTGTAATTTCTGACAACATTAAACCAGTAGTCTCTCACTGCACTGTTGCCATCTTCGTCTGTAAAGGTTGCAGTAAGCTTTACATAGTGGTCAATATCATAACGGGTTATTTCGCCCTTATTTGTAATTTTTGTTTCGTCCTCGCTAAGCCATGAAACACTGTAGCCCTTATATTCCAAGGGCAGGTCAATATTTTCGGTTAAACTGTAGCTTTCAAATTCAAGTTCATTTGCAACAATATTGGCATTTGCCTTTTTTGCAGCATTAGCATGCTGATAGGAAATATTTTCAATTTCTTCACTTGTGAGCGCCTTTTTGTAAACTGCAAAATCTTCAATGTAGCCTTTAAAATAGCTGTCGCCCGAATACTGGCTTTTTGCAAGGAAGTTCTGGTTTGTGTCGCCTAAGCCTGATGCAATAACCTCGCTTGTGGTTTCGCTTTTTATCTGACCGTTTACGTACAACTTCATGCTTTTATTGTCCATAACCAGCGCAACCGATGCCCAAGTGCCTTTATTTACAGGGTCTGCCGTAACGGAATACTCCTGCCAGTGCCCCACATTTGTAATTGCTGCCCTTGCTTTGCCCGAAGGGTTATGAGTGTTAAAAAACAGATAATTACTGTTGGATGTACCAACAGTAAAGGTGAACTGATTTGCACCATCCATTTCCGGGCGCACGTTAATAACAAAAGTAACGTCCTCCTCGCCGGAAACCAAATTGTTTGGCATGTGGATGTAATCGTCCACACCGTCAAAACAGGCATAGCCGTTTTCAATCACGGCACCGTAGTTTACACCCTCGGTAATTTCCCCATCAAAATTATAATGAAGTAACACATCGCCCTCGTTTTCTGCCCATGCATAAGGAACCATAGTAAAAAGCATCACAGAGGAGAGCACTGTGGCAAAAACCCTTTTCATTTTCATATTATATATATCCTCCTTTTAAGCATACCACTCTAATATAAAGTATACCATCTGCGTATTTGCCTGTCAACAAAAAAAGACCTCTGTTATCCGTATTTTCCCGTCACAATCGCAATTTTTTCACATATACTGCAATTGGGTGGTAAATATGACTTTAGCAGAGCTAAAAAAAGGGCAGAGCGCCACCGTCACAATAGATTTATCAGACAAAACCCTCGCCCGCCTCATTGACATGGGGCTTTTTGAAAAAGAGCATATAACCTGTCTTTTCAGGTCTGTGGGCGGTGAAATTACAGCCTACAAAATTGGAGATTGCACAGTTGCACTCAGAAAAGAAAATGCAAAGAAAATAACTGTTTATATATGAGGTGTTCCATGGGTAAAAATGTATCCTTACCAATCGAAGGAAAAATTTATCTTGCAGGAAATCCCAACGTGGGTAAAAGCACACTTTTTAATTGTCTTACCTCCTCAAAGGTGCACACAGGCAACTGGGCAGGAAAAACCGTATCCGTAACCGAGGGGTACGGTGTACATAAGGGTAAAAAATACCTTATTTGTGACCTGCCGGGGATTTCCTCATTAACATATCCGGACGGAGAAGAAAAGGCGGCTTTCCATTCTATTACAAATTCCGACTGTGACTGCATGGTTATTGTATGTGACGGGACAAATTTAACCAGGTCACTATGCCTTGCACTAAGAATTTTAGAATTGAAAAACAACTGCGTTCTGTGCGTTAACCTTTGCGACGAAGCAAAAAAGAAAGGTATTGAAATTGACTCTAAAGCTCTCAGCTTTATTTTGGGAATACCCGTTGTTTTGTGTTCGGCACACAAAAAAAAGGATGCTTTCAGCCTTTTGGAGGAATGTGAAAAAATTTGCATGGGCAAGGAATATTCCCCCTTTTACCCACTTTATGACACACTTGTTGAAAGCTTTTTTGATTCACTTCCCTTTAACCGACAGGATGCAATAAGAAAAAGCTATTTCAATCCCGATATTTTCCCTATTGAAATAAAAGAAAGTATGGCACTGAAAATTTCCGAAACTGCAAAAAAGATTGCCCAAAGTGTGACCAAAAGAAAAAGGGAGCAAAAAAAGGGGTATATTTCCGACAAAATACTTTGCTCGCCTCTTTTTTCAATTCCCTTAATGCTCCTATTTCTTACCATTATTCTTTTTATTACCATTAAAGGCGCAAACTACCCTTCGGATTTATTGGCAGCACTTTTTGAAAAGGGAAATACTTTATTAAAAGGCTTTTTGTCTATCTTGAATTGCCCTTATTTTTTGTCGGAGCTTATAACCGAAGGCGTTTACCGCACCACCACAACGGTTATTGCGGTTATGCTGCCGCCAATGGCAATATTTTTCCCCCTTTTTAACCTATTGGAGGATTCGGGCTTTCTGCCACGCATTGCCTTTAACCTTGACCCAATGTTTAAAAAATGCGGCACCAACGGCAAGCAGTCGCTTTGTGTGTGCATGGGGCTTGGCTGTAACTCTGTGGGGGTTTCAAATTCTGCCATAATCAATTCCAAAAACGCCCGTCTTATTTCCATTGTGACAAACTCCATAACACCTTGCAACGGCCGCTTCGGAGCACTTTTAATAGCCATACACCTATTAAATAAAAGCGGTGCTTTTTCTGCACTTTTTCTTGTTCTGGTGCTTGTTTTTTCGTTTTTGATAACTATTCTTTCCTCCTTTATACTTTCAAAAACCCTGCTCCCAACAAAAAAGGAAGGGTTTTTACTTGAAATGACACCCTACCGCATGCCCCGTGTTCTGCCAACGGTTGTTTCCTCTATTAAGGATAAAACATTGCACATAACCCTTCGGGCAATAACCGTTGCGGCACCAATGGGTGCGGTGATTTATACACTTAATTATTTTAACCTTTTAACCCCGCTTTCCTCTTTTTTGCACCCGTTTGCCATTTTGTTAGGTCTTGACGGAGTTATTTTATTGTCGTTCATATTGTCCCTTCCTGCCAATGAAACGGTTTTGCCAATTGCCATGATGCTTTACACCAATCAGGCAAACATGGGCGACTTTTCCTCAAATGTTATTTTAACAACCCTTGCTCAAAACGGTTGGGATGTCCCCTTTGTAATATCATTTATAATTTTTACTCTTTGCCATTTTCCCTGCGGCACAACCCTTTTAACCATCCAAAAGGAAACAAAAAGCTTTAAAACAACTCTTCTTTCGTTTTTCCTGCCACTTTTTTGGGGAATTCTTCTTTGTTTTTTATCAAATTTATTTTTCAAATTGGTGTTTAAAATGTAAATTAAGGTGAAAAATTTCTATAGGTTATTTTTTACACAAATGTAATAAAATGCTTGATTTTTATTTGATTTAGTTGTATAATTTGTGCTAAGTGTTTTTTCGACAAAACACTACAGCAATACACTTTTTCGATATGGAGAGATTCATTATGAACGCAAATTATGAAAGATGGTTAAATTCTGAAAATCTTGATGAAGCTACCAAAAAAGAGCTTCTTAAGATGAGCGAAAGTGAAATTCACGACGCATTTTATAAAGATATGGAGTTTGGTACTGCAGGTCTTCGTGGTATTATAGGACCCGGTACAAACAGAATTAACGTTTATACAGTAAGAAAAGCGGCTCAGGGCTATGCTGATTATCTTATGAGCCATGAGTTCCGTGAAGTACGCCGTGGTGTTGTTATTGCATACGACAACCGCCGTATGAGCTACGAATTGGCTGTGGCAACAGCAGGTGTTTTTGCCGCAAACGATATTAAGAGCTATCTTTTCGAATCCCTTCGTCCCACTCCCGAGCTGAGCTTTGCGGTAAGGCATCTTGACTGCTTTGCAGGTGTTGTTATTACAGCAAGCCACAATCCTCCCGAGTACAACGGCTTTAAAATTTATGATTCCCACGGTTGTCAGCTCACTCCCGAATATTCCGACAAGGTTACAATCTGCGTAAACAGAATTACAGATGAGCTTTCTGTTCCCTGCCTTTCCTTAAAGGAAGCAGGCAGCCTTATTAAGATTATCGGCAAGGAAGTTGACGAACCTTACTACGAAGCAGTTAAAACAATCCAGGTTAACCCCGATGTTAACAAGGAAAACCTTAAGGTTGTTTACTCCCCCCAGCACGGCACAGGTAACGTTCCCGTAAGACGTGTGCTTACTGACCTTGGCTACAACGTTGTACCTGTTTACGAGCAGTGCGAACCCGATACTGAATTTTCAAACACAAAGAGCCCCAACCCCGAAAGCCCCCTGGCATATGAATTGAGCATTAAAAAGGCTAAAGAGGTTGACGCCGACATTATTATTACAACTGACCCTGACTGCGACAGATTGGGCGTTGCGGTAAAGCAGGACGGCGAATACATTCTTATGACAGGAAACCAGGGCGGTGCGGTTCTTCTTCAGTACAT
Source organism: Clostridia bacterium (assembly GCA_045546275.1). GTDB lineage: Bacteria > Bacillota > Clostridia > UMGS1883 > UMGS1883 > RGIG1927. The sequence continues at coordinate 139,162 of JAZQCM010000014.1, read as the reverse complement.
TTTAAGCCAGAAAAAGGCACAGGGCACTCTTCCCGAAAACGGACTTATTTTCAACACTGTTGTAACAAGTGACCTTGGCGACCGTGTTGCTGAAAAGTACGGTGTAGGCGTTGAAAAAACCCTTACAGGCTTTAAGTTTATTGGTGATAAAATTCACATTCACAAGCATTCTGACCAAAAGCCCTTCCTCTTCGGCTATGAAGAAAGCTATGGTTATCTTATTGCTGAGTTTGTACGTGATAAGGATGCTGTTCAGTCCTCACTCATGCTTTGCGAGGCAGCAGCTTTTTACAAGGAGCAGGGCAAAACTCTTTATGATGTTCTTTTGGACATTTACAATGAGTTCGGCTACTACAAGGACCACCTTGTAAGCATTAAGCTTCCCGGTGAAGACGGTGCCGAAAGAATTAAGAAAATTCTTTCCGACCTTCGTCAGAACCCCAAAAAGGAAGTTTTGGGCATTAAGGTTTCCGAAATACAGGACTTTGCATCTGCTGAAATGGTTGCACAGGGCTTCCCCAAGAGCAACGTGTTAAAGTACATTTTGGAAGATGGAACATGGGTTGCAATCCGTCCTTCGGGCACAGAACCCAAGTGTAAGTTCTACTACTCCATTGTTGCAAAGGACGCTTCCCTTATTCCCGAAAAATTAGAAGCAATAAGAAAAGAATTTGAACCTGAGGTTTAATAAAGAAAGGCTTGCTTGTGCAAGCCTTTTATTTTATACTTATAATAGGAAGGTTTCCACAAAGGAGGTTCTTGTATGATTTTCGGCGGTTTCCAAAAATTAACTCTTCTTGATTTTCCGGGCAAGGTTGCCTGCACTCTTTTTACAAAGGGTTGCAATTTTACATGTCCTTTTTGCCACAACGCACCTTTGGTAAATAAGCCCAACGAGGCGGCAAGCTTTTCCGAGGAGGAAATTCTTGCCTTTTTAAAAAAACGACAGGGAATTTTAGAAGGCGTGTGCATAACAGGCGGCGAACCTCTGCTTCACCCTCTTGAGGATTTTCTTTTGAAGGTAAAAGCTTTAGGCTACAAGGTAAAGCTTGACACTAACGGCTCTTTTCCCCAAAAGCTTAAAGACCTTTATGAAAAAAAGCTCATTGACTATGTTGCAATGGACATTAAAAATTCCTTTGAAAAATATCCGATGACCTCAGGCTGCGAAAACATTGATTTGTCAAAAATTGAAGAAAGCATTGACTTTTTGCTCGAAGGCAACATCCCCTACGAATTCCGCACCACTGTATGTAGCCAGCTTCACACAGCTTGCGATATTGAAAAAATAGCAAAGAGAATTAAGGGTGCTGAAAAGTATTTTATTCAGAATTTTCTTGATTCGGGTAATATTATCGGAAATAATCTTTCCCCCGTAAGTGAAGAAATGCTCCAGAATATGACCAAAATTGCCTCTTTATACACCAAATATTCAAATTTCAGATAAAATTCAACAATATATTGTGTTTTTCGTGTTGACAAAGCACCAAATGTGCGATATAATGAGGTCGATTTCAGATATAGAGGGAGAATGAATATATGTATAACGTTTTAAAAAGAGACGGAAAAATGGTTTCCTTTGACCTTTCCAAGATCTCTCAGGCTATCACGCAGGCGTTTGATGCCTGCAACCGTCAGTACAATCCTGACATTATTGACTTTTTGGCATTAAAGGTTACTGCCGAATTTGAGCCCAAAATCAAGGACGGTAACATTGGCGTGGAAGACATTCAGGACAGTGTTGAATCTGTTCTTATTAAGGCGGACTATGATGACGTTGCAAAGGCATACATCATTTACCGTCGTCAGCGCGAAAAAATCCGTAACCTTAACGCTACAATGGTTGACTACAAGGCAATTGTTGACAACTATCTTCAGATTAACGACTGGCGAGTTAAGGAAAACTCCACTGTTACATATTCTGTAGGTGGTCTTATCCTTTCTAACTCAGGCGCAATCAGTGCCAACTACTGGCTCAGCGAAATTTATGACGACGAAATAGCTAACGCTCACAGAAATGCCGACATTCACATTCATGACTTGTCCATGCTCACAGGCTACTGTGCAGGTTGGTCCTTAAAGCAGCTTATTCAGGAAGGCTTGGGCGGTGTTCCCGGTAAGATTACATCCTCCCCTGCAAGCCATCTTGCAACACTTTGCAACCAGATGGTAAACTTTTTGGGTATTATGCAGAATGAATGGGCAGGCGCTCAGGCATTTAGTTCCTTCGACACATACCTTGCGCCCTTTGTAAAGGTGGACAACCTTTCCTATGAACAGGTTAAAAAGTGCATTGAATCCTTTATTTACGGTGTTAACACACCCTCCCGTTGGGGTACACAGTCACCCTTTACAAACATTACCCTTGACTGGGTTGTTCCCAATGACCTTGCGGAATTAAACTGTATTATCGGCGGCAAAGAGGTTGACTTTAAGTACAAGGATTGTCAGAAGGAAATGGACATGGTTAATAAAGCCTTCATCGAAATTATGATTGACGGTGATGCTAACGGCCGTGGCTTCCAGTATCCTATTCCTACATATTCAATTACAAAGGACTTTGACTGGTCCGACACAGAAAACAACCGCTTGTTGTTTGAAATGACAAGTAAGTATGGTACTCCCTACTTCTCCAACTACATTAACTCCGACATGGAGCCCAGCGATGTAAGAAGTATGTGCTGCAGACTTCGTCTTGACCTTCGTGAGCTCAGAAAGAAGTCCGGCGGCTACTTTGGTAGCGGTGAATCCACAGGTAGTGTTGGTGTTGTTACAATTAACATTCCCAGAATTGCCTACCTTGCAAAGGACGAAAAGGACTTTTACGAAAGATTGGACCACATGATGGACGTTGCCGCACGTTCTCTTAAGGTTAAGAGAACTGTTATCAGCAAGCTTCTTGACTCGGGTCTTTATCCTTACACAAAGCGCTACTTAGGCACCTTTAACAACCACTTCTCCACAATCGGTTTAGTTGGTATGAACGAAGCAGGTCTTAACGCAAACTGGATTCGTGCTGACCTTACAGAAGAAAAGACTCAGCAGTTTGCAAAGGATGTATTGAACCACATGAGAGAGCGTCTCTCCGACTACCAGGTTGAATACGGTGATTTGTACAACCTTGAAGCAACTCCCGCTGAATCCACAGCATATCGACTTGCAAAGCACGATTTGAAGCACTATCCCGACATTATTACAGCAGGTGAAAAGGACGGCACACCCTACTACACCAACTCTTCTCACCTTCCCGTTGGATATACAGAAGACATTTTCACAGCACTTGACGTACAGGACGAACTGCAGACACTTTACACATCAGGTACAGTGTTCCATGCATTCTTAGGCGAAAAATTGCCCGACTGGCAGGCTGCTGCAAATCTTGTTAAGAAGATTGCTGAAAACTATCGTCTTCCCTACTACACACTTTCTCCCACATATTCCATTTGTAAGGACCATGGCTATCTTCCCGGTGAACAGTTCACATGTCCTCACTGCGGTGGCGAAACTGAGGTTTACAGCCGTATTACAGGCTACTACCGCCCTGTTCAGAACTGGAACGATGGTAAGACCCAGGAATATAAGGAAAGAAAGGTTTACGATGTTGCAAACTCTAAGTTAAAGGCAAAGGAAGCTGTGTGTGAGGTTTGCGAAGAAAAGGAAGCTTCAGTTGAAATGGCAGACGGCTACTACATTTTCACAACAGCTACATGCCCCAACTGTAAGATTGCCTGTGCACTCTTGGATAAAGCAGGTATTTTGTACACAAAGTTCTTGGCTGATGAAAACAAGGAGCTTGTTACAGAGCTTGAAATTAAGCAGGCTCCCACATTGGTTGTTGTTACAAACGGTGTTGCACAAAAGTATGCAGGTGTTTCCGATATTAAGAAATTCTTGAAGGCATAAAACAACAAAGACCGGACGGGCTGTCCCGACCGGTCTTTTTCATTAAGAAAGGTAAAGCTATGAATATTTACGATATTATAATTATTGGTGGCGGTCCTGCAGGGCTCACTGCCGCAATTTATGCAAGGCGTGCCAACAAAACCACCCTTGTTATGGAAAAGGGCACCTTTGGCGGTCAGATAACCTCCTCCCCCAAGGTTGAAAACATTCCCGGATTTATTTCTGTTTCGGGTAATGAATTTGCCGAAAAGCTTATGGAGCAGGCAATGGAATTGGGTGCTGAAGTGGAATGCATTGAAGCGCTGAAAATTGAAGAGGGCGATGTTAAAAAGGTTGTTACCGACGAGGGCGATTTTTACGCAAAGGCTGTTATTATTGCCACAGGCACAACACACCGCCTGTTAGGTCTTGATAAAGAAGAAGACTTTATCGGTAACGGCATTTCCTTCTGTGCAGTTTGTGACGGTGCTTTTTATAAGGACAAAACCGTTGCTGTCATTGGTGGCGGCAACAGCGCACTTCAGGAGGCAATTTTATTGTCGGAAACAAGTAACAAGGTTTATTTAATACAAAACCTTGACTATTTCACAGGGGAAGAAAAGCTTATTGAGCAAATGGAAAAAGCCGAAAATATAACCCCCATTACAGGAAGCGTTGTGGATGCACTTTTAGGTGACGGAGAATTGACGGGCATCCGCATTAAAACAGGTGATTTTACGCAGGAAATTGCCCTTGACGGCATGTTTACCGCCATTGGTCTTATTCCTCAGAACGAGGCATTTAAAGATCTTATTGCTCTTAACCAATGGGGATATGTTGCATCAGACGAAAAATGCGATACTAACATTAAAGGCATATTTGTTGCAGGCGACTGCCGAAGCAAAAAAATACGCCAGGTTGCAACAGCCGTAAGTGACGGCGCAATCGCAGCCTTAAGTGCAGTTGATTACATTAAAACATTGTAACGAAAAACGGAACAGATAATCTGTTCCGTTTTTTTATTATACATCACGCATGGAAAGTGAAATTCTCTTTTTTGCAACGTCAACTTGAATAACCTTAACCTTTACCACATCACCTACGCTAAGTACTTCTGTGGGATGCTTTATGAACTTGTCGCAGATTTTTGAAATGTGCACCAAGCCGTCCTGATGAACACCAATGTCAACAAATGCGCCAAAGTCGATAACGTTTCGCACAGTGCCTTCAATAACCATGCCTTCCTTTAAGCTTTCAATGCTTATTGCGCCTGTACGGAGTAATGGCTTTGGTAATTCGTCACGGACATCTCTGCCGGGCTTTAAAAGGGTGTCGGCAATGTCGGTAACAGTTTCCATACCAATGTTGTACTTTTCCAAAATACTCTTTAAATCAGCCTTTGAAAGGGCATTTTTAAAGCCGTCCAGGGTACCTTTTTTAACATCGTCCTTTGTGTAGCCGCAAAGAGTGAGCATGTCCTTTGCAGCTTCGTAGCTTTCAGGGTGAACGCTTGTGTTGTCAAAAATTTCGTCGCCCTCGCTTATGCGCATAAAGCCTGCACACTGCAAGAAAGTTTTTTCGCCAAGCTTTGTAACCTTTAACAATTCACGACGCTTTTTAAATGCACCGTTTTCTTCACGATACTTTACAATGTTCTTTGCAATTGTGGAATTTACCCCTGAAACGTGCTCTAAGAGGGAAACTGATGCAGTGTTCAGATCAACGCCCACACGGTTAACGCAGTCCTCCACAACGCCGTCAAGAGCGCTTGAAAGCCTTTTCTGGTTACAGTCGTGCTGGTACTGACCAACACCAATGCTCTTGGGGTCGATTTTAACAAGCTCGGAAAGAGGGTCCTGCAATCTTCGTGCAATACTTACTGCACTACGAAGTGCAACGTCAAATTCGGGGAATTCTTCCGCTGCAAGCTTTGATGCACTGTAAACCGATGCACCTGCCTCGCTTACCACCATATATTTAACCTTGCCTTCAAATTCGCCTATTAAATCGGCAATAAATTCTTCACTTTCCCCTGTTGCAGTACCGTTACCAATGGAAACAACGTTAACTCCCCACTTTTTAATCATTCGTGAAACAAGGGCCTTAGCCTTGTCCTTATCGTGATTGGGAAGTGTGAAATAGCCAACACCAGTTTCTAAAACCTTGCCTGTTGAGTCTACAACAGCTAATTTACAGCCTGTTCTGTAGCCTGGGTCAACACCAAGCACAATTCTGCCCTTAACAGGAGGCGACATGAGAAGATTTTTCAAGTTAACACTGAACAAATCAATTGCCGATTCCTGCGCACGCTCGGTTAAAATGTTTCGTATTTCGGTATCGATAGAAGGTGCAATAAGCCTTTTGTAGCTATCCTCCATTGCTTCGCGGACAATTAAGCTACTATCGCCACCGTCTTTATTAATAAAGGTTGAGGCTAAAACCTCAAACAAAACCTCTTCCTCAGCATCAATTTTTACGGAAAGAACCCCTTCCTTTTCGCCACGGTCAAGGGCAAGTATGCGGTGGTTTGCCACTTTATTAACCTTTTCAGAGAATTCGTAATACATTTCATAAACGGGGTTTTCTTCCTTTTTGGTGGAAGTAATAAGTGCAGTAACATAGGTTTTTGCTCTTACCTTTTTTCTGTTTTCCGCATCGTCGGAAATAATTTCCGCAATAATATCTCTTGCACCCTGGAGCGCATCGTCAACACTTTCAACTCCCTTTTCGGCATCTATGTATTTTTCAGCCTCCTTATAGGGGTCAAAGGTATTAAGCTGCAGGAAAATTGCATTTGCCAAGGGTTCAAGGCCTTTTTCCTTTGCAATGGTGGCTCTTGTTCTTCTCTTGGGGCGGAAGGGACGGTAAATATCGTCAACCTCGGTAATTGTTTTTGCGTTTTCAATCTGTGCTTTTATTTCGTCGGTGAGCTTGCCCTGCTCATCAATAAGGCGGATAACGTCAGCCTTTCTTTCCTCTAAGGCACGCAGTGCTTCTAATTTGTCGGCAAATTTTCTAAGCACCTGGTCGTCCATTGCACCTGTTAACTCCTTGCGGTAGCGGGCAATAAAGGGAATTGTGTTCCCTTCGTCCAAAAGCTTTACCACGTTTTCGCCATGCTCCTCTTTAATATTAAACTCCAGACATAAGCTTTTTGTAATAGCGTCCATTATCTCGTCTCCTCGTTCAAAACATATATAATATTTTACCATAAAATGCCGAAAAAAGCAAGGCTTTAAGCCTTGCTTTTTCAGTGATGAACCTCTTTCATGGGCACTTTGTCTTTGAACAGAAGTGTGATTGCCCAAAGCCCTGCCAGGCCTACAACCGTGAAGATAATACGGCTGAAAAGTGCATCCTGTCCGCCGAATAGCAAGCCAACCAGGTCAATGCCAAAAAGTCCGATTGAGCCCCAGTTGAGCGCACCGATGATTACTAAAATCAATGCTGTGTTATCCATGTACATACTCCTTTTTATTTGGTCTCATACATAGTATATCCACATAAAAAACCCTTATTCAGCAGAATAAGGGTTTTTAAATTGAATTTTATTTTGTTTTCTTAGAAGCTGCCTTCTTAACAGGAGCCTTAGCTTCAGCCTTGGCTTCTGCAGGTGCATACTTCTTCATGTGCCAGATCTTATCGTTGTATTCTTCGATAGTTCTGTCAGAGGAGAAGAAGCCACTCTTAGCAACGTTCAAAATTGCCTTCTTTGTCCATGTCTTTGTATCACGATATTCCTTGTCAATTCTCTTCTGAGCTTCAACATAGCTTTCAAAGTCACGGATAACCATGTACTTGTCAGTTACGTTCTTGTCGCCGAATACCAAGGACTGATAAAGGTCATAGTAGTAGTTTTCGGAATTGAATGTGCCGTTGATAAGAAGGTCAAGCACTCTTCTGATTCTGGGGTTGGAAGCATAGATTTCCTGGCTGGAAGCAGTTTCAAATCTCTTAGCCTTTTCAACCTCATCACTTGACATACCGAAGATGAACATGTTTTCAACGCCAACACACTGGCTCATTTCAACGTTTGCACCGTCCATTGTACCAACAGTTAATGCACCGTTTGCCATGAACTTCATGTTACCTGTACCGGAAGCTTCCAAGCCTGCTGTGGAAATCTGTTCGCTGATTTCAGCAGCGGGAATAATCATCTGAGCAAGTGTTACACCGTAATTTTCTACGAATACAACCTTGATTTTGCCCTTAATGTCGGGGTCGTTGTTAACAACCTTGGCAACGTCATTAATGAGCTTGATGATTAATTTTGCTCTTGTGTAAGCTCTTGCAGCCTTAGCACCGAAAATGAATGTGTGAGGAACAATGTCCATATCGGGGTTCTTCTTAAGCTGGTCGTAAAGGTAGATTACATGAAGAATGTTAAGAAGCTGACGCTTGTATTCATGAAGTCTCTTTACGTGAACGTCAAAGATGGAGTTGGGGTCAATATCAATACCGTTGTGTTCCTTAATATATGCCGCAAGTTCCTTCTTCTTTTCAAGCTTAACTGCCATAAACTTCTTCTGGAATGCTTCGTCCTCTGCGTAGGGAACAAGCTTTTCCAAAAGCATGGGGTCCTTTTCCCAGCCTTCACCGATTGTCTTAGTGATAAGCTCACTAAGCTGAGGGTTAGCAAGTCTGAGCCAACGACGGTATGTGATACCGTTTGTGATAGCTGTAAACTTTTCGGGTTCAAGGTTGTAGTAATCGTTAAAGATGTCCTTCTTTAAGATTTCTGTGTGAAGCTCACTTACGCCGTTTACCTTGTGACAGCAGCAAAGGCAAAGGTTAGCCATGGAAACATAGCCGTGAGCGATAACTGCCATGTAGTTGATTTTGCCCCAGTCGTAGCCATAGGTTACGATGAGCTTTTCCTGCAATCTTCTGTTGATTTCTTCCAAAATCATCCAGATACGGGGAAGCATTCTCTGAATAAGCTCCATGGGCCACCTTTCAAGTGCTTCGGACAATACTGTGTGGTTAGTATATGCAAATACCTTTGTACAGATTTCCCAAGCCTGGTCCCAGCTCATGCTTTCCTGGTCCATGAGAAGTCTCATAAGTTCGGGGATAGCAATTGCAGGATGTGTGTCGTTAATATGAAGTGCCACAAAGTCCGCAAGGCGGGAAACGTCGGGACCATGGTGACGCTTGTAACGAGAAAGAATCCACTGAAGTGTACAGGATACGAAGAAGTACTGCTGACGAAGACGGAGCTCCTTACCCTGTTCGTTGTTATCTTCGGGATATAATACCTTACTGATTGCTTCAGCCATAGCCTTTTCTTCAACGGCCTTTACATGGTAACCGGATGAGAAAATGTCAAACTCTGTCTGAATGTCGCTCTTAGCCTTTGCAGACCAGAGACGAAGTGTGTTAACAAGCTTTGCATCAAAGCCTGAAATGGGCATGTCGTAGGGCACACCGATAACGTCTGTTGTGTCGATATATTCGGGACGCATTCTGCCGTTTTCATCTGTGATCATGTTTACACGACCACCAAAACGTACAGTCTGGCTTTCTTCGGGACGCGCAATTTCCCACATGTCGCCGTCAACAAGCCAATCGTCATACATTTCAACCTGTTCACCGTCAACGATTCTCTGCTTGAACAGACCGTATTCGTAACGGATGGAACAACCGAATGCAGGAAGATTAAGTGTTGTAAGAGAGTCGATAAAGCATGCTGCAAGACGACCAAGACCGCCGTTACCCAAGCCTGCGTCTCTTTCCTGAGATGCAACTTCAGCCAAGGAAACGCCCATGGATTCGAGCACTGCTTCGTAGTCCTTTGTAAGACCAATGTTAAGAAGGTTGTTGCCCAATGCGCGACCCATTAAGAATTCAAAAGAAAGGTAGAAAACTTCCTTGTTCTGGAGCTTTCTCTGTGCTCTTCTGTATTCGGTCCACTTTGTTACAATTGTATCTCTAACTGTCAAGGCAGCAGCCTTATAAATGTGCGCCGGAGTTGCGTCCTCAAGTGTTCTGCCGTAGTGACGGCTAAGCTTGCCGAGGATTTCTTCACGAAGCGCCTGCTGTGATGCAGTAAGTTCTTTGTTGCTCATTTGTTAAAACCCCTTTTAATATATTACTACAATGGCGTGTCATATAGACACGCCATATCTTCCATATTTTACAACAAAATGCGGTACAAGTCAATATAATAATCCACAAAATTTTGTGCCCAATTACATCATACTATTGTACAAATCGATATATTCCTTAGCACTTTGTGTCCATGAGAAGTCAGCTGCCATAGCTCTTCTGCAGATACCATTCCACTCTTTTCTGCGGTTATAGTATATGTCATGAGCGTATCTTATTATACCTAACATTTCATGGGCATTGTAATTTTTAAAGCTGAAGCCTGTACCTGTGTTTTCGTATTCGTTATAAGCCTCAACAGTGTCGGAAAGACCGCCTGTTTCTCTTACAATCGGCACAGAACCGTAGCGCATAGCAATAAGCTGGTTAAGTCCGCAGGGTTCAAAGAGTGAGGGCATTAAAACAGCATCACTTGCAGCATAAATCTTATGTGCTAAAGTGTTGTCAAAGCGGATTTGTGCACTTACTCTTCCGTGGTACTTCCAGTCAAAATAACGGAGCGAATCTTCAAATTCCTTGTCACCTGTACCAAGAACTACAACTTGTATATTCTGGTCAAAGCACAAATCATCCATAATGCAGTTAAGAAGGTCCATACCCTTCTGACCTGTGAGACGAGTTACAAGGCTGATGATGAACTTTTCGTCGTCTTCAATAAGACCAAGCTCTCTCTGTAAGCCTACCTTGTTTGCCTTTTTCTTGGAAACAAAGTTACTTGCAGAATATTTTTCGTAAATCATGTCGTCGGTCTTGGGGTTGTAGCCAACGTAGTCCAAACCGTTTACAATACCGCGGAGGTTGTTACTTCTTGCACGAAGAAGACCATCCAGCTTTTCGCCGTAGAATTCTGTTTTGATTTCTTCAGCATAGGTGGGGCTTACTGTTGTGATAAAGTCGGAATAAGTAAGAGCACCCTTCATGAAGCTTGCATCCTTAAAGAATTCAAGCTTGTCAGCTGTGAAATAGTAGTCCTCAAGCTCGCACACATCTGCAATAACCTTTTTGTCGTAAATGCCCTGGAACTTAAGGTTGTGGATTGTGAACATTGTCTTGATTCTGGAATAACGTGAATCAAAGCCGTAGTGTGCACGTAAAAGCACGGGCACCATGCCGGTTTGCCAGTCATTTGCATGAATAACATCGGGCCAGTAGTCAACAACCTGCAAAAGAGCCAAAACAGCCTTGTCGAAAAATGCAAATCTTTCAACATCGGTTGCAATGTCGCCGTAAACATAATCTGCACCGAAATAGTACTCATTATCCACAAAATAATAAGTAACATTGTTCATCTGAAGCTCAAACACACCACAGTACTGGCTTCTCCAACCCATTTTAATGTAAATGTGGTCAATGTAACGCATCTGGGATGTGTACTTTTCGGGGATTGCTCTGTATTTGGGAAGAATTACTCTTGTTTCAACATCCTGTGCAATAAGCTCCTGAGGAAGAGAACCTGCAACGTCGCCCAAGCCACCTGTTTTAACAAAAGGAGTACATTCACTTGTTACAAATAAAACTTTCATTTGGTTCATCCTTTCAAATTGGTATAAGGCGGTCACGAAAAGTGACCGCCTGTTTTGTTAGATTAATGTACGCTTGGGAAGGATAAAGGGATATGTGGGCTGACCTACAAGTCTCTTACCTGTTCTGAGAGTACATTCCTTGTCTATTACAACATTTTCAAGGTCGCATCTTTCCTGAATAACGGTGTTCTGCATTACAATACAGTTCTTAACAACAGCGCCCTTTTCAATGTGAACGCCACGGAAAATAATACTGTTTTCAACTTCGCCGTCAATTACACAACCGTCTGCAACCAAGGAGTTCTTAACCTTAGCATCCTTAAGGTACTTTGTGGGAACCTGGTCCTTAACCTTTGTATAAATAAGGTTCTTGCCACCGAAAATTTCGTTTCTTACATCAGCGTCAAGCATCTTCATGTTATTTTCATAATAGGAAATAACGCTGTCAACTCTGCCAACAAAGCCGTCGTACTTGTACGCACAAATGTTAAGAGCATGCATATTTGTTCTTAAAATATCATTGATAAAGGAATGGCTACCCTTAGCATAAGCATCCTCAATAAGGTTCTGGAGCTTACTCTTTTCAATAATATACATATCCATACCTGCGTTGCAGGAAACAGGCTCGCTCTGATTGTAGTGAATCTGAGTTACCTTGTTGTTGATATCAACATCATATGTTGTGCTTGTTTTAAGCTGAGGGTCGTTTTTATCCATTACGTTGTAAATAACAGTAATGTCAGCGCCGGATTCTTCGTGCTGCTTGATAGCTGCCTGGTAGTTCATGTTGCACACAACATTTGCACCTGCCAAAACAACATACTTCTGCTTACTTCTGTGAAGGTATGTGATAACACCATGAAGAAGGTCAACATCACCTGCAGAAACACCGTAAGCACCGTTGCCGCGAATCTGCGGAGGAAGGATAAAGAGACCGTAGTTCTTACGGTTAAGATCCCAAGGCTTACCTGTGGACACGTGGTCCATAAGTGAAGAATAGTTTACATGAGTTGCAATACCCACGTTAATAATACCTGAATTTACCATGTTAGAAAGAACAAAGTCAATCAGACGGTATCTGCCTGCGAAAGGAAGAGCAGATACATCTCTTACCTGAGTAAGCTCGTTCATTCTTACATCCTGATTTCTTGTTAAGATTATGCCCATTGCGTCTGTCATTTTATTCTCCCCCTTTCTTATTCTTCAATGGTTTTTGTAACCATTGCGTTTACGCCGATTTTTGTATTGTCACAAATTGAAATATTACCGCCGATAAGGGAGATATCAGCACTGCAATACTTACTCTGGTATTCAGTTGCATCAACATTCTTGTCGCCGATTACACAGTTGTTGCCAACATTTGTGTTAGCGCCGATAATAGCCTTTGTAACAGTGGTGTTTTCACCAATAACAACACCGGGGAACAAAATTGAATCCTTAACAACACTGCCCTTGCCTACTGTTACACCTTCGGAAAGAACGGAAGATGTTACATCGCCGTAAATGTTACAGCCTTCTGTAATACAGCTGCCGTTAACCTGTGCACCATCAGCCACATAGTGAGGAGGCTTAACAGGGTTACGTGAGAAAATTGTCCAGTCGGAATCATACATGTCGAGCACGGGAGGATCGGAAATAATATCCATATTTGCTTCCCAAAGGGACTGTACAGTACCAACATCCTTCCAGTAGCCTTCAAAGCCGTAAGCGCAAAGCTTCTGATTGTCGTTAAGCATTGCAGGAATAATGTTCTTACCAAAGTCGTTTTCACTGCCTTCAGTTGCTTCGTCACGGATGAGGTAATCCTTAAGTGCGGACCACTTGAACACATAAACACCCATGGATGCAAGGTTGCTCTTGGGTTCCTTCGGCTTTTCAACAAACTTTGTGATTGTGCCGTCAGCTTCCGCTTCCATAATACCAAATCTACTTGCTTCTTCCCACGGCACCTGAATAACCGCAATAGTAGCTGCAGCGTCGTGGTCTTCATGGAACTTAAGCATTTTGTTGTAGTCCATCTTGTAAATGTGGTCACCTGAAAGGATAACTACATGCTCGGGATTATACTGGTCAACAAATTCAATGTTCTGATAAATTGCGTTTGCAGTACCCTTGTACCATTCGCCGGATTCTTCCTGCTGGTAAGGAGGCAATACGAACACACCGCCGTCGTTACGGTCAAGGTCCCATGTACTACCGTTACCGATGTAGGTATTTAATTCCAAAGGCTTATACTGTGTGAGAACACCAATTGTGTTGATGCCTGAATGCACACAGTTACTAAGTGCAAAGTCTATAATTCTGTACTTGCCGCCGAATGTTACGGCAGGCTTTGCCACTTTGCTTGTAAGAATACCAAGTCTGCTGCCCTGACCTCCTGCAAGAATCATAGCAAGACATTTTGTCGATTTCATGTTAACTCCTCCTATTTATTACTTCTTTGCAGTATTACGCTTTGTTGGTTTACGTTTAAAATACATAGTTGTCATTGGCGGCACGCAAATTGTAAGTGTGTAGGGTCTGCCGTCACAGTCATACTTGTACTTTTTAGCCTTGATTGGCTGGGCGTTTACAGCACCTGTGCCACCGTATTCTTCGCAGTTACTTGTGAACACTTCTTCGTATTCGCCCATTTTTGAAACGCCGATTGAATATTCTTTATATTCAACGGGAGTGAAGTTACTTACAACAATAATTTCACTGCCTTTTGCTTTGCCTTTTCTCACGAAGGAAACAATGCTCTTTTCATTGTCGTTTGCATTTATCCATTCAAAGCCGTCCCAGCTGTCTTCAATTTCCCAGAAGGGCTTGTTGTTTTTGTAGAAATGGTTCAAGTCCTTCATGTACTTGTGGAACCTTGCATGATGATAATCATTAAGAAGGTGCCATTCCAGGCCTTCGTAAAATCTCCATTCGATGAACTGAGCAATTTCACCGCCCATGAACATGAGTTTTTTGCCGGGATGTGCCATATAGTAGCCCATGAATGCACGGAAAGAGTCAAACTTGCCGTCATAAAGGGCGCTCATTTTGTTAACAAGTGATGCCTTGCCGTGTACTACTTCATCGTGGGAAAGCGGTAAAATGTAGTTTTCGCTGAAGGCATACATCATTGAGAAGGTAATAAGATTGTGGTTGTTGCTTCTGAAGTAGGGGTCCATGGACATGTAGCGGAGATTGTCGTTCATCCAACCCATGTTCCACTTGTAGTTAAAGCCTAAGCCACCCACATCACGAGGCTTTGTAACCATGGGCCATGCTGTGGATTCCTCCGCAACCATTAAGAAATTGGGGAATTCAGAGAACATAACCTCGTTAAGTCTTCTTAAAAATTCAATAGCTTCAAGGTTTTCGTTTCCGCCGTACTTGTTCTGGATGTAGTCTTCTCTTGCATAGTCAAGATAAAGCATACTGGATACCGCATCAACACGGATACCGTCAATGTGATAAACCTTTGCCCAGAAAACAGCAGAGGAAATAAGGAAGGAAATTACTTCTGTTTTTGAGTAGTCAAAAACAAGTGTGCCCCATTCCTTATGCTCGCCCACTCTTGTGTCGGCATACTCATAGGTGGGTGTGCCGTCAAACTTTGCAAGACCGAAGGCGTCACGTGGGAAATGTGCAGGCACCCAGTCAATAATAACCTTAATACCTGCCTTGTGGCACTCATCCATGAAATACATTAAATCATGAGGTGTGCCGTAACGGCTTGTAGCCGCAAAATAGCCTGTTACCTGGTAACCCCAGCTTCCGTCGAAGGGGTATTCCATAAGGGGCATGACTTCAAGATGAGTATATCCCATTTCTTTAAGATATGGAACAAGCTCATCTGCCATTTCTCTGTATGTATAGAAGCTGCCATCCTCATGCATTTTCCAGCTGCCCAGATGACATTCGTAAATGTTCATGGGCTTTGAGTAGGGGGCTTCTTTTCCGCGTTTTTCCATATACGCACCATCGTGCCACTTGTAGCCGTCAAGGTCGTAGGTTAAAGATGCGTTGTCGGGTCTTACCTGTGCACTTACTGCATAGGGGTCGCTCTTGAAAAAGCCTTCACCCGTTTGGGGTGTGATAAAATATTTATAAACCTCACCGTCACCAAGACCTTCAACAAAGGTTTGCCAGATGCCGGTTTCACCAAGCCTTGTCATGGGGCAGCTCCACTGGCTCCATCCGTTGAAGTCACCGGATACGTGCACTGACTTTGCTTTGGGAGCCCATACTGCAAACCTGTAACCTGATTTACCATTTAAGGTGCACTTGTGAGCACCGAGCACTTCATAACTGTGGAAATTGTTTCCCTCGTTAAATAAGTATACGGCAAAATCGTCGTTAAAAGGATTTTCTCTGTATGAAACTTCTCCAAAATACTCCTTTTGCACAATTTTTCACCACTTTCCAAATAATTATTAAGTACATTTTAACAAATTTTTCTCGTTTAGTCAATCGATTTTTGTCAGTTATGTGTTATATTTACACAAATATTTTTAATATTTTAAAAAAATATTCCCAATTTCGCCATTTTGTTGTATAATAGTCGGAGAGGTGAATGCAATGTTTTCTATTGAACAGGAAATTTCGGGCAGAGAAAATTTTCATTCGTTGCTTTCAATTGTCACATTTCTTCTGCTCCCTCCCTTTTGGTTTTTGTCAATTCCCGCCCTTGTTTTTTCCAAAGAAGCGAAAAAACTTTACAACTCGGGGCATGTGGAGTTGTCCCAAATTTTTTCACAAAAAGCAAAAAAGTTTTCCGTGGCTTCATGGATTATTTTTGTTGCAATGGCTTTGAGTGGAATTTGTTTATATATGTTTATTGTATATTAATATGAAAGACAGGTGGAATTTATGACAAAAGGTGAACAGGCTGCTTTGAATTTTACAACGGGGATGAATTGCGCTCAGAGTGTTTTGTGTGCGTTTTCCGAAGAAATCGGATTGGACAAAGAAACTCTTTTGAAGCTTTCGCTCCCCTTCGGCGGAGGTATGGGAAGGCTTCGTCTTACCTGCGGTGCGGTAACAGGCATGGTTATGGCATACGGACTTATAAAAGGTATTGGCACAGTTCCCACTCATGACGAAAAAATGGGAAACTACAAAGGTGTTGTTTGGTTAACGGACGAGTTTAAAAAGCTCAACCGAGGCACAATTATTTGCTCTGAGCTTTTAGGCTTAAAAGAACCCGAGGGCAGTTTTGTTCCCGAGGAAAGAACCGAAGAATACTACAAAAAACGTCCCTGCGGTGAAATTTGTCAGATAGCTGCAAACATTTTAGACAACTATTTAAAAAACAACTAACAAAAACTCCGCAAAAGCGGAGTTTTTTCATTACTTATTCACTATTCCCTATAACTTATTCCCTAAAAAACAAGTAGGCTGTCGCCTACTTGTTTTTCACGCTGTCAAGTTCAAAAACAAATCTTGTCCATTCATTTTCACGGCTTTCCGCATAAATTCGGTTGTTGTGAGACTGCATAATGTTTTTAACAATATAAAGCCCCAAGCCAACACCCTTCTTTTCGGAGCCACGTGCTTTATCGGTCTGATAAAATCTGTCCCAGATATGCTTTAATTCCTTTTCGGTAAGACCCTTGCCTGAGTTTTCGATGGTTGTTCTTACCTTGCCCTCAACGGTTTTAACCTCAATTTTCAAGTAGCCGTTTTCGGGAGTGAATTTTACCGCATTGTCCATAAGATTTGAAATAACACGGTAAATGGAGTCACTGCTGCCTAAAACCACCATGGGGTCCTTTTCAAAATCAACATTAACGTCAATATTTTTTTCGCTTAAGCCCTGCTCAAAAGCAATGATTGCTTTTCTCACGCTTTCGGTAATGTCAAAGGGAGCCATTTTAAGCTCTGTTTTTCCACCCTTTAACCTGCTCATTTCCAAAAGGTCGTTTACAAGGCGGTTAAGCCTTCTTATTTCCTGCAACACAATCTGCAAATACTTTTTGTGCTCCTCTTCGGGGATTGTTCCGTCCAAAATTCCGTCAACAAAGCCCGATATTATGGTCATTGGTGTGCGAAGCTCATGGCTTACGTTAGAAATGAAGGAGGACTGCATGTCGTCCATTTCTTCAAGCGATTCACACATCTGGTTAAAGCTTGAGGTCAAAAACTTCATTTCGCCTTCTGACGCAACGGTTATTCTATGGGAGAAATCACCTGCGGAGATTTTTTGAGCAAGGTCGGTCATTTCACGGATTGGTCGTGCAATTCTGTCGGACAAAAGCGCCGAAACAATAATTGTGAGTATGAGCACTGATAGCACAACCCAGAAGAAACGGATCATAATATCCACCTGCATTGATTTTACGGTAACGTTTGTGCTACAAACAATAACCGTACCCTCAACACCTCGCCTTGTAAGAAGTGGTTCTACAGTGTAAAGCAGTCTTTCGTTAAGATAACCGCCTAAGTTGCCCTCCCCTGCAAAGCTTTCGCCGTACAATGCACGGGCAACGCTGTTGTAGGAAAGCTTGGTTTCGTTAAGCTGACCTTCGGCAAAGCCTGCCGCCGCCATAACAGAGGCTTTTCTGTCGGTTACAATTATACCTTGTCCGTTGTCAACACCGGCAAATTCTATCATTCGCTGAACAAATTCCTTTTCCATGTCATCGTTTACCGACTCAATAACATATGCCGACATTTTTCCCACTTCAACGGCACGTGCCTGCAAGCGGTTGTAAACAGACTGACGGAAATAGTAGCCTAACTGAGTGTACAAAAGGGCACCTGTGAGGGCAATTGATAAAAGCACAATCGAAATATTCAGAAAAAGAATATTCCGGAATATGGTCTTTTTCATATTACTTCACCTCAAACTTGTAGCCTACACCCCAAACAGTCTTAAGCTGCCATTCACCCTCGTAGCCTTCCAGCTTTTCACGAAGCCTTTTAACGTGAACGTCAACAGTTCTTGAATCGCCGTAATAGTCAAAGCCCCAAACATCCTCCAAAAGCTGTTCACGGGTGAACACACGGTTGGGATGGGAGGCTAAAAAGTACAAAAGCTCCAGCTCCTTGGGCGGTGTTTCAAGCACATGTCCGCCCACGGTAAGCTCGTAGTTTGAAAGATTAATGGTAAGGTTGGGAAGCTCGATTATGTTAACCTCGCCCTCATCCTTTATGAAACGCCTTAAAACAGCCTTCACTCGTGCCACAAGCTCCTTGCCTTCAAAGGGCTTTACAATGTAGTCGTCGGCACCTAATTCCAAGCCTAAAACCTTGTCAAAGGTTTCGCCCTTTGCAGTGAGCATAATAATGGGCATGTCGCTTTCCTTTCGGATTTCACGGCACACGGTAATGCCGTCAACCTTGGGCATCATAATATCTAAAATAGCCAGATCCGGAGGGTTTTTCTTAAATTCTTCAAGTGCGCTGCCGCCGTTTAAGCAAATGCTTGTTTCGTACCCTTCCTTTTCAAGATACAATCTTACAAGCTCGCAGATATTGGCATCGTCGTCAACAATCATAATCTTAGGTGTTTTCTTCATTAGAATTTCCTCCTTTGAACGTAAAAAATCCTGTATAAATTTATTATATCATAAAAAAAGGTATTGTTAAATCTTTTTTTTGAGTGTATAATACTAATATATTTTTGATATGTACTTTTTATTAACAAAAAGTGAATTTTTTACCAAAGAAAGGTTGTATTATATGAAACTCGGTATTGTAGGCTTACCTAACGTAGGCAAATCCACACTTTTTAACGCCATCACTCAGGCAGGTGCAGAAAGTGCAAACTACCCTTTTTGTACAATTGAACCTAATGTGGGCGTTGTAACCGTTCCCGACGAAAGACTTGACAAGCTCCGCGAAATGTATAACCCTGTTAAGTTCACACCTGCTATTATTGAATTTGTTGACATTGCAGGTTTGGTTAAGGGTGCAAGCCGTGGTGAGGGTTTGGGCAACAAGTTCCTTGCAAACATTCGTGAGGTTGACGCAATTGTTCACGTGGTACGCTGCTTTGAAGACAGCAACATTATCCACGTTGAAGGCAGTGTTGACCCTGCACGTGATATTGAAACAATTGACCTTGAGCTTATTTTTGCGGACCTTGAAAGCGTTGAAAAAAGAATTGACCGTGTTACAAAGGCGCTCCGTGGCGACAAAAAGTACCAGGCAGAGCTGGATATGTGGGTAAGGATCAAAGAATCTCTTGAAAAGGGCGAAAGCGCAAGAAGCGTTGCGCTTAGCGAAGAAGAAAAGGAAATGGCAAAGGATTTGAGCCTTCTTACAATGAAGCCTGTTATTTATGCGGCAAACGTTGCCGAGGAAGACTTTGTTTCGGGCATTGAAAACAACCCCTACATTAAGGCGGTTGAAGAAATTGCCGCAAAGGAAAATTCCGAGGTGCTGCCCATTTCAGCACGTATTGAAGAAGAAATCAGCCAGCTTGAGGACGATGAAAAGGGTATGTTCTTAGAAGAAATGGGACTTACCGAGTCGGGTCTTGACAGACTTATTAAAAAGAGCTACAAGCTTTTGGGACTTATCAGCTACCTTACAGCAGGTCAGCCCGAGGTAAGGGCATGGACTATTACAGAAGGTACAAAGGCGCCTCAGGCGGCAGGCAAAATCCACACCGACTTTGAACGTGGCTTTATTCGTGCAGAGGTTGTATCCTTTGACAACCTTATGGCATGCGGCACAATGGCAGCAGCCAAGGAAAAAGGTCTTGTTAAGAGCGAAGGCAAGGAATATGTAATGCAGGACGGCGATATTGTTCATTTCCTGTTTAATGTATAATAAAAAACAAAACGGAGAGCAGAATTGCTCTCCGTTTTTTTTGTTTTGATTATTCAGCTATGAATTTAACAGTATCACTTACAAGTGCGTTACTTGTTGCTGTGAGCTTAATTTCGCCTTTTTCTCCCTCAGACTGGATAATAACCATACAAGCACCATTAAATGCTCTTCTCTTGTTCTGCTTTAAGGGGTTATATGCATCGAGAGTGATGGGTCTTCCTCTAAAGTCCTTGAGTGGTGTTGCCTTGTCGGGCTCGAGGCTTGAGGGGTCACCGTTGCCAACGCCGATAATCTTAGCATTGCCTTCAACCTTGAAGCGCACCTCGTTGTCAGCAAATGTAACAACATCGCCCTTATCGTCGTAAATTTTAGCATAAACAACAATTGCGTCACAGCCGTCGGCTTTCATTGTGGTTCTGTCGGGTTCTAAAACAACCTTGTATGCATGGCCCGATGTTCTTCTTACCATGCTGCAAACCTCTTCGCCGTTCTTCTTACCGATTGCCTTGATTTCGCCCTTTTCGTACTTAACATTAAAGTCAACATGGGCATACTGAACCATTTCTTTTTCGCCTAAGGACTTGCCGTTTAAGATAAGCTCAATTGTGTCGCAGTTGGAGAATACTCTCACTACAACCTCTTCGCCCTCTTCCTTCAAATCCCAATGAGGCATAAAGTGAACCATGGGTTCATCGCACCAAACACTCTTGTAGTAGAAATAAGCATCCTTGGGAAGACCGCAGGTGTCCATAATACCAAAGTGAGAATTAATGCAGGGCCATGCATAGGGTGTGGGTTCACCACGGTAGTCAAAGCCTGTCCATACGAAAACGCCTGTAAGACGAGGATTGTTCTTGTAGTCAATCCAGCTGCGTTCATGAGTACAGCACCAGGAAGCAAGGTTTGTTTCATAAGAGGTGCAGTAGCCCTTTTCAACGTCAGCCTCGTAAATGCCTCTCGTTGTTGTGCTGGAGGTGGACTCTGTACAAATGGTCATTCTGTCGGGATATTCTTCCAGATCCTTAATGTACTGGTTATTTCTCTGACCGTAGTTGTAGCCTAAAATATCCATACATTCCCAATAGTTATTTTCGTTGTAGCCGTGGTTCATTGCAACAGTTGTGGGACGAGTGGGGTCAAGCTTGTGAACAAGTTCACGAAGTCTTTGTTCAATTCTCTTACCAATAATTGTACCCAAGATAACTTCTTCGTTGTCAATACACCAGATAACAACAGAAGGATGGTTTCTGTCACGGAAAATAAGGCTCTTTAAGTCGCTAATACCTGTGTCGGTGCAGTCAAGCTTACGGTTTTCGTCCATTACAAGCATACCCAAACGGTCACAAGCCTCTAAAAGCTCGGGTGTTGGCGGATGATGTGAACAACGGTAAGCATTTGAGCCCATTTCCTTAAGCTTTTTAATCTTAAATTCGTTAATTGAATCGGGAAGTGCAACACCAATACCTGCAAAGTCCTGATGGTTGCAAGTACCCTTAATATCAACGTGCTTGCCGTTTAAGAAGAAGCCTTCCTTTGTAAATTCAGCACTTCGGATACCAAAGGAAGTTGTGTATGTATCAATAACGTTGCCGTCCTTTAAAATAATTGTTTCGGCTGTGTAAAGCACAGGCGAATCCAAATCCCAAAGCTGAGGATTTTTAACACTTAAGGACTGCTTTACTGTTTTTTCGTCAACCATGCCAACTTCAAATTCGTCGGAAACCTGGCATGCTTCTGCGCCGTCGGGAGTGTAAATTGTTGTTTCCAGAACAGCCTTTTCGCCGATTGCATAGCCGTTGACAATTGTTGTTTCAACATTTACAACAGCTTCGGTATCGGAAATGCAGGGTGTTGTTACATAGGTACCCCACTTTTTAACATGGAGCTTGTCAGTAATTGTGAGGTATGTGTGACGGTAAATACCTGCACCTTCATACCACCAACCCTCGTACTTGTCGGCTTCAACCTTTATGAAAATACAGTTTGTGCCTTCTTCGCCGTACTTAAGATATTCTGTAATATCGTAAGAAAAAGAGGAATAGCCAGAAAAATGGCTACCGATAATATGACCGTTAACCCACACTGTACAGTTACGGGAAATACCGTCAAATTCAATTTCAACCTTTTTGCCCAAATATTCCTCCGGAAGGTCAAATTCTTTTCTGTAGCAGCCTATGCCCTGCTTGAGATAGCCCTGAGCATCCCATTCATTTTTGGAGAAATTGCCTTCAACAACCCAATCGTGAGGAAGGTCCACTTTTTTCAAAAGTGAAGGGTCAATTTTAACCTCAACTTCCTTGTCGTTGTAAGCAATGGCAAGCCATTCACCGTCCTTGCGCTTGTCGCACACGGTAACGCCGCCTGTACAGCCTGCCTTTATGGCATACTGCACTTCAATGTCGCCGCCATAAAAGTCCCAGCCTTTGTCAAAGTTCATTTTTACTCTGTTCATGATAACCTCCTTGTGTTAAAAAAAGCAGTTTTGTAATTTGTCAAAACTGCTTTTAAGATTTTTATATTATTCTTCAAAATTAGATTCAATAAGAGCATCAAGTGCGTCGATTGCCGCCTGAGCGTCGTCACCTTCTGCACTGATTGTAATTTCCATACCTCTTGTGATGCCCAGAGAAAGCACACCAAGTAAGCTCTTTGCATTTACTTTTCTGTTGTCTTTTTCAACCCATATACTTGATTTAAACTCGTTTGCCTTCTGAATAAAAAATGTACAGGGACGAGCATGAAGCCCTACCTGGTTTTGAACTACTACCTGCTTTTCAACCATACCTTTGTGCTCCTCACAGTTAATTAATTAATTTATTATAACTTATTTTAATACTTTTAATCCGCTCTGTCAAGAGATTATTTCATTAATCTTCCTTATGTTTTGGTATTTTTTGTACTTAATCAATCAATATCCAACACCGTGTCCTGCACACTTCCCTCCATGCCCTCAACATTGGTGTAATTATCAGGCACTTCGCCCACAATAAGCTGTTGCGAAAGGGGCACAAGGTTTGTTACCATCATGCTGTCTCTTATTCCGGGGAAAAAAATTCCCACCTTTGTATCAACCCTTAAATTAATCACATAAAGGGTTTGGTTTATTCCTTGTGACGAAAACTCCTCTTCCATGGTCACATTAGTGTTTGTTAGTATTAAAAACCTCACGGGAATTTTCGGCCCCATGCCCGAAAAAAAGGGGTTTGACAAAAAGTTACCCAATGGTATGCCTGCCTCGATTTCTTCCATTTCGGCAATTTTGTCCTTTAAAACAAGCACAATGTCGGCCATAAATTGGTTCACCCTGCCGCTGTCCATTGTAACACGGGTAACTTTGCCCTCGGAAGTTAAAGTAACATTCGTAAATTCAAAATCCAGCTTTTTAATTTCCTCATTTATCATTTCATTAAGAGTGTTTGAAACCAGGTTTTCCCCGTAGCCTTTTGCAACGGATATTACCAAAGGCTTAATTTTTACCCCTATCCACAACAAAACAAGACAAAACGCCACCAAACCACACAAAATCCACGGAAAAACTTTTTTATCATTGGTATACACAACACTCATCCGCACATAACACACCTCACTGTATTATATGCAAAAAGAGGGCATTAGCCCTCTTTTACTATCTGTTTTTAATGTATTCCACCAATTTTTCCACGCCCATGGCATAGCTTTGTTTTCCGTAGCCTGCAACCTGACCTATGCAATAAGGAAGAGTTACACTGTTGGCACGGAAGCTTTCACGGGAGTGAATGTCTGACATGTGAATTTCAATTGCAGGGATTGCCACCGCACCCAAAGCGTCGGCAATGGCGTAGCTGTAGTGAGTGTATGCTGCAGGGTTTATCACAATTCCGTCGTACTTTTGGTAAGCCTCGTGGATTTTGTCGATTATTGCTCCCTCGTGGTTTGACTGAAAGCAGTCCATTTCGCAGCCAAGCTCCTTTGCCTTGTTTACGGTTAATTCTTCAATTGTTTCCAAGGTGTCGCTACCGTAAATTTCGGGCTGGCGAATTCCCAGCATGTTCATGTTAGGTCCGTTAATAAGTAATAATTTCATGGCTTTCTCCTTATTTTAACAAGTTTGTTGCTATCTGATAAATTACAGGCAGGCTTACCAGGGCAAAAATTGTGGTTATAAAAATTACCTCAACTGCGTACTTTTCGTCAAGGTCATATTCCTTGGCAAGTATTGCAACCATGGTCTGGGCAGGCATAGCCACCTGCAAAATGAGTGCGGTCATTGCAACGTGGTTCATAAACCCTGTGGGAAAAAGGCTTAAAATGCCTATGAGCACCAAGGGCATGAACACCATTTTAACAAAGGTGAGCGAATATACCGCAGGGCGCTTGAGCGCACTTACAACATCAGCTCTTGCCATTGTTGCGCCAATGAAAAGCATGGAAAGGGGCGTTGTTGCACTGCCAACGCTTACCAGTGAGTCGTTTAAAACACCGGGGATTTTCACTCCCACAATAAGAAGCACAAGACCCACCGCAAAGCTCAAGGTGCAAATGTTAAGCATGTTTTTAAGCTTTTTAAGTCCCTTTTCACCGCTTATGGCACTAAGTCCAAAGCTCCACAAAAGCCCGTCGTTTACAAGGTTGTAAAAAACCGCATACAAAAGACCTTCATCCCCTAAAAGGGCGTGTATTAAGGGGTAGCCTAAAAACGCAACATTGCCAAAGCTGCCCATGGCAATTTGTATGCCTCGCCTTTTGTCGCTGAGCTTTAACATTTTGCCTGTTATGTTCCCTATAAGCATCATAACCACAATTGCGGTTAACCCGATTATTGCAATCAATGCACCGTTTTTTGCCTTTGATGCATCAAGGGTGTTGTTTGTGAGGCTTGTTAAAAGAAGGCACGGAAGCGTGATGTTTTTAATAATGGACGAAACCGAGCCGGGAATGTTTTTAACAAAGCCTGTTTTTTCACAAATAAAGCCAATTAAAACCATAATGCCTATATAGGCAATTTTTTCAATAATAACCAAAAGTCCTTCCATGTTGTCACCTCGGAAATATTATACTCATCTTATTTAAAGTTGTCAATATTTCAAGCATACGAAAAACCTATCGTTTGTAATTAAGCGAAGGGTTTGGGGAAGAAGGTTCCCCAAATAAAATCGGCGAGGTTAATCGCATTCACCTCGCCGAAAGTGGCGATTTTAGGGGCTCCACAGGGGCCCTTGTACGAGAAATTGCCACTTTGTTCTTTATAAAATAACAGACCTCAAAGTGCTGAAGGACGCAGTCCGCCTTTGAGGTCAAGTGTCGATAAAGCTTTATCGACACGATTAAAAAAAGGTGCAGGAATGCACCTTTTTTCATTATCTGTAATAAATACTTTCAGGAGTTGCACAAAAATCCTGCCCTGCATAAAGTCGTACCTGACTTGTGTCCGAGGGCACAATTTCGCCTGTGTATTCGTCAACAATTTCAACCCCTACAGGGTAAAGCCAGATTGCATAGCCTCCCCAGCATTCGTTGTCAGCATTGGAATAGTCAATAACGCCCCAGTTGTAATAGCCGTCCTTGTATTCAATATCCTCTGCCACAGAATAATAATCCTCTCCGCCACCTTCTGTGCCGTCAGCTTTAAGGTCGATTGTGTAGCCTTCACCGTTTTCCCAAAGACCAACAAAATCGGAAAAATCGCCCTTTATAATTTTTGTGTAGTCATAGTCCTGTGGCTTGTCACTGTCGTTTTTGCCTATGTTAAAGGCAACTACTCCAACCGCTGCAATAACGCACACTAAAGCTATAATTGCAATTATTTTTTTCATTTGTAACACTCCTTTGTAGTTTTACTAAATAATACCATATTTTAACTTTTGGGTCAACACTCCCTGAGATTTTCAATTGCCTTTTTCTCAATCCGTGACACATAGCTTCTGCTTATGCCAAGCTTTTCGGCAACCTCTTTTTGGGTTAAAGGCTTTTTGCCCCAAAGACCGTAGCGAAGATAAATTATTTCCTTTTCCCGTGCATCCTTTATTCCCTTTACCTTTTCAAAAAGCTTTGACTTTCTTGAATAAACAGCAATTTTCTTGTTTTCCATAATTAATTATTCTCCTAAATTCCTCAAAAAGCAAAAACTTTCCTTAAATGCCATTAAAAAAGACTGATACAGGTATCATTTATACCCATATCAGCCTCTTATTGGGAGTTATTAATCTGTTTTATCTAAAACATCTTCTAATCTTTTTTCTGCATTCGTTCAACTGAACAACGCATTCGTCACATTGCGGATATTCGCACACAATAGCAATAATCGCATTTATATGATTTGCAATTTCAATAAGTTTTTGTTCCATCATATCGTCTACTTCTATTGAATTATCTTCCAATACAATTCTGAGCAAAAGTCTCACCCCCTGAACTCCCAACAATTCAGGGGATGTTTTTTGTGTTTAATTGTATGCTCTGTGCTTCACACAAAGGTCTCATGCTCTTTATGCTCTCCCACAAATATGCCCTTATCTCGGTAGCATTTTCTGTATCAAGCCCTGTTTCAGAAATAAGTATTGCTCCATCTTTGGAAATGGGGATTGTTTTTGTTCCGGTAACCGCTCCGTCTTTAAATGTTATGATACTAATCTCACAATCATCTGCAATGCCGGTTATACTTATTTCTGCAGTGGAAAGTTTAATTTCAGGCGTTGGTAACATCTCAGAGCCACTCTGATTGAAATGTATTGTTGCGCTCACCAAATAATCGTTGCCATAATAGCCGATATTCAAATTCTCCCAGTCTTCTTTACTTCCTGCATAATATACATTTTTCAATTCGTAACAATCTTCAAACGCATAATCACCAATGCTTGTAATGCTTTTCGGTACAATTATACTTGTAATTTTACTGCTACAAAATGCATACTCGGGTATGTTTTTCACACCATCGCCAAATATTACGCAAAATCCTTCTTCGCTTCCTGCTCCCAAAAAGACAGTTCTTATATCGAATGGATTTTTAACATCTTTTGCATTCCAGTATACTGTTTCAAGTCCACTGCATCCATAGAATGCATCATCTCCTATACTTGTCACACCTTCAGGAATGCTCACTCGTGTTATTCTGTTGCAATTATAAAATGCATTATAGGCTATGTATGTCACGCTGTCAGGGATTGTAAAGTTCCCTTCTTTTAGTTTAGGACAGATCTGTAAAGACGTTTTGTCTTTATTATATAGCACACCATCCTCAGAGGAAAAATAAGCATTATCTTCCGCAACCAATATGCTTTTTAGATTTTTACAATTATCGAAAGCATCCGGAGATATTGAGTTTATCTCTTTCCCATACAATATATTCGGTATTATAATTACTTCCTCATCACTTATACAGTTTGTTATGGAGTTAATCATAGCGTTAGTTGTTCCTGTTCGACTTACCACAGTGAAAATCGTGCCACCATCTGAGCAATGCAGGGTTGCATTAGACAATGAATCGTTACCACCTTTAATAGAAATTTCGCCCCACTCTTCCGCTGTTCCGTTGTAATATACATCTTCAATTTGGTAACATTTGTCGAATGCCGAAAACTGTATTGTTTTTACGCTATTGGAAAATGTTACACACTTTAACTTCTTTGAACCATAGAACACAGTTGCAGGAATTGTCTCTACCTCTTCACCAAAAATGACTTCATATCCGTCTGCATTATTTCCAGCATCCTCAAAAGGCTTATTATATCTAATCTCTTGACGTCCGAATTCTGGTTCTGTATATACATAACCATAGTATGTAGTCGTTATATTTTTTGCATCCCAGTATATTTTTTGAAGATTTATGCAGCCTCTAAACAATCCCATATCTGTAACATTTTCAGGAATTCTGACAACTTCAAGTTTGCTACAATTGACAAATGCAAGCCAGTCTATTTCTGTCACAGTATCAGGAATATTATAAGCATTGTCAGTTTTGGCCACCGGGTAACATATAAGTATAGTTTTATCGTTACTAAATAATACTCCATTTTCTGAACAGTAATACCGGTTTTCTCCATCAACATTAATTTCATGAAGATTAATACAGTCCGTTGAAATTGATATAGATGAAACATTTTCGCCAATATTCAGCACTTCTATATTGGTATTAACAAAATCACGCGTAACAACATTTACAGACGAAGGTATTGTATATCTTGCATCTGCTTTGTTGAACGGATATAGCACAAGCTCTGTTTTATCCTTGTTAAACAATACCCCATCAAGCGATGAATAATATTCGTTCTCCCCATTCACTTCTATATTTTTTAGTCCGATGCAACCGAAAAACATATAACTGTCTATATTTGTCACACCGCTTGGAATTGTTACTCTTGTCAGACTCCTACAACCCCGAAATGCAACATCCGGTATTTGTGTTGTTCCTTTCGGAAAAACAATCTCCGTAACCAATTCTCCGTTCTGATATAAATCTGCACCGCCATGTAACGGATTAGCGTATATATAAGTGAAATCAATATTACACCAGGCATCTAAACTTGATATGTTAACAGTCGCTATACCACTGCAAGAATAAAATGCTTCTTCTCCTATACTCATTACACTGTCGGGAATAGTAACACTTATAATTTCATCGCAATCATAAAATGCATAAGCCGGTATTTTCTCAACCCCATTGCCGAATATGACAATTAATCCGTTATCCGTTCCTGCACCTTCAAAACGACAGTCATAACTCGTAAATCCGTAATAAGGACATATAAAATCCTCAATATTTTCTGCATTCCAATATACTGTTTCAAGCCCACTGCATCCATTAAATGCTTCTTCCCCTATACTCGTTATACTGTCGGAAATTGTCACACTTGTAAGTCCATCACAATCCTTAAATGCATAATCTGGTATACTTTCCACACCATCGCCAAATATTACGCAAAATCCTTCTTCGCTTCCTGCTCCTTTAAAAACACTACTTTTGCTACTGAAACCGTTAACATTTTTCGCATTCCAATATACTGTTTCAAGTCCACTGCAATTCTCAAATGCATCATGTCCTATACTTGTTACACTTTCAGGAATAGTAACACTTGTAAGATTAATGCATTCACTAAATGCATGAGAACCTATAAGCATACCATTATCCGCCATTTCCACACTTGCAAGGTTATAGCAATCGTAAAACGCATAGTTTGGTATGCTTTCCACGCATTCTCCAAATATTACACTGACTCCCGCACTGCTTCCGACTCTGGAAAAAGCGCTTTGAGCATAATATTCAAATTTTTTCGCGTTCCAATATATCGTTTTAACTCCATGACATGAATAAAATGCGCCAATCCCTATGGCAGTCACACTTTCAGGAATGGTCACACTTGTAAGTTCACGGCATCCTTCAAATGCATAATCACCTATACTTGTTACACTGTTGGGGATATTAGCACTTATAAGATCATAACAATCCTCAAATGCATAATCGCCTATACTTGTCACGCCGTCAGGGATTGTTATACTATTTAATTCCTCACAACCAAGGAATGCACCTTCACCTATACTTGCCACTGCATTTTCAATCACTATGTTTTTTATTGAAAGACGTTTCGAATACCATGGCTGTCGATTTGGATAATCTCGCATCTCACCACTGCCGCTTATAGTCAGTACGCCTTCATCATCAAGTGTCCATGTTAAATTATCTCCGCAAGTACCGCTATCAATAATTTCAGCACTTACATTAACCGAAATAGCAAATAATGAACACAGCAATATACATAAAACAAAAAATAATTTCAAACACTTATTTTTCATATAACTCGCACCGCCCTTTCATCATCTATCCATTCTCTCACATTGTAGCATATTTTTCGCTTTTATGTCAACATATGCACATTAATCCCATCTTTTCCGTATCTCCACCGACTATTTATTAGAGGTTGACAACAATTAGACGGCTTAACCGAAGAAGAAATCGCAATTATCTGTAATCTGCTTAATTATTTCGATAAAAATGGGGTGTAAAAAACAATTAGTTTTTTACACCCTTTTTTCAACACTCCCTGAGATTTTCAATTGCCTTTTTCTCAATCCGTGACACATAGCTTCGGCTTATGCCAAGCTTTTCGGCAACCTCCTTTTGGGTTAAAGGCTTTTTGCCCCAAAGACCGTAGCGAAGGTAAATTATTTCCTTTTCCCGTGCATCCTTTATTCCCTTTACCTTTTCAAAAAGCTTTTTAAAATTGCTCTTTTTGTCAACAATTTCGCAAACATCCTCCCCGTCGCCCACCAGTATATCCATCAGGCTTATTTCGTTGCCCTCGGCATCGTAACCGATAGGCTCCGACAGCGACACATTGGAGTTGAACTTTTTTTCGTGCCTTAAATGCATGAGTATTTCGTTTTCAACGCCCTCGTAACGGCTCCTTTTTCTTCGCCGTCAAAATCCACCTCAAACTGGTAATTTTCGTCACTTCCATACATATACATGTGCACATTTTCCCCATCCCAAACAATCTTTTTAACAAATGCTCTTATAGCAGCTCGTTTTTGCTCAATGCTCATAGCCTCAAAGGTATTCGCAAAGGATTTTAAAATGTCTCTCAATATATCAAACTCACTATCTGATAGCTCATGCTCTCTTGTCACATTCTTCAAATCTTTTAATCTTTGTTCAGCTTTTTTAATTTCTCCGCCCAATTCTTCTATATACTGATTTATATAATCATTGGAAAATTCTCCCGTAGCCTTCGCCATTGCTTCAAGAAGTTTATTAATTTGCTTCTGCTTTTCCGCAATACTCTTTTCTAAAGCCTCAATTTGCATATCTATCTCGTCACTACTTGATACAATTTTCTTCTTGCTGTTTTCCAACTGTGTTATAAATTCGCTGTCATGTTCGGATAACTTCTTTATTTCTTCACAAACAGCTCTGTCTAAAGTATTTCCGTTGGGATTTTTCATATCGCAATTATGTCTTCTGCTCTTTTCCTTAGTTTCGCACAAATAGCCAAACCTTTTTTCTCCGTCATCAAAGTCCTTGTTGTATACCTTCGGTCGCATAAAGCCACCACAATGCCCACATACCAATAATCCCGATAATAATGCCGTATGACTTCTCGGCTTTCTGTACGCCTTAGACACATTCTGCTCCAAAAGTCTTTGTGCTTTCACCCAGTCAGCACCTGATATAATCCCCCTATGCTTACCTACTGCAATTATCCATTCGTCAATGCTTTTTACTATATTAGCCTTGCCTGTTCGGTGCAAGGTTTTATTGTAGCCAATTAAGCCATGTACTCCATCAAACTTTTCTTTTTCCGAGTATATCTCAACTCCCAAATCCTCAAAGTATTTCCATGCATCTTCGTCAGCAATCATGTACACGGGATTTTGAAGTATAGTCCTTATGGTAAATCTCGTAAAGTCTTTTCCGTTCTTGGTTTTTATATGGTTCTGCAAGAAAAATGTCTCCGTCTTTGTAAGGCTGTTAAACTCAATAAACTTACCATAAATCAATTTTATTATTTCCGCTTCTTCGGGGATAGTTTTAAGTTTAAATGCCTCCATATTTTTGCCGTTTATATTTACTCGCTCTACAATCTTTTCACTCTCATATCCTGTGGGAGTATTACCGCCAAGCCATCTGCCCGTTTTGGCAAGTTCATGCATATTGTCCCTTATTCTCTCTGCAATGGTTTCTCTTTCCAACTGTGCAAAAATTGAACAAATATACATCATGGCTTTTCCCATTGATGTGGATGTATCAAACTGCTCATTAATAGAGTCAAAGCTCATTCCGTATTCGTCAAGCTCTGTAATTAACTGCGTAAAGTCACTTACGCTTCTGCTTATACGGTCTAATCTGTAACAAACTATTCCTTTTAACTTCTTTCCTTTTGCATCCTTCATCATCTGTTGGAATTGTGGTCTGTTAGTGTTCTTTCCCGAATAGCCCTCGTCCTCATACACAACAATATCTTCATCTGTAATGTTTGGATTTTTCTGCTTTATATATGCCTTACATAATTCAATCTGATTTTCAATACTTTCTCCTTTTCCTGTAAACTTTGACTTTCTTGAATAAACAGCAATTTTCTTGTTTTCCATCATTAATAACTCCTTAAAAATAGATTGATGCAATACTATCATAACGGCTCCCAAACTTAATTATTCTCCTAAATTCCTCAAAAAGCAAAAACTTTCCTTAAATGCCATTAAAAAAGACTGATACAGGTATCATTTATACCCATATCAGCCTCTTAGTGGGAGTTATTAATTTGTTTTATCTAAAACACTTTCTAATCTTTTTTCTGCATTCGTTCAACTGAACAACGCATTCGTCACATTGCGGATATTCGCACACAATATCAATAATCGCATTTATATGATTTGCAATTTCAATAAGTTTTTGCTCCATCATATCGTCTACTTCTATTGAATCATCTTCCAATACAATTCTGAGCAAAAGTCTCACCCCCTGAACTCCCAACAATTCAGGGGATGTTTTTTGTGTTTTTCAATTATTACTATGCAAACATTAACTTTATTCTCTTTTACTGATTATCCCAATTTACTTCAGCTTTTAATTTCGGGACTAATTCTTTTTCATAATTTTCACTTTGAGTAAAGAAATAGTTGTAGCTATACTGAATGTTATTTTTGTCAGAATCATCCTTGATGCCTACAAACACGACAAAGTTAGTTGTAAACCTATATGCTGTGTCTTCCTTCCATATAACTTCAATTATATATCCGTTACTATTTTTGTTTCTTTCTATAATGTCAGCTGATACAAACTGAGGGTCTTTTCCGCCTACTGCTTTATATGTACGGTCAATTGCAATGTCCACAGCCGTATCATCATTTCTTATGAACATTGCATCACTACCATTACCACTAAACAATTTAATAACACCAATTATTAATACAACTAATACTATAATTGCTAACTTCTTATGCTTATTCCAAAAATATTTAATGCCACCATTTCTAATGTTTTCAGCTTCGCTCTTATAATCATAATTCTTGACAGTTTCAGACATCTCTTTTGCCTTCGCCTCATAATCATAAGCCTTTGCTTTTTCAACTGTTTCTGTTGCCTTTTCTTTCAGTTCTTCTGCTTTTCCTTTATAATCATACTCTTTTGCTTTTTCCATAGCATCACTTGCTATGTCTTTTGCTTTGCCTAAAATTTCATCCATCTTTGCCATTTTTTTATCTCCTTATTGCATTATTGCTTTTGTATAAGCACTCGGCACTGCAAGATATAATGATTTGCTCGTAGCCGTACAACTTGTACTACTAATGCGTACCATCGTACTCTCAGTGCTTACTATTCCTGATGTATTGAAATAATAATCGCAAGCTTCTTCGTATGTTATATTATTGATTGACGCAATAAAGCAAATATATCCCAAATCATCCGTGTTCATATTTTCAACCGTTTTATTCCCACCACCTAAAGTAATATTTGCTTTAATAATTTCCTCAGTCTCGTTACACCACAGTATTATAGCCTTAAAACCATGGGCATTTTTTGCATAACCATATGTAGGAGACTGTGTATCTCTATGTGGTTCAAAATTCTCCTTACTCAAAAGATGGTCTGCCAAAATCTCTTTACGTGCATCTTTTCTTATTGAAGCATAGTGGGAACTATAAAGGTTATTGTATCTTTCAATAAATTCGTCAACAGTACAATCACAAGGAGTCAACTCATCCGCATTTCTCCACTTCCCCCAAGCATCCTCACCATCATCTATTTTAATTCTGAATTCATTATGTTCTTTTACTACAACACCAGCATCATATACAATAATAGCATCTGAACGCGGATTTATAAGCATATTATTATGTACTGTAAACGTATCGCTGAATATAGACGCTGTTAAAAGACTCATTGCATCATCAAATTCCATTCCAGTAAGAGCCATAATTGCACATGCTGCACGGTACTTACCTATTGTTACGTCAAATCTGTATTTTCCGTCAATGAGACTACCTGGTTCATTGCACGGAATATTAACCCCCACAAGATTATTAGTCTCCTTATCGCATGTAAACTTGAAATCTGACAAGTCATATTCATACAAATTATAATTGTCAGCATTCGAACGGGCAACAATTTGTCTACTTACGCCATATTGATAACTGCCACCATTATCTGTTCTAATTAAACTCATATCAATTTTAAATTGTATCGGCGTTTTTACACCATTAGGATTATACTCAATCATACCAAAGCATTCATCTAAATTTTTATTATATCTTTCTACAAACTCTGTAAGAGTGCAATTCATTATATAATTACTTTGGTCAAGTGAAAATTTTTTCGTGTCATAACCACCATATAGTTTAGATAATAAAGTTACCATTTCTGCCCTTGTAATATTACCATGCGGACGAAGGGTTCCATCATTATATCCGTTTAAAAAACCTCTATTTATTGCCGCTTCAAAATATGGTTGTTTTTCATTAGTTATATCTGAGAAATCTACATACTTCCATGCAATCGTTTCATCGTTTAACTTATATAGTTTTTCCTCAAGTTTTTGTCTCATAAGTGCCACAATTACGTCTTCACGCTCTGCAAAACTATTTGGTAAAAAGTAGTCATCATTATTAATTTCATAATAATTAAAGTATGCATACACAGCTTTGATATAAGGTGAATACCAATCGCTGTCCATTACATCTTCATATTCCCTATAACTGTTTTTAGGTCCATACGAACCTTCCATTTTTGCAATCATTGTAGCCGCTTCTGCACGTGTTACATACGCATCAGGATGGAATCCTCC
This sequence comes from Clostridia bacterium, assembly GCA_045546275.1. Taxonomy (GTDB): domain Bacteria; phylum Bacillota; class Clostridia; order UMGS1883; family UMGS1883; genus RGIG1927. Next base: position 104,145 of record JAZQCM010000014.1, on the reverse strand, counting down.
GTCAGGATAGCCAGATACAACACCTCTCTCAACCATGCTCATTACGTGGGAATACGCCCAATGACTTTCAGGCACATCCCAAAACGCCTGTACTTCTGACGCCATAGGCACTACACATAAACTAAGCATAATACAAACAACCAATGTTACCGATACAAATTTTTTCATTATATTCACAACCTTTCTCGAATTCTTCCTAAATAATATCACAGTTCTCTCAATCTTGTCAATATACACATCTTTTAATGTTATGTATAAACAACCAAACATTGTGTACAATTGTGGTAAGAAAGGGTGGATTTGAATGATACATGAACGCATTAAAATGTTAAGAGAACAGTATAATTATAGTCAGGCAGACTTAGCAAATAAGCTCGGTATTGCAAGAACAAGTGTATTAGCATGGGAAAACCAAACCTCTGTCCCTGCCATGAAGCATATCATTGCTATGGCAAAGTTGTTCCGCATCTCCACTGATTACCTTTTAGAGGTTGATAACAAAAGAACATTATCATTAGATGGCTTAACGGAAGAAGAAATTGCTATCATCTGCAATATTCTTAATTATTTCGACAAGGAGAAAAACTCCTGACACCCTTTTTAAGACGAATAATCTTTCCCCCGCACCCGTTCCCAAGTACGTATTTAAAAATCCCCTGTGAGCCTCTAACGGCTTCTTAACAACAAAATAACCTTTCAAGCAACAAACAAAAAAGCACATTATCATTTTTTCGATGATAATGTGCTTTTCTTTTATACTTCTATTGACGAAAACTCGTCTTCCAATATTCCTTTTAACACTTTATATTTGTTGATACTTTCGTCTGTTATTCTAATTTGCTCGATAATATCAATATTCGTAACTCTTTGCCTGTGCTTTAAATAATATCTCTTATCTTTTTCCGTTCGGCATTTCTTTATCGACAATAGTTTATGTCGTCTTTGAATAGACAGATTTGTTTTGCTCTTTGAATTAGCTATTCCCATCGATATCTTGTTTTTCAATACTGCATCCCACTCCGACGATATCAACTCAAGCACTTGTATTATTTTATCCGAGGCTAACCTTTTAATAATTCCATCACTTGTATTAGAATTAATGTATATATATTCATTTAAATCTGTTGAACTCAACGGCATCAATTTCAACATAACAGAGTTGCAGTAGATTAATATTGACCTAAATAACGAATCTGCAATGTTTTCATCACTAAGTATTATATTCAAGAGAGTTATATATTCTTGATTGGCTTTAGTATTTCTTTTCAACCAATTAAGTGCCTTATCATTCAACCCATATTCCTGATTAATTAAATTATTTTCAGCAGACACCCCTGTTAGCAATTCATCACATGTTATACCAAAAAATTTTGCCATAGAAACAATTTCATCAGTCCTAAACAAAACATCTCCTTTTAATCTTTTACAAAATGCTGCAGGACTTATATTCAGTTCATCAGCTATATCTTTACTGGTCAACTGTCTACCATGTTTATATTCGTATATATCTTTCAGTCTATCTAATTCATCTCTTGCGACCGTAGCACTGTAGTTACTCATTATATAACCCCCATTTACTTTTAGGAAATTTTATCACAAAATTAAATTTTAGTCAACTTTTCTAATTCCCCCATTTTTATAGAGAAAAGTATGCTACCTTATATACATAGGTTGACCTAAAAAATTCTAACGCATATTACCAAGGTTGTGTACAGGCTTTGGTAATATGCAGAAAGGACGCATTAAATGCATACTGTAAAAATTAATTTAGACAATGTAAGTTGGATTTACGAGACAAATAGAGGCACGAGGGTTGATGCGCAAAAACTTTACATGCACATCAAAGAAAATTACACACTCATTTTTACTCCACTAAACAATTACATTTATAATGGCGGTGTATATATGACTGTGTCTGATACAGACCTTAAAGCGTTTATTAAAGAATTTATTCCCGTTGAAATCAGAACCAAGAAGCTCTGGGAAGCTGTTTTTGATGAATTTAAAACAACTTTTAAAATAGCTGAAGATGAGTTTAACACTAATGAAAATATCATTAATTTTAAAAATGGCATTCTCAAAGTGGACACAAACGAGCTTATCCCTCACAGTATGGATATCTTGTCAACCATTCAAATTCCTTGTAATTATATCCATAATGCAGATTTGAATAATGCTCCTGTTTTCAAACAATATCTCCAAGACCTTGTTGGCGATGATGAGCTAACTAAGCAATTTTTACTTGAATACATGGGTGCTATATTAAGCAATGTTCCAGGATATAAATTCAAGAAACTATTGATGTTGGTAGGTCCTGGTAATACAGGAAAAACTCAATTAAGAGAATTTATTATATCCTTAATTGGCGAGCATAACAGTATCTCTGTAGATTTAAAAAATCTTAATGATACATTTGGAACAGCACCATTACACAACAAGCGTTTAGCTGGTTGCGGTGATATGTCCTATGCCCGTGTTGGAGAAATAAATATTCTAAAAGAGTTAACAGGAGGAGATGAAATATTTGCAAACGTCAAATATAAACCTCAGTTCTCTTTTAAATATCAAGGTTTCCTTTGGTATAATTGTAATGAATTACCTAAATTTGGCGGAGATAATGGTCCTCATGTATATGAAAGATTTATAATTGTACGCTGTGACAATGTAATTCCGCTTTTTAAAAGAGACCCTTATTTATTAGAAAAAATGCTGAAAGAAAAAGACACTATTGCAAGTATCTGTATACAGCATTTTAAAAACGCATTAGACAGAGGATATAAATTTACTGAGAGTGATTCCATGAAAGAAAGCAGAAGACAATATGTTATTGAGAATAATACACTTCTCACCTTTGTCGAACATTACTGTCATATTGGTGTAGGTAAAACTAAACGCTCAGACTTCAATGCAGAATATATGGCATGGTGCAGGGAAAACAAACTACATGCAGAAAAGTCACATGATATAGCTAAAATACTATTTAGTCACTACGGGTTAAGAGCACGTAAATCAAGTGACTATTATTATAATTTAACTATTGAAACTGAATACCTTCAAGAGTTAAACGCTGCTGAAGAAATAATGAGAAACGCTCTAAAAGATATTCAAACTCGTAGACAAAGACTAAAAAACTAATTTAATTCCGTATAGGGAAATTAGGGTAAATCTTTCTCTAAAAGAAAGTAAGAAAAATTAAGAAATTAAGAAGTTTTCGATAAAAATTTACCCTAATTACCCTCTGTAGCAATAATGTACATGCTTTCACTCATATATTTTAGAAAGGAGGGCAGGAATGAACATAATAGTACATTATCCCACTACATCGGAGAAAATTGAAGAGTTAAAAAATAGGGTTGCAACAATGCATATTGAAGCAATCACAACGCAACTCAACAGTTTGTCCTGTCCTAAATCTCAAAAATTGTTGTTACTGGAAGAAATCCTTAACAGCCATCAAGAAAGAAAGACAGGATGATATAACAAATCCGTATTCTCCTTGGCTCATTTGCCTTGAAGTAATACGGATTTTTCTTGTTTTATCAACACTCGTTTATTCCGAAATAAAGCTATCATCCTTTTGTTTAAGGTGTTCTTTTAAACAATATAAATAAACAACACTACTATACAATCAAACTTCCATTCTTGTATGCAAAAATATCTTTAATAATATTGGTTACTAACAACGGATAAAACTGAGCTGTTTCATCAGATATATCCCATACACCTCCACCTTCATCAGGGTCTGCTCCATGATCGGCAGCGTTTCTAATCTGAACAATATACTGAATCATTCCTCTATGCTTCTTTGATAACACAGAACTTAATGCATCTGTTTTCTTACCAATACCAGTTTTACCAATTAAAGAAATTCCATTCTCATCAGCTATTTGCTGCAAAAACGATTCAAAAGCATTTCCAGCATATAAAATGATACTCTTTTTATCCGACATTTCATTTTGAATCTTACTATAAGCTTCTGACAAAGGTTTGAACACTTTTTCTGTATCTAAATAGTCACACAATGATTCTCCTAACTGGTTTGAAAGGGCATTATCATCATTCGCTTTAAATTTTAACGCTAATTCCAGTATTTCAATATATGAAATATCGTCTTGATTAAACATATATGAACTAGCGCCATCATTAATTAGTGCGCGAGAGTACGTACCTATGTTAATAAATGTATTTCTTATATCCTTGTATGTACTATTCATACCATACATTGTTTTTATTTGCTTTGAAGCCTTATCCATCGAATCTGTAAATAAATATCTTGTTTTAAATTTGACATATGGTTCATATTGTTCTAAAACCAAACGCATTATTGCCGCCTTATGTTTATCATTTCTCGAAGAAACAATTAAACGTGCCAAATAAGAATTGCTCCCATATGTACCATCTGAATTAATTGTAATCAAATTAAGCTGTTCCGCCATAATTAGGGCATTTTCAGCCTGTGTTAATGAAACATCTGCAAATTCACTTATATAATTTTTAGTACAATCTTCTGGTTTTGCAAGTATCGCATCAACTACACCAACAATATCTTCAGCTGTAGAAAAAACAATATCGTAAGGCATACAAACACCGCCTTACTGTTTCAAACTTTCTATCAAAGTTTTAATTTTTTCTGACAAAACATCAAGCTCATCAACTTTTACCTCAATATTAATATTGACGGATATGTTGCCATTTAAACTGCTTTGAGGGAGTTGAATGGTTGCAACTGGTGTTGCTACAGGTTCTTTCACAGGTGTTTGAGCACCAGTTTCATTTAACGGCATATCCGCGTTATTCTCATCACTGTCTATAGCCTCAATTTTACCGTCTGTCTCACTTACAAGTCCTGCAACTTTATATATTTCAACAATTGTGCTAGCTCCTGCTCGTATACTATTATTGTTACTGCTTCCAGATGAATACAAAATATGATTAATAAAACTTGTTTTCTCCATTCCATTTCTAATCTTTATTGCAGATAACATACGGCTTAAAAATTCGTCATTATTTATCATGCTTCGCCATATATGCGCAACTTGATCTTCCATTTTAAGTGTATATGCTCTTCCCAAATCAATACCTTCTTGAGTGGGAGACTTCTTATTTCCTTCAGAAATCAAACCAATTTGAACCAAAAATCCATTATTCCTACTTACAATTGTTTTATCCATGCCTGTTGTTTGCGCAATTGTATCCAAAGACATTGGAACTCCAACCTTACCCGTAGAATATGCTTTTACAATTTTAACAAATTCCTCATATGAAGATCCAGGCAACTTATAATTTTCAGCCATATAAACAACTCCTTCTCTTTTGTTATGTGTATTATACCACAAATTGAGAGCCGTGTCAATATTTCGTATCAATCTATCAACTATTTGACATTGTAATATTATACTTTCCTTTTTAAGCTATCTATATTCCCCTCCATCTCCATCAACTTCTCCCATGTTCCTTTAAACATTCTTACCTTGTTCTGCTCCCATCTTTTTGCTTTAAAGAGCTGAACTCCCATCATCTTTGCAAATTCCATCTGCGTTATATGTAACTCTTTTCGTAACCGTTTAATATATGCCCCCTGTCCGTTATACAAAAATTTATTATAATCATCAAGCAGGTCAAACACATCAACCTCTAAAAGCTCGGCAATCTTGTCCATCATTTTGCCTTCATAATAATCACGGGTAGAATCCTCATAACTTATATAGGTGCTTCGCTCAATCCCGAGATAGTCAGCAACTTCTACCTGCAACAAACCTTTTTTGTACCTGTAGTATCTTAACTTGTCCGCAACAGAAGTAATCATATCTGCATTTGGAAATTTCAAAGTGAATTTTTGCACCTCAGATATCTTTCTCGGAGTAATAAATCCGAATGAGTGCAAGTACATAGGTGTAGCAACATATCTATTGCCTCTTTTCTTCTGTATCAGCGAAACATTATCGTCAATCTTGATAATATCGTCATAAAAGGGAGCAATTATTCCCTCTTTTGGTTCAAAAGAGCCGTAATGAGTGGGTCGCTTTTTCAATACATCTGGCAGCATAGGTTGCAAGGCGTGTGTTCTTTTCGTAGTCAAAGCTATCCACACCCTTCATAAGACCAATTGTTCCGATTGATATTAAATCGTCCATGTCATAAGACTGAGAATATTTTTTCACAATGTGTGCAACAAGCCTTAAGTTGTGCTCAATGAGCTTGTTTCTGGCATTTTTATCCCCGTCCTTCATCTTTATAAGGGCTTCTCTTTCCTCTTTTTCACTTAAAGGCTCGGGGAAATTACCGCTACTTACAACCCCCGAAAAAAAGATAGTGGTCAAAAGATAGTTTAAAAGCTCCAAAAACACAAAAACACCTCCGAAATATACTACAGTATATTTTGAAGGTGTTAAATTTGTGTATGTCCTGAAAGGAAAATTGGTTTTTGGTGGTAAGATGAGGTGCGAATGAACCACATGAATTTTGAACTTTTGTTCCGTCAATTAGTTAGTGCTAACATCTCCCGGTCGCAGTCGTGTGTCGCAAGCTAACTTTCACAAAACTGCTCTCAATATCTGTGCGACACCGCCCAAGGCTAGTCCGTTTGCGGTGCCCGACATCGATACACTCCCGTGTGTCGCTTGTCGACCGCGGCACAGCTCGTCGCCCTCCCTTCATCCTCCACCGGAGGCGGTCGGGCTCCGATTCCCAACGAGCACCGCTCGTCGGTCTCGTAAACTGAGAGCGTGTCAGTCCAGATAACCAAAAGAAAACCCAAGTCCTACGGACCTGGGTTTTCTTTTGGTTGCGGGGATGGGATTTGAACCACATGACCTTCGGGTTATGAGCCCGACGAGCTACCGAGCTGCTCCACCCCGCGATATTCAACTGATTTGCTGTCAGCTATATTAATATAGCACGAAAAGTTTGGTTTGTCAACCCTTTTTTTATTTTCATTTTAATTATATGTGCTTTTTCCTTTTTTATTCTTCATTTTTAAAGCTCAGGAGAAATAAATCTCCTGAGCTTTTTCCTTATTCCTCTTCGGTTATGTACTGCGCTTCAATAGCTGTTTGGATTTCGGCTAAGTCGTCCTCGGTTAAAACGCCCTTTTCCATCCATGCGGCAGAGTTTAGAATAACCTGGTAGTCTGCCATTTTGCCAACAGCATTCAATAGACCTCTTTTTATAAACCTTCTTAAACTGAACATTACACATTTCCTCCTAAACTGATTATTGCTTGTGTTAATTCTTCAAACGCTTTGTTTATATCCCTGTTATAGATAATATCAATCACAACACCTTCTTTGTCAGGAATAAGTGTCATGTTTGGTGCAAGGAGGGCAGCCACACTGACTGTGCCATCTTTACACACAGGATACTCTGTAATCTTGTCGATGCCACCCAGAATCAAACAAGGACGTACTGTTTTTCTATTCACAGTAGTATCCTTTGACAGATGAATATAAACAGAAAAAGCATCATTTTCGGTCACAAAGACGGCGTCCTTTGACACTGTAGCCTCTGCTCTGACCGTACTGTATTCCTTATTTACTACGTCTCTTATGCTGTATTGGTATCCGCTTTTCAACAGCGTTACTGTTTCCCCCACAGGAAGTATGAGCGGATTCAGGTTATTGCTGAAAGCGAAACTGGTTCTCTCCTGTGCTGTTCCGTCAATGGTCACAGAACCATCTTTGTTATCGGTAAATGTTATACCATTTTTTGATGCACTTTCAGCATTCATTGCAAAGGGATAGGTTACCAGATTTTTTTCAATTTGCCGTATCTTAATGGTAGAAAGGTCAGAGATATACGGAGTCCAGGCTGTTGACTGTGTGCCTGTTTCAACCTGAGGATACACCGTCAAGTTGTCCACTGTCGTTCCCGAAGGAATGCTGATGTAAAAGTGCATTGTTCCTGCCTTTACGGTATAAACCACATCCTCGTTTCGGTTGCTGCTCAATGTTTCCCAGGAGCCGTCTTCAAGCTTTTCCTGCCAATTGAAACTAACGTTCGAATCGGCGTTTTCGTGAATCTTTTTCACAGCCAGAACAGCTCCTGCAGCAACTTCAAGAGGACACGAGGAATCTGTAAGGTTGAAAATCGTATCCCCTTCGGCTGTACCATTGATAGTCACAGAACCATCTTTATTATCGGTAAATGTTATTCCGTTTTTAGTTATTGTGCTGTCAGCATAGGGATAAACAAGTAAATTTTTACTTCTGACCACACATTTCATTTTGTGTTCTACAGGCGACACATCACAAAGCGCCACAACCGTACCTGTTGCTGTTCCACGAAGCACATTGGAAAACAAATTGCTGCTTTCATTGAGTGTTTTTAAATTTTCGTGGATATGCGCTTTTTCAATGGTTTCCTGTTCTTCTTTTGTGTGTCGTTCTGTGCCTGCAATTGAGTAAAGAACATAGTCACTGGGCATGTAATTGTCGGCAATTTTTGCAAGTATGTAGGTTTTTCCCTCTTGGGGCATTTGCCATGGTGCATCGCTTCCGAACATGAGAGAAGGATAGTCAAATCCAACATCGAAATGCTCAACACTTTCAACCTCCGTAAGGTTTAACACCACTCGCCAGCCAACAAAGCAGTCCTTTGGCACAACAATATTGATGCTTTTATTTTTGAGAACAACCTCTCTTGTGTTTTTATTAAGGTAAAAAACCTCGGTTGAATTGTCGGAAACAATTACATCTTCACTATCCTCTTTAACCTTTTCCAAGGCTTCTTTGGTTGCAATTGTCCGGAGCCAGTCTTCCTCCGAGCCTAAAAAGCCGTTTTTTACCGCCACCTGGTAGGCACTGAGCCCATCCTTGCCTGTAAGCCCCCTTAGTGGCATTGCTATTGTTCCTGTTATTTTTTCAGTCAAATTCATGCACCGCCTTTCTTAAAATGTATTTTCCTTCAATAACCGTTTGCCTTTCTTCTTTTCCGTTTTTTATGTACACGTCGTACACGTACTCGCCAGAGGGAATTTTTTCTGTGTCGCCTGCTTCAAAAATAATTTCCATGCCTGTTTTTTTAATAACGGTTGCCGTGTTTCCTGCACGCTTTTTTACCGAAAAAACAATTTCGTCGCCGTTTTCAGCTTGAAACTCCGTTCCGTCGCTGTTTTGAAGCTTTATCACAAAATATCCCGAATCGCCCTTGGTCATTGTAATATTATTGTTTTCCACCAAAAACATTTTTTCCACCTCCAAAGCCACATTATCATAGTTTGAAGTTTCTTTTCATCCCAAAAAAAAGGTATCGGAAAATCCGATACCTTTTTTTATTTTAACCTAACTGTTCGTTAACGTCTTCAAGATAATCTCTTATTGATAATTTTTGCGGGCAAAGACCTTCGCACATTCCGCACTTGATACAATCAGAGGGCTTTCCGCCATTTTTGCTGATTTCCTCGTACTTTTCCTTTGCTTTTTCCTTGCCGTCGGTTTTAATCATGTTATATGCTGCAAAATAGTCGGGGATTGCAATGCCCATGGGGCAGTCCTCAACACAGTAGCGACAGGCTGTACAGCCGATTGAAATGTCGCCTCGGATAATTTCGGCAGCACGTAAAACCATTTTTGTTTCGTCCTCTGTGAGAGGAGTAAAGTTTTCCATGTAGCTTAAGTTGTCGTTAACCTGGTCCTCGTTACTCATGCCTGAAAGCACCATTACAACGCTGTCAAGAGTTGCGGCATAGCGGATTGCCCAGGAGGCAATGCTCATTTTATCGTCATAAGATGCGAACATTCTTCTTACTTCGCCACGAACATTTGCAAGAGAGCCACCCTTTACAGGCTCCATAACAAGCACAGGCTTGTTGTGCTTTACCGCAACCTCGTAGCACTTTCTTGACTGCACGCCATTATCCTCCCAGTCAAGATAGTTGAGCTGAAGCTGTACAATTTCCATTTCGGGCTCGTTTTCAAGAATCATGTCCAAGGTTTCGGCACTGTCGTGGAAGGAGAAGCCAATATGCTTAACCTTGCCTTCTGCCTTAATTCTCTTCATAAATTCAATTGCGCCCTTTTCAACCGCTTCCTTGTAGCCGTTTCGGTTAACAGCGTGAAGAAGGTAGTAGTCGAGATAATCAACGCCCAATCTTTCAAGCTGTGCATTGAAAAATCCGTCAAAATCGCCGTCTTGCACCATCCACAAGCTGAGCTTGTCGGTAATGGAATACTTATCACGGTCATAGCGCTTGCTTACAGCTTCACGGAAGGCTGTTTCGCTGGCACCGTTGTGATAGCAGGCAGCTGTGTCAAAATATGTAAAACCAGCGGCAAGGAACTTGTCAGCCATTTTGGTTACATGGCTGATGTCGATGCTTGTCTGGTCCTCCTTGTTCAATAAGGGAAGTCTCATAAGACCAAATCCGAATTTTTTCATTTTCCCACTCCTTGTATAATGATTTCCCCTTTATTTTAGCGTTTTTTCCCACCCTTGTCAACCTTTAAAAGGTATATCGGTCAATATCTTTTTTGTCCATGGGTTGAAGTGCAAGATTTATTCCGTTTGCAATGATTTTTGCCCCTCTTTCCGACAAAGAATCAATTTCTGTGGGCGTTACCACCATGCTTGTGCTGTCCTCTTTTAAAATTTCATAAATTTCTTGTTGCACCTTTTGGTTCACCTTTTCAAAGCAATCCATTTTTAAGGTTAAAGCGTCCACCACCATTGGCACACCAATTGCAACAACGGGCACGCCCAAGGTTTTTTTGCTTAATTCCTTTCGGTTGTTCCCCACACCGCTTCCGGGGTTTATGCCTGTGTTGGTTATTTGTATGGTTTTTCCAAGACGTTTCACATCCCTTGCTGCAAGCGCATCAATGACTATTACAAGATTGGGCTTTATTCTTTCCACAACGCCCTTTACAATTTCCCCGGTTTCAATGCCTGTGAGTGCCATTACCGACGGTGAAAGAGTTGCAACAGATCGGACAGAATCGTCAATTTCATCGGGGAGAAGCTCTTTAATGTGCCTTGTGACAAAAAGCTTTTTAACGCATTTTGGTCCTATGGAATCGGCGGTTATTCCCTCGTTTCCAAGTCCCACCACCAAAACCGAGGCATCTTCTTCCATATTAATGATGTGCTTTATTTCTTCGCTTAAGCACATGCAGGAATTTTCGTAGTCCTCCTTGTCGTTCTCCGACAAATCAGCTACGGTTATTGTTACGTAGTTACCTATTGGCTTTCCAATCTCTTCCCCTGCCCGGTTGGTTAAAACCTTTACCCGTTCAATTCTGATATTGCCCTTAACCTCCGTATTACTTTCAATGCCCTCGTGTTTGCCTAAAAGAGTTGCCGCTTCCACAGCCAAATCTGTTCTTATCTTCATTTTTTTAATCACCTCTCATTTATTATTAACGGATTTTCATTGACTTAATAATATTTCTCATGTAAAATATAATCATAGATTTTTTATATGAGGTGATATGATGGATAAACGTATAGCAGTTATAGATTTAGGCTCCAACTCCGTCCGAATGACAATTAACCTCCTGCACGACAATGGCGAATGGGATGTTTTGATGAAAAAACGCTTGACCGTACGTCTTTCCGAAGGGATGGGCATTGACAACATCTTAAAGGAAGAAGCAATGGTCAGAGTTATAAACGCTTTGAAGGAATTTACCTCCCTTGCAAAGCTTGATTCCTGCCAGACAATTGTGGCAATTGCAACTGCAGCTGTACGCACAGCTGTAAACCGCGATGCTTTTATTGAAAGAGTAAACCGTGAAACAGGCATCCGTTTTGACATTGTTCCCGGTGAAGACGAAGCTTACTACAGCTACCTTGCAGTAACCCAGTCCTTGCCGGTTAAAAACGGTCTTGTTTTTGACACAGGCGGCGGAAGCACCGAGCTTGTTCTGATTAAAAACGGTCATCTTGCAAAAAGCTGTTCACTGCCCTTGGGTGCAGTTACCCTTACCGAGGCTTTCCGTGGCAGAAGCCAGGCTGAATTGTACAGGCATGTCATTTTAACCTTGGGCACAGTTGACTGGATTGACGAGGCTGCAGGCTGTGACCTTTACGGTGTTGGCGGAAGTGCAAAAACACTGGGCACTCTTTCATTGAAGGAGCTTAAAAACATTGACGAGCTTCACGGTGTTTCGGTGACTTGCAGCAAGGTAGCAGGCATATACCAGAAGGTTTATTCCACCCCCGCCTCATTAAGGCAGAATATTCCCGGTATGGAAAAGAGCCGTGCGGACATAATACTTGCAGGGCTTACCCCCATGAAGGCACTTATGGACATGCTGGGCAGTAAAAAATGCACAATTTGTGCTCACGGTGTGAAGGAAGGGGTTTTCTTCCGTGTGCGTGACGAAATAATGAGAAATGAGTGGAACCGCAAATGAGTCTTAACATAGTTCTCCACGAGCCTGAAATTCCGCAGAATACAGGCAACATTGCCCGCACCTGTGCCGCAACAGGCACAAGGCTTCATATTATAAAGCCGATGGGCTTTGAAATTAATGACAAACACTTAAAAAGAGCAGGTCTTGATTACTGGAATTTATTAGACATTACCTACTACGAAAATCTTGAGGATTTTTTTGAGAAAAATGATGGTAATTACTACTTTTGCTCAACAAAAGCTCCCTCTACCTATACTGAGGCAAGCTTTAAGGATAACGATTATTTGTTTTTCGGAAAAGAAACCAAGGGACTTCCCGAAAGCCTTTTGTCGGAAAACTTGGATAAGTGCATACGTATCCCCATGGTTTCCGATGCCAGAAGTCTTAATCTTTCAAATTCAGTTGCCATAGTGGTGTACGAGGCATTAAGGCAAACAGGCTTTTTGAACTTAATGGAAAAGTCGGATTATCTTACTATGATAAAAAGAAAGGATGTTTAATATGAAAATTGTAAATGCTGAAAATTTTAAAAGTGAAGTTTTAGAAAGCACAAAACCCGTGCTTGTGGACTTTTTTGCCACATGGTGCGGTCCTTGCAGAATGATTGCTCCCATTTTGGAGGAAATCAGCGAGGATTATGAGGACAAGCTCACAGTTGTAAAGCTTGACGTTGACGAAGCAAGTGCGATTGCTTCCGAATACGGGGTAATGAGCATTCCCACACTTATCCTTTTCAGGGACGGAAAAATTCTCTCCAAAACAGTTGGCGCATTGGGTGGCGAAGAATTGGCTGACTGGATTGACGAAAACATCTGAGGTATACTGCCATGAAAAAAATTGTTTCACTTATTCTTTCACTTTTGCTTGTTTTTTCCTTCTCGGCATGCTCGCCTTTGAAGGATGCTACATATAAAGTAGGTATTTGTCGCTACAGCGACCATCCTGCTCAGGCAAATGCCATTGACGGCTTTAAGGCTGCACTTACCGAAAAGCTTTCAGACAAGGTTTCCTTTGATGACCAGCACGCCTCGGGCGACTCGGCAACCTGCTCACTTATTGTGAACAACTTTGTTTCAACAGGTGCCGACCTTATTTTAGCTGACACAACACAGTCGTTGCAGATTGCAGCTGCAGCAACAAATATAACTCCCATTTTAGGTGCGGCAATTACCGACTATGCAACAGCACTTGACGTGCCTTTAATAAGCTCTTTAACAGGAATAAACGTTACCGGCACAAGCGACCTTGCTCCTCTTGAAAGCCAGGCGGACATGATTACAGAGCTTTTCCCCGATGCTAAAAATATTGGTCTTATTTACTGCTCTTCGGAGGTTAATTCCATTTATCAGGTGAATGTTATTCAGCAGCTTTTGTCCTCAAAGGGAGTTAACTGCCGTGAATATTCATTTTCTGACTCAAACGACCTTGCACAGGTTGCAACGGCAGCGTCTTTGGAGTCGGATGTGATTTATCTTCCCACAGACAACACAATTGCCGAATGCACAGGCATTATTGACGACATTTTCCGTCCTGCGGGAATTCCTGTTGTTGCAGGCGAAAAGGGCATTTGTGCAGGCTGTGGTGTGGCAACACTTTCCATTGACTACTACGAGTTAGGCAAAAAAACAGGCGAAATGGCTTACAAAATATTGGTTGAAGGCGCTTTGCCTTCCGAAATGCCTATTGAATACGACGAGGTTTGTACAAAAATGTACAACAAGGAAATCTGCGATGAGTTAGGCATCAGCATTCCCGAAGATTATATTGTGATTGAATAATTATTAATCGGCATCATTTTTTACTGATGCCGATTATTTTTTTCGGTATTTTTATCCTTAAGGCACTTTTTTTGTGAATTTTAGAATTACGTTATTGACTTTTTAAGCTGAAAGTTTTATACTATTTTTAATATTTATTCAAAGGAGTAGATTAGAATGAAGAAATTTTTAGCACTTGCTACAGCTATGGTTATGTGTTTTTCCATGGCAGCTTGTGGCACAACAGAAGATGTAGTTGCACCTACAGATGCAACTGAAGCAGCAGTTGAAGAAACATACACTGTTGGTATTTGCCAGCTTGTTCAGCACGACGCTCTTGACGCTGCAACAAAGGGCTTTATGGATGTACTTACAGAAAAGCTCGGCGACAGAGTTACATTTGACAGCCAGAACGCTTCCGGCGATTCCAACGCATGTTCCACAATCGTTAACAAGTTCGTTTCTGACGAAGTTGATCTTATTATGGCAAACGCTACACCTGCTCTCCAGGCTGCAGCAGCTGCTACATTTGACATTCCCGTTCTTGGTACATCTGTTACTGAATACGGTGTTGCTCTCGGCATTTCCGACTTTGACGGTGTTGTAGGCGGCAACATTTCCGGTACAAGCGACCTTGCACCTCTTTCTTCTCAGGCTGACATGCTCATTGAGCTCTTCCCCGAAGCAAAGAAGGTTGCTCTTGTTTACTGCTCCGCAGAAGCAAACAGCCAGTACCAGGTTGACGAAGTAAGCAAGTACCTCACAGAAAAGGGTCTTGAAGCTCAGCTTTTCGCATTCGCAGACTCTAACGACCTTGCACAGGTTACAGAAGCTGCTTGCGCATACGCTGATGTTATCTACGTTCCCACAGACAACACAGTAGCTTCCTCCACAGGCGTTATCGACGGTATCTGCCGTCCTGCTAAGAAGCCCGTTATCGCAGGTGAAGCAGGCATTTGTGCAGGCTGTGGTGTTGCAACACTTTCTATCGACTACTACAACCTCGGCAGAAAGACAGGCGAAATGGCTTACAGCATTCTTGCAGAAGGTGCTGACGTTTCCGAAATGGCTGTTGCATACGACGAAGACGTTACAAAGAAGTACAACGCTGAAATCTGTGCAGAACTCGGTGTTGAAATTCCTGAAGATTACGTAGTAATCGAATAAGATTTGCAAATTAGTAAAACCGTTGGGCAAATCTGCCCAACGGTTTTATCCATTATCAGCAAGGAGCTAATTACTATGTCAGTTTTTATTAGTATCTGGAACTCTCTTCCCGGTGCCGTGGCTCAGGGACTTATCTGGGGCATTATGGCAATCGGTCTTTACGTTACATATTCAGTTTTAAAAATATCCGACCTTACCGTTGACGGAAGTATTTGTACAGGTGCGGCAGTTTGCGTAATGCTCACATTAAACGGCTGTCCCCTTCCTGTGTCTATGATATGCGCTGTTGTTGCAGGCATGCTCACAGGCTTGGTAACAGGTATTTTCCACACCTTTATGGGTATTCCTGCAATTTTGGCAGGTATTTTAACCCAGCTTTCCCTTTATTCAGTAAACTTGAAAATTATGGGCAAGGCAAATCAGGCGTTAAGTGTTCGCAACTATGATTTGCTTGTTTCTCTCCAATATATAAGGAATGTACCCTTCTACAAAAACGCAATTTTTGTTATTGCTTTGTTTACAGTTATCCTTATTGCGCTTTTGTACTGGTTCTTTGGAACAGAATACGGTTGCTCCATCCGAGCAACAGGTTCTAACCTTAACATGAGCCGTGCTCAGGGTATTAACACAAACTTCAACACTGTTATTGGTCTTATGCTTTCAAACGGTATTGTTGCTCTTGCAGGCTGTCTTCTTGCACAGTACCAGGGCTTTGCCGATGTGCAGATGGGTCGTGGTGCAATTGTTATCGGTCTTGCGGCAATCATTATTGGTAATGCAGTTTTCGGCAAGATTTTCAAAAACTTTGCTTTAAAGCTTTTGTCGGTTGCATTAGGTGGCGTTATTTACTACATAGTATACCAGTCAGTTATTTGTATGGGTATTGACCCCGACCTTCTCAAGCTTCTCTCCGCAATGGTGGTTGCAGTGTTCCTTGCAATGCCTTACTGGAAGTCAATGTACTTCACAAAGGCAAAGAAGGGAGGCAATAAGAATGCTTGAAATTAAAAACATTTACAAAACCTTCAACGCAGGCACAATTAACGAAAAGCTTGCATTGAACAATCTTAACCTTACCCTTAACGACGGTGATTTTGTAACAGTTATCGGCGGTAACGGTGCAGGTAAGAGTACAATGCTCAACGCCATCAGCGGCGTGTGGAAGCCTGACTCAGGCGAGATTGTGATTGACGGCATAAACGTAACAGGAATGCCCGAGCACAAAAGAGCAAAGTTTTTGGGCAGAGTTTTCCAGGACCCCATGACAGGCACAGCCGCAGACATGAGCATTCAGGAAAACATGGCTTTAGCACTTCGTCGCGGCAACCGCCGTGGTCTTGGCTGGGGCATTAAAGACAAAGAAAAGGTTCAGTACTTTGATGCACTTAAAACCCTCGAATTGGGTCTTGAAAACCGTATGACAAGCAAGGTTGGTCTTCTTTCGGGTGGTCAGAGACAGGCAGTAACACTTCTTATGGCTACACTTAAAAAGCCTAAGCTTCTTCTTTTGGATGAGCACACAGCAGCTCTTGACCCCAAGACTGCCGCAAAGGTGTTGGAGCTTTCCGAGCGTATTATTGCTGAAAACAAGCTCACAGCCTTAATGGTAACTCACAACATGAAGGATGCTATCCGTTACGGCAATCGTCTTATCATGATGCACGAGGGTCACGTTATTTACGACGTTTCAGGCGAAGAAAAGAAAAACCTTACAATTGACGAGCTTGTTGCAAAGTTCTCCACCGCATCGGGCGAGGAATTTGCAAACGACAGAGCGTTGTTGTCTAAGTAATTTAAAAAATCCGAAAAGCTTAAGCTTTTCCGATTTTTTGTATTATAGCGCACAATTCTGCCCTTGTTACAAAATTGTCGGGGCGGAAAGAGTTGTCATTGTAGCCTGTTATTAAGCCATCGTTGTAAAGGCTTTTTATTGCATTTTCTGCCCAATGGCCCGAAATGTCTGTGAAAGGCTCTTTTTTAAGAAGGCTTTTGACCTTTTGTTTAAAAATAATAAACTCTTTTTCATCATTAACCCACTGGAGGGGGCATTTTTTGTGTGTAACGTCGTAATGGCGCAGAACAAAAGTGTCCACCTTACTTTCATCAATGCCTATTAAATTGCAAAGCATTGCACAAAGCTTTGCCGAGTTTTCCTGTGTTTTGTCGCTGACTATGTAATTTCCGCTGCAGCACATTTCAATGCCTATGGAGTTTTCGTTTCGGGCGGAGGAATAGTAGGTTCCCTTTGTGCCTGTGTGCCATGCTTTGTTTTTCAATTCCACCGACTGGTAAATTTCGTTTTCGTCAACAAAGTAATGGGCGGAGGAGGACAAATTATTGTTTTTAAAATACTTTGCATTGTTTAAGGCTGTGTCCTTACTGTTGCCTGTGTAGTGCATTACAATGTAGGAAACGTTTCTGCCGTTTTTTTCGGTGGCGTTATGGCTTTGAATATAGTCCGTATTTACCGCAATATTTCCCACTTTTTGTATTTTGCTGTGTTCTGAAATATACTTCATATGGTTTTCTCCTTTCTGTTTTTGTTAATTATAATGCACAATAATGTATTAAAGCGTCCCAAATTTTCAGCAGGTTTTTTGCCACATTTTGATACAATATACTTGATTTTTAACAAAAAAGTGGTAAAATATATAAGGCTTTATTGAGACAACACTATATTTCGCATACAAGCTGCCTCAAAATTAAAAAAGCGGAAAGGATTTTTTGTTATGAGTAACACAAAAGGTTGGCGCAACAACAAGTGGATCAGAGCAGCAATTCCTGCCCTCCTCCTTCACTGCAGTATCGGTACAGTTTACTGCTGGTCTCTTTTTAGTGAACAAATAGGCAGCCACATCGGTTTTTCCAAAAATGCAACCGAATGGGCATTTTCCCTTGCAATTTTCTTCTTAGGCATGAGTGCCGCTTTCTTAGGCAACGTAGTTGAAAAAGACATTCACAAGTCCTCTCTTATTGCAGCACTTTGCTTTGCAGGCGGTATGGCAGGTACAGGCTTCTTTATCTGGTACGGCGGTAACAACCCCGGAAGCCTTGTTTCTCTTATTGGTATTTATGTTTGCTACGGCTTTATTATGGGTATTGGTCTTGGTACAGGCTACCTTTCACCTGTTAAAACTCTTATGCTGTGGTTCCAGGACAAAAAAGGTCTTGCAACAGGCTTAGCAGTTGCAGGCTTTGGTGCCGCAAAGGCTATTGCAAGCCCCATTATGGAATCTCTTCTTTCCTCCTTGGGCGACGGTGCAATTTACAAAATGTTCTTCATTTTAGCGGCAGTTTACTTTGTTATGATGTTTACAGGTCACCTTCTTTTAAAGAAGCCTTCTGACTGGCATGAACCCAGCAAGGGCGAAAACAAGCCTTCTATCATGAGCGTATTAAAAATGAAGCCCATGACAAACTACATTGGTATCTGGCTTATGTTCTACCTTAACATCACTTGCGGTTTAGCACTTATCAGCCAGGAAAAGTACATTTTCAAGTGCCTTGGTCTTGCAGGTATTGTTGGTATTTTGTCCACATGCTCCGCAATTTTCAACGCAGGCGGCAGACTTGGTTTCTCTGCAGCAGCTGACAAAATGAAGGACAGAAACACTGTATTCAAGCTTATTTTCGTTATTTCCATTGTTCTTACTGCATTGGTTGTTTTCACAGGCGGTATTGTGAACGGCAACGGCAACATGCTTCTTACAGCACTTGTAATTGCTCTTATTATGATGGTTAACGCAGGCTACGGTGGCGGCTTTAGTAACATTCCCACTCTTCTTTCCGACCACTACGGCATGAGCAGTATAAGTGCAATCCACGGTATTACACTTTCTGCATGGGGCTTTGCAGGCTTAACAGGTAACCAGCTTGCATCACTCATTGTTTCAAACTCTGCAACAAGCGAGGCAGGCTACCAGAACGTGCTTTACGTAACACTTGTGTTGTACATAATTTCTCTTGTACTCAGCCTTTTCTTTGTACAGAAGAGTGTAAACACAGGCGAAACACCCGAACACTAAAATAAAAAACACAAAATCGCATCGGATTAACCGATGCGATTTTTCTTTTTGAAAGCCTTAAAAAGTGCTCTTGAAATTTTTTTCATTTTCTTTTTGTCAACCTTTACCACCTTGCGGTCGTATGTCATAAGTCCGTTGGTTTCGTCCTCAACGTCACTTAACTGAGTTAAAACCGCCGCACAAAGTCCCTTTTTTACATTGGGCACAATATCCTCTAAGTAAAGCTTTTCAATTTCCTTTTCAAAGTCCTCTTTTGTGGCAATTTTTTTGTAGCCATAGGTTTTTTCAAGGTTAAAGGAATGCCGGTCAATTTTGTAGCTGTAGCCGCCAAATTCGGAAAGGACCAATGGTCTTTTTCTTTTTTTGAGTTTTATTCTTCTGAAATAAATGTGGTGACTGTCAACATCGCTTTTCTTTTTTGCAAACCATCCGCTGGTGGCATCCCAAATTCTGGTTGGGTCTTCCTTTTTCATTTTGTCGTAAAGTAAATCCGCCTCAAACTGGCCCCAGCCTTCGTTAAAAATGGTGTAGTACAAAACTGACGGGTGGTTGTAAAGGATTTTGGTCATTTCAGAAAGTGTTTTTTCAAACATTCGTTTTGCTCTGGCACTTCGCTTTCTGTCAAAGCTTTTTTTGAGCCCTATTGTGGGAAGCACGGTGTCTAAAAAATAGTTGTAGTCCGAGTTATTTACAGCGTCCTGAAAAACCGCCATGCCCAATTTGTCGCAGTAGTAGTAAAAAATATCGGGTTCAATTTTAATGTGCTTACGGAGCATGTTAAAGCCCAATTCCTTCATGGTGAGTATGTCTGCCTCATACCCTTGGGGGCTTCCGGGGGTGTAAATTCCGTCGGCAAAATACCCCTGGTCAAGTACGCCGTGGAAAAAATAAGGCTTGCCGTTTAAGCACATTTCCCCGTTTTTAACCTCCATTGTGCGAAGAGCAAAGTAAGACTCCACCTCGTCAACTCCATCGGTTAAGGTGAAATAATATAAATGGGGATTTTCGGGAGTCCAGTTTATTGGCTTTTCAATTTCAATTTCCACTGTGTTTCCCGAAAAGGAATATTCCCTATCCTCCATAATAAGCTTTTTGTTCTCTCCTCCCCCTGTAACAGAAATTTTAACTTTTTTTAATGAGGGGGTTATTTTTAATGCTTCAATGTGGTTTTCGGGCACACTTTCAAGCCACACCGTCTGCCATATTCCGCTTATTGGAGTGTACCACATGCCCCCACGGTTTTTGGTTTGCTTTCCGTAGGGAATGTCCAAATCCAAGTTGTCGGTTACTTTTACTGTAACTACATTTTCACCATCTTCAATAAAGGGGGTTATGTCGGCAAAAAAGGGGGTGTAGCCACCCACATGCTCTGTTACAAAGCTATTGTTTATAAAAACCTTGCAAAGCTGGTCAACTGCCCCAAAATGGATTAGTATTTTCCCTTGGTTAAAGCCCTCGGGGATTGAGAATGTTTTTTTGTAAACCATTTCCCCTTTGTCAAAATCCTTTTCAACGCCCGAAAGGCGTGACTGGGGTGCAAAGGGCACATTTATTGTGCCTGTGAAATCATTTGTGCTAAAATCCCACTGCCCCGAAAGGCTCAGCCAGCTTTTTCTTTTAAGCTGTGGTCTTGGGTATTCATTTTTCCAGCACTCAACGTTTTCCTCAAAGGGAGTTGTAAGAGTTTTGAAGCTACTCATTTTATTCTCCTTATCCAAAGCATTCCATTGCGGCAATTACTTTTAACATGTCTTCCTCAAAGTTTTCTCTGCCGTAGCAGTCCAGAAAGCGGTCTTTATATTCATTGGTTTTAAGGTTAAACCAAAGGGTCCACACGCCCCAGAAAATGTCAATGTGCCTGTCGCCCACACCGCCGTTACCAAGGTCAATAAAGCCTGAAAACTGCCAGTTGTCAAGGATTATGTTTGGCAGGCAGTAATCGCCGTGCAAAAGGGTGTCGTTTTTAAGATATTTTTTGTTTTCCATTGCAAATTTATAGGCTTCGGTTTTATCTTTAATCTGCCATTCGTCAGTAAAAAGGGATGTGTCGTAAAAGCCTTTTTTGTAGTTTTCTTCAACAAGCTGTACATAGCTTTCGTTGCGGTTTTTAACAGGGCAGTCATCAAAGGAAGTTTTATGGAGCATTAAAAGCCTTTGGGCAATTGTGTCGCAAAGCTTTTTGGGGTTTTCAAGATATGTTTTAAAGGTGCAATCCTCGCCCTTTACCCTTTTTGTTAAAAGGTAGTCATTTTCTTCGCTCACATAGCTTAAAACCTTTTCGCCTAAGCCTTTTTTGTGAAAATAGTCTGCCATTAAGGCTTCCTTTTCCAAGGCTCCCTTTTGTGCTTTTTTCAAAAACAAGCCCTCATCCTTATCAATAAAAATAACCTTTGCTTCCTTTGAACAGCTGCTGTCGTAAAGGGTAGCATTTTTAATATATTCCTGTAAAGAGGAGGGATATTCACTGTAGTCAATTGTAGTTTTACGCCTTTCCATTTTACCACCTCAACATGTCAATAAGTCCTAAAATGCCTAAATGCACGGGATAAAAAACATAAAAGAAATATTTCATATTGTACTTTCCCTTATTTCCCGAATAGCAAAGTAGCAGCGGCACGCTTAAAAGGGAAAAATACTGAATCCACATAATATTAACCGACAAAAGAATAAGTCCTATGGTTAACATAGCACAGTTTAAAAGATTGGAATTTTTTTCGCCTTTTGTGACGGGCTGAAAAAGGCTTACAAAAACAGGCAGCATACAGCCAAAAAAGCCGTAGTCAATTTCAAAAATAGTATTTACCTGCCATGTTGCCAAAAGGGAACATAAAAATACAAAAAACGCTAAAAAAGCCAGTTTACTTTTATTTATCAGAGTTTTTTTCAAAAACTGCAGAGAGTAAATAACAAGTATTGAAATTGAAAAGGTTACCAGAGTGCACATGTAAACACGGTTTGATGCAACAAAGTCCACCACCTGGCACAAAGCTGCAGTTGTAAAAATTTGCAAAAAGTAACGGAGCTTGTTTTTGGTATAGCGTGTGCCCTCGGCAATAAAATAGGCAAAAATGGGGAAAGCAAGCCTGCCTATTACACGAAAAATTAAAATATTTGTAAAAAACAAAAGCCCCACATGGTCAAAAAGCATTGCAATTGCCCCAATAATTTTAAGAGAGTTTCCACTTAGTTTCATAAATTTCTCCAATCTTGTAAGTATTTTTATTATATACCCCTCTTTACCATAAATCAACAGCTAAGATACAGTAAATTTTGTTCACATTATTTGACTTTGTTAAAGTTTTTTATTAAAATTAAATTGGTGATTTATATGAATAACAAAACCATTAAAAGCATACTTTATTCTTTGGTTATACTTTCAATTGCATTTGCTGCAGCCTTAGGCATACAGAATTTGTTTTCGGCGCCCAGCTTAGTGCCTGCGGTGTTTGTGTTGGCGGTGTTTCTTATTTCGCTTTTAACAAGTGGCTACATATACGGACTTTTGTCGGCATTTGTAAGCGTTCTGGCGGTTAATTATGCCTTTACCTTTCCATTTTTTGAGTTTAACTTTACCATTCAGGAAAATGCAGTTTCGGCAATTATTATGATTGTTGTAACAACCCTCACCTGTGCTCTTACAAAAAAAATAAAGCACCAGGACCAGCTGAAGGCAGAAAACGAAAAGGAAAAGGTTCGAGCAAATCTTTTAAGAGCAATTTCCCACGATTTAAGAACGCCCCTTACCGCAATTTACGGCTCAGCCTCCACCATATGTGAAAACTACGACTCGTTAAAAGACTCAGACAAGCTTAGTATGCTCTACGGCATTATGGAGGATTCCCAGTGGCTTATACGAATGGTGGAAAACCTTTTGTCGGTTACACGCTTTGACAATAAAAACGTTAAAATTATAAAGTCGTCCACGGCGTTGGAGGAGCTTATTGACTCTTGTATTTCAAAGTTTAATAAAAGGTATCCCGAAATTAAAGTGCATATTGACATTCCCGAGGATTTTGTGAGCATACTTTGCGATGCGCTTCTTATTGAGCAGGTTATTATAAACCTTTTGGAAAATGCAGTACAGCACGCAAAGGGCATGACAAAGCTAAGCTTAAAGGTTTTCACAATCGGCTCCGATGCAATTTTTGAAGTTAGCGACAATGGTGAAGGTATTGACAAAGAAACCTTGAAAAACCTTTTCACCTCCTTTTCCAAAACCGATTATTCCGACTCCAAAAGTCACAGCATGGGCATTGGGCTTTCGGTGTGCTCCTCCATTATTAATGCACACGGTGGCTCCATAACAGCCGAAAACTCTAAAACAGGCGGCGCAATTTTCAGGTTTACTTTAAAGAAGGAGGATAACGATGAACAATAAGTATAAAATTCTTGTAGTTGAAGACGAATTTAATATATCAAGATTTATTTCGGCACTTTTAGAGGCAAACGGCTATTCGGTAATTCTTGCAGATACTGCGGAAAAAGGATTTATTATGTTTTCCTCCCACAACCCTGACCTTATTGTGCTGGACTTAGGTCTTCCCGACCGTGACGGACTTTGCCTTTTGAAGGACATCCGCAAGGAAAGCTTAACTCCTGTTGTGGTTTTGTCTGCCCGCTCGGACGAATCGGACAAGGTTATTGCATTGGACGAAGGCGCAAATGACTACGTTACAAAGCCCTTTGGCTCGGCAGAATTTACCGCAAGGGTACGAAGCATTCTTCGTTCAACACGCCACAGTGCGGAAGAAGGCAAGTTTCCCGGCGGAAAGTTTAGTGTGGATAGCCTTACTATTGATTACGATTCCAGAAAGGTGCACATTGCCGACGAGGAAATAAAATTAACACAGATTGAGTTTAACATTATTGCCCTTTTAAGCGAGCATTTCGGAAAGGTGTTGACCTACTCCTTTATTGCAAAGGAAATATGGGGTTATTACGACACAGGAAGCATTAAAAAGCTTCAGGTAAACATGGCAAACATAAGAAAAAAAATGCACCTTAGCCCTGGCGAAAATAAATATTTATCAAACGAATTAGGTGTTGGCTACCGCATGCACGGCAAAGAATAACACTTATTTTACCCAAGGACAGCTTAAGCTGTCCTTTCCTTTACCAAAACTTTACCTATGATATGATAAAATTAATTCGTAGTTTGAGTTTCTACAAAAACACACAAGAAAGGATTTATTTCTATGACAGATTTATTAGGGTTTGACTTATTAGGGCTCATTGGCGGTCTTTGCTTGTTCCTTTTTGGTATGAACCTTATGGGTGAAGCATTGGAAAGAAGAGCCGGCGACAAATTAACTGCTCTTATCGGCAAGCTTACCGACAACCGTCTTATGGGCTTTTTGACGGGCTTGGGCGTTACAGCCATTATTCAGTCCTCTTCAGCAACAACTGTTATGGTTGTAGGCTTTGTTAACTCGGGCATTATGACCTTAAAACAGTCCATCGGCGTTATTATGGGTGCCAACATTGGTACAACAGTTACCGCATGGATTTTAAGCTTAGGCGGTATTGGTGAAGGCGCAGGCGTTGTTCTTCAGTTATTTAAGCCCAGCACCTTTACTCCAATTCTTGCACTTATCGGTGTTGTTCTTTACATGTTCACAAAGAGCAGCAAAAAGCAAGCCACAGGTATGATACTCCTTGGCTTTGCAACTCTTATGTTCGGTATGGACCAAATGAGTGACTCCGTTGCTTCTCTCAGCGACAACGAAGCATTCTGCAGTATTTTAACAATGTTCTCCGAGCCTGTTTTAGGGGTTCTTGCAGGTGCAATTTTAACAGCTATCATTCAGTCCTCCTCCGCTTCCGTTGGTATTTTGCAGGCATTAAGCTCAACAGGTGCAGTTTCCTACGGTGCGGCACTTCCCATCATTATGGGTCAGAACATTGGTACATGTATCACAGCGGTGCTTTCCTCCTTTGGTGCAAACCGTAACGCAAAAAGAGTTGCTGTGGTGCATCTTTCCTTCAATGTGATAGGTACAACAATTCTTCTTGCTGTTTTGTATGTTGTAAGATTAACCATTGCACCTCCCATTCTTTCGGTTGCGGCAAACCATGTGGGCATTTCGGTAGCACACACATGCTTTAATGTGCTTTGTACAGCTATTCTCTTCCCCTGCGCTTCTCTTCTTGAAAAGCTTGCCCGTACAGTTGTTCCCGATGCAAAGGTTAGTGAAACAACAACAGAGCTTGACGAAAGACTTCTTGCAACACCTTCAATTGCTCTTGAACAGTGTAACAACTACACTCATGAAATGGCAGAGCTTTCGGTTGATTCACTCAAGAAAAGTATTCTTTCTATCGGCAACTACAAATCTCAGTTAACAGAAGATTTATCCGATGCTGAAAACCGTGTTGACCACTATGAAGATATTATAGGCAACTTCCTTGTAAAGCTTTCTTCTCACAATCTTGACGATGCTGACCGAATTAAGGTTGCACGCCTTTTAAAGGTTATTGGTGATTTGGAACGTATTTCCGACCACAGTATGAACATTTTAGCCTCCGCTGAGGAAATGGCAACCAAGGAAATTAAGTTCTCTGAATCTGCAACAGGTGAAATTAAGGTGCTCTCCGATGCAGTAAGCGAAATTTTGGACATTTCTCTTAAGGCGTTTATTGAAAACGATGTTGCAATTGCAAAGAAGGTTGAACCCTTGGAGCAGGCAATTGACAAACTTAAGGACGAAATGCACTTAAGACATATTTACCGCCTTCAGCATGGCAGATGCAGTATTGAAACAGGCTTTATTTTATCCGACCTTTTAACAAACTTAGAGCGTGTTTCCGACCACTGCTCCAACATTGCAGGCTGTATTATTGAAACAAGTCACAACAACATGAACCTTCACGAGGGCTTACGTGAATTTGCACTGGAAGACCCCGACTTTAAGTCTTCCTACAAGGCATACCTTGAAAAGTACACACTTCCCAAAATGAATTTAGCTTAATTAAAGACCTCCCTAATGGAGGTCTTTTTGTAACAAAAAAAGCCTTTTCACGTAATATATATTACGGAGGTTCCAGTATGCATAAAAACCGTCGACCAATGGGCTTAGGCTGTCTTTTTTTTGTGACGGGGATATTTACGGCGCTTGTGTGCCCAATCTGGCTTATTGCCGCCATTGAAGGCTTTATTATAATAGTATTTTGTATTTCCTGTCATAAACGATAATTTTTTTAAGGAGCTTAGTATGAAAATTCTTGTTTTTAAAATGCCGAAGTTTTTATCTTCCATTACAAAAAGTATACTTAAAATAAAATCCGGAGATTAATCTCCGGATTTTATTACTATAAGGCTTCCTTTTTTAATTTTCACAATTCCGTCGCCGTCAATAAACTCATTGCTTATTGCCAGAGACTGAGAAAACTTCAAGTCGTAATTATTAAGGGTGTATTTTAAATTTTCAAGGGTTACGCCCTCTGCTTTCCCTATTGGCACAAATGACAAATGCATGTTGCACTTTTTAATAACAGTGTCGGAATTTATAACCTCAATAATGTTGTGCTCGTCAATCATTGTGCCCTTGGCACCCTTTTTTAAAATGTATTCCAACATGCCGATGTTTGCAAGGGTGTGGTCCATTCGTGTGCCGATGCAACCTAAAAGAAGAATTTGTTTGTAGCCACGCTTTAGTGCTTCTTCCACAGCAATGTGGGTGTCGGTATAGTCCTTTTCGGGGTTAAAGGCTTTAACGGGGCCTTTAACCTCCCCTTTGTAGGAGTCAAAATCACCCACGGAAAGATTGGGGGTTATGCCCATGTTTTTTGCGTGCTCAATTCCGCCGTCGGCACAAATTACAAAATCGTCATTTTTTATAAATGATGCTATGTATTCATAATTTGTTATACTGCCTGCACTTATTACAACAGCTCGTTTCATTTTACCGCCTCACAAAGCTCTTTCGTTGCACTAACAATGTCTTCTTTTGCAAAAACTGCACTGCCTGCCACCACAACATTTGCGCCTGCAGCCACAATTTCTTTAATGTTGTCGTTATTAACTCCACCGTCAACCTCAATGTCAATGTCGTAATCCTTTGTCATTTCACGGACAGCGTTTAACCTTTCAAGGCTTTTTTCAATAAATTTTTGTCCGCCAAAGCCGGGATAAACGCTCATGATTAAAATCATATCGACCTTACTTAAATAAGGCTTTATTACCTCAACGGGTGTGTCGGGGCTTATGGACAAGCCTGCCTTTATGCCTAAGGACTTAATGTAGTCAAGGCATTCTCCTGTTTTGTCGCCAAGTGCTTCGTAGTGAACGGTTATATTGTCGGCACCTGCTTTAAAGAAACCATCAATAAAATCATAGGGCTTTTCCACCATAAGGTGGCAGTCGTAAAACATATTGCTGCACTTGCGGATGGTTTTGACCAAAAGTGCACCAAAGGTAAAGTTGGGCACAAATCGTCCGTCCATAACATCAATGTGTAAAACCTTCGCACCGCCCAGTTCCGCTTTTTTTATCTGCTCGCCTAAAACGGAAAAATCCGCCGACAGAATGCTGGGTGCCAATTTAAACTCTCTTACCATAAAATTTATTTCCTTTCCCAATCCTTTATATCCTTTAAAACATCGTACATTTTAACATAGCTTTCGTACCTTGTTTCAGAAACAGTGCCCTTTTCAAGAGCCTGTTTTACAGCACAGCCCGGCTCGTGCACATGGCTGCAGCCACGGAAACGACAATTGCCTTCTATTGCCTCAATTTCCGGGAAGTACAACCCAAGTTCATTTGCTTTAATGTTGGTTACTTCCGTAATTTCCAATTGGGAAAACCCGGGAGTGTCAAAAACGTAGGCATCGTTAAGCTTAATGAGCTCAACATGCCTTGTGGTGTGCTTACCCCGGCCAATACGGCTGGTGTCGCCTGTTTCAAGTTCACGGCCCGTAACAAGGGTTAATATACTGGACTTACCAACACCGCTCAAACCTGCAAAGGCAGTTGTTTTGCCCGAAAGAGCGTTCTTTATTTCGTCAATACCTTCTTTAAAGCTGGCACTGGTTACAAAAACCTTGTAGCCTGCATTTTCGTAGGTAGCTTTAAGCTTTTGAACATTGCCTGTTTCGTCCAGATCGCTTTTATTTATACATACAGCGCCCTCAATGCCCTTTTCTTCGGCAATAACAAGCATTTTGTCAATAAGGGAGGTGTCGGGCAAGGGGTTTGAAACCGCCGCCACAATAATGAGTAAATCAATGTTACTAACAGGGGGGCGTACAAGAAGGTTTTTCCTTTCGTGTATTTTTTCAATGCTGCCGTTTTCATTGTCAATAAATTCTAAGGTGACCTTATCGCCCACAGTTGGTGTGAGAGAATCTTTTCTGAATTTACCGCGGGCACGACAACAAATCGTGCCCGCAGGAGTATCAACATAATAGCTTCCGCCAATTCCTTTAACTATTGTTCCTTCTGATTTCAATATTTACCACCCATTTTTATATGCCGCTGCCTGCCACAGGAGCATTTTCGTCGGGATTTGCTCCGTCGCTTACGCCAACATAAATATCAACTACAGTACCCTTCTGAACAACCTCGTGAGGGTTAATGCTTTGCTTTACAACAAGACCCACATTGCCCGAGGCAACATTTTTAACCTCACCTAACTTAAGCTTGTGGTTTCCAAGTGCCGCTTGCGCCTGCTCAAGGGTAAGACCAAGAAGCTCAGGCATGGTTATTTGTTCCAAGCCACCTGAAACGTAGATTGTAACAGAGTCGCCCTTTTTAAGCTCGGCATCAACGCCGGGCTCATGACGGATTACAATACCTTCAGGCACAGTGTCGCTGAATTCGGTAGCAACAACTACCGTAATGCCCTTTTCGTCAAGCTCTGCCTTTACTGCTGCCTGCTCCTGACCTGAATAGTCGCCAAGAGGGAAGGTGTTGGGTCCTGAGCTTACAAAGAGAGTAATGGGGTCCCCTGCTTTAAAGGTGCTGTCAGCTGAGGGGAACTGACGGATGATAAGACCCTTTTCAACGCTGTCGCTGATGTCTTCGCTTATTCTTACGTCAATACCCTTTGCTGTGAGCTCAGCTTCGGCAACGGTGGGGTCTTCGCCTGTGTAGTCACGGAGCTTGAAGCTTTCGGCGCCACGGCTTATTACAACGTAAATGTCACTGCCCTGAATAACCATGTCGTGTGCCATGGGGATTTGAGAAATAATTGTATTTTCGGGATAGCTTGCATTGTAAACCCTGTCGGCAACAGCAAGGGAGAAGCCTGTGTCTTCAAGTGCTTTTTTTGCCTGCTCGTAGGTAAGGTTTAAAAGGCTGGGAACCTCTGTTCCTTCGGGAAGCTTGTTGTAGGATTGGTTAAGTACCATTGCAACACCAATTCCCATTACACATGCAATTACAAAGCAGGTAAGAACTGCCGCAACAATTGTTACAACATTTTTCTTGTTGCTCTTTTTCTTTGTTTTTCTCTTAACGGGTTCTTCCTCCTCGGTTTTACGCCTTACAACCACCTTTTCCTCATTTGGGATGTCAATGGTAATGATGGGAGGAATTATTCTTGTGCCGAACTTATCGTCCTCCTCGTTTGTTTCAACTGCAACGGGAGTTTCGGGGTCGGCGTAGACCTTTCTTATGTCGGCAAGCATTTGTGTTGCGCTTTCGTATCTTAATCTTTGTTCCTTGGAAATTGCCTTTAAAATAATATTTTCAACGGACTGAGGAATGTCGGGGTTAATGTTTTTAGGTTTTACGGGGTCCTTCTGAACATGCTGCATTGCAACTGCAACAGGGGTTTCGCCGTCAAAGGGAAGCTTTCCTGTGAAAAGCTCATACATTACAATACCCAAGGAATAAATGTCGCTTCGCTGGTCGGTGTAGCCGCCTCTTGCCTGCTCGGGAGAAAGGTAATGTGCGCTTCCGATTGCTTCCATTGTCATGGTGCCGTTGTTGGCAGCTCGTGCAATGCCAAAGTCAGTAACCTTTATAACAGAGTCGTTGCTTATCATAATGTTCTGAGGCTTAATGTCTCTATGTATGATATGCTTGGAATGAGCGTGTTCAAGTGCAGCGCAAATCTGCATGGAAATGTCCACAGCTTCCTTCCAGTAAATGTTGCCCTTTTTTTCGGCAATGTAGTTTTTGAGGGTTTTGCCCTCGATAAATTCCATTACAATATACTGGTGCTCGCCCGACTGACCCACGTCGTAAATGGGAACAATGTTTGCATGGGACAAGCTTGCAGCTGCCTGGGATTCAATGTTGAATCGTCTGATAAATTCTTCATTGTCCTGAAATTCGCTTCTTAAAAGCTTAACTGCAACATATCTGTTCAAAAGTCGGTCCATTGCCTTGTAAACAATTGCCATACCGCCTATGCCGACTTTTTCCAAAAGTTCATATCTGTTGCCTAATACAGTACCTATCATAATCACTTATCCTCCACTTTCTGCCCGAAAGGCTTAATAAGAATAACGGTTATGTTGTCCTTGCCGCCGTTTTCGTTTGCCTTGCTCACCAGAGCATTGCATGCATCGATAAGACTTTGTGCATTTAAAACAATTGAACATATCTCCGATGGAGTAACCATGCCTGTTAAACCGTCAGTACACATGAGAATTGTGTCGTTTTCATCTAAAGAGTACTTTTCAACGTCCACTTCAACATTCACAGAAGTACCTACTGCCCTTGTAATTATGTTACGCTGAGGATGAAGCCTTGCTTCCTCCTCGCTGATTGTGCCCTCTTCAAGCATCATGCCTACCACGCTGTGGTCATGAGTGATTTGCTTAATTCCGCTTTGGTTAATTACATACACTCGGCTGTCGCCAACGTGTCCGATGGTAAGCAGATTTTTTGTTATGTAGCACACATCAATTGTTGTGCCCATGCCACGCATTGCATTGTTTTCGGAGGCACGCTGGAAAATGTCACGGTTTGCTTTTTTAATAGCAGCAACAATTGCGTTTTCGTCCTTATTTTCGCTTTCAAGAATAAAGCTTTCGGTAATTCTGCAGGCATCAAGGCTTGCAACCTCGCCTGCGTTGTGACCGCCCATACCGTCCGCAACAATAAAAATGCCGCCATCGATTTCGCCGTTTACCAAATAAGAATCCTCGTTCTGTATTCTTTTTTTTCCCACATCTGTTTTTGCTGAATATTCCATATGACCACCTCCTTAATTTATAACGCTGTTGCGAAGCTGTCCGCAGGATGCGGAAATGTCGCTTCCCAACTCACGCCTTATTGTTGCGGTAACATGATTTTTATTTAAAATGTTTTTAAATTCTTCAACTCGTTTTTTGCTTACTCTCACATTACCTCTTTCCTTAACATCGTTTACGGGGATAAGGTTAATGTGACAGTTGTCATTTTTAAACAGCTCCACCAACTTATATGCACATTCGTCGGAGCTGTTTTTGCCTTCAATCAGGGCGTATTCGTAGGTAATACGCCTGCCTGTTTTGTCAAAATAATACCTGCATGCCTTTAAAAGCTCATCTAGTGAATACTTTTTTGCAATGGGCATTATGGCTTTTCGGTATTCATCGGTGGGAGCGTGCAGGCTCACCGCAAGATTAACCGGAATATTTTCATTTGCAAGCGCTGTTATTTTGGGCACAATACCGCAGGTTGAAACCGTAATATGCCTGTAGCCCAAATTAACTCCCTCAGGGTCGTTAATGTTTTTCATGAACTTAATAAGGTTATCGTAGTTGTCAAATGGCTCGCCAATACCCATTACAACAATATTCGACACTCGCCTGCCTAAATCCTTTATAACCCTTATTACCTGACCGCACATTTCGTAAGGATAAAGGTTTCGCACCTTACCGTTTAAGGTGGAGGCGCAGAAGCTGCAGCCCATGGCGCATCCTACCTGGCTGGATATACACACGGATATTCCGTGGTGATAGTCCATGGCAACTGTTTCGATAATATTGCCGTCGTTAAGCCTTAAAAGGTATTTTATTGTGCCGTCAAGCTTTGAGGTAAGCTTTCTTTCAATCTGCGGAAGGAAAATTTCCGCATTTTCGCTGAGCTTTTCCCTCAGATTTTTTGACAAGGTGGACAAATCGTCAATACTTTCAACACCCTTATGTATCATGGTGAAAATTTGCTTTCCGCGGAATTTTGCCTCACCCATTGAAACCATATATTCAGTTAATTCCTCTAAAGATAAATCACCAAGATTAATCACGTCGTATAAACCTCGCAATAAAAAATCCGTCTGTACCGAAGGTATTGGGCAAAAGCTGACAATACCCTTTTTTGTTCATATAGTCTGTTGGGAGAGGTTCAAAGTTTTTGTTCTCCCTTAAAAATGTTTCTGCCATCTGCTCATTTTCCATGCGGCTTATGGTGCAGGTGGAATAAACAAGCATACCGCCCTTTTTCACGTAGCGCATGGCATTGCGGAGCATTTTGTACTGTGTTTTTGCAAGTGCGGAGCAGTCGGTTGCTCCTTTTGTCCACTTTATGTCGGGCTTTCGCCTTATAATGCCAAGCCCTGAGCAGGGTGCATCCAAAAGCACTCTGTCAAATTTTTCTTCAAATTCGCTGTTGAATTTTTCAGCGTCGTTAACCCTTGTTTCGATTATTTCAATTCCAAGCCTTTCTGCGCTTTTTTCAATAAGCTCGGTTTTGTGGGGGTAAAGGTCGCAGGCTAAAACATGCCCGCAATTGCCCATAAGCTCTGAAATATACTCGCTTTTTCCGCCGGGGGCGGCACAAAGGTCTAAAACCTCCATACCCTTTTCTACCTCCAAAGCTTCAACTGCTAACTGACTTGCCACATCCTGGATTGAAAAATAGCCGTTTTTTTGCAATTCGCCACCGTGGAAAGCGCCGCTTTTTGTGTAAACATAGGCATTTTGCCCTAAGGTTGCTTTTTCAATGCCCTCGGGTATTTCAAAATCGCCCTTTAAAAGGTTGCGCCTTAAGTAGGTTGGTGGGGTTTCGTTGCCTGCCTTTAAAAGAGGCTCAATGTCCTTAACACCTTCGCTTTTCCACTTACCCACAATCCAGTCGGGGTAGGAATAGTACACCGAAAGGTATTCGTCGGTGCCTGTCTTTGGCAAAAAGTCGCCACTGACTGTTACTTTTCTTAAAATTGCATTTACAAAGCCGCTGCTTTTTGCATGACCGTAGCGCTTACTGAGCTTTACACATTCGTTAATGGTTGCACTTTGGGGTATTTTATCCAAAAACTTTATGGAATATACACCTATTCGCAAAATGTTTAATATCCATACCGAAATTTTTTTGAGCTTTATTGATGAAAGGTTTTCTATAATATTGTCAATATAGCGCCTGTTTCGCTGAACACCAAAAACAATTTCGGTGCAAAGACCGCTGTCACGGCTGTCAAGGCGTGAGGAAGAAAGGACGTCAATCAAGGCAAGATTAAGATACGCCCCCTCCTTTTCAACCTGATATAAAGTTTTAAGTGCCGCCTCACGGGCGGAGGATAAACCGTTTGCCATCAGTCTCTGTCCCTTGCAATAAGAATTAGTCTTAAAAGCTGCATAATGCTTGTTGCCGCTGCCGCAACATAGGTCATTGCCGCTGCCGACAAAACCTTTTTAACCATACCTGTTTCTTCCTCGTAAAGGTAGCCACCGCCTGACAAGGTTTCGATAGCTCTTTTTGATGCGTCAAATTCAACAGGAAGTGTTACCACCTGGAAAAGCACCGCCAAGGAGAAAAACAAAATACCGCCGTATACACACATAGCACCCAATGCGCTTTCAAACTGCATTAAAAGAAAGCCAATGATAACAAGCGGAATACCAAGCTTTGAACCAAGGTTTGCAACAGGAACAAGTGAACTGCGCCACTTAATGGGAGCATAGCCTGTTGCATGCTGCACTGCATGACCTGCCTCGTGAGCTGCAACGCCAACTGCTGCAACAGAGGAGGAATTTCTCACGCTGTCCGAAAGGCGGATTACGTTTGCCTTAGGGTCGTAGTGGTCGGTGAGATTGCCTGCAATGCTTTCAATTTTCACGTTGTACAAGCCATTCTGGTCAAGAATTTGCCTTACCGCTTCGGTTGCGGTGAAATTTCGTCTTGTTGAAACCTTTGAATATTTTTTATAAGTGCTGTTCACCTTTGCCGATGCAAACATTGAAAGAATAATCATCGGAAGTACAAGCACAAGATAATAAATATCGTAATACATAAATAAAACCCTTTCTTATTTTCCGAGCACGGTTCCCTTTTCGATTTTGTGCCCTACAAGGTAGTCCTTAACGCTCATTCGCTTTTTGCCGTCAAACTTTACCTCTTTAATTCTAATTGCACCGCACTTGGTTGCAACCACAATAAATTCCTTATTAACCTCAATTATTTCGCCGGGAGTTCCACTGCCTTCAACCTTTTCATAACAGTAGGGCACAAACCTTTGCCCGTTTAAGTAGGTATATGCCATTGGCCATGAATCCATACCGCGCATAAGGTTATAAACCTCTGTGTTTGTTTTGTTCCAGTCAATTTCGCCTTCGCTCTTTGTGAGCATGGAGGCGTAGGTTGCCTTGCTATCGTCCTGCTTTTCGGAGGAAAAATCGCCTTTTTTAAACCTTTCGATAGTTTCCTTCAAAACTTGGGCACCTAAAATGGCAAGCTTATCATGAAGAGTTTCTGCGGTGTCGGTATCTTCAATTTTTAATTTTTTAACCAAAATCATATTGCCTGTGTCAAGACCCTTTTCCATGTACATGGCGGTAACACCTGTTTCAGTTTCGCCGTTAATGACCGCACGCTGAATGGGAGCCGCACCACGATACGCAGGAAGTATTGATGCATGGCCGTTCACACAGCCGAATTTGGGGTAGTTTAAAACATACTCAGGCAATATTTTGCCGTATGCCACAACAATTATTAAATCGGGCTTTGTTTCCTCCAAAAAGGGCATAAGCTCGCCGTTTTTGATTGTTTCAGGCTGAAAAGTGGGGATGCTGTATTCAATTGCCACCTTTTTCACTGCAGTGGGAACTAAAACCATGCCTCTGCCCTGCTTTTTGTCGGGCTGTGACACAACCGAAACCACATTGTAGCCGTCCTCTATGAGGCTTTTAAGCGAAACCGCCGCAAAATCGGGGGTTCCCATAAACATAATTCTCATATTATTCGTCCTCTTCCATCCATTCGATAACCTTTGAAGCGTACAGTATGCCGTCTAAGTGGTCGTATTCGTGGCAAATGCACTTGGAATACAACTCCTCACCTGTGTAGGAAAATTCGTTGCCGAACCTGTCAAATGCCTTGCAGGTGGTTTTCATGGGGCGTTCAACTGTGCCCACCTTGCCCGGAAGACTTAAACATCCTTCAACGTCAATGTAGCTGCCTTCCTTTTCCACAATAACAGGGTTTATAAATTCAATCATGCCCTGTTCGGGGTCGTCGATTATAAAAATTCTTTTTAAAATACCCACCTGAGGCGCCGCAAGTCCAACGCCCTGAGCTTTTTTGAGGGTTTCCTTCATGTCGTCTAAAAGAATGTGCAGTCTTTCGTCAAACTTTTCAACCTC
The DNA here is from genome assembly GCA_045546275.1 of Clostridia bacterium. Lineage (GTDB taxonomy): Bacteria > Bacillota > Clostridia > UMGS1883 > UMGS1883 > RGIG1927. The sequence goes on along the minus strand of JAZQCM010000014.1, from coordinate 68,337 downwards.
TCTGCACACTTTGTTAAGACAGCTGTCGCCTTCTGTTCTGATTTCTCTTAATGCCATATTATATCTCCTTCCTATTAGCCTTCTCCCTTGGAGAAGGTGTCGCCAAAGGCGACGGATGAGGCTCCTTCCTATTAGCCTTCTCCTTTGGAGAAGGTGTCGCCAAGGGCGACGGATGAGGACTCTCAGCTCATTGAATAGGGGTTAATATCCACCGAGAGCTGAACGTCACTTTCCTTTTTAGCCATGAGCATTTTTCGGATTGAGGGCAAGAAAGCCTCCGCGTCGGTACATTTGAACCATATTCGCTTACGCCACCTGCCTTGTATTTTTGCAATGGGCGCATCGTGAGGGCCGTACAAGGTTATATTTTCACGCCTTACGTTTTCGTCCACACGGAGCATCTGGTACAAAATGGTTGCATGCTTTTCACATTTGTCCTGACTTTGTGAGCTTATGACTATGTTAACAATATTTTCAAAGGGCGGGTATCCGAAAACTCGCCTGAATTCAATTTCTTCGTTGTAAAAGGTTTTATAGTCCTGCTTTGCCGCAAGGTTCAAAACCCTGTTTTCGGGGGAATAGGTCTGGATAATTGCCTTGCCCTTTTCGTCCCCTCTGCCTGCTCTGCCTGCCACCTGGGTTATAAGCGCAAAGGTTCTTTCCTGACTGCGAAAATCGTCGGTATATAACGAGGAATCCGCCGCCAACGCACCAACCAAGGTAACACGGGGAAAGTCAAGACCTTTGCTGACCATTTGTGTGCCTAAAAGAATGTCGGCACCTTTTTCTTCAAACTGCGATAAAACCTTTTCGTGGCCATTTTTTCCGCCTGTTGTGTCGGCATCCATTCGCACAATTTCAGCCTGGGGAAAAATTTCGGCAATCTGTTTTTGTGCTTTTTGTGTGCCTGTGCCGAAGTCACGGATTTTTTTGCTTTTGCACTCAGGACACAAGCTGTCACGGTTTTGCCTGTAGCCGCATATGTGGCAGTTTAAGGTGTCGTTAAAGCTGTGGTAAGTAAGAGACACACTGCACTGAGGGCACATGTACACAAAGCCGCAGTCACGACAGGACACAAAGGTTGAAAAACCTCGGCGGTTAAGAAAAAGTATGGTTTGCTTATTATTTTTAAGGTTTTCGTAAATGCCCAAAGCAAGCTTTCGGCTTAAAACGGTTTTGTTGCCTTCTTCAAGCTCTTTTCGCATGTCAACAATTTCAACCTCGGGGAGGGGGTTTTCGTTGTAGCGCTTTGTGAGCTCAATTAATTTATATTCCCCTTTTTGCGCTTTGTAGTAGCTTTCCACATTGGGGGTTGCACTTGCTAAAACCAAGGGGCACAAAAAGCTGTCGGCACGCATTCTTGCAATTTCAATTGCGTGGTACTTGGGGGTTGTTTCGGATTTGTAGGAATACTCGTGCTCCTCATCCACAATAATAACCCCAAGGTTTGCACAAGGTGCAAAAATTGCACTTCTTGCCCCAACAACAACCTTTGCCTCGCCTTTTTTAATTCTTTTGTATTCGTCGTATCTTTCCCCTAAGGAAAGCGCCGAATGCATTATTGCAACGCTGTCACCAAAGCGGTTGTAAAAGCGGTCGGTAATTTGCGGTGTGAGTGATATTTCGGGCACCAACACAATTGCCTGCTTGCCCTTTTTTATAACATTTTCCACCACCTGAAGATAAACCTCGGTTTTACCGCTTCCTGTAACACCATGGATAAGAAAAGTTTCGCTGTTGCCGTTTAAAATTTTTTCAATGGCGTTTTTTTGCTCCTCGGTTGCCTCAAATGCCTTTTGGGTTATTTGCCTGTCGCCACGAGGCTTACGCAGTATTTCAACGTCCTCATACTCCACAACGCCCTTAAGGTTAAGTGCCTCAATGCTGTTACGTGAGCACTGGCAGGCAGTTATAATGTCGTTTATGGTGTATTTGCCGCCGTCGGACAAAAACTCCACAATTTTTGCCTGCATGGGGCTTTTTTTGCGAATGCTTTCCGCAAATTCCAATGCATCGGCAGAATAATTATAATAGGCAACCCTTATTTTTTTGTCCTGAATGGTTTTAAGGCTTTTAAACTCCACCGTTGCAATGCCTTTTTTCACAATTGCGTTCACATAGGTGCGGGCACTTTTGCCCATTTCGGCCTTAATCTGCGCCATTTCCATGCTGCCCGATGCATTTTGCAAAAGATGCACCAGCCTTTCCTGCAAGGCGCTTTTTTTAACAAGACTACTTATTTCTTCAGTGGGTAAATCTGCCTTTAAAGTGACCCATTCTTCTTTTTTTCTTTCGGCACCCACAGGGAGCAAAAGCTTTGCGGCAGAGTAAAAGCTGCAGTAATATTTTTCCCTCATTTTAAAGGCAAGCTCAATGTCCTTTTCGGTTAAAAGGGGGAAAGAATCTGTAACACTTTTAATTTCCTTAACCTCTTCAAAGCCCGGTTTGTCGATAATATTTGTGACTATGCCCTCGCTTGGTCGGTTGGAAAAGCCAAAGGGCACCTTTACCCTTACGCCTTTCACACAATCTCCCAAAAGCTTTTTGGGAATACGATAGCTAAAGGGCTTGTCCAGACTTAAAAGTGGGGTGTTAATGTATACCTCTGCGTACATTTTAGTTCAACTCTCATTTAGTAATTACTACGCATCTATTGTTGTTGTCCCAATCGGCACTCATGCCCAAAGCTTCAACAATGGCTCTTACGGGCACATACACAGTGCCGTCAATGTTCATAGGTCTTACGTAGTTATTGTTTACGTCGGAGGGGATTAATATTTCGCCATCCACATAAACACGGATATCACGGATTAAGTGCGCCTCAATGTTTTTAACCTCTTCACGAAGAAGATTTTCAAAATCGATGTAGGCGTTTTGTCTTTGGATAAACTTGTCCTCAACCATGGAAACCATGTTAAGACAAACCATGTATTTTGTTGCAAATTCCTCGGATATGCCGGGGATTTCGGAAGCAAGTGCGCTTATGTCAACATTTTTTGCACTTTCAACCTCTTCCTTTGTTAAAAAGCCGTTTTCGCACACCTTGATAATTGCAAACATTTCTTTAATATATTCAAAGCCATCGGGGTAGTTAGTATCTAACATAACGCCCACTGATTCAAATTCACGGTTTGTAATTGTAATATTCTCAATTACCCCGTAGCCGTCACCATCGCCTGACACATAAACCATTTTTTCGGGGTCGGGAATGCTTGAAAGCTCATTGAAAACTTTTTCATAGCGGTAATTTGTTAAATCAACATTTTCCTTTTTTAAGGGAAGCTTTAAAATAATGTGATAGCCAAAATCGCTCTTTACGGGCTGGGTGGTGTATTCATTGTCAGCAAGTGCAAAGGAGGCTTTTTCAAAGCTTTCCACCATGTCGCCATAAGTAAAGGTGTAGGAAGAACCCTTGCTCTGACCGGGGTCAGTGTTGAATTCTTCAATAAGTGCGTCAAACCGGGCGCCTTCGTTGAGCTTTTCAACAATGCTTTTTGCCACATTTTCATCCTCTACAAGTATGTGCTTTACAGTTACGTACTTTGCGTATTCGCTCTCGGGCACTTCCACCATTTTCAAAAGCACTTCCTGGCATGCAAGGTAGTAAAGCTGACGATTTAATTCGCCCACTGTAATAGAGTTATTTTTTGCAATTTCCTCAAGGTTTTCCTCGGTTATGGACCTTGCAAACATAATAAGCTTTTTTTCCATTGCAATATCGTTTTCGGTAATTAAACCTTTTGCCAGTTTTTCTTCTACAAGCTTATTTAACTTGTAAAGGCTGATAAAGTCTGCCGCACGATAATTTAAGTTAACAAAGCCTTCGGTGAAAACCATGTCCTCGATTTTAACATAGGGGTATTCTTCAACGCTTTGTGCCATAGGTGCAACGCCAATGTAAACAGCGTAGTTTTCGGCATCAAAGCTTACTTCCTTACCGCTTACCTCGCTCATTGCTCTTACGGGAAGGTATGTGGAGCCGTTTTCAATAAAGGGGGAAACCACCTCCCCCAAGGCATTTTTGGGGATAAACTCCTCCCCGTTTATTGTAATATTTACATCACTTGCCATGGCAGAAACACTGCTTAAAAGCATTCCTCCTGCCAAAAGTGCACTTATTATCTTTTTCATTTTTATTCCTCCGTCATTTTAAGAGCCTTGTCCAATATTATTTCCGCAAGCTTTTCCTTGGTGTCCATGGGAAGAGTTGTTTTCGTTCCGTCCTTTTCGATTAAGGTTAAAACGTTTGTGTCGGTGCCGAAGCCTGCCCCCTCCACGTTCAAGGAATTTGCGCAAATCATGTCAAGATTTTTGTTTTTAAGCTTTTTTTCGGCGTTTTCAATAAGATTTTCAGTTTCCATGCAAAAGCCTACAAGCACCTGATGAGCCTTCTTTTCGCCTAAATATTTTAAAATGTCGTCGGTTTTTTCAAGCTCAATGTTAAAGGCTCCATTGTCCTTTTTGGTTTTTGAGTCGCTTACGTTTTTGGGCTTAAAGTCTGCAACTGCCGCAGCTTTTATAACAATGTCCGTGTCAAAATACCTTTCGGTAACCTCACGGAACATGTCCTTTGCGGAAACAATTTCAACCGTGTCTACCCCAACGGGCTTTTCAAGGTTTGTTTTGCCTGTAATAAGGGTAACGGTTGCACCCTTTGCCTTGGCTACCTTAGCTAAAGCATAGCCCATTTTGCCTGTGGAATGGTTTGTTATGTACCTTACAGGGTCAATTTTTTCCTGTGTGGGCCCTGCGGTGATTAAAACTCTTTTGCCTAAAAGTGTTTTTTCAAAAGCAATAGTATTAATAACTCTTTCCACAATTTCACATGGCTCGGGGAGCTTTCCCGTGCCAATTGCCCCACAGGCAAGCCTTCCCACCTTAGGCTCAATTACGACAAAACCCCTGCCACGGAGTTTCTCTAAATTTTCCTGTACGGCTTTGTTTTCGTACATGTGAGTGTTCATGGCGGGGGAAATCATTATTTTTTTATTGCTTGCAGCAAGAACAGTTGACGAAAGCAAATCGTCAGCTATACCGTTTGCTATCTTGCCTATGAAATTTGCAGTTGCCGGAGCAACAAGAAGCAAGTCCGCCTCCTGTGCCAGGTCAATATGAGGTATACCCTCTTCATTTTCGTCGAAAAGAGAGGTATGTACCTTGTTATTAGTGATAGACTTAAAGGTTAAGGGCGCAACAAATTCACAGGCAGCCTTTGTCATGATAACATGGACCTCTGCCCCTAACTTAATAAGTCTTGATGCAACATCGCACGCCTTATACGCCGCAATACCGCCGGTTACACCCAATACAATATTTTTCCCTTTAAGCATTTTTTATCACCTTTTAGTCCTTCTTGATTTTTACCATGCCACGGCTGATTTCGTCAATGGCAACAGTAACGTGCTTGTCTGTAATTTTTTCTTCTCTTTCAGCAAGCTGTCTTGCACGCTTTGCTGTTACAATAACCAAAGAATATCTTGAGGGCATACCCTCCATAAGCTTAGCAATTTCAGGATATAACATCGCTTAACACTCCTTTAATGAAATCATCATTTTTGTTTGTTCTGCATTTTTCTGCCATGAATATGGCACCAAGCTCTTGTGAAGCTTTTTCAATTGTGTCGTTTACAACAATGTAATCGTACTCGTTCATTTGCTTGAACTCCTCCACCGCTGCAGAAAGCCTTTCTTCGATAACTTCCATGCTTTCTGTGCCACGGCCGATAAGTCGCTCACGAAGAATTTGGTATGAGGGCGGTGCTGTGAACACCAAAACCGCATCGGGGCAGTTTTTCTTCACCAAAAGTGCGCCCTGCACATCAATTTCCAAAATTACGTCAAAGCCCTGACTCAGTTTTTCTTCAACTCTGTCACGAGGGGTTCCGTAATAGTTTCCGCAAAAGTTTGCGTATTCAAGAAAACCGTTTTCATCAATTTTCTTTTTAAATTCATCCACGGTCATGTAGTAGTAATTAACTCCGTATCTTTCGCCTTCACGAGGGTTGCGGGTTGTGGCAGACACAGAAATAAACACGTCGTCTCTTTTTGAGGTGTATTCCTGCAAAAGCGTGCCTTTTCCCGAGCCTGAAGGGCCGGAAAGAACAAGTAAAGTTCCTCTTTTTTTCATAATTTATTCCTCCAGAGAGCTTATAACAGGCTTTTCGTCCGAGTCGTTACGCTCGTAAATTACTTCGTTAGTAAGCGCCGACAAAATTACATGGCCTGAGTCGGTAATAATAACGCTTTTTGTTTTTCGTCCGTAGGTGGCATCAATCAACATGCCCTTGTCACCTGCATCGTGAATAAGCCTTTTAATGGGTGCCGACTCGGGACTTACAACACCCACAATTTTTCTGTCGGAAACCATGTTCCCGAAACCAATGTTAATAAGTTTCATTTTAACACCTTATTCTATGTTCTGAACCTGTTCACGGAGCTTTTCAATCTCTGCTTTAACATCGATAACATTTCTCGCAATGGAAAGGTTGTTACATTTACTGCCTGTTGTGTTGATTTCGCGGTTCATTTCCTGGATAAGGAAATCCATTTTTCTGCCTACAGGCTCTGTTGCCTTGAACATTTCACGCATTTGCTCAATGTGGCTTTTTAACCTTGCAATTTCCTCGTCAACATTTACCTTGTCGGCAAAAAGAGCAACCTCGGTTAAAAGCCTTGACTCATCGTAGGGAACATTTCCCATAATTTCTTTCATGCGTGCCTCAATTTTTGTGCGGTAATTGGTCACAATTTCGGGGGCATGCAATTCAATAATACCAACAATGCTTTCAATAACATTAAGATGCTCAGTTAAAACCAAAAGCATGTTGTAGCCTTCCTCTTCACGCATCTTAACATACATTTTGCCTGCTTCCTGCAATGCGTCAAGAACAACTTTTGTCATTTCCTCGGCGTCCTCGTCCTCGGAGTCGATGGTTAAAACATCGGGAAGACGTGCAAGGGTAACAGCATTTACCACCTTGTCTGTTTCGGTTTCCTTTGCAATGCTTTCAATGGCATCCTTATATGCCTTTGCAAGTGAAACGTTCACGCTTACGTTTTTTGTTTCGTCGGTGGAGGAGTCGATGTTAATATAAACATCAATTTTTCCTCTGCTGGTCAAATCAGTTACAGCCTTTTTGCAGGGTGCTTCCAAAAATGTGTAAAGACGGGGCATTTTAACGGAAATGTCGCTGTAGCGGCTGTTTACGCTTTTAATTTCAACAGTAATTTTTTTACCGTTGTACATTGTTTCGGCTGTGCCGTAGCCTGTCATGCTTCGCATTATTCTGCCACCTCTTCCTTTTCCATTTCACCGTTGAATGCCTTTATGAATTCATCGCCGTCAAGCTTTTCGAGCTCAATAAGGGCATTTGCAACATTGTGAAGCTTGTCGATATTTTCACGAAGGAGCTTTTCGGCACTTGAAAAGCTTTCGTCAATAATCTTTTTAACTTCCTTGTCAATTTCAGCTGCAGTTTCCTGTGAGAAGTTGTTGCCCTGGGAGAAATCTCTTCCAAGGAAAACCTCATGGTCACTGGATGTAAAGGTCATGGAGCCTAAGGTGTCGCTCATGCCGTACTGCATAACCATTTTTCTGGCTAAGGTTGTGGCACGGTCAATGTCACTTGAAGCACCTGTGTTAATTTCGTCAAAAATAATTTTTTCTGCCAGTCGTCCGCCCATGAGCACAATAAGCTGTTCTTTCATTTCAGTTTTTGAAATGTAGGCTTTGTCAGTGTCGGGAAGGCTTAAGGTAAAGCCGCCTGCATGACCACGGGGAATGATTGACACCTGATGAACATTGTCCTGTGTGGGAAGAATGTGGGACAAAATTGCATGGCCTGCTTCGTGGTAAGCAGTTTGCTTTTTGTCTTTTTCCTTCATTACATGGTTCTTCTTTTCGGGACCCATAACAACCTTTAAGATTGCCTCGTCCATTTCGCTCTGGCCGATTTTTTCCTTGTTGCCTCTTGCCGCAAGGATTGCCGCTTCGTTTAAAATGTTTTCCAGATCTGCACCTGTAAAGCCGTAGGTGGACTTTGCAACCTTACTAAGGCTTACGCTTTCGTCCAAGGGCTTATTCTTTGCATGGATTTCAAGAATTGCCTCTCTGCCCTTCTGGTCGGGGTAGTTAACAGTAACCTGACGGTCAAATCTGCCCGGACGGAGAAGTGCAGGGTCCAGTATGTCGGCACGGTTTGTTGCCGCAATGATAATAATGCCTGAGTTTGTACCAAAGCCGTCCATTTCAACCAAAAGCTGGTTTAAGGTTTGCTCACGTTCATCGTGACCGCCGCCTAAGCCTGTGCCTCTCTGACGACCTACAGCATCGATTTCATCTATAAAGATAATAGCCGGTAAGCTTTTTCTTGCCTGTTCAAACAAATCTCTTACTCTTGATGCACCAACACCAACAAACATTTCAACAAAGTCTGAACCACTCATGGAGAAGAAGGGCACGCCTGCTTCACCTGCAACAGCCTTTGCCAGAAGTGTTTTACCTGTGCCGGGAGGGCCCACCAAAAGCACACCCTTGGGTATTCTTGCGCCTAAATCGGTAAACTTTTTAGGCGCACGGAGAAAGTCAACAATTTCGCTGAGCTCTTTCTTTTCCTCGTCAACACCTGCCACATCGTCAAAGGTGACTCTTTTGCCGTTTTCGTCGGGTGATTTTGCCTTGCTCTTACCAAAGCCGCCCAAGCCCTTACCGTTTTGGGACTGGCGCATGAAGAACATGAAGGCAATTGTTAATATAATAAGCACAATAACGCTGGGGAGCATTGACACCCACCAGGGCATTGTTATTTCGGGGGTGGAGATTGTGAGTGTTCCGTTTTCAATCTGCTCGTCTATAACTTCGCTTATGGGCGAGGTTAAAATCCAGGAGCGACCGGGAATTTCCACCACGTTACTGCTTCCGTTTTTGTAGGTTACCTTGGCGGTTGTGTCCAACAGCTCAAGATGAGTTACATTACCTTCACGGATTTCGTTGTAAAGGTCGGAATACACCGTTTCGTCAACCATGGGTTGTGCCGAAAACATACTTGTGGCAAGAACAATAACCAAGGTCATTGCCACAACAAAACCTAAATTTTTCAATCCTTTTTTCAACTTAAAATTGCCTCCTTGGCTTACTTTTCATAAATTTCGGGCTTTAAAACGCCCACAAAGGGGAACTGACGGAAACTGTGGTCGTAGTCAAGACCGTAGCCTACTGCAAACTTGTTGGGAATGTCAAAACCTATGTACTTAGGTGTAAGCTCCACAACTCGTCTTTCGGGCTTGTCGAGGAAGGTGCAGATTTCAACGCTTTTTGCGCCTTCGTTCATAAGAATTTCCTTAACTGCAGTAAGTGTTCTGCCTGTGTCAACAATATCCTCTACAATAAGTATATCCTTATCTTTAACAACAAAACCCTTACCTTTGATTAAATCTACTTTTCCTACGGATTCGGCGCCTTCGTAGCTTGATGCAAAGATACAGATTACCTGTGCAGGAACCTTAAGGGCACGGATAATGTCGGCAGCGAAAATGAAGCTGCCTGTGAGAACTGCTAAAACGCAGATTTCCTTGCCTTCGTAGTCACGGCTGATTTGTTCGCCCAACTCTTTAACTCTTTCCTTAATCTGTTCTTCAGTTACCAGAACCTCACTGATTATATTGGATACATCAAAGTTCTTATTTTCCATAATTGTGCTCCTTTGTTTTTACTCGTTGTTATATTCTGCAATAAAAAATTTTTTTGTATTCTCTGTGGGGCTGTAGTTGTTTGTTTTTCGTATGCCGGGTATGAACAAAACCTCGCCATCCTTTGCCAAAAGCGTTATTTCATCACGCTTTTCACGGGGGATTTTCAGGTCAATGAAAAGTGCTTTCAGCTTTTTTTTGCCTTTCATACCCTTTGGAGAAATGTAGTCGCCGTCTTTTCTTTTGCGAATTGCAACCTCGTCTCCAAGCTTTTCGGCATCCAAAATCACTATTCTATTATTATCTCGTATTTTTTCGGTTTTGTCAACAATTTTTACCCTCCAACTGCCGTTTAAAGCTGACAATTCAAGGTTTTCACACAGTTTTATAACAATTTCTTCATTTGTTTTGCATTTTTTAACATTTTTCTTTGCAACACAGGCGTAATTCTTAATAATTGTAACAGAGTTTCCAAGGTTTCTTTCCTTGCCCGACTCCCCCTCTGCAATGGAAAAAAGGGCATCAATTGACGAATCGGATACCTCTGCACCCCATTGTTCCAAAGCCTTTATTGCAACACGCCTTTTAACCGCCCTGTGAAGGGGCAAAAACTTTTCCACATAAAGAATACTATCACAAAAAGCACCCGAATTCTGAGCTATTAAACACAAATACTCGTCGTCCTCTTTGGCATACTCCTCGCATTTTGCAATTTTTTCCGAGGCTTTGGGGAAAAATTTTTCAATTAAGGGAATAACGGTGTTACGAAGATTATTACGTGTGTATTTATTTTCTTTATTGGTGTAGTCCTCACGCCAGGAAATACCCTTTTTTAAAAGGTACTCCTCTGCCTCTTTTTTTGTAACACGGGCTAAGGGGCGGATAATATTGCCTCTTACAAGAGGCACGCCCTTTAAGCTGCCGCTGCCACGGAAAAGGTTTAATAAAACTGTTTCCGCTCTGTCATTTATATGATGGCCCGTGGCAATTATGCCACCGCCTAATCTCAGGCATATTTCAAAAAAGAATTTGTATCTTTCTCTTCTGCCGCATTCCTCTTCGCCAATATGCTCCTTTTGGGAAATAAGGGGAATGTTGCACTTTTTCACAAAAAGCTCAACACCAAGGCTTTGGCAAAAAGACTTAACAAATTCTTCATCCATATCTGCATCCGTTCCACGGATTGAGTGGTTAAGATGCGCCGCATAAAGCTCTATGCCAAGCTCGTCACGAAGCTCATAAAGCGCAGAAAGCAGAGCCATGGAGTCTGCCCCGCCGCTAAGCGCACAAATCACCTTGTCCCCTGCTTTAAGCATATTATACTGTTTAATTGTTGCAAGCACTTTGTCAAGCACTATACCACCTAATTTCTGTTGTCCAGATTCATGAACTTTGTATATTCGCCACGCCATGCCAGATTTACCGAACGACATTCACCGCCACGGTGCTTTGCCACAATACATTCCACAATGTTGCTCTTTTCGGCATTCTGGTCCTCGTTTGCTGTGTCGGGGTTGTACAAAAGCATTACAATATCCGCATCCTGCTCGATTGCACCACTTTCTCTCAAGTCACTTATCTGAGGACGTTTGTCCTTTCTTGCTTCACTTGTACGGTTAAGCTGTGAAAGTGTGATTACCGGGATTTCCAGTTCCTTTGCCATAATTTTAAGTGCACGGGAAATGTCCGCAACCTCCTGTGAACGGTTGTCGCTCTTGCCCTTGCCCTCCATGAGCTGTAAGTAGTCGATTACAACCAGGCCAATGTTCTTTTCCAGCTTTAATCGTCTGCACTTTGCTCTTATTTCGGAAATTGAAATACCGGGGGTGTCGTCAATATATATGGGGGCATTGATAATGCCCTTTAAGGAATGAGCCAGCTTTGTCATGTCGGTAGGACTTAAGTCGCCAACCCTCATTTTTTCGCTGGAAACCAAGGCTTCACTACTCATTACACGGTTTACAAGCTCTTCCTTGCTCATTTCCAAGCTAAAAATTGCAACAGGCACATTGTGCTTTATTGCAGCGTTTTCTGCAATGTTTAAGGCAAAGCTTGTTTTACCAACACCGGGACGTGCCGCAACGATAACCAAAGTGCTTTTCTGAAGGCCTGCAGTAAGTGTGTCAAGCTCTTTAAAGCCTGTGGGCACACCTGTAATGGCAGAGCCTTTTTTCTTAAGCTCCTGCAAAAGCGCCATTGAGCTTTGCACAACCTCTTTAATGTGGTAAAAGCCCTTTGTGCCTCGTTTGTCAAGGATATTGAATATAAGCTGCTCACTTTTGTCAAGGATTGCACTTACCTCGTCTTTATCGGCTGTGGAAATGTCAATAATTTCACTTGCAGCACCAACAAGCTTTCTTAAAATGCTTCTGCCTTCAACAATTGAAATGTAGTGAGCTAAGTTTTCGGTGGAAAGCACATTTTGCACAATTCCCGAAATGTAGCTTATGCCACCTACCTGGTCAATGTCAGAACCCAGCTTGTCACTTAAAGTAACAATGTCAACGGGTCTGCCTTCGTTAAAAAGGGTTTCTATGGCATTGAATATTATTTTGTGTGCATTGGTGTAAAAATCATCTGCACTTAAAGCCTCAACACAGGAAACAAGAGCCTTGTCGTCAAATATCATGCTGCCTAAAACAGCCTGCTCCGCCTCTATGTTATAGGGCATTGTTTTTCCGATTGGAAGTTCCATTTTATCTCCCCCAAAGAGAATTATTCGTTAACAGTTTCAACTGTGATTTTTGCACTGATTTCGGGATAAACCTTAATTTCAACCTGGTGGTTGCCGATTGTTTTAATGCCGTCGGGCAAAACAACCTTTCTCTTGTCCACAACAACATGAAGCTGATATTTAATTGCATCGGCAACGTTCTGGTTTGTAACCTTGCCAAAAAGCTTGCCGTTTTCGCCGGCTTTGCTCTTTATTGTAACCTTTTTGCCTTCAAGCTGAGCTTTGATTTCCTTAGCCTGAATAATTTCCTGCTCCTTGTGGTAAGCCTTTGCTTCGTTCTTACCCTTTACTTCGTTCAAAGCACCCTTTGTTGCTTCCTTTGCAAGACCCTTTGGCAAGAGGAAATTTCTTGCATAGCCGTCGCTTGCTTCAACAACATCGCCCTTTTTGCCGTGACCCTTTACATCTGTTAAAAGTACTACCTTCATTTTTTATATCCTTCTTTCTGAATTATTCGTATTTTCTGAGTGCTTCCTTAAGCATTTCTTCTGCCTCGTCCACACTCACATCTTCTAATCTTACAGCGCCTGCCAGCATGTGACCGCCGCCGCCTAACATTTCGCATATTACCTGCACATTGAAATCGCCGTAGCTTCTGCCGGAAATTGACACCACGTTTTCACCGGTGGGTGCAATAACAAAGGATGCGCTTACACCTTCAATGTTCAAAAGGTCGTTTGCAGCCTTTGCCACAACCTCCTGGGCAATTGAGTCGGAATAGACCTTGCTTAATGCAATGCCCTTGTTGTACATGGTTGCATTTTCAACAATTTCTGCCCTTTCACGGTAGGCTTCCATGGTTTCCTTCATGCATTTTTTAACGCTTACCATGTCGGCACCAAGCTTTTTAAGATAAGCCACCGCCTCAAAGGTGCGGACACCTGTTTTGTAAATAAAGTCGTTGGTGTCAACCATTATGCCTGCATACATTGCCTCAGCGACCTCGGAATTAATACCGCCACGGCCAATGTACTGAAACATTTCAGTTATCATTTCGCATGTGGAGGAGGCTGACGGCTCGTGATAAATAAGGTCGGTCTTTGTGATAAAGTCCTCGCTTCGTCTGTGGTGGTCAATTAAAACCACACTTTCAGCCAAGTCCAAAATTTCGGGAGCAACAACCAGGCTCTTTCGGTGGGTGTCGCACACAATAACAAGGGTTTTTTCACGGATTAATTCCCTTGCCTGCATTTTGTTTACGAACATGCTCCAATGAGTCTGATTTTTTTCAAAGCTCTTCATGATATATTTTACTGTGGAGTCGTAGCTTTCCACCACAACCTTTGCCTGCTTGCCTCGTGCCATGGAAACACAGGCAAGTGCAACGGACGCACCAAAGGCATCCGCATCGGCATAATTGTGAGCCATTACAATAACGTTGTCACATTCATCAATAAGGCTTACCAAGGCGTGTGCCTTAATACGGGCTTTAACCTTTGTTCGTTTTTCTGTTTCACGGCTTTTACCGCCGTAGTAGGAAAAGTTATTTGCATCCTTTATAACAGCCTGGTCACCGCCACGGCCAAGAGCCATGTCAAGAGCAGTTTTTGCAAAAAAGTCAATTTCGCCAATGTCACTGCCGTCAATACCAACGCCAATACTTAGTGTTGGCTCAATAACACTTTCGCCGCCCAAATTTTTTGCTTTTTCAAGTATTTCAAACTTGTCAAGTTTTATTTCTTCAAGCATTTTTGCATTTAAAATGCAAAGGTACTTACCCTTTTCCATTCTTCGTACACTGCCGCCCAATGCCTTGCCCCAGTCAAAAACAAGCTTTTCAATTTCCTTTTCAACCTGATAGGAGGCATCGTTGCCGTCCTCGGTTACAAGCTCGTCGTAGTTGTCGATAAGAATGTGTGCCACAACAGTTCTGGAGTCGGAGGCAAGCTTTTTGAGGTATTCACGCTCGGTTACGTCGCTTAAGGTAACAACAAAGGCGCTGTCGTTGACCTTTTCGCTTTTAACGGGCACGGAAACCATCATGTAGCATTTATCCTCATGCTCAAGCTTTTTTTCCTCGTCCTTATTCATGTTGCACAAAACGTCCATTGTGATGGAATTTATGTGTGTGGTAATGCCGTCGTGCATGGAAACTGTGGGGCATATTTTTTCAAAAGCATCGTTCCACCAGGTTATTTTACCGTCGGTAGAAACTGCAACCATTGCCGCAGTTAACCCCTCGGCAAGGTCAAACTTATCCCCTGCATTTGTAATTGATGAAAAGAATTTGTTTCGGCTTTCAATTTGTTCGTAGGTTCTTACAACCACTCCCACTGCCATGGACAAGGACAAAACAACCAGCACCAAGCCTGCAGGAAGGTTAAAAAAGCACATCCACAATCCGAAAACAATTACGAGTATGAAATACAAAAAAGGGGTGTTTCTTAATATGAAATTAAAATATCCGTTTTTTCTATTCATTGCTATTCTCCCATTATAATACATATATAGTATTATATAACAAACTAACCCAAATGTACAGCATTTTTTTAATTTTAAGAGGTGTGTATGAGCCATAAAAACAGTTATATTTCCGATTTTCGGAGCAAAGAGGTTATTGACATAACAACCACCAACCGCTTAGGCTTTGTGAGAGACTTGGACATTGACCTTGAAAAGGGGGTTGTGAACTCAATTATTATCCCCGGGAAAAGACGTTTATTCGGTTTTTTTCCGCCTGAGGAGGATATTGTAATCCCCTGGAAAAGCATACAAAAAATAGGTGACGATATAATATTGGTCACTACAGAGTAGTGACCAATAGGGAATAAGTAATAAGGAATAGGGAAAAAGTAATGAAAAGGGACTTTGCCAAAGCAAAATCCCTTTTTTTAGTTTAAAGTATTCAGTGCATTTTCAAGGCTTAAAAGTGCCTCATCTGCTATTGCAAGGTATCTGTCCTTTTTGTTTTTAATTCGTCCTACATGGTGCTCAATAATGCCAAAATTTGCATTCATTGGCTGGAACCTTCCTTTTACTGCGCCAACTGTAACGTAGTTACTGAGTGCCCCCGTAACAGTTGATGTGGGAAGCACAACCAGGTCCTTGCCTAAAATTTGCCTTGCGGCATTCATTCCTGCCATAAGACCGCTTGCAGCCGATTCCACATAGCCTTCAACACCTGTTATCTGCCCTGCAAAATAAATTTTGGGGTGCTTTTTCATTGCAAAGGTTGCATTCAAAAGCTCAGGGGAATTGATGTAGGTATTTCTGTGCATTACCCCAAGGCGTAAAAAGTTTGCGTTTTCAAGTCCGGGTATCATGGAAAAAACCCTTTTTTGCTCACCGAACTTCAAGTTGGTCTGAAAGCCTACCATGTTGAACATGGTGCCCTCGGTGTTGTCTTGTCTTAACTGCACAACAGCGTAGGGCTCCTTGCCTGTTTTGGGGTCGGGAAGTCCCTTTGGCTTTAAAGGACCAAAGCGGAGAGTGTCCACCCCACGGGACGCCATGATTTCAACAGGCATACAGCCTTCGAAAACGTTTGGCTTGTCAATGTTTTCGTGCAAGGGTGCTCTTTCGGCGTTTATAAGCTCATTGTAAAAAGCAAGGTATTCGTCCTTATCCATGGGACAATTTATATAATCCGCAGTGCCCTTTCCGTAGCGGGCGCTTTTGTAAACCTTGTCAAAGTCAATGCTTTCGGTTTCAATAACAGGTGCTGCCGCATCGTAGAAGGATAAATACTCCTCCCCTGTTAATTCTGCAATGGAATTACACAAAGCAGAATGTGTTAAAGGGCCTGTTGCCACAATTGTGTATTCGTCAGCATTGATTTTTTCAACAAGCTCGTTTATAACTGTTATATTTTCGTGGTTCTGAATTTCTTGGGTTATCATTTGTGCAAACTTTTCCCTGTCCACCGCTAAAGCACCGCCTGCAGGAACCTTTGTTTTGTCGGCACAAGCAATAATAAGCGAATTCATTCTTCGCATTTCTTCCTTTAAAAGACCGCAGGCATTGTCAAGACCTGCACCCTTTAAGGAGTTTGAGCAAACAAGCTCACCAAGAAATTGGCTTGTATGAGCCTCGGAAAAATGCACAGGCTTCATTTCGTAAAGCTCAACCTTTATTCCGGCATTTGCTGCCTGCCATGCTGCTTCACAGCCGGCTAAGCCTCCGCCTATAACCTTAAGTGTGCTCATACAACCCCTCCTTTTTATTTTTCGTCCTTCTTTTTTGCGTTAGATGTGCAATCACTGTTTGAGCAAAGGGTAATACTGCCCTTTTTAAGATACTTTTTAACCATCACGCTACCGCAGATGGGGCAGGGTGATTTAACGGGCTCATCCCAAAGGATAAAGTCGCATTTGGGAGCATTTTCGCAAGAAAAATACTTTTTGCCCTTTTTGCTCTTACGTTCAACAATACGTGCGTTGCACTTGGGGCAGCTAACCCCTGTGTCCTTAATAACGGGCTTTGTGTTTCTGCATTCGGGAAAACCGGGGCATGCTAAGAACTTACCGAACTTACTTACCTTAATAACCATGTTTCGTCCGCATTTTTCGCACTTTTCGTCGGAAACCTCGTCCGCTATTTTAACCTTGTCAATATTTTTTTCAGCCTCTTCAAGTGTTAACTTAAAGGGGGTGTAAAATTCCTTCAAAAGCTCAACCCAGTCTCTCTTGCCTTCTTCAACCTTGTCAAGCTCTTCCTCCATGCCTGCAGTAAATTCCGCATCCACAATGCTTTCGAAATTACTTTGCATAATGTCGTTTACAATTTTACCAAGCTCTGTGGGCTTGAGCATTTTCTTTTCGCGTGCCACATAGCCACGGCTGATGATTGTGGTGATTGTGGGAGTGTAGGTACTGGGGCGGCCAATGCCGTTGTCCTTCATCATTTCAATTAAGCTTGCTTCGGTAAATCTTGCAGGAGGCTCGGTGAAATGCTGGTCAGGCTCTAAGGATGACAAAAGAAGCTTTTGGTTTTCTTCCAGCTTTAAAAGCTTTTTGGAATCCTTAGGTGCTATTTCGTCGCTGCCTTCAATGTAAACTGCACGGTAACCCGGGAACTTAATTGCACTGCCCGATGCCTTAAAGGTTACATTTTCGGCAGTAATGTCAGCTTGAACGGTGTCATAAACTGCGCTTGTCATCTGGCAGGCAACAAACCTTTCCCAAATAAGCTTGTAGAGCTTATACTGGTCGCTTGTTACGCTTTTTTGTATCATATCGGGTGTAATTGTACAGTCGGTGGGACGGATTGCTTCGTGAGCATCCTGTGCGTTTTTACCAACCTTGTAAACATTTGCCTTTTTGGGCAAATATTCCTCACCGTACCTTTCGCCGATAAAGCTTCGTACCTCACTGAGCGCTTCCTCGGAAATACGCATTGAGTCAGTTCTCATGTATGTGATAAGACCCATAGGTCCCTTGCCGGGCACGGTTACGCCTTCGTAAAGGGTTTGGGCATTACTCATTGTTCTTTGTGAAGTAAAGCCGATTTTACGGCTTGCATCCTGTAAAAGGGTGCTTGTTGTGAAGGGCGGAAGGGGATTTTTCTTCTTTTCGCTGTAAACTGCCTTTGTAACAGTATAGTCAGCGTTTTTAATAGTATTTAAAATCTTATCCGCTTCGTCCTTTGTTGTGATTTCCTTTTTCTTACCGCCAATGCCGTAGTAGCGTGCTTCAAAGGGGTGCTTGCCCTTATCGTCGGTAAGATGTGCGGCAATTGTCCAGTATTCCTTGGGAATAAAGTTTTCAATTTCCTTTTCACGGTCAACAATCATTTTTGTTACCGCGCTCTGCACTCTGCCTGCGCTAAGACCTCGCTTTACCTTTTTCCACAAAATGGGACTTATTTTGTAGCCCACCACTCTATCCAAAACTCGTCTTGCCTGCTGAGAGTTAACAAGGTCAAGGTCAATGCTGCGGGCATTTTTCAAGGATGCCACAACAGCCGATTTTGTTACCTCGTTAAAGGTAATACGGCACTTTGAATTTTCGTCAATTTCAAGCAGCTGTGCAAGATGCCAGCTTATTGCTTCACCCTCACGGTCAGGGTCGGCTGCAAGATAAACCTTGTCGGCACTTTTTGCCGCTTTTTTCATTTTTGCCAAAAGGTCGCCCTTACCTCGGATAGTGATATACTTAGGTGCAAAATCATCCTCGGGGTCAACACCTAAAGAGCTCTTTGGCAAATCCCTCACGTGGCCGATTGATGCCATAACGGTGTAGTTCTTGCCAAGATATTTATTTATGCTTTTCGCCTTTGCAGGCGACTCAACTATAACAAGATTTTTTGCCATTTCCCTCAAATCCTTTCGTTATTTCAGTCATTGAGTATATATTCATTCCTGAAACCACGCTCTATTATGCCCTTGATTTCCATAATTGTCAAGAGCGAAGTTAATTTATTTGTTTCCATGGATGTAAATTCAAGAAGGTCTTCGTAGGTATTTTTCCCTTGTTTTAAGGCATTTACAACAGCTTTTTCGTAGGGTGTAAGCTCAGGGATAGTCATAACCTCTTTTTTGTAATTTTTGTTAAAAGCTTCCTTTATTGCCTTAGGCTTTGCTGTTGTGTGGCTTTTTGCCTTGCGAAACTTTTCGGGAGCATTTTCCATTAGATTGTACAAAATGTCCGTGGCAGTGGTTGCCATTATTGCTCCGTCACGAATAAGCTCATTTGTGCCATAGCTATTGGGTGAATCAATGTTGCCTGGCACTGCAAAAACCGTTTTGCCCTGCTCTATGGCATGGCTTGCGGAAATTAATGCACCGCTTTTTTCGGCAGCCTCCACCACAACTGTTGCCTCGCTTATGGCGGTAATAACACGGTTTCGCATGGGGAAATTGTGGGCAAAAGGCCCCATACCCACAGGAAATTCCGAAACCACAGCGCCATTTTCTTCAATTTTCTTAAAAAGCTCTGCGTTTTCCTTTGGGTAGTCAATATCAATCCCCGAGCCCAAAACTGCAATAACAGGGGTTTGGGTACGGAGTGCTCCACGAAGGGCAGCAGCGTCCACACCCTTTGCACCGCCCGACACAACGCACACGTTGTTTGAAGCAAGCTCATGAGCAAATTCGCTTGCAACGTTCATGCCGTAGGCAGTTGCATCCCTGCTTCCCACCACAGCAACCTTTAACGGGTGTTTAAGAACATTTTCGTTGCCTCGGATATACAAATATGGTGGCGGATGGTTAATGTGTCTTAATTCCTCCGGATACTCCTTATCAAGATAGGTTATGCACTTATACCCCATTGCATACACCTTTTTCATATTTTCAAAAATTGATTGGGCATAAGGAGTGGAAACATTTGCCTCGTGCTTCTTATTTTCAAAATTTTCTTTTAATTCTCTCATTTTGTCACAGGTCCTGTGCTTTTCTGAAAGAAGTATCCATAAAACCTTCTCGTCCATATTTTACCTATTCACCCTTACGTGTTCGTACATCATAACAGCACCTGCCACAGAGGCATTTAAGCTTTCAGCACCGCCAAGCATGGGAATGGTAACTGTTTCGTCGCAGCGTTTAATGGTTTCTTCACTAAGACCGTTGCCTTCGTTGCCGATAAACAAAGCGCACTTGCCCTTTAAATCAGCGTCGAACAAATTTTTGGAATTTTCACAAAGGGCACCTGCAACGCTTTTGATTGAGTTACTTTTTAAAAAGCCGAAAATGGCGTCCATGTTTTTGTTGCGGATAACCTTTACTGAAAAAAGACTGCTCATAACGCTTCGCACAACCTTGGGGTTGTAAATGTCAACGCTCCCACGACTCATAATAACACATGCAGCTCCAACAGCGTCGGCTGTGCGGATGATTGTGCCTGCATTGCCCGGGTCCTGAAGGTTTTCGCACACTATAACAAGAGAATTGTCGGTTATTGAAACGTCGGAAAAGGAAACCTCCTCCACCTTGCAGATTGCCATAACGCCCTGAGGGGTTACGGTTTCGGAAATATAGTCAAAAATTTTAGGTGCAAGGGTGTAGACTTTAACATTGTTAAAAACCACCATGTTGTAGGTGCACTTGTCGCTTTTTAATATATATTCTATCTTTGCGCCCTTTTTATATGCATCTAAAACATTGCGGTAGCCTTCAATAATAAACTTGCCTTCCTTGTCACGTCCTTGCTTTGTGGAAAGAAGCTTTACTTCCTTTATGAACTTATTGTCACGGCTTGTAATTAATTGCTCCATGGTATTTTCCTTTCAAAACGAAAACCTCGTTACCGTGCGGGTAAACGAGGTTTTTTCTTTTATTAAAGGCTTGCTTTTGCTGTTTCAACAAGCTTTGCGAAAGCTGCAGGATCGTTAATAGCGATCTCGGAGAGCATCTTTCTGTTAATTTCGATGTTAGCCTTCTTGAGACCGTTCATGAATCTGGAATAATTCATGCCGTTGAGCTTACAAGCTGCGCTGATTCTTGTAATCCAGAGTCTTCTGAAATCTCTCTTCTTGAGCTTTCTTCCTACATATGCATAGGAAAGAGACTTCATAACAGCCTGATTAGCTGTTCTGTAAAGCTTACTCTTACCGCCACGGTAACCCTTAGCAAGCTTCAAAATCTTTTTATGATGTTTTCTGGTGTTAAGTGCACCTTTTACTCTAGCCATTAGTAAATCCTCCTATCGATTATTTGTAAGGTATAAGCTTCTTGATAACCTTTGCGTTAGATACAGAAGCGTAACCGCCTTTTCTGAGTCTTCTCTTTCTCTTTGTGTCCTTCTTGTTGAGAATGTGACTTCTAAAAGCTTTAGCTCTCTTTACCTTGCCGTTCTTTGTAAGACTGAAACGCTTTGCTGCCGCTCTGTGTGTCTTTATTTTAGGCATAATACCTCTCCTCTCGTAACAATAAAAATTTATTATCCATACCTTTGTAAGGTAGTAAGGACCTTATTTCTTAAGGGGTGCTATGAACATGATCATGTTTCTGCCTTCAAGCTTGGGCTTTTTGTCAACTGTGCCAACCTCGCTTGTGCCTTCGGCAAATCTTTCGAGCAATTCTTCACCCACTGCACTGTGCTGCACCTCACGGCCACGGAAGCGAACGGAAACCTTCACCTTGTCGCCGCTTTTGAGGAACTTAACAGCATTTCTGAGCTTTGTTTCAAAATCGTGTGTGTCGATTGTGGGAGAAAGCTGAACTTCCTTAGTTGCCACAACCTTCTGGTTCTTACGGTTTTCCTTTAATCTCTTTGATTCTTCAAAGCGGAACTTGCCGTAGTCCATTATTTTACATGTAGGGGGAGTTGCAGAAGGAGCAATCAAAGCCAAGTCCATGTTCTGAGCCTGAGCTGTGTCAAGTGCGTCCTTAATGGACATAATACCCAACTGAGCACCGTCACTACCGATTACTCTTACTTCCTTTTCACGAATTTCCTCGTTAATCAACATTTCCTTACTGATAAAAAACACCTCCGAAATTTTTTACAAAACAAAAAATACGATGAACACAAATTCACCGCACTCAAATAAATCCCCGGTACTTTTCCGGTAAAAATTATTAACCCCAGCCGCATTTTGCTTGAGGTGAGAAGCGGTTACTTCTTCTTTATTCCCGTATATATTAACACCCTTTCCCCCCTTTGTCAAGAGGGAAAAGGGAATTTTTTTAAATTTTTTTATCAGTGCTTATTTTTTCCCTCAAAGCCTACCAAAAGACCGCCCATTTCTGCGTAAAAGCTGCAAAGGGCTGTGCAAGGGCTTATTTCAATGTCAGCAGAAGGAAATTCCTCCAGAATTTTTGACTTGACAGTCAATGCAGACTCTTCGTTAAAGCAGTGATTAATACGAACCTTGCCGCCGCAATAGCCGGCTTTCTTCATATTATTAAAGATAGTAGTCAAGGCCTTCTTTTCGCCACGCACCTTGTCGGAGGGATGAAGCACACCCTCAACTGCAGCGCCCACAACACGGATGCCTAAAACACCTGCAATGGTTGCAACAGCAGGGCTCACTCTTCCGTTACGTGCAAGGTTTGTAAGTGACTGCAGGGAAAACATAAGATGGGTTGTGTCTTTATATAAGGTAATTTCTTTTTCAATTTCCTCAAAGGACTTGCCCATGTTAATAAGCTCGGTTAATTTTTCAATAATAAGCTGCATTTCGCCACCTGTGGAATAGGAGTCGATAACACATATTTTAGCCTCGGGGTGCTCTTCAACATACTGCTCCTTTGCAACAAGCGCCGCATTGTAACAGCCCGAAAGATTGCTTGTGATTGTGATTGCAAAAACACAATCGGCACCTTCAAAGGTGTCAAGCCACTCGCCGGTGTTGGGACAGGAGGTTTTAACAACGCCCTTAACTGTTTTTAAATCCTCCACCATGGCGAAAACATCAAGGGATGCATTGTCAACATATTCCTTTTCGGAGGAAATAATTTTAAGGGGCACAGTTTCGTAGGAAACCTTGTCCCACAAAAGAAGATTTGAAGATGAGTCGGATACTATTTTATACGTCATTACATGTCCTCCGTTTTTCATAGCGTTTCATCGGTTTTTCAAAAACCTGTCAAAAGGTATTTTAGTACAAAACTCCTCTTATGTCAAGGATAATCGGTTGACTTATATGAAAAAATGTAGTAAACTAAGGCAGAAAGGGTGAGTTTTATGCATGAGGCACTCCATGAACAAATGAAAAACACGGTTTTAAGCTTTAAACTGCCACGCTACAACGAAATTCCCGACGTGGGGCTTTATCTTGAACAAACCGCAAAATATATATCAAGCATTACAGGGGTTGGCGATTTTGCAATAACAGGCTCAATGATAAGTAACTACGTTAAAAAGGGCATTATTTCAAACCCTGTTAAAAAGCAGTACAGCCGTAACCAGATAGCTTATCTTATTTTTATATCCATGGCGAAAAGCGTTTTAAGCATGGAGGACATTAAGCTTCTTATTGAAATTCAGCAAAAAACCTACGAGCCTGAAATTGCATACAGCTACCTTGTGGCGGAGTTTGAAAACGTTATGTACTACGTTTTCGGAATTAAGGACGAAATGGAAACCATCGGCAAAAACAACCACGAGGCAAAGGTTATGCTTCGTAATCTTATTATAACCGTTGCTCACAAAGCATACCTTGATATGTGCTTTAAGTATTACCGGAAGAGATAAATTTTATATTTTTTGAAAAAAAGATGGATTTTTGAATATATGTGTTATATAATGCATTTAATATGGACTTTTATCGAAAGGACTTGATTTGATGAATAAGGATTTATTATCGATTTTGGAAAAAAACAGCCGTATTTCCCCTGCTGAAATTGCAGTTATGCTTGGCACAACGGAAGATGCTGTTCGTGAAGAAATTAAACAGCTTGAAGATGAAAAAATTATTTTAGGCTACCGCACTCTTATTAACTGGGAGCAGGTTGAAAAGGACACAATAAAAGCTTACATTGAGCTTAAAATTACACCCCAGGCTGCTAAGGGCTTTGACAAGGTTGCCGAAAAGATTTATAAATATCCCCAGGTTAAGAGCCTCACTCTTATGAGTGGTGCTTACGACCTTTTATTGGAGGTTGAAGGCGAAACACTTCGTGATGTTGCAATGTTTGTTTCGGAAAAGCTTTCCCAGATGGACTATGTAACAGCAACCACCACTCATTTTGTGCTTAAAACCTACAAGAAGGAAAACGTTATTTTTGAGCACCCCGAAGTTGATCCCAGAGAGGTTATTACGTTATGATGGATTACGAAAACATACTTTCAAAAACCGCTTACAACATTCCTCCCTCGGGCATCAGAAAGTTTTTTGACATTGTAAGCGAAATGAAGGATGCCATAAGCTTAGGCGTGGGCGAGCCTGACTTTGTTACTCCCTGGCCCATCCGTGAGGCAGGTATTAACGCTCTTGAAAAGGGCAAAACTCACTACACCTCAAACGCAGGCACAATTGAGCTCCGTGAGGAAATTGCACGTTTTTTAAACCGTAAGTATTCTCTTACCTATGAGCCTAAGAGCGAAATTATTGTGACCGTGGGCGGAAGTGAAGCTATTGACATTACTCTCCGCGCCCTTTTAAACCCCGGCGACGAGGTTTTAATTCCCGAGCCCAGCTTTGTGTGCTACAAGCCCTGCACTACTCTTGCAGGCGGCGTTCCCGTGCCAATTGTGACCGAGGAAAAGGATAATTTCCGTTTAACAAAGGAAAAGCTTTTGGAAAAAATCACCGACAAAACAAAGGTTTTAATTCTTCCCTTCCCCAATAACCCCACAGGCGCAATTATGGAAAAGGAAGATTTGGAGGAAATTGCTTCTGTTCTTGGTGGTACAAACATTATGGTTTTGTCCGACGAAATTTATTCCGAGCTTACATACAACCAAAAAAAGCACGTGTCCTTTGCATCAATTGACGGCATGTGGGAAAGAACCATTACAATAAACGGCTTTAGTAAAGCCTTTGCCATGACAGGCTGGCGACTTGGCTTTTTGGCAGCGCCGAAAGAAATTTGTCAGGTAATGTACAAAATTCACCAGTACGCTATTATGTGTGCACCCACCTTAAGCCAGGCTGCTGCTGTGGAAGCACTCCGTAATTGTGACGACGATGTTGAAAACATGTGTAAGGAATATAACTACCGAAGACGAGTTTTGGTTGACGGCTTCAGAAAAATGGGGCTAAGCTGTTTTGAACCCGAGGGTGCATTTTACGTGTTCCCCAACATTTCCTCCTTAGGCTATTCCAGTGAGGAATTTGCCAAAAAGCTTTTGGAGGAGGAAAAGGTTGCGGTTGTGCCGGGCAATGCATTTGGCCAGAGCGGCGAAGGCTTTGTGCGCTGCAGCTACGCTTACTCCATTAAAAACATTGAAGAGGCAATCCGCCGAATCGGCAGATTTGTTGAAAGACATAAAAAATAAAGCAATTTAAAAGGTTCAGGATTATTCCTGAACCTTTTCTTGTACCATTTTTTCTTCTGTCAGCATTTTCAAAAGAGCGTCCTTGTCGTTTATTTTGGGCACGTTTTTATATTTGCAACCTTTAAGGGAAAGGTCAAAATTGCAAAAGGCTTTCATTTGGCACCATTTGCATGCCCCACGCACAGGCCATATGGCATTTTCGCCCTTTAAAATTTCGCTTGCAAGCTTTTTTACGGTTTTTGTTACATTTTTCTTTATGGCTTCAAATTCCTGCTCTGTTGCAACGGAGGACACGTTCATGTTGTAGTCACCGCCTGATTTTTTCTTAACAGGAATTATATTACTGCCTGCTGCAAAATCCACGTCCATTGCCTCTAAAATTTCATCGTCTGCCAGAACAAGGCCACTCATTTTGAAGGCTTTGTCAAATTCAGCTTTTGCTTTTTTCTCGTCCATGTCAACCTTGCCGTCAACAATGGGGTCGTCAATGCGGAAATACAGCATGCCTGCACTTTTGTAGTTGCCGTTTTCGCAAATTGCATTTAGATACACTGCAAGCTGCAAATCAAAGCCGTTGTAAATGTTTGAAAGTGAAAAGCTCTTTTCACCGCTCTTGTAGTCAATAATTCTTACGTACTTTCCGTTTTGGGTTTGCAGTAAATCTGCTCTGTCAATTCTGCCACGAAGTCTCACGCTCTGCCCTGTGGGAAGGTGGATTGTAAGCGGCTTGAACCTGCCCTTTTCGTCAAAAACAATTTCGTAGCCCAGTGGCTCAAATTTGCCTTTTTTCATGTGCTCGCAAAGTACGGTAACGCTTCGTTTTGCAATGCGCTTCAATTGTGCAAAAAGGTGTCTTACCCTTGGCGAGGTTTCAAGAAGGTGCTTGTTTACCCCCTTTAAAAGCTCAAGTGTAATTTCCTCGGTTTTTTCGTCAATGTATTTATAGTCCGCATCACGCCATGTTCTGCCATCCTCCTGAAGAGTTTTGCCGAACATGTCCACAAATTCGTGAAGGAAACTACCGCTGTCTGCACCTGTAACCTGAAGCTCTTTTCTTTCCTTTAAGGAAAGGGTAACGGATGCAAAATAGGAAAACGGGCACTGTGAATACTTTTCAAGACTTGACACACTTGTGTAAATGCTGTCGCCGTATCTTGATTTTATAAGCTCATTACGGATAATTTCCGTTCTGTTTTCATAGCTTGTGTACTCATCCACCTCTTTAAGCTTTTCTTTCCAGTAGGGGTGGTTTTTGTAGTAATCTAAAGCTGTTAAAAACTCATCCGACAGCTCACCGCCCTTTTTCATGGCGGCATAGGCCGACAAAAAGTCCTCAAAGGTGCTCTTTGCGCCGTTTATTTTTTCAATGTCATTAATATGAGCTTTTTCGCTTAGCTTTTCGCAGTTGGGGAAAACCTCCTGTAAGGTTTTTACAAAGGTGCTTTCCTTTGAGCCCTCTTCGTTTACAGAATAGCTTACATAAAGCCTTTCAGCAGCACAGGTAAGTGCACTGTAAACAAGACTTTCCTCCATGAAAATTTTGCCCTCGTTATCAGGGGGAAGCTCAATGGAGTATTGCAAAAGCTCCTTTTTTTCCGCATCGGTAAAAATGCCCGACTCCTTACTGCTTTTGGGGAACACTCCCTCGTTTGCACCAATTACTATAACAGCTCTTGCACCGTGACCTCTTGCACGGTCAATACTGCCTGCACAAACCGAGTCGGTGGTTGAAGGAATAATGCCTATTTCCACGCTTTCCATGCCAATTAGAAGAATTGACAAAAATTCCTCAGCCGAAAGCTTTTTGTCTTTAAATGCGCCGTCAAAGCTTTCAAGCACGCCGATTAAAAGGGCATACACCTGCTTCATGCGGCTTGCCAGATCCCCCTGACCAATGGTTTTTAAGTATTCGCTTTTTTCCTGTATTTTTTCTTCAATACGGCAATCGGTCATAAATTCGTAAAATGCAATTGCCATTTCCCGTCCTCGGTGCTTGCCCTTTATTTTTTCTTCAAGCTTTATAATAGGCTCCACAAGCCTTCTTCGGTACAAGTCAACCTTTTGAAGATAATCCAAATCAACCTCGTCAGCTTCGTTAAAAAAGGGCTTCATGTCCCAGTTTTCTTCCATTTTCCAGTCACGTGCTCTAACAAAAGCCTTCAGACAGTAGTCCTCCAGCATGTCCGCTTCATTGGCACTAAGTGGCGAAAAGGCTGTTTTCATGTATGCAAACACATACTCATTCTTCCAGCCATGGGAAATTATCCTTATGGCAAAGGTTAAGAAAATTGCCGCCGCTTCGGAAGAAAGTGGAGTTTTTTTGTCCATGAATAAGGGAATGTCAAACCTTTCGAAGGCACGAACAAGCTCTTTTTCGTAGTTTGCCATATCTCTTGCCATAATGGCAATGTCCTTGTAACGATAGCCATAATCACGGCACAAGGCTTCAACCTGCCTTGCTGCGGCAACTGCCTCGTTGTATTTATTTTTGGCACAATAAATTTTAACCTTGTCTGTTTTTTCGGGAAATATAGCCCTTTCGTCCTTGAAAAAGCTCTTTTCCACTATCTTTAATTCGTCAGAAGCAGTGTACATACTGCCCTTTAACTCAATTTCCTCCACAAAGGGCATTCCAAGGTTTTTTGCAATGGCTTCAAGGTGCGCCTTTGTTCTTTTGCTTGTTACAAATTCGTCACCGCTTTGGGCAATGGTGAGAGCAACACTCACGCTTTTGCACCTTTTGAGCATGCTTTCAATCACCTTGTATTCCAAAGGTGTGAAGGCGGTGAAGGAGTCGATAAAAATGTGGGCATCGCAAAGGTAAGGCGTGTTTTCAATGTTTTGTCTTAAATTTTCCAGAACATCGTCCGCATCACGGTAGCCTTCCGACAAAAACTTGTCGTAGGCATTTTTAATTGTCATGCAGTCGGTGAGCTTTTTCTTTAAAAGGTGGTTTTTTGTTTTGTCAATGGCATTTTCAAGCTTTTCAGTTGTAACATTATACTGCTTTAAGGTTGTTACAATCACAGCCGATTCACTTGCCATGTCCCCACGCTTTGCCGCACCGCCATACAAGGTTAAGTCGTCAGCGTTTTTCCGCACAATGTCGCCTAAAACCATTACCTTGCCGGTGGGGGTAATGTCGCTTATTTTTCGTCCGCCGCTTTTTTCTTCAAGAAAATAGGCGAGTCGCCTTAAGCTGTAAACAGAAGGATTACCCATGCCGCTTACCTTAAATGCATGGGTGATTTTCTTTTCTGCCGCAAAGCTGTACTGCTCAGGCACAATATATATTGCTTTTTCGGTTTTTTTCATGAGGCTTATAAGGGTTTCGCTTTTTCCGCTTCCGCTTCTGCCTGTAACAATTCTCAGCATTATTTTTTCCTTTTCCTTCTTACTTTTTTAAGCATTTCTTTTTCTTTGTCGGTTATTTCGGCTTTTTTCAATAAATCGGGGCGCTTTAACTTTGTCCTGATAAGGCTTTGCTCACGTCGCCATGCTTCAATTTTTGCATGGTGCCCCGACAGTAAAATATCCGGAACCTTTCTTCCCAAAAAATCAACAGGGCGAGTGTACTGAGGGTACTCCAAAAGGTTATTGTAATGGCTTTCAACCTCCATGGTTTCGTTGGAGTCAAGGGTGCCCTCGCACATTCTTGCAGTTGCGTCAATAACAATCATGGCAGGAAGCTCCCCGCCTGTTAAAACATAGTCACCAACTGAAATTTCCTCGTCAACAATTTCTTCAATAATTCTTTCGTCAACGCCCTCATAGTGACCGCAAAGTATCACAACGTGCTCCATTTTTGAAAGCTCAATTGCCTTTTTCTGGTCAAACACATTTCCCTGTGGCGACATGTAAATTACATAGGGCTTATTTTCACCCTTTACAGACTGATAAGCCTTGTAAATGGGCATTGGCTGCATAACCATACCGCCTCCTGCACCGTAGGGGTAGTCGTCAACACGGCGGTAGTTGCCTTCGGAAAAGTCGCGGATGTTTACATATTCAGTTTCAAGAACACCTTTTTTTAAGGCTCGTCCAATTATGCTTTCCCCTAAAACAGATTCAAACATTTCGGGAAAAAGCGTCAATACCGAAAACTTCATCAGTCTATCAATCCTTCAATGGGTGTAATGTAAATTTTCTTTTCGTCCAAGTCAACTCTGTCCACAAAAGCGTCGCACTTGGGAATTAAAATTTCCTTGTCCCCGTTTTTAATAACTAAAAGGTTTTGTGCCGCCTTTTCCAGAACGTCAACTACTTCGCCTATTTTTTCGCCGTCAACTGTTTCAGCTTCAAGTCCAATAAGGTCTATAAGATAATATTCGCCCTTGGGAAGAGGAGGAAAATCCTCTCTTTTTGCAAAAAGTGACACATTTTTCATTCTTTCTGCACCGTTCATGTCCTGGATGCCTTCAATTGTAACAAGAAGGCAGTTTTTTCCGTCACGGATGCCTGTTATGGTAAAAGGATTGCCCTTTTTGTCGTAAAGGGTTTTTACTTTTTTAAAGAAAAGGGGTGAATCCGCATAAAAAAGTGCCTTCATTTCGCCCTTAACACCATGTGTATTTATAATTTTCATAACTTCAATCATTTTCTTCGCCTCCAAAAAATCTTTATTTTATTATACTTTAAAATAACACATATTTCAACCATGAAAAAAACTCAGCACGGCTGAGTTTTTATTTGGTCATCATGTCTCTTATTTTCATCATGGAATAGTCGATTTTAAGCATTTCCTCGGCACATTTTTTAAGTAGCTCAATTTGCTTTTCGTCACTCAGTGAGCTATTTTTGTACCTTAACTGATGCTCCGCACTTGCCCAGGAATTCATTACCATGCTTCTTATTTGTATTTCACATTTTACAAACTGCGTTTGCCCGTTGTGGAAAATAGGGGTTTCAATTATCATGTGGTAGCTTCGGTAGCCGTTTTCCTTGGGGTTTTTAATGTAGTCCTTCACCTCGCAAAGGGTAATGTCGCTATGTGAAGCAATACTTTTTGCCATAAGGTAAACATCGTCAATATATGGGCAAATAATCCTTATCCCTGCAGCATCGTTCACGTTAACCATTGCAGATTCACACGAAATTGGAAAGCCCCTTTTTTTCAGCTTGTTTTTCATGCTTTCGGGGCTTTTTATTCTGTAGCGTACATTGTCGCTGAGCTTTCTTAAGCCCTGGCTTTCCCTTTTTTTCTCTATATCTCCTATTCTTTCGAGCATTTTTTCAATAACCGCTTCAAGGTGCAAAAGCCTTTCACCGTAAAAGTCGTAATAAACAGCATTAGTGGCTTCTTTTAACATTTTCTGTCCTCCTTAAAAATCCAAACATTTCATTATATTCACCACTCACTTAAATTATTACACATATTTTTGAACGCCTCAAATGCAATGTGTGAACAAACTAAAAAGGATTTGGAAACAATTCTCCAAATCCTTTTTTATTAATAGAATAAAATGTCGGTATAAGTGGGCATGGGCCAGTAGTCCTTTGAAATCATGGGTTCAATGGAGTCGGCATAGTCACGAAGCTCGTTTGCCAAGGGCAGCACAACCTCGTGCATGTACTTTGCACCATCAAGAATGTTCATTGCCTCAGCCTTTTCAATTTCAACCTCAAACTTTGCAGTTGTGGCATAAAGCTTTTCATACAAGGGCTTTATGCGGAAAATAATGTCTCGTTCAACAACAGCATCCAAGCCAAGCTGGGTCATGCTCTTTACGGAGGTTGCAAGGTAGTTAAGATACTCACTTATTGCAGGCAATATTTCCTGCCTTGCCATTCCCAGCATTGTGAGGCACTCGTAGTTATTAATCTTAAAGTACTTTTCCATTCGGATTTCGTAACGGCTTTCAAGCTCGGCACGGGTGTACACGCCCATTTCCTCAAACATTTTAATGCTTTCTTCCTTTGTAAATTCACCAAAAGCATCAATAGAGTCCTTAAGGCAGGGAAGTCCACGCTTTTTTGCTTCCTCCATCCAGTCCAGGCTGTAGCCGTTGCCGTTGAACACAATTTTGGGATAGTGCTTTTTAAATATTTCCCTCACAGCTTCTCTTGCAGCTTCTTTTTTGTTTTCGGCATTTTCAATTTTTTCGGAAATGCTCTTCAAACACTTTGCCACAGTTGTATTAATAACAGTGTTGGGCACCGCAATTGAAGCAGATGAGCCAACTGTTCTGAACTCGAACTTATTGCCTGTAAATGCAAATGGACTTGTTCTGTTTCTGTCGGTGTCGTCCTTTTTAAGCTCAGGAAGTGTGGATGCACCTAAATCTACCGTGCCTCTATCCAAGCTCACCTTTTCGTCGCCACGGATAATACTTTCAACCACCATGTTCAAGGCATCGCCCAAAAACATGGATATAATGCAGGGAGGCGCTTCGTTGCCGCCTAAGCGGTGGTCGTTTGATGCGTTTGCAGCCGAAGCACGCAAAAGACCGCCATAAACGGAAACCGCTTCCATGGTTGCAGCCAGGAACACCAAAAATTCAATGTTATGTATGGGGTCCTTGCCGGGCTTTAACAAATTCTTTCCCGTGTCGGTGCTGATTGCCCAGTTGTTGTGCTTGCCTGAGCCGTTAAGACCCTTAAAGGGCTTTTCGTGAAGAAGACACACCAAGCCGTAGTGCTCAGCACACTTTTTCAAGGTTTCCATAACCATGTGGTTTGAGTCAACAGCAATGTTTGCAGTTGTGTAAACACATGCCAATTCGTGCTGACAGGGCGCAACCTCGTTGTGCTTTGTTTTCGCAAAAATGCCTAACTTGTAAAGCTCACGGTCAACCTCTTTCATAAAGCAGGCAACGTTTTCGCGAAGTGAGCCATAGTAAGCATCGTCCATTTCCTGACCCTTTGGTGCAGGTGCACCGAAAAGTGTTCTGCCTGTAATCTTAATATCTTTTCTTTTTTCAACATGCTCCTTGGAAACCAAGAAATACTCCTGCTCAGGGCCAACTGTTGCAATAATTCTTTTTGTTTCATTATCGCCCAAAAGCCTTAAAACTCTGAGCGCCTCTTTTTCCAATGCATCGCAGGAGCGAAGAAGAGGTGTTTTTTTGTCAAGTGCTTCACCTGTGTAGGAGCAGAAAGCAGTAGGTATGCACAGCGTTACCCCCGCTGCATCCTCCTTTAAGTAAACAGGTGAGGTTGTGTCCCATGCGGTGTAGCCACGTGCTTCAAAGGTTGCACGGATACCGCCGGAGGGAAAGCTTGACGCATCGCTCTCGCCCTTAATGAGCTGTTCACCTGTAAATTCCATAATAGCTTTGCCCGTTTTTGGGTCGGGGTTAATAAAAGCGTCGTGCTTTTCAGCCGTAAGACCCGTAAGGGGGATAAATATATGGGTATAGTGGGTAGCCCCCTTTCCCATTGCCCATTTTTTCATAGCCTCGGCAATTTCGTTGGCAATTTCCTTTTTCAAGGGTCCGCCCTTTTTAAATTCTTCATATGTTTTTTCGCTGAGCATTTCGCGCATAACATCGTCAGAAAAAACGTTACAGCCAAAATACTCCTCTAAAGGCTTTTCATTCATCATACCAAGTCCTCCTATGGGAAACTTTTCAATAATAACCTATATTATATTTAATCATATTTTATAATCAAAATCAAGGTTTATATTCCAAAATCCCATCAAAAAATCGGCAGGAAAAATTCCTGCCGATTACTTAATTATTTTTTTATAATTTTCCAGTTTACAAAGCCAAGCTCGCCTGCGCTCTGACAAAAGCCTTCTTCAGTTTTTGTAAG
This sequence comes from Clostridia bacterium, assembly GCA_045546275.1. GTDB lineage: Bacteria > Bacillota > Clostridia > UMGS1883 > UMGS1883 > RGIG1927. The sequence goes on along the minus strand of JAZQCM010000014.1, from coordinate 35,340 downwards.
GCTCAGGTTACTGTGCTGAGCTGTGAATTTATATGTTCCGTCGCCGTTATTTACGAGTGCAAAGTTCTGGTTTGTGCCGCCTGTAGCGGAGTAAAGTATTGCGCTTGCACCGCTTAAGGTGCTGTTGCCGGAAATGTCAAACACCTTGCCCGTTGCCTTGTGCTTCACAACATACCAGCCATTGTCAACAGGCACAAAGTTCCATTCATCGCCCTTGTCGGAAAGTGTTAAGCCAACACCCTCTTCATAGCCAAGCTTTTCGCCTGTTACAGAAAGTACAATTTCGTAATCGCCTGCATAGGGAACCTTTCCAACCTCTGTCACAGTAAACTCTGCTTCATCCTCCATTGTAATTGCCAAGTTTTTGTCCACTGCAAAGCCTGTGGAAGCGTCAACAAGATTGTAACCGCCATCAGTTTTCTTAAGACCTATATTCACTCTGTCGCCAAGTGAAAGCACACCGTTATTCACGCCTAAATACTTTCCTGTTGCCTTGTTTTTAGCAACGCTCTGACCTACACTCTGTGTGTAAATTTCCCAGGTGTACCAGTCCTTTGAAGCACTGCTCATGTCGGTAAATACAATTTCACCGTCCACATCTCTCATGAACTTTCCATCCAATTCAATTGTCACATACACGCTCTTGTCCCAGTCGCCCACAGCGTACAAGGTTTCTTCGTATTCGTCCTTATAGTCCTTATAAAACTCATTGTCAACCGCATACAAAAGGCCTTTATATGCCTTTGTTCTTGCAGGGTATGTGTTTTCAATTGCCTGAATTCTTAACTGGTCACCACGAGCTAAAAGGTAAAGGCGTGAAAATTCAGCCAAATCCTCCCAACGGTTTGTGTTGCCGTAGCCTGTAACAGGCACCATGTCCTGAGCAATTGCTCTGTACCACACATTGTTGTCCTGTCTGCCGTTGTCCATAACGTGGCCGAGCTCATGAGCAAACATCTGCACCATGTTGTTAACATCGCCACGGTAGCCGGTGTTGTTCCAGATTGTGTTGTCGCCACCGTTCCAGCTGCTTGTGTTCATGCTTGTGTAGATAAATCTGTGAAGGGTTTTTGCAATAGGCATTTCAAAGCAAGCCACCGCTTCGCCAACAACCAAAGCATATTCCTCGTCGTTGTCAAGTGTGGAATAGTACTTAAAGGTGTGGCTGTCGCCGTTTTCCTTGTCGGTGATTGTAACGTCGTAACGGCGTGCAGGCTCCTCAGGGATACCGTGCCAGCTCTGCCACACATTTTCTTCAATGCCTACAAACTTTGCTGTAATATCTCTTTTTAACTTTGTTGCCATGGAGCCGTACATAAGGCTTGTGGGTTCAATTTTAAAGCATTCCTCCACAAACTGTACCTGCTCATCGTAGGAAAGATTGAAATAATCTCTTTCCTTAATCATTTTTTCGGCCTGGTCATAGGTTAAAAGGTTAAATTCGCCACCGGAAAGAAGGAAGTCGGTAAGTCTTTTGTACTTAAAGTCCGACAAGCTCTTTGCCGCATCGCTTTCAAGCATTTTTTCAACCACAGGCTCAAACTTGCCTGTTACTTTAATTGTCCAGAGCTGGTTTAATTCTTCGTTTTTAGCTTCCTGAGTTATAGCGCCGTCAGTTTCGGTAAGATAAAGGTTTGAAAAAACTGACTTGATGTAATAGCCGCCTTCAGCCTTTTCAAGGGTCCATCTTTGGTTGTTGGCACCTGTTGCAGTCCACTGAATAATAGTAACGCCTTCGTTTACGGAGGCACCGTTTACGTCAAAGGCAAAATCAGTTTCACCGACAAAGGAGTAGCTTTCGCCCAAAAACTCCTTAACTCTCCACTCTGTTGCGGTTTCCGAAAGGGTAAGAGCCTTGCCTCTTTCCTCGCCTGAGGGCGTAATGTAACCGTTTTCGTTTTCAATTGTGCAAATTGTGTTCTTAAGGCTTTCTTCCGCCGCCTGAGGCGAAATAATGCCCACCGACAACAAAATTGCCACCACTAAAACAAGTGATAAAAGCTTTCTCATAATCCCAATCCTCATTTCTTTATAAACTAATTTTATTTTATAATTATGAGAAAAATTTGTCAATCAAAATTTACGAAACTATTAAAAATTCAAGTGCCGTGTTGCATGGGATAACCTGACGGATTTTCTTTTTATGGCTATCGGTAAATTCTTTCGCACTGCTCACCGTAAAAAGTAAATTTTCCCACGAAAAATCCAAAGTAAAATCACTTTTTCCGGTAACTGTTTCAATCAAAGTAAAAACTGTGTTTTTGTCCATTAATGTATGCCTTTTAAAAAACCGCCTCATAAATTCATCGTCGGGCAAAATGCCCCCGTTGTCATTTGGTATAACCTCTTTCCATTTTTCGGTATCAGTGCCGCTTACCCTAAGACCCGAAAGCATAACCTTGGTGTTGTAGTTTAACCAATACAGCTCATTTTCGTGCACTTTGCCAAAGGCTTCAATTTCTTTAAAATCCTTCAAAAACTCAGGGTAATTATCCAAAACCTTACGTGCCATTGAACTTCACCTTTCCAAGTATCTGGTTTTCTTCCAACTTAAGCCTGTTAGGCTCGCCGTTCATTGAAATAACATTAATATCCGTTGCCCCTATGCTTAAAAAATAATCCTCAATCACTCTGTCACGAAGAATTATGTTGTCTGTTTTGTGCCAGGTTTTATTTATTTCGTCAAAAACATAGGGCAGGTAAGTTCTTGCCAGGCGTAAAAAATAGTTGGTTTTTTCACTTGGTTCAAGCTCTAAAGCAATGTCAACATCCACTGCCTTTACGCTTTCCACACTCACCTTATGCCCTATTGGCACAACGCCGTAGCCTAAGCCGCTTGTTTCTTCAGGGTCAAGTACCTCTTTCACGTAATTAACCAATTCGTCACTTGCTTCGTTAAACTCGTTGTCGGTTATAATTACCTTAACCGTGCCCACGCCCTCGTGCACAGGCACCACCTTAATTGACCCCACACCTGTAATATTATCTATTGCATTTTTGTAATAGGCAACATTGCCCACAAACATGGGCACTGTAAGGTGCTCTTTAAACCTTTCTCTTAAGCTTTCGTCACTTTCTTCGTCTTCTCCCGAAGCCACAATTTTTGTTATGGTAAAGTCACCCACCATGTCTTTATTTAAAGGAATAACCTCACCAAAGTAAAAGTTTCCCTTAGTGCCTGCCGTTTTACATTCAGCATAAAAGTAGCCGTCGTACACATTGATTGCCTTGTACTGGTTGTTGCCGCCTGTAAATTCATCGCCCACCAAGGGCTTTTCGGTGCTTTCAATTTTCACAACCGCCTTTGTGGGAGGCTTTCTTTCCAGCCCCACAAGCTTAACTGCCCTGTCAAGGTATTCGCCCCTTGAGGTTTGTGGAAAGGCGTTATTTTCAATATCCTGCATTTTTGTGTAAAGCTCTGCAATCTGTAATGCATATGCCGAGCTTATTATGTACGCCAATGACCCTTCACGGGTGTCCATCACCTTTTCGGCCTCTTTAAGGCACTCCTCCAATAATTCTTCGTAGCTTTTTATCTTCAATTACCCAACCTCCGTTTCGTATCCTATCTCTCCGTAAACCGACTTAATGGTAAACTTAACCCAAATGCTTTTGCCCCTTTTACCAAACTCAAAATCATCCACACTAAGTATTCTGTCGTCACAAAGAAGGCTGTCCTCAATTGCATTTTTCAGCTTACCTATTGCAGTCATGTAGCCTTCTTCAAAAACCCCCTCGTAGTTTGTTCCGTAATTGTGCGAAAAAATCGGATACTCATATCTTTTTGTGCGAAGGGACAGAAAAACTGCTTGCTTTAAAGCATCAATCCCGTCAATCATTTCGCCAAAGCATTTATTTTCAAAATCCAACCCTATTGTTTTGGTTTTTCTTTCCTTTTCTTTATTTACTGTTTCATCAATGCTTGTTTTCGGTAACATATTTCATCTCCTCAGAATTTTGCAAATAATATATATCCCTCTCCGCCTCTTTGACGCAAAAGTGCCACGTTGTCACCTTTTTTCAAGCCTTCTTCAAGCACAATTTTGTTTTCATACACACCGAATTTAACCTGACAGTCCTTGTATAAAAGGCTTTTTGCCACTAAAAGTATGTCAGAGGTTAAAACCATTTCTCCGCATTTAACCTGTAGTGGCTCCACCGACTCTATAACCCCCACTAACACATCGCAGGGGATTGATGCATCAAAGGCATTTAATGCACATTCCTTAATCAGTTCCGCAATATTCAATCAATCTCACTCCCGTCAAGGTAAACATCGGCTTTGTACAAATTATTTTCAAAAATATGCACCGCTTTTTTCACCCGCATAAAGCCGTCAAGGTAAATATCGCCCATTATCATTTTCACGTAAACACGGCTTCCGGGTATTATTTTGTTGTTGCCCAAAACGCCCTTTAAAACAATTTCACGGTTAATTCTCGAGTATTCTTTAAGAAGGCTTTGCCCTTCGTTTGCATCCGAATACCCTGTGAGCTTTTTTGTGATGATAAGCTCGCCCCATTTTTCAACGCTTTCCTTATCCTCATATTCATAAGCCTTAACTGCGCCTTGCCCCTTGGTGACAACATACAGCACAACCTTGTTGTACACATTTTTGTCAATGGTGTCGGTATACACATAGTTTTCGCTTTGTGTTGCATCAATTAAAACATCGGTGTATAAGTCCTTTTCGTTTTTAAAATAAAGGTAGCCGAAATTGTCAAACAAAATATATTTTTCGCCGTTTTCACCTGCAGTTTTACAGCCCTTTTTCACCACATCTAAAAGGGCAACATTTTCTCCTGCCATAGGCAAAAGCATTGTGTTGCACTTATCAACCTCACCTAAGTTAAACCCGTAACGACTGCCAAGTGAGTAAATAACCTCCGTTAATGTGCTTGTGCCACGCGAGTAGCACACCTTGTTTTTCATGTACCGAACCTGGTCATAGGCTATAACCTCAATAAGCTCATTTTTATCACGGCTTTTAGAAAAAACATACCCGAAAAAAAGTCCTTCATCCCCAAGCTTCACGCTTATTGCATCCCCCTGATTAAAGCTTATTTCGCTATCCTTTTTCACGGTGAATTTAAACTTTGACGCACAAAATTCTTCCCGTTCAATAACTGCTTTGCCAACTCCAACCACCTCATAAACCTTAAGCTTACTTTTAACGTAAATCTTAAGGTTTTTTTCCAAGTTTTCAACCTCAAAGCCCTTTGATTTAATAACACTGCTCATTATTCTTTCACCCTCAGCTTATCCCCCGGATGAATCATGTACGGAGGCTCAATTGAATTAATCGATGCCAGATACAGGTATTTATTGCCATTGCCGTAAAACTTTTTTGCAATTAAATAAAGAGTGTCGCCCTCTTTAACCGTGTAGGTATAGGGCACTGTTAAATCCCCGGTTTTTCTCACATAAGAAGTTTTTAAATCAACTGTTTTTGTAACAGCTCCCCTGTACTCGGTAAGACCAATTTCCGCCCTCATGTCCATTCCGTTTTTCGCATCCTCAAAAATTTTAACATAGTCCACCACAACCGGTATATTTGTAAGGTAGGTTTTGTTCATGTCGGGAAAGGTTCTGTACACATCAAACCACACATATTCGCCCTTCTGGGCAATTTCATTCAACTTATCACGAAGCTTTCCTCCGTCAATAAATTCATTTTCGTAATGGGCAAAGGGGTACTTACTCATAGGTAAAAGCAAGTCAAAGGTTATTTTTTTAGGTCCGCTTTTTACTGCGTCCACCACAAAGCTTCCGTCAATTAGGGTGTAGGTTTTGTTGCTGTTTTTTGTTTCAATCACAATTTTTTCAGGTGCCACGGGAAAAAGCACATGGTCAAGATAAAGCATGTACATCTATCTCTTCTCCTTTTTTTCTGTATAAATATCTATTGCCGCAATCACAAATGCCTTCTCGTTTTTGTCCATATTAACAAAAGCCGAGGGCAGCATTCCAAACTCATGAAGGCACCAGTATGCATACACCGCATCGCTGTCACCTTCATTAATCAGTTTTTTGCTTTTTCCACCCTTTCAGAAAACAACACGTCAAAGCCGTTTATTTTCTGCACCTCTTTTATAAATTCCTGGTATTCTCCCGCATTGTCAATAAGGCACACCAGAAGCTCCTCGGGGTTGTTCACCCCGTAGGAGTCCTGAAGTGATGCATTGTACAATGGCGGAAAAACCACACTTGCCACCGCAAGCTTTTTCATGTAGCTGTTGTAGTCAAACTTAATGCCTCTTCCCTTGCATTCGTTAACACAATCTCTTCTTATTTCTTCATCCTCTTTTGTGGAAACTGCTCTTATCTCCCACAAAAGAGCCTCGCCCTTTTCATCCTTAAGTGAATTTGTGGCATTTATAAATTTGTGTTCCTTTTTTATTTTGTTTTCCTTTAAAAAAAGCTCCAATCCGCTCATAGTACAACTCCTTATCAAAGCATGCCGTTTAAGTTATTGAACTTTTTGGGCATTTTAAAGTCTTCAAAGGTGCCTGTAATGGTTTCGGAAAGGTAATCACCCTCCGCGTCAAACTTTGCAAGCACGCCGCCGTCAATATTACAGCCTGTGAAAACAATGGTCTGTGAGCCTGCACTGGATGCAGGGTCGTAGTTTGTCACCTGAATGTCAAAATAAATATCCTCGCCTGTTTCCTTGTATTCCATAAGAAGCTGTCTGAAAACCGACTGATTGTAGTGTGCCTTGCCCTTAAACACTCCTGTCCAGCCGTTTGCCTTGTTGCCCTTACCTGTTTGTCCCAAAACAGGCACAGTTGTTTTGTTTTTTGTAATGGATGCTTCAAAGTTAATCATCTGCATAAAGTTGTATCTGTTTGAATTTACAGTTACAAAGCATTCTGCCAATGACGCCGAAACCGCATCGCTGCCGTTCATTGTTATAGCCGCCATATTAATCCTCCTATTCTAAAGTAGTTGTAATGTAAAGCTGAGCCATTGAATTAACAGGCGAAATTCTGCTTGTTACCACAACGCTTGTTTTGCTTGTGCCTTTTTCCACAACAATGTCCTCGTCCTTGAAGTTTTCGATTGCTCTCATTTTAACAAGGCTTCTTCTGTGCTCAACCAAGTCATTCCAAAGAGAAATTCTTCCTGCCTCGTCGTTAGGCACAACACCAAGGTACTTTGTTCTAAAAAGGTATGCATCGTCGTAGGCAATCTGGTCCACAAGTCTCACGGTCTGGTTTTCCTTAAACATTTCGCCTGTTTCGCTGCTTATTGTCACAAGGCTGTTCACATCGCCCAAAACTCTTATTTCACTATCCACCTTGTGGAAAATAAACTTACCCTTATTAAGCCCCTCTTCAAGCTCGCTCTGGGTGTAATCTGTGTCAAACTTAAAGTCACCTGTGTATTCCACATTAAGAAGGCTCTTGCCTATTTTGCACCCTGCACACAAGCCTGCCACAAACCACACCAAAGATGCCTTTGACACACCAATTGTTGTAACGGTGTTGTCAACATTAATAACACCCAAATCGTCCGCCTCGCACTTGTACAGAACGCTCTGGAACTTAACACCCTTTTCTTCACGCATACGCTTTGTAAATGCGGCAACAAGGTTATTGGTTGCAGCATCCTCACTGCAAATTGTAAGCACATTGAACTTAACCGACTGCACACAGTCCAAACACGCCTGGTAAGCCTCGCCTGTAACAGTAGCATTACTGCCACCTGTCATTGCAAAGGTGCCTGTTTCTTTAATTTCTGCAGTAGTTTTCCATGTTGCAAAGTCGTTGTCTGTAAGCTCACTCATGCTTTTAACTGTCTGCTTGTCCTTTTTAACACCGTTATAGTAGGTTGTAACGTCAAAATATGCTTCGTCGTCAATATTTGTTGCAATCTTAATTTTAATGTTGTTACCGCACACGCCAGAACAGGTTGCAGTTGCATAAGTATTGGAAGCCTTAACACCTTCGCCCAATCTGTACACATAACAAACCGATGCGTTTTTAAATAAATCCCTTAAGCCACGGAGCTTATCGTGGTTATAGTTATAGCCGAAAAAGTTCACGCTTTTTGTGTTAAAATCCTCGGCAGTAACCTTAACCATTTCGCCTTCCTTGCCCCAGTCAAGCTCAAGTGCCGCAGCGCATATGCCTCTGTCTGAAACATCGCCCGATGCGCTGTTTGCCGACACAAAGTTTATGTAAGTACCGGGCAGAATTTTGTTAAAGCTTGTAAAATTACCTCCGCCTAATGCCACAATCACACACTTCCTTTCATGTAGTCTACAATAATACTTTCAGCTTCGCTTACTGTATACTCCTCATTTTCACTAAGTAACGCTTCTATCGCATCTGTAAATTTTCTGAATCTGTCCGACTTTTTCAATTCTTCCTTTGTGTATCTTGCCTCTTCCATTTAATCACTCCTGTTTACTGATAAGCTTTTCATTAAGTCCTTTTTGTCATCATCTTTAATAAACACATCGTACATGGCTGAAAGTAAAAGCTTGCCGTTTTCTCTTTTTGCATTTATTCCTCTGCCCTGAATTTTAATTTTGTCAATTTCAATCCAGCCCATGGCAAAAAATAAATCCTTCAAAAAGGTATCTGTTTCGCTCAACCCTTTTTCGCTTCGTGTTTCCACCGTAACCTGAGAGTGAATTCTCAAAAAATATCTATCGTTTAAAAGAGGTACTCTCTCCACCTTTTTGCACTCAACAAATGCGCAGGGCATTTTAAGTCCCTGGCTTATTTTTTCGGTGTACACATTAAGCTTTTTGTCACTTTTTTGCCAAATGCTTTTTGCAATACTCTCAATAACCCTTTTTACCATACAATCACCTACGCATAATCCTTGACTGTTTCAACCATCACTTCATTGTGGGACGGATAAAAGCTCATAACACCGCTTTTTCCGTATAGCATTGTTTGCCCGTTTGAAAAAACAGCTATTTCGCTGCCCTCCTTAACCACACATCCGGGTGGCAAAAAGAGCTTTGCCTTTTTTATCACACGGGTTAACATGTTGTTTTCTGTTGCCGCATTTTCACCGAATAAGTACGCCTTTGCGGAAAGGTAGCAGGGGACCTTTCCGTATTTAAGTGTTTTTGTAAACACATTTTCTCCGTCCCCTGTTACCTCTTTTTCGTAAATATCGCACACATCAGTGAAAAGAAGCCTTGCCGCTTTTTCAACCTTTTTCACCATTTCACTCTCCGAAAGGACAGCATTTCTTCTCTTCCGCGGTTAAGGAGCTCGTCAACTGTTTTTTCAATTTCGCTTTTGTCCTTAAAGCTCACCGACAAATCACCCTCGGTTACCGACTTAACAGAGTCATTTTCATCTTCCTTCAGCATAACACTAAGAAGATACTCCCCTGCCGCAATGTCAAGAAATACAAATCTCAATTCCTCAGGAATTTTTTCACAGTTGCAAGTGTTCATAATACTTGCCTCGGCTCTTTTTAATGAGTTTTCAAGAATGTCCTCACAGTTTTCTTCAACCTCGTAGCCTAAATTGTAAAGTCTTTCCCTGAGCTTTTCACTATTGTACATAAAACCCCTCTTATTCCACGCTAAGATTTGTAATGGAGCCGTGGAGGAAAGCAGGACCATGTGCAAGACCAACCTGAGAATAAATCTGAATCATGTCGCTTGCGCCAACCTTTGCAAGAGGCTCTTCAAAAAGCACACCCTTTTCGGGCACTGCCTGGAACACAGGTGCAATGTGGTTAATATCTGCAATAAGAATTGTGTCCTTAGGCATAAATCTGTCCCACACAAGACCCATTCTGAAAAAGTCTGTTTCAATCTGGTTAATGCTCACGCCGCCGATTGTTTCTCTTGTGCCCATGGTGGCGTTGAACTGATTTGCGTAAATATCTGTTACCATCTGCTTCTGATATGCAGGAAGAAACATTACCATGTTGTCAAAATATGCACCTGCCTCTGCCATCTTTCTGTAGAGAGAATCAAGCATGCTCTTTGTCAAAACACCGCCCTCGGCATCAATTGTTGTGCCGTTCTTTGTAAGCTCAATAAGACCTCTTGTCTTGTTTGCGCTGTCGGCACTTGTTGCCTTCTGAAAGCTGCCGTTTAAAAAGCTGTGTTCAATATCGCGTGCCATCTTCACAAGCTTGTGGTGAATCTGGAACGCCTTTTCATCCTCCACGGAATTTAATCCTGTGCTGTTTAAGCCCGACATGTTACCGCTGTTGGACATCTTCATATATGTAAGGTTAATAACCTCCTGATGAATCTGCACAACGTTTGTTTCCTGTTCACGCACAATAAGGCTTGCCTGTGGTGCTGTTACTGATTCTGACTCGGAAATACCGGGCTGTGTAGCCTCGGGGTAATCAAAAAGCACCGCTGTGGGGAACTCGCTGGAGGTTGTCTGTCTGCCTCCTGTCAAACCACCAATCATTGAAAGAAGTGGTGTCTGACCACTGTCTGCTGTAAAAAGCTCACCTGCATAATTGGGTAAATTCCAGCTTGTACCTACTCCTGTAACATTTGCCATAAAAAAATCTTCCTTTCTAAAAATAAATCTTCCTCTTCCCGCCCATCTCCACTTAAATCACATTAACATAATGCCTTCCTCTGCAGCCATTTTCTTAATTTTAATAGCCTGAACGCTGTCCTTTCTTTTTCTTGCCTCCTGTAAAAGGGCTTCGTAATCGTCCTTTTTCACATCGGGGAGCTTTTCGCCGCTTTTGTAGGGTTCAAAAACCTTTCTTTCCCCCTCAAACAAAAACCTTGTGTCCTTATTTCGTTTAAGCTGTTCCACCTGCTCTGTTACGCTCACATCGCCCTTTTCAAGAAGCGCTTTCACTGCCTTTAAGTTCTTTGCACCGCTTTTTATAAGCACCAGCTCAGTTTCGTGCTCATAGTCCTTGTCTGAAAGCTTTTCCTCGTAGGATTGGCGCATTAAATCAAATTCGCCCAGTATTTCATCAACTGCTTCCTCCTCAATGCCCATTGCAACAAGCTTTTCCTTATCCATTCACTTCACCTGCCTTTTTCTTAATTTCCTTTTCAACATCCTTCACCCAAGGGTGCTGCAGCACAATTGTTTCCTCCGACAAAATTTCCTTACTCTTAATGCAGTTTTCAATTGCCTCACTTTCGTTCACAGGGCAATCACGATTAAACACAACATCACAGGCAAAGTCCTTAAAACAGCCGTAGCCGTAGTGAGCCATGTATTCTTTTACCACATCACACAATCTGTCAAAGGAAAACTTAAATTCTGCTTCAATTTCGCTCACATCCAAGTCTAAATCCGAAAACATTGCTCTTATCATAAGCTGGTTGGGGCTGTTGCCAAGCCTATCATTTTTAGTGTCGTAGCCCATGGCGTTTTCCACAATTGCGCCCTTTAGCATGTCCGATAAACGAGTGTAGTTTTCACCATCCACATCAATTTTCAGTGTTTTAATGTCGCCTGCAGCGCCGTCCACGGTTTTAACCTTTACCGCACCAAAGGTTGCAAGGTTATGGCGGAATTCTCCCAAATCGGTGCCGTCATAATTCTGAAGCACCAGTATTGTGTTTCTAACGTCCTCCTCAAGGCAGTTTTCAAAGTCCGACACAGTTTTATTAAGTGCATCCTGCAGGCTTTTAACCCTGTTAATAAGGGGTATTTCCTTTTCGTTGTACTTAAAGGCAATAAGTGGTATCCCCACGCTTTCGGGCAAATAATATTTGTGCTCCTCAATTTTAATAAGCTTACCGTTTTCCCTTTCGTAAACAGTAATCCCATCCTTTGAGTAAATTTCAACCATTTCACGCACAGCTTCTTCTTTGCCCTTGTAGCCTTCAACGCTGTAGCATCTTACCGCCCTGTCTAACAAAGTGTGCTCACTATCTTGCCAATAAGGAATAATTTCATAGGCAGGAATGCGCCTTAGTTTCAAATGGTCACTTTCATCAACATACACATACAGCCAGCCTGTGCCCATGTTTATTGCGTCACGCATAAGGCATTTCATTATTCTGTAAAAGCCCTTGCCCAAAACCTTTTTCAAAAGGCTCAAAAAATTCTCGTTGTCACTTTCAATCACAAACTCTCTCCCCATAAGATAATTAACCTTTTGGTTAACAAGTCTTTGGTACTGGTTGTTAACAATTCGGTTATTAGGCAAATTTTCAACCTTTTTAAGCTTGCCGTCCGAGCCGATTGCTTTTCTTTCCTCTTTTAAAATGTCGTGCTCACCACGAAAATACTTTTCGCCCGTAATCTGGCTTAGTCTTTTTTCGTTTGTTTTCCATGCATTAATTTCCGCCTCAAAAAACTCTGTTTCGCTTAAGCTGAGCGAGTCATTGCGGATTTTTTCCAAAATCACATCTGTAAAAGCGTTAAAAATACTCATCACTATCTCCCCTACATATAAAAACCGTCTGCGCCCTTTTGCATCATTTCATAAAGCTTTTGTCCCACAATTTCGGCAATTGTGTCGCCGTCGTATTCAAAAGCACTTTCTTTTTTCACAATTTCAACACGCATGTTAACATTTGTGTCCTTTGCATCCTTTTCCCTTTTTGCAATAATATCCTCTCTTTTTCCCAAAGGCACTTTTTCCTCATGGGAAAACACATTTTCCCCAAAGCTTTTTTCAAAGGAAAGTATGTTTATTTTTTCCTTTTCCTCCACTGTTTCAAAAGTCTTTTCAATTTCAAAAAAGGGTTCATAAAATTTATTTGCTGTCTCTTCTTCAAAATTCATTTCAGGCATTTTGTTCTCCATTGCCCTAACAACACTTTCAGAATATTCACCCTGCAGCACAGTTTTTTCAGGAGGGTAACCAAAGGCGTTTTCTTTTAAAAAAATCTCATCTTCAATTAAAAAAGGGTCTTTTTTCAAAAGCTCAAAAGCCTTTTCCTCCTCATTTTCCAAAAACAAAAGCCTTACCTCAAATTCACCCTCATTTAAAAAGTGCTCAAAAATTTTGTCCCAGTCCCAAATTTTTGCCATATCACCTCTCCTTTCAGAAAGAAAAGTTGTCCTCCTCAAAAACATTTTCCATAGCGTAACGCATGGCGTCCATCAAGTGGTTAAATTCGTCCTTCGGCTTGTTAATTTCCTTGCCGAAATCGTCCTTGTCCCAGGCATAGCTGGATATTTCTCTTATAAAATTCTCACACTCAGGCTTTATTAAAATTTCATACTCTCTCACCGTGTCAATGCCGTGCCTTACACTGTCAGGTCCCTTTTTTGCACCTCGTATTCTCGTTAGTCCCAAATTCCTTAACCTGTCAATGCTCTTAGGCTCTGCGCTGTCTGCCCGTATTTTTTCTTTGCCGTAGCCTTTGCTCACTATTCTTTCAAAAATTTCTTCATTACTCAGCGCCTTTTCGTATATCTCATCAAAAACGTAAAGCTTTTTTTCCTCCACGTCCACCAAACCGCAAAAAAGCGCCGTTGGGTCATTCACATAGCCAAAGTCAAGACCAAAAACTGCCTTTACCGACTCTTTTTTTGCAATTTCTCCTGTGTCAAAATCCTCTTTTTTCCACCTTTCATACACACAGCCTGTCACCGTGCCCCATTCGCCCAAGCCTGCAACCTTATATCTTTTGGGGTTATTTTCACGCATTTTTTCAAAAAGCTCTTTGTCTGCCTCGTCCAAAAATTCGTTACACAAATAGTTGGTGGTCATTGCTAAAACGTTGTCGTCCTTAACGTCAAAAAACCTTTTCTTAATCCAATGGTTTTCGTTCCAGGGGTTAAAGGTTAGGGTTATCTGCTTAAAAAGGGGTGGCTCGGTAGCACCACGTATGGACTCATCGAGCATATCAAAAAAGCTTTCCTCGTTCACTTCATAGGCTTCCTCAATCCACATCCAGCAAAGAACTCCACTACTCACCGTAATACTTGTCACCTTCATGGGGTCGTCCAGCCCACGGAAATAAATTTTTTGCCCTGTTGGCAGGTACACAATTTCCATGGGGTTTTCCTTCACAAGCCATTCATCACTAACCTTGAGCCTTTCAATTGCCCACTTTAACTCCTCAAAGCAGGAATGCTTCAAGGAGCGATAGGTTTTTCTTATTACCAGAAGGTTTGCCTTTTCATACTTCATCATGTTAAAAATAAACCACAAGGCGGTGGTTTTGCTTTTTTTACTGGCTCTTGAGCCTTTAACAACACGGTATCTGCCCTTAAACCGCCAAAACTTTCCATACCCTTTTCCAATAGCCTCAGGGAGTGAAACATTATTCTTCAATGTCCTCTTCACCATAAATCACAACCTTTTTGCCCTCCTCATCCTTCAAGCCGAGATATTTCAGCAAAAGCTCCGTTGCCTTAAGGCGGTCAACTGTTTCAATATTAATCCCCGACGAGGTTATCTTAATGGCGCTTACAACCCTTTTCACTTCCTCGGGCAGATTATCAAAGCTTTTCCAGCGTATTTTCTGCTTGTCGTTCTCCTCCACAACCTCCGCCAGGTCTGCAGGCGAGGTGAAAGCAAAAGCGCTCAGAAGCTCAATAACTTTCTTTTTATTAACTTTGCTAATCGTATCTCCCTCCTTTAGTTTGCACTATACCACAACCGGCTGTGTCATTTCGTCCCGCAGTATTTTTCAAAAATTTTCAAAAAAACTCTTGCAATCTTTTTCGACCTATGTTATAATCATCGTTGTCTGTAAAAGATTATAATTATTTTCATATACCAACATTTCAGAAAGAGGTGAATGTAGTGAGAGAAGGTATCCATCCTAACTACGGTCCTGCTACTATCAAGTGTGCATGTGGCGCGGTTTTCGAAACAGGTTCTGTTAAGGAATCCATCAACGTTGAAATCTGCTCCAAGTGTCACCCCTTCTACACAGGTAAGCAGAAGCTTGTTGATACAGGCGGTCGTGTAGAAAAGTTCAAGAAGAAGTTCAACATCCAGTAAGATGTACTGAAAAAAAGCCATCGCATAAGCGGTGGCTTTCTTCATGCAAAAAGGGCGTTCATTGAACGCCCTTTTTTGCATACCTCTTCCTTCTTCACTCTTCACTATTCACTCTTCCCTCAAAAAAAGCCACCCGAAGGTGGCTTTTTTTATCTTCCTTTAATTTCAATGTCCTTTGTTTCGTCAATCTGTTCTTCAGGGTCAAAAATGCAATCAACATCCTCTTCCCAGATTTTATCCTCGGGAACATCTGCCATTTCTGCATATTCACGGTCAATCATCTGTGAAAAAAGCTTTTCCGCACCGGATAGTTTTTCTTTACTCATAACAAAACCCCTTTTCATCTGACACTATTATATGCAATTTAAAAAGTATTATCCCCCAATTAATCACTCACCGCCAAGGCGCTTAACGGCTCTTGGCAAAGCATCCTTTGCATTGCCCCAGGGTGCGTCCTGGTTTCTGTAGTCGTACTTTTGGGTAAACCAATGTACGTCCTCGTTCAATTCATCAAGTCGTGATGATTGGAGGTTACTTAAATCTCTTATAAATTCGTCCAAATTTTTGCCCGACAATTCCTCGGCACTTGCCTTAATAACCATTTTCATGTGAGGAAGGCACAAGCCCTTGCTGCGAGCAAACTTATCACGAAATTCCTTTTCCTTGTCCCAAAGGTAAACCAAATTTTCAGCCGCCGCTTCAATTTCACTGTCCAGCTTGTCGCAAACTGCACAGGAGGACACCATTTTGTCAAGGTCTTCTATGTACTTTTCAACGCTCTTTTTAGCTCCTCCCGAGCCAAAGCCCGAAACCTTGAAAAGCTTCATTCTTTTTTTAAGTCTGCCACGTACCTCTTCAAGATGAGTGTCAAGCATTAATGCTAACGACAATCTGTTGCCTCTTTCGTAAAGAGCCGACAAATGCCTTGGGCAAAAGCCACGGTTATTTGTAACCATTCTGCATTCAGGCTCCATCATGGAGGGGCCTAAAAAATAATCAATATTATTATCTTCCATAGTTTTACTAACAGCACACATAATGCAGTCACAATCCTGCTCCAATGCTTCGCTAAGCGGTATAGAATAAATTCTTTCTTTCATTTTTCTTCCCCTTTTCAAGAAAATCTCTTTTAATTATTCTATCACGCTAACAGCTTTTTTGCAACAGTTAATCTGTCAGCTTATTTTTTCACGGATTTTGCACATTATTTTTTTTTCAAGGCGTGAAACCTGCACTTGCCCCATGTTTAAAACCTTTGCGGTCTGGCTTTGGGTCATTTCTTTAAAATAGCGGAGCATAATAAGCTTTTTTTCGTTTTCGGGCAAATTATCAATTGCGTTTTTTAAATCAAGCCTTGTCACGTTGTCCTCCTCGTTTTCCTTGCCCTTTATCACATCCCCAAGGCGCACACTTCTTTGCCCTTCCTCGTAAATTTCCTTTTCAATGGATTCAGGTGGCGTGGTTGCTTCCAATGCAAAAACCGCCTCCTCGTAGGTTATCCCAAGCTTTTGGGCAACCTTTTCAACTTCGCACTCGCCCTCCTCACGGCAAATTTTTCTTATCTGAGTTGCAATCTCTTTTGAGCTTCTGGCAACCTTTATTATGGAATCGTCTCTTAAAAACCTTCGTATTTCTCCCAAAATCATGGGTACAGCATAGGTGGAAAACTCCACCTCAAAGGCAGTGTCAAACCTTTTCACCGCTTTCACAAGTCCCATTGCGCCCAATTGGTACAAATCCTCCTCATTAACACCACGCCCGAAAAAACGCCTTGCGGCACTTTTAATAAGCCCTGTGTTTTTCACCACAAGGCTTTCAAATGCCTTTTCGTCACCCTCCTGCGCTCTTTTAATAAGCTCTTTAATTTCATCCGTCATCTATCTCTTCCTATTCTTTTCGTCATGGTCACCTCGGTGCCCGAGTTAACCGCCGACTCAATATGTAACGAATCCATAAAGCTTTCCATCACCGTAAAGCCAAGTCCGCTTCTTTCCTCAAAGGGCTTTGTTGTAAAAAGAGGCTCCTTTGCCTTTTTAACATCCTCAATTCCGCAGCCCTTGTCCCTCACGCTTATCATCACCGTGTTATCGCAGGAAAAAATCTCCAAAAACACACTGCCCTCACATTTTTCGTAGCCATGCACAATTGCATTGGTCACAGCCTCGCTCACCGCAACCTTCACGTCCTCAATTTCATCGAGCGTTGGGTTTAATCTACTCAAAAACGCCGCAACAACAAGCCTTGAAATGCTCACGTTTTCGTCCTTTGCATCAAATTCCATTTTTATATGGTTAGTCATCACACACCACGCCTTTCTTCTGTAGCTTCTTTTTCTGTGGAATATATTCTCACAATTCTTCCCAGTCCCGACAATTCAATAATTCTTTTAACAGTTCTGTCAGCACCGAAAATTTTAACTTGTCCGCCCAAGGCGGCAGCACGCTTGTATCGCCCTATTATCATTCCAACACCGCTGGAGTCCATAAAGCTCACATCCGTCATGTCAAAAACAATGTTTTTTGCCTTCTCCTCGTCAAACTCCACATCTATTGTTCTTCTTAACTTTTTAACCGCCTCATCGTCAATTTCGCCCTGCAATTTAATTATTAAATTATTTCCCGTTTTTCTGAAACTCTCTTTCATACAATCAACTCCCTCTATTTAATTTTCTTCCTTTATTTTCCAATTCCTTTAAGAAAATTTCCAATAATTCCGACAAAAAAAGAGCCGAGTTTAACTCAGCCCTTTTACAGCTTCCAAAAGCTCTTCCTTATTCACTTCATTTGTGTTAAATTCCCCTGTAATTTTCCCCACAGGCCCACACATAACATAAATCCTGTCGGACAATTCCATTGCTTCGTTTACATCATGGGTTATTAAAAAGGTTGTCATGCTGTGGCGCTTAACGGTTTTTTTGAACCACTGTTGCATTTCGCTTCTGGTTATTGCATCAAGTGCGGAAAAGGGTTCATCTAAAAGAAGTATTTTTGTGTCCATCATAAAGGTTCGTGCCAGTGCCACTCTTTGCCTCATACCTCCCGACAATTGCCTTGGGTACAAATCAATTGCATCGGAAAGGTTAAATTCCTCAAGTATTTGGAGGGCTTTTTTGTAAGCCTCGGTTTTCTTGACCTTTTTTAATCTAAGAGGCACCATCACATTGTCAATAACCTTTTTAAAGGGGAGCAGTAAATCGTTTTGTTGCATGTAGCCGATTTTCCCTGCCAATGGCACTTCTTCGCCCTTTAAAAGCACTCTTCCCTCGTCACACTCTTCCAAACCCGATAAAATGTTGAAAAGGGTAGTTTTGCCAACCCCCGATGCACCCAAAAGTGCCACCATTTCGCCCTCTTTGGCACACACATTCACATTTTCAATAATTTTCCCGTCTTCATAGTATTTAGTTATGTTTAAGCCTTCAAGAACTGTCATAAAATCACCTTAATTATCCAGAACCCACATGGTAAAGCCTTTATCTGTCAAGTCCTTTTCAATAAGTCCCTTTTCGTAAAGCCATGAAAAGAACTTGTTCCATCTGTCTTTATCAATATAACCCCAGCTGCCGTTTTCGTCCACGTATTTATCAGCCATAAATTCTGCGCTTGCAACTACTAATTCCTCATCTAAGGTTGGGTCTGCGTCAAGAAGTATTTCTGCCGCTTCCTTGGGGTTTTCGCTGCAGTATTCGTAGCCTTTTTTTGTTGCCAGAATAAAGCTTTCGGCTATTTCATAATTTCCGCTTTTGTTTGCATAAGCCTCGCTTGTTATTATAACAGGTGTGTAATAATCCATTGTTTCGTCAACGGACTTAAAATCAAGGTAGTTGTAGTCATAGTTTTCAATTTCAGCCTTCACAACGTCCCAGTATTCATACACCCACACCGTGTCAACAATGTTTGTGTCAAGTGCAGTTAAAACATCGGTTACAGTGGAGTCAATCATATTAAGATTATTAATATCCGCCCCCTCTTTTTCCATGCAGTAGCCGATTATGCTCTGTTCAATGGGGCTTCCCCAGGTGGCATAGGTTTTGCCCTCTAAATTTTTAAAGGAGTCAATGCCCTTTTCCTTTTTTGATATAATGCCACTGAGATTGTGCTGTGTGATTGCAGCTATTGCAATTATATCCAAATTTTCACAAAGTGCAGGCGCCATGGAGTCCTGGAATGAAATACCAAACTCCGCCTTACCCGATGCCACAAGTGCCTCTGCACCATCCTCAGGTGGTTGAATAATATTAACCTTCAAGCCAAAATCCTTGTAAAAACCCAGTTTTTGTGCCGCATATAACCCTGTGTGGTTAGTGTTGGGGGTCCAGTCAAGCACAACTGTAACCTCCGTCAGTCCATCATCCTCAAGCTTCACACAGCCAAATAAAGTAAATAACATAACAAAGCTCAATAAAAAGCTTATTATTCTTTTCATTTTTTTCATCCTTTCCATTTCATTGCCCTGTTCCTCGCAGCATCCACAAGCTTTATGAGTAAAAGGCTCAACAGGCTCACAACAATAATCACCGCAAACATTTTGTCAAAGCGGAAGCTTTTTCTAACCCTTGTCATGTAAACGCCTAAGCCCCCTTCGCCCCCAAGCCATTCGGAAATCACCGCCCCCACAATTGAGTAGGATGCGGAAATTCTCAAGCCTGCAAAAAAGCTTTCCAATCCGTAAGGTATTTTCACATCAAATAAAATTCTCAAATACGAAGCATCCATGCTTTTGTAAAGTTTTAAAACATTTTTGTCGCTTTCCTCAAAGCCCGACAAAAGCGCAACAAGCATGGGGAAAAAGCAGCTTACCACAACCAAAAGTATTTTTGGCAGCATGCCAAAGCCAAACCACAAAACAAATAATGGTGCAATGGCAATGGTGGGTATTGTCTGGCTTATTATTGCAAGGGGGGTGAACATTTTGTTAAGTGTGGTAAATCTGTCCATTAAAACCGCCATGCAAAATGCCAGCACAACCGAAATTAAAAGTCCTGTCATTGCCTCACAAAGGGTTATACCAAGGCTTTGTAAAATAAGTTTCCAATCGGCAAAAAGCGCCGCAATAACCTTTAGGGGTGTTGGCAGCATAAACTCAGGCACAATATTAACCATGCCTGATACCTGCCAAAGTATTATTACACCCACCAAAAACAACGGTGTATATAATTTATCTTTTATGCTTTTCCACCTTTTCATCAATTGTCAACACACCTTTCGGATTAAGGGAAATTTTAACATAGCTCATACAAGAGGGTGCTCCCTCACGAATGCAAATCAAGCTGCACTCCTTCACCACATCCATCAAGGTTTCATAATCGCCCTCAATTGTGGTTTCAAAGGGTCCCACAACATAATAAAGCCCTGTTTTACTTATGTATTCAATCACCTTATCAACAATCCGAATTGTTTCCTTTGTTTCGCTAACCTTTGGCAACACCTGGATTGCCACACTTGCTTCAACCATTTTTTTCATTCTCCTTTTTAGTATTTTTATTTCCACAAAAGCGTCCTTTTGCAAAAATAAAAGCGCAAGCTAATGCTTGCGCCAAAATCATACATAAAATCATTCCTCTTTGCCTTCCTTTGGGGAAGGTGTCGCCAAGGGCGACGGATGAGGTTTTCATTCGTGTACATTTGCCTACGCAGACATTACTCTGATCAGGTCATAAGGGTCGGTATACCTCTCAGCCTTTCGGCTCCCCTAATGTACTTTTAATTATAAACAAATATTTATTTTTGTCAATAGGTTATTTCAGTTCAGATTTTCCAAGGTAACAGCCTCGCATACGGGTTTAATGTCATTACTCATAACATACACCCTGCACTCTTCAAAGCTTTCCGGACACTCAACCTCAAAGCCTGCTGTAATATCTGAGTCAAATTCTACCGATTTTTGTCTGCAGAACAACAACTCTTCTTCGGAATAATAAGCAACCCATACCTTATATTCGCTGTTGCGCAATGCCTCCACTTCCGGATAATCCAACAATACACTGATAGTTTTGCTCTGACCTTCAGTATATTGATATGTTCCGCCTATCTCCAAAGTTGCATCTTGTTCTGTGCCGTGGTACATAAACAAATTCGAGCTTGTTATTCCTACTGCGATATCTTTAGCATTAACAATCTCTCCATTATGTACAACCATCAAGTTTTCGCCATCTGCCTGGTATAAATATCTCCATGCTGTTTTTGTTCCGTCAAGGTCAAGCTTTACCATTGCATAATATCCTGCCTGCACCATATCGGCAAGCTTTGTTACATATGTATCGTAGTTATCACAAATGTAGCTTTCGCCGTACCATGTTAATTCAGGGGCATAATATTCCAAAAATCCGCTGGTAGAAAATTTTTGATTTAATACATTTCCGCTGTCGGAAATCATTCCAACACTGCCAAGGTACTCATAGCACCTTTCCTCTTCAAAGGTTTCATCTTGCTGCCCTGCGGCCGACAACAACTGACTTAATGCCAATGTATACTGATTTCCGTCTGAAATGCGGGACACATAATTTTCGTTGTTTGTTCGCTCATCGTTTGGTACCCAACGTGCATATAAAGCACGTATTCCTTCTACATCCTCTGCATTATTTAAGCTTATTATCTGCTTGCCTCCAACCTTTTCGGTGTACCATCCCACAAAATGATATCCGCGTTTTTTCGGAATCGGCAATTCACCAATTGAATTATCTTCAACATATTTGGCATAAGCCTGTTTTCCGTTTTCAGGCTCTAACAAAAGGTATCCTTCTGTTGTCCATTGTGCATAAAGATAAATAATATCTCCATCTACTGTGGTTGGCGAGGTAGTTATGCCACCGTCAACAATTCTTCCAATGGAATAGCCTTCAGGCTGTTCTCCCAAGGTGTACCAGTGTGCTACGCCTTCTGCATTTCTGTAAAGCCACTTTCCATCAGACTCTCTGCTGGCAGTCCATCCTGCAAATACTTTATCTCCCATTGTATAAGTGCAAACGCTTACCGGGTCTGCAACACCCTTTGTTCCTTCGGTGTCAGCCATAACCCCGCTTCCACCTTCGGGCATATATTTGACTGTGTATTTTATTGCATCCTTATCAACCCATACTGCTGTCATTCTGAGCACTTGTCTTCCTGTAATGTTTGCAAACAATTCTCCCGGGATTTCTTCACCATCATAGAAAACACGTCTTGACCATCCGTCAGGGTATCCATCAGTTGTATACCAGCCCCACTTTTTTCCGTCAGGACTCTTATAAAACCATTTTTTATCATAAGGTCTGTAAACTTTCCAGCCACCAAAAATATACCCCGATCTTTTAAACTTATTTTCAGGCAACGGAATGTTTTCACCGGCAACATGAGTTGTGTTGCTCATTTTGCCACTTCCGGAGTTTTTATAATAGTCAAGCTGAAATGCATATGCCTTTTTTGTGGTATTGCCCTGCATCAGAATCCAACCACTCACACCATTGTGTTCTACAAAGCCATAGTTTTCCTGTATTATACGGCACAGCACATCCTCGCCGGCCGCTACTGTACCAAGTCTTGTAGATTTTGTGGTAGGCTTTTCGTAAATGCCAATATTCTTATTTGTAGTACGTAAGGTCATCAAATATTTAGTTGCACCATTAACAGGAGCCTTAGCTTCATCTACAATTTCATCAATCTTTTTCAGTTTTGTATTACTGCTATTTCTATATTCCATACAGGTATGCTTACCGGTTGTGTTTCCGGTAACGCCAATATATCCGATAATATCGCCCTGATCAACCCAGTCGCCCTCTTTCACGCAAGATGTCCTCATGTGAAAATATATTGTATAATATCCGTTCGAGTGCTTAATTTTCACATAGTTTCCCGCATCGCCTGCTTTACAACTACATTTTCCAGTTCTATGACTGCCTTTGCAAGAATCCCATGCCTTTACCACAGTTCCGCTTCGCGTCGCCAGAATCATGGTATTATTATTTGCCCTTATGTCATTACCTGTGTGGTCGCCATTATGTATTACGTTACCTTTGGAATCTTCACAATAGCATGCCCATCTGCATCCAATGCTGGTATAGTTACTTACCGGCATTATCCAAGTGTTTCCAGTTACTTCTGCTGCACAAACACTTATGCTTCCGATAACAAGCATCAACACCACAATGCTCACCAATAAACTTAATATTCTTTTCATCCTCATTCCTCCTTTTTTTGCACTTAAAAATACTTTTAAAGCAACTTTTTTCATTCCTTATTTTACCATTCATTATATTCTCTGTCAATAATCTTATAAATACGGGAAAATTTAAAAAGAGCATTCAGCACGTTAATACTGAATGCTCTTTTTTTACTTCCACAATTTTTTATCTAAATTTCTGTAGCCTATTGCTTCGGCAATGTCCATGGTGTCAATCTGTTCTCTGCCGTCCAAGTCTGCAATGGTTCGTGCAACCTTAAGTATTCTTGTGTAGGCACGTGCGGAAAGTGTCATTGACTTAAAGGCTTGTTCCAAAAGAGCCTTTTCGCCCTCACCAATGGGGCAGTATTTTTCAACCAGGTTACCGTAAAGGTCAGCATTACAGCTCACGTTTTCGTTTTTATAACGCTCCGATTGAATTGCTCTTGCCTTTTCAACCCTTTGGCGGATTTTTTCGCTGCTTTCACCCTTAGGCTTTTGCAAGTCGTCATACTGCACGCTTTGCGCTTCAAGCTCAATGTCAATTCTGTCGAGCATGGGGCCCGAAATTTTTGACAAATACCTTGTAACGTCGCTTTCACTGCAGCGACACTTCCTCGTTTTGTCGCCGTAGTAGCCACACCTGCAGGGGTTCATGGCACAAACAAGCATCACGTTTGCAGGGTACTGAAAGCTGCCTGCCGCTCTTGCAACGCTCACCACGCCGTCTTCAATGGGCTGGCGCATTGCTTCAATAACATCCTTTCGGTATTCGGGCAATTCGTCCAGAAAGAGCACCCCTTTGTGGGCAAGGGAAATTTCTCCCGGCTTTGCCTTACTGCCACCGCCCACAATGCTCACAGCACTAGCTGAATGGTGAGGCGCACGGAAAGGCCTCTCCGTAACAGCTTTCCCCTTTGATAAAACCCCTGCCACCGAGTGGATTTTTGTAACCTCTAAAATTTCGTCAAAGGTCATGGGAGGCATAATGGTGGGTATTCTTTTTGCAATCATGCTTTTGCCTGAGCCGGGAGAGCCAACCATTAAAACATTGTGCCCACCTGCAACTGCAATTTCAATACCTCGCTTTAATTTTTCCTGTCCCTTAACCTCTTCAAAGTCAATGTCAAATTGCATTTGCGTAGCTTTCTCAAAGGTGCTTTGGGTTTTTTCAAGCACTTTTTCACCTGTTATGTGGTAAAAAACCTCGGTTAAGCTCTTTGCACCATACACTTCAACACCTTCAACAAGACTAGCTTCCTCGGCGTTTTCAAAGGGCACAACAAATTTACTGTTGCCCTCCTCCTTGCCGCCTATAACTGCAGGCAAAACACCCGAAACAGGTCTTATTTCCCCTGACAAGCCTAACTCGCCCAAAAAAACGTATTGGGAAAAATCGGTTTTGATTTGCCCTGTTCCTGCCAGGCATGAAATTGCAATCGGCAAATCAAACTGGGTGCCTTCCTTTTTCAAATCGGCAGGCGCAAGGTTAATAACGGCTTTTTTGGCAGGAAATTCAAAACCCGAGTTTCGTATTGCAGCCTTCACTCTTTCCTTTGCCTCTTTAACGGCGGTATCGGGCAAGCCGACAATGTCAAAAGCGGGAAGTCCCCCTGCAAAGTCGGCCTCACAAATAACGGTTTTGCCCTCTATTCCCAAAAGAGTTGCCGTTTTAACCTTAACAACCATAATAATTCTCCTTCCTTACATATGTTCTGCAAAGCAAAACATATCATAAAGCGTAAGCTTTATATCATGCCACAGGCATATCATTCATATTCTCTTAATATCTCACCCAAACCGTCATTTCACGGTTATCGTCGGTGTTGCCCCAGAATGCGTAGGGTATCATTTTAACTTCAATTTCTTCGTAGGAGGCTGTAAATGCCTTGTACAAATCGTCAGTTTCCCAAGCCTTCTTTTTGAGAGCCTTTGCAAAAATTGAAACACTGCCGGGGAATAGTTCATTGTCTTCTTCGCATCTGAACAAATCCCCTGTAAGCTTGATTGAGCTTAATCTGTCGCCGTTGAATTTACTTTCCATGCAGTAAACAACAGGGCCACGGCACACTGCAACCTTGCCTGCATCTTCACGCACAAGGGGGTTTGCTTCAATCATTTTAACCTCTAAGGGCATGTTAATTTCAACCTTGTCGCCCTCATGCCATGCTTTTTCAATGTAAGCATAGCCCTTCTTAACCAAAGCCTCAGTCTTTTCGCCGTTTATTTTAATTTCAAACTTGTCTGCCCAGGAAGGCACTCTCACTGCAAAGGTGTAACTGCCTTCACTAAGTGTAAATTCGCTCTTTCCCTCCCAGGGCATGAGTGAATTTTGCTTTATTGTAACCATTTTGTCGCCCACCATAACCTTGGCATTGCTGCCAATGTACAAATGAGCGTAAACTGTTTTGTCGTCGGAGGAGTAGATGTAGTTACCTAAAGAAGTTATCATTCTGGCAAGGTTTGGAGGACAGCACGCACAGCCAAACCAGCCGGGGCGCTTAACCTTGTTGTGGCGGTATGCAGGCACTCTCTTATTCTGCTCGTCCCACACCTGCAAGGGGTTTGTGTAGAAGAAATGTTTTCCGTCCAGCGCCATGCCCGAAATTGAGCCGTTGTAAAGTATTCTTTCCATAACGTCGGAGTACTTGCTGTCAACATCGCACATAAGCATTTTTTGTGCAAAGAACAAGAAGGAAATTGCCGCACAGGTTTCGGTGTAGGACAAATCGTTGGGAAGCTGATAATCAAAGGAAAATGCTTCGCCGTACACAGTTGCACCAAAGCCGCCTGTTACATACATTTGCTTTTTGGTTGCATTGTCCCAAAGGATTTCGCAGGCTTCAAAAAGGCTTTTGTCGTTAATTTCCGCAGCTAAATGTGCAGCACCTGTGTACAGATAGCCTGCTCTTACGGAGTGACCCACCGCTTCCTTCTGCTCACGAAGGGGCTTGTGCGCCTGACAATAAACCAAGTCAGCCTTTTCGTCTCTGTGGCCCCACATGTTAATGTTGCCTCGTGCCTCCAATTCCTGTTGGAAGAAGTTAGGCTCCTGACCACGTTCATTTACCAAATATTCGCAAAAATCCAAATACTTCTTTTCCCCTGTTGCCTTGTAAACTCTTACCAAAGCCAATTCAAGCTCGGGGTGACCGGAGTAGCCGTGAAGCTTGCCTTCTTCTTTGCCAACTTTACTTGCAATAAGGTCAATAAATCTGCAGATAATGTCAAGAAGCTTTCTTTTGCCTGTTGCTTCAAAGTAGGCAACAGCCGCTTCTGCCATGTGGCCTGCAACGTACATTTCGTGGCAGTCCAGGAAATTTGTAAACTCCTTGCCCTTTTCCTTTAACTGATAATATGTATCAAGGTAACCGTCCTCACGCTGAGCACGACCAATAAGGTCAATAACCTCATCACAGGTTTTTTCAAGCTCGCTGTCAGGCTCAATCACAAGGCGGTAGCTCACCGCTTCAAGCCATTTTGCAACGTCGGTGTCTTGGAACACAAAGCCCTTGAATTCGCCATCCATTTCCCCTGCTGCAATTTTAAAGTTCTTTATTGCATGGCTGGGTTCAGTGTCGGGCACATTGTCGTTAATTGCGTCCCACTGATAAGGAATAATAACATCCTTTGCAATTTTTTCGTACTTACTCCAAAAGCCGTCTTGCACCTTTACATTTTTTAAAGGTGCAAATTCATTTGTTTTAACCATAATAATCTCCTTTTTTCTCATCAACTAAAATAAAGCCACCGCACGGGACAGTGGGTGAAAAGACCTCCGCAGAGGTCCTTTCAGGAGTCGTATCCCGACTCCTGAAAGCAGCCCTGTCCCTGTTCCTTATAAAAATGTTGCAATTACTTAATCAAACCGCATTGGGAGTGTTAAATTCATAGCTCAATAAACTTCCCATTCCAAAACCCCTACGCCTGCAAAGGTTCCCTTTTGCATAACAACTCTTAAGGCTTTGGTTTTAACCTTGTCAAAGCTTGTAATGTTCATTTTTTTAAGTGTGTTTTTAAGTCCTGCACACATCTTTGCACTTTGCCATTTGCCGTTTTCGTCCAGGTATTCAACAGCGTAGCTCACAGGCGCTCTTGTGCCGCCATTATCGTCAAAGAACACAAGTCCTATTGCGTTAATTTCCTGTTCATTTTCCCATGTGTATTCAATCCACTCTTCACTGCCATCTCGCGTCCAGGTGCCAAAGCGCTTCATTTCCTCCTGTGAGGGCGCACTTGTTTTTAAGGTGTACACACCGTCATTCAAGGCATCAACGCTTTCCCATGCGGCGCAGTAGCTTGCAGCAGCCTTTGCGGAAAGTGCCTTGTTGTTATCAAGTGTAATATTTCTCACAGGCACCTTAATTTCAAAATTATCCACATAGCCTGTAATGAAATTATCACTTTCCTTGCCCCAGGTCACTTTCACCCTTCTCTTAAAGCCGTCGGAAAATTCTGCCATAACACTTTCGGGAAGAGAGGACAATTTGTCCCACACAATTTCCTCGCATTTAATAATCTCGGCTTCAACCTTATCATCCACCTCAAACTTCCAATAATCAAGGGTGAAAACAAAGTCTGAGAAAAATCCCTTTAAGCTGCCTTGTGCCTCGTCGCTTCCGCGACCTATGTAGTTACGCTGAACCTCATTTAGATTTTTAAGCTTAAAGTCTGTTGCATAGGAAAGAATTACATCGCCCTTACAGGAAAGAGTGAGCTTTCCATTTATGCTCTGCAGCACAATAAAGCCTTCGTACTTTTCGGGCAGGCACACGCCTGAGGCAATGTATTCGCCGTTAATATTAAGTCCCAGCTCATTGTCACGACCAAACACAACAGATAAGTTTTGTCCTGTCATGTCGGAAAATTCCAGCACTCTCACGCCGTTTTTCTGCACTTGGTCAAAGCCTATGTTTATACCCACGGCAAAGTTATCAACCCCGTTTGTGAAAGCATTACTTAATCTCACATAGTTTGTCACGGTGCCGTCGCTTAAAACAGTATTGTCCTTCACTTTAACATCGCCAACAAGCTTCACATGCTCAATTTCTTCGTCAAAGTAGGCAATTAGTTCCTTGTCAATTGTGCCTCTTTGGGTTTTTGTTTCCTCGCCCTTTGGCAGTTTAAAAGGTTCAATAAAGAGTGCATGCTTGTCTTCACGGATAATAACCGTGCCGTTTTTACCGCCCTCGTAGCTGAAAAGTCCGTCATTGCCATAGCTTGTGGCTTTAATGTGTCCATTATGGTACAAGGCGTACTTAACGCCCTCCTTCAAGCCGTCCACCTTAATTGAGGTGTATTTTCCGTCGTCCTTAATTTTAAGTTCAATATAGCTCTTGTCCTTTTTAACCGTTGCTGTTTCATAGGTTGCGCCTGTCATTTCAATGCTCAACTTTTCGTTTATGAAATTAAGGCGCATGAAAAGACCGTCCTTAGGCTTCACAATGTATTTGTCCGTTGTTTCCATAGCCTCACAGCCGTAGCCGAACAAGCCAAACACAGGGTCTCTTGCCACATCTGAGGAGATTATTTCCAGAGCACCAAAAAGACCTAAGTCAGCTTCACCTGCCATTTGTCGCCAGCCGTTATGAAGCTTTCCGCCGCCTGTGCCCTGTCCGCCGTTATGTCCCAATTCTGCCTGATAGGTCCAGCTTACTGTACCTATGTTTTCCTTGTCGGAGTCAATCTGACCTGAGTTTATGCAGGTGAAGTTTGCCAGTTTTCCGCCGTAGTTCACTCTTTGTGCTATTGCACGCTCATCTTCAGTTAAGCTGTTGTCAACATATCTTAAATAGTCGTCCATGCAGTAGCCTGCAAGAGAAGCCGTGTACTGGAAGTTCCACCAGTTTTCACCGCATATTGTCACAGGGTTTGCGTAGTGATACCACACAGGCTGCAGTCCACGGCATGCACGTGTTTTAAGGTCAATCTTGTGCATCATGGTTTTGTTCCGGTTTAATTTTGCCAGGGTGTACACAGCCTCTTCCCCTGTGTTGTCGTAGGAATATTCACTTCCGTAGGGGTACTTTGTGTTTTTGAAATTGTTGTATTTTATCCCCATTATTCTTTCCACTTCTTCTGCCTCGGCAGTAAGATTTTCAAAGTAGAGTGCATCAATTATATCGGGGGTTGTAATTTCGCCCATAAGTCCTGTTGCCCAGTTGTAGGCAACCTTGTTGGAATAAAGCGCCTTTAAAATGTTATAGGCTCTTAAAAGGTATGTAATTCTGTCTTCCTTGTAGTCAATTAAATCGGGATATGCTGCACAGATTTTATACATTGCAAAATATGTATTGTAAATGTGAGGATATGCATACCCACGATAGGTTGGTGACAAATTAGGCTCCGTTGACAAAAAGTCGTGGATTAAATAATCCTCCTGGTGCTCACGCATCAAGGTGTTCCATATTGCCTCGTCAAGGTATTCGTCAACCGCCTTAACCTGATTTTCAACAGGCATATACACGTTTTTCTGTGCCAGAAAGGTTCCGTGTGTAAGCGCCCAGTCGTCGCCATAGCCCCAGTAGCTCATGTTCCAGTAATCAGGGGTTATTTCTGCACGGTTTTTCTTATTGTCCATCATCCAATCGTCAAAGGTTTTGTCGCCCACCTTGCCGGGGGTGTTGGTTTGGTGCTTTGTTAAAAACTCACTTCTTAAGTCAATCGCATCACCAAGTGGCTCCATAGCGTAAAACTGAAGCATTGTTTCCTTTTCTTTGCCATTTGCCACATACCTGACATACACATGGTTTGCACCAAGGCAGTTAAGCTTAATGTTGTAAACATGGTACAATTCGTTTTTGTACTTAACTGTTTTTTCAAAATTAATTTCTGCCTGTCCTGTGCATTCATGGTTATTGTTCACCATGTTCTTTTGTGTTGAATAAAGCTTTGTTTCGTGCACGCATTTGGCTTCAATGTTTTCAATCTTAACATTTTCATTTGCATGCAGATAAAACTTTGCAGGCATGTCAGTGCCAAAGGTCATGGAGGGCACCGCTACCGCATCAATAACATTCTTTTTGTAAAGAGTGCTCTTTAAATCTTCCTCATTGTCCACCGCAGTAAATTCAAAGGCGTACTTTTTGCTTTCGCCCTTTTTAAGCGTGATTGAGGTGGAGTCCATATAATTTGAGCCTGTTTTCTGAATGTTTTCCGAATGTATGTAAAAAACGTCAAGGCCTGAGTGGTAGCCTGCCTGGTCCTGTGCCCACACGGAGCCATTATGGCCATTATTCAATCTCCAATGGTCACGGTATTCAAACCCCGCCCCCGTTTCACTCACAGGGGTAAAAAGGAGCATTTTGCCCTGTCCCGAAGGACGCAATGCATAAATATAGCTGGAGTTTTTGCCCACAAAGGAGTGGTAAACACACCTTGTGTCATAAAGCTCCTCCCCCGGGTAGGTGGGTGTCCAGTACTGGTTAAATGCCATTGGCATGCCCCAGTCCCCAATTACAAGGTCACTGTCCTTTTCGTTTGTAACCTGGGTTTCCCAAAGTATGCTATCGCCGTTAACAGAGTAGGTTTCAACAACCTTATAGTCACCCTGGTAGGTAACAACAATTTTGCCGTCCTTTTTTTCAATGGTGCGCTCTTTTGCTTCACTTGTTTTAAATTCTTCCCAGTCGCCAGTGCGCTTTGTTGTAAAAATCAATTCGCCCATCCACTGATGCTCCTTGCTATTCCCCTGGTTAGGCGCATTTTTACCATTCAACACATATTCCGTGTTACAAAAATCGGAATTTATGTCGTCAATAATTTTAATGGACTCAATCTGCCCGTATTCACCGATTTTCACTTGTAAATGTTCGTTTACGAGCATGTTTTCATCCTCTGTTTCTGTGTTTTTTCCACTGCCCCAAGGCTTGGGCAATTCGTAAAGACCAAAAAGCTCACAGCAGATTTTGTAAATATCAGGGTCGTATGCTTCAAGCTCTTCTCTGTCTGTCAGTTCTTTTGCATTTTCAACAGGCAACTCTGTGGGACTGCCGTTAAAAAATCTACCTGCCTGCCCTGCAAAGTATTCATGATAGTTTGATGCATCATACTCATTGGGAGCAGGGTACATGTTGTTTTCAACTGCATTTTCGTAGCATTGGAGTATTCTTTGGTAAATATCATCTCTTACCCCAATCTTTTGTGCATCGCCAATGCCATAGGTTAAAAGGGTGTGTGTTGCCTCGTGAATAAGACCTGCAAAGGTTTGTCGCCATATGTCACTTTCGGGCACAATCAAATCCTCCACCAGAACCGTTGTAATAACACCGCCGCCACCACGTCTTTCGTCAACGGGCTTATGGTGCTTCCAGCTCGGGTGCATGGAATTTGTTTCGTTTTTGCCCACAATAATCATACCCACGTGGTGCTTTATCATGCTTTTCACAATTTCGGGGTACTCCTTTGCAATTTTCCTGAGCCATATTTCAATCATGTCATATGCCTTAAAAAGTGCCTCGTCGGGAACATCGTCCGTTGTGCAAATGGGTATGGAATAAACCGTCACACATTTTGTGTAAAAGTTTTCGTAGCCCTTTTCGTTCATCCATTCAGGGGGAGAGGAAATTTCTCTGTTGCACACAAATTCCTCCGCCCTTGAAAAGACGGGGAAAACCCCCATTATCATTATTAATACTATTAATAAACTCAAAACTCTTTTCATTTAATCTCCTCCTGAAACTACCCTTATTTTATTATACCGCATCCAATAAAAAAAGCAATGAAAAAAGCTTTTTTTCCGCATGTTTTTTCAGTCAATTTTCCTGTAACATCAGGTCACATTAACTATTGCATTTCTGTATAAAGCAAGCTATAATATACCCGAGGTGATTTTATGGACAACATTTCTCTCACAAAAGGTGGCTACAATCTTTCCGAGCCTGAAAACATCCATTTTCACTGGGTTTGTCCCCAGCACACCTTTATTTATTTCCAAGGTCCTGCCACAGTTGACAGCACCCCTGTAAGCTCAGGTGCATGCCTTTTATACACAAAGGGCACAATGCACAATTATATAACCAGCTCAGGCTTTCGCAACAGCTACATCCGTTTTGAGGCACCAAAGGAGCTTTTCAGTTCACTTTCCATTCCTGAAAACGAAATTTTTTACCCCACAAACTGCGAGGAAATCAACGGTGTTATAAGCAAAATATTAGACATTAACGTCCGTCGGGGCATTGGCTACAAGCACGAAATCGCATCAAACATCATAAAGCTCATGGTGTCAATTGCCCGTGGGCTTTCAGGTGAAAGCACCGTTTTGGATGCCGACACCCAACGAAGCATTGGTCTTATCCGAGGGGAATTTCTTTCCGACATTATTTCACCGCCAAACATTGACCTGCTCTTTGACAAATATTCAATTTCAAGGTGCACAGGCTACAAGCTCTACAAAGAGGTTTTCCACACCACCCCACGTGACGATTTAATTTTAACAAGGCTTGAGCACGCAAAGGAGCTTTTGCGCCACAACCCACAGCTTAAGATTAATAAAATTTCGGAAATCTGCGGTTTTACCAACATCCCCCACTTTTTCCGCACCTTTAAAAAGCGCTACGGCTACACCCCTAAGGAATATATGAATAAACATAAATAAAAACGTGTCCTTGACACGCTTTTATACTGTGAATAATCTTATTTTTATCACAACAGCGGAAGGTACGGAAACAAAGAGTTTCCGTGTAAATTCGGCAGGGCTATCGAATTGCCCTGCCGAAAGTGCTGTTTTTAGGGGATTCAAGTGTCCGCCCTTGAATCCCTTGCACGAGAAAACAGCACTTTGTTCTTTATAAAAAAAACAGACCTCAAAGTGCTGAAGGACGTAGTCCGCCTTTGAGGTCAAGTGTCTTTGACACGCTTTTTATATGCTTCTGAAGCCTCGTCCAATAATTTCGCTTGTTGTAGTAATAATTATAAATGCGCTGGGGTCAATTTCTTTAATATGCACCCTCAGCCTTATGGCTTCAATTCTCTTGCACACAGTATGTATCATAACCTTGTCGGAGTTTGAATATCCGCCCACAGCAGGAGTAATGGTTGAGGAATGGTGCAATTCACTCTGAATGTAGGCATTAATAAGCTCAGGCTTGTCGGTAATCACCACAAAGTACTTACAGCTATTTATATTATCAATAATACTGTCCACCAAAAAAGCCTTTGCAAACAAGCCCGCCATTGAGAAAAGACCTGCCTCAACGCTGAACACAAAAAATGTGGATGCCGCAACGAAAAAGTCAATTATTAAAAGTGACTTCCCCACATTGAGACTTGTGTACTTTTTAAGTATTAATGCAGCAATGTCCGTACCACCGCTGGATGCTCCCATGTTAAAAATAATTGCCGAGCCGAAGGCTGTTAAAAGCATTGCATACACAAGCTCCAAAAGGGGCTGGTTTGTAAGCGGGGCATTTAAAGGCACTAAAATTTCCAAAACATAGGTAAGAATAGAAAACAGCAAGCTGCAAAAAACAGTTTTAATGCCGTTGGACTTACCCAAAAAGGCAAAGCCAAGCAATAATAGCACCACGTTTATAATCATAATCCAGCTACCTGCGGAAATATTGGGTGTAATTTTTCCTAAAATTGTACCAATACCGCTCACACCGCCTGTTGCAAAGCCGTTTGGTATTTTAAAAAAGTACACGCCCACAGTTAACATTAAGGTACCTAAAACAATTAAAGCATATTCTTTTATTCCCTTAAAAGCCTTTTCTTTCATATCAGCCTCACTATCTCACCATTTCGTCCTGATGACCTGTTGCCTTGTGAGAAAGTATAATAGAATCAATTTCGTCAATACTGCTCACGCTCATGTCGCCGATTACAGTGTTTTTAACAGCACTTAATGCGTTACCATAGCTCATAGCCTTTTCAATGTCGCCTGTTTTAAGAATGCCGTAAAGCACCCCTGCAACATAAGCGTCACCGCTACCAACACGGTCAATAACCTCAATGTTCATGTAGTGAGGCTCCTCGTAAAACTTTCCGTCGTAATAAATTCTGGAGCCGAAATTGTGCTTTGTGGGGCTTATAACCTCACGACGGGTGGTTGCAACCACCTTGCAGCCGTAGGTGTCAGCATAGCCTTTCATAATTTCGTCCAAGGTGCCTGTTCGCTTCAGCATTCTTCTGCTTGTTTCCTCGGAAACGAACAAAATATCAACATAGGGGAAAATGCTTTCAACAACCTTTTTTGCCTCCTCCTCGCTCCAGAGGGCAGCACGGTAGTTAACGTCAAAGCTTATTGCAACCCCTGCCATTTTCATTCGTCTTATCATTTCAAGGGCAGTTTCTCTTAAGTAGGGGTCAAGTGCAAGGGAAATACTGCTTATATGGAACATTCTTGTTCTGTCGTAAATTTCGTAGGGGATTTCTGAAAGTTTCAAGGAGCACACCGAGGCATTTGCTCTGTCGTACACAACAGCACTCTTTCTGGGGTAAACACCACTTTCGTAGTAGTAAATACCAAGCCTCTTAGTGTCAGATTCATCCCATGCAACATAGTCGTCACTAACGTTGCCGTAACGGATACGACGTGCAATAAAGTGACCCAGCTTGTTTTTGGGAAGCTTTGTCACAATTGCCGAGCGGATACCCAAATTTGCCGCACCACTTGCCACGTTAAATTCACTACCGCCACAGTTTTTTTCAAAAACCTCACTTTGTGAAATTTTTTCTTTGTCGGGCGGTGATAAACGAAGCATAACCTCACCAAAACCAATAAGGTCAAAATCCGCACTCTTCTTAATAAAATCCATACTTTTTCCCTCCTGTAAATATTTTCTTAATTTCATTCTAACACACATTTTTCCATATTACAAGAGCTGTACGGTAAAGAAAAAGCACTATGCGGTTATTTCTATTTCAGCTAAATTAAATTCGCCATTAGCTGACCTAAGGTCAATTTAGCTACGAAGTAATTTAGCGTGCATTAGCACATTTAGCTCGCGAAGCGAATTTAGCTAAAAAAAGACTATTCCGAAGAATAGTCTTTTTTTTGGCAAAGGAGAACAATAAAGATGCAGACATAAAAATAAGCTTTGCGAAAGCAAAGCCACATTAACCTTTTCCCTATTCACTATTACTTATTACTTTCCAAAAATCGACAAGTATTTTTAGGGAATAGTGAAAAGTGAATAGGTAATAAGTAAAATCGACAAGATTCTGTCGAACCTTGTCGATTTTTGGCTTTCACGTTCATAATAGATGCAGGTGATTTTTATTGTATTTTGCTTGTTTTGAGAAGCATCTATTTTATGATCCAGGTTCCGTATCGATCAGAGCCATCTCTTTCAATAATGTTTTTGTCTTTTAGTGATTTTA
>JAZQCM010000013.1:0-50340 GCA_045546275.1 Clostridia bacterium | reverse complement strand
GACGCGCACGTTTAAGGTGCGTGTGGGAGACCATGCGGGTTCAAGTCCCGCCTCTCGCACCATAAATGAAAACACCTATGCAAATAGCATGGGTGTTTTCATTTATTATACAGAAAATAAGGGACTTGAACCCTAAGAGGGAATGAGCAACGAGCGCGTCCTGTGGACGAAAAAGCGAGTGCGGAGAGTTGTGCCGTGGTCGATTTTGTGCGAATTATTATGAGCAAACAAAATCGGGTACCACAAACGGATGAAAGGTTGCCTTTTTTACTACCCTTAAATTCCACTTAATCCTGAAGTTTCTATTACCAATATAAATTTGACATTAAATTTAATAAATGTTATACTAAAAGAAATTTAGCGAGGTGAATTTTTATGAAAAAGGTTAATAAGAATTTTTATGTTCCAGTTGCAATTATTATTGTTCTTATTGTGGCAGTTGCTTCAATTGTTAACAGTTGCAGTGCAGGGAATAAGTTTTCTGTGAAAAACGGCAGCGAAATGCGAGCATCCATGGAGCATGTGTATTACAATAATTCCAAAAACGATATTTATAAAATGAATATGGAAACAATGGAAGCAGAGCTTTTTAAAGAAGACCACACACTTTTGGACGTGACAGATAATGAAATTCTGGTTGAAAAGGGCAGTGATGTTTTTGTGCTCGATTCAGTAAGCGGAGAAGTTGTTTTGGAAGCTAAGGATCTAAATGTTACTGATGCCTGTGTTACCAAGGAGGATATTTTTTACACAAATGAGAAAAACCTTCTTTTCAGAATGAAACGTGAAACAGGTGAAAGTGCAGCAGTTCCCATGATGGAAAACATTTATGTGGAAGATTTTGAGGTTTACGACAAGGCAGATATTTTCTTTACATCTGAAACAGACCGAGTTATCCGCTATAATCCCGACACAGCTCTTATGCTTACATATGCCGAACAGATTAAGGTTATAGATTTTACCGTAAATGACGGATATTTACTCTACATTGATGAAACTGACAATAACAGTATTTACGCTATTGACCTTGACACTAATTCTGCTGTGAGATTTAAGGATATACAGGCGTTGAGACTTGAGTATAAAAACGGAACAATTTTCTACTTTGATAAAGAAGACGGCAACAAAGCTCGATATGATATTAAAACTCTTGAATCAAAGCTTCCTCAGAAATAAGGAGAATTTATGAAACGTATGACACTTACAGTTCCCTGTCCTTTGGGAACAGAGGCAATAGTTGCACATCAGATAAGAGAATGTGGATATGAAACAAGCTCGGTTGTGGATGGCAGTGTGAGCTTTGAAGGCGACGAAGAGGCGATTGCAATATGCAACATAAATCTTCGTAGCGGTGAAAGAGTTCTGATAAAAATGGGCGAATTTAAGGCTCTTAGTTTTACAGAGCTTTTTGACAATGTGAAAAAGCTTCCCTGGGAAGAATTCATCGGCAAGAACGACACATTCCCTGTTAAAGGCTATTCTTTAAAATCAAAGCTTTTCAGTGTGCCCGATTGCCAGAGTATTATAAAAAAAGCGGTGGTACAAAGGCTTAGCGAAAAATACGGCATGTCCTGGTTTGAAGAAACGGGACCTATGTACCGCATTCAGTTTTCAATAATGAAGGATGTTGTAACAGTTTACATTGACACAACAGGTGCGCCCTTGTACAAGCGTGGCTATCGTGCAGAGGGTGTGCTGGCACCGCTTAGAGAAACACTTGCCTTTTCCATGGTTGATATAAGCCGCTGGAGAGGTGACAGACCTTTTATTGACCCCTTTTGCGGAAGTGGCACAATACCCATTGAGGCGGCACTGTATGCATTGAACATTGCCCCCGGGAAAATGCGCAGCTTTGAATGCGAAAAATGGGAAATGTTCAAAAACAGCATATTCCATGATGCAAGGGAAGAGGCAATTGAAAACGAAGAAAGGGATAACGAGGTTGTAATTTTCGGCTCCGACATTGACCCCGATGCGGTTTCCCTTTCCATTGCAAATGCTAAAAAAGCAGGCGTTGCCGATAAGATAAGGTTTTTCAGGTCGGATGTGAAGGATGTACGAGCCTTTTCGGACAAAGGCATTGTAATGTGCAACCCACCCTACGGCGAACGCCTTATGGACAAAAAGAGCGTTGAAAGACTTTATCAGGTAATGGGAAGAAAGTTTAATGAGTACGAAAACGCATCCAAGCTTATTTTAACCTCCTATGAGGATTTTGAAAAATTCTTCGGAAAAAAGGCCGACAAAAAAAGAAAGCTTTATAATGGTATGTTAAAGTGTAATTTATATATGTATTTCCCTGAAAAAAGAGTGTGAAAGCACTCTTTTTTTGACCATTTTTGTAAGTTTTCTTGACAGAATTTTTAGCTATGATACAATTAAATTAAAGGAAGGTGATTTTATGAAAAAGTTTTTAATGATTTGTGTTACTATGTTGCTTGTTGTATCAATGCAGCTAAATGCTTTTGCACAGCTCGAGCTGGAATGGGTGGAGGATAAACCCATAGCGGAAGTTTCTGTTGTTTCGGATGGAAACGGAAAATGGGCTGTTATAACAGATGACGGTAAAATAATTTTAGATTATTCCGAATACCCAAAAAAGGTTGCATCAAACTCTCTTATTGCAGTGCTTGGCGAAAATGGCTTTATCGGCTTTTACGACCGCTACGGCACACAGGTTACTGATTTTATATACGACGCGTTTATTAAATATCCCGAAAAAAGTGTTGTTCACGGGGTAACGGTTGGATATTTAGACGGCTTATTCCGCTTTGAGGGTGACTCAAAGAGTGATTTGATAAGCGTAAGCTATAAAGGGAAATTCGGATATATAAATTCAATGGGGCAGGTTGTTATTCCCTATAAATACGAATACGCATACGGATTTAAAAATGGTATTGCGCTAATTTGTGCCGATGGTGTTTTAAGTGAATACGGAACATACACACAAGGTAAGTACGGCTATTTACGAGAAAACGGGGAAGAAATTCTTCCGCCCGATTCTTACTGGACGGCAACAGATATTAACGATGAATGGGGCTATGGTGTTGCTTCAAATGGCGAAAATGACACAATTCTGATAGACAGACACGGTAACTTTGCAAAGTGCGATGCCACAGGCTATGCAAGAATTGACGCAGAGTTTATCTGTGTTAAAAAGGCAGGTAAGTACGGAGTTGTTGATAAATATAACAGAGTTATCATACCTTGTGTTGCACAAAATGAGATTTACTACAGAATAGGCAATGTTTTTATTGTTGACAACACTTTGAGAAATGCAAATAACGAAATTTTGTATACTGCACCTGAAAACGGATACCTTGATGTGCAGTATAAGAAAAATTATTTTCTTTTAAGAATGCCGAATTACCGTTTGGGTCTGGTGGATGTTAATGGAAGCATTATAATTGAGCCTGTTTATGAAAACATTTCAGATTTAGGCGGCGGACTTATTTTTGCAGGCAATGGAAATAAGGGGCATTTATTTAACGATAAAGGTGAAGTGCTTACAGAATTTAATGCACAAATACAATCTGTTTCCGACAATGGAATCTTTAAGGCGTTTAATTATGATTTGAACGAGGTAAAATACTACATAAATCCTTTTGTGAAGGCTGATTCTTCGGAAAAAGAGGAGCAGGTTCAACAAACCGAAAAAGTGCCTCCTATTCCCACCATAAGGAAGAAAACACCCATAAGAGGCATTATTGCCACAAATAAATAAAACAAAAATGGACGCTAAATTTTTAGCGTCCATTAATTTACAGTTTATTCATCATTTGGGAGGGGGCATTCGTTGACAAATTGGTCAAAAAAATATATAATAGCGTAGAGGTGAGTTGTATTGAAAAAGAAAATTTTAATAGGCTTAGGCATATTTTTCGGATTAATAGTTGCGGCAATTGCTGCGGCGGTTATATATTTCTGGCCATTCATACAATCTGTTGATTGGTCAATCGTGAATGTAAGTAACATGAAAGCACTCTATGTTGCATTTACTCAGGATGAAGAAACAATTAATAACACTCTTAAAGAAATTGACGACCAGCGTTCGGAGGAAATCAAGTCCTATCTTGACATGGAAATCCGTGATTTTACTGAGGAGGAGCTTCAGAAAATTGAAAGCGGAGAGGTTACAAAAACTCAGCTTATTGCACAGATAGTTGCAGAAAATGTTGCAACAGGCGAAGAAACCGTAACAAATGATGCTGTGGCAAATGAAAATGTTTCAACTCCAGATGGAAACGTTGACACAAATGAAAACACTTCTCCCGATACAAATTACAAAACAAATGAAACTTCCGAAGGAAATAACGAAAACAAAGCAGAGAATAAGACGGAAGAAAAGAAAGAAGACAAAAAGGGCATAGGTCAGTGGATTCAGTCGTTGTTTACAGGAAAAGAAGAAAAGAAAAGCGACACAACAAACAACAAAACAGATAACAAAAACAATGTAACTGATAAAAATATGAGTGACAAGCCTGCAAATCAGACTGATAAGAACACCAACAATAATGTGGTTAATGAACCCGACAAAAGCACAAACGGCACAGCCGTTCAGCCTGATAAAAACGCTAACGATAAAACAGACGGAAATGTAACAGGTCAAACTCCTTCCGATAAAAATCAAAGCAATGTGAAAGCAACAGCTGACCAGATTGTGGCAAAGCATATTGCTCAGCTTTATTCCTACTACTCACAGTTCCAGGGCAGGGTTGACAGCCTTGCATCCAGTGCAAAAAGCTGGGTAAAGGCATACCGTCAGTCCACAGGTTGTACATGGAAGGAAGCAAAGGCTGCCGGCGTGAAGCATTTTACAGGCACAGCATCGCAGATTGAAACTGATTGCTATGCAAAGGTTGACGCGCAAATTGCAGCGTTAAGAAAAGAGCTTAGTGCAATCGGTGCTGACCCGTCAATTGCTGATTCTGTAGCGGCATCGGCTTACAGCGAAATGGAAGCTAAAAAGAGCCAGATTGTTCAGCAGGGAATGGCAAAACTGAATAAGTAAAATAAAAAGCTATTGGAGTTATCCAATAGCTTTTATTGTTGGTGTTAAGTTTTCGTCCCAGCAAAAAATTTTGAGTTTATTTTCTCCGTTTTCAATTGATATATGGTCGGAATAGCGGGACAAGGTGCCAAAAAATGATTGGGCTTTTGTAAGATAACCATCCTTATAAAATGCAACAAACACACGGCTTTCGCCTTCTGATACCGGGGTGAAATTGTTCCAGGAAAAGATTTTCATTGTCACATTGTTTTCCAATAAAAAGGTAACCACGTTGTCCTTTATATAGCCGCCGCGGGATTTGTAGGTTGAGATTGACTCCATTGCACCAAGGTTGTAGGCTGCGATTTTAACCTTGCGATTAAAATCAGCTTCCTTACGCATTGGGATGGTAATTGTGTCGTAAACATCTCCCGACTGAACTCTCACTGTCCATTCGCCCTCGGGCCAAAGCCTTGAAAAGGTGTCGGTTTTAATAACATATCCTTTTTTAAGTTCGTCAGCGGTGAGTGCTATAATTAATTTTGCATAACCCATATAACCCTGGTCATCATTGGGATAGTATAAGCCAAGGGATACATTGGCAATGTTAGTTTCGCCATAAATAACCAAATCTTCGCCTAAAACATGGGTTGAGTAGGGGTAATCCAAAAGGCTGATATAATCCTCCTTAGCAAAAGCAAGGGTGGGAAAGCATATTAAAACTGAAATTAAAATAACAAGAAATTTTTTCATATTATAATCCTAAAAGTGTTGTTGCAACACGGAAATACACAATAAGGGACAAAACATCCACAATGGATGTAATAAACGGGCTTGCCATAACCGCAGGGTCGAGCTTTACAGCTTCTGCTAAAATGGGAAGAACGGCGCCAACTATTTTAGCACAAAGCACGGTTATAAAAAGAGAAATGCATATAACAGCATCAACCAAAAGGTCGATTTCGCTGTTGCCTAAAAGTATTTTGTCCACAAGCCATATTTTAATAAAGCAGGCGCAGGCAAGTGCTAAGCCGCAAA
Organism: Clostridia bacterium; assembly: GCA_045546275.1. Lineage (GTDB taxonomy): Bacteria > Bacillota > Clostridia > UMGS1883 > UMGS1883 > RGIG1927. The sequence continues at coordinate 44,312 of JAZQCM010000013.1, read as the reverse complement.
GAACAGCTGTGCGGATTTCTTTCCACAAAACTCTTAAAATGTCGGAAATTCTCACCTCATCAAGGCTTAAGGCACGGATAATTGTAACTGAGGACTGAGACCCTGAGTTGCCGCCTGTACCCATAAGCATGGGAATAAAGGCTATTAAAACAGCCTTTGATGCAAGAGAATCTTCAAAGCCTGTAATAATCATTCCTGTAAAGGTTGCGGAAATCATAAGAAGTAAAAGCCATGGGATACGTGAGACGAAAAGACCCCAGACGCTCATTTTAAGATAAGGCTTTTCGGTAGGGGTGATAGCCGCCATCTTTTCAATATCCTCGGTGGTTTCCTCCTGCAAAACGTCAATAGCATCGTCGATTGTAACAATGCCCACAAGACGGTTTTCGTCATCCACAACGGGAAGAGCAACAAAGTCGTACTTTTGAAGTGCGGCAACAACGCTTTCACGGTCGTCGGTGGTTTTTGCAACGATTACGCTTGTTTCCATAATCTCTTCAATAAGCTTGTCGGGAGATGAGGTAAGGAGCATTCGGGCAGTTATAACACCTGAAATAATACGGTTGTTGTCAGTTACGTAAGAGGTGTAAATAGTTTCCTTTTCAACACCGCTTCGGCGGATAACGGAAAGTGCGTCCGTTACAGTCATGGAAGCGTTAAGACGAACATACTCGGTTGTCATAATACTTCCGGCACTGTCCTCGGGGTACTTTAAAAGCTCGTTAATAACATGCCTTGTTTCACGGTCGGTATTTTTTAATATCCTTTTAACAACGCTTGCAGGCATTTCCTCCAGAATATCAACAGTATCGTCCACATAAAGCTCGTCGAAGACCTCTTTAAGCTCAACATCGGAGAAGGTTGTAATTAAATCCTCCTGCATTTCAGCGTCAATTTCAACAAAGGTTTCGGCCGCTAAATCCTTGGGGAGAATGCGGAAAAAAAGCCCTATTCGTTTTTCAGGCAATTCTGACATGATAAGGGCAATGTCGGCAGGGTTCATTTCGGAAATAATTGCTTTAAGCTCGGAAAACTTTCTGTCTTCTAAAAGCTCAATAACAGTTTTGTCAACATCGTTTTCAATTACATCGGTTTCAATATGAACAATGTTTTCAGTGCTTTCTGTTTCGAAATTCAAAAAAACCCCACCTTTCAATAAAAATACACAGTTATTATACCACATTTTCCGCACAAAGTCAAAAAATAATTTTGTTGAAAAAGGCGCTCTTTAGTGGTACAATATAATGTAAGTGTTTTGAAAGGAGATTTATAATGAAAAAGGGAAACAACAGATTTAAAACATTTATTATAGCCGAGATTATTTTTCTTGTTATAATGCTTTTTGTAGCAAGAATGTGGATATTACCCGCATTAAGCGGTGAGAGCATGCTTCACATAAGAGTTGCAACAAATGTGTTTATGATAGGTCTTTGTGTGAGCATATTTACCTTGTTTGCAACCTTCTTCAAAAGAGAGTGGCGAGGCAATAAAAAATACATAGCAATTCCCGCAATTTTTACTGTTTTCGGCTTTCTTTTAATGCAGTTTGCACAGGAAGTTTCTTTGTTTTAAGGGGTTGATTGAATGATATATCTTGACAACAGTGCAACAACTCGTATTGCAGACGAGGTTGTAGCAAAAATGAATGAGGTAATGGCCTCTTACTGGGGCAATCCTTCAAGCACACATCTTAAAGGCAGAGAAGCAATGAAATGTGTAAAGGATGCAAGAAGGATTGTGTCTGACTATCTTTCGGTTGACGAAAGTGAAATTTATTTCACCTCAGGCGGCACAGAAAGTGACAACATTGCAATTTTAGGTGCAGCTAATATTAAAAAGGGAAGCAGGGTTGTAACAACACAAATTGAGCACCCTGCGGTGGAGGAGTGCATGAAACACCTTGAAGCAGTTGGCTTTGAGGTTGTAAGAATTGCACCCGAAAAGGACGGAAGCATTGACGAGGGAAAGGTTATAGATGCAATAAACGACAAAACCTGCCTGGTGAGTGTTATGCACGTTAACAACGAAACCGGTGCAATAATTGACATTGCCCGCATTTCAAAGGAAGCTAAGAAAAAGTCGGAGAGGATATTGGTTCATACCGATGCGGTGCAGTCCTTTGGTCATATTGAAACAAAGCCCTATGAGTTGGGTGTTGATTTAATGAGCATAAGCAGTCACAAAATCCACGGCCCCAAAGGCTTGGGCGTGCTTTTTGTGAAAAAAGGTATAAACGACTTGAAAAGCCCCGTTTTTGGCGGTGGTCAGGAAAAGAATTTGCGTTCAGGCACCGAAAACACCTATGCAATTGCAGGCTTTGGCAAAGCGGTGGAGCTTATTGATTTAAATGATGGTGCAAGGATAAATGCATTAAGAGAAAAAATGAAAAATGAGCTTTCAGCTATTGGAAATGTTCATTACAACGGCCCTGAAAATGCATCAGCATATATATTGAATATGTCCTTTGAAGGGGTAAGAAGTGAAGTAATGCTCAATGCATTGGACAGCTACGGAATAATGGTGTCAAGTGCATCTGCCTGTGCAGGCGGTAAGCACAAAAGCTCTGTTTTAAGTGCAATGGGGGCAAAGTTTGCCGACAATGCAATTCGTTTCAGCTTTTCACGCTACACAACCGAAGAGGAAATTGCCACAACCATTGAAGCGGTAGGTAAGGTATTGAGGTTGTTCAGAAGATAATTAAACTGAAAGCACAGCGTGGGACAGTGGGTGAAAAACATCCGCAGATGTTCTTTTCCAATCGTACCCCGATTGGAAAAGAAGCCCTGTCCCCGTACATTATAAAAATGTTGCAGTCGCTTAATAAAAGTAAATTGGTATGATTGAGAGGAAATGAGCATGAAGGAAATACTTTTAGTAAAATACGGTGAGATTATTTTAAAGGGTCTTAACCGAAATAAATTTGAAGACATGTTAATCGGCAACATCCGCCGTGCAGTGGGCGAGGGCAGAATGGCAAGCGTGAAAAAAAGCCAGGCGATTATTTATATTACGCCTGCCGAAGGCGAGGATATTGTTAAATTAGCACAGCGTATTTCAAAGGTTTTCGGCATTGTGTCAATAACACGTGCAGGGGTTTTTGAAAAGGATATGGACGTTATTTTAGACAAGGGCAGTGAATATCTTGTGTCGTTTATGGAAAATGTGAAAACCTTTAAGGTTGAAGCAAAAAGAAGCGACAAGAAATTCCCTTACAATTCTCCCGAAATTTCACGCCTCATGGGTGGAGCAATGCTTTCAAAGCTCCACAAATTAAAGGTTAATGTAAAAGAGCCCGATGCAATCATCCGTGTTGAAATACGTGACAATGAGGCATATGTTTTCTCAAACTCCTCTGTTATAAAGGGTCAGGGCGGTATGCCCGTAAGAAGTAACGGCAGAGCAACCCTTTTAATTTCGGGTGGTATTGACTCTCCTGTTGCAGGCTACATGATGGCAAAACGAGGTCTTGAGCTGGAAGCGGTACATTTTACATCGCCTCCCTACACAAGTGAATTGGCAAAGGAAAAGGTTGTTAACCTTGCAAAGATTATTGCAGGCTACACAGGCGGCTTTACAATGTATGTTGTGCCCTTTACCGAGCAGCAGCTTGCAATCCGTGACAATTGCCCCGAAGAGCATCTTACCCTTATTTTAAGGCGTATGATGATGCGTGTTACCGAAAAGATTGCAAAGAGAAATAAAAGCATGGCAATTGTAACAGGTGAAAGCTTAGGTCAGGTAGCAAGCCAGACCATTGAAGCCTTGGCTTGTACAAACCAGTCAACCGACATGAACATACTTCGTCCCTTAGTTGGTATGGACAAGGAAGAAATTATTTCAATTGCAAGGCGTATAGGCACCTTTGAAACAAGTATTCTTCCTTACGAGGATTGCTGTACTGTGTTTGTACCCAAGCACCCCACAACAAGACCCAAAATCGAAAACATTTTAAAGAGCGAAAGCAAGCTTGACATGGATTACTGGGTGAATAAAGCTTTGGAAGATACCGAGTGGATAAGAATAGAGGCGGAATAATATGCTTACAGCAGAAATAATTTGCGTTGGTACCGAGCTTTTAATGGGACAAGTGGTGAATACAAACGCAGCCTATATTGCAGAGCATCTTTGTGAATGTGGAATTGGTGTTAACTATTCCTCAGTTGTAGGCGACAACCCAAAGCGCCTTTCCGATGCAGTGAAAACTGCTCTTTCCCGTTGTGATGTTTTAATCACAACGGGTGGCTTAGGACCTACCGATGATGATTTAACCAAGGAAATTGTGGCTGAAACCATGGGCAAAAAGCTTGTGTTTCATAAAAAAAGCCTTGACAAAATGGTTGCCTATTTAAAAGACGCAGGCAAAAACATGACAAAGAACAACGAAAAGCAGGCGTATTTGCCTGAAAATTCAGTTATTCTTGAAAACAATAACGGCACAGCACCCGGGTGTATTATTGAAGATAACGGGAAGTTTGCAGTGCTTTTGCCGGGACCACCTAAGGAAATGAAGCCCATGTTTAAAAATGCTCTGGAATACCTTAAAACAAAATCCAATGTTTTAATGAAGTCCAGAGTTTTAAGGCTTTTCGGCATAGGCGAGAGCAGAGCCAGTGCAATTTTAAGTGATATTATTGAAAATCAGACCAATCCCACCATTGCCCCCTATGCCAAGGAGGGTGAGGTAACCTTCCGCATAACCGCATCGGGTGAAAATGAGGAACAGGTAGATAAAATGCTTTCAGCCATGGCACAAACAGTGTATGAAAGGTTAGGCGAATATATTTATTCCGAAGGCGACGACAACTCCCTTGCAAAAACTGTTGTAGAACTTTTGAAGGTAAAGCATATGACTTTATCTACCGCCGAAAGCTGTACAGGCGGACTTATAGGCAAAATGATAACTGCGGTTTCAGGTGCAAGTGAGGTTTACAAATACGGCTTTATAACCTATGCAAACGAGGCAAAGGAAAAGCTTGTGGGCGTTAAAAAAGAAACCTTAGACAGCTTTGGCGCAGTGAGCGAAGAAACCGCAAGGGAAATGGCAGAGGGTGCAAGAAGGGCATCAAAAGCTGACATTGCAGTTTCTGTTACAGGCTTTGCAGGACCAACAGGTGATAATGTCGGCTTGGTGTATATAGGCGTGAGCGATGAAAATACTACAGAGGTTTTCCGCTTTATGCAGCATGGTGACAGGGAAAGGGTTCGTATGAAAAGCGCATTGTGTGCACTTGATATAGTTAGGAGAAGATTAAATGGATAAAATAGCATCTTTTACAGTAGATCATGACTTACTTACCGAGGGTATGTACATCTCACGTATTGACGGCGACGTTACAACCTTTGACTTAAGAACAAGAATGCCTAACAAAGGCGACTATATGGACAATGTTACCATGCACTCTGTTGAGCACATGTTTGCAACCTTGGTACGTAACAGTGCAATCGGCGAAAATGTTATTTACTTTGGACCCATGGGTTGCAGAACAGGGTTTTACCTTTTAACACGTGGCATTGAGCCCGACAGAGTTTTTGAAGAAACAAAAACAGTTCTTTCAAAAATACTTGCAGAAAAATCCATGTACGGACAAAGCCGTAAGGAGTGCGGCAACTACAAGGAGCTGGACTTACAAAAAGCAAAGAATGAATGTAAGAGATATCTTGAAATTTTAAACGCAAAAGGCGAAAAGAACGATTTTACTTATAAGGGTGATAAAATATGATAGGTATTATTTGTGCAATGCAGTTAGAGCTTGACAAAATTAACGAAGAAATTGAAAATAAAGAAATTCAGACAATAAGCGGAATAACTTTTACAAAGGGCACTCTTTACGGAAAAGAAATTGTAACAGCGGTATGCGGTATTGGCAAGGTTTTTGCCGCAATCTGCACCGAGGCTATGATTTTAAAGTATAACCCCGATGTAATAATCAACACCGGTGTTGCAGGCACACTTACAGACAAGCTTTCAATAGGCGATGTGGCGGTGAGTGAATATGTTGTTCAGCACGACATGGACACCTCTCCCTTAGGTGACCCTGTAGGTCTTTTGTCGGGAATAAATATTGTAAAAGTTCCTGCAGATAAAGAAACAAGCGAAAAAATGGCACAATGTGTGCGTGAAATTGAAATTAACTGCATAAAAGGCGTTGTTGCATCTGGCGACCAGTTCATTGCAGGGGGCAAAAGAAAGGACTACATAAAAGATACTTTCGACGCAATCTGCTGTGAAATGGAGGGCGGAAGCATAGGTCATGTATGCTTTGTGAACAATGTTAAATTTACTGTTGTAAGAGCCATAAGTGACGGTGCAAGTGACGAAAGCCACATTGACTATCCCACCTTTGCCCGTATGGCGGCAGACAATTCCGCAAAAGCAGTCAAGCTTTTTGTAAAGGAGCATTACAATGAATAAGGAAAGATTAATAAAGGTTGCCAAAGGCGAGGAGAAGGCGGACCTTGTTATTAAAAATGCCAAAATCTGCGACCTTTTTACACACAGCGTGTCGGAAGGCTCGGTTGCAATTGCCGAAGGCAAAATTGCGGCAGTTGGCGAAAATTATGAAGGCATTGAAGAAATTGATGCAAAGGGCGGTTATGTAATGCCATCCTTTGTTGAAAGCCATGTGCATATTGAGTCAAGCATGCTCGCGCCTTACGAGTATGCAAAGCTTTGTGCCATAAAGGGTGTAACCGAGGTTATTGCCGACCCTCACGAAATTGCAAACGTGTGCGGTGAAGATGGACTCAGATTCATGATAGAGGATGCAAAAAACCTTCCCATTAACATCCATTATATGCTTCCTTCCTGCGTGCCTGCAACGCCCTTTGACTCATCGGGCGCTGTTATTGACTCGGAAGAATTAAAAAGATTAATGGATAAATACAACTTTTTCGGCCTTGGTGAAATGATGAATTATCCCGGTCTTTTAAGCTGTGTTCCCGATGTTTTAAATAAGCTTGATACAAATAAGGTTATTGACGGTCATGCGCCTCTTCTTTCGGGCAACAGCCTTAATGCCTATGCATCAACAGGCATCAAGACCGACCACGAATGCTCAAACGAAACGGAAGCTCTGGAAAAAATCGGAAAAGGCATGTATGTTTTAATGCGTGAGGGCACTCAGTCGAGAAACATTAAAGAATTGGCAAAGGCTGTTAACCCCTACACACTCAGACGCTTTTGTTTTTGCACCGATGACCGCTACCTTGGTGATGTTATTGAAAAGGGTTCAATATCAAACTGCATAAATGTGGCGGTAGAGTGCGGAATTGACCCACTTGACGCCTTGACAATTGCATGTCTTAACCCAACTGAGTGCTATAATTTAGGAAAACGAGGTGCAATTGCACCCTCCTTTAATGCGGATATTGTTATTTCAAAGGATATAACTGCACAGAGCATTACCCATGTTTTAAAGGACGGCAAGCTTATTGCAAAGGACGGAAAAGCACTTTTTGAAACAAAGGGTGCAGACACCTCTAAGGTAACTGACAGCGTTCACATAAACCAGGTAACCGAAAAGGATTTTGAAATAGAATTTACAAAGGGAATGGATGCAATATGTGTGTTGCCTCATTCACTTTTAACCGAAGGCTTTAAAGCCGAAACTGAAGAAGGCCTTAACCTTTGCGCAGTTGTGGAACGACACAAAATGACAGGTAATATAGGAAAATGCTTTATAAGTAACTTTGGCTTACAAGGCGGTGCCATAGCGCAGAGCATCGGCCACGATTCACACAATATAACAGTTGTGGGCAGTGACACAAAGTCAATGGCTGTTGCGGTGAATGCATTGGGAAAAAGCGGGGGAATGAGCGTTGTTAAAAACGGAGAGCTTATTGCATTCATGCCACTTCCCATTGCAGGCATTATGAGCGACAAGGATGCAGAGGAAACACTTAAAATGCACGAAATAGTAACAGAAGCACTGAAGGGTATTGCAACCAATGAAGAAATTGACCCCTTCATGATGCTGTCGTTTTTATCACTTTTGGTAATACCCAGCGTAAAAATCAGCGATAAAGGTATTTTCGACGTTGATAATTGGTGTTTTTTATAAGAATTTAACAAAAAAATAATAAAAGTATAACTTGCTATTGATTTTTCAAAAATATTTTGGTAGAATTATGAAGTAAAACTGGGGGTGGATGTCCCCGAGAAAAAATAAAAGTTGGAGGTTTTTCCCATGAAAAAGTTACTCTCTCTTGTTCTTGCACTTGCAATGATGTTCACTCTTGCAGCTTGCGGAACAAAAACTGAAGCTCCTGTTGAAGATGCAACAGAAGCAGCTGTAGTTGAAGATGCATTCAAGATTGGCTTTATTTTCTTGCACGATGAAAACTCTACATACGACAAGAACTTCCTTGATGCAGCTGAAGCAGCTGTAGCAGAACTTAATCTTACAGCAGACCAGGTTATCTTCAAGACAAACGTTCCCGAAGGTAACGAATGTTACGAAGCAGCAGCAGACCTTGCTGACCAGGGTTGCGATATCGTATTCGCAAACAGCTTTGGTCACGAACCCTACATGGTAAAGGCTGCTAAGGAATTCCCCGAAGTTGAATTCTGCCATGCTACAGGTACAACAGCTCACACAGAAGGTATTGCTAACTTCCACAATGCATTCGCATCTATCTACGAAGGCAGATACCTTGCAGGTATCGCTGCAGGTATGAAGCTTAACGAAATGATCGAAAGCGGTAAGATCACAGCTGACCAGGCTAAGATGGGTTATGTTGGTGCTTACACATACGCAGAAGTTGTTTCCGGTTACACATCCTTCTTCCTTGGTGCAAAATCTGTTTGCCCCAGCGTAACAATGGAAGTACAGTTCACAGGTAGCTGGTACGACGAAGCTCTTGAAAAGGAAGCTGCTACAAAGCTTCTCAGCAACAACTGTGTACTTATCAGCCAGCACGCTGACTCCATGGGTGCTCCCACAGCTTGTGAAAACGCAGGTGTTCCCAACGTTTCCTACAACGGTAGCACACAGAGCGCATGCCCCAACACATACATTGTTTCTTCCAGAATTGACTGGACACCTTACTTCTTGTACATCATGAACGCAGTTATGAACGGTGAAGAAATCGTTGCTGACTGGTGCGAAGGCTTTGAAGTTGGTTCTGTAAAGCTTACAGACATTAACGAAACAGTTGCAGCTGCAGGTACAGTTGAAGCTATCGAAGAAGCAAAGGCTAAGCTTATTGCAGGCGAAATCAAGGTATTTGACACAGCTACATTCACAGTAGGCGGCGAAACTCTCGAAAGCTATCTTGCAGACGTTGATACAGATGCTAACTACGAAAAGGATACAGAAGTTGTAATCGATGGTTACTTCCACGAATCTGAATTCCGTAGTGCTCCTTACTTCGACATTCAGATCGATGGTATCACACTTCTCAACAGCGCATTCTAATTGTAAAACGTTTTAGTTAAACTATTAATATAGGGTGGGGATTTTCTCCGCCCTATATTAGGTTTATTGTTTTTTTAAATAAGCAATGGGTGTGTGTTTATTGAAGAATACAATATTTTTTTAGGATGGGGATTTTATGGAACAAAAAGTTGCTCTTGAGCTTAAAAATATAACCAAAACCTTTGGCAAAGTTGTTGCCAACAAAAACGTTTGCCTGAAAGTAAAAAAGGGTGAAATTCTTTCAATTCTCGGCGAAAACGGTAGTGGTAAAACAACCTTGATGAACATGGTGTCGGGTATTTATTACCCCGACAGCGGACATATTTTTGTGGACGGAAACGAAGTTGTGATTGCTTCCCCCAAGGACGCCTTCAACTACGGAATTGGTATGATACATCAGCATTTCAAGCTTGTTGATGTTTTTACTGCTGCAGAAAATATTGTTCTTGGTCTTGAAGACGAAAAAGGGTTTGACATGTCCAAATATATCGAAAAGATTAAAGAAATTACCGATATGTACGGCTTTGAGCTTGACCCTAACAAAAAAATATACGAAATGTCAGTTTCCGAGAAACAGACTGTTGAAATTATAAAGGTTCTTTTCCGAGGAGCGGATATTCTTATCCTTGACGAACCCACAGCTGTTCTCACACCCCAGGAAACAGTAAAGCTTTTCGCAGTTCTCAGAAACATGCGCGAGGACGGTAAGGCTATTATCATTATTACTCACAAGCTTCATGAGGTTCTTTCACTTTCCGACAATGTTGCGGTACTTCATAAGGGCGAGTATGTTGGCACGGTAAAAACAAGCGAAACAAATGAATCCGAGCTTACCGAAATGATGGTGGGCAAGAAGATTTCCCTTAATATTGAACGAAGCGAAACTGAAAACTGTGAGGAAAGACTTGTTGTGGAAAACATCAGCTGTACAAACCATGAAGGCATAAAGCTTCTTGACAACATATCCTTCACTGCAAATTCAGGCGAAATTTTGGGTATTGCAGGTATTGCAGGCAGCGGCCAGCGTGAGCTTTTGGAAGCAATTGCAGGCTTGCAGCGTCTTGACGAAGGTAGTATTGTGTACAACAATCCCAAAACAGGCAACAAGGAAAACCTCAGAGACAAAACTCCCCTTGAAATTAAGCAAATGGGCGTAAGACTTGCATTTGTTCCCGAGGACAGACTTGGTATGGGCCTTGTTGGTAACATGGACATTGTTGACAACATGATGCTCCGTAGCTACAAAAAAGGTAAATCCATTTTTCTTCAGCGTAAAAATCCCAAATCTCTTGCCGAAGAAATTATTGAAAAGCTTGAGGTTGTTACTCCTTCTGCAAATACTCCCGTAAGAAGACTTTCGGGTGGTAACGTTCAGAAAATTCTTGTAGGCAGAGAAATTGCATCTTCACCCACAGTGCTTATGGCAGCGTATCCTGTGAGAGGACTGGACATCAACTCCTCTTACACAATATACAACCTTCTTAACGAACAAAAGAAGAAGGGTGTAGCGGTAATTTTTGTTGGCGAAGACCTTGACGTTTTAGTTGAGCTTTGTGACAGAATTATGGTTATTGATTCAGGCAAAATTACAGGTATTGTAGACGGACGAAGCACCACAAAGGAAGAAATCGGTATTCTTATGACAAAGGCAAACCATGCCATTGATGAGAATGGAGGCGAGCAGTAATGAAAAAACTGGATAACTTGTGCCTCTCGGCATTTTTCAGTGCAAAGGGTCATATTGTAAAGCGTGACGGTATGATGTGGTGGCAAGCATGGACAATCAGAATTATTGCTGTTGCCCTTGCCCTTGTAGTGTGCGGCTTTGTAACAATTTCACTTACAGACCTTGACCCCATTAAAATGTATCTCACCATGATTGACGGTGCAATCGGCACCTCACGTCTTACATGGAACCTTTTCCAGAACACTGCCATACTTCTTTGCGTGGCGTTGGCGGTAACACCTGCCTTTAAAATGCGTTTCTGGAACATTGGCGGTGAAGGTCAGATATTAATAGGCGGTTTTGCTACAGCCTGCTGTATGATTTTCTTAGGTGAAATTATTCCTTCGCCTATACTTATCCCATTAATGCTTGTTGCAAGTATTGTAATGGGCGCTTTGTGGGGTGTTATTCCTGCATATTTCAAAACACGTTTTAACTCAAACGAAACTCTTTTCACACTCATGATGAACTACATTGCAATCCAGATTGTAGCGTATTTTACACTTGAGTGGTCTGTGCCCAAGGGTTCGGGTACTCCCAGAACACTTGAACACGGTCAGTTACCAGTGCTTTTCGGACAAAGATATTTTATAAACATTTTAATTGTTGCAATTCTCACAATTGTGATATACATTTACCTCAAATACAGTAAGCAGGGCTATGAAATCTCTGTAGTAGGTGAGAGTGAGAACACAGCAAGATACATAGGTATCAATGTTGAAAAGGTTGTTCTTCGTACAATGATTATTTCAGGTGCTCTTTGCGGTGTGGCGGGCTTTTTGCTTGTTGCAGGTACAGACCATTCCTTAAAGAGCGACACCTCGGGTGGTCGTGGCTTTACCGCAATCATGGTTTCATGGCTTGCAAAGTTCAACCCCATTTTCATGGTGCTTACATCCCTTCTCATTGTTTTCCTGCAGAAGGGTGCATCAAAAATTTCCGAGGTTTACCGATTAAACTCATCCTTCTCCGATATTATCACAGGTATTATCATATTCTTTATTATCGGCTCTGAGTTTTTCATTAACTATAAGATTAAGTTCAATAAAAAGGAGAGAAATGTATGATTACTACAATTATTCAGCGTGCAGTTATGCAGGGAACTCCTTTGCTTTTGGGCTCAACAGGTGAAATCCTCACCGAAAAATCAGGTCACCTTAACTTAGGTATTCCCGGTATTATGTATGTGGGTGCAATCAGCGGTGTTGCAGGCAGCTTCCTTTATGAAAACAGCTTCCCGTCGCCTGACATGATGAACCCCTTTTTAGCGGTTTTAATTCCCCTTTTGTGCTCCTTAGTGGGCTCAACTCTTATGGGTCTTATCTACTGTTTCTTAACAGTAACTCTGCGTGCTAACCAGAATGTTACAGGTCTTGCCCTTACAACCTTTGGTATTGGTATTGGTAACTTTTTTGGTGGCTCTCTTATCAAGCTTGTGGACACAGACGTTCCTTCAATTGCTCTTTCCAAAACAAGTACATGCTTTAAAACCCAGCTTCCCTTTGCGAACAGTTTGGGCTGGTTTGGAGAAATTTTCCTTTCCTACGGCTTTTTGGTTTATGTGGCAATTATTGTGGCGCTTGTTGCATCCCACATTCTTAACAAAACCCGTGTTGGTCTTCATTTGAGAGCAGTTGGCGAAAACCCCGAAACTGCCGACGCCATGGGTATTAATGTTACAAAGTATAAGTACCTTGCAACAAGCATAGGCAGTGCAATTGCAGGTCTTGGCGGTCTTTACTACGTAATGGACTATGCTAACGGTGTTTGGTCAAACAACGGCTTCGGTGACCGTGGCTGGCTTGCCATAGCGCTTGTAATTTTCTCCATTTGGAGACCCTCATTGAGCATTCTCGGCTCAATCCTTTTCGGATTTTTGTATGTAATCCCAACATATATTCCCGGTATTACAGTAAGCGCAAAGAAGCTTTTCGAAATGCTTCCTTATGTGGTTACAATCATAGTTCTTATCATCACAAGCATGCGTAAGAAAAAGGAAAACCAGCCTCCGGCACATTTGGGTCTTCCTTATTTCCGAGAAGAGAGATAAAAAAAGAAGGACGGATTTTTTCCGTCCTTTTTGTGTGTAAAATTATTTGCCCATATCAATAAATTTCTGCATTAATTCGTGGCCGATTTCAATAAATTCACCGTGCTCGTCTGCACATTTTTCAGTGTAGGTGTAGCCTGTGTGGTTACAATCGCCCTTTCTGTAAACAATACAGGGAACATTTTCGGCGCTGTGTGTTTTGATAGCAATAGGTGTGAAATGGTCGGGAAGTACCATGAAGATATAATCCTCATTTGCCTTGTCCAGTTCATTTTTTATGTAGCCTATTATCTTTTCGTCAATAAGCTCAAGGCTCTTTACCTTGCCTGTAGCATCGCCCTGATGACCACATTCGTCGGGAGCTTCAAGGTGAACATACACCAAATCGCAATCATCCTTCAAAAGTGCATCGGCAGCAGCCTTTGCCTTGCCGTCAAAATTGGTGTGGAGGTTGCCTGTTACGCCTTCAACATCAATCGAATTCATCTTTGCTAAAATGCCAATGCCCTTAATAAGGTCAACTGCGGAAACAACCGCACCCTTCAAGCCGTACTTTTCTTCAAAGGAGGAAAGAAGCGGCTTTTTGCCTTCGCCCCATACCCAAATGCTTGTTGCAGGGTTTTTGCCTTCGGCAATACGCTTTTTGTTAACAGGGTGGTCCTTTAACACAGCTTCACTCTTTTTCATTAAATCAAGTATTCTTTCGTTGTCAGGGAGATAGTCCTTGATTTTTCTGTCGGAAATGTCATGAGGGGGAGTGAGAGCGAACTTTTCGGGAGCATTGTCCCATGTGAAAAGATGGCGATAGCTAACACCGGGGAAAAGGTCAATATCCCCACCGAATAGTGCTTCTTTAACCGCTAATATTAATTCTCTGCTTTCTTCGGTTGTGATTTCGCCTGCAGAGTAGTCAACCATTGTTTTGTCCTCGTATTTTTCTTCGTCAGAGAGCGTAACTGTGTTTGCACGGAAAGCAGTCTGTGTTTCAGACAAATCAACACCAATGCTTGCCGCCTCCAAGGGAGAGCGACCTGTATAATATTCGTAAGGATTGTAGCCCATTACGGAAAGATTTGCAACATCACTGCCGGGCTTTAAGCCTTCGCCAACAGTTTTAACTAAAAAAAGCTTACCTTCCGATGCAAAAAAATCCATGTTAGGAGTTTTTGATGCTTCAAGGGGAGTTTTGCCACCCAAAGCATCAACGGGGTAATCCCCTGCACCGTCGGTTAATACAACAACATATTTCATAGGAACCCTAGTTCCTCCTTTCAGAATATTTCTAACATTATACCACCATCAAGGGAAATGTGCAATATAATTTTTATAAAAGTTGACAACGAGAGTTAGTAGTGATAGGATAAGAAAAAGGATGTGATTTTATGTATTACGTAGGTATAGATTTGGGAACTTCTTCTGTTAAAACAATACTTTGCGACAAAGAAGGCAATGTTGTAAAAAGCGTAACAAAGGAGTATCCCTTGTATTTTCCGCAGGATGGTTACAGCGAGCAAAACCCTTGCGATTGGTTTGAAAAAACAATTGATGCGTTGATTGATTTGACAGAGGGGGTAGCCGACAAGGTTAAAGCCTTGAGTGTGGCTGGGCAAATGCACGGACTTGTTATGCTCGACAAGGATGATAAAGTCATAAGAAATGCCATACTCTGGAACGACTCCAGAAGCAGCAAGGAATGTGACTATCTTAATAACGAAATTGGGCAGAGTGAAATAAGCCGAATGACAGGAAACATTGCATTCCCAGGCTTTACTGCGCCTAAAATTATGTGGGTAAGGGACAACGAAAGGGAGAATTTTGAAAAAATCAGAAAAATTATGCTCCCCAAGGATTACCTTGTTTACCGACTTACGGGGCAGTTTGTAACAGAGCCGAGCGATGCTTCGGGATTGCTTTTGTTTGACGTTGAAAATAACTGCTACAGCAAAGAAATGCTTGAGTTGTGCTCAATTAATGAAAGCATGCTCCCCAAGGTTTGCAATTCCTACGATAACATTGGTCTTGTGAAAAAGGAAATTTGCCGAAAATTAGGCATGGGGGATGTGATTGTTGCACCCGGTGGCGGTGACAATGCCTGTGCGGCAATAGGCATGGGCGTTGTTGGCAACAGCATGTGCAGTGTTTCGTTAGGTACATCGGGAACAGTTTTTATTGCAAGTGACAAATTTACCGTGCCAAAGGGCAACACTCTTCACTCCTTCCGTCATGCAGATGGCAATTTCCATCTTATGGGTTGCATTTTAAGTGCTGCAAGCTGTAACAAGTGGTGGATTGAAGACATATTAAAATCCGAGGATTATGCTGAGTTTGAAAATGTAACAAGTGATGGTGAAAGCAAGGTTTTCTACCTTCCGTACCTTATGGGTGAACGCTCACCTCATAACGACCCTTACTTAAGAGGCGCCTTTGTTGGCATGAGCATGGATACAACCCGTGAGGAAATGGCAAAAGCGCTTATGGAGGGTGTTTGTTATGCCCTTCGTGACAGCGTGGAGGAAGCACGTAATGAAGGCATTGAAATTAACTCTGTCCGTGTGTGCGGTGGCGGCGGTAAAAACAAAGCATGGAGACAAATGCTTGCAAACATTTTAAAGGTTGAGGTTGTGGTCCCCGAAAACACGGAAGGCCCTTCCATGGGTGCGGCAATTCTGGCAATGGTTGCAGCAGGGGAGTACGAAAACGTTAAAGTGGCTTCCGATGCGTTGTTTACAACAAAAAAAATAATCTTTTGCGACAGTAACACAACAGAAAAATACGACAAAGGCTATGAAAAATTCAAAGCACTTCACAAAAGCCTTAAGGATTGGTACAGGTTATGAACTCTAAGCTTTTAAAACGGGCGTTTTTTGACACCCTGCCCGTTATGAGCGGGTACATGGTTTTAGGCATAGGCTTTGGCATAATGCTTGAGGAAGCAGGCTATGGGGTTTGGTGGTCTCTTTTAATGAGTGGCGCAATTTTTGCAGGTAGTATGCAATATGTGGGAATAAGCCTTTTAACAAGCGCAGCATCAATTCCAACTGCAATACTTACCACCCTTATGGTAAATGCAAGGCACCTTTTTTACGGAGTGTCAATGATTGACAAATACAAGGGTGCAGGCAAAAAGAAACCCTATATGATATTTGCCTTAACTGATGAAACCTATTCCTTGGTTTGTTACGACAAGTTTGACAATAAAAAAGACATGCATACCTACAGCTTTTATGTGTCCGTTTTGGACCAGTCCTACTGGGTTTTAGGCAGTGTTATAGGCTCTCTTATCGGCTTTGCAATACCCTTTAGCATGGCAGGAATTGAGTTTTCAATGACCGCACTTTTTGTAACGGTTTTTGTTGACCAGTGGCAAAGTGTGAAAAACCACATTCCCGCATTAACAGGACTTTTGGCAAGTAGTATTTGTCTTGTAGTTTTCGGGAAGGACAATTTCCTTATTCCGTCAATGATTGTGATTGTGTTTATTCTGGCACTTATGAAGGGCAGGTGCAGTGAAAATGAATAATACATATGCATTAGTACTCATTCTTGTTATCGCACTTGTAACGGCGCTTTTGCGCTTTTTGCCCTTTTTGCTTTTAGGCAACCGGAAAACACCTGAATTTGTTGATTATTTAGGTAAGGTGTTGCCCTTTGCGGTAATGGCAATGCTTGTTGTTTATTGCTTAAAGGATATTAATATGGGTAATGCAGTACTGCAGCTTGTCAGCGTGCTGGTGGTTGTGGGAATGCACTTGTGGAAGAAAAACACTCTTTTCAGCATTGTGGCAGGGACATTATGCTACATGGTTTTAATGAGGATTATGTAAGAAGGTGAGAAAATGAACAAAATCAGCACAGGGGTTTTGGAGGATTCGAAAATATATTTCTCATCACCTTCTATAAAGGCGAAAAACCTTTATTACTATGTTCTCAGTGCAGGGCATTTTTACTGTAATGAAAACTACAGCCTGGAAAGAGATAATTACGAAAGTGTGTTGGTTGTTCATGTTGTAAAAGGCTCTTTCACATTTAAAACAAAGGACGGCAATGTGCAAACAGCCTACGAAAACGACACAGTAATACTTGACTGCTATGAAAAGCATGAATACTGCACAAAGGATTACCTTGAGTTTATATGGGTTCATGTTGCAGGGGTAAACTCAAGAGAAATATGCAACGAAATTATAAAAAACAATGGCAATGTGTTGAAAAATTCAAAGGATGTCAAAAAGAGAATAGTAAGGTTGTATGAGGGCATAACCCCAAATGTTATGCTCAGCGAAACAAGGCTTTCTCTTGAAATATACAAGCTTTTTGCCTCTCTTCTTTCGCCTGACAGGATTGACAGTGACGAAAGCATTAATGACGACAATATAAAGCAGGTGAGGGATTATATAATAAATAACCTCAGTGAGCAGATGAGCGTGGAAAAGCTTTCCGAGCTTGCTCATTTAAGCTCCACTCACTTTTCAAGGCTTTTTAAACTGGAAACCGGTTTTTCGCCATATAATTACATTTTAAACGTAAGGTTAAACAGGGCAAAGGAGCTTTTGTTAAAGAGCGATAAAAGCATTACTGAAATTGCTTACGAAACAGGCTTTAACAGCGAAGCGAATTTTATATACTGCTTTAAAAAAAGCGAAGGGCTTTCCCCCGGAAAATTCAGAAAAATCAAATTCTAAAAGGAGACTTACCAAGTCTCCTTTTTGGGTTGGATTTCTAAACTTTATAATTGAAATTTGAAATACGAACGAGGATATAGCTGATATTATTATAGTGACATCTTTTTTTTAAGGAGATTGATATTATGAATAATAAGGACCGCGAAAGGCTTCGTTATTTAGCAAAACGACAAATTGAAATTGCAAACAGTGATAAAAACCTTGAAAGAGTTGAGCTTTGGAAAAGACACAATGCCTATAAGGGCGAAAGACCTGTTATACATATTGAGGTTGACACCTTTGCCCATGAAGCAATAACTCCCTTAATGCAGTGCGAGGACGACTTTGCAAGAAGCCTCGAATACAGACTTCTTCACAATTGCATTAATCTTGACACCTTTGACGATGACAAGGTTGTGGCACCTTTCTATCAGACCGGCTACCACAGCTGGTTCCAGCTTTTTGGTCACAATATTAAAGAAAGTGTGGTAAAAAAAGAAGACGGCACAGAAATGGGTCACACCTTTGAGCATATTATTGACGATTTAGGTGATGATTTTGACAAGGTTTTATCAAAATCAAATTATGGCGTTGACAAGGAAGGAACATTTAATTACATTGACCGTGTAAACGATGTTTTTGGTGACATCCTGCCTGTGAAATTGGTTTCAAATTGTCTTTATTCTGTTCCCACTCAGCAGGTGGTGCACATGATGGGCATGGAAAACATGCTCTATTCCATTTACGACTACCCCGATGAATTCAAGGAAATGATGGACAGAATTGCAAATGATTACATTGCATATTTCAAGCACCTCGAAAAAGAAGGCGCACTTTTACAAAACCACGGCTTTGAATCCGTTGGTCAGGGCACATTGGCTTTCTACGAAGAGGACGAAAAAACAGGTATTATAAGAACTAACGACCTGTGGGGATTTTTGGACAGTCAGGAAACAGTTGGCATGTCACCTGAAATGTTCCGTGAATTTATTTTTCCCTGCTACAAAAAGATTGCCGACAACTTCGGAAGACTCAGCTACGGCTGTTGTGAGCCTGTAAGTGCATTCTGGGATGATATTAAAACACTTCCTAACCTTAAAAAGGTTTCAATTTCACCTTGGTGTGATGAAGAATATATGGCAAACGAGCTTAAAAACTCGGGCATTATTTACCACAGAAAGCCAAGCCCCAATTACTTAGGTGTTGGCGAAAAGCTCGACGAAGAAGCTTTCCGTGCGCATATTGAAAAAACCTTGAAAACGGCTAAGGGCTGTAAGGTGGAAATCACACAGCGTGACGTTTACACTGTTAATCGTGACATTGACAAGGTTAAGAGATACGTTGAAATTATCCGTGAAAGTATTGAAAATTGTTGGGAATAAAGGAGAAGGATTATGTCTATAATAGTTGAAATTTCTGAATTTGTACAAAAGGGTAGAGCAAAGAATGTTAAAGAGCTTGTTGTAAAGGCTTTGGAGGAAGGAGTTCCTGCAAAGGAAATTTTAAACGATGCCTTAATTTCTGCAATGATGCTTGTGGGCGAAAGGTTCAAGAATAACGAAGTTTATGTGCCTGAGGTTTTAATTTCGGCAAGAGCTATGAACCAGGGCGTTAATATCCTTAAGCCTTATCTTACAAAGGAGGGCGTTGAGCCTGTAGGCAAGGCCGTTATCTGCACAGTTAAGGGCGATATGCACGACATTGGTAAAAACCTTGTTAAAATGATGCTTGAAGGTGTTGGCATTGAATGTATTGACTTAGGGGTTGACGTTTCTGCCCAGCAGGTGATTGAGGCAATAAACGAAAGCGGTGCAAAAATTGTGTGTCTTTCCTCGCTTTTAACAACTACAATGGATTACCAGAAGGAAATTATTGATGCCCTTACAAATAGCGGTATCCGTGACAAGGTGAAGGTAATGGTGGGCGGTGCTCCTTTAACAAAGGAATTTGCTGAAGATATCGGTGCCGATGCCTACACAAAGGACGCTGCGGAAGCTGCAGAGGTTGCATTAAGCTTTTTAAAATAAGGTGATAAAATGAAAAAGACAGTACAAGCAATGCTTGAAAATAAAGGTAAAACCATGCCAATTTTGTCATTTCCATCAACAAGCCTTTTAGGTATTGGGGTAAATGATATTATAAAGTCTTCCAACATGCAGGCTGAAGGCATGGTGAAAATACTTGAAAGATGTAACATGGCAGCATCCGTTAACATGATGGATTTGTCCGTTGAGGCAGAAGCTTTCGGAGCAAAGGTTTTGTTCTCTGACAACGAAGTTCCAACCGTTACCGAGGGAATTATTTCTGACATTTCGGAAGCTTGCAGCATTAAAGTTCCCAAGGTAGGTGCAGGAAGAACAAATATTTACATTGAGGGCGTTAAAAAGGCAAAGAAAAGAATTACAAATGCCCCTGTTTTTTGTGGCGTAATCGGCCCGTATTCACTTGCAGGCAGATTGTTTGAAATGACCGAATTAATGATGGAATGCTTCGACAGTCCCGAATCTGTTAAAATACTTCTTGAAAAAACCACCGAGTTTATTATAGAATATATTAAAGCATTTAAAGCTGTGGGTGCCGATGGTGTAATCATGGCAGAGCCTGCGGCAGGCATTTTGTCACCTGATTTAAACAGTGAGTTTTCCGTGCCCTATGTTAAGAGAATAATTGAAAAGGTAAGTGACGAAAACTTTGTTTTCTGCTATCACAACTGCGGTAATGCGGTTTTGGACATGGCAGAAGACATTAAAACCATTAACGCCGATATTTATCATTTCGGCAACGCAATTGAGCTTAATAAAATTATTCCTCTTATGCCTAAAGAAAGTGTTGTAATGGGCAATGTGGACCCTGTGCTTTTCAGAACGGGAAGCGTTGAAGAAATAAAGAGTAGCGTGCAGAGAATTTATGATGAATGTAATTCATACGAAAACTTTATGCTTTCTTCAGGCTGTGACATACCCTACGATGCAAAGTGGGAAAATATTGATGCATATTTTGAAAAGGTAAAGGAATTGTATGTGTAAAATTGAAATAACAGCTGACGGAAAAGTTAAAACGGTTTTTGCCGAAAAGGGGAGCATTTTGTCAAGTGTTCTTACCGAAAACAAGCAGCAGGTGGAGCACCCCTGTGGTTTTAAAGGTGTGTGCAAAAAATGCACTGTGCTTGTAAACGGCAAGGAGGAGCTTTCCTGTAAATATGTTGTCAATTCCAACATTTCCGTTACTGTTTTTTCAAAGGGCGAGATTGAATCACAGGTGGGAAGCAGCGAAACAAATAAACCAACTGAAAACATGTGCCTTGCCTTTGACATAGGCACAACAACCTTGGCTCTTGCTCTTGTGTCTCTTGAAGATAAAAAAAATGTAAAAAGCATTGTAAAAACAAACCCCCAGAGGGCATTTTCCTCTGACGTAATGGGCAGGATTGAATACAGCACAAAAAATGGCACAGAAACCCTTCACAAGGCTGTTGTTGACGCGTTAAACAGCATGATTGAAGAAATGTTTGCCTTGTACAAAATTACAAGGGTGGAAAAGCTTTTCGTTTCGGGCAACACAACCATGCTCCACTTGTTCTTTAATGTGGACTGCTCATCAATGGGGGTAAGCCCCTACACACCTTTATTTATTAACCAAAAAGCTGAAAAGGCTGAAAGCATGGGCATAAAGGGTGTTGATGCTGTTTGCTCCCTTCCGTGCATAAGCGCTTTTGTGGGTGCCGACATTGTGGCAGGCTTAAACTATGCAAATATGCCTCGTGACGGAAAGTACAATGTTTTAATTGACCTTGGCACAAACGCTGAGGTTGTGGTATATTCCAAAAAACAGATTCTTGCAACGGCAGCTGCAGCAGGGCCATGCTTTGAAGGGGTTAATATTTCCTCGGGTATGAGCGCAACAGAGGGGGCAATTTATTCCTACAGTAACAACTCTTTTAAAACTATAGGAAGTAAGAAGCCTTTAGGCATATGTGCAACAGGACTTATTGATGTTATATCAGAGCTTTTACAAAGTGAAATAATTGACGAAACAGGCTACATGGAATGTAAAGAGTATGAAATTTTTGAAAATGTTGTTTTAAAGCAGGAGGATGTACGGCAGTTTCAGCTTGCAAAGTCGGCAATTTTTTCGGCACTTCAGGTGCTTTTAAAAAGGCTTTCCATAACAAACGAGGCTATTGAAAAGGTGTACGTTTCCGGTGGCTTTTCCAACAAAATGAATGTTTCAAACGCAATTAAAACAACTCTTTTGCCAAAGGAAATGAAAGACAAATTTGTTATGATAAATAACTCCAGCCTTTCAGGCACGGTGAAATACGCCTTGGAAAATAACGATTTAAGCGTGTTTACCAAAAATGCCATGTATGTTGACCTGTCACAGGATGCAGATTTTTATGACTTGTTTATTGAAAATATGATGTTTTAAAAACCGCTTTCTTAGCACTTTTTACTACCTTTTTTTACCATTTACATTGACATTAACAAATATTTATATTATTATAGAATGTGAGTAGAGTGTCGAAAAGGAGAAAATTATGGAAAAAGTTCATGTTTTGTACAATCCCCGTTCCGGCAATAACACAGGTGAAAACGAAAGTAAAAAACTGGATATAATCATGGGTTATGAGTTAATATACCATGACATTACCCAAATTGATAACTACGAAAACCTTTTTGAAAAAATTGACAAAAAGGACAAAATTATTCTTGCAGGCGGTGACGGCACTCTTTCAAGGTTTGTTACCGACATTATGCACATTGAGCATGAAAACGAAATTTATTACTACGCAACAGGCTCAGGCAACGACTTTTTAAAGGACCTGAACTTTAAAAAAGGCGACAAGCCATTTCCTATTAATAAGTTTCTTAAAAACCTGCCTGTTATGTCCGTTGGCGGGAAGGAACAGCGCTTTGTAAATGGTGGCGGTGCAGGGCTGGATGCATATTCCTGTGCAGAATGTAATAAAATCCATGCAAAAGGCAAAAAGGCAAATTATGTTTCAACTGCCATAAAAGGCATTTTGTACGACTTTGCACCCGTTAATATAACAGTTACCGTTGACGGTGAAACACGTGAATTTAAAAAGGTGTGGTTTGCCTCGGTTATGAAGGGCAGGTACTTCGGAGGCGGCATTATGCTTGCACCAAAGCAAAACCGAAATTCGGGAAAGCTTAGCCTTGTTGTTATACATAAGGTTGGCAAATTAAAGCTTTTAACCATTATTCCCGGTGCATTTAAAGGTGCTCATGTAAAGTACACGGAATATGTTACAATTATTGAAGGTAACGATATTAAAGTGAAATTTGACCGCCCGTTACCAATGCAGATTGACGGCGAAACAACAGAAAACATTACAGAGTATTCAGTTAAGCTTGACAAAGAAATTCAAGAAAGTGATAAATCGGCAGTTTCGTAAATTAAAGGGAGTGTTTGAACACTCCCTTTTAGTTTGCCTGTTGACCAATTTTGCAAAAAACCTTGACAGAAAAAATGTGAAAATATAAAATTGTTTAAAGAGGTGACAGCTATGAAAAAAACAGCAGGTATTTTAATTGGGGTAATTGTTCTTCTTTTGTGGTGCAATGTTGCATTTGCTCTTTCTGAGGGTGGGTATGAATACAAAATACAAAATAATGAAGCTACCATAATAAGCATTTCAAATGAACTTACAGGCGAAATAGTAATCCCCGAAGAATTAGGTGGCTGTAAGGTAACACGCATTGGTGGCTATGACTTGCCCTACAATGACACAATAACAAAAGTAACCCTGCCAAGCACTTTAAAGGAAATTGATACCTACGGCTTTTATAGTTATGTGAACTTAGAAGAAGTTGTTTTTAATGAAGGCTTGGAAAAAATCGGGCATTATGCTTTTTCGAACACAAAATTAAAGGCGGTTAATATTCCCGAAGCGGTTACATATATCGGCATGTTTGCCTTTTCGAGCACTGTTGCCGAAGAAATTTACCTGGGCAAAAATGTTTCCGACATTCAACCCGGTGCGCTTACCTATTGCGAAAACCTTAAAAGCATAACCGTTTCTCCCGAAAACCAAACCTATTCCTCCTTTGGCGGGGTTTTGTACACCAAGGACAAGAAAACTCTTGTTCAATACCCCTCAGGGCGAGAGGGTAGCTTTTACATACCAACAGGCGTTGAAAAAATATTCTGGTCAGCCTTTGAGTCTTCAAAGGTTACGGAAGTGGTTTTTTCCGACACAGTTACATATGTTGGCGAGCTTGCCTTTGTGGGCTGTAACAGCCTTGAAAGAATATACATTAACAAAAATCTCAAAACATGGTATATGGGCGGTCTCGATTATTGCGAAAATATTTCCGCAATCTTTTACGAAGGCACACAGGAGGATTTGAAAAACATAAATATTTCAAACAGCTCCTTCCATCGGAAAATAAAAACTCAATATGAGGTGAAAAAAGAGTGCCCTGCCAAAATTCAGTTTGACGAAAACGGCGCAAAGCTTTTGGTTGAAAATGCACAAAACGAAATAGTTTGCGCATTGTATAAAGAAGACTCTCTTGTTGGTGCTGTGCGAAAACAGGGAAGCGGCACAACAGAAGAATTTGAAATTTCTGAGCATGACTTTGACCGCATAAAGGTGTTTGAATTTACTGCGTTAGAAAACCTGACGCCAAATGGGGAGGCAATCAATTTATAAAAGGATGAAAACAATGAAAAGGATAGTAACTTGTATATTAGCTTGTATTATATTTACAAGTAGTATAGTTATAAACATAACTGCCGAAGAAAATCTTGAATTAGGCGACTACATAATCTTAGGTAAATATCAGGGAAAAGATATAGTCTGGAGATATGTTGCAGATGATGAAAATGGAAAACTGTTTCTTTCTGATAAGGTTTTGTGTGAGAAGAGCTTTGATTCAGTGGGGGAGATTGACGGCATAGAAACAAAAGGCTCTCACGCATTGAACGGAAATAGGCAGATAATGTCAGCTTCGTGGAAAGACGGAGAAATTGTGAGCTATCAGTCAGGCGGTTCTAATTATTGGGGAGACAGTAATATCCGTTCATGGCTCACTTCAAGCGCAAATGCAGGCGAGGTACAGTGGCTTTGTGATTGCCCTCCAATTGGTGAAACTGCAAAAGAAAAAGGTTTTTTGCATAGCGACAATTTCTCTGATAGTGAAAAAACACTTATCAAAACTGTATATTTGAATAATTATCTTGACAGGGCAGATAAAGCTTTGGCAATCAAAGGCTCAAAAGCAGGGCTGGAAATTGATTATAAAAACAGAATTGCAGAGGTTTTGCCTGAAACTATGTTTTTATTGGACATAGACCAGATTATGGACATACAAGCAAGTAGCCTTGCATCTTATCTTACACTTGATACTCCTTGGTGGACTAAAACTCCTTACACGGGATATACCTTAAGTGTAAAAAATGAATACAGTTCTATCTATTCGGTATGTGTTAAAAAAGACAATGAAGAAATACTATTTGACGATAGGTGGATAGATTATACGGATTACGAAAGGTCGGATTTCCCGAAGGGTGTGCGTCCTGCCTTCTACCTCAACGAAGAAAAAACACAAATTCTTTCAGGAAGTGGTACAAAGGATGACCCATATGTGCTTGATGGAAAAAAAGATAAAACAGGACTTACATTAGGCGACTACATAACCTTAGGTAAATACAATGGCGAGGATATAGTATGGCGTTATGTCTTAGATGATGAAAATGGGAAAATGTTTATCTCTGATTCGGTTTTATGCGAGAAGAGCTATATTAAAACAAATGGTGGAAGATACAATAGTGAACAGTGGGCAGGAAGTAGTATTCACTATTGGTTAAATAGTATAAATTTTGCGGAAACATTAAAAAATGTTTATAGCATGGATGATATAGTTGAATGGGAAGAGGATGGCTTTTTATCGGATAGTAATTTTACCGATACAGAAAAGCTTATGATAAAATCTGTCCGCCATAAATGCAAAACTACAGACACATGGCAGACAAATGGTCATTATCCCGGATATAATTCAAACTGGGATTTATGGGATAAGCTTATTTTAAGTGATAAATATTTTGATTATGAGTTTGAAGATTATCAGCTGCATGAGTATGACATGCTTCCCGGGAATACTGTTATTGACAGTGTGTTTTTGCCTGATGTGAAAGAGGTTTTGGCAATTTATGAAAACTTTGGTGACTATATAAATACAGGCAGTACATGGTGGCTCAGAACACCTGAATTAGATGAAAAGGTTGAAAACTATCACTTCATGGCAGTAAAAAGTGCTGATAATAAAAGTTCTTTTGTTGAAAAGAAGCGTGGCTTTGAGTTTACACATATGGACAAAGGGGAAAGTGCGGGGATAAGACCGGCATTCTACCTTTATGAAGAAAATGTGCAGATTATATCAGGTGATGGGTCAAAGAATACTCCCTTCATTCTTGATGGTAAGTGCCACGATGGATTACAGCTGGGTGACTATATTACATTAGGCATCTTTGAAGGAGAGGACATTCTCTGGAGATATGTTGCAGAGGATAAAAAGGGAAAGCTCTTTGTAAGCGAAAGAGTCTTGACAAATATGAGCCACGGAGAAAACTTACAGTGGAAGGACTGTGATATACGCTACTTCCTCAGAAATGAATTCTTTACAGAGGCAAACTTTAAAAGCGAGGATATGAAGGCTGTAAAGGAGGTTGGTCTTGAAACTGCAAACTACGGAGAACATTGGAAATGGGTATTATATCCATCAAATTATACAAATGCAGATGCAAAGAAAACTTATGCCCCAAGTACTACTGACGTGGAAACAATGTTCCTTTTAAACTATAATCAGATTGTGAATATATATGATAACTATGCTGTTTTAGGGGACTATTTAAGAAGGGTTGACGATAAGGATAAAAGAATAAGGAGTATTGCTTATTATAGTAAAGATATATCCTATTACAGTGAGTGGTGGCTGAGAGATTGTGCCGACTATGAATATATAAATCATGGAGATAGTTATTACTATAAAGAAGGTGTATTGATTAATCCCACAGACCCCTACTTTGAGCATTATAAAAAAGGCAGTGTTGCAGGAGTACGCCCTGCTTTCTATCTTAACGATGATGAGGTTTATATTAAAGACGGAGTAGGTACTAAGAGCAAGCCTTATATAATAAAGGGCAAAGAACCCATTTTATTTGAGGAAAATGGACTCTTTGGATACAAGGATGAAAATGGTAGCATAATTATTCCTGCAAAGTATCTTAAGGCAGGAGAATTTACAAACGAAGCTGCACTTGTAATTCTGCCTGAAAACCCCTATATGCTTCGTTATATAAGCCCTGAGGGCAATTATCTTTTTGATAAAGCCTTTTATGCGGCAAACAATTTTAATTCAGGCTATGCTCTCACCCTTTTTAATGAAAAGGGCGAATACCGCTACATTAATAAACAGGGTGAATATGTTGGCGAAATATACACCTATGCAGAGGATTTCAAGGATGGCTTGTCAAGGGTTATCTTAAATGGAAAAGAAGGAGTTATTGATACCAACTTTAACTTCTATCCCGATGAAATTAATGAAGATTATTCTCTTGTAAAGGAGCATAAAGGCTACCTATTAAAGTTTTTTGCAAATGAAGAGGTAATCTATGAAAGGGTTTATGACAAAAAGGTAGAGGTAAAAGAGGTTAAAGAGGAAATTTACAAAGTAACGGAAGGTATTACCACGGTGTATATTGATGTGAAAGAGCCTCGCATAAGTGAAGAATATTATTATCTTTTATATGCGGGGGAAGATTATATAGTATTTGAAAGCGGATATGGTTATAATGATTTATCCGTGACAGACATATTTGACAAAGAGAAGGTATACTATATAGTTAAAGATTTAGATGTGGGTGCTGCATGGGGTAACTTTATTTATATGGATATAACGGATGGAGTAATGCACGTTAAGTATAAGGACTATGTGGCAATTGACGGAGTCGTGGATAAATATGAATTAGAAAAACACATACCCCTTACAGATGAATTAAAGCCGTAAAAAAGCACGCATTGCGTGCTTTTTTCGTTGAAATAAATCGAAGGATATTATATAATCAAACAGAGGTGGTTTTATGGTACGTAATATTATTAAAGATATATTCATTTTCAAAAAAGCGGAAGAGGCAACAGAGGCGGATTTGTCAATTGCAAAGGATTTAATGGACACATTAAATGCCAACAAGGCTATTTGTGTTGGCATGGCTGCAAATATGATTGGTTTTAATAAAAGAATAATCACCTTTATGACACCCTTTGGAGCAAGTGTTTTAATAAACCCCTACATTGTAAAAAAGTCGGGTGAGTATGAAACCGAGGAAGGGTGCTTGTCCCTTGTAGGCACAAGGAAAACCAAACGGTACGAAAAAATAACCGTTGAATACATGGACATGTCATTTAAAAGCCGTAAAGCGGATTTTACAGGCTACGTTGCCCAGATAATTCAGCACGAAATTGACCATTGTGAGGGGATTGTAATATGAAGCTGACAGACGGCTGGAACCTTTGCGGTATTAAAATACTTGACGAAAAAACTAAAGAGCTTCCTGTGTATTTCCATTCCATAGGCCATTACAACGGACAAAAGCACGTTTTCCGCCCTGACGGCTTAGGTCAATACCAGATATGCATATGCACCGACGGAAACGGTGTGTTTTCCTTTGACGGAATGAAATACGACATTAAAAAGGGTGATATATTTTTCCTTTCGCCGTCAGTGGGGCATGAGTACTATCCCGTAAGCAGTAACTGGACGGTTATATGGTTGGTGTTCAACGGAAAGAATGTTAAAAGTGTGATTGATTATTTTGATTTTGAAAATGCTTTTGTTTGCAAATGCCACGAGGAAAAGCTTTGTAGAATGATTGAAATTTGCGAAAGCCTTTATGCTACATATAATGAAAACGAAAAGTATGAGTTTTCCCTTACTACGGATGTGCTTAAAATAATTGAAATGGTGGGGAAATGTGAAAGGGTTGAAAACAGCACCTTTACTAATCATTCGGGCAGTTTTTCGCCTGTTCTGGAATACGTAAAAGCAAATTACATGAATTTTATTACCCTTGATGACATGGCGGAAAAAAGCGGACTTTCAAAAAGTCATTTTTGCAGGCAATTTAAAAACGATTACGCAGTTACCCCCTTGGCTTATTTAAATAACTACAGAATAAGCGTGGCAAAGTTTCTTTTGTCAACAACAAAGGAAAGCATTGATGTAATTGCCGGTAAAACAGGCTTTTCCGATGCCAGCTATTTTTGTGCTGTTTTCAAAAAGCAGGAGGGCTGTTCACCGGGGAAGTACCGTGAAAGGCACTAAAGCAAGATTTTAATAAATAACGTCAAAAAGTTCAAATTTACAACAATTTTGCAACATGGTATAATTGTTGCAAAGGAGTGGTTTTATGAAAAAAATAATTAGCTTTATTATGGTAATGTGTATGGCGTTTTCCTTTGCTGTCACAGCGTATGGGGCAGAGGTTGTATACGAGCCTACAATAACTGATGCGTGGTACGATAACGGTATTCGCTACGGCAGAGGCTTACAGCTTCAAACTGACGAAGCAGGGGAGAACAAGGGCAATATTTACGTTACAAGTGAATATTTCTACTACCCGGGTCGTTATGGCTTGGAGCACTTCCCTATTTTTGAATCAAGTGACGGAGGAAAAACCTACAAGCACATATCAGACATTTATGATACAGAGTTTAATGCAAAAAAGTGGATGAAATCTGACGACGGCACATATTACTACGTGCCCGAGGGCATGACGGGAGCAACCACCTACAAAAATGAATGGTGGGCAATGATTTACCAGCCCTTTTTGTATGAACTGCCCGAGGATATTGGAAATTTAAAGAAAGGCACAGTGCTTTGTGCAGGCACAACCAGAAACAATAACCATTCTGCAATTGTTTTATACTATTCAACAGATTCGCTCAGAACATGGAATTATTATTCCACAATTGTTGAGGCAGGTCCATTGAAAATGAATAACGGCACAGCCATATGGGAAGCTTTCCTTACAAGTGAAAATGGCGTTTTGTACTGTTTTTATTCAAGTGAGGTTGGCATGACAAAAGGTGGCGGACAAAAGCTTGTATACAGAGCATCCTCCGATTGTAAAAACTGGAGTGAGGATGTGAAGGTTTGTGACTTTGAGGAGGAAAACCCCAATTTCCGCCCTGGTATGCCTGTTGTAACCAAAATGGCAAACGGCAAGTTTTTCCTTATTTACGAGGGCGTTAACATGGGCAATGGTTACATGCCTGTGTATTATAAAATAAGTGACGACATTGCAGTGTGGGACTATAAGGACCACGGGGTGGAGCTTCCTGCACCTTTCCGAAGTGGTTCCCCTTATTGCACAACCTTAAAGGATGGTAAGGTTGTTATCACAACTCACGGAACAAAGAAGATTGGCGTTAACATTAATAATGCCGAAACCAACGAATGGTACATATTTAACACAAACATTGAAAGCGCATA
This sequence comes from Clostridia bacterium, assembly GCA_045546275.1. Taxonomy (GTDB): domain Bacteria; phylum Bacillota; class Clostridia; order UMGS1883; family UMGS1883; genus RGIG1927. Next base: position 13,944 of record JAZQCM010000013.1, on the reverse strand, counting down.
TTCAAGAGCCTTGTTCCCCATGGATAACGGCGACCTTCTTTTAATAAGCGGTGGTGCACATCAGCCGATAAACGGCAGAACACTTACCACATCGGTTGAAAAAATAGTTATAGACAATGAAATAAAGCCCGTTTTAACAACAGGAACCGAGCCTTGGGGCGAAGAAACCCCCAACTACGGAAATAAGGTGGAAAACGCAACCGACAACAACCCCGACACCTTTTTTGACGGACTGAAGGACGGACACGTGCTTTTGGATTTAGGCAAGGAATACCCTGTTTCGGCAGTAGGCTACATACCAAGATTTAATTTCGGCTTCAGAATGGCAGGGGGCGTTTTCTACGGCTCAAAGGACGGCGAAAACTGGACTAAGCTCCACACAATAGGTGCAGCACCTCAAAGCAGGCTGGTTCATTATGTCAATATTGAAGGCGGAAGCTATCGTTATATAAAATATACATCCAATGGAAACGAAGGCTGTAATGTTGCAGAATTGAAAGTTTATACTTCCGACTCAATGAAGGTTAAATTTAACGGAAAATTTGTGTTCAAGGGAGGAGAGCCCATAGTAAGAAACGGTGAAATACTTGTGCCCTTGAGAATGATTGCCGAAGAAGCAGGGGCAGATGTGGCATGGGTTACAGAAAGTAACAGCGCAGCGGTTATCTTAGGCGGAAAGCTTGCAACACTTGAAATTAATTCAAATAACTACACCTTTGACGGAAAAGGCTATGTGGCAAGTAGTATAATCGAAATAATAGGTAATTCCACCTATGTACCGCTTGATGTTATTGAAACCATACTTCAATGCCATGTAGCAGTGTCGGGCAACTGCGTAATTATAGGGTGATGCTATGAATTATTATGTAAAAACTCATGCAAAAGCAACTGTGTTTGACCCTGCGGAAAATGACAACTGGTATTACCACGGTGTTTTTTACGGCAGAGGTATTGAATTAAAGCATGGGAAAAACAAGGGTAATATTTACCTTACATGTGAATATTATTACAAATCCCACATGTTGGGGCAGGAGCATTTCCCTATTTTTGAATCAGCTGATGGCGGTAAAAGCTTTAAACACATATCGGATATTTACGACACTGAGTTTAACGAAAAAAAGTATGAGTCAGAATCCGGCGAAGAATTAACTACCTACAAAAATGAATGGTGGAGCATGCTTTATCAGCCAACCCTTTTTGAAATGCCCGAGGATTTGGGAACTTTAAAAAAGGGGACAGTGCTTTGTGTGGGCACAACAAGGGCAAAAAACCACTGTGCAATAGTGATTTACTATTCAACAGATAATCTTAAAACCTGGAAATATCTTTCCACCGTTGCCGAGGGTGGTAAATGTGAAATGGAAAAGGCAAGCGCCATATGGGAAGGCTTTCTTGTGTATGAAAACAACGCCCTTTACTGTTTTTACTCCGACGAAAGAAACATGACAGGAGGCGGACAAAGGCTTGTTGCGAAAAAGTCAATTGACTTAGTCACCTGGGGTGAGGATATTAAGGTTTGTGACTTTGAAGAGGAAAATAACCACTACCGCCCGGGAATGCCTGTTGTGACACGCCTTCATGACGGAAGGTACATGCTTGCGTACGAGGGAGTTAACATGGGTAGTCCTCATCCGAATTTTTACAAAATAACCAATAAAATTGAAGAATGGGACTATAAGTCCCACGGTACAAAAATGCCTGCAGTTTTGTGCGGAGGCTCTCCCTACTGTGCTACAATGCCAAACGGCGATGTAATAACAGGTGGTCACAACAGCTCAATGATTGGTGTTAACAAAAGTTCTCTTGCAAATAATGAGTGGATTCTGCTTGACACAGATATTGAAAACGGATATTCAAGATGTCTTTTCCCTATGGAAAACGGAAATTTACTCATAACCAGCGGTGGCAACTGGAATGTGCAAGGGGCAAGAAAGCTTTGCTGCTCTGTGGTAGAAATCAAGCCGCTGTGTTAAAATAAACTTGAAATACAAAGAACAGTATAGTATACTTAAACTATACTGTTCTTTTTTAAGGAGAAAATATTATGAAAAAAGTTTTATCTTTATTCTTGGCGATGCTTATGGCGTTTTCTGCAACATCCGCATTTGCGTATAATGCAGAGCCCAGCGAATTAACAGGCAACATGGACGGACTTCAAATGGCAAAAACCGTTGCCGAGGAGGGTATGGTGCTCCTTGAAAATAATGGTGCACTGCCCCTTGATAAAGGCGAAAAAATAGCCGTTTTCGGCATTAACCAGATAGACTTTATCTATGGTGGCGGCGGAAGCGGCAACTTTAACAGTAAAAACGAACGCGTTGACTACATAAGCCTTTACGATGCCCTTAAACAAAAGGAAGAGGAAGGCGAAATTGAACTTTACGAGGAGCTTTTAAATTCCTACGAAACCTACTTTAACAACTACTGGTCACAGGACGGACCCACCTACGGCTACGGCACAAAGCAGGGTTCTGTGCTCATGTACTGGGGCGAAATGGAAATAAGTGAAGCAGATGTTAACAAGGCTGCACAGTCCGCCGACACTGCCATTATTACCATTGGCCGTCCTGCAGGCGAGGATAAAGACAGAGCTAATTCTGATGGCGACTTCAAATTAAGCGAAAAAGAAAGAAATATGATTAACTACGTTAAAGCTGCAGGCTTTGACAAGATTATTGTTATACTTAACGTAACAGGTGTTATTGAGTCCGAATGGTTGAAGGATGAAAAGATTGATGCAGTTTTGTATGTGTCACTTCCCGGTATGATGGGTGGCAAAGCAATGGCTGATGTTTTAATGGGCGATAGCTACCCTTCCGGTAAACTGGTTGACACCTGGGCAGCAAATTACACAGATTATCCTTCAAGTAGTAACTTTGGCAACAGTAGCTACACAAGCTACAAGGAAGATATATTTGTAGGCTACAGATACTTTGAAACTATTCCAAATGCACAGGAAAAGGTTAACTACCCCTTTGGTTTTGGTCTTTCCTATGCTGATTTTGAAATAACAGACGAAAACATTGCCGTTACAGGTGAAGGTAGAGAAAGACAGGTAACAGTTACTGCTACCGTTACAAATAATGGTGAATATAGTGGTAAAGAGGTTGTACAGGTATACGTTAAAAAACCCGAAACAAACCTCACTCAGCCCAATCGGGTTCTTTGTGGTTTCCACAAAACTCAGGAGTTAAAGAAGGGCGAGAGCGAAAATATTACAATAACATTCCCCTTTGATACACTTTCAAGCTATGACGATACAGGCAAAACAGGCTACGATGCGGCATATGTTATTGAAAAGGGCGAGTATGAGTTCTACGTTGGTAACAGCGTTCGTGCGCCATACACAGACAGCTTCATTTTGAACGAAACTGAGCTTACCGAGCAGCTTGAACATCACATTGTGCCCAACACAACAAATTTCAATGAACGCCTCACAAGTGACGGCAGTTATGAAAAAATAGAACAGAAGCAGAACGCTGCGGTATCTGAAAACCCGGAAGAAGACGTTGACGCACGCTACAAGGCTGTTTACACAAACGAAAATGTTACAAAGCATGAAGACGAGTTCATCACCTTTAACGAGCTTGCAAAGGCATTTTGCGACGGCGAAGAAAGTGCAGAAGATACAAAAATGCTTGAGACCTTCGTTGCAAGATTGACCGACGAAGAAGCGGTTAAATTAACAGGCTGTACAGCACCTGAAAGCGGCAAGGGCCACAGAACAGGTATTGCGGGGTTAGATGCCTACGGTGTGCCCATTATAGGCACCTCCAACGGCCCTGCAGGCATTCAGTACAACGGCAGCCAGAGCACATGGGAAACAACCAGTACGTTTTATCCCTGTGCAACAATGCAGGCTTGTACCTGGAACGAGGATTTAATTGAAAAGTTAGGTGCTGCAATGGCTGACGAGGCAAGATATTTCGGCATGAGCCTCTGGCAGGCACCGGGCATGAACATTCACCGCGACCCCTTGTGCGGACGTAACTTTGAATATTTTGCTGAAGACCCCTTTGTAACAGGTAAAATCGGTGCGGCAATAACCCGCGGTGTGCAGAGTAGAAAATTTGCTTCCCAGTTAAAGCACTTTGCTTTTAATAACCAGGAAAAGGGCAGATGGGGCAACGACAGCAGAATCAGTGAAAGAGCAGCAAGAGAAATTTACTTAAAGGGCTATGAAATTGCAATTAAGGAAGGTAATCCTTGGTCAATAATGAGCTCCTACAACCGTATTAACGGCACGCAAACCTCAGGCAGCTATCAGCTTTTGACTGAAATTCTCCGTAACGAATGGGGCTATGGAGGCTTTGTAATGACCGACTTCAGAACCCAGAATGTAAGTCATTCTCAGGAAATTTTTGCAGGTAATGACCTGAAGGCCCCTGCAGATTCCCCCAGACCCGAAAACGTTTACAGCGCTCTTAAAGACGGCTCTCTTGCACGTTGGCAGGTTAATAGAAGTGCCGAAAGAGTTCTCCGCTTTGTTTTAAAAACTGAGGATGCACAATTACTTGCAGAGGAAGATTTTGAATATCATATTACAATCAGTGTTGACAGCGACAAAATAACAGTAGGTGAAGGCACTGTAAAAATTACCGACACCATTACATGGGGCGAATTTTTAGAAAGCTTGTCTGCAACCTATGGACAGACCTTTAAGCTTACTGACAAAAATGGGGAAGAAATAACAGATTTAAGCACGCCTCTTGAAATTGGCATGAAGATAGTTGTTACTGCGGAAGATGGCAAAACGGAAGGAACCTTTGAAATATCCGGTGAAAGCTTAGCTCTCAAAAAGAATGTAAAAGCATCAAAAACCGAGGGCGAACACTATGCATCAAATGCTGTAGACGGTGACTACACAACCCGTTGGTCAGGCTTTTCGGCAAATTACGTGTGGAACGACTGGATTGAAGTTGACCTTGGCAACGATTATCACATAACAAGAGTTGATATGAGCTATTATAAGGGCGACGAGAGAACTTATTCCTACGAAATCCGTACAGCTCCCTCATCTTCTCTCAGCTACTGGTCCGATACAAAAAAGGACCGTGATTTTGCATCTCAAGGCTACACACTTGCTGCAGAGGGAAGCTCGGTAAATGAATCACTTCATTCTGCAAATCTGAATGAGTATGGTCGTTTTGTAAACCTTAAAACAACCGACGCTGTAGGCGCATATGGTCCCACCTTGTGGGAATTGGAGGTTTACGGCTGGAAGCTTTCCTCTGATGAATACATCATTGACGAAAACGAAAAAACAATAAGCGTTTGGGTTGGCGAAACAACAAGCGACGCTGTAAGTAAGCTTAAACTGTCAGGTCAGGCTACAATGGAATTTGAAGGCGAGAATGATACTTGGGTGAATACAGGCGAAAAGTTTGTTGTAACCGACTTAAACGGCGTAAAGACCGAGTATACAATTAAGGAAATCTACCGCAATATTACAGACCTTACAGCAGGTGAAAACGTAATTGTTGACAATTATTCAAAGGCTGTTTACATAACAGGTAGCGTTAAAGCAGAAGATGTGCAAGCTGTTGTGAGAAACAGTTATAATGGTACAGTTGAATTTACAGACGTTGATGAAAACGGTTATATGAATAATGGTGACATTGTTACTTCAATTGCCGAAGACAAGGTTACAAATGCCGTTTATACTGTTATTGAAGGAGTTATTTATGAAGGAGTGGTTGATGCAACAGCAACCTACACCGAAAGTAATTCCTATGTTGCAAAGAATATTGTTGACAACAGCCTCACAACCCGTTGGAGTGCATACAACAGAGGCGTGCCTCAGGCAATTTGTATTGACCTTGGGGAGGAAAAAACTATTACAGGTCTTGGTACATACTGGTTTGGTGACGGCAGAATAAGCACATATAACCTTTATGTTACAAATGAACCCACTGTGGTAAACGGAAGATTTACAATGCCTGATGGTTTCGCAAAGGAAAACCTCACCTCCACAGGCAGTGGTGCAAACGGCGGCAGTGGAAATAAGGAAACCTTTGATGTTTTGTATAAAAAGGGAAGATATGTAACCATTTACGCAACCTATAACTCCAACAACGTAGTGTCTCTTTGGGAAGCTGATGTTTACACCGCTCCTGAAACTGAAGATATTACGGTGGAAATAGACAAGGCGTCTATTATAGGTGTGTATGAAAAAGACGGCACATTTATTAAAGCGTTTAAGACAAGTGAAACCATAGTTATACCTTATGATAAAAAGATTGACTACATCAAGGTGTTTGTGTGGGAAGAAGGTTCAATGAAACCTGCGGAAAATGTGAGATACATAAAAGTAAACTAAGGAGAATAAATATGTTTGATGCAGTAAAAGTTAAAAATGAATGCGTTGAATGGATAAGAAATTTCTTTGAAGAAAACGGAAAGGATTGCAACGCTGTTGTTGCCATTTCCGGTGGTAAGGACAGCTCTGTTGCGGCGGCTCTTTGTGTTGAAGCCTTGGGCAAGGACAGGGTTATTGGTGTGCTTCTGCCTCAGGGGGACCAGGGCGATATTGATAAATCCTACATGCTTGTGAATCATTTGGGTATAAAACACTACACAATTAACATTAAGGATGCTGTTGATTCAATATTGAAGTGTATGCCCGAAGAATTGGATGTAACAAGTCAGGCGGTGCAAAATCTTCCGCCCAGAATAAGAATGAGCGTGACCTATGCGGTGAGTCAGTGCTGTAACGGCAGGGTTTGTAACACCTGCAATCTTTCCGAAGACTGGGTAGGCTATTCAACCCGTTACGGCGATTCTGTAGGCGACTTTTCACCCATGAGCTTTCTTACGGTAAGCGAGGTTAAAGAAATCGGACATCTTCTTAATTTGCCTTATGAATTGGTGGAGAAGGTTCCCATTGACGGGCTTTGCGGAAAGACCGATGAAGAGAATTTAGGCTTTACCTATGCAGTTTTAGATAAATACATCAGAACAGGTATTTGCGAGGATGAAAAAACTAAGGAGTTAATCGACCGTAAGCACAAGGCTAATCTTTTTAAGCTTCAGTTTATGCCCTGCTTCAAGCCCGAAATATAATGTGATAAAAAAGACCTCTGACAAAGTCAGAGGTCTTTTTACTAAATGGTTTTGGAAAAATACAATAATTCTTTTCGTGAAGAAACACCCAATTTACTGTATATGTTTTTATTATGGTATTTAAGGGTGTTTTCTTTTATGTTCAAAATCTCCATTATTTCCTTGGTGCTCTTGCCTTCAAGATAAAAATTATAAATTTTTGTTTCTGTAGGTGTAAGCGAGGAAATGCTTTCCTTAAAATGAAGCAGCCGTGCATCATCGGGAACAGGGGTATTATCGGGATTTACAACAGCCGAAATAGTTTGTAATGGCGTTGAAACAGGTTTGTTTTCCTTGGTGTCTTCAATAGCAAGAGTCAGACTTATCAAAAACAGCTCAGTTATTATGTAGGAAACCGATAAAAATTCAAAATCAATATTCACAAGCTGTTCAAGAAACCAAACGCAAATGTTGACAAAGGCTGCAATTGAAAGTACAATGGACTGCATTTTTGTATCAAGCTTCTTTTTTACTGAAGAATGGATTGTAACCGCAATTATAGCAGAAAAATATCCAAGTAGGAAGAAAAGATACAAGTTGTGCCAGGCTCCGTATTCCTTGCACAGCACCATAACGCCATTGACGGTTTTTACAGTAACTGCTTTGTAGTAAATGTCAAGATAAGGATAACTGGTTGCAATGAAAAACACAAAAATGTTCAGCGCAAATAGCGTGTAGGGTAGCCATTTTGGATATTTTACCCTTGTCACATTTAAAATTATCATTAGTATTGTTAAAGGCAGGAAAACCGAGCCCAAGTAAGCCAAACGGTTGGCGAAAAGAGCGGTGTCAATACTTTTGGAAACAGAAAGAAGCCAATAGCCTGTATTCACAACAAATACAGAGCTGAATAAAAAAGTAAACCATACATTTTTTTTGCGCATTAAAAAGAAATATCCGATCAACAGCAGAAAGGATAAAAAAGCAGTTGCAAGATATATAATTGACATGCTTGTGGTTTTGTTTCCAACAGGAGTGCACCCGGAAAGCGCAAGGGTTAATATTAAAATAAGAGTGTATGTAAATTTAAGCATAAAATATCCCCTTCCAAAGCCTTTCCCACACTAAACCCCATACTTTTGAGTATTAAAATTCGTTTTCCCCACACTTTTTATGGTTTTCGGGTGGGGACAAGGGGGTGGGAAGTTTGTATAATGTAGTTGTAAGTTGCAAGGAGGGTATAACGCTTGCCTGTATTTAAAAGGGGTGCCCTCATTTATTGATATGTAATATCAATAAAATTTCTGTGAGTGCCAACAAAACAGAAATCACCCCGTACTTCTTTTATTATACCATATATTTACATGTTAGTCAAAAGGAAAAGTTTTACAAAGGTGAGAAAATGAAAAAGGGTTTATATGTATTATTTGCATTATTTTGTTGTGTTTTTACTGCTTGCGATATAAACGTGAAAATCGAGCCATCAACTGAAAGCACACTTCCAACTGAAAACAATGAGTATGAAGAGGATGTAGTTGTTGTCAATTCAGCAAAGGAGCTTATGGACGCTATCGCACCCTACACCAACATAGTTATAGAGGAGGGGTTTTATAACCTCAGCGAGTATATCGAAGAAGTGTGGGAAACCGAGGGCGAAAAATGGAATGATGAGCACGAATTTGTTAAACTGGTTGAATGCTACGACGGTGTGGAAATTGTTGTATCCGCAGACGGACTTGTAATTGAGGGCGGAGTCGAAAACCGCAGTGCTGTAGAAATTGTAGTTGAGCCACGATACAGCGCAGTGTTCCGTTTTGAAGATTGCCACGGAATGGTACTTTCAAATCTTACAATGGGTCACACGGAAACCGGCGATTGTGATGGTAATGTAATTGATTTTTATAACTGTGAAAAAATTTCCCTTGACAAGCTTGATTTGTACGGCTGTGGTGTATTTGGCTTAGGTGCTTATGAGGACACAACAGAGGTTTATGTTTATGATTGTATAATACGTGATTGTTCGTACGGCCCCTTTGAGATAGAAGGTTGCACAGGGCAGTTCGATTTCAGAAAATGTACCATGACAGGCTCTGAAGGTTATCCGTATTTTGACGAAAATGAAAACACATGGGTATCGTTCTACGAATGCACCTTCGGCAAAAACGAAACGGAGTATATATACTACAGCGAAGGAATGTATCACGAGGACTGTGAGTGGAGCGATGAGGCGGAGTTTTACGGTGAATACGGCTATGACGTGGAGCTGCCTGAATTTGAAAGTGTTTCTTTTGACGAGTAAGGCGAGATACACTTGTGAATGTATTAATTTGTATAATTTTTTAGGAGGTATAAACATATGAAAATGAGAAAGGTTTTAAGCTTACTTTTAATGGTAACAATGCTTTTGGGGTTAGTTCCCGCAATCAGCGTTATGGCAGACCCTTACTTCGATGCGGTTGCAGGTTTAAGTCAAAGCTATCCTGCTGTGTGCACATCCTTTGCCGAATTCAAGTATGCTATGGAAAGCGACAAAATCAAATACGTTGCCTTAGGTGATATAGAAGAAGAAATTGCCCCTGTGGCAGGCAGTGGCGAAGCATTTGCCATTGAGGTTAACGGAACAAAGAACCTGGTAATGTTTGGCGATGCTGTATTTTTGGCACCTAAGGTAAAAAGCGGCAACAAAACAATTGTAGGTCTTTTACATACAGACGACTACGACATTCTTAACATAACCGGTAACGATTCACTTACCTTCTGTGGTTCTTCGGATGTTCCCTACAACGCTGCTATCTATAACGACGGCGGTACTGTTTCTATAGAAGAGGCTTCCATTGGAGGCCTTGCGGGCTCTTCAAAGAGTGCCTGTGCTATCGTGCAGAAATCCGGCGGACTCAGCATTACAGGTGGTGAATTCTACGGCGACACCATCCGTGACATCAACGAGGATACTTCAGCTGTATGCGCTGTTTACCTCAATGGTGGCAGCACATGGATTTCCGGCGGTGTATTCCGGACTTTTAACAACGAATATTACAGCGATAGTGCCATTTACGGCCTTTACATAAGTCCCTACGCAACGGCTTATCTTTCGGGTGGTACTTACTATGGCATTTGCCTTTCTGCAAGTAACACCCCTCTCTCGGACTTTATGGACGAGGATGTTTACACTGTTTATTCTGACGGACAGAAGTTCAACCCCGAAAGCGAGTATTCACAGGAGTATACCGAAAGCGGTAAGGTTGTGCGCATTGTGAACTTTATAGATGAAGTCGAAATTCACATTAATGAACCTGTTGCAGGCAGAACTGTATTTACAGATGTTTACAGGGTGCCCTACGGCTGTTACGTGAATGGCGTTAACTGGTACGAGGACGGGGAGAGTGTGTCAACGGCACACAGCTTTAAGGCAGGCAAGTCCTACATGGTGGAAATAACTCTTATTGCAGATAAAAATGCAGAGTTCCCATATGTCATGACAAGTGCTTCCATTAACAATGACCCCAGCACAGCCTATCAGATTTTGACCACCAGCGGAAGGTCAATCTGCTTACAGCTTGATATGGGTGTGTGCCCCGATCTTGTTAAAGAGGTAGCCCTTACAGTTACAGCACCCAAGGAGGGACAGAAGCCTTCCTACACTGTTGGCTGTGGTGATACTACTTATTCTGCAGTAGGCAATTCAAGTAACTACACAGACTACCGTCAGTGGTACATGTCCTCCGATGGCTACGATTGGTGGGAGATTAACCAAAATCATACCTTTATGTCCGGCTATTACTATAAGTTCTATGTGGATATAAAAACTGCAAATGGCTACGAATTCCCCTTGGACAATAATTTAGACCCTGCAATAAAAGCAACAGTTAACGGCAATGCAGCTAATGCAATGGTTGCCTATGACCAGGACCAGTCTACATATATCACAATTGAATATGATTTTGGCGAATGTAACGACTCTGTTATTGAAGAGGTTAAAATTGCAGGAGTAACAGAGCCTGTGGCAGGGGAATATCCCACCTACAGCGCAGCTGTGGTTGGCTCAGGCTACCATATAGACACAACAAAAAATACTTATTATGACGCTTACTGGGTAAACGAAAAGTGGTATTATATCAAAAATGGTATCGGTTGGTATGACAAGACAGACTCTAAATGGGTATATGAAAACGAAAAGTTTGTCCCCGGTCATGAATATGAGGTAATTGTTTACCTCAGGGTTGATGATGGCTACGAATTCTATCACGATAAGTGGTACGATATGTTAATTTACGCAACAGTTAACGGTAATGAAGCCGGCTTTGCTAATTGGGGCTCCGACTGTGCAATAAACCAGGAAATAACATATACTTTCAGCTGTAAACAGCAGGAGATTTCAACTCTTATGCTGTACCTTGACGCACCAAAGGCAGGAAAGAACCCTTATACCTACTCTCTTGATTCTGCATATCCAGAGATATATGCTGCCGATGCAAGCTACGGCTTAGGTACAGGTATGTATTGGTACGACTGCGAAGGCAATATGCTCACAGATGGAGACGAATTTATCAATGGCATGCAGTACAGGGTTGAAATAAAGATTGTGCCAACAAAGGTTAACGGGGTTAATATGTGTAAGTTCGAAAATCTTCAGAACGTATTCTTAAACGGCGAAGCTGTTTCCGAATACGGCGATTGGGACGAAATAAGCTATAACAGCAACGTAGTGTATATTTACTACACCTTCAGAAAGGGAGCACAGGCACCGGAAGTTTCTACAGACTCCATTGAAATTTACCGCAGTGATGACAACTGTATAGTAAAGCTTAATGAGAGCGAAGAGGGCGTAGAATACATTGCAGCGGCATACAATGGCGAATTTCTTGTTAAGGCTGTTACCTTAAGTCAGGGCAAGGCTGTCACTCTTACAGGGGATACAGTTAAGGTATTTTGCTGGAAAGCGGGCAAGCTTGAGCCTGTAGCCGAGGCAACCATTTCTGCAAATCAGTAAAACATGTCAACATTTGACAATAAAATGTCACATTTTTCCATTGAAATGCTGATTAAAATAATGTATAATTAACTTACCTTTCAGGGAGAGCAGTCATGCTTTGGAGTAACCACGAAGCATGAGTGTTTTCCCTTTTTTTTTTGCTAATCGATAATGGATTATCGATTAGCGACCGCAAAGGCGGACTGCGTCCTTCAGCACTTTGGGGTCTGTCCCTACTGGTTCTGCATCCATTTTGAATAAGCAGCGAATAATCGATTGAATTGTGAATAAAGCGTAAATCATTTTCAGATTTGTTGACGATGTGGAATGAGGGTGATATACTACCTTTTGGAAAAATAAAGAGGTGTAATAAATGGATTTACTTATAAAATTTGTTGTTTGTTTTATCGCCGGAGCAGGCGCAGGTATTGGTACAGGCTTTGCAGGAATGAGCGCAGCTGCGGCAATTAGTCCTGTGCTTATTGCATTTTTGGGTATGGAAGCCTATGAAGCTGTGGGTGTTGCCCTTGCCAGCGATGTTCTTGCGAGCGGTGTGAGCGCGTATACATACGGAAAAAACAAAAATCTTGACATCAAGAACGGCATTGTTATGATGATAACAGTGCTGATCTTTACAACAGTAGGCAGCTATGTATCAAGCCTTGTTGAAAGCAGTACGATGGGTAGTTTTTCGGTTATTATGACAATGCTTTTAGGTGTAAAATTTATCCTGAAGCCTGTTATGACAACCAAAGAGGCTATGGAAAGGGTAAGCAAAAAAGATCAGATTATACGCTCTGTAATAAGCGGTATTATGATTGGTTTTATATGTGGTTTTGTAGGCGCAGGCGGTGGAATGATGATGCTTTTAATCCTCACAAGTGTGCTTGGTTATGAATTAAAAACTGCTGTTGGTACAAGCGTGTTTGTAATGGCGTTTACTGCCCTGACCGGTAGCGTGAGCCATTTTGTAATAGGCGGTATGCCTGATATGTGGTGCCTGTTATTTTGTGTATTGTCAACCCTTTTGTGGGCGAGAATTGCAGCGAGAATAGCCAATAAAGCAAAACCCGAAACACTAAACCGCGTTGTTGGTGTGGTACTTATTATAATAGGTGCAGCGGTCTTGATAGTTAATATGATGTGATGTGAACCGGGAACCAGTAGGGACAGACCCCAGTGGCTGAAAATGAGCCACTGGGGTCTGTCCCTACTGGTTTTTGGAATGGATTAATAGGTATTAGGTGAAGTTTTGAACTGCGTTCAAAGTGAAGTTGTTCGCTATGCTCACAGTGAAGTATGGTCTTGCTGACCAAGTGAAGTTAAGCTTGCCCATTTCGCCGTAGGCGAAACTTCACTGTCCATAGGACAACTTCACTATCGTAGATAACTTCACTTGCCCGAAAGGGCAAACTTAGTTGAGGCGCACTTCCTTACGGAGTGCGCCTCGATGGTAGCTCTTTTTCGTGTTCTGCATGCTTTTCACATCCACCCAAACACGTCCAGATGGAAAATCAGATAATAGAGGACCCCCACCTGGGCAATGATGATCAGGGGGATGCCCAGCATAAATTTCACGTGCTGGGTTTTGTGGCGGATCCATTTCATGGTGATAAACATTGCCACCGACCCCCCCAGGGCAGAAATCAGGAGCAGGGTCTTTTCGGGTACCCGGCGGGCCCCATCAATCTTGGCGGCCTTTTTGTCGGCCACGGTGACGATCACCGCAACCAGGCTGATCACCAGCAAATACAGAATTGCATACTTCATTTTTCTTTCTCCTCAATGGCGATAACAGCGGCTTTGAAAAGCTCCCGGATCCGTTCCCGGTCTCCCTTCAGGTGGAGATAGCCAAACAGCGCCTCAAGCCCCGTAGCCAGGGCGTATTCCCCCGGGTCGTTGTGACGGGCGGGGTGCAGGTGGCTGTTTCG
>JAZQCM010000012.1:0-2341 GCA_045546275.1 Clostridia bacterium | reverse complement strand
TGGTCGACGGGCATAAGTGTGGATGATGGGTGGTGGCTGATGAGACGGTGGGTATGTGTTTATGGTGGTTGGTGGTTGTGTGGCTGGTGATGGAGGTTGAACTGGAGGTGATGATGGTGGAGGTGGAAGAGAGTGTGTTGGGGAACGACTGGTCGACTGTGGAGAGAAGGAGACGGTGTCGTTTGATAAGAGGGGAATGGGTCCAAAATCATCGGGTGGATGAAAATTAGAACCGGGTTGGGTTAATGCATATGGATAAATGTTTTCATGAAATTGCACATCACGACTAGTAAAAATTTTTTTGGTAGATAAATTAAATAATTTATATGCTTTTTGACCGATAGGGTAACCAATAAAAACTGAGGGGGTAGATCGAAAATCAAATTTATGAGAAGGATGCACATTAGTAGCATAAGTTAAGCAACCAAAAACCCGAAGATGAGAAAAAGATGGCATTTTTGAAAATAAAAGTTCGAAAGGAGTTTTGAATTTTAGTACAGCGGAAGGTAGTCTATTAATAAGATGAACAGCAGTGAGAGCACACTCTCCCCAAAACTGGTTTGGGAGCTGAGCTTGAAATTTTAAAGCACGAGCTACTTGTAATATGTGACGATGTTTGCGTTCCACAACCCCATTTTGTTGAGGCGTGTAAACACAGGAATGTTGAAAAATGACTCCTTTTTCTTGAAAAAAAGAACGAAGTGAAATAAATTCACTACCATTATCACTTCGAAAAATTTTAATGGAAGTTTCAAATTGAGTGAGAACATATGTAAAAAAATGTTTTATAAGAGTATTAACTTCAGTTTTATGTTGCATTAAAAATATCCATGTGAAGCGTGAGTAGTCATCAACAATAGTAAGAAAATAATAAGCACCAGAAATTGAAGGATGTCGATAACGACCCCAAATGTCACAATGAATAATATCAAAAGGTTTGACAGTAGAAATGACACTAGTATTGAAAGGCAAACGAGTTTGCTTAGCTAAAGGACAAATGTGACAAACATGACTGGACTGAGCAGAAAAATTTAAATTTAAAAAATGCTGAGCAATAAAATTTAACCTAGACGATGATAGATGACCCAGGCGTTGATGCCAGAGTTCGGTTGAAGATATGGTGAGGTTGCAGGCTGGTTGATGTAGTGGTGTGGTAGACTGTGTCATGGATTTTTGCGCTGCTATCGCCACCAAGTAATATAGACCGTCGCGTTGTTTACCCAAACCAATCATCCTCCTCGTAGCCAGATCCTGCAAAATACACCAATAAGGAAAAAAAGTTATGGAGCAGTTTAAATTCCTTGTTAAACGACTGACTGACATCAAGTCAACTTTAAATGTGGGCACACATAGCACATCATGCAGATAAAAAGTGGAACTCAGAGGCAGGGATCCCTTGGCAATAATTTTTGCTGTTGCCCCACTGGGCATCAACACCGGAGGAAGCGAACAATTTTTCTGCCGAAAAAATGATCGCGCTGAAGAGGAAATATGGTCAGTTGCTCCGCTATCAATAATCCAATTGCGGAAAGCAATTTTTGGCAAACCTGGTTTAGTTACAGCATGGGCTTGAGTACTGGATTCGGCTTTGTCATTAAGAAGTGACAACAGCTGTTTTAACTGGGCCTCCGAAATTCCTACGACTGACTTGTCGTTTTCTGTGGACGCAGGTGTGGCCACATGATTGGCAGTATTAGTGAACCGCCTGACTGAATTATTTTTGGATTTGGGATGACTCGCTGGGTACCCATGGAGTTCAAAACAGGTTTGAACCCAATGACCCGGTTCTCCACAATAAGAGCATTGTGGCCGTCCACGTGGCAGCCCATTTCTGTCAAAAAAACGCTGCCCGTTTCCCTGCCCGTTTCCTTCAAAGCGCTGCCCATTTCCATTGCCTGCAAAACGACGCCCGTTTGCGTCAAAACGGCGTCCCCCACCATTTCCTTCAAAACGACGCCCAGTCCCGTTTCCTACAAATCCTCCAGAATTAAAACGACGTCCCCCATCTCGTCCCTCATCTCTGTCTCTTTCAAACTCAGACCTTCCACCACCATTTCCACCATGAAAGCTCGTCTGGAACGAGGGAAAAGGGCGCTCGCCCCTGTCAATTTGTGTCCCTTTATTCCTTTGAACTGCCATAGCTGCACTGCCAAGACCATCAGTGGAGGAAACACTGAGAAGACGCTGCTTCTCTTCTTGAGAAACGAAGGCATAAGCTTGCCGAATCGAAGGCAAAGGACTCATCAACAGCACCTGCCCACGAACAGCACTGTAAGTCTCATTCAACCCCATCAAAAATTGCATTAATTTTTGTTGGTCTTGGTGTTGTGTGCCTTCGGAT
>JAZQCM010000011.1:0-1747 GCA_045546275.1 Clostridia bacterium | reverse complement strand
ATAGCGGATAAGTCCTCTTGCCATTCTTAGGGTATGGGCAACGGAAAGAAGCTCGCTCATAGAAAGTGTGCCGCCTGCGGCACTTCTTTTTGCTGCACCCAAGACATTTCTGACAGGGCTTATGGGCGGAGTGCCTTTTTTGATGATAAGACTCTCTGCCTCGCTTGTGCAGGAAAGAAGCTCTCTTGCCTCGTATATGTTTTCGACAGGCAACAATGCGCCGCAACGCTCATGCGTCTGGGCGCATACTGCCTGTTCTTTAAGCATTTCGCGTATTGAATTGAATTCAAGAACTCTTAATGTGCGGTCATCCATTGGGTATCAGTCCTTTTTATAAAAGGTGTTTTTCGAAAATTTTTTGCAAGAAATTGCAAGTATTTAATCGGAGCCGATTAGGGGCGTGCCATTTTGAACGCCAAAATGGCGAAAAGCGGTGGGGAGTTGCGATTCTCCCGTCCGTTTGTAGTGCCCGAAGACTCGATGCTTTTGCATCTCGCTTTTCGACCACTGCACAACTCTGCGCCATCGCTTCATCGTCCACAGGACGCGCTCAGGCTCGATTCCCCTCAACGCCCTCGCGGGGGCGTGTGCTTTTTTGGGCGTGGTTTTCTTTTACTGTATTGTTTTCGTTTTTGCAACTTTTCCGTCTTTGAACCGCCGGCTTTAAGGCAACACTCAGTTGCCTGTTCGCCTGAAATTGCTCGCCTGCAGAGGAAAATAATGCTCGCAATTTCACGGTAGCCGACAGAATATTTGCAAAAACCGTAGTTTAGTGCTTGTGCAGAACAATCGGGTTTTGAGAAATTCTTTGTTGACTGGCGTAAAAATCGCTCGTATCAACTTCCTTTGCTGACGAGCGATTTTTAGTCCGCAAGGAAATAAGTTTTCCTTTTAGGACGACGGCACAAAAACAAATAATTTCGAGAAACAAAACCATCTTTGTTATTAAGAACACGTTTTTGCTTTTTTACGCCCCTGCGAGGCCGTTTCAGGGGTGCGGGGGAATCGGAACCCCCGCGTTTTTGGTACTTTTGGCTCCCAAAAGTACAACGTCCCCTGCGACTCCGCAGAAGCTTTTGTGCTTTTTTGAAACAAACAAATTGTGTATATTAATACTAAAATTAAAAATTTTTTAATTAACAACATACTTTTATGCTTGAAACACTGTAAAAACAGCTTTTTAGCAAGTTTTTTGCTCAAAAAACGCAAAAAGTCTGTACATTTAGGGAAAAGTGTGCTATAATGACTCTATCTGCGAAGATTTTTAAGATGCAATTTAAACGGAGGAAAAATATATGGCAAGTTTTTTTCACGCAAATAAATCTGTGCCACTCCCAATGGAATTTATAAATAAATATATGATAGGTGCAAATGCCACTTATGTAAAGGTTTATCTTTATGGCCTTTTAAAGTGCTACGAGGGGGAAGAGGATGTATCAAATGCCGCTGTTGCAGAGGCGCTTGATATTCTTGAAACTGACGTAAGCAAGGCTTGGCGTTACTGGAAAAAGGTGGGGCTTGTACATAGTGAGGGAAAAGGTATTCTGGTATTCGATGCCATAGGAACAGAGCCTGTGAAAGACGAAACCCCAAAGGCAGATTCGCCCAAGGAATCCTCCGAAAAACCCAAAACTGCATCTATGAAGGATATTTCAAAGGCTATGGGAATCAATCCCAAGATGAAAGAAACTGTGACTATGGCTGAACAGCTTTTGAAAAAACCTCTTACACAGAGGGAAATTACTTC
>JAZQCM010000010.1:0-7410 GCA_045546275.1 Clostridia bacterium | reverse complement strand
TTCGAAACAGTGTATATCCAACAGTTTTAATGTCATTATACACTATTTTGAGTAAAAAATCACTATTATTTAAGAACTTTCTTAAACCATCCTTATCCCAACTTGCGTTTAGTTTTTCATTTTAGGGATTTAATATGTAATTAAATCTTGAAGCACACAAAAAATATGATATAATTTTTATGAGGTGAATATAATGTTAAGTTCAATTAAATTATCACGCAAACAATTGTTTGAAGATATCTGGGACATAGGCTTTGACCGCACCGCTGAAAAATACGACGTGTCGTTAAACGAAATGCTTGAGGTGTGTAAAATGAGCAGCATCCCGCTTCCCTACAATTCATAT
This sequence comes from Clostridia bacterium, assembly GCA_045546275.1. GTDB lineage: Bacteria > Bacillota > Clostridia > UMGS1883 > UMGS1883 > RGIG1927. Next base: position 7,064 of record JAZQCM010000010.1, on the reverse strand, counting down.
TTTGCTGACAAGTTTTTGGGACGAGAGGTTAATATTCCAAAGCTTCCGCCTTGCAATATTGAATTTGTTGAGCTTAATCAGGTTCGAAGGCGAAGAGGTAAAATAGATACAAATTTATCCAGCAAAGCAAATGCAATTTGCATATTAATTGCATTGGAAGAGCATTCCGATGCTTCTAAACCCATGTCAGTAGGTGACATTATCAATTATCTTGACATACGATTTAACGGGCTTAAGGTTGACAGACGAACCGTTTATAGCACAATTAAGCTTTTGCAGGATATCGGATATGATATTTCAGCCACAAAAAATGGTTCGAAAAATTACTATGCATTATTGGATAAAACCTTAGAACCATTAGAAGCAAAGCTTATAATGGACAGCGTAATGCTTAATCCTTTGATTTCACCTAAAACCATTGACGAAATCAACAATAAAATAAATAAGTATCTTGCAAAAAGGTCCCCTGCTCAACGCACCTGGGGTTGGAAAACCTTAGACAAATTTATTGAAAAATATGATTTTGACCAAAATCTTTACTTCACCCTTGACGCTATTGATGCTGCGTTGGAATATGGCGAAAAGCTTGAATTTGATTATATTAAGTACGACACCAACGGAAAAGAGATACCTTTTAAAAATGAAAAGTTTGTTGTGACTCCGTGTATGATTAAATCACACAATTTTACTTATTACTTATTGGCAGAATATGAGAGTGATAACTTTGTTGAATTCAGGCTTGACCGCATGCGAAACGTCCGCTCACTTGATGAAAAATCCAACGGAAAGAAAGCTGTGGGAAATGGTGTGCCTATAGAAAAAGCAGGCACTTGTGTAATAAGACTTCAATCTTGTGTAACTTTAAAATGCGACATTGATTTGCTTGATAAAATTACCGATGACTTTGCCTCAAAGCTTAAGCATATAACCTTTGAAAATAACAACGACGGCAAAACCTTCAACATAACACTATTCGAAAGCCATGACCATATTGCCAATTGGGCAGCCTCCGTTTGCGACAAATGCGAGGTTATTGAGCCCTTGGAATTAAGAGAGGCTGTAATTGAAAAAATCAAAAATAATAAATACGGAGTATAAGGAGGAAAGAAATGAAAACTAACGAATTTCAAGAATTTGTCATTGAAGTTTTTGCCAGTACAATTAAAACATGTAAGGATAAAAACATTTCACAAACTGCATTTTTAACAGGCTCCGGGGCTTTAAAAGGCTTGATAAATCACTATGCAAGCATGTATAAAAATAATGATTCATATAAAAATTTATGGCAAACTGCAAATTTCGAAGATTTCAAACCCCTTCTCATGAGTGAAAATGCATATTACCTATTTAAGGACAAGAAAGGTTCTTATAAAAAATATAAAGATAGTCATAAAGAAAATGATAATGAATTACTGTATTGGGAACATATCACACCCAACGACGTTATATGGACACGAATTTTAAATGTTTTTGACGACTATATAGCCGAAACTTTTAATGATGTTAATGTTTTAAAGAAAAAAATATCCAATTGCTTTAACGAACATCGTTTGTTGATGCTAACTAAAGCCGAACAATTGTTATTAGATAGAAAGGGCGGACGAACAGGAAAAAAGATAATCGATAAATATACTAACCAAAGTATTGCAGAACAACGGATTCATCTTTTGCTTACGGAATGTAATGTTTGCAGTTTATATCTCAACGGCAACGAACTGAAAGCAACCGAAATATTTGATGAAAATCACAAATTTGCAGGAGAAGTAAAAGATTATTTTACAAAAGAATTTTTTGTGATATAGCAATACAAACTTTTGTACTACCCTTATATTACACTAATCCCGGAGGTGATAATATGGCATACTGTCCAATATGCAAAACAAGCGGGGCTAATATGTTCCGCTGTCCAAAGTGTGGCGCAACCTGGTGCCGTCACTGTTTAAAGGCAAAAAAGTATCCCGACAAGGTTTACCGTGCGGATAATCTTTGCCCCGCATGCGGTGCTGATGGTGTAAAGCCTGCATAATTAAACCCCCTGCAAAAGCAGGGGGCTTTTTTAACGGCAAACACAGTCAAATTCAGTTGGGTAATGGGCTTTATAGTATGCCATCCAATATGCATACAATACGTAACTTGCAGCATGCGCACGGGGAAAAGAGTACAAAATTTTTTTCCAGGAGTCAAGCTTCCATTTTTCAAAGCCCATAGCTATCAATTCATCATACTGCTCTTCTGTAAAGCCTTTACCTTTTCGTATTCTTTCGGAAAGGTGATATGCAACATTCCTTTCCATTCCACCCTTTAACAAGTCAAGCATTACATCGTCACGACAAGTTGCAAGCTGAGAAATGCTTTTACCCTTTTCAATCAGACAATCCCCATTATTAACCCATGTGCCATTGCCATGGCTTATGGCTGAAATACGTATTAAATCGTCAAAGGTTTTCGGAGCAACCTTTGGAATGATCTGCTCTCTTACAAATGGGGCCGAAAACTCACGAATCCCCATTGTTTCCCCTTTTTTGAAAAGCTCCATTGTTTTTTTGTCGTCAAGGGGAATGCTGTCTGCCTTCACGTTGGTCAATTCTTCAAGCTTTTTGATTATTACCGGGTCAGGGTGCGAAAGAACATCTATGTTAATTAAAATGTCGCAAAATGAATAGCCTGCTGATGAATTAAAATTATAATTAAAATGAGTCACATCCCACTTTTCGCCCTCCGACTCTTTGTATTCTACGGGCGTGTAGTCATAAATTTCTTTGCCACAAGGCACCACAACCACTCTTCCGGGGTTTATTGAGTCAATTTCTTTCACACGTGTGATTTTATCAATAAATTCATCCTCTTCACTTTTTGTTAGCACAATGTTTTTACCCTCACAATAAGCTTTCACCTTTGTTTGTGCAGTATGATAACTTATAGTTTTTATACTTCCCACCCTTACAACGGTTGCGTTTAAAAGCTTTTCCAGCTCTAAAAATGCCTGCTTTTGGTATGAAGGCGCAAGATTATAATCAATATCAACAACCTTTGACCCATCTGTACCAAACAAGCTTTCGGGCGGAATGGTAAAACCGTCCTTTTTAAACTTTTCACCGCACTGACAGGTTTTATCCTCCATATCAACGCCGCAATTGTAATCATTGTGAAATTCAATCTTATGGCACAAGGGGCAGTAATAGTGTGCATTCAAAGGGTTAATGCGGGTAATTCCCAGGAAGTATGCAACCAAGGAGGATGCAACCGACCCTCGGACACCAACCGTCCAGCCTTGTTTTTTTGCATTTTTGCAAAGCTCATACCCAAGCATAAAATTATACGCAGATAAATTGTTTTTGCATATTACAGAAAGCTCCCAATCAAGCCTTTTTTGTATTTCGGGGTGAAGGCTTTCGCCGTATTTTTCAACCGCTTTTTTACAAGCAAGCTTTTCAAGCTCTTTTGTATCAGCTTCATAATGAGCATATCTTTCAAACGGAGAAAAGGTTTCGTCAATCAAATCCGAAACAAGGCATGTGTTCAGAACAACCGTTTCATATGCTTTTTCTTTTCCCAGATATGAAAATTCCTCAAGCAATTCATCAGTGGCTTTAAACTTTTTGGATGAGCCACCCGACCTTTCGCCCATAAGTATTTCCCTGCTTGTTGCATCATGGCTACTTATACAATCAGCATCACTTACAGCCACAACAGGCTTTGAAATTTTATCACCGATTTCAACAATTTTTTTATTTAGTTGTATAAGCTCTTTCTTTTCACCAGGTACAATTTCAAGATAGTCGTAAAACTGTGCAATGGCGCACAAGGCATTAAAGGGCTTGTTTTTAATTGCATGAAAAAGCTCACCTTCATCCGCTCCCGAACCAATCAGCAAGCCTTCTTTGTGTTTTTCGATTTCGCTTTTTAAAACAAAGCCTTTTTCATTTGCAACGCTTATAAGCTTGTACAGGTTTTTCAAGCCATTTTTGTTTTTTGCAAGAATGCTTATGTGAAAACCTTCATTTCCCACACACAGCTCAGCACCGTAAATCAGCTTGATTTTTTTATCAATGCGCTCCCATGCAGCATAGGCTTCGGCAAACGCCTGCACACTTGCTCTGTCAGTTATTGCAATTGCAGAAAGCTTGTTTGCAACTGCCTTTTCTATGTATTCCTTTGCAGTATTAATTCCGTCCATTGCTGTCATATTTGTATGTATGTGCAACTCTGCTCTTTTCTTATTCATACTGTTACCCACTCTTTTTTCTTGATATTCTATTAAGGTTAATGCATTTTATCAGCCACTTTTTTAACTCTTCAATCCCAAAAGAATTGACTCATATTCACTCATTTTTAAATCCCTCGGGTTTATAAATAGTGCATAACTGATTTTTCCTGCAAGAGATTTCACATATCCCTCTGTGTCCACAAAGCGGATATTATTTTTTTCATCACGTGCAATATATTTTTCGTTGTTACTGTTAATGATATGATTTTTCACACCATACTTATTGCAATAATATATCTCTTGTCTGATTTTTCTGCGATAATCAGAAGAAAGCTGCATTTTTTCATTCACCACAACTCCCAAAACCTTTTGCTGTGAACCTTTGGAGGCTATTACCGTTTTTTCGGCATTTAACTCCATGTTCATTTCTTTAAGCATTTTTCTTACTTCGCGAATAATCTCGCCCGGATTAAAGTCTCCCGAAAAAATCATATCATCACTGTATCTGCAAAATCGGATGTGTCGCTTTTTACAAAATTCACCCAGTTTTTCGTCAAAATCTTTCATAACAAGATTAGAAATAACCGGTGACGTGCACGCCCCCTGAGGAAGATGATTGTTAAAGCAACACAGCTTTGTTAAAACATCTCCACTTTCACAGTTAAACACCTTATTTTTCACCATATTCTCAGTAATACTTCCAAAAAAGTTTTTGATGTCTAATTTCAACACAAGTCTTTGGTTTTCATGCATGAATAGAGTATTTTTAATATTCTTTCCTTTTCTATATGCAACCGCATAATCAGAACACTCCAAATGGTCCAGCCATTCCTCTTTGATAACTTTTTGGCAGTGTGCTAAGCCCGCATCGGGGATTTCCAATGTTCGGAACTGTCCGTTCCTTTTTGGAATTTTTCCAATACGATACATTTGAGGAATTTTGTCTTTATTCTTATAGCACCAATACACAATACTGACAATTAAATAATTCATATTTTCACCCTGATTCACAGGCGGAGCAACACCTTAGCTCGATATGCAAGTGCATATCTGTTCGAACCATTCTTAATCCAACACAACCGCGACTCGCAGCTGCTTTAAGAATATTCATTCTTAAAATCGCTATTACTCCGCCATTTCTTTGTTAATATAAATATAACAGGCAAGATGTACAAAAATACGCACACCTTGCCTGTTTTTTTTTGCCTTAATTGTAAAATTAAACGCCAGAAATTACTGACTTTTACTTTTACAATCGTGCATTTAGTTTTACAAATTTATGTATTTATGTGATAATACTCTTAGCTGTCTGACCGGAAAGGAGCAGACCTATGAGTAAACATCTTACACTATCAGACAGAGCTATTATTGAAAAATATTTAGCTCTTGATGTGTCGTTTGCTTACATAGCAAGACACCTTAACAGAAGTGCTACAACCATATCAAGAGAAGTCAAAAATCATCGTTGTTTCGTAAATGGTAATGTCTATACCAATAATGATTGTGCCAACTATCGTACTTGTTTAAGGCGTAACCTTTGTGATACAGAAAGCAAGTATACTTGCTTTTCTCGCTGCAAAACCTGTACTGAATATTCCTGCCATGATTTGTGCCACGATTATCTGTCATTGCATTGCCCTTTATTAGATAATCCGCCCTATGTGTGTACTTGTTGCCCAGAAGAAAAGACCTGCAGGCGAAATCACGCATATTACACTGCACACAGAGCACACGCAGAATATATCAAGGAATTAAGCACATCCCGAAAAGGTATTCGCACCAATCCCGAAAAACTTATGGAAATCAACGATATTTTAGCACCTCTTATCAACAAAGGTCAGTCTATCAATCATATTTTTGCATCTCATGCAGATGAAATCGGGCTTTCAGAAAAGACAATTTACAACTACATTGATATGAATGCATTTCATATCAGGAATATCGATTTGCCAAAGAAGGTTCGTTATCGACAAAGGCATCCTCACGATGTTGTTATGAAAATGGATTATCAATATCGAAAAGGTCGCACTTATACCGACTTTACTTCATTTATGGAACAGAATCCCAATCTTCCTGTAGTTGAAATGGATACCGTAAAAGGTGCCAGAGGCAGCCATAAGGTGCTACTTACAATGATTTTCCGTCAAACAAACTTTATGCTTGTTTTTCTTATGCCTGACGGCACACAAAAGAGCGTTAAAGATGTATTTGATAAACTTACATTGCACCTGGGACTGGATACCTTCCGTAAACTGTTTCCGGTTATTCTCACAGACAATGGTGTGGAATTTAAAGGCTCTCATCATCTTGAATATACCGAAAACGGAGCGAGAAGAACACGCGTTTTTTACTGTGATCCGCAAGCCTCATGGCAAAAAGGTCGCATTGAGAAAAATCATGTCATCCTCAGGCAAGTTTTACCTAAAGGCTTTAATTTCAACACCTTGGAAGATGAAGATATTCATCTCATAATTTGTCATGTAAACAGTGTTGTACGGGAGCTTTTCGAAAACAATACTCCATTTGACCTGATGCAAACTGACGAACAGAAAAAACTGTTGGAAACACTCGCACTTTCTCCGATCCCACTCGATGAAGTGTGTTTGAAACCAAAGCTACTAAAACGTAAAAAGTAACCATTTAAAAGGTCAGACAGCTACGTCATATTCACAATCAGGCAGGGGTCTCATTTAATTTTACAAAAATTTTGACCGTTGCTTGTTTGCTATGCTTCGAAACAGTGTATATCCAACAGTTTTAATGTCATTATACACTATTTTGAGTAAAAAATCACTATTATTTAAGAACTTTCTTAAACCATCCTTATCCCAACTTGCGTTTAGTTTTTCATTTTAGG
>JAZQCM010000009.1:0-1885 GCA_045546275.1 Clostridia bacterium | reverse complement strand
ACAATCACAAGTTATGACTACTGTGCGTTGCTTAATGAATACGGTGACTACACACCTGCTTATCACGCAGTACGAGAGTTGTTACATAAGCATCAAAATCTTGAGATGCAAGAACTTCCACCATCACCGGAATTACAGACTATCGGTACAGTAGAACTTACTGAATCTGCAAGCCTTTTCGAAAATCTTAATAATATTGGCGAAGAGCACAAAGTTGCTGTTCCCGAAAGTATGGAATACTTTGGACAGAACTTTGGCATGATTTATTATGAAACAGTAATCAAAGGTCACTATGACCCAATTCCGTTAATGATTAGAAATGTGCACGATTTCGGCTTTGTTTATGTTGGTGTCAAGTATAAGAAATTTATCGACAGAACAGGTTACACAAAACGTGGCAACCTTTCACTTGGCTCAATCTTCAAGAAATTCACAAAAGACGACCAAGACACTACAACTGTATTTATCGGCTCTGTTGACGGCGAAAAGAAAATCGGCTTGCTTGTTGACACAATGGGCAGAGTAAATTATGGCGAAAAAATGATGGACAGAAAAGGATTTTCTGACATTTATATTGCAAATCAACGTCAAATGGGCTACAAGGTATGGACACTTCCACTTAATAACCTTGAAAAACTCACATACAAACCTGTTGAAAGTTTCAACAAAGATAAGGGTGCTATGTTCTACAAAGGCACATTCAAAGCAAACAACAAAGCAGATTGCTTTGTTCATCTTGACGGATTTGAAAAGGGCTACGTTTTCGTAAACGGATTTAATCTTGGCAGATATTGGAGTGTAGGCCCACAAAAATCGCTTTATCTTCCGGGTAGCCTTCTTAAAGAAGACAATGAGATTGTTGTTCTTGAAACAATGGGTATGAAAAAGCCAGAAATTACAATTACAAATCAACACGATTTAGGGTAAAAGAAAAACGGAGCAAATTGCTCCGTTTTTTTGTTTCAATTTATTCAAAAAATTCTTCTTCCACTTTTGCACATAAATAGTGGTATATTGGCAAGTGGTATTCTTGGATTTTGTAGGTTTCGGTAGACGGTGCACAAATTGTAACATCTGCAATTCCTTTTAACTCTCCACCTGCTTTGCCTGTTAAGGCAACCGCCTTTACATCAAGTGCTTTTGCTACCTTTACTGCGTTAACAACGTTCTTTGAATTGCCTGATGTTGAAATTGCGATAAGCAAATCATTTTCTTTAGCGTAACCATAAACTTGTTGTGCAAAAATCATATCTGCATCGTTATCGTTTATAGTTGCAGTCATAAGTGAAGTATGAGCAGAAAGTGAAATTGCAGGCAAAGCCCCTTGAAGTTTTTCTCTTAATTCTTGTGGTATTCTCTCGTCGGTTACCTTTCTGTCTTTGAGAAATCCTTTCATTAACTCCCCTACAATATGGTCAGCATCAGATGCACTTCCACCGTTACCACAAACAAGAATTTTTCCACCATTTTTATATGTATCAACCATAAGTTCAAGTGCTTTTTCAATGTCTTTTGCACAAATATTTAGTTGTGGGTATCGTTCAAACAAATCCATACTATTCATCCTTGAAAAGACTTAAAAATTCTTTATCACAAAAGTCTTTTATTATAATATTTGTACCGAGTTTTTTGTGTAATTCTCGTTGAAAATCGGCATTTTCGGGCAATCTGCTCACAACAAACGCACCCATTTGCACCCCTGCCTGAATTTCTGCTCTGCCGTCACCTATTACAAGCACATTTTCACCCGAAGCACCTAAATCCTTAAGAAGTTTTTGCATAACCATATCTTTCGGCATTTTCTCCGTGCAAGTTGAGCCGATTATGTCTTCAACAAGTTCGTCTTTGCCGATTTTATAGCCCAATGTTTCAACTTCCTCGTGCA
>JAZQCM010000008.1:0-2184 GCA_045546275.1 Clostridia bacterium | reverse complement strand
GGTTTTCTTTTCCAAGATTGCAAAGCGGTCACGAAATGTGCAGTCATCATTAATCAGGTAGGAGAACCTTAAGGTACGCAAGTCACTTACACGAAGTCCAAAGTTAATACCTACAATGAAGAGCATGTTATCTCTATATCTTTTCTTCTGGATAAGAAAGCGGGAGATACGGATGATGTCATTCATATCCTTTATTGGCTCTGCAGAATGTTCTACAACCAACTCTTGTGAGACTGATTCAGAAGCAGGAGCAATAAGGCCAGCCTTGAGCTTTCTACAGCTTTGCTGGATAGCAGATATGTTTATTACCTTCTTGGATAAGGTGTTTGGGAATTGCAAAATGTTAGGCATTTCTGTTCTCCTTTGCTGTTTTATTTTTCTTGCCTGACTACGGTTATATTATAACACATTTGTTTCGGTTGCGTAACCGTATCTTGGACAGTATTCAAGAAAAATGTTAATAAAAACATTAATTGATTCATCAAAGGGCAAGTTGCTTTGTTAAGGCAATTTTTGTATGAAGAGCAGAGAAATAAAAATAGCCAAGCACTGTAAAAATGCTTAGCTATCGTTACTTTTCTGGACAAAAAGCGTGTTATTTCAATGTTTAGTAGGAGCTGAGGTGAAAAAAATGGAGGTGAGAGTTAGATGGAGCGACTACCACAGTATCATACACGGCAAGGGGGTGAAAATGTCATAACTACGCCCCCAACTTGCCATAGTGCGAAAAAAGCAAGTTGGAACGGACTGCAAAAACAATCGTTGCGGTGTACTGTTTGCCCCTTTGTGGTATGGTATGAAAAAATATTTTTCAAAAAACGGTTGACATTGTTTTTTGCTTATGGTAAAATGTTAGATGTCAGCAGGGGTAGGCAATCAGCTCAACCCCTTGCACCGACAACAATATTACGCTTTATCCGTCAAGCGGAACGGACGGAAACGGCATAAAAAAGGCGTGCCCAGTGCACCACCACCGAACACGCCACGCCGTGGAAAGGATTGAACATGAATAAGTCAATCACAAACAGCACTACCATTTTAGCACAGACCGCAGAAAAGAGCAAGACTTTCTACCAACTCAAGCGCAATTTTGAAAAGGCGTACAGCGAAAGTAAGGCAAGCGGAACGGACTGCACAGCGGAATTGTACGCCCTTGCACACGCCATAGCGCAAGCGGTCAACAACAAATGCATAGACCCACAGCGGAAAACAGCAACGGAAAGGGAAAACGTGTCCAACAATGGTTTTAATCCGGCACTTTTGGAATTGCGCCGGGGAATGGTAGCAGATATGGCACTGTTAGAGAACACGCGCCATTTTGCAAACGAAAGCCAAACAACGGGGTACAACAAGGACGGGGACACAGTAACTATTGTAAACGCAGATGCAGAAAAGGCACTCGGAAAATTAATCGGTATGACTATTTCCGACGGCATGGACTTGGTGCAGGAAACGGCGTGTGTATTACTTGAGCTTGGCGCACAGTACGCAACGGACGGTGTTAACTGGTTGGATATGGAAATATTTATACATGAGCTTTCAAAAAAGGTATACATACAAAGGGCGGACAGTAAAGCATATAGGGATAGACAGTCAACGCCCATTCAAGAAACCTACAGACACAACCGCCGTTATATTCAAAACAGCCGTGCAATGCAGACAGACCCACGAAACGGATATTTATATCTTGAGGAAATGGACGCGGAAACACTTGAGACGTACTATATACGACTTGGCAAGTGCGCAGACCTTGGCGGATATGCAAGCGACATAAACGGACATATAGACTATAATTCACAGTACACAGCCACACAGCAAATTGCAGATGATATGACGCTGTTGTTGGAACGCTTACAGCTTACGGACAGACAAGCCCAGATTGTAAAATTACGCCTTGCGGGATATGGCGTAAAAGCTATTGCAAGCTATCTCGGCGTGTCAAAGCAATGTATTCAAATCACGTTAAAGCGTTTGCAGGAAAACTGGAACAAGTAAACAGACACGGCATAAACGGCACGCCCCACGGCGTGCTGTTTTCTTTTTGGATAGAATAAACGCCCACGCCCCACAGCAAGGCACGGCACACGCCACACACGGCGGTTGTTTGCCCCCTTGCGGTGTAGGGTGTAGGGCAAGGCTCAAACGCCCCACAGCAAGGCACGGCACACGCCACACACGGCGGTT
>JAZQCM010000007.1:0-2077 GCA_045546275.1 Clostridia bacterium | reverse complement strand
CTGTCAAGACTTACAAGGTTAAACTTTTTAAGTATATAGTCCGGCAAATAATCGGGAATTGCACCAATGCTTTTCAACGCATTTTCTACTGCTGTCTGAACAATTTTAGTTGTAATTGTTTTGTTTTGCGAATAAATAGGTCTTATTTCTACACTCTTTTCAGATTTCACAAACATTGGTGAAACCATTTCACGAGCCGAAAATTTGCCTAATGTAAGTTTGCCGTAGAAAAGATATTCTTCACCGCTTTTAAGCATTTTATCAATATATTTATTGTTGAAAAACGTAACTGCAATAACGTCGTCGCCATCCGTTACTGTTCCCTTTGCAATTAACATTCCACCACGGACACGCTCATTTTTAACGGGGAACATAACTGTACCTTTGACGCATACATTTTCACCGATTACACATTGAGCAATCGGGGTAATTTTACTCCAATCCTCATAAGCACGGGGGTAAAAACGAAGAAGTTCCCCGACAGTGGACACACCAAGACTGCGAAAACCCGTTGCACGAGCTTCGCCAACACCCTTGATATACTTAATATCATCGGAAAACTTCATAATTTCACCTTATTATAAATTGTTATATAAATCAAATGGGTTTTCTGATAAATCCGCCTTAACATCCGCTGACGTTACAACATAACCGTTTCTAAACAATACGGGTACAAACGGGTATTCCTCAGCAAAAACACCATAATATTCTTCTGCGGTAATTTTACCTGCACGATAGTTGAAATATTCAGTTACGGCTCGACTTGACATATCAATTCCCGCACTAAGTTTTCCATTTTCAAGGAAAAACTGTGACAAATCCATTGAACCGTCTAACTTAATTTCACCAAGATACATATCATAATTGCCTGCGGAAATTCTTTGATTATAATCTGCAAAAGACAACGCCTGAACATTGACGAAAAAGCCAATTTCATTAAGACTATCCGCAATATTATAAGCTGCCGCTAATCTGTATTTGTTATCTTTATTAACAATAAGATTGAATGAAAGCACATAAGCACCGTTGGTTTTTGCCTTGCCAGAATATCTGATAAATCCGCATCTGTCAAGAATTTCTTCAGCAAATATTGTGTCGCCTTTTACATCAATTACAGAAAGCCTCTCATAATTGTCAGCATTTGGATTTACAGGCATTTTCACAGCCTCGCCGTGTCCCTGATATGACGAAATAACAACATCTTCTCCGTTAATTTTTGCGGCAATTGCACTGCGAACATACTTGTTTAGTCCGCCATTTGCATTGTTAATGCCTATATACACCATATTATTGAGCATTACTTCTTCAGTTTTGCCCGAAATACCCATATACTCACAGTTGGACAAATCACTAAAGAACACAACAGCTACACCAATTTTGAAGGCATTTTCAGAGCTTTTATTCGTATCAATGCTGTAAAGTTGAATTTCTTTCGAAGCATCTGCTACATTCACAAGCTTGTTTTCAATAGAATAATAATCACCACTACCCGTCGGAACTGCATTCTGAATATCGGCTGTGCCTTCTTTAACTATAGGAAAGCATAACTTTGCACCCACGTAAACATCTATGTAGTCAAGGGTAAATTCAACCGCATATTTAGATTTTGCTGTCGCCCCCGAAATGCCGTTCAGATAACCTGCCCACGCATATGATGCTTTTGCAAGGTTAAAAGAATACACAACGTCAATAGCATTAATTGGTTGTGAGCCTCGACAAGTTGCATCTGTACGCAACTGCACTGTTACGGTTATGCCATTTACAGAAATGCTTTGTGCGATTTCGGGAGTAATGTTGTAGTTTTTATCAACAGAAAAAAGTGACTCAAAAAGCATTTGGCAAATGAAAAGATTTTCGTTGCTTTTTGCAAAGTACGGATTAAAACCATCCGTTTCATTGTATGGTAACGAGATTATACCGTCGCCTTTTGACAAACCGGTTTCATTTTCTGCAGAGTTCACATTTTGTTGTTGAGGATTCGTTGTTGATTCTTCCCGATTGGGATTTTTACTTGCACAAGAAGAAAAAAGCATAGCAACACACAAAAGCAATGCAATTATTTTTAACGCATTTTTCA
>JAZQCM010000006.1:0-222127 GCA_045546275.1 Clostridia bacterium | reverse complement strand
CTGTCTGCATATAAGGATAATAAAATTGTAGATATTCAGATTAAAAACCATAATGGAAATAGTAGTATGTTTTCAGTGGAGGTTCCATATGATACTGTAAAAATTATGATGTGGGAAAATTTTACATCAATGAAACCGCTTGCAAGTGCTGTACTGATAGAACGGGAATGAAATAAGGAGAAGTTGTTTATGAAAAACCAAGATCAATTAGGTAGAAAATACTTTACTAGGCAAGTCAAGTGTAAATGCACGGGCTACGCTCGCCCTTGACAAACCTGCTCTTTTTTGCAGTATGTCAGTTAAGGGGATTTAAACCGAAAAACGGACTTAAATCCCCTTTTTCAAAAAGTGTTGATTTTAAATTTTTGTGGAACGATAGAAGCCGATTTTGAGGATTTTGATATATCGTCATTCACTATGCAAGTTTTGAGGTTAAGAACATAGGAATATAAGTCTTTTTGATATGCCTATTGTTCCACAGTATGCCTATGAAACGAAAACAGACACACCACATTATATATGTGATGTGCCTAACTCTCTTTTACACCCTGCTTGTCGGTAAGTAGTGATATTTACAATACTTCCTTATCACTACCCACCTAATGTTCGGGATTTTTAATTATTTTGAAAAGCGTGCAGCTTCGCACATTGCAAGTAAGAATGCACCAACACCAAAGTTTTGTGTTGTGTCGTAGCTCATAGCTTCAGTTGCATTGGAGCCAATGTACTGAACATAGCCAACCTTACCTGTTTCGTGAAGTGCAACATCGGTAAGATAATTCCAGCCTGCAATTGCTGTGTCAAGGTAGGTTGACTTGTCAAGAATACCATTGTTGATACCCCAGAAGAAGCCGTATGTAAAGAAGGCTGTGCCGCTGGTTTCGTAGCCGTATTCATTGTTGTTATTGCCAACAGGGTAATTCTGGAGCATCGACTGTGTCCAGAAGCCATTGCCCTTGTCATCCTTCATCTGGCATGCTGCTATTGCAGGTGCCATTTCTTTATATGTTGTTAAAAATTCGTTGTAGTGCTCGTAGTCGGCAGGCATGTCAGCAAGCACCTTGCAAAGACCTGCAAATACCCAACCGTTGCCACGTGCCCAGAAATTCTTTTCCTTTTCATGACCGGGATTAGGCTTTAAGGGATAAACAAAGTTACTGTCACGGAAGAAAAGATTTTTGTAATCTGAGGGGTCGGAATAGCTTGCGCCCTCCTTAAGGCATGCAGTTGTTGTGTAGCCTTCTTTTGAAGTGGGGATACCGCCCTTACCGTCATACATTAATTCCTTTGCATAGCGGAAGTACTTGTAAAGAGCGTCAAGATATTTCTTGTCGCCTGTCTTTTTGTAAAGCTTTGTGAAAACGGGCATTACCATGTAAAGTGCATCTGCCCACCACCAGTAGTTGTCAACATCCTTTTTTATCTGCTCTTCCACAACATACAACACTCTGTCGATTGTTGCACCGTCAATACCTGCATTGTAAAGGTCAATATAAACCTGGAAGCAAATTTCCCAGTCGCCGAAAATAACTGCCGCACTACCCTGAGTCTGGTTATATTCCCAGAACCAATCCTTGGGATCAGCATCGGAGTCGTTGCCCTTCCAATTACAAAAGTTTGCCCAGTCAATTGTATATTTGAGCATGTCCTTATCGCCAAGAAGCTTGAAAACCTCCATGTTGCCTGTGTGGTATGCAGCTTTGTCCCAGAATGCAGGATGTGCTCCGCCGTTCCAATCTACAAAATCGTAATTTTCCTGCCAGAATTTGTTTGCCTTTTTAATAGCTTCAACCGCATTATTATAAGTAAGTTCCATTTTTCCCTCTCCTTTATAATGAGTTTATATAGTTAATCAAATCTTCAAATGTACCTTTTTTGCCGGAGTAGCTGTAGCCCTCGTGGCTCTTTACACAGCCTGTTATAAGGAAGGTGTCCATGCCTAAGCTGCCTGCAGCATACATATCCTCCCTTTCGTCGTTACCAACCATTAAACAATCCTCGGCTTTAAGATTGTATCTTTCAAGAATTGTTTGGTAGTATTTTGGGTTAGGCTTTGCAAAGGAATATTCCTCGTAAGGTGTTATGCCGTCAAACTCGCTTTCGTCAATGCCAAGCCACTGGAGTCTCGAAATTTGCCCTGCTTTTGGGAAAATGGGGTTTGTGGCAATAATAGCAAGCATCCCCTTTTCTTTTACTAATTTCAAAACCTCTTTAGCCAATAGGTTTTTGCCTACAGAATCCTTCGCACCATGAAATTCGGTGGTGTAAAACTCTTTTGTTAAATTATCGAAGGGTTTCCAGTCAAGCTTTGTTGTTTGGGTAAAACGATTCCAGAACACATGCTCGTTTGTGTCACTTCCGTCGTTTAACACCATTGCCTTTGTGCCGTCCCAGATTGCATCAACAAGTGCCTGAGGTTCAATGCCTAAGGGGCAAAGCTTTTTTGCTAAAAGTTTAAAATACACCTTTGTAAACGCATCCTCATCCATGGGAAGAAGAGTACCGTCCAAATCAAATAATACTGCACGCATTAAATCACCATCCTAATGAATTAATTTTATCATGTATAAGCAAAAAAAGCAATCCTAAATGGATTGCTTTTTTACGGTTTTAGTTATTTTGTGCATAGCGAGCTGCTTCACAGCAAGCAAGAAGGTAAGCACCAACACCAAAGTCCTGTGTTGTGTTATAGTCTGTTGCCTGTGTTGCATTTGAACCAATGGGCTGAACATAGCCAACCTTACCATTTGAATGAAGTGCAACCTTTTCAAGATAGCCCCATGCACGGATTGTGGGTTCAAGATAAATTTCTTCATCAAGAAGACCGTTGTTGATGCCCCAGAAGAGTCCATAAGTCATAAACGCTGTGCCACTTGTTTCGTAGCCTTCGTCATTGCCGTTATTGCCGATGGGGTAATTCTGGAGCATACTCTGTGTCCAGAAGCCGTAACCTGAGTCATCAGTCTGCTGGCAAGCAATGATTGCAGGTGCCATTTCCATGTATGTGTTATAGAACTCATCATAGTGCTCGTAAGTGGAGGGCATGTCGGCAAGTACCTTTGCTAAGCCTGCAAATACCCATCCGTTGCCTCTTGCCCAGAAGTTCTTTTCGTTTATGTGACCTGTGTTAGGTCGCAAAGGATACACGTAATTTGCATCACGATAGAAGAGATTTGCATAGTTATCGGGGTCGGAGTAGTATGCACCATTCTTAAGTGATGCACTTGTTGTGTATCCCTCTTTTGATGAGGGAATGCCTCCCGGCCCGTCGTACATTAATTCCTTTGCGTATTTAAACCACTTATAAAGCGAATCAAGGTATTTTTCGTCACCTGTAAGTTTGTAAAGCTTACTCATAACAGGCATTACCATGTAAAGACCGTCTGCCCACCACCAGAAAGCGTCTTCATCTTCAAGGCTTGCCTGATAGTCCATAACCTTAAGCACTTTATCTAATTTTGCATCCTCCACACCCAGTTCATAAAGGTCAATGAAAGACTGGAAGCAGGTTTGCCAGTCGCCAAAGAGCACTGCTGTGCTTCCTTGGTTCTGATTGTAGCTCCATGTCCAGTTGGAAGGGTCACCTGTGTAGTTGTTGCCTTCCCAGTTACAGTAATTTGCCCAATTTACACTGTAGTCAAGATAGCTTTCTTCCTTCGTAAGCTTATATGCTTCAATGTTACCTGTGTGATAAGCTGCTCTCGCCCAGAAAGCAACATTCAAGCCATTGGTGGTTTTGTTGTAAGCATACTGACTCTGCCAATAATTATTGGCTTTGTTCAGTGTGGTAACAGCACTAGTATAGGTTGGCATCATGTCAAGGACTTCCTCAGAAAGATATTTTTCAATCTTAACATCCGAAAGACGAACCTTCTTTGCAATGGGCACCATATCCTCGCCCCAAAGATAAATTACCTTGTCCTTATCACGCTCTTTTACATATTGCATTTGCTTTTCTATTTTTGCATATTCGCCTGTTCTTGATTTGGCTGTTTCTTGTATTCTTTCAACCTTCTCCAGAGCATCTTTTTCGTAATCTGCAATTACAAGAGAAACTGTTTCATCCAAAAGCTTGGTGTTAAGAGCTGTTGCGCTGATTGTTAAAGTATAGGTTTCTTCTGAAAAGCTATCAGCTTTAATTTTCACCGAAAGAGCCCCTGTTAATTCCTCTGTCATGACAAAATAAAGGTTAATTTTTTGATTCAGCTTGTTCATTACAAGGCTTTTGCCAATAGCTGTAACATCGCCTGTCACTTTGTCAAGGCGGTAGTTGTTGCCTAAATAGTTTTCATAGGTTGTATCAAGCACAAAGGTTGCTCCATACGCCTTTTCAATTGTTTTTTCCTCGCGCAATTCTCCGTCGGCAAAAACTTTAACCACAAGGTCACCGCCTGCCTGTCCGTTATATTCGGGGAACACTGTCACGGTGGCTTTTGCGCCAACATTTGTGCCTGCAATTACGCCTTCGGCGGTGTAAACGCCTTTTTCAGCATACTTTTTGTCGGAGTTTTCCCATTCAACTTCAAAGCTTGAGGTGTATTTTCCGTATTGCACGGTTACTGAGTCAGGAAGCGCTGCTTTAGCTCCTACATAGGTGCGGACTTCTGAGGTGCTCACACTCACATTTTCAACAGCCTTGTATACAACCGTAATTTCGTTTTCATTACCAATTTTGTCAATTGTCAGCTTTGATTTTTCCTCATCAACAGCATAAATTGCTCCATTGTATGTTATGAGGGGATTTTCCTCGGTGTAGGTGTAGCTTTTGCCGTTGTTTTCAAAAACTATCGATGACGAAATCACATTGCCATCAGTATCCATGCGGGTAATCTCAACGGGCATTCCCGGTGTTTTTAACACGAGCTCAGGCACATAGCCCTGGCTCAATTCGCTTGCCACAACAGAGCCACCCTCGTAATCAGTTGAAATGAGGAACGAAAAATCGTTGGTGTTTTCCTTCACAAAATCAGTAACGTCAAATTCAATGAAAAAGCTCTCTACGCCACCCTCCCAATTGAATATGTCAAGAAGCTCACCTGCATCGGTTGTGCCGTCTTCCAATACCGAGCCGTTAATATGCTCCACGTAGTTTCCGTAAACAATTTTATCAACATCCCACATGTTGTTCTCGCCTGTCAAGCCGTAACAAAAATACTGACCGGCCTTGATTGATTCGGGCATCATCATGTACATTCTCAGAATAATTTCTTCGCTGTTTTCAACCATCATTTTTTGAGCGTCATCCAGCTCTCCTGTACGCATGAGCCCAAAGTGGGTGGAGGTGTCAAAATCACCCGAAGAAATTTTAATTAAAATTGAACCATTGAGGCTTTCTGCAGGCGATTCGTAAGTTACCTCCACATCCTCTTTAATGGGAATTTTATATTCAGAAAGCTCAAAGTCCTCTCCCGAAGGCTTATGCTTCTTGTATAGCTTTTGGATTTCTTCTTCGGTAAGAGCACGGTTATAAAGGCGGATTTCGTCCATTTCACCGCAAAAATCGGGGTTGTCTGTTGCATAATTTCCTGTTTGTGCCCACACGGTTCTGCCTATGAGCATGCCGTTGGACTTATCATCAAGAGTTCCTAAATCGGAAAGACCTCTTGTGAACAGTGTTGAAGAATTCATTTCTTCAACCTCTTTACCGTTTACATAAATAGTAAGCTCGTAGTAGCCTGTGGATTTTTCCTCATACACAAAAGTGAAATGTCCCCACTTGTCCGTAAATGGCTTTGCTGAAAGAGTTGCATCCTTGCTCTTGTTGAGATATCTGTCCTGTACATACAAAAGACCGCTTGTTGAAGTGTATCGTGCAAAAATACTGTTACGGGGGTTATTTGAGCCTGAGCCAATATTACCAAAATCAAAAAATCGTGTTAATTTATCTGCATATTTGTATGATGAGTCGGCTTTAACCCATGCCGAATATGTAAAGGATTTAACGTTCTGGTTTATTGTGTTGGGTAGCTTCAACGCCGCACCAAGACTTGAGGATTCCATGCCCGGGAATTTTGCAACACCCTCTGTAATAGTAATTACCCTGTCGCCGTTATTTAAAACCTTTGCGTCGTTGCCGTTACCCGACGCATCAATAATTTTGCTTGGCTTTTTTGAATCGCTGTCAAAATTGTAGTAAAGAAGAAGTCCGTCTTTGCCTCCGCTATTACTCTTTAATACATTGATAATTACCAGAACCTCGCCGTAGTCTGTGTTACCGTCAATTTTAAAAACGCCTGCACTGTCTGTAACACCTTCACCTGTTCTGAGCCATGTTACCTTTTTGAGTTCAGTGTCGGAAAATGCTGTATTGTATGTAATTTTTTCAGGAAGTGTGATTTCCTCTCCCACGTAGGCATTTATAACAGGCACCTCATAGCCTGTTATAAAGTCATAATATATAGGCTTTGTGTTATTATAGAGATATTTCACCTCGTCCTGGCTGAGTGCACGGTTATAAAGGCGGATTTCGTCCATCTGTCCTTTAAAGTCAGGATTTTGATGCACGTACTGATTTACCGCAGTCCATACGCTTCTGCCTATGTACATACCGTTTGAGGTTTTGTTAAGCACGCCTAAATCATCAAGGCTTCTTGTGAATTTATCATTATCACAGAGAGCGTCTATTTTTTTGCCGTCAACATATACAGTTGTTTCATAAAAACCTGTTTCTTCGTTCTTTTCATACACAAGAGTATAAAGTGACCATGTGTTATTAAAGCCTGTGAGCTTTGTTTCAACAAAGCCCGCCCTGTCTTCAGCACTTGAAGACAATTTTCGGTCATGAAAACGAATGGTGCTTGTACCTTGGCTAAGGTCTTCCACAGTTAACTTTGTGAAAATACTGTTGTAAGGATTGTTTCCGTTTGAACCTATATTACCAAAATCAAAAACACGCATATCGCTTTCACTTGCCCAGCTCGCCTTTATCCAGGATGAATATGTGAAGGTTTCAACCCCTTCGTTAATCCCCTCGGGCAATCTGATTGCTGCACCCTTAACAATTGTTTCGTCCATGTAGCCAAAACCGGGGAAGCACGCTATACCATTTACAACAGAAAGCTCCTTTGACAGTTCGCTTGTATAAGTATTTAAAACTTCACCATGGTTTCCGTTGCCTGAACTGTCTGTAATTTTAGTAGGATGTTCGCTTTCCGTGTCAAAATTATAGTAAAGGATAAGTCCTTCATTTAAGGATTCTTCCGCTGCAATGCTCAATACAGGCAAAGTGCCCATTAACATGGTCACTGCAAGAATAAAGCTAATTACTTTTTTCATTTTAACCAACTCTCCTTTTTTGCATCAATTTTATTATATCATTGTCATAAAACCTGTCAAGCAAATTTGCAAAACTGGTCAAAGCTGCACACAAAAGGAAAAGCGTATGAAGAGAGTCTTCATACGCTTTTAATAGCTTTATATTATTTTAACTTTAGTTCTGGCTTTCTGCATAGCGAGCTGCTTCACAGCAAGCAAGAAGGTAAGCACCAACACCAAAGTCCTGTGTTGTGTCATAGGGAGTTGCCTGTGTTGCATTTGAACCAATGGGCTGAACATAGCCAACCTTGCCATTTGAATGAAGTGCAACGTTTTCAAGATAGCCCCACGCACGGATTGCAGGTTCAAGATAAATTTCTTCATCAAGAAGACCGTTATTAATACCCCAGAACAAACCATATGTGAAGAATGCTGTACCACTTGTTTCATAGCCTTCATTATTGCCGTTATTGCCGATGGGGTAATTCTGGAGCATGCTCTGTGTCCAGAAGCCGTAACCTGAGTCATCAGTCTGCTGGCAAGCAATGATTGCAGGTGCCATTTCCATGTATGTGTTATAGAACTCATCATAGTGCTCGTAAGTGGAGGGCATGTCGGCAAGTACCTTTGCCAAACCTGCAAATACCCAGCCGTCGCCACGAGCCCAGAAGTTCTTTTCGTCCTCATGACCCGAGTTGGGGTTAAGCGGGAATGCATAACCTGCATCACGATAGAAGAGGTATGCATAGTTATCGGGATCGGAGTAGTATGCACCGTTCTTAAGTGATGCACTTGTTGTGTAGCCTTCAGCAGAAGTAGGAATACCGCCGGGGCCATCATACATTAATTCCTTAGAGTATCTGAACCATCTGTAAAGAGCATCAAGATACTTTTCATCGCCTGTGTGCTTGTAAAGCTTGCTCATAACAGGCATTACCATATAAAGTGCATCTGCCCACCACCAGAAAGCGTCAACATCTGTACGGCTTACCTGGTAGTCCATAACTTCATATACTCTGTCTGTGTTTGCATCTTCTACACCAAATTCTTCCATATCAAGATAGCTCTGGAAGCATATCTGCCAGTCACCGAATAAAACAGCGTTGGAGTTATAATCCTGGTTGTAGCCCCATGTCCACTGACCGGGGTCTGCTGTAGAGGGGTTGCCTACCCATTTATTGTAGTTTGCCCAATCAATGGAGTGCTGGAGATAATCTTCATCACCTATAAGTCTGTAAAGTTCCATATTACCTGTGTGGTACGCAGCTCTTGCCCAGAAAGAGGGATGAATACCGTTTGTCCATGTATTGTAGGAATAAGTTCCCTGCCAGTAATCGTTTGCACTTCTTGCAGTTGCTACCGCACTGTCATATGTGGGCATCATAGCGTAAACCTCTTCAGCCATGTAGCCAGATACAGGAACATCGGAAAGTAAAACAATGTTTGAAACAGGTCGCATGTCGTTCCAAAGGAACACCTTTGCATTTTTATGTTTCACTGCATCGTAAGGAATGCTCTTCTTAACTGTTGTATATTCACCTGTTCTTGACAAAACAGTCACAGTTTCAGTTACAACTTCGTTTAATTCCCACTCATCGTTATAGGATGCAATAAGAATTTTAACTTCTTCGTCAACCTTTTCTGTGTTGAGAACTTTTGCTGTTGCAGAAAGTGTGTAGCTTGTAGCGTCAAAGTTATCTGCTTTAATCTTAACTGTTAAATCACCTTCAACATTTTCCTTCATTACAAAGTACAAGTCCACCTTCTGACCAAGAGCATTCATTGTAATACTCTGACCAATTTCTGTAATTGTACCTTCAATAGTTTCAAGAGTGTAAAGGCTGCCAAGGTAGCTTTCATAGCTACTGTCAAGAGTAAAGGTCGAACCATATTTTTTGTTAATTTTAATTTCTTCTTTGAGTTCGCCATCGGCATAAATGTTAAGAACCAAATCGCCGCCTACCTGTCCGTTATATTCGGGGAATACAGTAACAGTGGCTTCTAAGGTTTCTTCTGTGCCGAGAATTGTACCTTTTACTTTAAATTCACCTGTCTGTGCGTAAAGAGATTCTGCAACATTTTCCCACTGAACTGCAAACACTGCACTGTAATCGCCGGAGTAAACATTCAAAACTCTGGGCAGTGTGGGTGCCTTGCCAATGTAGGTTCTTACACTTACATCGTCAAATCTCACATCTTCAGCCTTGTTGTAAACTACTGTAATAGTTTCTTCGCCTGTAACATTTTCAACTGTAAGAGAGGAAGCTTCCTTATCTACTACATAAATAGAATTATTGTAGCTTACAAGAGCGTCTGCCACGTTGTAGGTATAGCTACTGTTCGCAACAGCGTAAACAATGGAGGATGAAATCAAATTGTTTTCCTTATCAACACGGTTTACGGTAATAGGTGTACCCTTCTGATAAATAATAAGCTCGGGAGTCTGTCCTTCAGAGTTTGATTCGGTGGCTTTTATGTAAGCAACGTTACTGCCACAGGTAAGAAGGAATGAGAAGTCTTCTGATGCATGTTCCTTTAAAAAGTCAGTAACATCCCACTGCATGTAGAAGTCTTTCATCTGACCTGATGCATACTGGGTGTCTAAAAGTTCACCAACTTCACTTACGCCAACATTTGTAATGCTGCCACCAATCTGCTCGGCGTAGTTATTCATTGTTATTGTTTCAACATCCCAATTGGTAGCCTCACCTGTCAAGCCGTAGCAGTAGAAAGCATCATTCGTTCCCCAGTTATCAATAAGTGTTACGTAAACGCTCAGAACTGCCTTTTCACAGTTTGCCAAAGTGGTAAGCTGACCTGTTGTTAAATCATCTGTACGCATGAATGCATAACGTGTGTTTGCCGCACCGTTGTTCGAGGAAATAAGAATCTGTTCCTGACCCTCACGGTTTGTGTCAGTATAAGCTGTGGAAACTTCAACATCCTCTGCGATTGTAATTTTAGTCTGAGGCATGGAATCATAGTCCACAGGCACATCAGAAGGCTGCTTTAAGTTGTAAAGCTCTGTTACCTCAGATGTTGAAAGTGCTCTGTCGTAAAGACGGATTTCGTCCATCTTACCCTTGAATTCGGGGTTACTTGCTGCCTGGGAAGAGTCAAACGCCCACTGTGTTTTACCAATCCACATACCATAGTCGGAGCTTGAGGATACCACCTTATTGAAGGGGCGTGTAAGTGTTGTAAGAGAGTTGTCAAATTCATAACGTTCAACACCATTCACATAAATGTGAGGTGTGAAGTATTCACCTTCTGCGCTCTTTTCGTAAGTTACAACAAGATGAGCCCACTTGTCTGCAAAGGGGTTATCTTCAAGTGTTGCACTGACATAGGAATTGGGGTCGTCGCTACCGCTTCCTACACCTCTGTCATTGAAACGAGCCTCACCGGTGTCGGGAACATAGCGGAAGAAGAAGGAATCTCGTATATCGCTACCAAAGTCAAAGAATCTCTGCAAGCCGTTTGAGTAACGATAATCCGTATCGGCATAAATCCATGCGGCGTATGTAAATTCCTCTGCGCCTTCTGCAATGTTATTGGGCATACGGATTGCAGGACCTGAGAAAAATCTGTTTCTCTGGTTTCTGCCTGTTAAACCTGCATCTTCACCGATTAATGCGCCGGGGAAATGAAGAACACCATCTTCAACACTCATTTTTCTTTCAACAATTGTTGTAGTGCCGCCACCCCAACCACCTGAGGTAACCTCCTGGTAAAGGTTGTGAACGGAAGCATTGTTGTTATTGCCGGAAGCATCCACGATTGTATCGGGTTCTTCCGCATCGTCGTTGAATGTGTAATATGCAAGAAGACCTTCATTAAGAGTTGAGGTATCCTTCTTTATTACAATAACCTTTACCTCAACAAAGTTACCTTCTTCAGTGTAGCCACCTACCATAAATGTGCCCTCATGAGCATATTTGTCAGAAGTAATAACATCCCAGGTAACGCTCAATTCCTTTTCAGCACCTGTGTTATAGTAAGCGGTTACTGTTTCGGGGAGAAGGGGATAGTCACCTGCAAGGGTTGTAACGTCATCAACATAGTAGTCGGTCATTTCAATCATACCAACAGGAGCTGTTGATTCATAAATATAGTTAACCTGTCCTTCAGTAAGGGCACGGCTGTAAAGACGGATTTCGTCCATCTGACCCTTGAAGTCGGGGTTATCTGCAACCTGCTGATTTGTTGCGCCCCACACTGTACGACCAATGAAGAAGCCATTGTTAACATCTGTCAATTCACCTAAATCAGAAAGTGCACGAGTGTAAACATTTGTAGTAGACAGTGCGTCTACCTTTTCGCCGTTTATATAAACAGTTGATTCATAGTAGCCTGTTTCTTCATTTTTTTCATATGTAAATACAAAGTGACCCCAAACGTCTGTAAAGGGACGTGAAGAAACCGTTGTTTCCTGATATACATTCAAATCTCTGTCCTGAATACGGAGCAATCCTGAGGAAGATGTATATCTTGCAAAAATACTGTTGTAGGCATTATTAGAGCCACTGCCAAGATTACCAAAGTCGAAAAATCTTGTCATTTTGTTTGCTGATGCATATTCACCATCGGCTTTAATCCATGCCGAGAAGGAAAAGCTTTCAACACCTGAATTAATGTTGTTGGGAAGCTTTAAAGCTGCACCAAGATAGCTTGTCCACCAACTAGATGTGTTGCCGGGGAAATTTGCCACACCGTCTTCTGTAACGGTGAGCACATTGTTTGCACCGGGATTCCAACCACCGTCACCTGCCACAACAGTGTTTAAAACTGTTGCATCGTTACCGTTACCGGAAACGTCGGAAACAACGGAAGGCTCAGTTCCGATATTGTCAAAGTTATAGTATGCAATCAGACCCGTTGCAATATCTGTATCGGACTTTTTTTCAACTGTTACAGTTGTTTTTACCTCGTAGCCCGATTCTGTAACGCCTGTCACTTCAAAAGTGCCTTCACTGTTATACAAGCTTTCGTCGAACTCGTTCCATGTGATGTATTCTATAAGTACGTCACCATTCTCAAAGGTTAAAATTGCTCTGTCAGGAAGCAGTGGCATTGTACCAATTATTGTGGTTGCAGAATTTACGCTGTAGCTTTCAAGAACCAGATCTTCGCCGTAAACTGCAGGCACAATGCTGATAAGCATTACTACTGCCAACAAGAGACTTAAAGCTTTTTTCATTCTCATGTCCGTTTCCTCCCATGTGTTTAATAAATTGGATATATACCTGATTTTATATTAACATACCTTACTGCCTTTTTCAAGGACATTATTGTTAATTTTTTGTGTTTTCACACTAAAAAAGTGCGGTAAATATAACTTATTTACCGCACTTTTTTAAATTTCTTCAAATAGCTCTCCCGCTTTTTCATAGTGAGCTTTTTTCACAATTTTATTCTCTTTATTTACAAATACAACTCTTGGCTTAAAGCCGTCCGCTTCTTCCATATCCATCTGGGCATATGCCATAATTATTATTCTGTCGCCAACGTCACAAAGCTTTGCCGCCGCACCGTTAAGACAAATTACACCGCTGCCCTTCTCGCCTGCAATTGTATAGGTTTCAAGGCGGTTGCCGTTAGTAATGTCCACAACCTGTACCTTTTCGTATTCTAAAATACCCGCCGACTCTAAAAGCTCACTATCAACGGTAATACTGCCTATGTAGTTAATTTCTGCCTGGGTCACCTTTGCACGGTGTATTTTCCCTTTTAACATCGTTATTGTCATTTTAATCGCCTCGATTACACAATAAAATTATCAATCAGTCTTGTTTTGCCGATATATACTGCCATTGCAAAGAGTGTTTCCCCTTCAATGAAGTCAACATCCTGCATAGTTACACCATCAACTGCCTGAACATAGTCAATTTTGGCTAAAGGTTCGTTTTCAATATGGGCAATCATTTTATCAAGGATAACCTTTGTTCTTTTTTCGCCACCCTTTGCCATTTCCTTGCCGATTTTCACAGCCTGAGAAAGGCACAACGCAGCTTTTCGTTCTTCTTCATTAAGATATGTATTTCTGCTGCTTTTTGCAAGTCCGTCGTCTTCACGAATAATGGGGCAACCTACAATCTCAACACCAAAGTTCAAATCTCTCACCATTCGCTTAATGATGGCAAGCTGCTGAGCATCCTTCTGACCAAAAAACGCCTTGTCGGGTGTTACAATATTAAAGAGCTTGCTTACAACTGTGCACACACCGCCAAAGTGGATGGGGCGGCTCTTACCGCAAAGATTTTTGGAGAGCACATCGGGCACAACTGTTGTTGTGGCATCGGGGAAATACATTTCGTCAATTTCGGGGTGGAAAATTGCATCAGCACCGCATGCTTCAACCAATTGAGTATCATGTTCCAGATCTCTGGGGTATGCATCAAAGTCCTCATTGGGCGCAAACTGTGTGGGGTTTACAAAAACACTTACAATAGTAACATCACACATTTCAACACTTTTTTTAACAAGGGAGCCATGACCCTCGTGCAAATAGCCCATTGTAGGCACCAAACCGATGGTTTTGCCCTGCAGTCTGGCATTTTTTACATATTCACGAACCTCTTTAACTGTTTTGAATATAATCATTTTAAATACGCCTCGATTTCTTTCAATACGCTTTCGTCAATTTTGTATGTATGGCATTCCTCAGGGAATGTGCCGTTTTTAACCTCTTCATCATACTTTTTAAAGGCTTCAACCATTCTTTCGCCCAAAGTGTCGAACTTTTTAACAAACTTAGGGGTAAAGTCGGAATACAAGCCTAACATGTCCTGGTAAACCAAAACCTGACCGTCGCAGGAATTACTTGCACCAATACCTATTGTTGGTATTGTAAGCATGTTTGTAATTATATCTGCCAAGGCTTTGGGAATACCTTCTAAAACAACCATGAATGCACCTGCTTTTTCCACCGCAATTGCATCTTCAATTATTTTTTTTGCAGTTTCCATTGTTTTTCCCTGCACCTTAAAGCCACCAAAAGCATTTATGGACTGAGGTGTTAAACCAATGTGTCCGCAAACAGGAATGCCCGCATCCACAATTGCCTTAATCTGCTCCGCCACCGAAACGCCGCCTTCAAGCTTTACGCAACCGGCACCGCCTTCCTGAATAAATCTTCCTGCATTTTTCACAGCATCGTACACGCTTGTCTGATAGCTCATAAAGGGCATATCAGCCACAACAAGTGCGTTTTCACTACCTCTTACAACAGCCTTTACATGATGGAGCATGTCCTCCATAGTAACACGGGTGGAGTCGGGGTAGCCGAGCATTACCATGCCCAGAGAATCCCCCACAAGGATAGAATTAATACCCGCCTGGTCAACCAGCTTTGCTGTTGAGTAGTCATAGGCTGTAAGCATTGTAATCTTTTCGCCGTTTTTCTTCATTTGGGCAATGGTAGCCGTTGTGTTTTTCACATTAATTCCTCCCTTATTCAGTCTGTTATAAATTCTCTTACTCTGAATTTCACTCCAATGTCCTCGGCAATTTTTTGGCACAAAGCAATATCTTCCTTGTCCATAACATCAACCACAGAAAAAATTACCTCAGGCACATACTCCTTTGCTTCTTTTGCAAAGTCAAGCATGGCATAAAAGCCTTCTTCACCGTACTGACAATTGCATATTTCGTTGTACTTTTTTGCATCAGGTGCATTTAAGGATATTGACACAATGTCAATAAGGCCTTTCATTTTGTGTGCAACGCTTTCACCTTTAATTAAATTTGCGTGGCCGTTTGTGTTGAGCCTTACTTTAACAGGATATTCTTTTTTTATTTGCCTTACAGTTTCAAGCATGTCGTCAAAACGCTCGGTAGGCTCACCATAACCGCAAAGAACAAGCTCCTTGTAGTTTTCAACACCCTTTAATTTAATATCCTCCACCATTTCCGCAACAGTGGGCTCTTTGTCAATCCACAAATCGTAGCCCATACCACCGTCGGTTGTTGTACGCACGCAAAAGGTGCAGGCATTTGTGCAACGGTTTGTTAAATTCAGATACAAGCTATCCCCAATGGGGTACGCAATTATGTTCATTACATTCAGTCCTTAATATTAAAAAACTCTTTTGCATTTTTTTCGGTTATGTGAATAACCTCGTCCACATCCATGCCTTTAAGCTCGGCAATTTTTTCAGCCACAGCATGAATGTAAAGTGACGAATTTCTCTTGCCTCGGTAGGGCACCGGTGCAAGATAGGGGCAATCGGTTTCAATCATCAAGTCTTCAATGGGCACATACTTTACAACCTCAACGGTTTTCACGTTGTTTTTAAAGGTAAGAACGCCGCCTATTGAAATTTTCATGCCTAAATCAAGTATTTTTTTTGCAGTTTCCTTACTTTCACTAAAGCAATGCATCATACCTCTTCTTTCGCCCATATTTGATGACTTAAGAATTTCCATACAATCACGGGTGGAGTCACGGTTATGGACCTGGAAGGGCAGATTTACCTCTTTGCTAAGTTCAATCTGTTCACGAAAAACCTTTCGCTGAATTTCCTCGGTTTCCTTGCCATAGTAATAATCAAGCCCGATTTCGCCTATGGCTACCACTTTTTCGTGCTGTGCCAATTTTTTGATTTTGTCAAAATCCTCATTTGTCATAAGATGGGCATCGGAGGGATGAAACCCTACCGCCGCATACATAAAGGGATATTTTTCACTAAGCTTAATGCTTTCTTCACTTGATTTTAAATTGTAACCGATATTTATAATATGACCAACATTATTTTCAAGCATTGAGGACAGGAGTATGTCCCTGTCCTCATCAAAACGTTCGTCATCGTAATGTGCATGAACGTCAAATAACATTTACCTTACCTCGCTGCCGTTTGCAATGTTTGCAATAGGTGAAACAAGGCTCAATTCCTCATCATTTGCCGCAGAAAGTATCATGCCCTGGCTTAATTCGCCGCAAAGCTTAACAGGAGCAAGGTTTACAACTGCAACAACCTGCTTGCCAACTAAATCATCGGGGTTGTAGTACTTTGCAATACCCGATACAATCTGGCGCTGCTCATAGCCAAAGTCAATCTGGAACTTTAAGAGCTTGTTGGACTTTTTAACCTTTTCACAGGAAAGAACAGTACCAACTCTTAAGTCCATCTTACAGAAATCATCAATGGAAATTTCTTCCTTGGCTTCGGGCTTTTCAACTGCCTTCTTCTCTTCTTCCTTAGGCTTTTGTGCGCCCATAATTTTTTCAACCTCTGCCAAAATGTCTTCAAGCTTAATTCTTGCAAAGAGCATTTCGGGTGCACTTGCTACCTTGCCGTTTTCGGGGTAAAGACCACTTTTTGAGCAGTCTTCAAATGTGCGGAGCTCGCAACCGAGCTGCTGACTGATAGCCTTTGCTGTACGAGGCATAAAGGGCTCAAGAAGACTTGCAATTGTAATGATACTATCGCAAAGATTGTACATTACTTCGCTTAATCTGTCGCTATTTGCTTCGTCCTTAAAAAGTACCCAGGGTTCTGTTTCGTCAACGTACTTGTTACAACGCTTTACTGCCGTGAAAATTTCGGTAATAGCATCGGCAACTCTTAAGCTGTCCATTTTTGCACTTACCTTGCTTACAGTTTGTGCCACGGTTTCTTTCAAATCGTTGTCCATGTCACCTGCAACACCTGTTTTCTTAACAGCACCGCCAAAGTACTTATTTGTCATTGAAATTGTTCTATACACAAGGTTACCAAGTGTGTTTACAAGGTCGGAATTAAATCTTTCCACCATAAGCTCCCAGCTGATAACGCCGTCGTTTTCAAAGGGCATTTCGTGAAGAACAAAGTATCTTACCGCATCAACACCAAAAAGCTTAACCAAATCGTCAACGTAGATTACGTTACCTTTACTCTTACTCATTTTGCCGTCGCCCTGTAAAAGCCAGGGGTGACCAAATACCTGCTTGGGGAGTTCTTCGCCCAAAGCCATTAAGAAAATGGGCCAGTAAATAGTGTGGAAACGGATAATATCCTTACCGATAAGGTGCAAATCTGCAGGCCAGAGCTTTTTGTACTGCTCTGTGGAATTACCCTCTGCATCGTAGCCTATACCTGTAATGTAGTTTGTAAGTGCATCAAGCCACACATATACAACGTGCTTATCATCAAAGTCAACAGGAATACCCCACTTGAAGGAGGTTCTTGAAACACACAAATCCTGCAATCCCGGAAGAAGGAAATTGTTCATCATTTCGTTCTTTCTGCTCACAGGCTGAATAAATTCAGGATGAGTGTTAATGTGGTCAATAAGTCTGTCTGCATACTTACTCATTTTGAAGAAGTATGCTTCTTCCTTGGCAGGCTTAACCTCTCTGCCACAGTCGGGGCACTTACCGTCCACAAGCTGACTTTCTGTCCAGAAGGATTCACAGGGTGTGCAGTACAAGCCTTCATAAGCACCCTTGTAAATGTCGCCCTGGTCATAAAGCTTTTTGAAAATTTTCTGAACCTGTTTTTCATGGTCCTTGTCTGTTGTACGGATGAACTTGTCGTAGGAGGTGTCAACCATATCCCAAAGCTCTTTAATAACACCTGCAACATTGTCAACAAAATCCTGGCAGGACACATTTGCTTCTGCCGCCTTAAGCTCAATTTTCTGACCATGCTCGTCTGTTCCTGTCTGGAAAAACACATCATAGCCGTCTTTTCTCTTATATCTTGCAATAGAGTCCGCAAGCATAATTTCATAGCTGTTGCCAATGTGAGGCTTGCCTGAAGTATAGGCTATGGCGGTTGTTATATAATATTTTCCTTTACTCATTAGTAATCAACTCTTTCTCTTACCAAGGCTGTACTGCGCCAATAAGCTCATTTACATCCTCAATGTTGTGTTTTGTCATATATTCTTCAATGCCGTTGGCTGTTTTAACTGCCGCATAGGGGTCAACAAAATTCTGTGTGCCCACGCTTACCAAAGAAGCGCCTGCAAGCATAAATTCAACAGCATCGTTGCCGTCCTGTATGCCACCCATACCGATAATGGGAATGTTCACATTGTTTGCAACCTGCCAAACCATTCTCACTGCAACAGGCTTAACTGCAGGACCACTCATACCGCCTACGTTGTTGTTTAAAATAGGTCTACGGGTGTTAATATCAATCTTCATGCCCAAAAGGGTGTTAATAAGACTCAAACCATCTGCGCCTGCCTTTTCGGCAGCCTTTGCAATAGCCACAATGTCGGTTACGTTGGGGGAAAGCTTTACAACCAAGGGCTTGTTGCACTGCTCTTTAACCTTGCTTGTAATTTCAGAAACCATGCAAGGGTCAGTACCAAATGCAACACCGCCGTGCTTAACGTTGGGACAGGAAATATTCATTTCAACCAAGTCAACGTTACTCTGGCTTATAAGTCTACCCATTTCAATATAGTCCTCAAGGGTGTTACCTGCAATGTTTGCAATTATCTTACACTTGGAGAACTTTTTCTTTAAAAAGGGCAAATCGTTAGTTAAAAAGTTTTCAAGACCGGGGTTTTGTAAACCTACACTGTTGAGTATTCCGCCGTAAACCTCAGCAATACGGGGAGGTTTGTTACCTTCACGAGGCTTTAAGGTAAGACCCTTAACGCTGATACCGCCGATTGCATCAAGATTGTAGTACTGAGAATATTCATAGCCGAAGCCAAAGGTACCGCTGCCTGTCACAACAGGATTTTCAAATTCAACACCGCAAAAATTCACCTTTGTGTTCATTCAAAAATCACCTCTTTCGCATCGAAAACAGGACCCTTCTGGCAAACCTTGTCGTAGCCCGAATGGGTTTTGCACACGCACACAAGGCATGCACCAATACCGCAACCCATTCTCTGTTCCATGCTTATTTCTGCCTGTATGCCCTTTTCTTCGGCAATCTGCTTTACAGCACGGAGCATGGGCGTGGGACCACATGCATAAATAATATCGCAGTCGTCCATTGCTTCCTTTGCGGCATTAATTGCAAAGCCATTATAGCCATAGGTGCCGTTATCTGTTGCAATAACTGTTTCACCACAGGCGGAAAAGTCTTCTTCCATGCAAACCATTTCTTTGTCCCTGAAGCCTAAGAAAACCTTGGGGTTTGTTAAATTCTTTGCAAGGAACAAAAGAGGGAATGAACCTAAGCCACCACCTAAAACAACAGCCTTTGCATCCTTTTTAACAGTAAAGCCTGTGCCTAAGGGACCAAGAAGGTCAATCATTTCGCCAACATTTTTTTCGGAAAGGATTTGTGTGCCGTCACCCTTGATTTCGAACACAATGCGAGTGATGTTGTCGTATGCATCGCAAATGGAAATGGGACGACGAAGAATGTGCTTGTCGCTTCCGATGTTTATGTGAACAAACTGTCCGGGCTGTGCTTCCTTTGCTAAAACTTCGTTTTCCAAAAGAAGCTCAACCTGGTTTTTTGCAATTTCTCTTTTGCCTACTATTTTACAATATTTTACTTGAGTATACACTTTTTAAGAGCCTCCTTCATGTTGAGTGCTTCTTCACGTGCTGCTTCGCCAAACTGCTCAGGCTTCCAGTCGCCCTTTTTGTATGCACACATAATGCCACGGGAGGAATTTACAATGCCGCCCAAGCCGTTCTTGTCAAATGCAAGTGCGCAGTCCTCTGCCTTACCGCCCTGTGCACCGTAGCCGGGAATAAGGAAGAAGGTGTTGGGCATTACTTCACGAAGTCTACTTATCTGCTCGGGATATGTTGCACCTGTAACAGCACCAACACGGTTGTAGCCGTATTCGCCGATAGAGTCTGCACCAAGCTCACGAACAATCGCTGCAGTTTTTTCATAAATAGGTGTGCCGTCAATCAACAAATCCTGCAATTCGCCCGAGGAGGGGTTAGAGGTTTTAACAAGGATGAAAATGTCCTTGTCGTGCTCGTTACAATCCTTAACAAAGGGCTTTAAGCCATCTGTTCCAAGGTAGGGGTTAACTGTGATACAGTCGGGAGTGAAGCTTCTTGCCTTTTTGCCCATGTAATCAGTCTGACCGATGTATGCTGCAGAATATGCTTCTGCAGTTGCACCAATGTCGCCACGCTTAACATCCAAAAGCACATACATGCCCTTTTCTTCGGCATACTGCATGGTTTTGTTAAGGCACATAATGCCTTCAACACCATACATTTCGTAGTATGCGCTCTGAGGCTTAACTGCAGGCACAATGTCGCAAAGAGAGTCGATTAAAACCTTGTTGAACTCGAAAAGTGCATCTGCCGCACCCTTCATAAGGTTGTCGCCTGCCTTTTCCATGCAGGGGATTTTAATAAAATCGGGAACGTAGTCAAGCTTGGGGTCCAAACCTGCTACTGTGGGGTTCATATCTTTTTCAATAATCTTTTTAATAAGCTTATCCATTATACATTACCTTTCCTTCAACTATTGTCATATGTGCTTTACCTGAAAGTGTGTATCCGTTATAAGGTGAGTTTTTACTCTTTGAGTGGAATTTATCCACCTCAACTGTCCAGATTTCGTCGGGGTCAAAAATGGAAAGGTCCGCAATAGCACCTAACGCAATTTCGCCCAAGCCTAAATTAAGGATGTTTGAAGGGTTATAGGTCATTTTAGAAAGCATTTCGGCAAGTGTCATTTTACCTGTTTTAACAAGGTAAGTAATACTCAGCGCCAAGGAGGTTTCCAAGCCTACAATACCGTTTAATGCATAGTCAAATTCAAGGTTCTTTTCGTCAATGTGATGAGGTGCATGGTCGGTGATGATTGCATCGATTGTGCCGTCACAAAGGCCTTCAATAATAGCGTCAACATCGTCCTGGCTGCGGAGCGGAGGGTTCATCTTTGCATTTGTATCGAATCCCGCCACCGCTTCGTCAGTAAGTGAAAAGTAGTGAGGTGCAGTTTCGCATGTAACCTGTACCCCTCTCTTTTTAGCCTGACGGATTAAATCAACACTGCCACGTGTGCTCACATGAGCAATATGAACCTTTTTCTTTTCGTGCTCTGCAATAAGAATGTCACGGGCAACCATTGCTTCTTCAACTGCAGGAACAATGGGTCTTAAGCCTAAGCGAGTACATGTTTCGCCGTCGTTCATACTGCCTGAGTCAAGAAGAGAAAGCTCTTCACAGTGGCTGATTACGGGAAGGTCAAAATGGGATGCATACAAAAGCGCACGGCGCATAACCGAGCCGTTGGAAACAGGTCTTCCGTCGTCAGAAACCGCCACAATACCTTCCTTTTTCATTTCGCCCATTTCGGCTAATTCTTCACCCTTTAAGCCCTTTGTGATTGCACCAACCGGGAATACTCGGCAATAGCCAACCTTTTCGGCACGGGATTTGATAAAGCTTACCACAGTAGCGTTATCGCAAACAGGGTTTGTGTTGGGCATGCAGCAAACGGATGTAAAACCACCTGCTACTGCAGCCTGCGTGCCTGTTTTAATGTCTTCCTTGTATTCGTAGCCGGGCTCACGAAGATGCACATGCATGTCGATTAACCCTGCTGAAACAACCATACCCTTTGCATCGATTACTTCTGCTTCGTTATCTTCAATTTTTTCAGCAATCTGTACGATAACACCGTCTAAAATGAGAATGTCACCATACATATCTATTTCATTTTTAAGGTCAATAATGTGACCGTTTTTAACAAGTGTTTTCATGTTTTTACCTCCCGTATAGTTTTATTCGTTACAAAGAATGTCTAATACTGCCATTCTTACGGAAACACCGTTAGTAACCTGCTCGTTGATAACGCTGTTTTCGCCGTCAGCAACATATGTTGAAATTTCAATACCACGATTAACGGGACCGGGGTGCATGATTAAAACATCTTCTTTGGCAAACTTCATTTTATCTAAGCTCATACCGAAAAATTCGCTGTATTCACGAACAGTTGGGAAAAGAGCCGACTTCATTCTTTCCAACTGAATTCGAAGGTTTATAATAACGTCAGCTTCGAAAATTGCTTCTTCAACGCTTTCGCAAATTGTTACATTTCCCATTTTTTCAAAGTCCATGGGGATAAGTGTTGGTGGTCCTGCAATATAAACCTGTGCACCAAGCTTTGTTAAAGCAAATGTGTCGCTTCGCGCAACACGGGAGTGTGCAACGTCGCCGATAATTGCAACCTTTAAGTTTTCAAAGCTGCCCTTCTTCTCTCGGATTGTGAACATGTCGAGGAGCGCCTGTGTGGGGTGCTCGTTCATGCCGTCGCCTGCATTGATAACACTTGCCTTAACGTTTTTAGCCAAAAGATGAGGTGCACCTGAGGCAGAGTGACGGATTGCGATAGCATCTGTACCCATGCTGTCAAGTGTTTTACCTGTGTCGATAAGACTTTCGCCCTTCTGGATAGATGAACCTGAAGAAGCAATGTTTGCACTCGATGCTCCCATGTACTTACTTGCAAGTTCAAAGCTTGTACGTGTTCTTGTAGAGTTTTCATAGAAGAGAGTTATAAAGCTCTTTCCCTGAAGGTTTGAAATTTTCTTATTATCGGAAAGAACAACTTTCTTCATTTCTTCTGCTCGGTCCAAAATGTAGATAATGTCTTCCTTGGAAAGTTCCTGAATGCCTAAAAGGTCTTTTCTTCCTGACAGCATAATTAATTCCTCGCTTTCTTTACTGACCGCTTCTTGCTCTTAAAGAGCTCAACACCTTCTCAAAATCCTCGGGAAGCGGTGCAGAGTAATAAACTTTTTCTTTTGTCACGGGGTGTATAAAGCCAATTTTTCCTGCATGGAGAAGTTGTCCGACAAGGTTAAACTCCTCCTTTTTTGCGCCATAGGTTTTGTCACCTACTATGGGGTGACCAATGTGCTTCATGTGCACCCTTATCTGATGAGTGCGCCCTGTTCTTAATTTACAACGAACAAGAGTGTACATGCCAAACCTTTCTTCAACAAAAAAGTCCGTTACAGCCTCGCGACTGTTTTTATTTGTAACAGTCATTTTCTTCCGGTCGTTTTCATATCGTCCGATGGGGGCATCTATTGTGCCTGTGTCTTCTTTAATATTGCCATGAACCAAGGCGTAATATTCTCTTGACAAACTCCTGTCCCCTAACTGGTCTGACAAAAACAAATGTGCATCGTTTGTTTTTGCAACAACCAGAAGACCTGTTGTGTCCTTATCAATTCTGTGCACAATCCCCGGGCGGATTTTTCCGTTAATGCCCGAAAGATTGCCCTTTGCGTGGAAAAGCACCGCATTCACAAGAGTTCCTGTGTTGTTCCCCGGAGCCGGATGCACCACCATTCCACGAGCCTTGTTAATAACAAGAAGTGAGTCGTCCTCATATACAATATCTATGTCAATTTCCTCGGGCAGTGCGTCAATTTCCTCAACTTCGGGTAATTCAAAGGAAATTTCGTCCCCTACCTTTAATTTATACGAAGCACTTTTACTAACCCCGTTCACAAAAATTTCCCCCTTGTCAAAAAGGTTTTTAATGTGGGAACGGGACACGTTTTCGATTTTTTGTGCAATATATTTATCGCACCTTATATTTTCTTCAGCTTTTAAAAATACAGTCTCCGCCATTTTATTCCTCAACTTTTCTGAATGCATGAAGTACCAAAAGTGCCGCACCTATACATATTGCGCAATCGGCAACATTAAAAACAGGGAAATTAATGAACGACACATCGATAAAATCGCGCACAAAGCCAAGACACATTCTGTCGTAGGCATTGCCTGCCGCACCTGAAAGGATAAGCCCTACCGATGACAAAAACAGAACGCTTTCGGGTCGGTGCTTTCCGATGTACCAGATTGCAAACACAAAAACTGCCACAGTAAGGATTAAAAACGCAACTCGCTGACCCTGGAGAATGCCAAATGCCGCACCACGGTTTTGCACGTAGGTTAATCTTAAAACATTGTCGATTAAAATTTTGCTTTGCCCTGTTCTGAAATTCAATGCAATAAGGTGCTTTGTCCACTGGTCAAGAATAAACAAGCACAATGCAAAAAGGAATGTAAGGGAATATTTAACGATAAGACTCTTTTTCAAAATCATCTCTCCATAGCATTTCGTCACAGAGGAAACACTTCCTCTGTGACGAAAAAAATCATTCTAAGTTAGCTGCACATCTTGCACAGATTGTGGGATGAGCGCTTACTGTACCAACTGTTTCGGATACAGTCCAGCATCTTTCGCACTTTGTGCCTTCTGCCGCTGAAATTACAATATTATCTTCGCCCTTTTCTACCTTTACAGAAGAAACAATGAATATTTCGGAAAGTGATGCTTCAACATTCTTAAAGAAGTCGTAGTCACTATCTGTTGTAATTGTTACTGCAGCTTCAAGACTCTTACCAATTCTCTTTGCTGCTCTTTCTTCTTCAAGTGCCTTGAGCACTCTTTCACGAAGTGCAAGAAGCTTTTCCCATTTTTCTTCAATTGCATTATCGCTGTATGTGGGGTTAACCTTGGGCATGTCGTTCATGATAACGGAGAAAGCTTCGTCTTCAGCCTTGTGAGGCATGTAGCTCCAGATTTCTTCGCTTGTGTAGCAAAGGAAGGGTGCAATAAGCTTAACCAAAGCTTCAAGCACAACATACATTGCGCTCTGCGCACTTCTTCTTGCTTTGGAATCTGCCTTTTCGGTGTAAAGGCGGTCCTTGATAATATCAAGGTATACGTTACTCATATCTACAACACAGAAGTTGTGGATATTGTGATAAATCATATGGAATTCATAGGATTCATAAGCGGCAATTACCTTTTGGGTAAGCTTATTAAGGCGGATAAGTGCCCACTTATCAATTTCAGCCATATCTTCGTAGGAAACCATGTCGCTATCGGGATTGAAGTCGGAAAGGTTACCTAAGATAAATCTTGCTGTGTTTCTGATTTTTCTGTAAGCTTCGCTGAGCTGCTTTAAGATATCATCAGAAATTCTCATGTCGGTTTTATAGTCAGCAGAAACAACCCAAAGTCTGAGAATGTCTGCGCCATACTTTTCAATAATATCGGAGGGGGCAATACCATTACCCTTACTCTTACTCATTTTAGCACCTGTCTGGTCAACAATCATACCATGAGTAATAACTGTTTTGTAGGGTGCAACACCACGTGCAGCAACACTGGTTAAAAGTGAGGACTGGAACCAACCACGGTACTGGTCGTTACCTTCAAGGTAAACGTCAGCCGGGAAAGTAAGAGACTTTTTAACATCCAATACGCCTGCATGGCTGCTACCTGAGTCAAACCAAACGTCCATGATGTCCTTTTCCTTTGTGAATCTGTCACAGCCACATTCACATTTTGTGCCGGAAGGCAAAATGTCGTCGTCTGTAACCCATGCAATGGAGCCCTTTTCGCCAAAGCGCTTTGCGACAGCTTCGATGGATTCGTCTGTAACAAGAGGCTTTTTACAATCTTCACAATAGAAAATCGGAATGGGAACGCCCCATGTTCTCTGACGGGAAATACACCAGTCGTTACGGTCAACAACCATTGACTTAATTCTGTCTTCACCCCAGGAAGGAATCCACTTTACCTTTTCAATTTCCTTTACTGCAGCTTCCTTAATGTCGTCAACAGATGCAAACCACTGCTCTGTAGCACGGAAAACAATGGGTTCATGACATCTCCAGCAGTGAGGATACTGGTGGATAATGGGAGTGATTGCAAAAAGTGCATTGTCATTTGTTAATCTTTCAATAATCTTTTCGTTACTCTTTTCGTAGAAAAGACCGTTAAATTCCCCTGCAAGTTCGTTTAAGTAACCCTTTGCGTCAACAGGAACAATAATGGGAATTTCCTTATACTTCTGGCAAACAATATAGTCTTCCACACCATGACCGGGAGCAGTGTGTACGCAGCCTGTACCTGCTTCAAGTGTTACGTGGTCGCCCACAATAATCATACTTTCGCGGTCAATAAAGGGATGGAAACACTTGATGTATTCCATTTCGCTGCCCTTAAGTGTGCCAACTGTTTCATATTCTGTAATGCTGCCTGCTGCCATTGTGGATTCAACAAGCTCTGTTGCGATAACGTAAATTTCTTCCCCTGCTTTAACAAGTGAATATTCAAAATCGGGGTTAAGAGAAATTGCAACGTTTGCAGGAAGAGTCCATGTTGTTGTGGTCCAGATTACGAAGTAAACATTTTTCTTGTCAATGCCCATTTTTTCAAACACGCCGTTGTCTTCCTTAACGTTGAACTTAACGTAGATGGAATTTGCCTTGTCTTCAGCATATTCAATTTCAGCTTCGGCAAGAGCTGTTTCACATTCGGGGCACCAGTAAATGGGCTTAAGACCACGATAAATATAACCCTTCTTTGCCATAGCACCGAAAATACGGATCTGCTCTGCTTCAAATTTGGGGTCAAGTGTTACGTAAATATCGTCCCAGTCGCCAATGGAGCCAAGGCGCTGAATTTGCTTTTTCTGGTTTTCAACATAACCGAGCGCAAAGTCACGGCATGTTTCGCGGAACTTTACAGGGCCTGCGCTTTCACGGTTAATACCAAGCTTTTTGATAGCCTGTCTTTCAATGGGAAGACCATGTGTGTCCCAACCGTGAATGTAGGGAGCCTTAAAGCCTGCCATGTTCTTGTAACGAGTGATAATGTCCTTAAGTGTTTTGTTAAGGGCATGACCCATGTGCATATCACCGTTTGCATAGGGAGGACCATCGTGAAGAATGAAGAGAGGCTTTCCCTCGTTATGAGCCATAAGACGACCGTAAAGGTCCTCACTAAGCCATTTATCAAGTATTTCAGGTTCTCTCTGAGGAAGAGATGCCCTCATGGGGAAATCAGTTTTCGGAAGATTCAGTGTCTGACTGTAATCCATCGTTATCACTCCTTAAATTAAGAATCTCAGCTACAAGCTGCTTTTGTGCCTCCAGAATGTTTGCAACCTGTACGCTGTATGTATAAATTTCATTTTTAAGCTTAGAGCTTTCATTAGTGGTCTGATTTGCTGCCGCACGAGCGCCCTCGCGAATCATCTCCGCTTCCTTTTCGGCTTGTGCAATAATATTTTCAGCCTTCTGAGCAGCACTCTTACTCAAATCGTCCGCAGCTTTCTGTGCAACTACCAAGGTGTCACGCATGGTATCCTCCATGCTCTTGTACTTGTTAACAAGGTCTTCCAGAACCTCAAGCTTGTCACGAAGCTTTATGTTTTCTTTATACATTGCTTCGTAATCAGCACTGATAACGCCAAAAACCTCGTCCACATCGTTGGCAATATACTTGCCCATTTTCTTTTTAAACTCAATTTTCTGAATTTCAAGTGGTGTAAGCATCAGACACACTCCTTAATTATATTTCTCAAGCGTAACAAAAATACGCCCTTTTTTGCTTATGCCCGAAACGGATGCCACCTTAGCCTTGCCATGGCGGCGAACTGATAAAATGTCGTTTTCTTTTATTTCTTTATCGCATTTTGTGCATAAAATCTGGTTTAAATAAAACTGTTGAGACTGGATATACTCCACAGCCTTGCTCCTTGAGGTTTTCAGCATTACCGAAACAACGCTGTCCGCCCGCAGGGAAGCAACAGTTGAGGTTATTTCTTCAAAGGACTGAGTAACCTCAATTTCTTCACAGGGGGTAACCGTGCATCTAACACTGACCCCTCCCACCTCGTATAGGCTTTCGGCAATGTATTGAGCCATGTTGCTTTCGGCAAACACAACACACTTGTCCATAAATGGTACAATATCGCCAACGCCTTTTCGCTCAATGCCAAGGCTCATAAGGCTACCCAAAAAATCCGGGTGCTTTAATTTTTCAATGCC
This sequence comes from Clostridia bacterium, assembly GCA_045546275.1. Classification (GTDB taxonomy): domain Bacteria; phylum Bacillota; class Clostridia; order UMGS1883; family UMGS1883; genus RGIG1927. The sequence goes on along the minus strand of JAZQCM010000006.1, from coordinate 194,136 downwards.
TCTGCCTTCTATTACAACAGCGTCTATCGGAAAATACGCCTCATCCTCGTTATAGGAAAAGCACAGCATAACCCTGCCTGCCCCCGAAAAGCCACCAAAGGCTGTAAAGGGCACCGAGTCAATATTTCTTTTCCTTTCCAAGCACAGTGAATATTCCCTCTCCGACAAAAAGGCTGTGTAGGTAGGGCTGTTTGTTTTTTCGGCTAAAGAAGCTTTGTCAAAAACCTTTGCCAAGGCATCCTTATCATCCTTTTCAAGGGATGACAGGAATTTTTCACGGTTATTCATTTATTACACGTCCCATGAAAAATCGTCTGCGCCCAAAAGCTTTTCAGCAATATCGCCTGTGATTTCCATGCCTGAGGGTGCAACAACAAAAATGTCGTTACTAACCTTTTGCATGCTGCCTTCCAAGCCGTAGGATGCACCGTAAACAACATCCACCACTCTTACTGCATCGCTGCGGTCAAGACGTGCAATGTTGAAAATAACGGGGATATTCTGTTTAAGATTGTCAATGATAACCTTTACTCCTGAGTTGGAGTCAAGCTTTGCAATAACAATCTGGGAAATGTTACCTGTGTTAAAGCGTACAACCTTGCCTTTTTTAACACCTGTTGCGGAAAATTCTTCCTTCAAAGGCTTTAAAGGTGCTACCTGAGGCTTTACAGCCTCTTCTTCATATTCATCGTCAATATCATCAACTGCGGGAAATACGAATTTCTTAATTGAATCAAGTACTGACATAACCATTCTCCTATCTATATATTCTTTCTCCGAAAATGCGGGAACCAACCCTTACCATTGTGGCACCTTCTTCAACTGCAGTGACAAAGTCATTACTCATGCCCATGGAAAGAATATCAACTGTCGGGCACAAGGTTTTGTAGTGTTCAAAAAGCTCTTTCGCTCTTTTGAACACCCATCTTACCTCTTCGGTGTCGTCGCATTTGGGTGCCATTGTCATAAAACCACGAAGACGGGTGTTTACAAGTTCCCCCATCTTAATTATTATATCTTTTATTTCCTCTGTTGTCAAACCATATTTAGTGATTTCTCCCGATATATTTACTTCCAAGAGAACATCCTGCACCACGCCTTTTTTTTCGGCAATACGGTTAATCTCCTCTAACAGCTCAAGAGAATCAACAGAATGAATAAGGCAGGCTTTGCCCACAACGTATTTAACCTTGTTTTTTTGCAAATGTCCTATAAGATGCCATTTCGCATCAGGAAAGGTGTCGAACTTTTCCATCATTTCCTGCACACGGTTTTCGCCAAGGCAAACACAGCCTGCATCGTAGGCTTCTTTTATTCTTTCGCAGTCAATTGTTTTTGTTACGGCGATTAGTGTGGTTTGGTCTTTTCTGCCGCTTCTTTCCTCTGCCTTTTTTATTTCCTCTTTAACAAAAGCAATTCTTTCTTTAATGCTGTCCACACAATCCCCTCCTTTTAAGCCTGACTCATATAAATATTTAAAATTTTATCTGCGGTTTTATCCGGGTCGCTGTCTGTTACGTCAATTGAATAGTCGCAATTTGAATAGGCTTCTTTTCTCGACTCTAAAAGCTCTTTTGCTTCTTCCAAGGTTTTTCCCGACAAAAGCGGTCTTGTGTCGGTTTTTCCGCCAATATTTTTATAAACACGCTCAATGTTTGCACTAAGGCAGAAAACCACCCCATCTTCACGCAAGGAGTCAATGTTTTCTTTTCGGATAACAGCCCCGCCGCCTAAGGACAATATTGCACCTTTTCTGCCCTTAAGGCTTTTAATAACTTCGCTTTCTTTGCTTCTGAAATATTCTTCGCCGTATTTTGCGAAAATTTCACTTATTGCAATGCCTTCCTTTTCTTCAATCAATTGGTCGGTGTCAATGAATTCACCGCCTGTAAGACGTGAAAGGTGCTTTCCCACAGTTGACTTGCCTGTGCCCATAAAGCCTGTTAAAACAATGGGCTTTTCAAGCTCCGTCATGCGGTAAAGATAATCCACAGTTTCCTTTAAAACCTCTTTTTTTGTAAAAAGCTCAAAGGCAATAACCGCCTGGTTAATAAGCATGCCAATACCGCCCACGGTTTTAAGGCCTTGTTCACTTGCCTTTTTCAAAAAGGCTGTTTCACGGGGGCAGTACACAACGTCACAAACCACGCAATCAGTTTTAAGATTTGAAAAATCAATATCAAAGGGGATTTTGTCGGTGTTCATGCCAACGCTTGTGGTGTTTACAACAATGTCACAATTGGCAAAGCTATCTGATACAGCTGCAACAGAGGGGTAATATTTATTAATTCTGTCGGAAAGCATTTGTGCTTTTTCTTTGGTGCGGTTAATAATGCTTATTTTTTTTACACCGCTGTCTGCAAGCGCCATGCAAACCCCCTGGGCTGCACCGCCTGCACCTAAAACTGTTACACTTTTGCCTTTTACCCCAACGCCCTTATGTAAAAGCGAACGGATAAAGCCTTTTCCGTCAGTGTTGTAGCCTGTAATTACGCCGTTGTCATTTACAAGAGTGTTGCAGGCACCCATTTTTTCGGCAAAGGGGTCCACCTTGTCGCAAAGCTCAAAGGCATCAATTTTGTGAGGTATTGTTACATTAAAGCCACGGATGTCAAGGGCACGCATGCCCTCCAATGCTCTTTTAACGTCGCCTGCTTTAACGTGGTAGGCACCATAGGTGTAATCAAGTCCCATCATTTTTGCCATAGTGTTGTGAAGCTGAGGCGATATTGAATGAGACACAGGGTCGCCTATAACACCTAATTGAATTGTTTTACCTGTTATGTTCATTTTTTGCACCCCTTAAAAAAGGTATCTCTAAAATTCTTTTAAGCTTGATATAAAAAGGCTCGTGCACTTTGTCAATGGGTTCAACCAAAATTGTGTAGCAACCTGCACGGTTACCGCCCCAGATGTCGGTGAAAATCTGGTCGCCTATGGCAACGGTTTTTTGGGCAGGAACGCCCATCAGCTCTGCCGCTTTAAGATAGCCATATGCACGTGGCTTTAAAGCGTCGGAAACAAAATATTCAATGCCAATTCTTTTTGCAAAGGCTTCCACACGAGGGTAATTATTGTTGGAAACAACGCATATTTTAACTTGATTTTCGCCCATGTTTTTCAAAAACGCTCTCACACTTTCGGTGGGATTGGGGTCGTCATGAGGCACGAGAGTATTATCTATATCAAGCACCACAGCCCCCATACCCAAATTTTTGAGCATGGAGGCAGTGATACTACTTATGTCTTTAACATATAAATCAGGGTAGAAATTTTTCATCATAATCTTTCGCAAACTGCGTCGCCCATTTCCTTACAGCCGATAAATTCCATACCGCCTGCAATGTCGCCTGTTCTTATGCCGTCACTGAGCACCTTTGCCACAGCGTTTTCAATGCAGTCGGCTTCCTTTGTCATGTTGAAGGAGTAGCGGAGCATCATTGCTGCAGAAAGAATTGTTGCAAGGGGGTTAGCCTTGTTTTCGCCTGCAATGTCGGGTGCGGAACCATGAACGGGTTCGTACATACCAAAGGTTCCGTCGCCTAAGGATGCGGAGGGAAGCATGCCGATAGAGCCTGTAATCTGGCTTGCTTCGTCGGAAAGAATGTCGCCGAAAATGTTGCTTGTTGCAATTGTGTCAAACTGCTTGGGGTTTCTTACAAGCTGCATTGACGCATTGTCAACATAAAGATAATCAACCTGTACTTCAGGATAAGAGGGTGCAACACGCTTTGTAACCTCGCGCCATAATCTTGAAGATTCCAACACGTTTGCCTTGTCAATAACAGTTAAGTGCTTTTTTCTCTTCATTGCAATTTCAAAGGCATGCTTTAAAAGTCTTTCAATTTCGTATTCGGAATATTTTTCGGTGTCGTAAGCAGTTTTGCCGTCTTCACTTCTGCCACTTTCACCAAAGTAAATACCGCCTGTCAATTCACGTACAATCATAATGTCAATGCCGTCACCGATAATTTCCTTTTTCAAAGGAGAAGCGTCGGAAAGCTCCTTGTACATAACAGCAGGACGTAAATTTGCATAAAGGTTCAAGCCGCCACGAAGGCCTAAAAGTGCCTGCTCGGGACGGATGCCGGGAATGTTTTCCCACTTGGGACCGCCAACTGCACCCAAAAGCACACTGTCGCTCTTTTTTGCCTTTTCAAGTGTTTCCTCGGTAAGAGGCACGCCGTATTCGTCAATGGAACAGCCACCTGCAAGAAGGTATTCGTAATTAAAGGTGTGATTGAACTTTTCAGCAATCTTGTCAAGTACCTTTACTGTTTCTCTAACTACCTCGGGACCAATACCGTCACCGGGGATTACTGCAATATTTTTAATCATGTTACTTTTCCTTTCTATCAGAGCTTTTCCTGCGCGTAGCCAACAAGGCCGTTGCAGTCGATAATTTCCTGAATAAATTCGGGGAAAGGAGTTGTTGTGTATTCCTTGCCCTTTGTTTCGTTTTTAATAACACCCTTGGAAAGGTCAGCAGAAATAACATCGCCTTCCTCGGCATCGTTAACACATTCTTCGCTTTCTAAAATGGGAAGACCAATGTTGATGCTGTTGCGGTAAAAAATACGTGCAAAGCTCTTTGCAATAATAAGGTCAATGCCGCTTGCCTTAATAGCAATGGGGGCATGCTCACGGGAAGAGCCACAACCAAAGTTAAAGCCGCCAATCATAATATCCCCTGCGTTTACTCTTGTTACAAAGCTTTTATCAATATCTTCCATACAATGTGCCGCAAGCTCCTTTTCCACACTTGTGTTAAGGTATCTTGCAGGGATGATAACGTCTGTATCTACATTATCGCCGTATTTAAAAACATTTCCTTTTACGTTCATTTCAATTCCTCCTATTACACACGAGGTGCTGTTATGTAGCCTGTAAGTGCACTTGTTGCCGCAACAAGGGGGGAAGCAAGATACACTTCACTTTCAACGTGACCCATTCTGCCTACAAAGTTACGGTTTGTTGTTGCAATTGCTCTTTCACCGTCGGCAAGTATGCCCATGTGACCACCAAGGCAGGGACCGCAGGTGGGAGGTGAAACAATACAGCCTGCATCCATAAATATTGAAATAAGGCCTTCTTCAAGTGCCTGCTTGTAAATTTTGGGAGTGGCAGGAATAACAATAACACGAAGGCTTTCTTTAACCTTTTTCCCTTTTAACACTTCGGCTGCAATACGAAGGTCGGTAATTCTTCCGTTTGTACAGCTGCCTATAACAACCTGGTTAAGCTCAACTTTCAAGTTTTCAGCTTCTTCGGCTGTTTTGCCGTTACTGGGCAAATGAGGGAATGCAACCATAAAGGGTACTTCGCTAAGCTCAATGTCCATTGTGTAGTCATAGGGAGCATCCTCGTCGGGAGCATATGTTGTATATTCCTTAACGCCTGCTTCTGCCATGTATGCTTTTGTTTTTTCATCAGCAATGAAAATTCCGTTCTTTGCGCCGGCTTCAATTGCCATGTTACTAACTGTAAATCTGTCGTCCATTGTAAGGGAGGCTACGCCGTCACCAACAAATTCCATGGACTTGTAAAGCGCACCGTCAACGCCGATTTTGGAAATAATGTATAAAATAAGGTCCTTACCGGATACACCCTTTTTAAATTCGCCCTTAAGGTTAAAGCAAATTGCACCGGGCACCTTCATCCATGCCTTTGCCTTGCTCATACCAATTGCCATGTCGGTTGAACCAACACCTGTTGAAAAGGCATTAAGTGCACCGTATGTACATGTGTGGCTGTCAGCACCGATAACCGCATCACCTGCTTTAACAATGCCAAGCTCGGGCAAAAGTGCATGTTCAACACCTGCGCAACCGCCCTCAAAGCACTTTTTAATACCATGCTTTATTGAAAACTCTCTCACCTGTTTGCAGTTCTGAGCGCTCTTTATATCTTTAGTGGGGGTAAAGTGGTCAAGAACAAAGCAAACCTTGTCGGGGTCAGTAATTGTAAGGTTCCCCTTTTCAAAAACATTAACCGCAACAGGGCCTGTTACGTCGTTTGCCATTGCAAGGTCAAGGTTAATTAAAACAAGCTCCCCTGCCTTCACGCTTTCCGCACCGCTTTTTGCTGCAAGAATTTTTTGTGTCATTGTCTGTGCCATTTATATTCCTCCTATGCATCCGCATTTTTTACATATATATTTATGCTATTATAAACCCAAAACGCCGTTTCGTCAAGGAATTTTAGCCTACAAAAGGGCGTTTGAAAATATTTTTTAAAATTTTTGAAAAAAACTCTTGCATTTTGCAACTTTCTTTGCTACAATAAGCAATGCATTAATTGATAATCGGTTTTTGTGCCCCGCACAAGAACTTAATTTATGACTTTTGGCTAAGGAGGTTTATTGGTATGGCAAAGTGTGATGTATGCGGTAAGGGTGTTGCTTTCGGCATCCAGGTGAGCCACTCTCATCGTCGTTCTAACAGAACATGGAAGGCTAACGTAAGAACAGTTAAGGCCCTTGTAAACGGTACTCCCAAGACTCTCCATGTGTGCAGCCGTTGCCTTCGCAGCGGAAAGATCGTTCGTGCTATCTAAGCAATTGTGAGAGCAAACAATAGAGGACGAGAGAAATCTCGTCCTTTTTTGTGTAACTGAGGTGAATTTATGAAAAAGGCTGTGACATGGCTTGTTGTGTGCATTTTAATATTTTCGTCCATCCCCTGCTTTGCGGTGGACTATGACGAGGTTGGTGCATATAACGAATGCTGTCTGCTTTATCCTGACTTTGTACAAAAGGTTAAGGATAACGGAGTAAACGACAATCAGATTATTGCCTTTTTAGGTAGTGTTGAGGATAATCTTCTCACTTATAACGGTGTGTTGACAGAAGAAAATTTTGATACATATATGTTCAATGCAATAAAGGCTGCCTTTGAGCTTCGAAAAAACAGATTTGTGCGAGACGCTCTTTTAAATGCGTATCCCGATTCCATTGATGATGCAAGAAAAGGTATTGTAACGGAAGAATTTATGCCGATTTACATTACCGTTAAAAGATATTTGTTTGGAATTAAAACCCCTGTTATAACAATAAGCAAAGAAGGTTCGGAGGTTTTTGCACGCTCGGTTAATTTGCCAACGGACTGTATGTTTGTGTTGGCAATATACGATAAAGAAGGCGCACTTATCAAGGCAAAAAGCATAACTCCCAACGTGGTTGAGTTTTTGATATGCGACGAAGAAATTTCGTACAGCGCAAAGGTTTTCGCATGGAAAAACCTTGTCCCCGTTTGTGACAGCTTTGAATTAATATTTGAATAACAAAAATCCGATGAAAAAATTTCATCGGATTTTTTTATAGGTTAGGATATAACAGCTTGTATATTTTTTTGTAATTGTTTATTTTTTCAATGTGGTGCTTTGTTTCCTCATAGGGGATAAAACCAAGGCTTTTGCCGTCCGGCGAAAGAGTGGGGTCATTTAGCCATTCACGCACCCTCCCCTCTCCTGCATTGTAGGCTGCAATTGCTACTACCTCGTCTTGGTTGAACAAATCCAGTGTGCGCTTAAGATAGTACACACCAAGCTTTATATTCACAGCAGGGTTAAAAATGTCGCCTTCGGACAATTCAATGCCTTCCTTTTCGGCACAAAACTGTGCTGTTTCGTCGGTTAATTGCATAATCCCCTTTGCGCCTGCCACGCTTATTGCATTGGAATTAAAATTACTCTCTGCCTTTATGAGTGCCGCCACAAGGTATTTGTCAACCCCTGCCTCATCGGCACAAGTACGTATAAGCCCTACATGCTTCAAAGGGAAAAGCCTATACACACAAAAAACACAAGCTATGAGTATACATGTGCACAGTAAGGTCGAAACCGTATTTTTAATAAGTTTCATTACGTCAGTCCTTTTTTTAGTCTTTATCAGCCACGGATTGTTTCAAAAATTTCAATTACTCTTCTGTTTAAGTTTTCCACATTGCCGTTGTTAAGAATTACAAAATCAACACCGTGGGCATACTGAGCGTCAGTAGGCTGTGAATTGATGCGGTCCAATGCCTGTTTTTCAGTAAGATAGTCACGCTGCATAATACGGTTAACCCTCATATTTATGGGTGCAACAACGCTTATGATGAAGTTGCAAAGGTTTTTAAGCTTTGTGTTCTTTAAAATAGCTGCATCAATAACTATCAAATCGCTGTCGCTTTCAACAAGCATTTTTTCAATTTCGTCAAATATTTTTTTGTGAGTTATAACATTAAGTGTTTCAAGGGCACTTTTTGAGGAAAACACCATGCTTCCAAGTGCCTTTCGGTTCAAAGTGCCATCGGGGTTTATTACCTCGTCACCAAATGTAACCTTTATTTCCGCAAGAACGTCTTCACGGGCGGTAACTGTGTGACCAACCTCGTCACCGTCAATTATGTGAGCACCCATAGATGCCAAAAGCTTACAAACCTGGCTTTTCCCGCTTCCGGAGCCTCCTGTAATGCCTAATACCAATTTCCCTTTCATAATAAACTACCTTTCCAATAAGAAGAATTTTGCCTGCAAAATTCTCTCCTTACTTATTCCCTATTACTTATTACCTATTCCTTACGAAATAAAAGCCTGCTTTTATTTCGTCTCGTACCAGCTTTTGCCCGATTTAACGTCCGCTATAAGGGGCACGTTCAGCTTCACAGCGTTTTCCATTTCGGTTTTTAAAATTTCTTCAATCAAAGCTTTTTCGTCCTCATGAGCCTCCACAATAAGTTCGTCATGAACCTGCATTACAAGGTGGCTCTTGGGGCATTTTTCCTTTAACACATTAAAAACTCTTACCATTGCAATTTTTATAATATCTGCAGCACTGCCCTGAATAGGTGTGTTCATGGCGCATCTTTCGCCAAATGCCACAAGGTTTCGGTTTTTCGCCTTTAATTCTTCAATATATCTTCGTCTGCCGAAAATAGTGGTAACAAAGTAGTTTTCCTTTGCATCGGCAATTGTTTTGTCCATGTATTCACGGACACCCTTGTATTTTTCAAAATAGCTTTCAATGTAGGCTCTTGCTGCCTTTACTGAAATTTTCAATTCTTTACTAAGTCCAAAATCGCCCTGTCCGTAAATAATGCCAAAGTTAACGGTTTTTGCCTCGGAGCGCATTTGCTCTGTTACCAGAAATTCGGGCACATTGAAAACCTTTGCTGCGGTCATTGTGTGAATATCCATGTTTTCGTTAAATGCCTGAACCATGTTTTCGTCCTGTGAAATATGACTTAAAACCCTAAGTTCAATCTGGGAATAGTCGGCACCGACAAGACAGTACCCGTCCTTTGCAACAAACATTTTTCGGATTTCCCTGCCTAAAGGGGTACGGGTGGGAATGTTTTGCAAATTTGGCTCAGTGGAGCTTATTCTGCCTGTTGCGGTAACGGTTTGGTTTAAGGTGGAATGTATTCGTCCGTCGGGGGCGATAACCGCCAAAAGTCCGTCAGCATAAGTTGACTTAAGCTTCATTAAAAGGCGGTACTCGCTGATAAAATCAATAATTTCATGCTTTCCCGAAAGCTTATCTAAAACCTCGCTGTCGGTGGAGTAGCCCGTTTTTGTTTTTTTCACAACGGGCAGACCCATTTCTTCAAACAAAATTACACCAAGCTGCTTTGTGGAATTAATGTTAAATTCCTTCCCTGCCATGAAATAAATTGCTTTTTCCAAATCGTTAAGCCTTTCGCCCAATTTTTCGCCAAAGCTTTTAAGCTCATCACGATTTACCAGAAAGCCTTCCTCCTCCATGGCATAAAGCACCTCTACCAAGGGAAGCTCAATGTCCTCCAATAGGGATTTTTGGTTATTTTCTTCAATTTTACCCATCTGCACCGTGAAGAGAGCTTGGAGATTACAGGGCGCAAATATAATTTGGTGAGCTTCGAACACGTTTTGAGCGTCGTAGCTTTTTTCGGTGGGGTTTAACACATATTCGGCAATTGCAAAGTCGTAATAGTCCCCATTTAATTCAATGCCCTTATCCTTTAAAATATGCTTGACCTTTTTGTAATCAAAGGTGTATTTTTTAATTTTTTCACTTTCAAATATTACTTTTAATTGATCCACAGGTGCACTGAAAGAGTCAAATAGCACAGTGTCATTTTCAAGAATAAAGAAAAATTCCTCCTTTGTGTCAAGGGCTTTTAAAACCTTTTCGTCAGCTTTTTCAATTACAATCTCCACTTCTTCCTTAACCCTTTCAACATGGAGCTTGTCGGCAAGCTTTTTTAACTCAAGCTCTTCAAGCTTGTTTAAAAGTGCGTTTGTGTTATATTCTCCTCTTTCGGCATCAGAAAGCTGTAATTCAAGTGGCATGTCGCACACAATTGTGGCAAGGTGACGGCTTAAATAAGCCGAATCCTTCCCTTCCAAAAGCTTTGTGCGCTGTGCTTTTTTTATAATATCAGAGTCAATATTTTCGTAAATTCCTTCTAAGGAATGGAAATTTTCAATAAGCGAAAATGCGCTTTTTTCGCCAATGCCTGCCACTCCGGGAATGTTGTCGCTTGCATCGCCCATAAGCGCCTTAACGTCAATAAATTCATGAGGAGTAATGTGATATTTTTCAATAAACGCATTTTCGTCAAAATCCTCAACGGTGGTCTGACCCATGCGTGTTGTTGTTAAAAGAATGTGGGTGTTATTTGTTGCAAGCTGTAAATCGTCCTTGTCGCCTGTTACAACAACGCACTTTATCCCTTCTTTTTCGCACATGGCTGAAACTGTGCCGATAATGTCGTCAGCCTCGTAGCCCTCCTGGGAGAGCATTTTTACATTCATTGCAGCCAAAAGTTCCTTTAAGTGAGGCATTTGTGCCGCTAAATCATCGGGCATGCCCTTTCTTTGAGCTTTATATTCGCTGTATTCCTTATGACGGAAGGTAGGAGCTTTAAGGTCAAAGGCAACCAAAAGATACTTAGGGTCAACCTCGCCAAGATGCTTTAAAAGAATGTTCATAAATCCGTAAATGCCGTTTGTGGGAATACCCGTCTTTGTGGAAAGGGGTCTTATTCCGTAGTAGGCACGGTTAATTATGCTGTTGCCGTCAATTATCATCAATGTTTCCATATCAATACTCCGATTGTAATAATTATAATAATCTTTCTTCAACTCATTATACTATTATTATACCATTTCTTCAAGTTTTTTCTTATTAATATAGAAAAAACTCTTGCAATCGGTAGTAATTGGTGGTATAATTGGCGTGTATGAAGGTAAGAGTGGGCGTTGTCCACTCTTTTGTATTGTTGGAGGTGAAAATCTTGGCTAAGATTGAAACTGTTTTGGAAGAGCTTGCCACACCCATTTGTGAAGCACTTGGAGTTTATGTTTACGAGTGCGAATACAAAAAAGAGGGCGGCAGCTACTTTTTAAGACTTTTTATTGACAAGGACGGCGGCGTAACCATTGAGGATTGCGAAAATGTAAGCCGTGAGGTCAACGAAAAGCTTGATGCGTTAGACCCTATTAAAGAGGAGTATATTTTCGAAGTTTCCTCCCCCGGTATTGACCGCAAGCTTACACGTGATTGGCATTTTGAAAAGGCCTTAGGCAAAGAGGTTGATGTCAAGCTTTATGCACCCATCGAAAACAGTAAAGCCTTATCGGGCATTTTAACTGCACACGATAACGATACAATCTCTATCAGTTACGGCGAAAAAATTATCAACATAGAAAAAAGCAAGGCATCATCAATAAGACTTGCATTTAATTTTTAATTGGAAGGTGAGTAAAAAAATGAACGCAAACAAGGAACTTATTTTAGCGTTGGAAGCGCTGGAAAAAGAAAAGAACATACCCAAGGAAGTTATGTGTGAAGCATTGGAAACAGCGCTCATCACAGCTTACAAGAAAAACTTTGGTCCTAACTTTATTTGCTTTGCATCAGTTGACAGAAAAACAGGTGCAATGCGTGTGTGGGCTGAAAAGACAGTTGTTGAAGAGGTTTTAGACGATTCAACAGAAATGTCTCTGGAAGAAGCAAGAACAATTTCTCTTCGTTACCAGCTTGGCGACAAGGTTGAATTGCCGGCTGACCCCGCCGCTTTCGGAAGAATTGCTGCACAGACTGCAAAGCAGATGGTTGTGCAGAAAATCCGTGAAGCTGAACGCGGAAACGTATTTATGCAGTTTTCCGATAAAGAAAATGACATATTAACAGGTAAGGTTGTTAAAATAGAAAAGAGAGGCGTTTATCTTGACATGGGTAATGCCGAAGCACTCCTTGCTCCCACAGAACAGATTCCCGGCGAAGAATTGCACGTTGGCGATATGGTTAAGGTTTATGTGTTGGAGGTTAAGAAGTCCACAAAGGCACTTCAGCTTCTTGTTTCAAGAACTCATCCCGGCATGGTAAAGAGATTTTTCAGCCAGGAAGTTCCCGAAATCCAGGACGGTACAGTTGTTATTAAGTCCATTGCTCGTGAAGCAGGCAGCAGAACAAAGATTTCCGTTTTCTCCGAAAACGAAAACGTTGACCCTGTAGGTAGCTGTGTTGGCCCCAAGGGCGCAAGAGTTGCAGCAGTTGTTGACTCCTTAGGCGGTGAAAAGGTTGACATTATCCTTTACGATGATGACATTGCAAAGTACATCAGCGCAGCACTCAATCCCGCAACAGTTTCCACAGTTTCCATTGATGAAGAACAAAAGAGTGCATTTGTAACAGTTCCCGATTTCCAGCTTTCCCTTGCAATTGGTAAGGAAGGTCAGAACGCACGCCTTGCAGCTCGTCTTACAGGCTGGAAGATTGACATTAAGGGAGACAGCCAGGTATGAGCACTCCCGAAAGAATGTGTGTTGTCTGCCGAAAAATGCAACCAAAGCAATCTCTTTTGAGGGTTGTTAAAGCAAAAGACGGTCAGATTTCCTTTGACGAAACAGGAAAAATGAGCGGCAGAGGTGCATATATATGCAAAAGCCGTGAATGCTTTGACAAGCTTTTTAAAACAAAGGGCTTTGAACGCTCCTTCAAAAGCAGTGTTCCCGAAGATGTATTTAAGGCAGTTAATGAAAAAATTGGGGAATGATTTAATTGACAAATAAAATTTTAGGTATGATTGGCCTGGCGGTAAGAGCAGGCAAGGTAAAATTCGGAGTGTTTTTAGCCTCCGATGCCTGCGACACGGGGAAAGCAAAGCTTGTTGTTGTTCCCACCGACTTAGGCAACAGTAATAAACGAAACCTGATGGGCAAATGCAAAAACAATAGTGTTCCCATCATTGAAGTAAGCGACAAGGCTACGCTCAGTAAGGCAACAGGCAAAGAAAATACTGTGGCATTAGCAATACTGGATGACAACTTTGCATCCGCAATTTTAAAATTATATGGAGGTGGCGCGAATGAGTAAGATCAAAATACATGAAATTTCCAAGCAATTCGGCGTTCCCAACAAGGAAATATTGGAAGTGCTCGCCAAATACAACATAAGTGGAAAAAGCTACATGAGCTCACTTGAAAGTAATGAAATGGACATTATTCTGGAATACTACACTCAGAAGAATGACAAGGGTGAAGACCTTGAAGCAATGCTCCGTGCACAGTTCAACAAAAAGGAAGAAGCTGCAGAACAGACAGCTAAAGAACCTAAGGAAAAGAAGGAATCCGCTACAGAGGAAGCTCCTCTCCCCGATGAAAAGTTCACACGCAAGAAGGAAGTAAGATACGTTGACACACGTACAAACGCAGTTGACCTTGAACAGCAGATCAATCGTGAAAAGGCGCAGAACCTTGTTAACGTGGACATGAAGGACACTGAGACAAACAAGCAGAAGATTAAGAAAAACAAGAATAAAAATCAGAACCAGTCCAAGAAGAACCAGCCTGTGGAAGAAATGCAGGAAAAGAAGGTTAAGGAAAAGAAACAGGAAAAGCTTCACATTCTTATTCCCGATGAAATTACAGTTGGCGATTTGGCTAAGGAATTAAAGTGCAGTCCTGTTGAAATCATTAAGAGATTAATGACTCTTGGCATTATGGCAACAGTTAACCAGACAATCGGCTTTGACGAAGCAAGCATGATTGCAGAAGACATGGGCGCAGAGGTTGAAAAGGAAGTTGTTGTTACATTGGAAGAAAAGCTCTTCAACGACACTCCCGACGAAGAAACAGACCTTGTTCCCCGTCCTCCCGTTGTTGTTGTTATGGGTCACGTTGACCATGGTAAAACTTCTCTTCTTGACTGTATCAGAAAAGCAAACGTTACCGCAACAGAAGCAGGCGGTATTACTCAGCACATTGGTGCTTATACAGTTAACGTGTCCGGTAAGAGTGTAACATTTTTGGACACACCCGGTCATGAAGCCTTCACAGCAATGCGACTTCGTGGTGCAATGGTTACTGACATTGCAATTATTGTAGTTGCTGCCGATGACGGTATTATGCCTCAGACAATCGAAGCTATTAACCACGCAAAGGCTGCAGAGGTTTCCATTATTGTTGCAATCAACAAGATTGACCGTGAAGGTGCAAACCCCGATAGAGTAAGACAGGAATTGACAGAATACGGCATTGTTCCCGAAGAATGGGGCGGTGACACAGTTTGTGTTGAAGTTTCTGCAAAGCAGAACATTGGTATTGACAACCTTTTGGAAATGCTTACTTTAACAGCTGAGCTTAAGGAATTAAAGGCTAACCCCAACCGTCAGGCAAAGGGTACAGTTGTTGAATCCAAGCTTGACAAGGGTCGTGGTCCTGTTGCAACTGTGCTTGTACAGAACGGTACTCTTAAAGCAGGCGACATTATTGTTGCAGGTACTGCTGTTGGTAGAGTAAGAGCAATGACTGACCACAACGGCAGAAAGATTAAAGAGGCAGGTCCTTCCACTCCTGTTGAAATTATTGGTCTTTCCGAAACTCCCGACGGTGGCGATACTTTCTACGTTGTTGACGATGAAAGAGCTGCAAGAAGCGTTGTTGAAACAAGAAAGCAGAAGATTAAGGATGAAGTGTTCAAGGCACAGAGCAAGGTAAGTCTTGATAACCTCTTTGACGTTTTAAGCGAAGGCGCAATGAAGACTCTTAACATTATTGTTAAGGCGGACGTTCAGGGTAGCGTTGAAGCTGTGAAGCAGTCCTTGGAAAAAATTCAGAACGAAGAAGTTAAGGTTAAGGTTATCCACGGTGCAGTTGGCGGTATTACTGAAAGCGACGTTACTCTTGCCGCTGCAAGTAATGCAATCATTGTTGGCTTTAATGTACGTCCCGATGCAGGTGCAAGAAGTGCCGCTGATTCCAGCAAGGTTGACGTTAGAACATACCGTGTAATTTACGAAGCTATTGAAGAAATTGAAGCTGCTCTTCGCGGTATGCTTTCACCCAAGTTCCGTGAAAGTGTTATTGGTCATGCTGAAATCCGTGACACCTTCAAGGTTTCCGGTGTTGGCACAATTGCAGGTAGCTATGTAACAGACGGTAAGATTGTTCGTCACTGCTCTGTACGAATTGTACGTGACGGTATTGTTATCCACGAAGGTGAGCTTTCTTCTCTTAAGCGTTTCAAGGACGATGCCAAGGAAGTTAATGCAGGCTACGAATGCGGTATGGGCTTTGTAAACTACAACGACATTAAGGTTGGCGACAACATCGAATGCTTTGTAATGGAAGAAGTTAAACAGGCATAAGCCTGTTTGAGGGAATAGTGAATAGGGAATAGTGAATAACTCAGGTAAAATTTCGCATGCGAAATTCTTTGATTATCATTTTTCTCCAGCCCGAAAGGAATTAGCATTATGGCAAATTATCAGAGAACTGACAGAATTTCCGAAGAAATCAGAAAGCATTTGTCAGATATTATAAGAGAATTAAAGGACCCCAGAATTCCTCTTATGACAAGCGTTGTTTCGGTTTCAGTTACCAAGGATTTAAAGTTTGCAAAGGTTTTTGTGAGCATAATGGGTGACGAAGAAACAAAGAAAGAGGCAATTAAGGGTTTAAAGAGTGCCGCAGGTTTTATACGAAAGGAAATCGGTGCAAGAGTGTTACTTCGTGCTCTTCCCCAGTTCCACTTTGAAATCGACAACTCCATTGAGCACGGCGCTCACATTAACGAATTACTCCAGTCTGTCATCAGAAAAGAGGAACCGGAAAATGATTAATCCGCTGGAATTTTTACTTTCAAAAAAATCGGTGGGTATACTTCCCCATATAAATCCCGACTGGGATGCTTTGGGTTCAGCATTGGCGCTACGTACAATTTTGCGTAGCGCCAATGTTAAAGCTGATGTAATTATGCCCGAGCCACTGTCTTATCATTTGGGCTTTATGAACTCCGATGTTTTGATTTATGACGAAAACGAAGAATACAACTACGATGTAATGTGTGCCATTGACGTTTCCACCATTGAGCGTTTGGGGGACAGGCGTGTTCTTTTTGAAAACGCAAAGGAAACTGCATGGATTGACCATCATATATCTGACGAAATTTATTCTCCCGTAAGCTGTGTTAATCCCAATGCTGCAGCTGCGGCAGAGGTTTTGTACGATTTGATGTGCAAGGCAAATATAGAGGTTGACAAAGAAACAGGCACATATCTTTACTGTGCGTTATCCTCGGACACAGGCTGCTTCCGTTTTTCAAACACCACCGAAAAATCGGCAGAGCTGTTGGGAAAAATTATCCGTGCAGGCGTTGACATAAATGGACTTGCCAATAGTCTTTACTACCGCACAACCTTTTCATTGATGAAGTTAAGAGCTGCGGCGGTAAATACCATTGAGCTTTTTGCCGATGGAAAAGTTGGTGTTGCTCTTATTACAAACGAAATGATTGAAAAATGCAATGCAACACGTGGCGATGCAGGAGCTCTCAGTGACCTTCCCCGCTCAATTGACTCGGTTTTGATTTCCGCTGTTATAAAAGAGGAGGATGATGGCTTTGCAAAAATAAGCCTGAGGAGTAAAACCGTGCACAACGTTGAACGTATTGCCGCTATATTTGGCGGTGGCGGTCATGAAAAGGCTGCAGGCTTAACTATTGAAGGCTCTGTAGAAGAAGCAAGGGATATTATTCTTCCCCATCTTATAAAGGCGGTGGAAGAGTGAAGGGCATTGTAATAATGGACAAGCCTATGGGCATTACAAGCTTTAAGGCGTTAGGACTTATAAAAAAAGCCTACGGCACAAAGCGTGTTGGCCACACAGGCACCCTTGACCCTGACGCAACAGGTGTTTTGCCCATTTTGGTGGGTAATGCCACCCGTGCTGCCGAGCTTATTGTTGCAACTGATAAGGAATATGTAACCACTATTAAGCTTGGGGTAAAAACCGACACCTTGGATTTGTCGGGCAATGTAATTGAAGAAAGAGCCGTGAACGTAACAAAAGAGGATATTGAGAAAGCGGTTTTGTCCTTTGTGGGCGAAATAGAACAAATACCGCCTATGTATTCGGCAATTTCTGTTGACGGGGTAAGGCTTCACGACTTGGCAAGGCAGGGCATTGAGGTTGAAAGAGCTGCCCGCCCTGTTACCATAAACGAAATTGAAATTATGGATATTTCCATTCCCTTTGTAACACTTCGTGTAAGCTGTTCAAAGGGTACATACATTCGCACTCTTGCCGACGATATTGGCGAAAAGCTGGGCACGTTAGGCGCTGTGAGTGAGTTAAGGCGCACAAAAACAGGTGTGTTTTCACTTAGCGACGCACACACACCCGAGGAAATTGCAGAAGACCCAAAAGGGTGTATTCTTAATCTGGATACGTGCTTTATGGAATTTAATTCAGTTACACTTGATGCAAAAAAATCAAAAATGGTTAAAAACGGTGTTCCCATTTATTTTGACAAATTCATTGGCGAAACATTGAGAGTGTATGACAACGAAGGTGAATTTATTGCCCTTTCTCGTGTGGAGGAAATTGACGGCAGGAATTGCCTTAAGATGATTAAGGGGTTTTATTGATGACAGAAACTGTGTGCGCTCTGGGTTTTTTCGACGGAGTGCATAAGGCGCATTCGGCGATACTCTCCGATTGTGTCCGCTATGCAAAAGAGAAAGGCTTTAAAAGCATTGCTCTTTCCTTCGAAAAATCACCTCTGGAGTTTTTCGGACATAAAACTGAATATCTTACCACTCTTTCCATGAAGGAGGAGTTTATAAAAGCTTTGGGTATTGATGAGGTGGTTTTTCTTTCATGCGATGAAAAAACTCTTTCGTTATCCCCGGAGGAGTTTGTGGAGAGCATTTTATTTGAAAAGCTTAACGCAAAGGCACTTTTTTGCGGTTTTAACTACACCTTCGGAAAAGGAGCAAAGGGTGACAGCGCCCTTTTAAAAGAGCTTTGCACAAAAAAGCACATTGAGCTTTTTGTTTCTCCCTGTATGGAGGAAAAAGGCGAAGCCGTGTCAAGCAGTCGCATAAGAAAGCTTTTATCCGTTGGCGATGTTGAAACTGCAAACACTCTTTTAACACGCCCCTTTGAAGTGCGTGGCAGGGTGATGGAAGGCAAAAAGCTTGGAAGAAGGCTTAACTTCCCCACCGCAAATATTTATCCCGAAAATCTTCCAAAGCTTCCCTATGGTGTGTATGCAACAAAAACCATTATAGATAATCAGGAATATATATCCGTTACAAACGTTGGTGTAAACCCCACCGTTAACGACAACAACTTAAGAATAGAAACCTTTATAACAAATTTTGACGGCGACATTTACCAAAGGCATATAAAGGTAAGGTTTTATAAATTTTTACGAAATGAAACAAAATTCAACTCAATTGATGACTTGAAAGCGCAAATAGAAAAAGATACGGAACTTAGTTTAAATTTTTTTAATTAAAAAGGTTGTTGCAAAGCAACAACCTTTTTTAGTTAGTTAATTTAAAAAGAAAATGACACCTTTAGCATTGCATCTTGTCCCGATTTCTTTTGACTTACTCTAGATTTATCAAAATATGTCTTTATCTGTACCCAGTCTCCTGTTTTTGTTAATTTTATCGGCGATGTATATTGCGCTTTAAGAACACGTGTTTTGCCTTTACTTAACATAAGCATTTCACCAGAGTTGTATTGTTTGGAGTTCTTTGTAAATGTAGTTTTTGAAGTACCCACAAGCTCCGTTAATGCAAACATTGCACTTATAACGTCCTTAGATTTCACTGTATTCCACACAGCTTTTCCTATTTTTACATATGAATTAAGGTTTTCGTTAGTTGATGCATTTCCTGTTCCACAAATATCATAATTAGACAAACAAACATCATTATCTCCCGGATCGGTAATTTCCACAGTTATAACCGGTGTAATATCAAACAACCCATTTCCAGTAAATCTCTTCAACTGAATCGGATTCATATAGACTTCACTTCTGTGAAGAAATGCAACAGCGTGTGTTAATTTACATTTCAAAACGATTTCACTTTCTCTTCTACCTTGAGCTTCAAGTAAAAATCTGCAGAATATTATACCATAACCGCCACCTGTATCATTCTTAGTAACTCTAGTAAAATAGCATATCCGATCTTCGTTAACGCCTGCGTTCACCCATTTTGTAAGCACCTTATTATCCTCCGCTAAATAAGCATTTTTAGTCGGAGTGCAAAACGCTTTCGCATTAATATGTATGGTATCATACCCAGATCTTTTAAACTGATAATAATATTTATCTTTTTTCTCAACCACACTAATTTTTCCGTCTCTGATTGTCTTGAATACATTCAAATCTTCTTTTATCTCATCAAATGTTTCATAGCTTAAAGTTGCTGCTGACACCTTTAATGGCATAACTTGCATAAAAAATGAAAAAAGCATCACAAAAACTAATGCAAAAGGTAAAATACAGTTTTTGAAGTTATTCATACTACGCTTCATAGAAATCACTCCTTTAAAATGTTATATAATGATTATACCATAAAATTAACAACAAAACAACGTCTTTTTCATATATTGTAGGGAAAGGAAATGATAACTATGCCTTGTCCAAGAAAAAAAGAGTGCCCTGTGGGCGCTCTTCCCTACATTGTCCGCGAGGGGGACACTCTTTACAATATTTCCCTTTCCTACCGGACAACTGTCAATGATATTTTATCCTTAAACGTAAACCTTAACCCCTACAATTTAAATCCGGGGCAAACAATTTGCATGCCTCTTCCCGATAATACCTATCCCATGTGCCGTACTACCAATTACTACATTGCACAAGAAGATGACACCTTTTTCTCAATAGCAAAAAAATTCGGTGTTGACACAGAGGATATTATAAACGCCAACATGGGGGTACTGCCCGAAAACATATACACGGGAATTATTCTTTGTATTCCCGTTGCACCGTCCCCTGTTTGCCTTAAGGTAAACAGCATGGGCACAAGCCTTACCTTAACCAATAAAAGCACAGGGAATTCCAAAACCTATAAAACAAAGCTTAACAGTAACACAAACCTTGTGCCGGGAAGCCTTGTAATGACACAAAAAAGGTTAGAAGCAGGAAGCGTAGAGGGTGCAAAGGAGCTTCTTTTTTCGCCCTTCCCCTTTGGCATACGAGGAGAAAACAAAATGAATGATGCACAGGGGCTTTTTATTGAAACCGACAATTTCTCCATGCTCGAAATTTTCAACAATTGCCCTGTTGGCACAATACTGGAGGTTGATAATAAATGAGTTGTCCCATCGGCACATCACCCTACGAAATAAAAAATGGCGATACTTTAAGCTTAATTTCACTCCGATACAACATTCCCCTTTCGGATATACTTTTATTAAATCCCTTTATAGACCCCGAAAATTTAAGGGTAGGGCAAGTAATATGCTTAGGCAGAGTGTCGCGCCCTGAAACAAAGTGCGAAAGCGGAAACTACTATGTTGTACGAAAGGGTGACAGCATTTACACAATTGCCAAAGCCTTTGAATTAACCGTTGAGGATATTTTCCGTGCAAACCCCCTTGTTTCAGAAAACCTTTTTGTAGGTCAGGTTTTGTGCATTCCCGAAAACCCTGTTAAATTGGAATTTCGCATTAATTTAGGGGCTAAAACCCTGTCAGTTTACCGTGACGGAGTTATTGTTAAGGAGTACCCCGTTGCCATTGGCAAACCCTCAACCCCCACGCCTCAGGGCACCTTTACAATTATTAACAAACAGCTTGACCCCGGTGGTCCCTACGGCACAAGATGGTTAGGCCTTAGTAAAAAGGGCTACGGCATCCACGGCACAAACGCTCCCGAGTCAATCGGCACAGCCGCTTCCAATGGCTGCATACGAATGTTCAATAACGACATAGAAGAGCTTTTCGACATTACAAACACAGGAACAGTGGTAAGAATTTTGCCGTAAAAAAAGGTGCGAAAATTCGCACCTTTTAAATTTAGTTGTTTTTAACATGTACATCAAGCTGGGGGAAGGGAATTTCAATGCCTGTTTTGTCAAAAGCCTTTTTAACGTTTTCGTTAATTTCAAAATATACAGTCCAGTAATCTTCTGTTTTTGACCAGACTCTTACCGAAAGGTCAATACTGCTTTCGCCGTGGTTTGACACAAAAATGTCAACGCTTTTATCCTTAAGAACCTTTTCTGTATTCTCAATTACATAAGCTATAACCTTTCTTGCCTTGTCAATGTCAACAGAATATGCAACAGAGAACTTGAAGTCAACACGTCTTGTGTCAAGCTGGTTTACAGCAGTAACGGTGGAGTTCATAAGTGAGCCATTGGGGATAATAACCCTTTTGTTGTCGGGAGTTAAAAGTGTTGTGTAGAAAATGCCGATTGCTTCAACGCTGCCTTCAATGCCGCCTTCAATTATGTAGTCTCCAACCTTAAAGGGCTTAAGAATAATAATGATAATACCGCCTGCAAGGTTACTTAAACCACCCTGAAGTGCAAGACCAACCGCCACACCGCAGGATGCAACAACGGTTACAACGCTTGTAAGGGGCACTCCCAACACGCCGATAGCTGTTATGAACACAATTGCCTTAAGTGCAATTGTGATAACACTTTTTAAAAAGGTTTGGGCTGTAGCATCAATTGCATGAAAAACCTTTGATTTTGTAACAAGCCTTACAATAAACTTTGTTATTTTAAGACCGATAAAAAGCACTAAAAGTGCTGCAATAATCTTACCGCCTAAAGAAACGCCTACTGTGGTAAGATTTTGGAAAAGATGTTCAAAATTCATAAATTTTCTCCTTCATCCAAAAAAGCCCGCCTTTTTTGCGGGCTTTTTATTGTAATTATAAACCTCTTGCTTCCTTTACTGCCTGGACGAAAGCCTTTGCCTTTTCTGTGATTGCCTTGTAGTCGCCTGTAGCTGCGCCACCTGTTAAAGCACCGCCTGCACCAACTGCACAAGCGCCTGCCTTAATCCATTCGCCAACGTTACTAACGTCAACACCACCTGTGGGCATCATCTTAGCCTGAGGAAGGGGACCTTTGATAGCCTTTAAAATCTTAGGACCAAAAGCTTCGCCGGGGAATACCTTAACAATGTCAGCACCTGCTTCCATTGCAGTAACAACTTCTTTAATTGTCATTGCACCGGGCATGCAGGGGATGCGGTAACGGTTACAAAGCTTAACTGTTTCCAAGTCAAAGCAGGGACTTACAATGTACTGTGCACCGGAAAGAATTGCAATTCTTGCAGTTTCACTGTCAAGCACTGTACCTGCGCCTAAAATCATACTGCCGTCGGAATATTCCTTAGCCAAGTCTTCAATTACGTGATGAGCCATGGGAACTGTGAATGTAAGCTCAATTGCGGGTACACCGCCTTCCATACATGCATCGGCAATTCTCTTTGCCTTTTCGCCGTTTTCTGCTCTTACAACCGCAACAACGCCTGCATCTGTTAATCTGGTGATTACTAATTCCTTATCCATTTGTCATCCTACCTTTCAGTTAATTATATATTTGTAGTGTAGTTAGGCGCTTCCTTAGTGATAGAAATATCATGGGGATGGCTTTCACGAAGACCTGCAGAAGAAATCTTAACAAACTGACCCTTCTGCTTCAATTCTTCAATGGAAGCACTTCCGCAATAACCCATACCTGCTCTCAATCCGCCAAGAAGCTGGAAAATTGTTTCGGACAAGGGACCCTTATAAGGAACTCTACCTTCAACACCTTCGGGAACAAGCTTCTTTGAGCCGGACTGGAAGTAACGGTCCTTACTACCCTGTTCCATAGCTGCAATAGAGCCCATGCCACGGTAAACCTTGAACTTTCTGCCCTGGTAAATTTCTGTATCCCCGGGAGATTCGTCACAGCCTGCAAAGAGTGAACCCATCATGATAACATCAGCACCTGCGGCAATAGCCTTGGGCAAATCACCTGAGTACTTGATACCGCCGTCGGCGATAATGGGAATGTTGTACTTTGCAGCAGCTTCAGCCGCCTGCATAACAGCAGTAAGCTGAGGAACACCAATACCTGCAACAACTCGTGTTGTACAGATACTTCCGGGTCCGATACCAACCTTAACAGCGTCGGCACCAGCCTTAATAAGGTCTTCTGCTCCGCCGTAGGTTGCAATGTTACCTGCAATAAGCTGTAATTCGGGGAATTTATTCTTGATTTTGTCAATACATGTCATAATGTTCTTGCTGTGACCATGAGCTGAGTCGAGCACAACCACGTCAACAGAAGAATCAACCAATGCCTGTACACGGTCAAGCACATCGTTTGTAATACCAACCGCTGCACCTGCAAGAAGTCTGCCTCTTTCGTCACGGGCAGAATTGGGGTACTGAATAGCCTTTTCAATATCCTTGATGGTGATAAGACCCTTAAGAATGTAGTTGTCGTCAACAATGGGAAGCTTTTCAATCTTATGATGACGAAGAATTTCCTGTGCTTCCTCCAGTGTTGTACCTTCGGGTGCAGTAATAAGGTTTTCCTTTGTCATAACCTCGCCGATAGGACGGTTAAAGTCAGTTTCAAACCTTAAGTCACGGTTTGTGAGAATGCCTACAAGCTTGCCCTTTTCGTCAGTAATCGGCACACCTGAAATTTTGTACTTGCCCATAAGAGCATCAGCATCGGAAAGTGTGTGTGTTGCAGAAAGAGAGAAGGGGTTTACAATAACTCCGTTTTCACTTCTCTTTACTTTATCCACTTCATTTGCTTGTGCTTCAATAGTCATATTCTTATGAATAATACCAATGCCGCCTTCACGGGCAATAGCGATTGCAAGAGCTGATTCCGTAACTGTGTCCATCGCAGAACTCATAAGGGGAATATTAAGCTTGATCTTGTTTGTAAGTCGTGTAGTAAGGTCAATGCCCACCTGGTACACGTCACTCTTCTGAGGAATTAAGAGCACGTCATCAAAGGTAAGGCCTTCATAGAGAATCTTGTCCATATCTGTACACCCTTTCTTAAAAAATTTATATTATTGTTACCTTATATTATATCAATATTTTTCATTTGAGTCAACAACCAAATGTTTTTTAGATTAAGGAAATAAGGACCATTTTCATTTCTTCAAGGCTTTCGGTACGATTTATCTTTTCTCTTGTTTGCGCCGCACCTTCAATGCCCTTTATATACCATGCGGCGTGTTTTCTCGCTTCTCTTATGCCCACGTATTCGCCCTTTATGCTGCACAAAAGCTCAATGTGTTCAATAGCCTCTTTTATTCTCTCTTCCTTTGTTACAAGCTTTATTTCTTCACCTTTTAAAATTGCGGCAGCCTCTTTGAAAATCCAGGGGTTACCCTGAGCGCCACGACCAATCATAACAGCATCAACCTTTGTCTGGTCAATCATTTTTTTGGCATCCCAGGCTGTGAAAATATCGCCGTTACCCACAACAGGTATATTAACCGCTTCCTTTACACGGGCAATCATTTCCCAGTCAGCAGTTCCTGAATAAAACTGCTCGCGTGTTCGTCCGTGAACACATATTGCAAATGCCCCCTCCTCCTCGCAAATACGGGCAAGGTCAATAACATTTTTATTGTCATCGTCCCAGCCAAGCCTCATTTTTACGCTGACGGGCTTTTTTGAATTTTTCACAACACTTTGAACAACGCTTCTTGCAAGGGGTAGGTTTTTCATTAATGCACTGCCATCACCGTTATTTACAATTTTAGGCGCAGGGCATCCCATGTTTATGTCCACAAATAAGCCCTTTTCCGAAACCTTTTGGGAAACCTTACCCAAAACTTCAGGGTCGTGGCCGAAAACCTGCACAGCCGAGGGAAAAGACATGGTTTCCAGCATGTCTTCGGTTTTCTGGCTGTTGTGGCAAAGAGCCTTTGCACTAACCATCTCGGTGTAGGACAAAGCGCAACCGTGCTTGTGGCAAATAGTGCGGAATGCTAGGTCGGTAACACCTGCCATGGGCGCAAGAAATATGTTGTTTTCAAGTTGAATATTTCCAAAACTAAAGCTCATAAACGTGTTCCGTCCTTTCTCTTTTGTCTAATTATACATTTTTCACCTTTAAAAAACAATGTTATTTTAGAAAAAGGTATTGAAATTTCTCAATTTTATGTTACAATAAGGGTATAAAATTAAGAAAGAGGTGCTACTATGGCATACATTATCAATGACGATTGCATCAGCTGTGGCGCATGTGCTTCCGCTTGTCCTGTTGAATGTATCACAGAAGGCGATGGCAAGTACGTTATCAACGCTGACGAATGCATCAGCTGCGGTAGCTGTGCAGGTACTTGTCCTGTAGGCGCTCCCGTTGAGGAATAATCACACAAATAACTAAAACGCCGAGGACTTTTCCTTGGCGTTTTTAGTATAGGTAAATAATTATGAACACTTTTACTCGCGATAATGAAAAAATTGAAGATTTAGGCATAAAGGATTATAAAATAATACAAACCAAGGACGGCTTTTGCTTTGGCAGTGATGCTGTGCTTTTAAGCAAATTTGCAACCTTTAAAAAGGGTGACAGAGTGCTTGATTTGTGCACAGGCACAGGGATTATTCCTGTTTTGTGTTGGGCACTCAACCGTCTTTCCCGCATAGATGCAGTTGAAATTATGCCCGAGGTTGCCGATATGGCACAAAGAACAATGGATTTGAATAACCTGTCCCAGGTTATTAATGTTAAAAACTGCGACTTAAAAAACTGTGTTGAAATTTACGGCAAGCGACAGTTTGACGCAGTGACCTGCAATCCCCCCTATATGCCTGTAGGCGATGGTCTTGTTAATCCTAATGACTATTTAAAGGCGGCAAGGCATGAGTTTTTCTGCACACTTGACGACGTTGTGCGAATTTCCGCCGGTGTTCTGAAGCAGCACGGCAAGCTTTTCATGGTGCACCGTGCAGACCGCCTGTGTGATGTTATAACAACCTTCAGAAAATATTCCATTGAGCCGAAAAGGCTTTCAATGGTACACCCGAACTCAAAAAGTGCCCCGAACCTTATTCTTATTGAAGGCGCTCTTTACGGAAAAGTTCAGCTTAAAATAACAAAGCCAGTGTATATGTACGACGATAATGGCAATTACATACAGCAAATTACGGATGAATTATTATAAAACACTCATCAGTCGCCCTTGGCGACAGGCAGGAAGGACTGATTTTTATGCCCGGAACATTATATCTTTGTGCAACGCCCATAGGCAATTTGGAAGACATTACCTACCGCTGTGTGCGCACATTAAACGAGGTTGACCTTATTGCGGCGGAGGACACCCGAAGAACATTAGGATTATTGAACCACTTAGGCATTGAAAAACCCCTTACAAGCTACTACGAGCACAATAAGGTTGAAAAAGGGCCTTATCTTGTGCAAAAGCTTTTGGACAATGTGAATATTGCCCTTGTTTCCGACGCAGGCACCCCCGGTATTTGTGACCCGGGAGAGGATTTGGTAAAGCTTTGTATTGAAGCGGGCATTAAGGTTGTACCTATTCCCGGTCCTGTTGCGGCAGTGAATGCATTAATCGGCAGCGGACTTTCCACAATTAAATTTGTTTTTGAAGGGTTTATTTCAACCAATAAGAAAAACCGCATTGAGCTTTTTGAAAGGCTTAAAAACGAAACCCGAACCATGATTTTTTACGAGGCTCCTCACAAGCTTCAGGCAACTCTTAACGACATGTTCAAATACTGGGGTGACAGAAAAATTACCCTTTGCCATGAGCTTACGAAAATTCATGAGGAATATATCAGATTAACACTTTCAGAGGCAGTGAGCTATTATGCCGAAACACTTCCCAAGGGCGAATTTGTTTTGATAGTTGAAGGTAAAAGTGAAGATGATATTATAAAAGAAGAAAAAGAAGCATGGCAGGATATGTCAATCCGTGAGCATTTTGATTTGCACATAAAAAACGGCATTGACGAAAAAGAAGCCATGAAGCTCGTTGCAAAAGAGCGCGGAATAAGAAAACAAGATGTATATAAAGAAATAAAGATTGCTGATTAATCAGCAATCTTTTTTGCAAATTAAAAGGCGGTCATATGACCGCCTTTTGTTATTACTTTGAGTAAACTTCAATTTCGCCAATGGAGTTCCAACCGGAAACTGTGTTACCGTAAGCAGTAATTCTCACATATCTTGCGCTTGCAGATGTGGATACATACTTTGTTGTATCTGTCTGAGGTTCGCTGTTACCAGACCAAACTTCGCTGTAGGATGCACCGTCGGTGGATACTTCAATCTTGTAGGGGATTGTTCTTGTATCGTCGTACATCTTCATAGCAACGCCAACGCAGGAAAGTGTCTTTGCACTGCCAAGGTCAATTACTACGTTTGCTTCGTTCTGAGAAGCCCATACCGTCATCTTGTTGCCGTCAACAAGGTTGCCTGCATGGTTTTCAGCTTCGGGTGTCTGGCTTGCTGTGAGCATGGAGGATGTAAGATTAATCTTTGTTCCTGTTGCTGCACTTGCTTCTGTACCTGTAGCTGTAGAAGTTGTTGTAGTAGTTGTAGTTGTTGTAACACCTGTTGCTGCACCGGAGGAGTAAACTTCAACTTCACCGATGGAGTTCCAACCGGAAATTGTATTACCATGTGCTGTAATACGAACATATCTTGCAGGAGCGGAGAATGTAACATACTTTGTTGTGTCTGTCATGGGGTCACTGCTACCTGTCCATACCTGGCTGTAAGACATACCATCTGTAGAAACTTCGATATCGTAAGGAATTGTTCTGTCATCTTCGTACATCTTCATAGCAACACCAACACAAGAAACTGTCTTAGCGCTACCAAGGTCGATAACTACGTTTGCATCACCCTGAGATGCCCATACTGTCATCTTGTTGCCGTCAACAAGGTTGCCTGCATGGTTTTCAGCTTCGGGTGTCTGGCTTGCTGTGAGCATGGAGGATGTAAGTGTAACCTTTGTGCCGGATGCACTTGTTGCAACAGTACCTGTTGCACCTGTACCACCTGTTGTTACAGATGTAGTAGCTGTGCCATTCCATACTTCAAGTTCAAGAATACTTGCCCAGTCACCTACGGAAGTACCGTTTGTGTTAATACGAACGTAACGGATAGAATCGTTTACGTCATAAGAATCATATGTAGAGCCGGAAGAACCACCGTCAAAAATCTTTGTGTAGTTGCCGCCATCCTTGGAAACTTCGATAGAGTAGTTTGTGCTTCTTTCGTTGGGCTTCCAAACTGCAACCTTAACGTTTGTTACAGGCTTAACGGAACCAAGGTCAACTGTGGCACTACCTGCACCCTGAGATGCCCATCTGGAGCTGAGGTTGCCGTCAATCATGCAACTGCCGCCGTTTTCGGGTTCGGGTTCCTGGTCAGCGTATACGGAAGCGATAGTAAGCTTGCCTGTTTCAGCAAAGCTGTTACCACCGGGAACTGCAATTTCAACAACGGGTGCCTGGATAACGATTTCGGGAAGAGAACCGCTTGTGATTGCGCCTGCAATTGTTGTTATAGCATCCTTATCACGGGAAGAAAGGCACTTTCTCTGTGTAACGATAGCTGTCTTTGTTTCTGCATCATAGTAAAGGTGCTTACCCAAAACAGTTTCAGCAAGGAACTGAACGGGCATCATAACTTCACCATTAATATCCTTAGGAGCAGCTACAGCATTGTAAATTCTGCCGTTAACTGCCGCAATATTCTTACCTACAAGGCACTGAGCAATTCTTTCGTTGCCCATGTTGATTGTAACAAGACCATTTTCGTAGCTGTATTCGCCGTTGAATGCATTTGCTAAAAATCTTACGGGTGCATAAACCACACCGTTTTCTTCAACGGGAGCAACGGGAATGTTTACAATAGTGTTCCATGCAATGGCGTTTGTGTTGCCTACCATTACTGCTGCGTTGTTGTTGATTGCAAGAGAATAGTCAGCTGCCTGTACAAAGGGAACTGCTGTAAGCATCATGCAAAGCACAACAAGGAGACTTAAAACCTTTTTCATAAAGAGTCCATCCTTTCATTTTCCAAGGCTTTCGCCTAAAATATTCATCGAGAGTCGATTAACGACAATACCGCTAATATATAACGATACATAATTATTATAAACTAAAAGTTATATTTTGTAAATAGGCAATTTGTCATTTTAACTAAAAAAGTCTCTGTTTTACAGAGACTTTTTAATTCAGCCTTCGATAACTGTATACATAAGCGCCGCATCGTTTTTAAGAGCATGCTCGGCAATGCTTTCCACCTTTACTTTTATTATTCTTTCCCCAAAGGTAATCTGCACTTCGTCGCCGATTTTCACTTCGCTTGATGCCTTTGCAACCTTGCCGTTAACCGAAATTCTGCCTTGTGTACAGGCTTCCTGGGCAACTGTACGCCTTTTGATAAGCCTGGACACCTTCAAATATTTATCAATTCTCATTTTTACACCAAATTACTTGCAGTCCTTAAGAAATGCCGCAAACGCCTTATAGGACATGTACAAGTCCATCTTGCCAACTACTTCGTAGGGAGCATGCATGCTGAGCATAGGAACGCCGCAGTCGATAGTATTCACGCCTAAGTTTGCAACAAACTGAGCAATTGTACCGCCACCGCCTGCATCAACCTTGCCAAGCTCTGCTGTGTGCCAAAGAACGTTATTGTCGTTAAAGATTTTTCTTACAAGGCCCATAAGCTCTGCAGAGGCATCGTTGCTACCGCTCTTACCGCCACTGCCGGTGTACTTGCTTACTGCAATACCCTTGTTCATTCTGCCACAGTTCATGGGGTCGCAAACGTCGCTGAACTTGGGGTCAAGTGCCGCAGAAACGTCGGCAGAAAGACAGTAGCTCTTGTCAAGCATACGAAGACGATTAATGTCGGAGGGTGTTTCGCCACTCTTTTCCATAAGCTCACTTAAAACAAGCTGCATAAAATAGCTCTTTGCACCTGTGTTACCCATGCTGCCTACTTCTTCCTTGTCAGTAAGAATGCAGATTGCACATCTTTCGGGTGTTTCCATTTCAAGAGTTGCCATGAGAGACGCATAGGAGCAAACACGGTCGTCGTGGCCATATGCTGCAACCATGCTTCTGTCAAAGCCTAAATCCTTTGCTTCAAAAGCAGGAACAACTTCCAATTCAGCAGAAAGGAAGTCTTCTTCCTTTATTCCGTACTTTTCGTTGATAAGCTTAAGAATCTGGCTCTTTACTTCGCCCTTCTTAAGACCTGTTTCTTCATCGTCTTCACCATCGTAAGGAATAGAGCCAAGCAAAATTGTGAGCTGTTCGCCTGTTATAACCTCGTTTGCATTTTTGCTCATCTGATTTCTGCCAAGGTGAGGAAGAAGGTCAGTGATTACAAATGTGAAGTCATCGTCGTAGTCACCGATGGAAATTTCCTTCTTTTCGCCGTTTTCAAGAACGATAACGCCATGGATTGCAAGAGGAATTGCCGCCCACTGATACTTCTTGATACCGCCGTAGTAGTGTGTTTTAAAGAACGCCATGTCGTTGTCTTCAAAAAGAGGATTCTGCTTTAAGTCCAATCGGGGTGCGTCAATATGAGCACCTACAATGTTCACACCGTCGCTTACCTTTTTGTTGCCCATTACGCAAAGCATAATGCCCTTGTTCTTATTTACTGCATAAACCTTGTCACCGCTCTTTAATTCGGTTACATCATTAAGGTTTTTAAAGCCAGCCTTTTCGGCAAGGCGGATTGTTTCCGTTACACATTCACGTTCTGTTTTGCCATGGTTAAGATAGTCCTTATAGCCCTCAGCAAAGTCAAAAACCTTTTTCTTTTCAGCTTCTTCAATTACGTTCCAGCCGTTTTTGAATTCAAGTTTCATTTTAATCATCCTTTCCTAAAACACTTACGTTCATTATACAATATCAATTCTATAATTTCAACTATTATTATTGACTTTGTAAATTGGTAGTGTTAATATTTTTTATAGATTTCCCATGAAAGGATGTAATAATATGATACATTTCAAAGGAAGATACTCTCCATTAAACAAGTTCAGTTTACATAAAAGCGCTTTTTCGGAAAACAGGGCAAGAACTTTAGAATATTTAAAGCTTCTTGACCCCGACCGTAT
Source organism: Clostridia bacterium (assembly GCA_045546275.1). Taxonomy (GTDB): domain Bacteria; phylum Bacillota; class Clostridia; order UMGS1883; family UMGS1883; genus RGIG1927. The sequence goes on along the minus strand of JAZQCM010000006.1, from coordinate 162,756 downwards.
GCTTTATAACTTTTATAAAACCTACAATGTGGAAACCTCTGCTTTGCCTTTGGGCGGTTGGGAAGACCCAAAGGGGCTTCTTCGCGGTCATTCTACAGGGCATTTCCTGTCAGCTTTAGCTCTTGCCTACAGTGCAACGGGCGAAAAGCTTTATAAAGAAAAAATGGACTACATGGTCCATGCATTGCGCACAATGCAGCTTATGTGTAGAGGTAAGGCTTGCGATTTTTCGTGCAAGGGCGACAGCGAGCACCCCGAGGAGGAATTGTGGAGTACAAACCCTACTGAATGGGGCGAAGGCTTTTTGTCGGCATATTCTCCAGACCAGTTTGCACTTCTTGAAAAGTTCACAAAGTACAACAAAATCTGGGCACCCTATTACACACTTCACAAAATTGTGGCAGGTCTTCTTGACTGCTACAGCCGTGGCGGTAACGAAGAAGCGTTGGATACTGCCAAGGGCATTGGCGACTGGATTTATTCGCGTCTTTCCCCTCTTACCGATGAGCATCGCAAACAGATGTGGAGCATGTACATTGCAGGCGAATTTGGCGGCATGAACGAATCTCTCACCACAATATACAACATTACAGGTGATGAAAAGTATCTTACCTGTGCAAAAATGTTTGACAACGAAAATATTTTCCCCGGTCTTTCCAAGGGCGAAGATACAATTCAGAATCTTCATGCAAATCAGCACATCCCCCAGATTTTAGGCGCTTTGGAGGAATATATTGCAACCGAGGACGAATACTACTATAGTATAAGCAAAAACTTTTTTGACATTGTGACAAAGCATCACATGTATTCAATCGGTGGTGTAGGTCAGGGCGAATCCTTCAGAAATCCTGACGAGCTCGCTTTGAACATTAAAGAGGCTACAAACTGCGAAACCTGCGCTGCATATAACCTTTTAAAAACTGCACGTACCCTCTACGCTCTTAATCCCGATGAGGTTAAGTACATGGACTATTACGAAAGAGCAATGATTAACCAGATTTTAGCGTCACAAACTCCTTTTGTAACAGAAAATGTTCATAACGGTGTTACATACATGCTTCCTATTGGTCCCGGAGCAAGCAAGGAATATACCGACGACTATAACTCCTTCACCTGCTGTCATGGTACAGGCATGGAAAACCATGTGAAATACCAGGATGCCTCCTTCTTTGTTAAGGATGACAACACACTTATCTGCAACCAGTACATCCCTGCAAAATACGAGGGCGATGTAACAGTTGACATTAAGTCTGATTTCCCCTTTGGCACAGGCACAATTACCGTTACAGGCAATTGTGACATGGAAATACTTTTCCGTATTCCCACATGGTGCGAAAACCCCTTTAAGAACCTTCCTGCAGAGGGCAGATATGCACGCCTTTCTCACAAGGCAGGAAAAACAGATGTGATTGAATTAAATTTTGAATATACTATCCGTTTTGAAAAAACTCCCGATAAGTTAAATGGCAAAACAATTGCGTCCGTTATGTATGGTCCTTTTGTAATGGTATGTGAAAACAGCTACACAAACTTCCTCACAATCGGCGATAAGCTTGAAAAGGTTGATAACGAGGTTAGTTTAACAGGCTACGGCTTGAAGTTTGTTCCCATGTACAAAATGCATGGTAAGCCTTATCACACATATTTTATAATTGAAGAATAAATAAAAGGTGCGGAAATCCGCACCTTTTATTTATTCATGGGCAAGAGTATTCCTCTTGCCTTTTTTCCGTTAAAAACAAAGCTTGCCATTTCTTGTACGTCGCTTTTTGTAACAGAGTCAATAGTTTTCACAATTTCGTCAATTTCCTTAACCTCGCCAAACAAAAGCATGTCCTTGCCAAGAGCTGTCATTCGGCTGGAAGGGTTTTCCATGTCCATAAGAATTGCCGCCTTCAACTGCTCCTTGCCCTTTGTTAATTCGTAGTCGGTTACCCCATCCTTTACGATTTTTTCGATTTCGGTATGTATAAGCTTTTCTGCATCTTCAACACAAGAAGGGTTAAGACCTGTGTAAATACCGAAAAGGCCCGAGGTTTCCGCCTGAGAGGAATAGGAATAAATGGAGTAGCACAAGCCTCGCTCCTCACGGATTGATGCAAAAAGCCTGCTTGACATACTGCCACCGAAAATGTTACTTAAAACGCTTAACACATAGCTCTTTTTTTCGTCACCTAAAGGAAGCGACTCAAAGGCAAGGCACAAATGCGCCTGTTCAATGTCCTTTTTCCAGAGCTTATCCACCTGTGTAAATTCGGGAGTTATTACTCCATCCCCGGAAAAACAAGCATCACCCTTTGAAAAATACTTTTCAGAAAGTGCAATTGCCTCTTTTTCGTCAAATTTACCGCATACGGTTATTATGGTGTTGTCGGGGGTGTAATAGCGATGCATATAGTCAAGCATTTTTTCACGGTCGAGACTATCCACCGATTCAAAGCTGCCTGCAATTTCTCTGCCTATAGCACTGTTCTGGTAAATCTCGGCAAGAAGCCTGTCCTGGACTAAGTCCTCGGGGCAGTCCTCGTACATGCTGATTTCTTCCTTTATTACGCCTCTTTCCATGTCCACGTCGCTTTTTGCCATTTTGGGATTGTGATAAATGTCCGACAAAATGTCAAAGCTCAATTCAAGATGGTTGGGAAGAGTTCTGGAATAAAAGCAGGTGCAATCACGACTTGTGAAAGCATTTGCCTGACCGCCAACGTAGTCGGTTTCTTCGCTTATCTGTTGTGCCGTACGGTTTAGAGTGCCTTTGAAAACCATGTGCTCAATAAAATGGCTTATGCCCCATTCATCGTCCTTTTCGTTGGCACTGCCTGCCTTTACCCACACACCCACAAAAACGCTTTGTGCACCCTGCATTGGCTCGGTTATTATTTTTAATCCGTTTTTTAAAGTTGTAATTTTATTCATTAAATCACCTAAAAATTAAGGGCGGATTTCATCCGCCCCTATGTTTTAAATTATTCAGCCTTAAGTTCTTCTACGGGCTTGGGAAGTGCATCTTTTCTGGAAAGGTTAATTCTGCCCATACGGTCAAATTCAATAAGCTTAACCATGATTTCGTCACCAACACTAACCACGTCACTTACCTTTTCAACTCTCTTATGGTCGAGCTTTGAAATGTGAACAAGGCCTTCCTTACCGGGAAGGAATTCAACAAAGCAGCCAAAGTCCATAAGCTTTGTAACTGTGCCTAAGAATACTTCACCGATTTCAATGTTACCGCAAACGCCGTTGATAAGCTTCATAGCCTTTTCAGCAGCTTCTGTGTCTGTTGTAGCAATAAGAACTGTACCATCGTCTTCAATGTCAATCTTAACGTTTGTCATTGCAGTAATCTTCTGGATTGTCTTACCCTGCTTACCAATAATATCGCCAATCTTTTCGGGGTCAACCTGCATTGTGAAAATCTTGGGAGCATACTTACTGAGTTCTGCTCTGGGTTCAGCAATGCAAGGAAGCATACATTCGTCCAAAATCTTGTAACGAGCGTCTCTTGTTTTCATAAGAGCTTCCTTAATGATTTCGGGCTTTAAGCCGTCAATCTTAATATCAACCTGGATAGCTGTGATACCCTTCTTTGTACCTGCTACCTTAAAGTCCATGTCGCCGAAGAAGTCTTCAAGACCCTGGATGTCAACCATGGTGATGAATCTGTCGCCTTCTGTAACCAAGCCACAGGAAATACCTGCAACAGGAGCCTTAATGGGAACACCTGCGTCCATAAGTGCAAGTGTACTGCCACAAATACTACCCTGGCTTGTTGAACCGTTGGAAGAAAGAACTTCACTAACAAGACGGAGTGAATAGGGGAATTCTTCCTTTGAAGGAATTACGGGAACAAGTGCCTTTTCAGCCAATGCACCGTGACCGATTTCACGTCTACCGGGACCACGGCTTGCTCTTGTTTCGCCAACAGAGTAGCTGGGGAAGTTGTAGTGGTGCATATATCTCTTTTCAACTTCTTCATCGATACCGTCAAGAAGCTGTGCTTCGGAAAGAGTACCTAACGTTACAGTTGTTAATACCTGTGTCTGACCACGTGTGAAAAGACCTGTACCGTGAACACGAGGAAGAAGACCAACTTCAGCGGAAAGAGGACGGATTTCGTCAAGCTTACGTCCGTCAACACGTCTGCCTTCGTCAAGTATCCATCTTCTTACAATGTACTTCTGGAGCTTGTAAATAGCTTCGTCCATAAGTGCTGTTTCAACTTCGGGATACTTTTCAGCCATGGCTTCGTAAACTTCGTCGTATACGGGCTTAAGGCGTTCTTCACGGATGTTCTTGTCGTCTGTGTCAAGAGCATACTTAACCTTATCAATAGCAAAAGCCTTAATGTCTTCGTACAAATCTTCGGGAACTTCGATAGGAGTATATTCAATCTTTTCCTTACCGATAGCGCTCTGGATTGTTTCAATAAATTCACAAATCTTGATGATTTCTTCATGAGCCTTCATGATTGCTTCAAACATCAAGTCTTCGGGAATTTCGCTACCGCCTGCTTCAATCATGTTAACCTTGTCCTTAGTACCTGCGATAGTAAGATACATTTCGGAAACTTCTCTCTGACTAAGTGTGGGGTTAATGATGATTTCGCCGTCAACAAGACCTACAGCAACACCTGCGATAGGACCATTGAAGGGAGCGGGAGAAATGCAAGCAGAAATACTTGCACCAATCATAGCTGCAACTTCGGGAGAGCAGTCGGGATCAACGCACATTACTGTTGTAACAATAGACACGTCGTTACGAAGGTCCTTGGGGAACAAGGGTCTCATGGGACGGTCAATACAACGGGATGCAAGGATTGCCTTTTCGGAAGGACGACCCTCTCTCTTCAAATAACTGCCGGGGATTTTACCTGCAGCATAGAGCTTTTCTTCATAATCAACTGCCAAGGGGAAGAAATCAACGCCTTCACGGGGCTTTGCAGAAATTGTACAAGCTGCATGAACTGCTGTGTCGCCGTAGCGAACAAGACATGCACCACTAGCGAGCTGTGCCATCTTACCTGTTTCAATAACAAGAGGACGACCTGCGAATGTTGTTTCAAATGTCTTAAACATACTAAACTTTCCTTTCTAAAATATGATTTTATTTTAGAGAGCTTATGATATTTATCACTTATGTATATCTCCGCATTACGGGGACATATATAAGTGATAAGCGAATAGTCATAAGCCCTCGAACACCTGATTTTTTCGGTTTATAAATATGAAAACAAGGCGGAACAGAATAGCTCCGCCTTGCATCGTAATTACTTTCTCAAACCGAGCTTAGCAACGATTGCACGGTATCTTTCGATATCCTTCTTTGTGAGGTAGTCAAGAAGACCACGTCTCTTACCAACCATCATAAGAAGACCACGTCTGGAATGGTGATCCTTCTTGAACTCCTTAAGGTGTTCGTTGAGGTGGTTAATTCTCTCTGTAAGGAGAGCAATCTGTACTTCGGGAGAACCAGTATCTGTAGGAGAAAGCTGGAATTCCTTAATAATCTGCGCTTTTCTTTCGGGTGTCATAGTAAATACCTCCATAAATATAATATAAAAAATTATTATTCCCCGTCAGCCAAAGGTATTGGTCGGAGTGTCCGAACCCCTTGCCTGCGGACAAGGCTTATAAAGCCGTTTATTATATTAACACAAGAGGTAAACTCTGTCAAGATATTTTTTAATTTAATTTAACAAAAAGGACGGCTGTGCCGTCCTTTTTGTTATCTCTGTACTCTGCCGCTTCCGTCGCCACCCATAAGAGTTTCAACTTCAGCGCGTGTAACAATGTTCATGTCGCCGGGGATTGTGTGCTTTAATGCAGAAGCTGCAACGCCGTATTCGAGCGCTGTCTTGAAGTCACTACCATCGAGCATACCGCAGATAACGCCTGCCGCAAAGCTGTCACCGCCACCTACACGGTCAACGATGGGGTTAATTCTGTATTCACGGGAATGATAAAATTCCTTTGTGTCTCTTGAATAGATACAAGCAGACCAGCCGTTGTCGGAAGCAGAATGGGAAACACGGAGAGAAGATACAACATATTCAAAGTTGAACTTTTCTACCATCTGTTCAAAAATGCTCTTGTAGCCTGCCAATTCAAGCTCACCGCTTGTAACGTCTGTTTCGCCGGGCTTGAAGCCAAGAACCTTTTCGGCATCTTCTTCGTTACCGATACAAACGTCAACATACTGCATAAGGTTTGTCATAACCTTCTGAGCCTTTTCGCTGCTCCAGAGCTTTTTACGGAAGTTAAGGTCACAAGAAACCTTAACGCCGTGTTCCTTAGCCTTCTTAAGAGCGATTTCTGTTAATTCTGCTGCTGCATCGCTAACTGCAGGTGTGATACCTGTAAAGTGGAACCAGTCACAACCATCAAAAATCTTGTCGAAGTCAAAGTCAGCTGCCACTGCTGTGGAGATGGAGGAATGAGCACGGTCGTATACAACGTTGGAAGCTCTCATAGAAGCACCTGTTTCAAGGAAGTAAATACCGAGTCTTTCGCCGCCCTTAGCAATGTTCTTTGTTTCAACATTCATTTTGCGAAGTGCTGCTACTGCACATTCACCGATGGGGTTAGAAGGAACCTTTGTTACAAATTCAGCGTCGTGGCCATAGTTTGCAAGAGATACTGCAACGTTAGCTTCGCCACCGCCGTAGCAAACGTCAAATTCGTCTGCCTGTAAAAATCTTTCGTTACCGGGTGTAGAAAGTCTGAGCATGATTTCGCCCATTGTTACTACTTTTGCCATTGGAATCTCTCCTTTAATTTATAATAAGATAATTAATTAACATAAATCAGAATCCTACGTCTTCTGCAATTACTATTACATTAAATCTGCCGGGATGCTTACGACCGTTATGTATAATACTTGTTGCATTACAAACGCTCTGCTGGATTTCGCAGTGCTCGCACTTGCCTGTTACAGCGCAAGGTGTCTGGTGACCGATACGCTTTGCGTTTGTGGGTGCAATACTCTTAATGCGGTCAAATGCCGCAGGAAGGTCATCAACAACCTTGTTGGCACCAACAACAATCATAACCTTGTCGGGTCCGAAGATAATACCGCCAGCACGGTTACCGGAAGAGTCGGTATTGACAATTTCACCGTCACGGGTGATAGCGTTAGAGCCTGTAACAAGCCAGTCAGCCATCATGGATTCACGGTAAACCTGGTAGCATTCTTCGTAGCTACCTGTTGCATAGCGGTCATAGAAACGGTATTTATCGCTTCTGAAAACTTCAACCATGCCCATTTCGCCAAGTGTTACGCTACCGCCCATGGCAATACTGCTGCCTTCGGGGATAGTGTCGATAATCATTTGTTTTGCTTCGTCGCAGTTTTCAGCATAACGGGCGGTGTAGCCCTTTTCGTTCAGTATTTCAACAATTTCCTTTGCAATCTGCTGACACTGCCATTTTCTTGCCCAATGCATATGTTTTCCTCCTTCGTCGGAAAAAGTGAATAGTTAATAGTGAATAAGGAATAGGTATGGAAAGAATTTCGCTTGCGAAATTCTACCGAACTTCTTCCCTATTACCTTTTAGTTATTCCCTGCAAAACAAATGAATTACTTTAATTCATTTGTTTTGCAGTGGTCCATATCATCAAAGTCCTGGTTTTCGCCAACCATACCCCAGATAAATGTGTAGCAATGTGTGCCTACACCACTGTGAATTGACCAGGAGGGCGAAATAACAGCCTGCTCGTTATGCATAACGATATGTCTTGTTTCCTGAGGCTGTCCCATAAGGTGGAATACTGCTGCATCCTCGGGAAGGTCGAAGTAAAGATAAACTTCCATTCTTCTTTCATGAGTATGGCAGGGCATTGTGTTCCACATGCTGCCTTCTTCCAGCTTTGTAAGACCCATGGAAAGCTGACAGGTTTTTAAAACTGCAGGATGGATGTACTGATAAATAGTACGCTTGTTAGAGTCTTCCATGCTGCCGATGGGACGCTTGTTAGCCTTTTCCATGTCGATAAATACTGTGGGATATGTTGTGTGAGCAGGAGCAGAGTTAAAGTAGAACTTTGCAGGATTGGATGCGTCTTCGCTTTCAAAAACAATATCCTTTGTGCCCATACCAACGTAGAGTCCGTCCTTATTGCCTAACTTGTATTCAACGCCGTCAAGTGTTACCTTACCGGGAGCGCCGATGTTGATAATACCTAATTCACGTCTTTCAAGGAAATAAGCAGCTCTTAATTCATCCCCTGCTTCGAGCTTTAAAGCGTTGCTGCCGGGTGTTGCACCGCCAACAATAATTCTGTCAACGTGGGAGTAAACTGTGTTGATTTTACCTGATTCAAAAAGGTTTTCGATAAGGTAATGTTCTCTTAATTCTTCTGTTGTGTAGTACATTGCATCATTAGGATGCGTATCGTATCTTACTTCCATTTACATTCTCCTTTTAATGAAATTGGCAGACAGGCTGTTGCCTGCCTGCCGCAGTTTTTTGTTTTATTCAAATTTGAAAGAGATTTCGTCAGATTGTGTTTTTATCGAGTCGTCGTGTGCTTTTTTGCACATAAGACGAGATAAAAGTGCAAGATGACGGAAGATTTTTTCAAATTTTTTACGGTTGTTTACCAATATACGCTAAAATACCGCCGTCAACGTAAAGCACATGACCGTTTACAAAGTCAGATGCATCGGAAGCGAGGAATACTGCAGGACCTACAAGGTCTTCAGTTTTACCCCAACGAGCAGCGGGAGTCTTACCAATGATGAAAGCGTCAAAGGGATGACGGCTACCATCTGCCTGGCGCTCACGAAGAGGAGCAGTCTGAGGTGTTTCGATATAGCCGGGGCCGATACCGTTACACTGAATGTTCATCTCGCCGTATTCGGAACAGATGTTTCTTGTAAGCATCTTCAAGCCGCCCTTAGCAGCTGCATAAGCAGATACTGTTTCACGACCAAGTTCACTCATCATGGAACAGATGTTAATAATCTTACCATGGCCCTTCTTGATCATGGAAGGAATAACTGCCTTTGCACAAATAAAGGGAGCGTTAAGGTCAACGTCGATAACCTGTCTGAATTCAGCAGCTGTCATTTCGCACATGGGAATACGCTTGATGATACCTGCGTTGTTAACCAGAATGTCGATAACGCCAACTTCTTCTTCGATTTTTGCTACCATAGCATTAACCTGATCTTCGTCAGTTACGTCACAAACATAGCCCTTGGCGTCGATGCCTGCTTCTTTATATGCTGCAAGACCCTTGTCAACAAGTTCCTGCTTAATGTCGTTGAATACAACCTTTGCACCTGCTTCAGCAAGACCTGATGCAATTGCAAAACCAATACCATAGCTTGCGCCTGTAACGAGAGCAACCTTGCCCTCAAGGCTGAATTTATTCAAAATGCTCATTGTAGTTTACTCCTTATTTTAATTACTTCTTGGGTACGCCTTCCCAGTCCTTAAGGAAGCGTTCAATACCTGCGTCTGTAAGAGGATGCTTTGTCATCTGAACAATTACGTTGTAGGGAATTGTTGCAATGTGAGCACCAAGACGAGCAGCTTCGATTACGTGAACAGGATGACGAACGGAAGCAGCAATAATTTCTGTTTCGATACCGTGAGTATCAAAAATGTCAACAATTTCTTCAATAAGGTTCATACCGTTCATACCGATGTCGTCAAGACGACCTAAGAAGGGAGAAACGTATGTTGCACCTGCACGAGCTGCCAAAAGAGCCTGTGTGGAGTTGAAGATAAGTGTTACGTTTGTCTTGATACCTTCAGCACTAAGAATCTTAACAGCCTTTAAGCCTTCAAGAGTCATAGGAATTTTGATAACGATGTTCTTGTGAATCTTAACAAGTTCCTTAGCTTCGCTTACCATGCCTTCATGGTCAAGAGCGATAACTTCAGCACTGATGGGGCCATCAACGATAGATGTGATTTCTGTAACAACTTCCTTAAAATCTCTGCCTTCTTTAGCAATAAGAGAGGGGTTTGTTGTTACACCGCAGATTACGCCAAGATCATTTGCCGCTTTAATATCGGCAACATTGGCTGTGTCAATAAAAAGTTTCATACCGAGTCATCCTTTCAAATTATAATATTATGAGTATATTTTATCATATTAAATTCAAATAAACAAGTGGGTTTTCTTCATTTTTCATATTTTTTCCTTAAAAAGAAGTTCTTTAAGCTTGTCGTCGGGAGCAAAGGGATATGTTCTTCCCCTATGTATTATTTTATCTTCAAAAAACTCTGCCTCATCAAAAGGAAAAACCTCGCATTCCCAACTGAGTTTACCGTACTTTCTGTCGAAGGAAAGGCGGTCGGGATGAAGCACATAGGTTATTTCAAAAACGAAACCCGAAAGAAGCTTATTTGCAAGAAAAGCCAGAAAAAAAATCACACCAACCGATAAAATACCGCTGTAGGGCAGAAAATTTGCAACAAAGAGTAAAACCACTGCTAAAAGCACCAGCAAAACAAAAAGAAATGTTCTTAAAACCGTATTGTTTTTTCCTTTAACCTGTTGCGAATAAATTATTTTGTTATTATCCATTGTTGCCACCCTTTAACCTGTCGTAAATAATCCTTAAGCCGTCTAAGGTAAGGTTTGGTTCAATAACATCAATGGTTGTAGACTCCTCGCTAATCATGCCCGAAAGTCCCCCTGTTGCAATAACCTTTGCATTACAACCCATTTCCTCACGGATTAATTTTACCATGTAGTCAACCTGACCCACATAGCCATGAATAACACCAGACTGCATGCTGGAGACAGTGGTTTTGCCAATAACTGTTTTAGTGGGTGTAAGCTCAATACGGGGAAGCTTACTTGTTTTGTTAAAAAGTGCTTCAACACTTATTTTAATACCGGGGCAGATTGCACCGCCAAGGTAGTCACCTTCTTTGGTAATTGCACAAAAAGTGGTTGCAGTGCCGAAATCCACAACAATACAGTCGGTTTTGTACTTGTCAAGTGCCGCAACAGCGTTTACAAGTCGGTCAGCACCAACCTCATGAGGGTTTTCGTACTTTATGTTAAGCCCTAAATCAAGCTTGTTTGTAACAACCAAGGGCTTTTTACCCAGATATTTTTCAACAGCTCTTTCCAAAGAATACATAACAGGAGGCACAACCGAGGATATGATTACATCCTCAATTTTTTCAACGTCAATTTTGTTGAACATAAGAAGCTGCAAAAACATCATGCCGTATTCGTCACGGGATTTTTCGTAGCTGGTGGCAACACGGAAGCTTTTTACCATCTTTTCGCCTTCAAATGCACCAAGCACAATGTTTGTATTACCTACGTCAATTGCAAGAAGCATATTAATCCACCTTTCACACCCAATCGCAAAGGGCAAAGTCAAATTTTCCGTTTTCTATTTCTAAAATACCTACGCTGTATTCCCCAACCCTTGGACGGGAAATGCTGCCGGGGTTAAAGGCTCGTACCGAGCCGAAAATTTCATCGGATGCAACATGACTGTGGCCGAAAAGTGCAACCTGACAGCCTAATTCCTCTGCCCTTTTTGCAACAGTTTCACCTTTGTCCCACACGCTGTAGCCGTGACCATGGGTCATAAAAATTTTAACACCCTCAACTTCAATAACCTTTTCGCTTTCACGCCTTACCCATGGGTCGTTGTTGCCTAAAACCCCATGGCAGGGAATGTGAGGGTAAACGCTTTCAATATACTGCACGTCCCTCTCAATATCACCTAAGTGAATTATCATATCAGGCTCAAAGCTTTCGATTGCTTTGTCAAAGCGTTTTGTGTCGCCGTGAGAGTCGGATATAATCAGAATTCTCATACAAATCACCAATATAATAATACACCTATTTTTTCCTTGTGTCAATAAATCACGGGGTGAATAATATGTATAGAAAGGATGATTGATATGGATATATTCAGCATGCTGAAAAACATGGACAAAGACACTTTGGACAACGCCTTGAAAGAGGCGCAGCGCTTCTTGGCAACGCCTGAAGGGCAGAATGCGGCACAAATGCTCCAAGAGGGGAAAATGCCCGACGGCAACAACCTTCCCGATTCACTCAAGGATGCGGCAAAAACCATAAGTGAAGATAAAAATGCGCAGAATATGCTGGGGGAGTTTTTAAGAAAGCGGACGGATTTAAAAATCTGAGTTCTATTGTTCCCGAGGATAACCGAACAAGACTTCTGATTGCCTTAAAGCCTTTTTTAAGCGAAAAAAGAGCACCCTACATGGATAGTGCCGTGAACATTTTAAAGCTTGTTTCAATTGGCAAAATAGGCAAGGATATGAAGCTTTTTTAAACCATGCGTGTAGTTCAGATGAACCCCTTCCCCGACAAAATACAAACATACGCTCCCCCTTTACCGCCCCCTGCTCCCCTTTATGAAAAAAAGGCTTCACAACACTACTTTGATGTGAAAAACTTTAAAACCGATGACTGGATTTTGCTTGCGATTATTACAGTGCTCATTTTAGAGGGCAGCGACGACTACATTCTTCTTTGTGCATTAGGCTACTTGTTTTTAGTGGGATTTTAAGCTTTAAAATCCCACTATTGCATTAGCAGAGTTTTTAATATATAATATTTTTGTTGAAAGGGTGATTTAATTGAAAGTAAAAGACGGATATATTTTAAAAAAAGTAATGGGAAGCTACATGATTATTTCCCTTTCCGAAAGCGAGTCAAGCGTTGCAAAAATGCAGACCTTGAATGAAACAGGCGCATTTTTGTGGGACGAGCTTTCAAAAGGTTCAACCGAGGAAGCACTTGTAAAAAGGCTTACAGAGGAATATGATGTGGACTCTTCAACAGCTTCGAAGGATGTTTCGGCATTTCTAAAAGCACTTGAACAAAGTGACCTTCTTGAAAAATAATTGAAAGGGGCATTTATATGTCAAAGCCCTTAAAATGGATAATTAAAAACAGTCGTTTCATGCTTTTTCCCCTGCTGTTTCTGGTTGCAATCTGTGTTGCAATCAGCATTTGCACAATTGCCTTTGCCTTAGTTTCAGGACAGGTTATAAACTCAGTTACAAACGGCAGCGGCAACCTTACAAAATCGGGGATTATGTTAGGAGTCATAATTCTTCTGGAAATAATCTTAAGGGTTATAAACAGCCGTGTTATGGTATCCTTTGGCGGAAGGCTTGAAATGAAGTTTCGTGAAAAGGTTTTTGAAACTCTTTCACATAAAAAGTGGATTGAATTGAATAAATACCACTCCGGCGAGCTGGTGAACAGAATTCGTCAGGACTCAAGCGTTATTACAAACGGCGTAATGCACATACTGCCCAACGGCACAATGTTTTTAACAAGGGTTTTAATGGCTGTTGGCGCACTTTTCACCATTGACGCACAGTTTACCGTTATTATATGTGTCGCCTCGCTCCTTTTGGTGGGGTTTGGCCGAATTTACAGCAAAAAAATGAAGTTCTTCCACAAGGAGGTTCAGAAAAGCGAAGGCATTAACCTTAGCTACATGCTGGAAAACTTACAGAATATGATTGTTCTTAAGGCATTTGGCAGTGAAAAAAGTGCTGTTAAGGGGCTTAAAAGCCTACATAAGGACACTTTAAGGTTAAGATTAAAGCGAAACACCTGGAACATTGCCGCAAACGTTAGTATGATTGTGCTTTTCACGGGCGGTTATGCTTTCACAATTATATGGGGTGCCTTCCGCCTGTCACAGAATTTACTTCCCTTTGGTGACTTTACCGCAATGATTCAGCTTATTCATCAGGTGCAGTCGCCCTTTAAGTCAATGGGGTCACTTCTTGTTACATATCAGAATATGCTCGCCTCGGCCGAAAGGCTTTTGGAGCTTGAAGAAATGCAGGACGATATTGCAAAAGCAAAGTACGCCCGGGAGGATTTTTCATCGCTGGTATTTTCTTCGGTGTCCTTCGCTTATGGTGGAGAATGCGTTTTAAACAATGCATCAATGGAAATTAAAAAGGGTGAGTTTGTTGCTCTTTCGGGCATTTCGGGCTCAGGCAAGAGTACTATTATAAGGCTTTTGTTAAGCCTGGTTGACCCTGATGAAGGCGAAATTTATCTTAAGGGCGAGAAAAACATTCCATTAAGCGCCTCCACAAGAGGTGTGTTTGGCTATGTGCCACAGGGAAATATGTTGATTTCGGGAACTATTGCCGACAACATTTCCTACTACGGCAAGTTCACCCGTGAAGAAATTGAAAAAGCGGCAAGAAAGGCTCAGCTGGACTTTGCTTTTGATTTACCCCAAGGACTTGACACACTTCTTGGCGAAAAAGGTTCAGGGCTTTCCGAGGGACAAATTCAGCGTATTGCAGTTGCCCGTGCTCTGGTGCGGCAGTCTCCCATACTTTTGTTGGACGAAGCAACAAGCGCACTTGACGAGGATACTGAAATAAAGCTTCTGGATGCTCTTAAAGAAGACTTGCACCAAACAGTTATTATAATAACCCACAGAAAAAAGGTGTTTGATTACTGTGATAAAATCATAAACCTTTCCGACGGTAAATTAACAGAAATAGTTTAAAAAACAAAAATCCCGACGCTAAGCGTCGGGATTTATTTTTTAAACTTACGCGAGTTCTGCGAAGTACTTGATTGTTCTTACCATCTGGCTTGTGTAGCTGTTTTCGTTGTCATACCAAGAAACAACCTGAACCTGGTAAAGATCGTCGCCAACCTTGGAAACCATTGTCTGTGTAGCGTCGAAGAGAGAGCCGTATGTCATACCGATAACGTCGGAAGAAACGATTTCGTCTTCGTTGTAACCGAAGGAAGCAGAAGAAGCAGCCTTCATAGCAGCGTTGATGCCTTCCTTAGTTACGTCCTTACCCTTAACAACAGCTGTAAGGATTGTTGTGGAACCTGTAGGAACGGGAACTCTCTGAGCAGCACCGATGAGCTTGCCGTTAAGTTCGGGAATTACAAGACCGATAGCCTTTGCAGCACCTGTGGAGTTGGGAACGATGTTTGCAGCACCTGCACGAGCACGACGAAGGTCACCCTTTCTGTGAGGGCCGTCGAGGATCATCTGGTCACCTGTGTAAGCATGGATTGTAGCCATGATACCGGACTGGATTTCTGCATAGTCGTTAAGAGCCTTAGCCATGGGAGCAAGACAGTTTGTTGTACAAGAAGCAGCGGAGATGATTGTGTCATCAGCTGTAAGTGTCTTTTCGTTTACAGAAAATACGATTGTGGGAAGATCGTTACCAGCAGGAGCGGAGATAACTACCTTCTTAGCACCAGCATCGATATGAGCCTGGCTCTTTTCCTTAGAGCAGTAGAAACCTGTACATTCAAGTACTACGTCTACACCGATTTCGCCCCAGGGAAGATCTGCAGCGTTCTTTTCTGCATAAATCTTAATTTCCTTACCGTCAACTGTGATGGAACCTTCGCCTGCAACTACTGTGTGAGTACCTGCACCGATCTTACCACAGTAACCACCCTGTGCTGTGTCATACTTAAGAAGGTGAGCGAGCATCTTAGGATCTGTAAGATCGTTGATAGCTACTACTTCGTAACCTTCAGCGCCAAACATCTGTCTGAACGCAAGACGGCCGATACGGCCAAAACCATTGATTGCAACTTTAACTGCCATGTTAAAGACCTCCTAAAAAATATTTTATAAAATATTATTAATAACGGCTTATGCCATATTAAACTCTTTATTCAACAATTTTGATTGACTCCATTACAACCTTTTCAAGGGGAGTTTGTCCGTCAAAATAAACTGCGGTGTTTGCAATTTCATCAACAGTATCCATGCCGTCGATTACCTTACCGAAAGCTGCATACTGACCATCAAGATGAGGAGCATCCTCATGCATGATAAAGAACTGGCTGCCTGCAGAGTCATAAGCCTGGCTTCTTGCCATGCTGATTACACCACGGGTGTGCTTGAGGTTGTTAGTAACACCGTTTGCACTAAATTCGCCCTTAATGGTGTGACCGGGACCACCCATGCCTGTACCCTCAGGGTCACCACCCTGAATCATGAAGCCTGAAATAATTCTGTGGAAGGTAAGACCATCATAAAAGCCTTCTTCACAAAGCTCCTTGAAGTTTGCAACTGTAATAGGTGCTATATCGGGATACAATTCCAAAGTAATTGTATTGCCTGATTCCATTGTAATAACTGCCTGCACTGTTTCTTCAATCCCTTCATTAGGTAAAGTAACGTCCTCGTTACTTTCCTCAATTAAATTTTCCGTTGGAGTTTCAACGGGGTTTTCAACCTCTTTTTTATTGCAGCCTGTCATCCCCGCAAGGAGAACTGCCACAACCATAAAAACGCTAAAAATGCGATTCATATTCATTCACCCAAACTTTCACAAATATTATACCCGTATCTGCACATTTTTTCAAGCATTTTTTAGTATTTTTTGCTTAAAATGTGAAAATATACAAAAACCGCATCACACTGATGCGGTTTTTACATTCTTATTCTGCTACTACTTCTGCCTCGGGGGTTACAAACTCAGTCTGGATAACGTTTTTAAGCTCTTCACTGTAGTGAACAAAGTAGGAAACCTCGCCAATCATTCTGCCTTCACCGGGCACTGTGATTGTTTTGAAGTTTTCCTTAGGCACTGCAAGAAGCTGCTTACCTGCGTTGAGCATGTCAACAGGGCGCATGTTTGTGCTGGAATGGCTTGCAATGATTGAGTATACCTCGGGAATTTTTGCAACATATTTTGCAGAAAGCTTCTGGTCAACAATAGCCTGCAGCAAGTTCTGCTGAACTGCAATACGGTCAATGTCGCCGTTTGTGTAGCGACGGAATCTTACGAGCTGCTCTGCCTGGTCACCGTTAAGGTGCTGATAGCCCTTTTTAAGATGGATGTACAAATCCTGCAGGGGATCTTCGTAGTCCATATCTCTGGGAACATCAAAGTCAACACCGCCCAAAGCATCGATAGTTTCACGGAATGCCTTGGTGTCAATCATGAAATAATAGTGAATGGGAAGTGATGTAAGTCCCTTTACGCTCTTAATTACCTGCTCTACCCCACCATAGTTGAAGGAGGAGTTAATTTTAACATGCCTTGAATTGATTTTAACACGAGTGTCACGAGGGATTGACAAAATTGAAACATTATGCTCAACAGGGTCAATCTGACAAAGCATCATAACGTCGGTAAGTCTTGCTTCAACGTCCACACCTAAAACCAAAATGTTGTAGGGCATGCTCTTTTGCACTTCATCAATGCTCTCAATGTCTGTATCAATTGTGCCGTCGGGCATGTTGGAGCCTACTGCAAAGGGAGTGTAAAGCCAGTTATATGCTAAAATACCTGCCGCAAAAAGAGCAAATATTACAGTTACCACACTTACTATTAATAGATATTTTTTAACATTCATATTTATCTTCTCCGAAATTCATAATAGCCAATATTACTACATTTTGATTATATATTAATGTTTTAATATTGTCAAGGCTTGCATTTTCATACTATTTTGTGCATGTAAATTTTACCTTTCTGTTACTAATACCTTTCAGAGAGCCAAAAAGTTGCACTAATCTACAATTTTTTTGACAAAATACAAAAAAGGCACACTTCCGTGTGCCTTTTTATTAAAAATTATTCAATAGTTGTGTACATGAAGTACTTGTAACCCAAGGGGTTGGAATAGAAGCCCTTAACAGAATCGTTGAGCATGTAGATATCTGTGTAGTAGTAAACAGGGTTGATACAACCTGTGCTCATAAGAAGGTCTTCTGCATAGTGCATAAGAGCATATCTTGTTTCTGTGTCGGAGCAGGACTTAATACGAGCGATAACTACGTCGTATGTTTCAGCCCATGTGCCGTTTTCAACAACGTCATCATAGCCGAAGGGTGTAAGGTCGATGGAATAACCCTTGAAGTCGGCATGAGCGCCCTTACCAAGCTGAGCGTCGTTGTTACCGGAGTTTGTAAGCCACATGTCAATGAATGTGATGGGGTCGTTGTAGTCAGCTACCCAACCGTGTCTCGCAACAGAGAAGTCACCCATGTTACGTGTGTTAAGGAATGTGTTCCATTCCTGGTTTTCAAGGTTAAGTGTGAAGCCGATGGAAGCAAATACTGCCTGGATATATTCACCGATAGCCTGATGAGCATCGTTTGTGTTGTAAATATATGTGAGAGAAGGAGCATTTGTAAACTTGCCTGTAGCTTCGTCATAAGCATAGTACTTCTTAAGTGTTTCAACAGCTGCCTGGAAGTTTTCTTCAACAGCGTTTACATCGAAGTAACCTGCGTATTCGTCGGAAGGACCTGCGTTCTGGATGTATTCTGTACCGTCAGCGTCTGTAAGACCGGAACCTACGAATGTAGCAGCGGGGATTTCACCAGCCTGGGAAATAGCTTCAACAATGTAGTTACGGTCAAGAAGAAGACCCAACGCGTTACGGATTTCAGCCTGAGCTGCTTCCTTTTCTGCGCCTGTAAGAGCAGAATCAGCAGGAAGAAGGTTTTCGTTTACGTTCCAGCAAACAAAGTAAGTACCTAACTGGCCTGCAACAACGAATTCGTCGGCATATTCTGTCTTAAGAGCAGGAATTTCAGCTGTGGGAACATCGTCGATAAGGAGCCAGGAACCGTTACGGAAGTTTGTGAGCATGTTGTTAGCATCATCGGAAAGGAAGCACTTGATTTCGGGCATTGTTACATCAGCTGCACCGAAATAGTTTTCGTTCTTTGTAAGAGTGATAACGCTGTCATGTTCCCAAGCAGTAATTGTGTAAGGACCGTTACATACGTATGTGGAAGGATCTGTTGCCCAAGCTTCATCAGCTACAACATCTTCACGAACAGGCATGTATACAGGGAATGCAAGAAGCTCGTTCCAGTAGTTAACCTTGTTGTTAAGTGTAACAACCAAAGTCTTGTCGTCTGTAGCTTCAACTGCAAGGTCGTTGGGATAGCCCTTAATAACATCGAACATGTAGCCATAGTCAGCAGCAAGTTCTTCGGATGCAGCTCTCTTCCAGCTGAATTCGAAATCCTTAGCTGTGAGGGGCTGACCATCGGACCAGAGAAGACCGTCACGAAGTGTGTAAGTATAAGTTACTGTGCCGTCTTCGTTTACAACACCTTCTGTAAGTGCTTCAGCGCATTCGGGAACGATTACAAGGTTACCGCTATCGTCCTGAGCCCACTTTGCAAGAGCAGAGAAAAGGTGTGCTACCATTGTTGCACCGTCAACAGAAGCGTTGAGTGCAGGGTCGAGTGTGTCGGGTTCGGAAGCAAGACAAACAGAAAGAGACTGAGTCTTTGCAACTTCAGCTGCATCTGTAGGATCTGTAGCGTTCTTGTTTCCGCCGCAAGCTGCCAATGAAAGTGCAAGTGCACAAGCAAGGACAACCGCTAAAATTCTTTTGAGTTTCATAGGTTTTTCATCCTTTCTTTTTTATATCTTAAGCCTTCGCTTAAAACCTTAGTTAATTTCGTCAACCCTGTGGCATGCCACAAAGTGACCGGGCTGAACCTCTTTGAATTCGGGCATTGATTCGCTGCAAGCTTCTGTAGCATAGCGACATCTTGTTCTGAAGGGACAGCCTGAGGGAGCGTTCAAGGGAGAGGGAATGTCGCCCTCTAACACAATACGCTTGTTTTCACGTGCAATTTTGGGGTCGGGCACGGGAACTGCTGAAAGAAGCGACTTTGAGTAGGGATGGAGGGGATTGTCGTAAATTTCCTTTGCGTCGGCAAGCTCAACCATTTTTCCCAAATACATTACAGCAATACGGTCACTGATGTGCCTTACAACCAAAAGGTCGTGGGCAATGAAAAGATAGGTAAGACCCATTTTTTCCTGCAATTCTTCAAACATGTTTATAACCTGTGCCTGAATGGACACGTCAAGAGCACTTACAGGCTCGTCACAAACAATAAAGTCGGGGTTAACTGCAAGAGAACGTGCAATGCCTATTCTCTGGCGCTGACCGCCCGAAAATTCGTGCGCATAACGGGATGCATGCTCGCTGTTTAAGCCAACGTGACCCATAAGCTCCAATATTTTTTCTTCACGTTCCTTTTTGTTCTGATACATTTTGTGAACATCTAAAGGTTCACCTATAATATCGGAAACTGTCATTCTGGGGTTAAGTGAAGAATAGGGGTCCTGGAAAACCATTGTAGCATGCTTTCTGAACTCTGCAATGCTTTCCTTTGAGCCTATTTTTGTGCCGTTGTAAATAATCTCGCCTGCTGTGGGGTTGTAAAGATGAAGAATTGTTCTGCCAACAGTTGTTTTACCGCAGCCTGATTCACCAACAAGACCCAATGTTTCGCCCTTTTTAATTGAAAAGGAAACATTGTCAACAGCTTTGAGCTTTTTTGATTTGAAAAGACCTGTATTTACGTCAAAGTATTTACTAAGACCGTTTACTTCTATTAAAGGCTTATTGCTCATTGTTTTCACCGCCTTCAACTTCCATTATTTCTTTGCCCTGCTCCATTAAGCTTTTTACGCACATCCAGCAACGGCTCATGTGGCTGTCACCCATCATAATTTCGGGTGCCTTTTTTGTGATACAAACCTTCATGGCACTATCGCATCTGGGTGCAAAAGCACAGCCTAGGGGCATGTTCAAAAGGTCAATAGGTGTGCCTGTAATAGGCTGAAGACGTGTGCCTGCACTTGTTGCCGAGGGAAGTGAGCGCATAAGACCCTTTGTGTATTCGTGCTGAGGGTTGTAGAAAATTTCGTCAGCTGTGCCCTTTTCGCACACACTGCCTGCATACATAACAATTACCTCGTCACACATTTGTGCAACAACGCCCAAATCGTGAGTAATCATAATAATTGCCATGCCGAGTTCCTTCTGAAGTGACTGCATCAATTCCAGAATCTGCGCCTGAATTGTTACGTCAAGTGCAGTTGTAGGCTCGTCGGCAATAAGAATGTCGGGTTCACATGCAAGAGCCATGGCAATCATAACTCTTTGTCTCATACCGCCGGAAAGCTCAAAGGGATACTGCTTCATTCTTTTTTCAGGCTCGTTAACGTTAACAAGCTTAAGCATTTCAACTGCTCTTTCATAGGCCTCTTTTTTATTTCTGTCAGTGTGAAGAAGTATTGCCTCGGTAAGCTGAGAGCCTATTGTGTAGGTGGGGTTAAGAGAAGTCATGGGGTCCTGGAAAATGATGGACACACGGTTTCCGCGAACGGTTTTCATAACCTTTTCGCCGCTTCCTATAAGCTCTTCCCCGTCTAATTTTACACTGCCGCCAACGATTTTACCGCCGGGGGCAAGAATTTGCATAATTGAGTAAGCGGTAACGGATTTACCTGAACCCGATTCGCCTACAATACCTAAAACCTTACCTCTTTCCAACTGGAAGGAAACGCCGTTTACGGCTTTAACCTCACCTGCATCGGTAAAGAAGGAGGTTCTTAAATCTTTAACTTCTAATAATGCCATGTTTTTTCCTCCTTAACCGTTCAATTTGGGGTCGAAAGCATCACGTAAGCCGTCACCCAAAAGGTTAAGGGACAATACGATAATTGAAATTACAACAGCGGGAATAACCAGTCTGTGAGGATAGCTGCTCATACCCTTTAACGCTTCGGATGCAAGTGAACCCAATGAAGGCATGGGAGCATTTACACCAAGACCTAAGAAGGAAAGATAGCTTTCCGTGAAAATAGCGTTGGGAATCTGAAGTGCTGTGGAAATAATAACAACACTGATGCTGTTGGGAATAAGATGCTTTGTAATAATCCAGCTTGCCTTTGCGCCTGTTGCCTTTGCCGCAAGAACATATTCCTGCTCACGGAGAGAAAGAATCTGACCACGGATAAGACGGGACATGGATACCCAGTACAACACGCCGAAAACAATGAACAAGCTTATGATGTTACTACCTATTTTTTCAAGAACAGTGCCTGCAATAACAGGGCCTAAGGAAACCTTCAATACAGAGGAAAGAAGGATAACCATAAGCATGTCGGGAAGTGAGTAAATAATATCAACAATACGCATGATTACAAGGTCAACCTTTCCGCCCATGTAACCTGCGATTGAACCGATAGTCATACCGATTAAAAGCACGATTAAGCTTGCGAAAAAGCCTACCGCAAGAGAAATTCGGGTGCCGTACACAACACGGATGAAGTAGTCACGACCGAGTGCGTCGGTGCCGAAAACATGAGGGAATACATCCACACCATCGTCAATGAGCTTTTGCTCTGTTCTGCCGTATTCAAAGGGAGCAATGTTATTATAAGAAGGGTCAACAGGTTTACCCGGCTGAAGACCTAACTGCTGGTCATAGGAATAGGGCCAGAATATTGGTAATATAATGGATGTGAGCGCCACAAGCACAACTAAAAACAAGCTTACGGACGCAATTTTGTTCTTTAAAAGTCTTTTTACGCCATCCTTGAAAAAGGTGGAGGAAGGACGCATTTTCACAAGATATTCCTTTTCCTTGTCGGAGGCAGGAATAAACTGTTCAAGATCTACTTGCATAGAAAAGGGTTTCTTATTCATTTTTCAGCCTCCTTATTCAAGATTAATTCTGGGGTCGATAACCTTGTAGAGAATGTCGCTCACAAGGTTCATAACAACGATTAATGTTGCAAGTACAATAGTTGTACCCATAATCATGGGGTAGTCACGATCTGTAATGCTGGAAACGAAAGCTCTGCCAATGCCGGGGACAGCAAAAATCTGTTCAACAACAAGCGAGCCTGTAACGATGTAGGCAAGCATGGGACCAAAATATGTTGCAACGGGAATAAGGGAGTTTTTAAGTGCATGCTTAAAGATAACCTTAGCAGGAGAAACGCCCTTTGCACGTGCAGTTCTGATATAGTCCTGACCTAAAACGTCAAGCATTGAAGAACGTGTGAGACGTGTAATGTACGCCATGGGGTACAAGGTGAGTGTAATGATGGGCAGAACGAGACCACCCTCGGCTGCACCGTTTGCAGGAAGGATGGGGAATTTTACCGCAAATACAATAAGAAGAAGCGAGCCCATGATAAAGGAGGGCATGGACACAAAGGCTGTTGTGATAACCATAATAACCTTATCGATGAACTTGTTTCGCCTCAGCGCTGCAACAGCGCCTAAAATAATGCCTGTAACAAGGGCAATACATGCTGCAGACAAACCGAGAGGCACACTTGTTTTGAAGCCGTCACCTATAACGTCGATAACATCTCTGCCTCGGTTTTTGAGAGAGGGACCGAAATCAAATCTTGTTATAATGTCGGCAAGATAAGTTGTGTACTGCTCAAAAAGGGGCTTGTCCAAGCCGTACTTTGCCTCCAATGCAGCCTGTGCTGCAGGAGTGATTGCCTTTTCTCCAAGGAAAGGGCCGCCGGGTACTGCACGCATTACAAAGAAGGTAATGGTGATAACTACCCACACGGTAAGAACTGAGAGTAGTATTCTTTTAAGAATATACATAAGAGTTTTTGAACTCAATTTTCACACCTCGCATACTTTTTTGACAAGAATATCATATTGATTATACCAGATTTGAATGCAAATTGCAAGTATAATCATATTTTTGGCATTTTTTAAGGCATCCTGAATAACGGATGCCTTAATTTAGGAATTATACAGTTTTGCAAACATCAACCCATTTTTCAAACCGTGAATATTTTTCAAGTTCCTCAATGGTCAGTTCAATTGCGCTGTTACTGCTGCCTGCAGCAGGGAAAACTGTTTGAAAGCGTTTTAAGCTTTCGTCAAGATAAATCTTAACCCCTTCGTTCACTGCAAAGGGACAAACGCCTCCTACCTTGTGTCCGCACATTTGGGCAACAACATCAAAGGGAAGCATTTTCGCCTTCATCTGAAATTCGCTTTTGAATTTCGGGTTGTCAATTTTAACATCCCCTGCACAAACAACCAGAATGCACCCCTCCTCCTTTGCAAAGGAAAGAGTTTTGGCAATCCTCGCTTCTTCACAGCCAAGGGCCTCGGCTGCAAGTGCAACAGTTGCACTGGAAACATCAAACTCCAAAATTCTGTCGGCAATGCCGAAAGAATTAAAATAATCTTTTACTTTTTCAATGGACATGGCTTATTCTCCTCTTCATTAACAAGACTCATTGCAACCTTTTCGGGCGTTATGGGTAGTTCCCTATGCCACACCCCTGTTGCACGGTAAATTGCATGACTAATGGCAGGTGCCGGGGTGTTGATAACAATTTCACCAATGGATTTTGCCCCGAAAGGACCTGTAGGCTCATAGCTTTCTTCAAATTCAACCTGCAGTTTACCCATATCAAGACGACTTGGCAGTTTGTACTGCATAAATGAAGCTTCCTGTACTTTGCCTTTTTGGCTGTAGGTAATGTTTTCCATTAAGGTGTGCCCTATTCCCTGCACAATACCGCCCTCTGCCTGAACACGTGCAAGGGCAGGGTTTATGGGTTTACCGCAATCAACAACCGCCTTGTAGTCTAAAATTGTAACAAGGCCTGTTAGTTTGTCAAGCTCAATTTCAACCATACCAACCATAAAGGGCGGTGGCGAAACAGGCGACGAATGCGAAATTGTTGCTTCTGCCGCATAAAGGTTTGAAATCTGTGCTTTATAGGCAATGTCCTTAACCGAAACCACGTCATCGGTTTTTGTGTTACGCACGTGACTGCCTTCAAATATGGTGTCGGCAACATCGCAGTTCATAATTTCAGCTGCAATTGTACACATTTTCTTTTTAAGCTCGGTGCATGCCTTTTCAACAGCCTTGCCTGTAATGTAGGTTGTTGAGGATGCATAGGAGCCCGAATCGTAGGGCGATGCGTCGGTATCAGCACCGAAAACCGAAATGCTGTCAACATCACAATCCATACATTCCGCAGCCATCTGGGCAAGGATTGTGTCGCACCCTGTGCCCATGTCGGCGGCACCGATAATAAGGTTATATGTACCGTCCTCACCGAGCTTGACTGTTGCCGAGCCAACGTCCACCATGGAAATGGAAGAGCCTTGAATTGCCATTGCAACCCCTGCACTCCTCACCTTTCCGCCTCCCATGTCACGGACGGGATATTTTTCATCCCAGTTAAATATTTCACGGCATCTTTCCATGCACTTGTCCAATGCACAGGAGTTATTGGGTTCGTTATAGTAAGCAGGCATGTTCATGCCCTCACGGACCATGTTCATGTCACGGATTTTCGTGGGGTCCATGTTAAGCTTTTCGGCTAACTCGTTTACTATTGATTCAACTGCAAATATGCCCTGGGTTGCACCGTAGCCACGGTATGCACCTGCAGCAGGGGTGTTGGTGTAAACAACATCGTATCCAAAGCGGTAAGCTTCGAGATTCGTTGTGTACAAGGCTATTGACTTGTGGCCTGTTAAGCCAACGGTTGTAGGTCCGTGCTCACCATAGGCGCCTGTGTTTGACAAGGTGTATAAATCAATTGCACGAATTTTCCCTGATTTATCGGCACCTATTTTTACCCTTATTTCCATTTCGTGACGAGGGGAGCCTGCTATCTGACATTCCTCACGTGTGTATACTATTTTTGCACTTCTGCCTGTTTTTAAGGTTACAAATGCAGGATAAACCTCGCACACAGCAGACTGCTTTGCCCCAAAGCCCCCACCTATACGGGGTTTTTCAACACGGATCTGACTTTTGGGAATACCCAATGCATTTGAAAGTATTCGTCTTGTGTGGAAAACAATCTGTGTTGATGCAATAACGTGCAATCTTCCGTAACGGTCAAGAGTTGTGGCAGTGCGGAAGGTTTCCATCATTGCCTGGTTAAAGGACTTTGTGTGATAGCTTCTTTCAAGCACAACGTCGCAATTTTCAAGAACACTGTCCACGTCATTAAAAGAATCGACCTCGCTTGCAACCATGTTTCGCTTAGGGTCGCCACCAACCTCACAAGGAGGGAACCAGTCATCCTCGGGATGTATGATTATGGGGTTGTCCTTTGCCTGCCTGAAGTCCAAAATTGCTTCTAAAACATTGTATTTAACTTTTATAAGCTTCATTGCTTTAAGTGCCGACTTTTCGTCCTCGGCAGCAATGATAGCCACCGCATCGCCAACAAAACGCACGTGACGGTCAATAATAAGTCGGTCATAGGGCGACGGCTCGGGATAGGTTTGTCCTGCTATTGCAAAGCGGTTTTTCGGCACGTCCTCCCAGGTGTAAATGTCAACAACTCCCGGCACCTTTTTTGCAATGGTTGTGTCAATTTCTTCAACAATTGCATTTGCATGGGGTGAACGGAGAATTTTAACTATAAGGGCATCTTTGGGGGCAATGTCATCCACGTAAACGCCCTTACCCAACAAAAGCTGCATGGAGTCCTTTTTGCGGACCGATTTGCCAACAGTTTTTAATGCTTTTTCCATTCTGTCACCTGCCCTTTCGACTTTCAAGGTAGCTTCTTATTCCCCTCAGCTGACCCTCATAGCCACTGCAACGGCAAAGATTGCCTGCAAGATATGCTTTAATTTCGTCATCGGTGGGGTTGGGGTTTTCACGCAAAAGAGCAATGGTATTCATTACAAAGCCGGGGTTACAAAAACCGCACTGGTCTGCCCCCTGGTCGGCAATAAAGCCAATAAAATCTTTTGCTTCCTCCTGTAAACCCTCAAGTGTTTGCACCACATGCCCGTCAGCTTTCACTGCAAGAAAAGAGCAGGATAAAACAGGCTTTGAGTCAAAAAGCACGGTGCAAAGACCGCAGTTACTTGTTTCACAGCCTCTTTTAACACTCACACAGCCCTTTGAGCGCAAAAAGTCAATAAGTAAAACATCGGGTTCCACATGCTCTGTTATCTTTTTTCCGTTAAGTGTAAGATTAATTTCCATTACTGTTTCCTCCAAGCTTTTCAAGAGCTCTTTTTGTAAGAACCTTTATAAGATGGGTGCGGTACTCTTTACTTGCACGCATGTTGCTTTGGGTTTTTGCTTTGTCTGCCACAAGGAGGCAAAAGGCATTTATATTTTCTTCATTAAAACCCTTCAATATGTTTTCACTATCTTCCACAACAACGGCTTTTCCGGGTCTTGCTCCGATAACTGTGCGGATTTTCCCTTCAATGGAAGATACGGCACAGGTGATAGTGGGAAAGTCCGTTCTTTGGTTACGCATTGCAAGATATGTAAACATGCCTTTTCTTTTTTTTACAATAACACGGATTAATATGTCTCTATCTTTTTCCATCAGGGAAAATTCCTCCAATGAAACTATGCCGCCCTTATAAAGCTCAACATATGAATCCATTGAAAGAAAAACCGTTAAAACATCGGAAAAGCCAAAGCGACCCCAGATGCTTCCGCCTATGGTTGCACTGTTACGAAACTGTACGCCCACAATGTCTTTTACAGCGTCTTTTATCGCATTGTGCGAGTATTTGTTCAAAGCCTCGTTACATTCCAAATCCCTTAAGGTTACCATTGCACCAATGGAAAACTCGTCTTCGGTTTCTTCTATTTTATTAAGCTGTAAATCCGACAAATCAATTGCAGTATTAATGCTTTCTCTGCTCATTTTTGTCCACAGCATGCCTGCTATAATGCGATTTTTCTTGTTCTGATTAAGCTCATATGCCTCATCAAGGCTTTTCGCTTTAACATATTTCTGAATGGTAATCATAAGAATTCTCCTCTTAAGAATTTACAAAATCCGTAAACTATACCGATATTATAGCAGAATATCTTGCTTTTGGGAAGAGTGCATGATATAATTTTCGTGATAGTTTTTAAACTACCACGAAAGGAGATTATAACATGAAAAAACTTATTTCACTTTTACTCACACTTATTATGGCGTTTTCTCTTGTTTCCTGCAGTGAGCCTGCAACGGAAGAAACAGCAACAGATACGATAGATGTTTCCTCGTTGTATCCTGTAACAGTTACTGACCAGGCAGGAAGATCGGTTACAATTGAATCCGAACCCGAAAGGCTTGTAAGCGGTTATTATATTTCCACAAGCACTGTTCTTGCATTAGGCGCAAAGGACAAGCTTGTTGGTATTGAAGCAAAGGCTAAGAGCCGTGAAATTTATGCACTGAGTGCCCCCGAAATTATTGACCTTCCCAATGTTGGCAGTGCAAAGGAATTTGACTTAGAGGGTTGTATTGCCCTTTCTCCCGACCTTGTAGTTTTGCCCTTAAAGCTTAAGGACGCGGCAAATGCTATGGAAGAGATGGGCATTGATGTTATTCTTGTAAACCCTGAAAACAACTCTCTTTTGTCGGAAATGATTTCTCTTTTGGGTGTTTGTTTAAACAAAGAAAATAAGGCAGAAGCTCTTTTGAATTTCTCCGAAAGAGAAATGAAAAGACTTACTAACTCTCTTTCCAATGCAGAAAATCCCACAGTTTACCTTGCAGGTAACTCCGCACTTTTGTCCACAGCAGGCAGCAGCATGTATCAGTCAGGCATGATTAATCTTGCAGGCGGTGTTAACGTGGCAGACGAAATTACTGACAGCTACTGGGTTGAAATAAGCTACGAACAGTTACTTGACTGGAACCCCGACTACATTATTTTAGCTTCCGATGCATCCTACAGTGTGGACGACGTTTTAAACGATGAAAACCTTTCAGGCTTAAATGCAGTTGCAAATAAAAACGTGTATCAGATGCCTGATAAGGCAGAAGCATGGGACAGCCCCGTGCCTGCAGGCGTGTTGGGTTCTGTGTGGCTTTCGTCCATTCTCCACGAAAAAGAATGCCCTGTTAACGAAAGTGAAGAAATAATTGATGAATACTATGAAACATTCTACAACTTTACATACAGCGAAAACTAAATATATTTTCATCATAAGTGCAGTTTTAATAACTGCACTTATGTGTATCAGCCTTTTCACGGGTAAATTCCCTTTGTCCTTCGAGGGCATATTGAATAACGAGCATTTACAAAGGCAGGTATTTTTCTCCTTAAGATTAAGCCGCAGTTTGGTTGCACTTTTTGGCGGTTTTGCACTGGGGGTTACAGGCTTTGTTTTTCAGAGTGTTTTCCGAAACCCTTTAGCTTCGCCCGATATTATAGGCATTTCCTCAGGTGCAAGTGCAGGTGCCGCAGTTGGCATTTTGTTTTTCTCGGGTGCGGTTATGACAACCCTAAGTGCATTTATGGGTGCAATTATTGCGCTTTTACTGGCGTTGGGACTTTCCGCCATTGATAAAAGCGGCAAAAACAGCACCATTGTGCTTTCGGGCATTTGTGTGCATTCTGTTGCACAAACCTTTCTTATGTGCCTAAAACTGACAGCCGACCCCGAAAGAGAGCTTGCCTCCATTGAGTACTGGATTATGGGCAGTTTGAATGCTGTGAGCATTCATTCAATGTGGGGCAATGCTATTTTGTGCATTTTGTGCCTTGTGATGCTTTTTCTTCTTCACAGGCAGGCGGTTTTACTTTCTGCTCGTGAGGATGAAAGCTACATGCTTGGGGTGAGCGTTGCAAAAGTAAGGCTTTTGGTGCTTTTTGTTGCAACCTTAACCGTTTCCTCAGTAATAAGCCTTACAGGGCTTATAAGCTTTATAGGCTTAATTGCGCCCCACTCGGCAAGGCTTGTTACAAAATCCAACAATAAATCAACCATGCTTTTAAGTGGATTGTTCGGCACAATTCTTTTAATTGCAAGCGATATTTTAGCCAAAAGCATTGCGCAGACTGAGTTACCTGTGAGCATATTCACAAGCCTTTTGGGAGCACCCTTTTTGATTTATCTTATTGTGAGTGAAAGGAGAAAGTCATGAAAGCTTTAACGGTTTCCAACCTTTGTGCAGGCTATGGGAAAAGCCTTGTTTTAAATGACATTTCTTTTTTTGTAAATGAGGGAGAAGTTTTCGGAATTTTAGGTGCAAACGGCAGCGGTAAAACAACACTTTTGAAAGCCTTGTGCAACCTTTTGTCCCATAGCGGAAAGGTGCTTATTCAGGATAAAGACACACATAGCCTCAGTGTGAAAGAAAGATCGCGATATATTGGCTACATTCCCCAAAGAAGCGGCATTGAAATTAACATGTCCGTTTCAGAGGTTGTTTTGATGGGGTTTAACCCTTATCTTAACCTTTTGGAAAACCCAACAAAAGAAATGGTAAAAAAAAGCCTTTCCGCCCTTGAAAAGGTGGGGCTTAAAGGCTTTGAAAATTGTGACTATTTAGCCTTGAGCGAAGGACAAAAGCAGCTTTGTGTACTTGCACGCACCATTGCGCCAAATGCAAAAATCCTTCTTTTAGACGAGCCGGAAAGTGCTCTTGACTTTAAATTCCGATACAGGATAATGAAGCTTTTGTCTGCATTGGCAAAAGAAAATTCCTATGGTGTAGTGGTAAATCTTCACGACCCCATGCTGGCATTAAACTATTGCGACAGATTACTTTTGTTGTCAGAGGGCAAGGTTGAGAGTATTATTTGCCCAAAAGAAGACACAGTTGCGCGCATGGAAGAGAAGCTTAAAAAGATTTACGGAAATATAAGCGTGAAAACTGAAAGGGACAAAAGCGGTAAAAATCATTTTGTTCTTTTATGGGAGGAAGATGCATGAGGGCGATAACTAAAATTTACTTTGTTGACGATAATGGCGAAAAGTTTTTTGGCGAAGGGCCGTATCAGCTTTTAAAAGAGGTTAAAAAAACACACTCTCTCCGCTCAGCGGCAGCTTCCATGGGCATGGCATACACAAAGGCTTTAAAAATTATTAAAAATGCCGAAAACGCCTTAGGCTTTCCTCTTACCCTCCGTCAGTCCGGCGGTAGCAAAGGCGGCGGAAGCGAATTGACAAAAAAAGGGCTCGAATGGCTCGAAAAATACGAAAGCTACAAAACCGCCTGCCAAAAAGAGAACGCTGAACTATACGAAAAATTTTTCAAAAAAACTACAGGCTGTGTAATTATGGCATCGGGCGAAGGCAAGCGCTTTGGCTCAAATAAGCTTTTAACACCCTTTAAAGGTAAGCCCATGGCAGAATGGGTTATGGATTTAACAGAAGGGGTTTTTGAAAAAAGAGTTGTGGTTACACGCCACAGCGAAATTGCAAGTCTTGCTTTATCAAAGGGCATTGATGTGGTGCTTCACTCCCTTCCCGGACGAAACGACACCATCCGCCTGGGACTTGAAAAGCTGGGAAAGGTAAAAAGCTGTGTTTTTCTACCCTGCGACCAACCGCTTATAAAAAAAGAAACCCTTGAAAAATTCAAGGAGGAATGCTTGTCCGATTTTATTGTGAGAGCAAAATTTGAAAACGATGTTGGCATGCCTTGTTTGTTCCCTGAAGAATTTTTTGAAGAATTAAAAAGCCTCCCCGAGGGCAACGGCGGAAATTATGTAATAAAAAAACACCCCGACAGGGTGAAATATATCCAATGTCAGAATGCATACGAATTAAGAGATATTGACACAAAAGAAGATATGGAAGAAATGGAAAAGGTGCTGTAACAGCACCTTTTTTCATTATTGGAAGTAACCTGTCATTTCCTGCTTTATGAAATTTGTATCTTTATCGGCGTCAAATTTCGCTTTTACAATATAACGTGTTTCTTTCGTATATGTGATTTCCATGCTTTTGCCCTTCATTCCCTTGGCAGACTTTACCTCAGGCAAAATTCTTACTCCCCCCATAACATCTTCAAAATAATAGGTTGTATTGTCGGCGTCTTTAATTTTATATTTTAATATTCCGTAATTGGTGCTTTTATCAAAGCTGTGCCTACCTGAATATGTAAGCATATCGTGGCGACTCATTTTTTTAACGGTTATGGTTTTGGTTTCTAAAACTCCTTCTTTCAATTCATCCAGTAGCTGTTTCCTCGAAAAAAATGTTACAACAGTAAATACCCAGTAATAAATAAGCACAGCTATTAAAAACAACATTTTAAAATTAAATGTGCCCATTGTTAAAGAAAGGACTAAAACAGCAAAAACCACCACCGTCACAATAACAGCTTGCCTTACAAGGTTTTTTAATAAATTGTCTGTATAGTTTTTGTAGGATTGGTATGGCATAAAATCACCCTTTCAATGATGCAAGCATAAACAAATGGTAATGTTTTGTTGGTCCGCCTATTCTCCATCAAGATTTCATAATCACAGGGAATAGTGAAGAGTTAATAGTGGATAAGTAAAAATCCTCGTACTAATGTACGAGGATTTTTGGTGGGAGAGGGTGGATTCGGACCACCGAAGTCAGTGACAACAGATTTACAGTCTGCCCCCTTTGGCCACTCGGGAACTCTCCCATGTTATTTAGTTAAATATTCTCGGTGCCTGAGCACCGAGAATACTTGGAGCTGGTGATGGGACTCGAACCCGCAACCTGCTGATTACAAATCAGCTGCTCTGCCAATTGAGCTACACCAGCATTTCCAGCGACTTTTACAATATAACACACCGAAAATAATTTGTCAAGAGTTTTTTTCAACTTTTTTAATTATTTTTTGTTCATTGTGAAAGACGCTTAAAAATTTACGCCATCTTAGCAAGCTTTGTTGCAAGCTGAGACTTTTTGCGGCTTACTGTGTTCTTGTGATATACACCCTTTGCAGCAGCCTGATCAAGCTTCTTTACGCAGTATGCGAATTCGCTTGTTGCAAGAGTCTTATCACCTGCTTCTACAGCAGCTTCAAACTTCTTAAGAGCTGTCTTGATAGCGGACTTAGTCATCTTGTTCTGGAGTGTCTTTGTTTCGATTACGAGAACTCTCTTCTTTGCGGATTTAATGTTAGGCAAAATACTCACCTCCTGCAAGGTTAAATAATATTTATCTAAAGGAGAACACGGCTTCTCCAAATAGGCAAGGTGTATTGTAGCACATATTTTTTTAAAAAGCAAGCATTTTTTTTAATTTTTCACAAATTAGTTGTAAAAAATAGATTTCTGTGCTAAAATTAAGTCAATAATCACTTAAAACATGAAAGGTTCGATATTTATGAAACTTCCTAAGTTCCGACTTTTTGACTATGAAACCGAAGGTCCCGGCGTTGATAAGGACGCTCCGGAGAAAAAGGGACTTGCCCGCTTCTGGGACATTTTATCCACAAGAATATGGAAAATGATTTCTTTGAATGCTTTGTATCTTGTAGCATCCATTCCGGGCTTTATAATCCGCTGGTTTGCAACCTATGTTGTGCTGGCACTGTTTTTTTCGGAGATTATGACATCTGACAGCGAAAGTGCAAGTGCAATTACGCAGCTTTGCATGTACCTTACCTGCTTTATTTACGCAGTTTTCGGCGGCGGTGCACCTTACGCTTCAGTTACCTATATTATAAGAAACTACTCAAAGTATCGCCACAGCTGGGTGTGGTCGGACTTTTGGGCAAAGTTTAAAGAAAACTTTTTCCAGGGCACGCTTGTTTATGTAATCGACACTGTGTTTTTGCTTCTTATGGGCGTGAACTTCTGGTTTTACGGATTATATGCAGGCGATAATATAGGTGCGTATCTTCTTCAGGGGTTGATGGTTGTGTTGTTTTTAATTTTCACACTCATGCACGCTTACATTTACCCCATTATGATTACCTTTAAAAAGAAAACCTTTGAAATTTACAAGGATTCCTTCATTCTTGCCTTTGGCAAGCTCCCCATAACCTTTTTGTCAATGCTTTTGGTTTGTGCAATCAGCTTGGTTGTTACATTCCTTGCATCCTTTGTAACGGTTTACGCAATGCTTCTTATTCCTGTTCTGTTGTTTGTTTTTGTGGTTTATGTGAATCTTTTTATAACATACCCTGTTATTGAAAAATATATGATTGCAGAAAAAAAGAGGAATGACTAATGAAAAAGCAGTCCTTTATATCGGGAGCTTTCCTTTTAGCGCTGGCAACAGGATTGGGAAAAATTTTTTCTGCCATATTCAAAATTCCATTGGACAGGTTTTTCCTCCATGCCGACGGGATGGCGATTTTTAACACATCGTACAATATTTATATGTTCTTTTTTGCCATTGCAACTGCGGGTATTCCAATGGCAATTTCTGCCATGATTGCAAAAAGCAAATCACAAGAGGAGGAAACCGCTGTTTTATCCACGGTGTTTATTTCTCTTCAAGCTGTAATGACAGTTATATTTTTGGTGCTGTTTATTTGCTCGGACTCAATTGCCTGCGCATTGGGTCTTCCTGAGGCAGGTTTTGCGTTGAAGGTTATGTCTCCGGCACTTCTTTTTGTGGCTTTTACGGCCTCTTTAAGAGGTTTTTTCCAGGGCAAACTCTACATGTCTCCATCGGCATTAAGTCAGCTTAGTGACTCTTTTGGACGCTTTGCCTTCGGCTTTACATTAGTGGCACTAACCTGCAGTCTCCCTCTTTCGACATGTGCAGGAAGTGCGCTGACAGGTGTGCCTTTGGGTGCACTTTTGTCAGCAGTGGTGCTTGTTACGTTTTTCATTAAAACAAAACCCTCCTTCCGTTTTTCCTTTTCCAAAAAGGTGCTCTGGAGGATAGTTTGTCTTTCTCTCCCCATTACGCTGACCGCTTCATTGCACGCAATTTTCAACATGGTTGACACAATAAGTGTTGTTTCTTCCCTTACATACTTCAATTTCCCCCAGGCACGAAATGCCTTCGGCTGTTTGTCAAGGTCGGCAACACTTTATGCACTGCCCTGCTCCATTGCAGGAGCAATTTCGCAAAGTGTGCTTCCGTCGGTTTCGGATAGTTTTAAGGAAGACAACCTTAACCGCCTGAATTCTGACTGTTCAATGGCAATCAGACTGTCTTTGTTATTTTCAATCCCATGCATGGCAGGATTCATGGCAATAAGCGGCAAAATTCTTAATTTCTTGTACGACAGCTGGGAGCATCACACCACACTTATTCTGATTGCCCCCTCGGCGGTGCTTTTATCGGTGGCATCCACCCAATGTGCAATATTGCAGGGCATGGGCAAAACAAAGTACTCGTTTATCGGTGCAATTATTGCAGTTTGCACTAAGGCGGTGCTGAATCCTTTCTTAATCTCCATTTTAGGTGTAAACGGTGCTGCACTTTCCTCAAGTGTAGCGTATTTAGTATTAGTTCTTTTGTTGATGTACTTTACCCACCGTGAAACACCCATACGCTACAAGAGTTTGGATGTGTTTGTAAAACCACTTATTTGCGGCGTGCTTTGCTTTATAGCAGCAACCCTTTTTAAGAATTTTCCGGCATTTGTCACCATAGTAATAACAGCTACCATTTATATACCCTCGGTGCTTTTGACGAAATTCATTTCAAAGGATGAAGTTGTCCAAATTTTTACAGGTTAATTTTTTAACAAAGCCCCAAAAACTAAGCAATAATCGGTTTTTCACCAATTTTTGCTTAGTTTTTTTTAGAAAAAATATCAAAAAATTTCAAAAAAGTACTTGCCATTATGTGATATATTTGGTAGAATAACATATGTCGACAATATATGATGACACATAAGTATGGAGGGTAATTTATGAATAAGGCAACACTTATTGCGAAAGTCGCAGAAGCAAAGGGGCTTTCGAAAAAAGAAACTGAAGAAATTTTAAATGCATTCCTTGACACAATCGTTGACACAGTAAACGCAGGCGAAAGAGTTCAGCTTGTTGGTTTTGGCACATTTGAAGTTAAAACACGTGCAGGCAGAATTTGCAAGGTTCCCGGCACCAATCAGGAAGTTGATGTTCCTGCATCAAAGATTCCCACATTTAAAGCCGGTAAGGTATTTAAAGAAAAGGTTAGATAAACACTTTAAGGCATTGCAAACGCAATGCCTTTTTTGTTTACACCGCAAGAACACCTGTTGCCGATTCGATTAATAAAAACACTTTCTCCTCGGCTCCTGTCTGGGTGTTGATATATATTAAGCTTTTCCTTTCGTCCGCTTCCCCTTCAATCTGCCAGCAAAACTCTTCGCTGCCGTCTTCTAATGGTATGAGCGAAAGGCTCACGGAATTGATTTTCACATTGGGGTTTATCTTTTTCTGCGCTTCTTCGGCGCTTATTTTTATTTGGGGAATATTTCTTTCCTTGTGATGCATTATATATCCCCTTGACTCAAGACCTGTAATTTCGCCTGTATCGAGTGCGACCTTCACTTTTATGAGATCAGGATAAAGGGTGTAGCCGTTTTGCTCGGGGGCAAAATTTATAACCGCCACATTACCGATTGTTTCATAGTAGTTTTCCTTCATGTTTTTAAAGCCCTGTAATTCCAAAAATTCCAATGCTTTTATTTTGGCACTTCCTATATCCACCACAGCTTCTCCTACATCACGGTCATTAAGATAATATAGCATATATCCACCCTTTTGAGTGAATGCCATACTTATATTATCGGAATACACGTAAAACGCAGGGATGTTTCCGTCTTCAAAAAGCACCTGCACCTGTGCATTTTCGCCTAAGATTGCCCCGGCTCTTGACACAGCGCCCTTTTCGTCAATTAAAGATGCGTTTTCGGTAAACACAGGCTTTTTGTCGGTAAGGTGGGAGGAAAAGGGTCCGTCGTAAATAAGTGAGGGATAATCGTGAAGCTGGTCATTAACCTCGCCCATCGCCCTGTCGAAAAGACTCAGCTCTGCCCCCTTACCCAAATTTGAAATTGTAAGGGTTCCGTTATACAAGGCTTCGAGGTCTCCGTCAAGAGTTTGTGCAATTGTTTTTGCATAGTTTGACAAATTTGTGAGGTTTTCGTATTCCTCCAATGTAACGCTGTTACCATCCAGCATCTTAAGCGACAATGCATAAGCGTAGTTACCTGCCTGAGACAAAAACCTTGTAAGGTTTTCAAGGGGTTCACCCTTTAGGGGCAGAAGTGCAAGGTTTACCGAGGCTTCCGCCGCCTGGCGGTAAATTTCCCCTGAAAGACGAATCATTTGCCCTGGGTCGTTTACAAACTTGCTTTTTTCCAAGCTCAGATTTAAGTCGTCCACATACTGCACCAGCTCTGTGAAGCAGCGCTGATAGTCCATGTTGATTTTTTGTGCATACTCTTTAGTCTCACGGTCCTTATAAAACCCGAAAGCAAGTGCCGACACTGTTATTAAAGTAAGCGATAAATATATTACATAGTGTAACCGAGGTGTTCTTTTCACAACAACGTCTCCTTAAGTAAGATAATCATATTTTATCTTTTTTGTAAACAATTTATACTTTGGATTTACTTTTTTATTATTTTGTTATAATATTTAAAAGAGGTGATTGTATGAGCGAAAAATGGTTGCAAGCTGAAAACATTGCAAAAAAAATTACTATATTACTTATTCTTACGGGTGCTTGTGTTTTAGGGGTTTATTTAATTCCTAAGGTTTTGGTGCTTATTCTTCCCTTTGTGGTTGCGTATATAATATCCATTGTGGCATCGCCCGTTACAAAGCTTTTCGCAAAAATTCGCATTCCCCGGGCATTGAACGCCATAATATCAATACTTTTGGTGGCGGCAGTACTTTTTGGCGTGTCGGCAGCCATTGTGGCACGAATTGTCAACGAAGTTTACACCTTTTCCGAGGCATTGCCCGAATTGTATCAGTCACTTGCTGAGGCAGTTTCAAATCTGCAGCTCAAAACTGATTATGTGTTCAACCTTGTGCCCGACGAATTCTTACCGCCTTTGTCAACTCTTTTAGAAAACATCGGTTCTGCCCTCAGTGCACTTTCCGCATCGGTGGTAGAGGTTATAACAAAAGTAACAATCAATATGGCTAAAAACGTTCCCTCGGTAATTGTGGGTATAGTTTTTTCAATTTTAGCCTCGTATTTTCTTATCCGAGACAAGAAGCAGATGTCCTCTTCTGCCCAAAAGCTTTTGGGCGCAACAATTTACGGCAAGGTGCACGAAATAAAAAGTGATTTAGCAACCGCTGTTCTTGCCTACATAAAGGCACAGGGCATCCTTATGAGCATTACATTTGTTGAGGTTTTTATAGGCTTGTCTATTTTAAGGGTTAATTACAGCTTCCTTTTTGCAGCAATAATAGCTTTTGTTGACGCAATACCGATTTTCGGTACAGGCACAATAGTAATTCCCTGGGCAATACTGTCACTTATTTCAGGCAACTACACCCTCACCGTGGGACTTTGTGTGATATATGTGGTCTGCCTTCTTGTGAGACAATTTTTAGAACCTAAGATTTTGTCCTCACAGATAGGCATCCATCCCCTTGTTACAATTATGTCAATGTATATCGGGTTCCGTACAATCGGTGTGTTCGGCATGATTTTAGGACCGGTAATAGCGTTGATTACAAAAAACTTTATTGAAAAGCACAATTCACATAAAGAAGACGCAAGCTCATAAGCTTGCGTCTTCTTTTTTAAATCTTTCGATTATTTCTTCGCATTTATCTTTTCTTAAAAGGAACAGGGTAATGGCGCCAAAAAGTAAAAGCGGTGCAAGGTTCCCCCAACCAAGTTCATTTATTGTGTCAACCTCAGTGCCGTTATTTGTTGTAAATATGGAGTAGAAAAGGCTTGCCGCATCGGTTATGGAGTGAAGCAGAATTAACCCCCACAAGCTTCCGCCACGAAGATATACCGCACCCAGATAAAAGCCGATACCCATGGCTACCACACTCTGGATAAATGCACTGAAAACATCCACACCCACAAAAATGTTAGTCATGTGGATTGCGCCGAAGATTACACCAGAAATGATAATGGTAATATAAATACCTTTTCGGTCTGTTATGTATTTTTTGGCAATATTATTAACTACAATTCCACGAAACAGGCTTTCCTCGCGAAAACCAATGCCAAAGAGCACTACCACACCATACACAATATCGGGAAAGCTTGCCCACTTGGTTGTTTCGTCTAAAAGTGATAGCTGCACGTTTGCCCACACCAGCATAGCCTGCACCACCAACATAAAGGCGCCTGCACTCAAGGTTTTGTCCATGCCTTTGTCACGGTACACCTTAGTGCTTGAAAAAAACACCACAAACAAAAAAGGCACAAGCATCATGACAAATTGCCCAATAAACTTTGTGGCAAAATTTTCCGGCACAAATACCCAGAGCATTCCGATTACAAAGTCCGAAATCAGATAAAGTATTATTACTGCAATTGATAACCACACAGGATATTTTTCTTTAAAATTTTTCACGAGAACCACTCCTTGAAATTAATTATACCAACCATACATGTTTGATGTCAAATTTTTTGACCATATTATAAGCGAAAATTTGCTTTTTTGGTTGAATTCTCGCTTTATGTATGATATGATATATGTGTATAACTATGCATAACATCCATGCATTCGAATTAATGCTCAGGATATATTAAACTGATACAGAAAGGTGATGATTTTCTTGAAAAGGAGTATTGCAATTTTTATAGCAATGTTTGTTGCTTTAAGCTCCGTTTCTGTGTTTGCAGCGGACTTTTCGGATATGCCCGAAAAAACCAACCCTAACTACGAGGCAATCGAATACGCTGTGAATAATAAAATTATTACAGGTGTCGACGGCAAGCTTTCCCTTGACAAGTCGGTTACTTTAGCGGAGGTTTTAACTTTCATTTCACGAGTTAAGCCCTTTGGTGAAAGTGCTGCTGACCTTACAAGGGTTACTGATATTTCACCTGCCGATTGGTACTATGAAACATTTACAAAGGCTGTTGCAGCAGGCTTTATTGCACCCGATGGCGATAATAAGCTCAACCCCACAAAGGTTCTTACAACAGAAGAAGCAGTAACCCTTATCAACAAGGCTTTAGGCAGTTCTTTGCAACTGCCCGAAATGAAGGACAAGACTGCAACAAGAGAAAATGTTGTTACATACCTTTATTCTGCAAAACCCATTGAAACTGCTACAGAAGGTACAGAAAATTTGGAATTTACTGACCTTAAGGCAAAATTTGCACAGGAAACCATGCAGGTGGCTTTGGGCATTCTTCCCGATGGCACAAGCTACACAAAGGTTACTGCATACGTTGACCGTTCTTCAACAGACTGGACAAGTGGCAGACCCGTGGGCGGTTCAAGCTCCGGTTCTTCTCGTCCTTCGGGTGGTTCAGGCGGTTCGTCCGGTGGTGGTTCATCTGATGATGACGATGAGGAAGAAAGACCGACAGAAGCTCCCACAGAAGCACCTACCCAAGCTCCCGAGGAGGAAGAAACCCAACCTCCTACCCAGGCTCCCACAGAACCCGAACCCACTGAGCCTGTTTATGGCGAATATGATGGTCCTATTGACAACGACAAAGACAACGTAATAGATGACCCCTTTGATGACGGTTGGCGTCCCCCGGGATATGGCGACGATGACTCCGAAGGAGGAAGCGGTGGTGGCGGATTTGACGATGAAGACGACGACTTTATCATAGACGATGCTGATGACCCCGAGCTTTTCCCCACAGAAGGTGAAACTACCGCTCCCACAGAAGCACCTACCGAGGATGAGTCTGAGGCTCCCTCCGAAAATGAATCCGAAGCGCCTTCTGAAGATAAATCCGAGGTTCCCTCTGAGAATGAGTCCGAAGCGCCTTCTGAAGACGAATCTGAGGCTCCCTCTGAAAACGAATCTGAAGTGCCTACAGAAGATAAATCCGAGGCTCCCTCTGAAAATGAGTCCGAAGCGCCTTCTGAAAACGAATCCGAAGAAGAAACAGTTACTGCATTCTCCAAGGAATGGTGGTTTGATTGAAAATAAAGGTTGCCGGTTTTGTTTTTGAAATAAAAAACAAGTTCCCCTACATGGAACAATTTATGACCGATTATTTAACTGATGATGTTCCCGATGAAACCATTGACATAACAATGGATGAATTGGAAACCCTAAAGGCAAAATACCCTGCATCGCCCTTGCACTACATTGAATATTTGGAAACGTACAGAGTTATATGCGATTACATAGTAGCTCATGATGGTGCTCTGATGCACGGTGCTGTGATTGAATACGAGGGTAACGCCTACATGTTCACAGCAACCTCAGGCACAGGGAAAACCACTCACATAAAGCTTTGGAAAGAGCTTTACAAGGACAATGTGCGCATACTGAATGGTGACAAGCCTTTAATCCGCTACATAAACGGAAGCTTTGTTGCCTACGGCACTCCCTGGTGTGGCAAGGAGCATTACAACGTTAATGCATCAGCACCCTTAAAGGGAATTGTTCTTCTTACCCGAGGTGAAGAAAATGAGGTTGAACAGCTTGACTCTAAGGTTTTCAACAAGGCACTTTTCAGGCAGATATATATGCCAAAAAGTCCAATGCTGATTATTAAAGTGGCAGAATTTGCTGACAAGCTTTTTTCAGGCGTGCCGTTATATCTTTTAAAATGCAACATGAATATTGAAGCAGCACAAGTTGCCTCGGATGCAATAGCAAACAAAAAGAACCGCTAAGCGGTTCTTTTTTTGTTACGAAAGGGAATTGTATATAGCTTCTATTTGCTCTTCAATTTCTGAAACTTCTTTTTCTTTTTCTTCTATTTGCTCATTATACTTTGCCAAGCTGCCGGAAACTTGTGTGAACTGCTCCATTTTAATGTTATACAACTCAGTCACAGTGCAAATTTCCATGCCATTGCACTTTGCTTCAATGTAATCAAGCATTCGCTTGTACTTAGTAAGAGTGCAGTCTTTCTTTGTGTCGGTAACCTCATTTAAAATTTTACCTGTAGACACACTATAGGTTAATTCCTTTTCATATGCCGAAACAACTGCGCTTTCCAAAGTGGTTGCTGCAGCACAGTACCAGCCTGAGCCAATGTAGAAAAAGTCGTCTGCCACAGAGCTTGCATAGGTGTCGCCGGTTTCGCCGTAGTGACGAATTATTTTAAAGCCAAAGTGCGAAAGCACTTCTTCAAATTCTTCGCTGTAGTCACCTTTGTCAAAGCAAAAGGTCACAGGCACCGTGATATTGTTCGCCTTAAGCTTTGCAATATATTTATCAAGATAAGCAGTCATTTGCTCCGTTGCATCAAAATCAGTCATTGTAACAGAATCTGAACAGCCGATTGCAGCATCCCAACCTTCGGTCATAAGCAAATCAAAATGCTCTCTTGAAATTGCGCCCTCGTCGCCTGGAATAACCAGGTCTTTCATTACAACAGTACCTTTGTGCCCATAGGAGGATAAAAGCGGATACACATCGGTGTAAAGGTTTTCTTCCATATTGTCGAAGAATAAAATCATATAATTTCCGAAACGAAGCTCTTCGTCACGTTCATCCTTAATTTCTTCAATTTGTTTTTTAAGCAGTGATTTTTTAGCGTTAAGCTCAACTGCACTATTACTCAGTTCCTCGAGCTTTACTGACTCAGCCTTGTTTTCCAGATATGAGCTATAAATAAAAAAGCTTGCAACACAAACAAGAATTGCAATAACCGAAATGACTAACTTTTTCAAAATTCCGCCTCCTTAATTAATCTAAATTTATTATACAATGTATTGTTTTTTTTGTCAATGAATTAGTTTTTTTGCAAAGACATGTATTAAGCAAGAAAAGACAAGTTTAAAATAAACTCGTCTTTTCTTTGGCGCGCTTGATAGGAATCGAACCTACGACAACCCGGCGTCGGAGGCCGGTGCTCTATCCACTGAGCTACAAGCGCATTTTTGTTTATTATAGCAAACACCGGTTGAAAAATCAATCAATTTTTTACGACAAAAGAACCCGACCTCGGTCGGGTTCTTTTTATTTAAAACTTATTCAGTTAGTTTTAAATTATTCAGCGTCTACCTTTTCTACGAATACAACGATATCAGTTACTTCGTCTTCAGATTCAAGAGCTGTCTTAACGAATACTGTTCTTGTGTACTTTTCTGTAGAAGCCTTTACAGAAGACTTGGAGCCCTTAGCGATTGTTACCTTGTTGCCTGTGTAGTCAACAACTGTTACGTTGTAGTCAGCAGCAAAGTAGAATTCAGCTTCTTCTTCACCGATGAGGAAGGACTTTGTCTTAACGTCTACAACTTCACCGTAGTAAACTGTTACAGCTTCGTCATCAGCTTCTGTACCGAATTCGCCTGTAAGTTCACCAACGCCTTCAGCGTCAGATGTGAAGAGAACCTTAACGTCTGTAGCATAACCAGCGTTTTCAGCGTAAAGGATTACGTTGCCCTTAACAGGACGTGTTTCCATTTCGATGAAATCATCGGGATCAACGATTACGGAAACTGTTTCGCCAG
Source organism: Clostridia bacterium (assembly GCA_045546275.1). Taxonomy (GTDB): domain Bacteria; phylum Bacillota; class Clostridia; order UMGS1883; family UMGS1883; genus RGIG1927. The sequence goes on along the minus strand of JAZQCM010000006.1, from coordinate 119,752 downwards.
CCTTAACACCTGTGATCTTGATTGTGTCAGCATCATCAGCTGTTGTGTCTGTAACCTTTGTAACTACCATTACAGGAGCTTCGTCATCGATAGCTGCCTTAGCATCGTTAGCAACAAGAACTGTGATTTCTTCTTCTTCGCCAAATGCTGTGAATGTGTAGGAGTTACCATCTACGAAGAGGTTACCAACAGTTGTAACTGTGATAGCATCTGTGTAGTCTTCGTTACCGTCTTCATCAACTTCGATTTCTGTGGAGTCAACGTGGAATACGAGCATGTCAGATGTAAGTTCAGCCTTACCATATCTGCCACGAGCTTCGTTGTATTCAGCATTGTCTTCGTCCTTATCGTATGCATAGAGAGCGTCGAATTCGCCATCTTCAGCGGGGAAGTAGATAGCAGCGAGTTCGCCAGCAGCTGTAAGGTCGATCTTAGCAAGACCTACATAGTTTTCAACTGCAGCATAAACGTCGTCATCTGTCTGATTCTTTACGCCGTCGATTACGCACTTCTTTTCCTTGATTGTAAGAACCTTGATTTCGCCTGTAGCTGTTACAACCTTAACGATGTGTGTCTGAGCACCGAAATCGCCCTTAGAAACGTCAGCGTCGATTACGTATACGTAGTCAGCGTTTGCGCCGTCGCTTGTTAAGTCAAGAGCAGCGATCTTACCGGAAGCATTGATGTAGAAGAGACCTTCTGCACCAGCATCGGGAGCTGTAACGTCAGCGATTGTTGTGAGCTTGTATTCCTTACCGTTGATTACATAGTATTCATCATCGATTTCTTCTACAGCACCTTCAACAACGTTGGAGGATACGTATACTGTTACGATAGCGAGGTCAGGATCAAGAACTGTTACAACGTCGCCTTCTACGATAGCGGATGCATCAACAACAGCGCCGTCCTTAACAACTGTGTAAATCTTGTCTTCGTCTTCGTAATCGATTTCGATACCTTCGCCTTCTTCAGGATCAACATAGTAGCAGTTTTCTTCTTCAGAAACTTCATCTACTACAAATTCAACAGCGTTATCGCTGGGGATTGTAGCGAAGATGAATTCGAAGTTACCGTCACCATCGTTGTCAAGAAGAGTGATTTCTTCGAGAGTTGCGTAAACATCAAGAATGTCTTCTACGTCGCTTTCTTCATCGTATACGTTGAAGCCGTTAACAACCTGGTAGTTTTCTACTTCTACTTCGTTGTCCTTACCGCACTTAACGAATGTTTCGATGTCAGCTTCTGTTGTAGCCTTGGAGCTCTTCCAGTACTTGATTGTTTCTTCGTTGAATTCAACGATGTCTTCTGTGTCAACAACTACTGTGGAGTTCTTACCAGCCTTTTCAGCGATAGCGAAGATAGCGTTTTCGTCATCTTCGTTTTCACCAGCGTAAGCTGTTACTGTGTAACCAAGAAGAGATGCAGCATAAGCATCTGTTACAACGAAATCAAATGTTTCGCCAACTTCGTACATGATATCTTCAGCATCAGCATCCTTGCTGTTCTTTGTTACAACAAGTGTTACTGTGTTAGCGTCTGCATCATAGTCAGCAACGTTAGAAAGGTATGTTTCAACTACAACACCTTCAACCTTTTCAAGACCGAGGTATTCTGTAAGAATTGTCTGACCTTCTAATACTTCGAAAGTAGAACCGTTGATGCCTGTAGACCAGGACTTCTGATCCATAAGTTCAACTTCAAGTGCATTGTAGATAAGCTGAGCAACTGTAGCTCTGGAAGCTGCAGCGTCTGCTGTACCGGAAACGCCCTTTGTGAAACCAGCCTTAGAACCAGCGAGGATGTAACCGCCGCCATTCCAGCCGCCGTTTGCCTGTGCAACGGGTTCATAACCGAGAGCACAAACGATCATCTTAACGATCTGACCGTATGTTACTTCACCGTTAGGAGCGAATGTACCATCGCCCATACCGTTAACGATACCGTTAGCTACTGCTACGTTTACATAACCGGAAGCCCAGTTATCAGCAGCAACGTCTGTGAACATTGTTTCGCCCATTTCAACGGAATCAGCAAGACCAAGCATACGTACGATCATTGTAGCAGCTTCTGCTCTTGTAACTGTGTTAGCGGGCTTGAAAGAACCATCTTCGTAACCTGTGATGATACCAAGGTTAGAAAGAAGGTTTACTGCATCTGCATAAGAAGCGTTAGAAGCAACGTCGCTGTAGGAAGCTGCGGAAGCAACAAGACCCATGGAAGCGATCATAGCTACTGCTACTACTAATGCAAGAACTTTTTTGAGATTTCTCATGTCTCAAATCCTCCTTAAAAAATTTTTTGAAAGCAAATCTTGTTTGGCACTTAAGCTCCCGCTTTCAAAGAAGCTCTGTGCTTCGACAGGATTCGCATCCTGACTCTACTGGGATTATAGCACCCTGAAATTTCTTCGTCAATATTTTATCGACATCTGTAATAAAACTGTAAAATTCCGATAACATACTGTAACAGAAGGGTTGAGTACTATCATCAGCTTCATTTTACTCACGGCAAGATAAAAAGTCAATAGCTGAAACCGTTCTGTAATATTAGCTTAAACTATTGTAACAAAAAAGCACTCTTGTGTAACAAAAGTGCTCGTTTTTGTAACATTACGCCTCTTTTTGCTCGCCTGCTACGCTGATTGTACGGGTCATGTCGTAAAGTGTTGCAAGGCTTGCCTCAATGTAGGGCAGGGCATAAAGAAAAGCTAACCCAAAGGTGAACATGGAAATAATAAACCAACCAACAAAGGATAGGGCAAGTGCCAACAAATTAACAAAGGTTTTTGAATCAGTTAATTTCCAGCTTACCATAACAGCCTCAACAATGCTTTTACAACCGTTGTCGGAAAGTGCAAAGTTTACAAACACCAGTTTAAAGGTTATGAATATAACCGTGCAGTCAACCATTGTGGTTAAAGCCATCACAACCGCCTCGGGGCAACCTGCCGACTGTAAAAGTGTGAGCAATTGGCTGACAAGATAATTGAATAAGCCAACTGCCAACGGATACAGCATTGCAATATACCACTGGCTGTAGTAGGAAAAGATGTTTTTAACCTTTGTTTCTTTTCGGCGGATAATTTCCAAAAACACCTTTGAACTGCCCACCGATATGAATGCAAAAAGCACACTTACAAGACTTACAATACCTGTGAACGTATTCATTACATTTGCCTGATACAAAATTTGCTCTTCCAATGAAGCAAATGTGCCCTGGCTCATTAAACGGAAACGGTCAAAGCCACCGGGGGTCACCCCGATTAAAAGTGCGCTTATGCCTATAAGAATTAACATTTCTATTAAAACTGTGCACAAGGCTTTAAAAAACTTTCCTTTCATGGCACTTCTGGCATGGAGCTTTATTAAATAAGAAGGAATATATTTGTTCACTTTTATACCACCTTGAAAAAATGATTTCTTATATTATATACCCAAAATAAAATAATTTCAATATGTTTATATCTCCGCCCTATTGTGACAGCATTTTCTTTTTGACTTTGATATAATTTAGCCAAACTCAGGAAAGGCATGTGATAAAATGGATAACTCAAATTTAAAGCCCTTGGTTATTCTGGAAAAAACAAAAAAAGCAATGCACTATATTAATAGGAAGAAAAGGCTACCTTCCATAACATTTTTGGATGTGTTTTTCTTTTTTGTTTCGGTTTTATGTGGCAGGGCAACCTTGTTTTCTTACCTGCACCCCTTTGGCGGAGCGTTTTTTGCCGCCATCTTTTCAACAAAGTGGTCACTTATTTATCTTTTAGGCGCTTTTTTGGGGCAAATCACCTCATCCTCGCCATTATTTGACGCAGGCAAATACATATTTGCAATGACAAGCTTTGCTTTAATATGCGAAAAGCTCCCCACCTCCTCAAAAGAAAACTCAATTATCCGCGGGGGGATTTTTGCATTTTCGTTGGCACTTTCAGGCTTTTGCTTTATTTTTGCAGGTGCCATGGACAGGGTTTTTTACGACATTTTGTATCTTTTGGTGGAATGTGTTGCGGCAGGGGTTTTTGCAATGGCATTCCACACTGCTTTGCCGATTGTTAAAAACATGAAGCTGTCCCAAAGCTTTTCCTCGGCTCAGGAAATAAGCCTTGTTTCGCTTTTAGGCTGTGCACTCTGGGGCGCAAGAGATATTTTTTCTTTCGGGATTGTAAACCTTGCCGACACCACCTGCATACTTGTGGTACTTATTTTTTCAATAAGGCTTGGAAGTGCACGAGGTGCGGTTGCAGGACTCACCATGGGACTTGTGTCGGCACTGGGTAAGGGCATTGTTGACACAAGCTGTGTTTCCTACGCTTTTTCGGGGCTTGCTGCAGGCATGGCTGGCGGCTATGGTGCAATTCCCGGTTGCAGTGCATTCATTTTTGCAAATGCACTTATTACCGCACTTGCCAACGGGTCAACAGAGGTTTTGATAAATATATACGACATTTTCCTCTCTTGCATTATATACAGCCTTATTCCCGAAAAGATACTTTCACGCATTACAGGCTTTGGTGCCCGTGACGAAAGGGTACGAACCATTGAAGACGAAAGGCGTTACAGCAATTTTGTGCTTGCAAACACGAAAAAAATACTTTCCTCACTTTCTTTAAGGATGGATGCCTTAGAGGCAAAAAGGTCAAAGGGCAATGAGGCAGAGATTAAGTTTTACGAGAGGGTTGCCAGAAGAGTGTGTACAGGATGTGGCATGAAACGCTTGTGCTGGAGCCGTGATTTGCAAAAAACCTGCAATCATTTGGGACAAACCTTGTCAGAGTATAACAAAACAGGGATTTTCCACCCTGAGCTTATGCCCGAAAACTGCTTACGACCCAAGGACTTGGGACAAGCCTTTTTAAACCTAACCGACATTTACCGCTCGGACATTATATGGGCAAACAAACTTTCAGAAATCAGGCTTTCGGCAAAAAGCCAGATGAATGCGTTTTTAAAGCTTCTTAATGCTACCACTCGCTTTATTGGTAAAGAAAGAAGCTTTGACCGTGCACTTTCTGACGATATTGAACGGAAGCTTGAAAAGGGAAATATAAAATGCTCCAACACCGTTGTAATCCGTGACGAGGATGGCTCCCCCACGGTTATCACCCACCTTGAAGGGTGCGGTGGCTTTGCACTTTGTGAAAACGGTGCAGCTGATATAGTAAGCAGCTGCTGCGGAGTGGAAATGGTACGTGCAGGAAAGCGCGACTGCAAAAACTGCAATATTAAATACGTTGCCGCCCCAAAAAACAAAATGAGCTTTGCTGTTTCCAAAAAGAGCCGTGACAAAAAGAAAACCTCTGGCGATTGCGCCGCTTACAGGGTTATTGACAAAAATATAACAGCCGCAGTTTTGTGCGACGGCATGGGCTTTGGTGAAAATGCCGCTTTGGAGGCAAAGGGTGCTGCCGAAACCCTTCTTGATTTAATCGAGGCAGGAATTGACGGAGAAGAAGCGGTGAAAATAGTAAACGGACTTTTGCTCCCCACAGGGGAGGTTACCTTTTCGGCAATGGATTTGTGCCTGTACGATTCCTCTGCCATGACAACCAAAATAATTAAATGCGGTTCTGCCGCTTCCTTTACAAAATCGGGCGACCGTGTTGACGCACTTTATTCCAAAACCATGCCATTAGGCTCCTTTGTGCAGGAGGATATTGAAACCTTTACCCTGTCTGCATCGGAGGGAGATATAATAATTATGATTTCTGACGGAGTTTTGGGAAGTGCGGTGGAGGGTGCTATGAAGGACGCCTGGCTTTTAAACGAGCTTGAAAGCTTCAAAGGCAACGACATATCACATCTTTCTGATTTAATTGTTCAAAAAGCTTTGGAAAAGTGTGGCAAGGACCCACGTGACGACATAACCGTGCTTTCAGCAACAATAGGATAATGTATAAAAACCTCTTTCGTGGAAAAACTTACACGGGAGGGGTTTTTTATGCAGAAAACTAAAAAAGTTATTATTTTGGACAGAGTGAATTCACAGTTTATTTCGCAGGCAATATTTATTTTAAAGGACTGCCCCCGGGACGAGTTTTCAGCCTTGGAGGAGGCGGAACGGATTGTGAGGGAATATGCCATGTGCCCAAATAAGAAAAACGGGAACAAACTGCTGTATTTCATTCTCGGAACAGGCTTTTTTGTGGTATTTGCTGCATTGTATGTGGCTTTTTTGTAAATTTTAAAAATTTCCTCTTCTCAAAACCTTTTTTGTAATGTATAATGTAGTGCATAGAAAGGGTTATTGATATGAAGATTGAAAAAATACACTTGAATAAAATAAAAGTTACCTTTACGCCCGAAGATTTGGTGGAACACAACATAACTGTTGACGCTGTGAAAAACAACGCTCCGTGGATACAAAAGGTACTTATGAATGTTGTTAAACGTGCTGAGGAGGAAACAGGCTTTTCGGCTGCTGATTGCCGACTTATGGTGGAGGCAATGCCTGCAGATGGGGACTGTTTGGTAATGTACATTACCCGCCTTGAAGCAGGAGACGATTTAAAGGATTTAATGCACAATGTGAAAAGGCGCATAAAGCTCAAGGCACGCACAATTGCCGACACTCAAAGATGCACCTGTGTGAAATTTGCAGAATTTGAAGATGCAGTGAGAATGGCACACTTTTTCACAAAGGAAAACGGCGGTGCTCTTTACTTTTTCGACAACAGCTATTATATGATTTTTGACAATACAAACCCTCTTTTTGCGGAGTTTGGTGAGGTTTTTGAAAAGGATAGCTGTGCCACAAAGGTTACAGAGCACGGAAAGCTGATTTCTGATAATGCTTTGGAAAATTTAAGACTTCATTTTTAAAAAGGTTCTTTGAACCTTTTTATTTTTTTTGCATATGATTTACTGAGGTGTTAAATCATGACCGACAGAATTCTAATCATAGGCGGCTCTGTAAGAATGGAAAAAGCTGCCGAGGCATTTTCAAAAAAAGGATACAAGGTTGAAATATACAACGGTTCTTCCCCTTTGAAAAGCTCCATTGACAGCTCGGACATTATTCTTTTGGGGCTACCTGCCTCCTGCGACGATGTGCACGTTAACTGCGACAACCTTTCGGTTTCACTCCGTGATGTGGCTATGCTTGCCGGCAGAAACAAAATAGTTATGGGCGGCAGGATGAGCGAAAGGGTTAAAGCACTTTTTGATGTGTACTATGTTAAATGGGCAGACTACGCATCTTACGAATCCTTTGAAATTTTAAACGCCATCCCCACCGCTGAAGGTGCAATACAAATTGCCATGGAGGAATTTCCCTTTACTGTGTTTTCTTCACGCATGTTTGTAACAGGGTTTGGAAAGGTTTCGAAAGCACTTGCCTTACGCCTTAAAGCATTAGGCGCCTTTGTAACAATAGTTGCAAGAAATCCTAATGCCAGAGCCGAGGCAGAAAGCATGGGCTTTGAAAGCATACCCTTTGAAATGCTCCCCGACAGAGTTTGTGACTGTGATATTTTGTTCAACACCGTTCCCGACAAGGTCATTACAAAAGCAGTATTGTCAAACATGACCCCCTCTCAAGGGATAATCGACCTGGCATCAAAGCCCGGCGGAGTGGATCTGGATTCCGCTTCCGCTTTAGGCATCAACGTCATATGGGCACTTTCTCTTCCGGGAAAGGTTGCACCTATGAGTGCAGGCGAAATAATACAAAAAACCGTATGCAGCATTGCAAAGGATATCAGACTGTAACAGAAAGGAAAATAACCCCGAATGGTAAAGAGCACAATAGGCTTTGCTTTTACGGGCTCCTTCTGCACCTTTGACAAGGTAATTAAAGAGCTTGAAGAGCTCAAAAAAATTTATTCTGATATAATTCCTATCATGAGTACGAATTCTGCCACAACCGACACAAGATTTGGGAAGGCAGAGTATTTCAAAGAAAAGATTTCTTCTATCTGTAATAAAGAAGTGATTACAACAATTTCCCAGGCAGAGCCTATAGGTCCGAAAAAGCTTTTGGATGCTCTTGTAATAGCGCCCTGCACCGGAAATACGTTGGCAAAGCTTGCCTATGGAATTACCGACACCTCGGTAACTATGGCGGCAAAGGCACATTTAAGAAACGAACGCCCCCTTATTATAGCGCCCTCCACCAACGATGCCTTAGGTGCCAATGCGAAAAATATAGGCTTGCTCTTGAACACAAAAAACATTTACTTTGTCCCCTTCGGGCAGGATGACCCACACAACAAGCACAAGTCCTTGGTTTCGGATTTTTCAAAAATTATCCCCACTATTGAAGAAGCCATGAACAACCATCAGCTTCAACCTCTTCTTATGTAATATATGAAAAGACCCATTGCAAATGCAATGGGTCTTTATTTTATCAGCCACCGTATATTTCAACCTCGGCAACACTGCTCCAGCCTGAAACTGTGTTGCCTTTAACAACAAGCTTTACATATCTGCCTTGTTTGTTGTTTGTTATAAATTTCATAAAGTCACCGGACCGAGGCAGGCTGTTGCCTTTGAAAACCACATCCCAGCTTGAGTTGTCTTCCGACACGTAAACCTCAAAGGGAATGTAGCGGTTATCGGTATATTTTGCAAAGGCTACATTAATACCTGTGATTTTGCAGCTTGTGCCTAAGTCGTATACAATATTCTGCTCACCGTTGGACGTCCACACCGTTGACAAATTGCCGTCGCAGGAATTTTCGGCGCTATTATTTGCCTCAGGCTCCTGACTTGCCTGAATTTCTTCAGCTACAAGCTTTTTTACAACGGATGCAGTTTTATCCTTTAAGCTGATAGGAATAAGGTTATTTGTTTTATCCCATATAAAGAGCGCAACCTTGTATCCGTCAACAGACTTACTGAAGGTGAAGCTTTTGTGCTGAGGAATTGCGGAAAGAGTTATTTTTTCACTTTCGGCAAAAACAAATGAGTCGTTTTTGTCGTATGCCGCACCGATTATAACACCTTCGCCCTCGTTTTTGTCGTAGGCAAGATACTTTACGGTTTTATTTTCCACGCTTAAAACCTGCACTGCGCTATCAGCCTTTTGCGTTGTAAGTGTGTAGGAAAGATCGCTTAAACTGGGTCCTACTGAAATTCCGCCCTCACCTGTAACAGATGCCCAGTATTTTAATTTTTCAAAGCGTCTGCCCTCAAGAGAAAAGGCTTTTGTGTATTGCTTTAAGTTGTCACTGCCTGCAATGGTCATGGTGCCCATGTCAGTATCGTAATCAAATTCCATTGTGACAAACCATGTGGTGCTTGAGCGGTTCATTGGCTCTTCGCCCTCACCGGAAACAGTCCATGCACCACGGATGTCCGCAAAATTGCCATCAAGGATTTTTGCGCCTGTTGCTCCTGCCGAGGAGTAATACCACTGGGCAATATTTATAATATTATTGCCGTAGGTGTCCAAAAACTCAAGCCCAAAGCCGTATTCGTGGCCGTCCCAGTTCCAGTTTGTTCCGTCAATTTTTCTGCCACCGGTGTTGAACTTAAAGGAAACTGTTGCTTTATTGTTGTAATAGGGAGTAAATTCTCGTTCAAAATATGCACCTGTTTCACTGTTGGAAAGGTTTAATGATGCATGGTTTACACCGCCCGAAAAGGAGTCGTCATTGGATGTGAAAACTCCATCGCCAAGTACATCCATGCTTTCAATGCCCACAACAGTAACAACGCAGGTGTCGGTAAAGCCACCGTCACGGGTTGTGGCAGTGATTGTACACTTGCCCTCACCCATAGCTACTATGTTGCCGCCCGAAACTGTTGCAACAGCCTCGTCGTCTGTTTCCCATACAATGCCCTTTTTAGTTGCATTGACAGGTTCAAGGCGTGCTGTTAACCTGTAGGACTGACCCTCTTTTAATGTAACAGCACTGTCTGAAAGGCTCATGCCTGTAACGGGGGTGCCTGTTACATAGAAAGGCACTGTGTAGGGTGTTTTTGGTGCAAGGTAGTTTTGTGTGGTGCCTGCACTGCTTACAGCTAATGCATTGGAGCCAATGTAATAGCTGGTGTGCGGAGGCTGGTTGTATGCAACATTCTGCCATGCAATACCCAAGCGGTACTGGCAGTCGTGCATAAGTGTTGTAAGACGGTAGGTTGTGGGGATAACACTTGTCATAACCCTCAGATACTGCTGTTCGGGCACGCCGTCAACCTCACCCTTACCTATTGGCATTATAATTTCCTCTCTCCAGTCGCCCCAAATGTCGGCAACAAGTGAGGGGGTTTGCTTTGTGGAGTTGTTGCTTGATGCAGGCAGATAACCGTTGCCGTCGTTATAAAAACGAATTGTCCAGCCGTTTGTCGCATCATATTTTGCAAGCTGGTTATCGTCAAGCATTTCTCGGGATAAATCCCCGTCCCAGTAAGCAAAAAAGTTTGTCATACCGCGGGAATTTGTGCCGGGTTTGGATTTAAGGGCTGTACCTGTAAGGTCGTGTGCCTCACCTGCCGCATAGCTCCAACCCAAAGCAAGTGCATCGGGGTGTGTTTTTGCGTATTCGTCGTCCACATTTGCCATTGCACCACGTCCGTTGTCGGCACTTCCGGGAATAGCGTAGATTGTTTTACCTGTTGCTGCAACACGGAAATGCTCTGCCGCAGTTTTGTAACCACCGCTGTCCTCCTTAACGGAGAAAACCTCCTGAATGCCATCGTTATTAAAGTCACTCATGTGCATTGCGTCACCGTGACCGAGGCGTGTGTTACCTAAAACTGTTTTTCCGTCATCGTCAAGACAAGCACTGCCGTAAACAATTTCGTCTTTGCCGTCGTTATCAATATCACCAACTGAAAGGTTATGGTTACCCTGTCCGTACATGGTGGAAGAATTATTGCTTTCCGCTTTGTGCTCCCACACTAATTCAAGGGTTGAGCCGTCCCATTTATAGGCACGGATTACTGCCGCATTGTAGTAACCACGGCATTCTATAAAGTGAGGAGTTATGCCGTCAATGTAGGCAACCGCTGCAAGGTAACGCTCACTGCGGTTAAACTTGCTGTCACCCCATGAGGAAACAGCATTACGGGTAATGCCCTCGGTTGTGTAAAGTGCCTGACCTGTTTCACCGTCAAAAATTGTAACGTATTCACCACCGGAGGTAGGTATTCCCTTACCCGAAAGGTGAATTGCTGTGTTGTCAGCATTTCGGATTTCGGCAGTGTCGCCAACTTCAGTTACGTATCTTCCTGTGCCGTCAATTGTTCCGGGCGCAGTTTTCATTGCAATTTCGCTTTTTCCGTCACCGTCGAAGTCGTAAACCATAAACTGGGTGTAGTGAGCGCCTGCACGGATGTTTTTACCCATGTCAATACGCCACATGTAACCGCCGTTGTTCTCTGAAATTTCGTAGCCGTCGATATAAACATTACCTGTGTAACCACCTGATGCAGAATCCTTTGAGTCAGAGGGGTCCCACTTTAAAACAAATTCATACTCGCCATCACCGTCAAGGTCACCTACGGAAGCATCATTTGCGCCACCGCCCGAGTAGTACTTACTTGTTCCGCCACCGTGGTTTGTAACGTTTGCCGGGCGTACAAGAGGAACGTCAATATAGCTGAAGGCATTTGGACGGCTTGTGCCGTTATTTACCAAAGAGCCACGGGCATATTTTGCATGCTCTGTCCATACCTTTGTTGCAGGCTCGTTTTGTGCACTTTCGCCCTTTTTTACAACCTTGTAGGTGTCGTTTACTGTACCTGAAGGGTCGATGTAATATGTAGCATCGTGCACACCTGTTGTGCGGATTTTAATGTTGTTGCGGTAAATGTCAAATGCCTGATTTGAAAGTGACTCATCGCCCAAAAGGCGCCAGGAAAGCGCAACACCCTCTGCCACACCGTTACTGGGCGCACCGCTTGTTTTAACTGCAATAAGTCCTCGGCTGAGCTTTTCCATTTGCCTGGGTGTTGACTGATAGCGAGGCATGTTTTCCACTGCAGCAAAAGCTACATTCGGGAAAACCTGCAACAATATAAATAGTGAAACTATAATACATAAAATCCTTTTCATTTTCATACTCCTTTTCTGTATTCTGTAGGCGAAACCTTGTAGAAGGAACGAAACGCCGTTGAAAAATAGAGCTGGTCCTCAAAGCCTGCTGAAAGAGCAACCTGCCCGATGGAAAGGCTTGTTTCCTTTAAAAGCTTTGCAGCTGTTTTCAGTTTGTATTCAACAATATATTTTTTTGGAGAAATACCCATTTTTTCTTTAAACAATCGATAAAGATAGCTTCGGTCAATGCCTACATAATTACTTAACTGGTCAACATTAATGGTTGTGTCGTAGTAGAAGGTGTGTATGTAGCTGATTGCCGCCTTTACATATTCATCTGCCATGGAGCCACTTTTTGGCTTGTCGGTTACAAGGGTGCTTAAAAAGCTGTATAAAAGCCCTGTTATTTCGTAGGGATTGGTGGGCTCGGTCTGGGAAAGCTTTAAAATAGGCGCCTCGCCATTGGGCACGGAGTAAACCACAGGCTCATCGTAGGTAAAGCTTGTTGCAGAAAAATACTTTGAAATAGCTGTTCCGTTAAACTCCACCCAGCTGTATTCCCAGGGGTCTGTTTCAGAAGCAACATAGTAGGTAATTTCATCGGGATAAATCAGAAAGGCATCGTTTGCCTTTAAGGTATATTCCTTACCCCTTGCCCAGTAGGTGCCGCTTCCACGGTGAATGTAATGAATAAGGTAATTGCTTCGGACAAAGTTACCTATTGAGTAGCCCGGAGCACATTCCTCATGTCCATATTGAATTATGTTGAAATCCGCAAACTCGCGAAATCTGTTTACAATCGTTCTTCTCAATTATATCACATCCTTGTTTACACACTTAGAATATCGCAAAATCTAATGTTTTGTCAACGTTCATGTCACAATTACCAATATTTTCACAACATTTTCATATAGAAAATCAGTTTTTGATGCGGTATTATAAAATCAAAGGAAGTGAAAGTATGGATTTATTGGATTTTGCGAAAAAAATTTCATATCGATATATGAGCGAAAACCCTGAGTGTGACCTTTCCTACAAGGCCTTTTATTCAAATGGTGTTGTGAGAGGCAGTGACTACCGATACGTTGCCGATATGAATAAAATTTTTCCCCAGGCTGAAATTGGCGATAGTGCAGAATTAAAATGCGTTTACCTTTCCGAGGGAAATGGGTCAATAGGCATGAGTATTTCCCTTTTGGGAACAACCACTCTTTTTGTGAATGGCGAAAAGCTTTTTCAGTCGGATATTTTCACCGAAAGAAACAATCACATTGACAATCGTTTGAATGTGCCGGTGAAAAAGGGTGTTAATGAAATTGAGCTTAAGTTCAAAAAAACCGCTTTAGGCTTTGGTTGTATTTTCGGCACACACCTTGCAAAGTGGGATTACATTTTTATGCGACCCGATGATTATAACCAGGAGGGTTGTGTTTACAGATTAAATAACGGCAATTGGCTTCCGGAGCTTTACAAGTGGGACAAAGCCTTGTCCGAGGACGAAAAAAAGGAAATTTTAAATCCCGAAAATGAAAATGCAAGAAAATTGCCAAAGGACGATATGTGGATACGCCCCTACTATGCAAAGGGCAACTTTGGCAGATGGAATTATCCGTTGGGAGTTGTAATGTATGGGTTAATGCGTACAGGTGAGCTTTTGAATGACAATACAATAAGAAGCTACACCAAAAACCACATACAAAGAACCGTTGACACCTTTGACTATGCAATGTGGGATAAAAAAACTCATGGCGGTGCAACAAGCTTGCACAACCTTTTAACCAGCATCGACTCCTTGGACGATTGCGGTGCGTTTTGTGCAGCAGTTGAAGAGGCAACTCTTCTTTATAACATTGACAGTAAAAAAATCTGCGATTTCGTATCTGACTATATTGAAAAGGTTCAACCCAGAAATGAAGACGGTTCTTTTTCAAGACAGCATCAGCTCCACAGTTTCCACAACGAAACAATGTGGCTTGATGACATGTACATGAGCGTGCCTTTCCTTGTGAGACGATACAAAATCACAGGTGAGGAAAAATACATAAACGATGCCATAAACCAGTTCAAGCAGTTTAAAAAGTGGCTTTACATGGAAAACAGGAATTTGATGAGTCATGTGTATGACCTTCGCCATGGCATCCCCACACTTGTGCCCTGGGGTCGTGGCAACGGCTGGTTTATATTCTCTTTAACTGAGCTTTTGGAAGCACTTCCGAAAAGCCACCGTGAAAGAGGCTTTCTTGAGGAATTTTTTGTAACTCTTGCAAAGGGTTATCTTGCCCACCAGTCACCAGACGGCAGATGGCACCAGGTTATTGACGATTACGAGGCTTACCTTGAAACAAGCTGTACGGCAATGTTTGCCTGCTCCTTTATGCGAGGCTACCGATGGGGTTTGTTGGGTGAAGAATACAAAGCTTCGGCAGTTAAAGCAGTTGAAAGCATTTTGACAAACTGCGTTGACGAAGAAGGCAATCTTTACGGGGTTTGCCGAGGCAGCGAATTTTCGTTTTCAAACGACTATTATAAGTACGACTTACTCCCCCGTGATAATGACACTCACGGTATAGGAATTGTTTTACTTTCAATTTATGAAGTTCTTAACTAACAACTGAAAGGAATGATTTATTATGACTTTGAAACAAATAACAAAACTTGATTTGACAAAGGCAGGTAAATTCTGCCGAATGTGGCTTGGGGATGTTAATAACGACGGAAGAATGGAAATTCTTATGGTTCAGCCCGACTCACACTTTGACGACAGGTACTGGCCCCACAGTGTGCAGGCGGTAACAGCCTTTGACCTTGAAGGCAATGTGCTCTGGCAGATTGGCGAAGTTGACCCCGACGCTCAGGGCAGCGGTGCTGACATTCCCTGCCAGGTATACGACATAAACAAAGATGGTCAGCTTGAAATCATTTGTGCAATGGATGACCATTTGTGTATTTTTAACGGTAAGGACGGCTCCTTTATTTCAAAGCACCCTCTTCCCGATGAGCACGCTCACGACTGTATTATGATTTGCGATTTGGAAGGCAGCGGCTATGCACAGAATATTATTGTTAAAAACCGCTACCACAAAGCGTGGGCACTTGACAAAGAATTTAACGTGATGTGGGAGCACGAAGGCAACACAGGTCACTACCCCTGGTGCTATGACTTAAACGGCGATGGCATTGACGAGGTTATCTTGGGCTACGAGGTTTTGAACAATAAGGGCGAAACTCTTTGGACAATCGACATGAAGGACCACGCTGACTGTATATGGGTTGGAGATATTAACCAGGACGGCAAAATGGAAGTTGTTATAGGTGGCGAGGATTTCACAGCATACTCAAATGACGGCAAGCTCCTTTGGCGCTTTACCGACACTGTTGAAAGCCAGAATGTGGCAATTGGTAATTTACGCCCTGAGCTTCCGGGCCTGGAAATTTGCGGTCTTGACCGTATTGACCGTTCAAACCCCGGGCTTGACGGCATTTTCCTTGTTTCGTCAACGGGGGAATGTCTTTACAAGGAAAAGCGTACTATCCCCGGTTGGAGCAGTGTATGCACAGTTATAAATAACCTTGACGGCAACCACACCGACCACATACTGGCATATCGCCGTGGCGGCGGAATGCCCAACGCTGTTTACGACGGCTACCTTAATACTATTTTTGACTTCCCCTTTGACGGCTATGTTGCATGGGGCGATTTGGTGGACAGCGGTACAGACCAGCTTATTGTATATTCAAACGATGAAGCAATTATTTATTCTTCAAAGGACATTGACATAACAAAAACACAGAACAAAACTCTTCCCCAGCCCAAGAGGCTTTATAACAACACCCGCTACTGGGGCGGAGAAGCTTACAACAAAGAATAAGAGAGGATGGGAAAAATGAAAAAGTTAATAAGTACAATTATTGTGTTGATGTTGTCTTTTGTGGCAATCACGGCACTTGCCTCCCCCAGTGGCGGTTTAGTTGCCGTTA
The DNA here is from genome assembly GCA_045546275.1 of Clostridia bacterium. GTDB lineage: Bacteria > Bacillota > Clostridia > UMGS1883 > UMGS1883 > RGIG1927. The sequence goes on along the minus strand of JAZQCM010000006.1, from coordinate 103,792 downwards.
AGGTAGACAATGGTGTTTACCTTTCATGGCAGCATGTAAACGACAGCTACACACTTATGCGTGACGGCGAAGTAATACTTACAACAAATAAAACAAACTACCTTGATACTTCAGGCACTTCAAATTCGGTTTATAACCTTGAAGGCAAGGAGCCTGTTAAGGTTTGGGAAAAGGGATACCTTGAAATTCCCGTTAAGGCACCCACTCCTACACGTGAGGGTGTTACATATTCACCCAACGACTGCGCAATCGACGACCTTGACGGCGACGGTGAATATGAAATTGTTTTGAAATGGGACCCTAGTGACTCCAAGGATGCCGCAACAGGCGGCAATTCCGACAAGGTGTACATTGATGCCTACAAGCTTGACGGCACCTTTATGTGGAGAATTGACATGGGTATAAATGTGCGTGCAGGTGCACACGACACACAGATGGTTGTGTATGACTTGGACTCAGACGGCAAAGCCGAGGTTGCACTTCGTACCTGCGACGGCACAGTTGACGGCACAGGCGTTGTTATTGGCGACCCCAACGCTGTTTACACAAATGTATGGTGCGGTAAAAACATTGACGGTCCTTTGTTCTTAAGCGTTTTTGAAGGCGCAACAGGTAAGGAAGTAGCACGTGTGCCCTATGACCCTCAGAACAACGAGCCCTCTACCGCCATTTTCGGCGACACAGCGGGCAATCGTAGCGAACGCTACAATGCATGTGTTGCATATCTTGACGGTGTTACACCTCACCTTGTTACACAGCGTGGCTACTATGGCGGCAAAGCCGGCAAGGGCCCCGGAAGAACAGTTGTGGCAGCATATACCTATAAAAATGGTGAGCTCACAAAAGCATTACGCTTTGACACAATGGATGAAGGCAACGATAAATACATAGGTCAGGGCAACCACAACCTTTCTGTTGGCGATGCCGATAACGATGGAAAAGACGAAATTTTCCTTGGTTCACTTACTCTTGACCACGACCTTTCCGTGCTTTGGTGCTCCTATGAGGGTCACGGCGACGCTCAGCACTTAGGCGACTTTGACCCCGACAACGACGGTATGGAATATTTTTCCGTGCACGAGGGCGGCGAATACGGTTACACAATTTTTGATGCAGGCACAGGCGATGTTCTCTTTGATATTCCTGCAGGCAAAGACACCGGCAGAGGCATGATTTCTAACCCCGGCAACTTCCGCGGCAACTTTATTGTTAACGTGGGCAGTGGTGCAAGAAGAATCAATTCTTACGGCGAAACTGTTACCGATGTTGACGACTGCGGTCAGAACTTCCGCATTTACTGGGACGGCGACTTATACGACGAATATTTGGGCGGTACAGGCATTACCGATGTAAACCAGGAGGGTCACGGCGAGCTTCTTCTTGACACCTGGAATGAGGGTTGTGCCGCTAATAACGGAAGTAAGTCCAACCCCTGCTTACAAGCAGACTTTTTGGGCGACTGGCGTGAAGAAGTTATCTGGAGAACGCAGGATAACAGCGCAGTCAGAATTTATACAACAACTATCCCCACAGAATTTTCAATAGCTCCCCTTATGACAGACCATGTTTACCTCATGGGTATTGTGTGGCAGAACAGTAGCTATAACCAGCCACCACATTTGAGCTATTACCTTGAAAGCGGTGTTCAGCTTACAATCGATTCCGATAAAGCTGACATTAACGGCTGGAAGGTGCCCCTTGATGCACCTGCGTTTATTGCAAACAGTCGTACAATGGTTCCGCTCCGTTTTATATCCGAAGCATTTGATGCAACTGTTAGCTATGACAACGGTGTTGTTACAATCGAAAAGGACGGCACTGTGTTTGTTACAAAAATCGGCACAAAGCTTTACACATTAAACGGCGAAGAAAAACAAATGGACACCGAAAGTCTTATTATGAACGACAGAACAATGGTTCCTGTAAGAGTAATTGTTGAAGCCTTTGGCATGAATGTTAACTGGAACGACGAAACAAAAACAGTGACCATTACACGAGGAAAGGCAAGGCGTGACAAAGTGAAGATTTTTATAGCAGGCGACTCAACAGCTCAGTCCTACCGTGAAAACATGGCTCCACAGGCAGGCTGGGGACAGATGATACACGAATTTTTCGACGATTCTGTTATAATTGAAAACCGTGCCATGGCAGGCAGAAGCCTTAAGAAGTTCTTTGACGAGGGCAGATGGGCATCAATTCTGAACGATGCTAAAGAAGGCGACTATGTAATCATTCAGTTCGGTCACAATGACGGCACCTGGAACAAACCTGACAGATACATAAGCCACGAAGACTTTACTGTTATGCTTGACAATGAATATATTAACCCTGCACTTGAAAAGGGTCTGAATGTTATTATTGCAACACAGACTCAGTCCAGATGGTTTGACGAAGCAAGCGGAAAAATATGGGAGCCGGGCGAAGAAGTAAGCTATGCGTCACTTCTTCGTGATGCTGCAAAAAAGCATAACCTCCTTTTACTTGACATTAATAAATCCAGCCGCGAATTGGCAAACAGCTACGGCTTGGAAGGCAGCACAAAGCTTTACCTTCATTCAAAGCCCGGAGAATACCCCAAGTATCCCGACGGTGTTGCTGACAACACTCATTTCTCCTTCCACGGTGCATTCAAGATTGCAGAGCTTGTGGCAGAGGGCTTGAATGTAATTTCTGACCTGGCAGCAAGAAAGGACGATGCTTACTCCAACAGCGCAAAATTCACAGGCGAATACGCCTTTGATGTTCGCCAGTGGGGCTTTGCCGACAAATTCCGTGTTGTAATAAAAGGTAACAGCGTTGTAACAATAAACGGCAATCTTGTTAAAACAAGAGAAATGGAAGACGTGCTTATTACCGAAGCTTTAGCAGTTGACGGCAAAATTACCCTCCGCTCCGAAAGTGAAATTACAGTTGAAGTAAGCCCCATTTTCACATTTGCTCCCATTGGTGGCATTAATGCTCAGGGAGACTACTTTATTGACCTTCCCGACGGCACATATGATTTTACTTTTACAAAGAATGAAAACAACCGTGCAAACATTCACATAAACGGCTTTAACGTTGGTGCAAATGTCGACATGTACGGCACAGTGGGCGTACCCATGGGCACACGCCACACATTTACAGGCTTTTGTGTTAAAGACGGTGCAAAAATAAAGCTTACTGAAAAATCCTTCACACTTGAAAAGATTGAAGTGGCAAAAACTCCCACCATTACCACACGTAAGCCCAAGGTATTTGTTGCAGGTGACTCCACACTTTGTAACTACTACCCTGTAATTCCCGCAGTTTGCGACAAAGACATTTTACCGGGTACAGTAAGAACAGGCTGGGGTCAGGTTTTGGACCGCTTCCTTTCCGACAAGTATGAGGTTGTAAACCTTGCATCCTCAGGTGACTGGGCAAGAAACTGGCGTGATTACATTTTCCCCACAGTTTTAAACACAGCTTCCGTTGGTGACACACTTATTATTCAGTTTGGTATAAATGACCGTAACCGAGACGACAAAACCCATGATACAATGAACCAGGCTTTAACCGATATGGTAACAAAAGCACAGGCAAAGGGCATTAACGTAATTTTAGTTAAGCCTCAGCCTTCAGTTGGCTATTCATGGGGCAATGCCGGCGAAAACGAAAAGCCCAACGGCAACAACGGCGGTTTCTTCAATGTGCCCGAAGAAGTTGCAAAGGCTACAGGCTGCACATTTGTTGACCTTAATAGTCTTGTTGGTGAACATTTTGCAGAAGTTGGACGTGAATACGTTTCCAAAACATATCAGCTTTGGGATTATAACAACAACGTTATGGCAGACAAGCTCCACATAAGCTTTGACGGCGCAAAGAAGTGCGCTGAGCTATTCAGTAAATATGTTGGCGAAAACAAAATCCTTGACAGTAAGCCCTACATGGAAGTTACAAAGATTGTTTCCGGCATTTACGTGTTTGAAAACGGCGTTGACACAAAGCTTTACAACAGCACAAAGGACTATAAGACTGTTTCTGTAAACGGTAACCTTGTAACTGTTGCACCCTTCTCCACAATTTTGCACAAGGGTGTTTTAGCTGAATAATTTCAAAGGAGGTACAAAAATGAAAAAGATTCTATCGGTTATACTTGTAGCACTTATGCTTTTTTCTGTGAGTGCTTCTGCCGCAACACTTGAAATTGACGGCAAAAAGATAAAAAGCAATATGCTTTTTGAAGACTCCACAGCATACATTCCCCTTTCATCGGTTGCAAAGGCAATAAATGCACCCTTTGACACAGACGAAAACACACAAAGCGTTTTTATTAACGGTATTAACCTTTTTGCAAAAAAGACGGAAACAGTAAACGTTTACCTTGACGGCAAAAAGTACACTCCCGAGAGCAATTCAGATGAAATTAAAAACGAAAACGGCACAGTTTACATGCCTGCACACCTTGTGGCACAAATGCTTGAGAAGGAAGCTTCATGGGACAAGGAAACTGCAACACTTTCACTTTCCACACCGGTGCTTCCTGTGGCAAAAACAGTTATTGACGAAAACACAACCTATGTAATTGTAAACCGTGGCACAGGCAAGGTTTTAAGCTCAACAGGAAATGCTCTTGTAACAGAAGATTTTGCAAAAACCGACAGTCAGAAGTTTAAGTTGGTAAAAACCGAATTTGACGGTTACTACCACATAAAGGCTGTTTCCACAGGCTTTAACCTTGACGTTAATGCACACGGCACAACACCCGGTGTAAACATTATTACATGGGAGCAGGGTACAGGTGACAACCAGAAGTTTTTAATTGAAGATGTAGCAGGTGGTACACTTATAAGTGCAAGAAGCTGTCATCTTCCTATTGAACCTTACATGGGCAAGGTTATCCAGAACACACGTGACGATAGCTCAAAAAACCAGAAGTGGTCCATTGTTCCCTTTGACTCATACACAACTCTCCCTGTGAAAAAGGCTGAAAAGCTTATTGTTGATTACGACCCCGAAAAGGACACAGCAACCGATTTTGAAGAAGATGCTTTGTACAGAACCTTCTCCATTGATTCCATGTTCCTCACAGGCTCTGACGGTTTGAAAATGGGCAATGACGCTGAAAAATGGGAGCTTGTTGCCGTAGGCGAAAGCGTTTACCTTATGACAAATCTTATCTCCAAAAAGAGCGTTGATGTTTCCGGCAGAAGCTACGACGAGGGCGGTGCAGTTATTACCTACAATACAAGCTCACAAACTAATCAGCGTTGGATTTTAGAAGAAAACGACGATGGCACATTTTACATAAAGAGCGTTCACTCCTCCTTATATCTTACAATAAAGGACGACGGCACTCTTATGCAGGCAGCTAAAAACGACAGCTACAAACAGCGCTGGACAATGGCAAAGGTTAATTAACAAACGCAAAAAACCTCAGACAAAAGTCTGAGGTTTTTATTTTTCCCTTTTTTAGTGACATCAATCTGTCTACTTTATACGGCAAAAATGCCTTAATTAGTACATTTCTTATGATACCATAAAATTTTCTAAAGTCAACAGTTTTGTGCAGTTTTAAAACTTTTCGTTGTTTTAGCCCAAAACGGCAGCCGCCAATTGTGCAAGTTGCACAATTACTCTTTCACCGTGTACACAATGCCGCCCACAACCACTCTCCAGGCAGGAATAAGATGGGCATATCCCTCTCTTGGGTCCATGCTGTAAACAGGATAAATAGTTTCAATTACAGAACCTGACGGAATTCTTTTAATCATATCACCTATAGTTGAGGTTAATGTGGAACGCTTTTTTGAATCCGACAGTGTAACCTTGGGCCAAACACCTGCCGCATAGGCAATACTTCCGTTTTTATCAAGCTTGACATCAAGGTATACATTTTCAACAAGAGCGCCATCAATTTTAACCTTTACAAGGCCATCTGCAGGGTCGAAATAGCTCCCCACAGTGCTGAGCCCCTGTTTTTTTAAAGCCTTTACAATAGCCTTTCCGTCCTTTGCAACGCTTTCGTGAAGGGTTGAATATTCAAAGCGTTTTCCGCTTACCGTAAGCTTTTTATCATCGGTAGTTGCAATAATGCTTTTACCGTCTGATACATAGTCAGCATCATTTTTAAGAAACATATCTCTTAAATTATCAATGGAATAAAAGCTCACCGCCACATCACGCCTTACTTCGTACCTTTCAGGAACATGGGAAATATCAATTGTGATATTCTTGTCAGCTAAAACCTTCACAAAGCTTTCACGGGCAGCTTGAGGAATACGACCCGTGGTGAGCCTTGTCATAACAAGATTTGCAACAAGAAAAAGGTTTATAAGCAGTAAAAGCACAATAACTGCATTTTTAATCTGAGATTTGTTCATACTGCCCCTCCTTTATTTTTTCGGATATTTCTCGTCGCCATAATTTTTTTCGCAAAGCCATGTGGTTTTCTTAACACCGTTTCCGCCACCGTCATAGTAGCCGGGGTACATGTCGGTTATTACCGTGCCCTCTTCCTCACCAAAAAGTGCAACATAATAGTCAAGTGCTGTAATAAAGCTTTCCTGCTCGGTTTTTGTGTCGCCTGCATCATAGCAACGGAAATACTGGCGGTAGGAGGTAATTTTGCCTTCCTCAACAATTATTTCAATTGCATGGTACAAGGGTTCTCTGCCTGCCTTGTTGTAGGATATGGCAACCTCCTTGCCCTCGCAGTAGTAGTCAAAGGTAATTTTTGTACCTACCTCGGTTTCGTCAACCCCCGAAACAAGCACATTCAAGGGCCTGTCCGACACACTTTGCCACACCTTTTCCACAAAGTCAATGGCGCTGTTTAAAACCTCGTAGCCGTTGGTGGTGTCGCTTTCAATTTCTATGCCCTTGTCATCCTTAACTGTGCCGAAGTCCACATAACCATCGGGGAAAATTCTTACAGTGGCATAGTTTTCAACATAGTTTTCTCCCCCAAAATCGTCCTTGTAGCGACGAATGGGGTTAGGGTTAAATGAAAAGCTTTCCAAAAGAGCAGAATAGCTTCCGCTTAGGGGGTTGTAGGCATAAATGTCACTCACTGCAGTGGCGTTATCGGAGAAAAGCACTAAATCCCCCACCGTTACTCTGCCTTCGCCCATACCCTCACCAATTAGGGTGTTGTAGGCAAATTCGTAATAGCCGTCACGGCTTTCTTCCTGAGTGAAAAGCATAAGTGCAGCTTCGGGGAATGCAAGGTTTTCGTCCTTAATATAAAACTGCCACGCCTTGTCGGAAGCTTCGTCACGGATTGCAACAGTTACCCCCTCTTCGCCCTCGGGAATAATAATTGCATCACGAATGCGGTTAAGTCCAAGGGGGATGTCGGAAGAGGTTGTGCTTAAAATGTTTGCAAGCATTTTAGGAGAAACTGCAATGGGATATTCTACATAAATGCTGATTCGGTTAAGGTTTTCCAGCCATTTTTCGTAGCTGATGGATTTAACCTTTTCAGCCTTTCCCGAAAGACAGCTCTTAAGCATTGCACTGGTTTTTTCATCAAGGTTATCAAATGCTGAGTCGGTGTTGTAGTAGGGCACCCAAAGGGCTCCGTCGTTTATAACAATTTTTCTGGGCTTTGACAAATTCTCCTTAGGAAGGCTTATTTCTTTTTTGTTAGAAAAAAGCCTGTACAAGGGGGTGCTTTCCCAATCAACCTTAAAGAGCTCCTGCCCTGCCAAGGACTTATTAAACCAGCTTTCGTAGGTTAAAAATAAGCTATTTGCCACAAGCAATATTATTAAAATTGTTTTCAGTCTCTCTTTAATCATACAAATCCCTCGTGAAATGAAAAATACAAAAGCACAATTGCCCACATTTCGGCAATTGTGCTTTAAATCCGATTTAATGCTTAAGCCAACCGTTCAGCTTTGACTGCATGTTCCAGGAGAAAGCACCAATATCAGTCATGATGCCGTTCTTTAAAACATTAATTGTCAAATAAGAAAGCTGATACGCTCCGTCCGCTGTCTGAGCTCTTACCAAAATACGGTTGCTACCCTCATTTAAGGCAATCTGACGATAAAACACGCCGGATTTACCGATTGAGAATGCCGCCAAGGTTCCGTCCTGGTTAGTCTTGGCAACGTACTTTGAGCCGTCGTGCACATAAAAGCACACGCTTACGCCCTCTTTACCTACACCTGTTATTGAGTATGTAGTCTTCACAGTGGAAGTAGTCTGAGTGTCCGGTTTTTTTATTGTTATTAAATTGGAAACCGTGCTCTTGGTTCCCTCCGCAATTGTTAAAGGATGAGCCGCCAGTGCCGAAACTGACAAGCCGAGCAACAAAACAAGAACCAAAAGTACGGAAATAAACATTTTCTTCATAATGATTACCTCCGCGAGGACATCCTATCCTATCCTCATGGTTATTATACACCACCAATGTTACAATTCTATAACAGAGTTTTTAATCCTATATTACATTTATCATCGGAAGTGTAATTGTTACCTCTGTTCCCTTATTTTCGCGACTTTCTATATTAATTTTACCGCCATGAAGCTCCACAAGCTCCTTTGCAATTGCAAGACCTAAGCCTGTGCCGCCGCTTTCACGGCTTCGTGCTTTGTCAACACGATAAAATCTTTCAAATACCCTCGGCAAGTCCTTTTTGGGAATGCCGATGCCATTGTCGATAACACGGACAAAGGCTTCCGCAAAGCCTGTACCGCACACAACCTGCACCTTGCCGCCCTCGGGAGTATATTTGATTGCATTGGAAACAATGTTTATCACAACCTGCTCCAGACGGTCCTTGTCGCCGAAGAAATTCTTTGTTTCACCCTTTGAAACAAAGCTTAGCTCAAGCTTGTGATTATTTGCGGTGAGAGTGAGTTTGTCAACAACGCCTTCAACCATTTTTGAAAGGTCAAAAACGTTTTTGTCAAGAACTGTTGCCGAGTTGTCAAGCCTTGACAGGGTTAAAAGCTGTGACACAATTTTTGCCATGCGGTCCGCTTCGGTTTCAATAACCTTCACAAAGCTTGCCTCGGCCGACTCTTCCTCTGCCATGTCAAGGATGGTCTCGGCATAGCTTTTTATTGTGGTAATGGGTGTTCTCAATTCGTGAGATACATTTGCAACAAATTCACGTCGTGCACTCTCCAGCTTTGTTTGCTCGGTTACGTCCTGCATTACAACAACAATGCCTTCAATTTGTTCATTTTCGTTGGAGTAGGGTGCAAAAAGTGTTCGTATAATTTTTTTGCCAACCTCACCGTTACGTTCAACAACTCTGTCCTGCTCAAGGTAGGTAAGCTGTTCAATGGTAAGCTCAATGCCTATTTTTTCAACAAACTCATTAAAGGTTATTTCGTTGTCTGTTCCTATAAATTCCCTTGCGGCAATGTTTGAATGAATCATTTCTCCTGATGTGGAAAAGGCAACAACGCCGTCGGTCATCTGGGCAAGAATTGCCTCCACCTTGCTTTTTTCCGATGCGATTTCGTAAAGGTTTTCGTCAATTTTTGCAGCCATGATATTGAAAGCCATTGTAAGCCTGCCGATTTCATCGTCGCTTTTAACTTCAATCCTCTGACCAAATTCACCCTCGGAAAGCTGTTCTGCCTGTATTTGCAGATTTGAAATGGGCAAAATAATTGTTCTGGACAAAATAAGACCTAAAAATGCACTGATTAAAAGTCCGAACAGGAGTGCCCAAAGAATATTTATGAAAATGTTTTTAATAATGTCGTGTATTTCTTCCTTGCTGTCGATAATGTAAACAATGTATTTAACCCCGTTATCGTCCTTAACGGGCACAGCATAGTCCATGTAAGAAGCGGAACGGTCAATATCGTCCCCTGTTTCCCCTGCCATTGCACACAAAATGTTAGGGGTCACCAAAACCTCGGTTACATTGTCGCTTGAGCCTGAAAGAACGCTGCAGGTCTGAGCGTCTAAAATATAATAGTTACGAAAGGAGTCAATCATCATTCTGATTGAATACACACCTAAGATATTTTCAATTTCGCCAAGGCTGTTTTCGCCCTTTGCGGCACTGTTCAGCTCGTCACACACCGAAGGAGTGAACGCTTGTGCCGACAGGGTGGTTGCAAAGTCGTCGTGGTAGTACGCAGAAATATTCTGCAACAAAAAGGTACCTACCACAATCATTACCGACATGGTAAGCAGCAAAAATATTGCAATTATTTTCCACTGAATACTTTTGAACATTCAAATCAACCTTTTACTTATTCATATAATAGCCTATACCGCGCTTTGTCATAATAACAGTTGGGTGAGCTGGGTCGTCCTCGATTTTTTCACGAAGTCGTCTTACGGTAACATCCACAGTTCTCACATCGCCGAAATATTCATAGCCCCACACCTTTTCCAAAAGAACCTCTCTTGAAAAAACAATACCGGGCTGAATTGCCATAAACTTCAAAAGCTCAAACTCACGGAGTGTAAGCTCAATAACAGTTGAGTTTTTCTGTACCTCATAGCGTGTGGTGTTAATGGAAAGAGCCCCGAAATTAAGCACATCGCCCGACACGTCGGCACTTGCTTCGGGCACACTGCGCCTTAAGTTTGCTTTCACCCTTGCCAAAAGCTCACGCATGGAAAAAGGCTTTGTGATATAGTCATCTGCGCCCCATTCCAGACCTAAAATTTTATCAACCTCTTCCTCACGGGCAGTAAGCATGAGAATGGGCACGTTCTTTTTCTTTTCACGCACCATTTTCAAAACCTCAAAGCCCTCTAATTTGGGAAGCATAACATCTAACAAAATGAGGTCAACATTTTCCTCAAGAGCAAGCTTTAACCCCTCTTCACCGTCGTAGGCACAAAGCACCTCGTAACCGGTTTTTGTAAGATTAAATCTTAATATGTCGCTGATAGGCTTTTCATCGTCTACTACTAAAATTTTCTTTGTATTCACCTCATTCACCTCCCTACCATTTTATAATAAATATCCCTTAATGTCAAGTTTGACAAGAGGTAGGATAAATGATACAATATTACCATAAACTTTTATAAAAAGGAGCATGTTATGGCTACCGTTTATTCATCAAAGGAATATCACATTGGCTTATCCGAGGGTGATGTGGGAAAGTACGTTATTCTCCCCGGCGACCCCGGCAGATGCGAAAAAATAGCCGCTTATTTTGAAAAGCCTCATCTTGTTGGACAAAACCGTGAATTTGTCACCTACACAGGCTATATTTCAGGCGAAAAGGTTTCAGTTTGCTCCACTGGCATAGGCGGTCCTTCTGCGGCAATTGCATTGGAAGAGCTTTGCAACATAGGAGCCACAACCTTTATCCGTGTTGGCACTTCCGGCGGTATTGACGAAAAAGTGAAGGCAGGGGACGCTGTTATTGCAACAGGTGCCATCCGCTTTGACGGCACGAGCAAGGAATATGCGCCCATTGAATTTCCTGCAGTTTCCGACTTTTTTGTTACAAGCGCTCTTAAAGATGCGGCAGAGAGGCTTAAGATTAATTATCATTTGGGAATTGTTCAGTGCAAGGACTCCTTTTACGGTCAGCACAGCCCCGACAAAATGCCTGTTGGGGACTATCTTAATTACATGTGGAAGGCATGGCTTAATTTAGGAGTGTTGTGCAGCGAAATGGAGTCTGCAACGCTTTTTACCGTTGGCAGCTACAGAAGGGCGAAAGTAGGCAGTGTTTTGGCGGTTGTTGGCAACCAGACAAGACGTGAAAGAAATTTGCCCGATGAAATTATACACGACACCGATTATGCAATAAAAATAGCAATTGATGCAATAAAGCTTTTAATTGAGAGGGACAAAAAATGAATATTTCGGATATATTAAACAAAGTTGACCACACTCTTTTAGCCCCCGATGCAACCTGGGATGAAATTAAAACAATTATTGACGACGGCATAGAATATAAAACTGCATCGGTGTGCATTCCGCCATCCTTTGTGAAAAAAGCGGCGGAATATGCCAAGGGCAAAGTTAAAATATGCACCGTAATAGGCTTTCCCACAGGCTACAGTGTGCCTGAGGTTAAGTTTACCGAAACAAACCTTGCGGTTGAGGACGGTGCCGATGAAATTGACATGGTAATAAACATCGGCAAATTAAAAAGCGGCGATTACGATTACGTGTTAAAAGAAATAAACGCAGTTAAAATGGCATGCAAGGGTAAATGCTTAAAGGTTATTATTGAAACCTGCCTTTTAACCGATGAAGAAAAAATTAAAATGTGCGAAATTGTAAACAAGTCCGATGCCGACTTTATTAAAACAAGCACAGGCTTTTCAAAGATGGGTGCAACCAAAGAAGATATTGCACTTTTCAAAAAGCATATCAATGGCAAAAAAATTAAGGCGGCAGGCGGTATTTCTTCAATTGAAGATGCAAAGGATTTTATTAATCTGGGTGCCGACCGCTTAGGCACAAGCAGAATAGTAAAAATAGTTAAAGAATCAAACTAACCGAAAGAAGTGTTTTATATGACCCCACATAACAGTGCAAAAAAAGGCGATTTTGCAAAAACAGTTTTAATGCCCGGAGACCCTCTCAGAGCAGAGTATATTGCAAAAACCTTTCTTGAAAGCCCTCGCCTTGTGAACAATGTACGTGGTATACAAGGCTACACAGGTCTTTACAAAAATGTTCCTGTAAGCGTAATGGCATCGGGCATGGGAATGCCTTCCTTAGGCATTTATTCCTACGAGCTTTTTACAGAATTTGATGTGGAAAACATTATCCGCGTGGGCAGTGCAGGAGGCTATCTGGAAAAGGTTAAGGTGCGTGACGTTATTCTGGCACAGGGCGCATCCTACGACACAAGCTTTATGAACCAGTATCAGCTTCCGGGAACCTTTTCTGCAACGAGCGACTTTACACTTTTGGAAACTGCAGCGAGTGTTGCACGAGAAAAGGGCGAAAACTTTCATGTTGGCAATATTTTATCCAGCGATGTTTTTTATAACGACAACCCTTTGGTTGTTCCCTCTTGGCAGAAGATGGGCATTTTGGCAGTTGAAATGGAAGCTGCAGCACTTTACGCCACAGCTGCAAGGCTTAATAAAAGAGCACTTGCAATTTTAACAGTTTCGGACCACCTTGTTACCAAGGAGGAAACTACTCCGGAGGAACGGCAGACCACCTTTAACCAGATGATTGAAATTGCTCTCGAAACAGCAATAAGGATGGAGAAAATATGAAACGAGTGTTTTTAATAGTGCTTGACGGCTTCGGCGTTGGCAAAGCCACTGACGCAAAGGCTTTCGGCGACGAAGGAAGCTATACATTAAAAAGCATAGCCACAAGCAAATTTCTTAACATACCAAATCTTTTGAAAATGGGACTGGGCAATCTTACTGACTTTCTTCCCCATTGCGAGGCACCCATTGCTTCCTTTGGAAGACTCAGCGAGGTTTCCATGGGTAAGGATACAACTATAGGTCATTGGGAAATGGCAGGCATTGTGTCCGAAAGACCCCTTCCCACATACCCCGATGGATTTCCTGAAGAGCTATTGGATAAGCTTTCAGAAAAAACAGGTCGAGGCTGGCTTTTGAACAAAACCTCCTCAGGCATTACTGCAATAGAACAGTACGGCGACGAGCACGTTAAAACGGGAAAAATAATTGTTTACACCTCGGTTGACAGTGTGTTGCAGATTGCCGCTCATGAAGAGGTTGTGCCCTTGGATGAGCTTTACAGAATATGCGAAACTGCACGTGAAATTTTTTCAGGCGAGCACGGTGTTGGGAGAGTTATTGCAAGACCTTTTGTTGGCAATAGCCATAGCTACAAGCGTACCCCCAACAGGCGTGACTTTTCCTTAAAGCCACATAAAGAAACAATTCTTGATGCGGTAAGTAAAAAAATGGAGGTTATCTCTGTTGGGAAAATAAGCGACATTTTTGCGGCTAAGGGCATTACAATGGCATATCGCACGCATTCCAACAAGGAAGGCATAGAAAAAACAATTGAGCTTGCAAAGAGCGATTTTAACGGTTTGTGCTTTGTGAACCTTGTTGACTTTGACATGCTTTACGGTCACAGACGCGATATTGACGGCTATGCAAAGGCACTTAACGAGTTTGATGAGTTTCTTCCCGAAATAATGAATAACCTCACAGAGGATGATATTTTAATGATTACAGGTGACCACGGCTGTGACCCCGGGTTTACAAAAACCACCGACCACACCCGTGAAAACGTGCCGATTATTATTTATTCACCTACGTTAAAGGGCGTTGATTTAGGAACAACTGATAATTTTGGAAACATTGCTGCAACCATTGCCGATTGGCTTAGGGTAGATTTTAATTCACAAGAGGAGGGTTTTTATGGAAGATTTGTTAAAACAAGCTAAAGAGGCTTACAGGTATGCCTACGCTCCCTACTCACGCTTTAAGGTGGGTGCGGCGCTTCTTACAAAGGACGGCAGGGTGTACACAGGCTGTAACATTGAAAACTCCGCTTTTGGCGCAACAATGTGCGCTGAAAGAGTTGCCTTTTCAAAGGCTATAAGCGACGGCGTTACCGATTTCAAGGCAATTGCCATTGTTTCGGATAAGGGCAAGCCTTGTCCGCCATGTGGAGAATGCAGGCAGGTTATGAGCGAATTTTGTGAAGATGATTTTATGATAGTTACTCAGGATAACGTGTATCCTTTATCCCGTTTGTTACCTGAGAGCTTCAAAGATTTATATTGATTTTGAATTTAATAGCTGATATAATTATTGTAACTATATTAAGGAGGGTTTATGATGGATAAAAATATGATAATTAAAGATATTGAAAGCGGAAAAACCGCTTTAGGTATCGAATTTGGGTCAACAAGAATTAAGGCTGTTTTAATTGGCAGTGACCACTCCCCCATTGCTTCCGGCGGTCATGACTGGGAAAACAAGCTCGAAAACGGCATCTGGACATATTCCTTGGATTCTGTTTGGGCAGGCGTACAGGATGCATATGCAAAGATGGTTTGCGACGTTAAGGAAACTTACGGGGTAGAGCTTACAAAGGTTGGTGCACTTGGTTTTTCTGCTATGATGCACGGCTACATAGTTTTTGACAAAGATAACAAGCAGCTTGTTCCCTTCCGCACATGGAGAAATGCCATTACCGAGGATGCTGCAGACCGCTTGACAAAGCTCTTTAATTTCAACATTCCTCAGCGCTGGACAATTGCTCACCTTTATCAGGCAATTTTAAATAAGGAAGAACACATTAAAGATATTGCTTTTGTAACAACACTTGCAGGCTACGTTCATTGGAAGCTTACAGGCAAAAAGGTTTTGGGTGTTGGCGAAGCAAGCGGCGTGTTCCCCATTGACAGCACAAAGTGCGACTACGACCAGGATATGGTTGATGCATTTGATGGTCTTTTAAAGGTAAACGATTTACCCTTTACTCTCCGCGAGGTTATCCCTGCTGTATTGAACGCAGGTGATGATGCAGGCGTATTGACAGAAGAAGGCGCTAAATTACTTGACCCCACAGGCAAGTTACAAGCAGGCATTCCCATGGCACCTCCCGAGGGTGATGCAGGCACAGGTATGACTGCTACAAACTCCGTTGCTCCCAGAACAGGTAACGTTTCTGCCGGTACATCCATTTTTGCAATGGCAGTACTTGAAAAAGCTTTAAAGGGCGTTTACACAGAAATTGACATGGTTACAACACCTACAGGTGCTCCTGTTGCCATGGTACACTGCAACAACTGCTGTACTGATTTAGACAACTGGGTTCGTCTTTTTGGTCAGGTTTTAAAGGCTATGGGCGTTGAATATTCCACTCCCAAGCTTTACGACACACTTTATTTCGAAGCTGAAAAGGGCGCTAAGGACTGTGGCGGAATTCTTTCCTACAACTACATTTCCGGCGAAACAATTACCGATGTTTCCGAAGGCAGACCCCTTGTTACAAGAAAAGCCGATGCAAAGCTTACTCTTCCCGAGTTTATGCGTGCACAGGTTTATGCAACAATGGCAACTCTTAAAATCGGTATGGACATTCTTTTTGAAAAGGAAAACGTTGAACTGGACATGCTCCTCGGTCACGGTGGTCTGTTTAAGACAGAGCGCGTTGGTCAGTCACTTATGGCAGCTGCTATGAACACACCTGTTACTGTTATGAGCACAGCAGGCGAAGGCGGTGCCTGGGGTATGGCTCTTCTTGCAGCTTACTGCGTAGAAAAGCAGGGCAGAGAAACATTGGAAGAATTCCTTAATACAAAGGTATTCGATAAGTACGAAGGTACAACTCTTGCTCCCAACCCCGAAGACGTTAAGGGCTTCAATGAATATATTGAAACATATAAAAAGGGTGTGGCAATTGAAAAAGCCGCAGTTGAAAACTTCTGATTTTAAAAACAAAACCCCCGACATGTGTCGGGGGTTTTTGTTATTCTGCTGATAATTTTTCCAGATCTTCCTTGACCTGTTTTTTACTTATTGTGGACAAATTTGAAAAACGCATTCTGAGGGCTTTATTGTACATTTCCTTTGCTTCCTCTTTCTTTTCAGCCTTTTCCAAAGCTTTGCCATAGTAATAAAAGGGCGCAGGAGAATTACAGCCACAATCCATTAGTTCCTCAAAGGTTTTCAACGCATTTATGTTGTCATTTACGCCATAATAGGCTTCGCCCAAGTTTGCAAGGATTGTTTTTTCGTAGGTAAATTTTTCGTTGGTCATTTTTATAAAATCCATGGCTTCGGAAAAATCGCCTGTTTCTCTTGCCTTAATGAGCATGAGCGCACCTAAAGTGCCTGCAACGTTAACTGCCTCGCACCTTGCCCACACAGCCTTTAAAAGCTCTATTGCACTATCCAATTCGCCTTTTTTCCATAAAAGTATCGCCTCGTTTGTATCAAGGCTGTTTTTTTGCCTGTCGTTAAGGTTTTTGGTTTTTACCTTGGAAAGGATTTCTTCACTTGTCTTAACATCCCCCTCCTTAAGGAGAATGTATCCGCAGTATATTTCCATGTCCGGGGAAAGGCGTTTTGTTTTATAGGCTTTTTTGTAAAGTGCTGTTGCACCCTTGAAATCGCCTTTTTTATAGGCTGAATTTGCACGGAACATGTAAAGCATGGGCAGATTTAAAAGTGCACTTATTAAAATTGCCAGGAGAATTGCCACCACCTGGTAAAAGCTGCCCTCTAAAAGCTGATTAAATGGCAAAAAGGGTGCCAATTTCCCCATGCCGAAAACCAAAACAATTGCTGCAATAACTGAAATTAATAATGTCATAACCTATCTCCTAACATAAAACCCCTCAAAGAGGGGTTTTGTGAGTTTTAATCAATATACATATTTGACAAAGCATCAACAGCTTCGGGTGCAGGTTCACCACCAAAGAGTGTACCACCATAGATTGTTACAACACAATCGCCGTCAATGTAGTAGTAATAATCGTACACGCCCTGCTCGTCGTCGGGGTCAGCTGCATAAAGTGTTGCGTGAACGATTTTTTTCTTTTCACCAAGAATTTCAACGCCTTCGTAACGTACTTCCTCGTCGGTGTTGAGCCTTGCATCGAAGAACATTGCCCAATCATCGTCGCTTGCCTTTTCGTAAAGGGAATTAAAGTTACGGAAAATATATTCCTTTGCCGCTTTTATCTGGTTAACTTCTTCGTTATAAATAGCCATATCTTCACGGTAAATTGCAAACTCCTCATTGTAGCTTGCATATTCATCCTGGTATGCCATGTATTCATCATAGCCCGACACTTCAGAAAAATCGGCAGTTTCCTGGGCAAGAGCGGTCTGCTCGTCCATCTCTTCTTTTGTTTCAAGACCAAGAGCTGCCATAACATCTTCGTCGCTCATTTCTTCAACGTTTTCGGGAACTTCAAGCTCCATGTCGATAAAGAGTTGTTTTTTGATTGCAAGAGCATATTCTGACAAGAATACTTCCCAATCAATTTCGGGCATCTGGGGTCTTTCAGGTCTTTCTGGCGCTTCGGGATATTCCTGTGTCATAGCGGAAATATCATACTCTTCGCCTTCAAAGGGTGCTAATTCCTGTACGATAACAGCAATACCGCTTGTGCCGGATTCATCGGCAAAGCTTTCGTACAAGGTTACGCTTTCCCAATCATATGTATGCTGAGAGTCTGTTGCGTCAAGAGTTTTGTATGCAAAGCTCTCTTCATTTTCAGTGTCTTCATAAGTGAAGGAAACGGGCATTACAAAGTTTATTGTGGAGCCCATGGCGCTAATCTGGTAAAACTCCTGACCGTCGTCCACAGCTTCAGTTTCTTCTTCGGTTACTTCCAAAACAGAGGTTGCTTCTTCATCTGTAGGCTCTTCAACCTGTGTTTCGTCTTCCACCTCTGTTGTTTCTTCTATTACGGGAGCTTTTTGTGTGTCAATCTGACCGTTGATTATAACTCTCTGGTATTTGTCGCTCCAGGTTACAATAAGTCCTAATTCTTCAGCAATAAAACGAAGGGGCACCATTGTTCTGCTGTTTATAATCTGAGGTGCAACAAGCATTGTTTTTGTGCCTGAGCTGGTTTTTGCAGTGGTTTTTCCGATAACAAGCTCAACAAAGAAATTGTCCTTTTTGATTGTTACGGTATCGGAGGGGTCATCCCATGTGACTTCAAGACCTAATGCTTCTGCAATGTCACGAATGGGGACAAGTGTTGTGTCGCACACAATAACAGGTTCCTGATCTTTAAACTCAAGAAGAGAGCTGTTCAGAATAACATTGATTGCACCGACACTTTGTGCTAAGCTGCTGATAATCATTACCAACGCACAAAAAACTGCTGTTTTTCTTTTCATTTTCCACACTTCCTTAATTTCTCAAATACAAGGCTATTATATAATTTTTTTTGCATAAAATCAACATTTTTTTGCAATTCTTATCGTCTTGCCAAAAGAAAAATTATATGTTATTATTGTTACAAAAGGAGATGGCGCAATTGACGGAATTTTTATCACGGACAGAGTTTCTTTTTGGGAAGGCTCAAGTGGAAAAACTTAAAAACAGTCACGTATGCGTTTTCGGCGTTGGCGGCGTTGGCGGTTACGTTTGTGAGGCACTTGCACGAAGTGGCGTTGGGAAGCTTACCCTTGTTGATAACGACACCGTGAGCATAAGCAACATAAACCGCCAGATTTTTGCGCTTACCTCAACTGTTGGCAAAATGAAAACATCAGCTGCAAAAGAAAGGCTTTGCGACATTAATCCAAAGATTGAAATTAAAGAATATAACATATTTTATCTTCCGGAAAACGAAGATGAAATTGACTTAACTCAGTTTGATTATGTTGTTGATGCCATCGACACGGTAACGGCAAAAATACACCTTGTAAAAAAATGCGATGAGTTAAATATTCCCCTTATTTCCTCCATGGGAACAGGCAACAAGTCAGACCCTACGCAGTTTGAGGTGACGGATATTTATAAAACCTCCGTTTGCCCCCTTGCACGGGTTATGAGAACAGAGTTAAAAAAGCGCAACATTAAAAAACTTAAGGTTGTTTATTCAAAAGAACAGCCTCAAAAAGTTGTTGCCGACAGCTCAAACGGCAGGCATGCGCCCGGAAGCTGTGCTTTTGTGCCTTCAGTTGCAGGGCTTATAATTGCATCGGAAGTTATAAAAGATTTGATAAAATAAAAATCGCAAGCGGTCCCCCTTCCCCTCAAGGTGAAGGCAGAAAGGAGAATAAATATGGCAAAACAAGTTTGGAAACCCGGAACAGTCCTTGCTCCCGTACCCCCTGTATTGGTGAGTTGCAGCTTAAACGGCGAGGATAATTTAATAACAGCCGCATGGTGTGGAATTATAAATTCTGAACCTGCAAAAACCTATGTTTCAATCCGCCCGGAGAGGTATTCTCACCATATGATTAAGGAAAGCGGTGAGTTTGTAATAAACATGCCCTCCTCCCACATTATACGCTCAATTGACTATTGCGGTTGCAGAAGCGGTAAAAACACCGACAAGTTCGCTGACTGCAAATTAACCAAGGAAAAGGCATCCGTTGTAAATTGCCCTATGGTTATGGAAAGCCCTATAAGTTTGGAGTGTAAGGTAACAGATATTGTGCATTTAGGCAGTCACGATATGTTCATGGCTGATATTGTTGCAGTTAATGTTGACGAAAGATACATTGACGAAAAGGGCAAGTTCCACATTGAAAAATGCTCCCTTGCAGCATATGCCCATGGTCAGTATTTTGCATTGGGAAAAAAGATAGGGTCCTTCGGCTACAGCGTGAAAAAGCCTTCTACGAAAAAGAAAAGATGACTATCCGCCTTCTCCTTGAGGAGAAGGTGTCACCGTCAGGTGACGGATGAGGTGTTTTATGAACTTTACTTACAACTCTTCATTAACCAAAAACTCACAAAACCTACGAAAAAACATGACGAGAGAAGAACGGCATTTATGGTATGATTTTTTAAAGGACTTACCCGTAACTTTTCACCGACAAAAAGTTATAGGCTCTTTTATTGTGGATTTCTATTGCGCATCGGCAAAGATTGTTATTGAAATTGATGGTTCCCAGCACTATACCGATGAAGGCATAAAAAAGGATATAGAACGTGATAGACTTTTAAGATCTTTAGATTTAAAAGTTTTGAGATATACCAACCTTGATATAAACAAAAATTTTTCCGGAGTTTGCTCAGATATTTTAATCCATTTATCCACCTCATCCACCGCAAGCGGTCCCCCTTCCCCTCAAGGGGAAGGCTGAAGCTCCTTTGGCTACAGTGTGAAAAAGAAGACCTCGGACAACAAAAAGAAAAGAAAATGAAAAGAACCTCGGACATTCCGAGGTTCTTTATTTTCACCTACTTAAATTGTTGCAACAAACTTATCAAATGCTGCCTTACCTTCGTCGGTTCTCTTGTAAACGCCTGCATGCTCAAGTACACCAACGAACACCTTACCAACTTCTTCGTGGAGAATGTCCATAACGTTGTCCTTGTTGATGTCTTTGTAGTTTGCCTTAATCATTTCAGCCCATTGTGCATGGCTTTCTGTTTCGGGAGTGTTCATTGGCTTGCCCGAAACTAAGCAGTCTGCAACAGCGTCCAATTCTTCAACAAGACGTGCAGGAAGAACTGCAAGACCCATAACTTCGATAAGACCAATATTTTCCTTCTTAATATGGTGATATTCAGCATGGGGATGATATACGCCCATGGGATGCTCGTCTGTTGTGATGTTGTTACGCAATACAAGGTCCATTACGTACTTACCATCAGCCATGGAAGCGATGGGAGTAATTGTGTTGTGAGGTGTGCCCTCAGTTTCTGCAAAGATGAATGCATCTGCGTCAGTATAACCACGCCATGCAGCAAGAATTTTTGCAGATAATTCGCAAATTTTAGCTGTGTCGTTGCTCTTAAGGCGGATAACACTCATGGGCCAGTTAAGTCTGCTTACTTCAACGTCTTCAAAGCCCTTGATTTCGTAGAACTTTTCGCTTGCAGCCTTGTGCATTGCAAAAATGTGGTTACCGCCCTGGAAATGTTCGTGAGTTAAAATTGAACCGCCAACAATGGGAAGGTCGGCATTGGAGCCAACTATGTAGTGGTTAAAGCGGGTGATAAAGTCAAGAAGCTTTCCAAAAACCTTATCGTCAATAACCATGGGAACGTGCTTGGAATTAAACACAATACAGTGCTCGTTGTAGTAAACATAGGGTGAATACTGGAAGCACCATTCCTGACCGATGATATTGATGGGAATAATTCTGTGGTTAGCTCTTGCAGGATGGTTAACTCTGCCTGCGTAGCCTTCGTTTTCAACACAAAGCTGGCATGCAGGATAGCTTACAGATGCCTGTAATTTAGCTGCTGCAATAGCCTTGGGGTCCTTTTCGGGTTTGGAACGGTTAATTGTAATTTCAATTTCACCGTAAGGAGAATTAACTTCCCACTTAACGTCCTTTTTAATTCTGCCGCGACGGATGTAGTTATTATCGCAGGAAAGCTTGTAGAAATAATCAGTTGCATCCTTGCTGCTCTTTTCGTAAAGAGAGTTGAACTTGTCAATAACAGTGGAAGGGTAAGGAGTTAAAATATCCATAACCTCTGTGTCGAAAAGGTCACGGTAAACAACGCTGTCGTTTTCAATAAGACCTTTTTCTACAGCGTAGTCTAAGATATTCTTCAAAATGTCGTCAATTTCTTCAATGGCTGTGCAAACTGCACCTGTGGGCTCGTATGCATCTAATCCGAGCTTTTCCAAAAGACGGTTAATAACATACATCTTGTCTGTTTCTTTGATAAGATTAGTCATTAAACCATAAGAAACCAACTTGTCAATACTTTCAAAAATCATTTTCAAACCACCCTTTATATATTATTCTAACATATGTACCTATATGATACCAAAAAATGGCGAAAAATACAAGTGTATTTTTCGCCATTTCTCACTTTAAAAATATTTAAGACACAGTGCCCAATCCTTCATGTAAACAAGTTCAAACACGAGCACCGCAATAAGTATAACATCCAATACAACGCCTGTTTTTCCTATTGACTGTTTATGCCTTATTATATTTATCCAGTTGATTATGTACAATCCTATAACCACCGCTAAAAAAACGTGTGTTATGTAGAGTAGCACCAACAGATACGCAGGAGATATAGATAACATTCTGAACACGCCGTACAAAGGTGTGTCAATGAAAAATGTCATCAATCCAAAGAAAATCGCAGGCAAATGGATAATATCAAAGGTCGCAAGCAAACTGCGAGCTGCATACTTTAAGTTCATTTTTTCTCCTTTTTTGAAATCACAAATTCAGAAAGTCTTTTCTGTATTCTACACCAAAGGCTTCCGCAAGCTCTACCATTTCGCTATCCTTAATTGTGTTAATGCGGGGAAGATGTGCTGTGAGCATGTAAATCTGGGCAGCCTTTTCAACAGTTTCAATAAGTCCGAAGGTTTCGTCCATGTTTTTACCTGCACCGTAAATGCCGTGCATGCCCCATACAACAAGGCGGAATTCCTTCATTTTTTCAGCGGTTGCCTCGCCAATGGTATTGTTACCGCAAAGCATCCAGGGAAGAACGCCAACACCGTCGGGGAAAACAACAATGCACTCGGTGCACATTTCCCAAAGTGTGTGAGTAAACTTTTTTTCGTCCAATTCATGAACGTAGTTCATTGCAAGTGTGTTTGTGGGATGAGAGTGAATAACAACGCGGTTTTCACTATCCACACTAAGTCGTGCCATGTGGCTCATTAAGTGAGCAGGCAATTCACTTGTGAATTTGCCGCCGTCCTTATAACCCCAAAGAAGCTCTGCAGTTGTGCCGTCCTTTGCAATACGGATAATGCCAAGATTTGTTTCGGGGTCGTCTTTAACGTTTTTAAAATACTTGCCTGTACCTGTTACAATAAAAATTTTGCCAATTAAGCTTTCCGCCTGAAAGCCTGTGGGGATTGTACGGATAACCTTTGTTAAATCAAGATACTGAGAAACCTCATCCTCTTCTAACATGTAGCTTATGTTACCACCGTTTCTTTCGTCCCAGCCTAAGCGGTACATGTTGGCAGTTGTGTCCATCATTTCCTTCACAAAGGGTGCTGTTAAAATATCACGCATTTCTCTTCACCAAAACTTCCTTTTCGTATTTCATTACTTCTTTGTAATAATTGTCCACTACATTTTCCTTTTCGAGGAATGCTTTCCATACCTCACCAAAGGGAGCAGTTTTTAATTCCTCGTTAAGATACATCAAGTAGGTAAAATCGTTGTTTTCCTGAACATTTTTCATGTCGGCAGGCTCTAAAAGTGCGTATAAGAGTGCCTTCTGCACACTTCTTACGCCTGTTACCCATGCGGAAATACGGTTAATGGATGCATCGAAATAGTCGGTTGAAATAAACACCTTGTCAAGTGCATCGCATCTTACGATTTCCTTTGCAATTTCCTTTGTTTCGTCGTCAAAAAGAACAACATGGTCGCTGTCCCATCTTACAGGTCTTGTAACATGGAGAGCGATTTTGTCGTTAAAGAGTAAAAGCGAGGAAATTTTGTCGCTTACCATCTCGGTGGGATGATAGTGGCCGTTGTCCATAAGAGGCGTAATATGCTTACTTTGTGCATAGGAAAGGCAGAACTCGGAAGAGCCTACAGTGTAGGATTCAAGACCAATGCCGAAAACCTTACTTTCAACTGTTATGTAAACCTTTTCCTTGTCGTAGTCAGTTGCCAGAATTTCGTCAAGGCTCTTTTTGAACCTTGCACGAGGTGAAATACGGTCTGCAGGAATGTCCTTGTAGCCGTCGGGAATCCAGATGTTCATAACACAGGGAATGCCTGTTTCCTTTGCAAAGTATTCAGAAATTTTAACACACTGAATACCGTGCTTTACCCAATATGCACGCACCTCTTCATCGGGAGAAGAAAGGGTTAAATTGTCCTTTACCATGGGATGAGAGAAAAATGTTGGGTTAAAGTCAAGTCCCCAGCCGTGCTTTTTTGCAAATTCCACCCAGGGAGCAAAATCACAAGGTTCAATCTCATCTCTGCCCTTTTTGCCGTCATGGATTGCATAGCTTGCGTGCAAGTTAAGCTTCTTTTTGCCGGGCATAAGAGAAAATGCTTTTTCAATATCTGCCATTAATTCCTCGGGAGTTGTAGCCTTGCCGGGGTAGTTACCTGTTGCCTGAATACCGCCGGAAAGAGCTTCGCGGGAGTCAAAGCCCGTAACGTCATCACCCTGCCAGCAATGAACGGAAATTGTTACATCGCTTAATTTTTCAATTGCCTTGTCTACGTCCACGCCAAACTGCGCATAATATTTTTTTGCCTTTTCCATGATTATACCTCCTTAATATCAAAAGAACGCTTTACCAAATCCCTTGCTTTTTCAAGGGTAATGCTATTATTTGAATACATAACCTGACTTATTATGTTGCCGATTGCAGTTGCCTCGGTAGGCCCTGCAAAAACCTTTTTGCCGGCGTATTTTTTTAAAAGCTCGTTTAAATACTTATCACGGCTTCCGCCGCCTACAACTGCAATGTTTGTGCATTGAACACCTGTTATGCTTTCAATTTCTTCAACGGTTTTTTTGTAGGCGAGAGCTAAGGAATGGTAGGTTGCGCTTAATATGTCCTTTTCACTTACCTTTTCCCCAAGGCATTCACCAATGGCGGTAAGCATGCACTCAGGCGCTGTGAGCCTTTTGTCGTTGGGGTCAAAGGTTTTAGTGTAGGTGCTTTCCTTTGCCATGTTCATCATACAATCGTAGGAATACTTTTTGTTAAAGCTTCGCCTCAATCCCTGGAAAAGCCACATGCCCATAATGTTTTTCAAAAAGCGGTAACGGTAGTTTATGCCGCCTTCATTTGTGAAGTTTGCATTTTCCGCTTCTTTAACAGTGCAAGCCTTTTCAAGCTCACAACCCATTAAGCTCCACGTGCCCGAGGATATGTAGATGCCTTTGTCTTCAACAGGGCATGCCGCAACAGCCGATGCGGTGTCGTGCGAGGGACAGAAAATAACATCTGCATCAAAGCCTATTTCTTCTTTAACGGACTCTTTAAAATTGCCCACCTTTTCGCAAGGAGTGGAAAGAGGCTTGAAAATACTCTTATCAATACCAAGCTTTTCAAGGATTTCTTCGTCCCAGGAGTTGGTGGTTGCATTTACAAGGTTTGTTGTGGTTGCATTTGTGTATTCGTTTTTAATAACGCCTGTAAGCTTAAAGGAAAGATACTCGGGCATCATGAGAAAATGCTTTGCACAATCCAATTTACCCGATATTTTGTCATGGTAAAGCTGATAAATGGTGTTAAAGCTTTGGGTTTGGATGCCTGTACGTGCATACAAATCGGGAATTAAAGCCTTTACCTTATCAACTAAATTGTCACACCTTGAGTCACGGTAGCAGTATGCAGGAAGTATTTCCTTTTGGTTTTCGTCAAGGAGCACATAGTCAACACCCCAGGTGTCGATGGCAATGCTTTGAGGAATTTTACCTAATTCGCCGCATATTTTAATGCCCTTTTTAACATTTTCAAAAAGGCAGTCAATATCCCAGGTAAGACAATTGTTTTTGTTTGCATAGCCGTTTTCAAAGCGATAAACTTCTTCTGTTTTGATTTTGTCGTTTTCAATGCAGGCTAAAATGTGCCTGCCGCTTGATGCACCGATATCAATAGCTAAAAAATACACCATATCACATCCTTTTACACCATTATATATTACACGGAAAAGTTTTCAATGTGGTTTTGCGACATATTATATTTGATTTTGTTGCATTTTTGCCAAATTTCAGCTTAAAGTCTTTCAACCCAGTTAACAGCTTTTACTATCCATTCCTGAACGTCCTTCAAAATATCGCTGTCACCACGGGACACATATCTTGTTGCAAGAGAAACCCCATGAGGGCCAAAGGGATAAATATGTGCTTCGGTAGAAATGTTGTTCTTTTTTAATGCATCAATCATGTAGATTGAGTTTTCAACAGGCACCGCTTCGTCGGTAAAGGTGTGCCAGATAAATGTTGGCGGGGTGTCACAGTTTACCCAGTTTTCCAGGCTTACCTTTTCCAAAAGAGCCTTGTCGCCCTTACTTATGGTGTCCACACTGCCACGGTGAGCCTTTTCACCGCTTGTGATAACAGGATAGGAAAGTATCATGCCGTTGGGCTTGTTCATTTTGTCCTCACGCTTAACTGCCTCTTCACTATTCCAGAAAACACCTAAGCTTGCAGCCAAGTGTCCGCCTGCAGAAAAACCGCAAACAATTATTTTTTCGGTGTCAACATCCCACGCTTCGGCATTTTCTCTCACCTTAACAACAGCATTTGACACATCAATAAGTGCTTCGGGGAAAATTGCATTTAAGGAATAGTAAACAACAACTGCGTTAATTCCTCGTGCATTAAAATTAAGTGCAATAGGCTCTGCCTCTCTTTCGGAGCAGAATGCATATGCACCGCCTGGACAGATTACCACAGTGGGGCGTTTTCTTCTATCGCCCAAGGGGTCACGTACTATGTAGGTTTCCATATAAACCTTGTCGTTATTATCTCTCAAATAAATTTTTTCGTTAATCACGGTTTGCCCTTCTTTCCTTCAAGAATGTTATAAAAGTAATAATTTCAACCAACGCTTCGTTTGCTATACCGCCTATAGATAAAATTACAAGGTTGTACACCAAAGCAAAGGGAGATGAAATAAGGATATTTTTTCTCGTACCCATAGGGGTTTTTGCCGCAATTGCAAGGGTGTTGAAAACCATGGCAATTGCCATGAGAACAGAAATTGGTTCAGGACGGGAAATTATTGCGCTCATACCCATTACAACACAAAAGAATGCAATCCAGTAGCGGTTGTTGTTGCTTTTTACAAGCACCAGATTTCTTATAATAGCCAGAACATTTACCACACCACCTGCAATACCTGCACCGTTTGGAAGCATGAAGTAATGGATTGCAAAAACAACCCCTGTCAAAAGCTGCAATATAATAATTTTCTTTTTTGTGTCCATTTGAAAGCTGGTAACCGAAAGTACCATTGCAACGATACCTATCGCCTGAGCAATAATCATATACATTAAAGCCTCTCCTTACACTATTTTAGTGGTTTTGTCTTCTAAGTTCCATATTTCGTCACATACTGCGTTGTAAAAATCGGGGTCGTGGCTTACCAAAAGCACCGTGCCCTTAAATTCCTTAACGGCTCTCTTTAAATCCTCCTTGGCATCCACGTCAAGATGGTTTGTAGGTTCGTCCAGAACCAAAAGGTTTACTTCCTTGAGCATTAACTTACAAAGGCGTACCTTTGCGTTTTCGCCACCTGACAAAACCTTCATCTGGCTTGTGATGTGCTCGGTTGTGAGCCCGCACTTTGCAAGAGCAGCTCTCGCCTCGGCGTTTGTAAGTGAGGGGTATTCGTCCCAGATTTCCTGGAGGGCAGTTTTGGAGGATGCAATTTCCTCCTGTTCAAAATAGCCAACACTCATGAACTGGTCGTGCTCAATTTCCCCTTCAAAGGCAGGAATAATGCCTAAAAGTGTTTTTAAAAGGGTTGATTTACCTAAACCGTTTACGCCCTTTATGGCAATTTTTTTGTTTCGCTCAACCAACACGTCCCATTTTTTTGTAAGAGGCGAATCGTAGCCGATTACAAGATTTTTTGCGGAAATTACCACCCTGCCGGGTGTGCGGTCGCTCTTAAAATGAAACTCGGGCTTTACTCTTTCGGGAGCAAGGGTTATTTTTTCCATTTTGTCAAGCTGTCGCTGACGGCTTCGTGCCAAGGTTGCAGTTGCAGCTCTTGCCTTGTTTCGGGCAACAAATTCTTCAAGGTGTGCAATTTCTTTTTGCTGTTTTTCGTATGCCGCTTCTATTTGTCGCTTTTTTAATGCATAGCTTTCTTCAAAGAAATTGTAGTCACCGCTGTAGCGGGTTAAAACAGTGTTTTCCAAATGATAAACCACGTTGATTACGGAATTTAAGAAGGGAATGTCGTGGCTTACAAGGATAAATGCGTTTTCGTAATTTTGCAAAAAGTTTGTGAGCCAACGGATGTGGTTTTCGTCAAGAAAGTTTGTAGGCTCGTCTAAAATTAAAATCATTGGGTTTTCCAAAAGGACCTTTGCCAAAAGTACCTTTGCTCTTTGTCCGCCGGAGAGCTCACTTACGTCTCTGTCCAAACCAATGTCGGTAAGTCCGAGACCTGTTGCATATTCGCTTATTTTTGTGTCAATCATGTAGTAGCCTGACATGTCGAGGATTTCCTGCATTTCGCCAACATCCTCCATCATAGCGGCAATTTCATCGTCGGTTGCTGTTGCCATTTTTTCGTAGGTTTCCATGATTTCCTTTTCCATGTCCACGAGATGAGCAAAGGCTTCCTTTAAAACATCGTAAATGGTTTTGCCCTGTGTTAAAGTGGAGTACTGGTCAAGATAGCCTGTTGTGATGTGCTTACACCATTCCACCTTGCCCTCATCGGGGGTTAATTTGCCTGTGATAATGTTTAAAAAGGTGGATTTACCTTCGCCGTTTGCACCAACTAAACCAATGTGCTCACCCTTTAAAAGGCGGAAGGAGGCATCCTCTAAAATTTGTCTGCCGCCAAAGCCGTGGGTTACGTGTTCAACGTTTAAAATACTCATTTTTTGTCCCTTTCTATGTATGCACAAAGAGGCGTAGCAATTTTGCTACACCTCATGTTGTTATTTTATAGTAATCTGCTCCGTAAACAAATCGCTGTTTTTCTCAATTCGTGCTTTGGAAGAAAATACGGAAAGCATGTTTTTGTCCATGAGAGCTTTAATCACACCTGCAGTTTTTCTTATATCGTCAGCAGTTGTCTGAAGCATTTCTTTTCTGATGCGGTCACGTTCTTCGCCTGAAATATTATTGAAGTAATCACTATCGGAACGGATTGCCTTTGTGAAGGCGCTCTTTGGTCTGTCAGTTGCAGCTACCGCACCAACGATATACTTTGTCATTTCTCTTTCATCAGCGTCAAACTCTTCAAGATATTTGTAAGCATCGTCAAATGCCTTTACAGTGTCCTTCAAATTGGGGTCACGATAAGAATACATGCCCACATCGCCCGAAAGGTTCACAGTAAAGCCTGTGCCGTAAGCACCGCCCTTTGCACGGATTGTGTTCCAAAGATAGTCGTAGGTCATAATGTGTGAAAGCACAAACATACTGCCGTGAAGCTTTTCGCACCTTGCACCCTTTGCAACATAGGCAACATCGGTAGGCACAATAAAGCCTTCGTTTTTAACCTTGCACTCAATTTCAAGAGGAGCATTTTCCTTTGTGTTTTCCGAAAGATTAAGAAGCTTTACACATTCAGCCACTTTTTCAAAGGTTTCCTTGTCGCCTGTTACAGAATAGGTTACGTTGTTTTTTGCCATGGCAAGCTTTGAAAGCTTTTCAAATTCCGCCGCATTTTCTTCGTTAAAGCTCTTTGACAAATCCTTAACAGCGAAATAATAGTCAATGCCGTTAAGATGCTGGTTTAAAGCATCCTCCTTGGAAAAATAGCTCATAACTCGTCTTAAAGCTGCGCTGTGACCGTTTCGGGTCATCCAGTTTTCACGTGCAAGCTTTTCCTGTACAAGCATTTTTGTAATATTTATACAGCTGCCTGTAAAGAGTGTGTTTGTGATAATTTCATTCACAAGCTCCATTGCGTTTTCAATGTTGCTCTTAAGTGCCGAGAAGGAAACTCTCAGCTTTGCGGACACATTTTCACGGTTGTCTATGGGTGAATATGTGTCAACGGAAACGGAAAACGCACCTAAGTTAAGCTTGATCTGGTTAATAATTTCACCTGCGGTAAAATTCTTTGTGGCAAGTCGTCCGAACAATTTGGACAAAAGGGAAATTTTTGTGAGCTCCTCTTTTGAAAAACCGTCAAGGTCAAAATAAATGCTCATGTACAATATGCCCTTTGTGGAGATATTGTGATACAAATATTCCTTTTCGTCAATCAAAAGCTTTTCAAAGGGGATTTTTTCGCTTTCGGGATTAATGAAATTTAAGTCAAGCACGGGGATTGTGGCAAGGTTTTCAGGGGTGTCGATTTCGTTTTGCATTTTCTTGAGAGCTTCGTGCTCTTCCATTGCCTTTTTAACGCCCTCTTCACCGATTTTTTCACGGTATGCTTTAACCCTTTCAGCTTCCGCCTTTGCCTTTTCTTCGCTGCAGTTACTATCGGGAACAAGCTTTACCATAGCGTTGTGCTTGGAGTTTAGGAAAAGCTTTGTAAGAAGCTCTTCAAAGTAGTTGCCCTTTATTTTTTCGCGAAGGCTCTTAAATTCCTTTTCGTAGGTAAGAAGAAGTGTGGGGTCACCGCCGTAAAGCCAGGACGCCATAATCCAGGTGTAGTAAATAAGTCCTGCAGGCTGGTTGCCGAATTCCGCTTCGCGCATTTTAAATTCCATCTGGTTGATATTAGCTTCAATATCTTCCTTGTTAATGCCATTTTTAACAATGTCGGAAAGGATTTCGTTAATTGTATTTTTTATATATTCATCGTTGTCGTTACATCTTTTTAAAGCAACAGTAACATAGGGAGAAATGAGCTGGTCGTCAAGATACGCCCACACATCCTCACACACGCCCTTATCTAAAAGTGCTTTTTTAAGAGGAGTTTCGTTGTTTGAACAGATAGTTGTGAGAAGTATATCTGTTGCCATAAGCTCCTCATGGTTTGTAAAGGGTGCTGCTAAATAGCCTAAAGCGTAGTGAGTTGCCTTGTCACTGCCCTCTGTGCTGTCATAGGTGGATTTATTATATAAGCTGCCCTTTTCTTCCTGCACGCCAACCTTTACATCAATATTTATTCTGTCGTAATGGGAAAGGTATTCCTCGTTCATCATGCGGAGCTTTTCCTCCACATCCATGTTGCCGTAAAGGTAAATGTAGCTGTTTTCGGGGTGATAGAACTTTTTGTGAGTATTGATAAATTCCTCATAGGTAAGAGAAGGAATTGCGGCAGGGTCGCCACCTGAATTTTTTGAATAGCAAACATCGGGGAACATTGTGTTTTGCAAAAGCTCACCCAAAAGAGAGTCTTCGCTGCTCATTTCGCCCTTCATTTCGTTGTATACAACACCACGGAAGCATTCCTTTTCACCAGTTTCGTAGTGCCAGCCCTCCTGAAGGAAAATTTCCTTTTTGTTGTAAATTGCAGGATGGAAAACCGCATCGAGGTACACGTTCATAAGGTTTTCAAAGTCCTTTTCGTTACAGCTTGCAACAGGGTACATTGTTTTGTCGGGATAGGTCATTGCATTGAGGAAGGTTTGCATACTGCTTTTTAAAAGCTCCACAAAAGGCTCACGAACAGGGTACTTGTCGCTGCCGTTCAACACGCTGTGCTCTAAAATGTGCATAACGCCTGTGTCGTTTTCGGGCACTGTTTTAAAGCTTATGGCAAAAACCTTGTTTTCGTCGTCAGCTTTAACATACATCATTCTTGCGCCGCTTTTAATATGTTCGCCAATATAAATATCGCCATCAATTTCTTCAACAAACTTTTTTTCTTTAAAAACAAAGCCGTGATATGTTTTGTTCAATTCCAGCATTTTCATTGTCCTCCTTAATTAAAAGGGACGATTTTGTTTCGTCCCTCCAATTTATTTTGCCAAAAATTCTCTAAGCTCTTCCATTCTTTCCACTGCATCGTTATATCCGTCGTGATAGAGTTTATCCAATTTATCGTGGTCAAGCTCCATACGGGCAACCTCAACAGGCATTTTGGGACGGAACACAAACACATCGCCGATTTCCTCATGCTCTTCGATGTATTTGAGCGCTTCGTTGTACTTAATGTGCCTTGTGGCTGCAGCCTCGGCAAATTTGGGGTACTTTCGTCCGTAAAGCTTTTTGATATATGTTACCTCAGAGGAAGGCTTTTTAACAAAGCCCTTATGTTGGGTAAGAATTACAACAGCTTTTTTGTTGCCGTGCTCTAAACTATATTTTGCAGGAATAGAGTCAAGTATGCCTCCATCCAGATATTTTTTTCCGTTAATATGTACCATTCGTGAAATAATGGGAAGTGATGCAGAAGCACGTACCATGTCCATGTCACGCTTTAAATCTTCCACGTGAAGATATTCAACCTCGCCTGTTTCAACATTGGCACAAACAGTGTAAAACTTACAAGGGTTATTTTTAAACGCCTCATAATCTGCAGGCTCAAGCTTATTGGGCAAAGTGTCGTACACAAACTTTACACCAACCATGTCGCCTGTTAAGAAAAGGCTTCGTTTACTGCAGTAGCGCCAGTCGTTCATATATTTCATGCTGATATTATATGTTCTGCCACGCTGCTTTGTGATAAAATTCTGACCAAAGGTTGCACCGGCAGAAACCGAATAGCAATTGTCAAATTCAATATTATAATCTAAAAACGCATCAAGAATACCTGCTGTGTACAAGCCTCTTGAGCCGCCTCCTTCAAGAATAAGTGCTGTATTGTTCATTGTGACCAAATCCTTTCATAAACAATAGTTTATACCATTTTCCCGTAATATTCAAGTCTTTCCCAAAGCTTTATCATGGCGAGAGTGTCCAATGCGCAGTACTCCTTCAAGTCCTGTATTGCCTTTGCTTTTTCCTCTGCATTCATTTTATGCAGTCTTGCATAAACACTTTCCGCCTGCTGACCGTTCTGAATTTTCATTTTGCTGTAGGAAAGATTGTCGTTGTCGGGATAAAGTGCGGGAAGCACCTTTTTCAAGCTGCTTTTCCCTTCCATTCGCCTGTTTACCAGATGCTTTCCGGCAAAGGGCTTTTCCAAATCCACAAGGTTATTTTTTATAACCTCCAGCTTTTCCTTATACTGAGGAAGCCTTTTTATAATGCGCTCAATACAGATTTTTTCGTAGTCTGAATACATGAGCACAGTGTGGTTTTTCTGAATATATTTTATGAGAAGCTCTGCAACCTCTCTTTCAGCGTAGCTTTCGCCGTCGCCTATAAAATCAAAATGCTTGATTTCGCCACCCTCTTTTTCAATAAGGTGGTACGAAAACTGGGTTATAACAGTGTCCATGGGAGATAAAATTTTGTCATTAGGCACAAAAACCTCCATGGTTTCAAAGTCGAGAAAGCCCAAAGGATAAGATAATTTCGACAAAAAGCTTCTGATTTCTTCTTTGTTGTAAACATCCTCGTCGGTTTCCCTGACCATGATTTCACGAAGCACTCGGTCATCGGCATCGGGAAGCTTTCGATAATCTTCAACGGTTTTAACACCGCTGCGATACAAGCTCATTTTTTTAGGAAACTGCAAGGATTTAATTGAAAAAATACTGTTTTCCTTGTTGCCGAAGCACTTTTCAAAGCAGCTGCAGGCACCGCATTGCTTTAAAAGCTCTGCCTGAGGTATTTTTTCGGAATTGACAAACTGAGAAATACAGCCGAGCTTGTCCTTAAGCTTTCTTTCACGTTTTTCGCTTGTTACATTGATAACCGACAAAATGTCCTTGTTTTCGCCTTCACGGTTAATGGCACAAACAAAGCAGCTGCCAACCTTAACCCCAAGCTTTTCCATAATAATTTTGTCGTACAGAAGCTCGTCAATCCAACGGGTGTAGCGCGAGGTGGGTCTTACGGCATAAATGTCGTATTCACCTTCGTTTTCCATGATAACATCACAGCGTGCAGAAAAATTTTTGTACACAAAGGTAGCGTTGTAAATAACCTCCGCACCCTTTTCCAAAAGAGCCTTAGTATCTTTGGAGGCGTTTTTTACATCGCCGTAAACTGTAATGCCGTCAGGAAAGCTTTTTAACATATCACGCTGAATGTTTCTGAGTCTTCCAAAGCCCAAGCCTTCACTACGGTTCTTTTCGTGACCTGTGAGCAGCTTGTTTAACAAATAAGCCTGCCTGGGACAGCCGTTGAATTTTGTGAAATTTACTTCTGTTATCAATTCTTTCACCTCACTTTGTGCGATGAACTCCCTTCGGCTCGTAGCCAAGTAAATGGCTTAATCCTAAATAGTCGCACATAAGGTATATAATACTAAGCCACATTTCTGTGCCTTTTAAACTTTCTTCCTCGCCTTTTGCAAAGGGGAAACCGCCATCATTTGCCATTTTAATAAATTCGGGAAGCATTTTTACACACCATGCTTCACATTCACTTTTGCGGTGGTTTGTAATACTTTTTGCGTTGTACAAGGGATGAATAATGTCAAGTGCGTCGCAGGCATTATTGGGGATGCCCTTTTCTTCGCTGTATTTTAAAACTGTGTCGATAATTTCAGTTGCTTTCGGAACAGGTAGCTTAAACTGGGTGAAGGAGCCACGGACTGCACGGTAGTAGCCGTTGACCTTAAGGTTCATACTACCTTTGCCCCATGTTCCGTCACCATTTTGGGTAAGAGTTAAAAAATTCATTATATCGTAGGGGGTTTTGCCGTCATAATAGGTTTTGTTAAAATAATCCGCTGTGGCAAGAATGTCCACGTAGTGGCCTGCACCCCAGGGGTCCTGCTCCACGTATAATTTTTCAAGATATTCCATCCTGTCGCCTAAGCGGTTTACAAAGTCGAACTTTAAGGGCTTATCCTCTAAAATTTCCAAAGCATAGGATGCGCTGAGCACACATTCGTACTCGTTTTCGTCCTTCTGAAATGTCTTTATTATACTCCTAAGCTCTTCCTTTGTCAAATCAGCGGGGGTTTGGTTGAAAAGTGCGGCAATCTCAACAGCGTCGCACACACTGCGCCTTCTTTCACGATTGTTTTCCGCATTAAAATAGCCTTCATCATCGAAATGACGATGCAAAACCTTTTGTAACTTTTCCTTTTCTTCCTTGGCAAATGATGAAATCATCTTTATAAAGCTTTCATCGTTTTTCATGCTTGCGTACCTGTCTTTAAGCACACGTGCAGGATTGCCGCCAACAACACTATATGCTTTAACATTTTTTGTAACCACCGCACCTGCGCCTATAACCACTCCGTCGCCAATTGTAACACCGTCGCAGATAACACTGTTTGCTCCAATCCACACATCGTTGCCGATTGTTATTCCCTTCTGACTGTTTGGCTGATGGCAAATTGGCTTTGTAAGGTCAGAAAAGGTGTGGTTTTCGCCAAAAATTTTTGCCCCGGGTGCAATGCGCACGTTGTTGCCCATTTTTACAAGTCCGTGCACTACACAGTAGGAATTGAAGGAGCAGTTTTCGCCTGCAGTGATATTGAGCCTTCTTAAAAGAGCATAGGAGCCGATTTGAGTTCTTTTGCCGAAAGTGCCCTTGACCTCGTACAAAAAGGCGTCGGTAGACACAACGCTTCCCTCACCAAAACTGATGGAATAATTGTCTGAAAGCTCCTTTTGCCACATGCTCTGAATTTCTTTCTCCAGCTCGTTAAGGCTGTTCCAGGGAAGAAATTCATATTCCTTTGAAAAATAATCTTTCATCATATGCATCACCATTATGCAAATAAGGAGCAACCGGAGTTGCTCCTTACATATTATTTTAGTTCAAGCCCTTGGGATTATTCTTCTGCCAGTTCCAGGAGTCACGGCACATGTCTTCAAGGTTCTTTTCAGCCTTCCAACCAAGCTTTTCAAGAGCCTTGGATGCGTTTGCATAGCATTCAGCAACGTCACCGGGACGGCGTTCCTTGATAACATAGTTAATCTTTAAATCGTTTGCCTTTTCAAAAGCCTTTACAACGTCAAGCACGCTGTAGCCGATACCTGTACCAAGGTTGAAAATTTCTGTGCCTGTGTTCTTGTCAGCATATTCAATAGCCTTAACGTGACCCTTTGCAAGGTCAACAACGTGAATATAGTCACGAACGCCTGTGCCGTCGTGTGTGTCGTAGTCATCACCGAAAACGGAAAGCTCGGGAAGCTTACCTACTGCAACCTGTGTGATGAAGGGCATGAGGTTGTTGGGAATACCGTTGGGGTCTTCACCAATTCTGCCGCTTTCATGAGCACCGATGGGGTTGAAGTAACGAAGAAGAACTACGCTTAAGTTTTTATTTGCAACAGATGCATCAGTAAGAATCTGCTCAATCATGTACTTTGTCCAACCATAGGGGTTTGTACAGCCTGTGTCCATACCTTCAACAAGGGGAACTTCCTTGGGAACACCATAAACTGTAGCAGATGATGAGAATACAATTTTATTACAGCCTGCTTCCTCCATAACCTCCAAAAGAGCCAAGGAAGAGTCGATATTGTTTCTGTAGTAGGAAATAGGAATTCTTACGCTTTCACCTACAGCCTTCAAGCCTGCAAAGTGAATAACTGCATCAATTTTGTTTTCTGTAAAAATCTTTCTCAAAGCGTCCTTGTCGCAGCAGTCTGCTTCATAGAACTTAAAATCCTTACCGGAAATTTCTCTGATTCTGTTGAGTGCTTCAGGCTTACTGTTAGAGTAGTTGTCAATAATAACTGCTTCATGACCTGCATTGAGAAGTTCAATACATGTATGAGAACCTATGTAGCCTGCACCGCCTGTAAGTAATACTTTCATAATCCTGTCCCCTTTTCTTTTTTATCTATTTAATTCTATAACATTTTGCCCGAATTGTAAAGGGGTTTAACAAAGAAATGCTTTATTTTTTTGCCCTTTTATACTATAATATAGCGTGAGGTGTTTTTTATGCTGTTTGAAATTACAGGTTCGGTGCTTATCAGCTTCATCACCGCCTTTATTACAAATATTCACTACTCCACTTTTTACAAGCAATCGGCTCTTCCCGTGC
This sequence comes from Clostridia bacterium, assembly GCA_045546275.1. GTDB lineage: Bacteria > Bacillota > Clostridia > UMGS1883 > UMGS1883 > RGIG1927. The sequence continues at coordinate 66,646 of JAZQCM010000006.1, read as the reverse complement.
TTGTTCTTATGGCTTTGTCAGTTATTTTATTTATTTTGTTATCATTGCCCTATTGTAAAAAGCCAAACTTTTTCACAAAGCCCATTATGGGTGCAATGGGTTTTTTTCTTTTGCTGGTGATTACCTACAACGCTTTTTTTGCATTATTAATTATTGTGCTTTCCATTGTTCTTGCAAGGCTTTTTTCCAAAAAAACCAAGTACACAAGCATTGTGTTTACTGAAAACTGTGAAATGATCGAAATAAAACACACCTGCAAGGTTAAATTGGGCAGTGTTTTGAGAAAATCACACATGTTCCTTATTCCTTTGGTGTTTGTGCTTATGTTCTGCACGTTTTTTTACAAAATCCCTCATCCTTTATGGGGCATAAAGCTGTTCCCTGTTGCAGAATGTGCAAAAACTGTCCCCTACAATAGCGCCATTGCTTCGGGGGATGTAACATGCTGCTTGGTGTACGACAACACAGTGATGCTTGTGGGCGACTTTTTTGACATTGAGCTGCCCGACGGCACAAAGGCGTCTCCTTGTAAGGAGGCAGGGCTTAAGGAGGGTGATGTTATTACCCACATTAACCTTACCCCTGCACTTGAATCTGATTTTATTAAAAAAGGCCCAACAGGCGATGCTGTTACACTTTCTGTAACACGTTTTTCCGATAACGAAGAAATTGAAGAGTTTGAAATAGAGGTAACACCTGTGTTTTCAAATGCAGATAACGCCTACAGACTGGGGATTACATACTACAACGCACCTCTTGCCATGACCTCCACAATACAGACTACCACCTTTGTTTTGCCCGAAAGCGGCTACTTTGCAGCAACAGGTCATTACACGGCTAAGGAAGTTGATGATAGTTTCCGCACAATTGTGTTTGACGCAACAGTAACAGGCAGTGACGAAGAGGGGCTTTCGGCAGATTTGGGTGAGCCTATCGGCGTTTCGGTTGTTAACAACAACTACGGCACCTTTGGCTATGTGGAAAAGCCCACCGGTAAATTGATGCCCATTGCCAAAAAGAGCGAGGTGCGCCTGGGCAAGGCAACATTGTTGTCAGCATTTGAAGGAAAAGAGCCTTTGGAATACGAGGTTTACATTACAGGCACTTACCGCATTAACGAAAAGGATGTTTTGTGCATTGCTGCAACAGATGAAAGGATTAAGACGTTTGGCGGAGTTATGCGAGGCATGAGCGGAACACCTGTAATCCAAAACGGAAAAATTGTTGGCTCGCTTTGCAATGTTGATGCAAACGGCTTCCATGCATATGCAATTTTTGCTTCTGATATGGCAGAGGCTTTGAAGGAAAACGAAGAAGCCTTAGAAAAAAGCATGGCTGAGGAGGCAACAGAATGATATATTTATCCTTATGGAATGTGGCAGTTTTCTTAACCTACGGTGTTGACAAATTTCTTGCAAGAAAGCATTTAAGAAGAATAAGCGAAAAAACACTTATAACCCTGTCTTTCCTTTTGGGAAGCATGGGCGCAATACTGGGTATGGTTGTTTTTAACCACAAAACAAGTAAAATTAAGTTCAGAATGTTTGTGCCATTATCAATATTTTTTAATGTACTTGTGCTCTATATAATTCAATATTTCAACTAAAAGCAAAAGCCTTGAGATTCTGCTTGAATCTCAAGGCTTTAATTATTTCACTATATAAAACATATCACTCATCCAAGTCGCAGTATCTCCGTCCGCATCTTTTACAAAATACTTAAGATAGTATCCGCCAGGACTCAACTCATCAAATTTCATTCCTTTATCAAGTTTGTAGCCTTGGATTTTATAGTTACTTGTTGTACTGGAAGCCTTTGCTTCCATAATAACATTTTTGTTACTATCTAACATATATGCTCTTGCCTCAACAATTGCACTATCTGACGTAAACTTACCACTTAAAGAAAATGATTTTCCATACGGCAGTTTCCCTGTAGGGTAATCATCCAATAAAATTTTTATAGATGTGGAAGCCTCTGGTTTTGATGTCGTTGTGGACGTCTTGTGTTTCACGAAGCACCATTTCTGTGCATCATAACCATCATTTCTTTCAAATATCTGTATATTTGTACCTGAATCTGCTACTGCATTTTCAACATCCAGATAAAGACCGCTACCTTTTCCTATAATATAGTAACTGCCATTACCAGAGCTTACAATTTTCCAGAGCTGAGCATCCGTGCCATTAATTTCATACTGCCACACATTTGTTCCGTTAGTGGTATCTCCATTTGCAACATCAATTGCTTTTCCTGAATTCACATTCACTATTTGATAATATCCATTTCCTTCGTAAGAAACCTTGAATGCTTGAGCTTCTGTCCCATTATTTTCCCAGAGCTGTAAATTGTCACCGTCTGCTTTTCCTGCCCCGTCTATGTCAAGCACATAATTTCTATCTAGCATAGTTGCAATTGTATATATTCCGTCATCAATGGTCATTTTTTGTGCTTCCTTGCTCGGTTCGTCCTGTTTTCCAAAAAAACTTTTTGGCGGTATGGACGAATTATTGATAGTACATTGCACCGGAATCTGTTTATGATTCAAGCTAAATCCTTTACCTCCGGATTGCACCCACACGTAGTCCCCATAGTTTTCCCAATCGCAGTCAAATTTCACATTGTTTTGAACGCCGTTTTCCCAAGTCGCATCATCTGTGGGAAAAAAGGAATTACTTATTCTGCACGTATTCCAAGACTCCCAATTTTCAGTGCCATATAATCTTCCACAAGCATTTCTAAGCCTACAGCTACGCATATAATTGTTAAACGTAAAATCTTCTTGAAACATTGAGCTGCTATAAAATCTATCTCCTCTTACAGGATAACTTATAACAGCAGTCTTTATCCAATCACCATTTTCTTCCTTTATGTACTGTGCATAATAACTCTTGTTGTTATCACTACTAATTTGAATACACATAGAGTACCATTTTCCAACCTTCCAATTGTAATTGGTAAAAACCTGCTTCCCTGTTCCTTCTCCTCCAAAACTACCATGTTCTCCGTCTAATACGTATTCAATCTTTGGAGTCTTACCATCGATGTCCCAAAGCGATAACAGAAGAACATGTTTTCCATCTTTATTTTGAAATCCTGCATAGCCGCTATCCCAATTGTGAACCGCCCAATATGTATCTGTAGCATCCTTATCGCAGTACCAATCAACACTAACAACATCATAATACGCATTACTTGTAATCCAATCAACGTACATATTAGGTGCATGTCTGGGGCTATCAGAATTAAAATAGTCTTCTTGCATATCATCAAAATAATAAAGCCCATCTTTTAATGTACCGTTACCTTTTATCCAGTCTCCATACAAGACACTGAATTTTGCCAATTTCTCTCTAATTCTTAAGGTTTGCATCAGCTCGATATTGTCTTTATAAAAGTCAAACGTTCTTTTTGCTCTATTTGCGGTATAACCGTTTTCACATATAGAAAAATGCAAATGTGGTCCTGTAGAATTACCTGAACTTCCCATTTTTCCAATCACCGTATTTGAAGACACCCTTTGTCCAATGTTAACCGTAATAGAGTCCTTTGTCAAATGTCCGTACTGAGAATAAAATACTTTCCCATTCACAGTATGTTTAATTGTAACAAAATTACCCAAGTTGCCCGCATTACAACTAACATCTTTATGCGGATATTGATTATAATGTGAACAAAAATTTTTAACATTCGTCACAATGCCATCTGCTACAGCATAAACATTCTGTGTCGGCTTGTTTCCATGTCCGACGTCTATGCCACTATGTGCACCCCCGGATTGATATACATCCAACGCACTAATGTTAAAGCCGTTCCGCAAAGGCCATTCAGGCAGAAAATCTGTTCTTGCAAATACGCTTATCCCATTTAGTAACGAGATTATATAAATAATACAAATCGTATATATTACCTTTTTCTTCAAGCGATATCCCCCTCCCCCAAAAAATTAGCTATTCATCTCATACAATTCCTCTTCTGTGAGGTTATTATACTCATCCATCGGTATAACCACATCATGACTTTCCACATTTACAGTATTACTCTCGCCATCCCAATCAACATCACAATCAAAAGCCTCTGCAACAAATCTCACAGGGACAAGAGTTCTCCCATCAATGAGCATAGGTGCAACATCCATTATTCTTTCATTGTCATCAATATACATTTTTGTACTTCCAATAGATGCTTTTACAGTAATGCCATCTTTAGTTGCAATGACAGTTTGAGTTTCGTTTACCCATTCTACTTCAGCTCCAAGGGCCTCAAAAATAGCACGAAGTGGAACCATAGTTCTGTCGTTTATAAGCTGAGGTTTAACATCAAATTCAACAAACTCACCGTCAATTGCAACCTTAATTTCATTACCTGCAAATGCAACCGTTGACATCATGAGTGCTATAATTAACAAACATAATCCTAAAACTTTAATACCTTTTTTCATAAAATCTTTCCTCCCTTGTGACTTTAACGCACTTTGTCTGAATTGCAAGAATTAAAATGCCAAATTTATTGTTTTAAATTCAATATAAAGGGGCATTCACTTGTTTATTATAAATCAATCTACACTGTTGCTTAAAAATCGGATTTTGATTATTGTACAGTGTGAATTAAAAGACCACTAAGAGTTTTAGCGTTATTAAAATAATAAGTTACACTACCATAATTATTTGAATAGTCGTCCTTTATCTTAACATTGCCCTCTTTGTCCCAACTGACTTTATACTCACATTTATTTTGTTTTGCATAAATATAGTTTTCACCATATGCATTAAACAAGTGATTTGTAATCTTATCAATGGAATCTCCAACGGTAAAACCATTTGAATCGCATATTGATGGAGATTCCGAATGCACATAATAAACAAATTCATTCTTTAAATCTCCATTTTTGTCGTATTTTCCGCAATAAACGACTTTAACTCCCTCTGCATATGAACAACTATATTCTCCATAACCCTCTTTGCCAATGACGTTAGCTACTACACCTTCACCTATTGCCTGGCCAAGAATTTTTTCTATGGCCCCACGAGTCATTCCAAGTTGAATTTTTTGTTCATCTTTGTATAGTGTCATTTCAGTCTTTTGGGTTGTTTTGTTTTTTATGATTGCAGACAATGCATCAATCATATTGTCAGGTGGCATTGAATTGTTTAACGCAGATGAGATTTGTTCTGTATAGTTTTCCGTAGATGTATTTACACTATTTTTACCACAACCACATAACAAAAAAACACAGGCAATTGCCAATAATACTATTTTTCTCATTTTCTTGCACCTTTATTAATATATTCTGCGCTGAATATCAAATTTTGCACCAGTTTACCAACTATAAGAATCAGATTTCCCGATACCTTAACATTAAGCAGCGTTTTATCTTACCTGGCCTTCGCCTTCGATAATGTATTTATATGATGTTATTTCGTTAAGACCCATTGGTCCACGGGCGTGGAGCTTTTGAGTGGAAATACCCATTTCGGCACCAAAACCAAATTCGCCGCCATCGGTGAAACGGGTAGAGGCATTGTGATAAACAGCTGCCGAATTTACCTCTTTGAAAAACTTTGCCACATTTTCGCCGTTTTCCGAAACAATTGCCTCGGAGTGGTGGGTTGAATATTTTTCAATATGTGCAATTGCATCTTCTATTGAGTCAACCACCTTAACGGAAATGATAAGGTCAAGAAATTCGGTTGCATAATCTTCATCTGTTGCAATTTCGCAAGGATAAATTGCATTTGTTTTTTCACAGCCTAAAATTTTAACCTGTCGATTTTCAAGCTCTTTTAAAGCAACAGGCAAAAACTCATTTGCAATGTTTTTGTGCACAAGAAGTGTTTCTGCAGCATTGCAAACCCCTGTACGCTGGGTTTTTGCATTGATGATAATATCTGTTGCCATTTTTACCGACGCACTTTCATCCACAAACACATGGCAGTTGCCTGTGCCTGTTTCAATAACGGGCACGGTTGCATTGTTTACCACGCTTTTTATAAGCGCCGCACCACCACGGGGGATGAGCACATCAAGATATTCATTGAGCTTCATCATTTTTGTTGCGCTGTCACGGCTTGTGTCTTCACATAGCATAATTGCATCGGGATGAATTGCAGAGCCATTTAATGCTTCCTGCATGATTTTTACCAATGCCTTGTTGGAATTAATGGCATCGCTGCCGCCACGGAGAAGCACGCTGCTTCCGCCCTTTAAGCAAAGTGCCGCCGCGTCGCAGGTAACGTTGGGACGAGCCTCGTAAATTATGCCGATAACGCCCATGGGAACACGTATTTTTGTGATTTTTAAGTTGTTGGGTCGGGTAACGGTTTCAATAACTGTGCCCACAGGGTCGGGTAATTTTGCAATATCCTCCATGGATACGGCAATTGCCTCAATTCTTTTTTCGTTAAGGAGAAGTCTGTCAATCAAAGACTCCTTCATGCCCTTTTCTTTTGCATTTTCAATGTCCTTTTCATTGGCAAGAATAATTTCCTTTGAGTTTTTCCTCAAGGCCTTTGCAATGAGAAAAAGGGCATTGTTTTTTTCTTCGGTTGTGGCAAGCATTACACTTTTCGAAGCGTCCTTTGCTCTTTTGCCTGCTTCTTCAACTAATATCATGTTTACACCTACTTAAAGATAGTTCCTATTTCTTTTTCTTCAAAAATTTCATATATAAGCTTGGGGTCGTCGGCATTGCACACAATGGTTTTAATGCCTGCATCGGATGCAATTTTAGCCGCATGGAGCTTTGTAATCATACCGCCTGTGCCCCTGGATGAGCCTGCCGAGCCTGCCGCATTTAAAATGTCGTCGGTAATTTTTTCAACCTGGCTTATAAGGCGTGCATCCTTGTTTTTTCTGGGGTCAGAGTCGTACAAGCCGTCAATGTCTGTTAATATTACAAGAAGGTCACCTTCACAAAGGCATGCAACATAAGCAGAAAGGGTGTCGTTGTCACCGAATTCAATTTCTTCGGTGGAAACGGCGTCGTTTTCGTTTACAATGGGAACAACACCCATTTTGATAAGGGTAATGAAGGTATTGTGAGCGTTCTGACGCCTGTCTTCATGTTCAATTGCGTCCTTTGTTAAAAGCACCTGGCCTGTGATGTGGCCATATTCGGAAAAAAGCTTGTCGTAAAGATACATAAGCTCGCACTGACCAACGGCTGCTGCAGCCTGCTTACCCGGCATGTCCTTGGGTTTTTCGGAAAGACCTAATTTGCCCACACCTACGCCAATGGCACCGCTTGATACCAACACAACCTCCATACCACGATTTTTAAGGTCGGAAATTACCCTTACAAGTATGTCAATTTTATTAATATTCAACCTGCCGTTGGGATATGTAAGAGAGGATGTGCCCACCTTGAACACAACCCTCTTTGTTTTTGAAAGGTTTTCTCTTAAGTTCATTTGTTTACTCCATTAAAATGTGTCAAAAAGTCTGTCGCCGGCATCGCCAAGACCCGGAAGAATGTAGCCCTTTTCGTTGAGCTTTTCATCCATTACGCCAACGTAAATCTGTACATCGGGGTGTTCACGATGTACTCGTTCAACACCTACAGGTGCACCAACAATGCTCATGAGCTTAATTCTCTTTGCTCCTGTTCTTTCTTTTATGAGCTTGATTGCCGCACTGCAGCTGCCGCCTGTTGCAAGCATTGGGTCAAGAACAAAAACAGTTCTTTCTCCTGCATCGGAGGGCATGTTGTAATAATAAAGCTCAGGCTCTAAGGTTTCGTGATTTCGTGCAAGACCAATGTGGCCCACTGCAGAGTTGGGCAAAAAGTTCATTACGCCCTCAACCATACCTAAGCCTGCACGTAAAATGGGCACCAAAAGAGGCTTCATGGATTTAACCATGCCAAATTTTGCCTTTACAAGAGGTGTTTCAATTTCAACTTCTGTAAGAGGTAAATCACGTGTTGCTTCGTAGCAGATAAGCATGCCGATTTCGCTTACAAGTTCACGGAACTGCTTGCTTGTTGTGTTTTTGTCACGTAAAATGGCAAGCTTGTGTGTGATGAGAGGATGATCCATAATAAATACATTTTCCATAACAAATTCTCCTTTGTTATTATCATTATTAAAATTATTATATAACGATTTGCACCTTTTGTCTATATGTTTTTAGTGCAAAAAAGAGAGAGCATAGCTCTCTCTTTTTATTTTGATCAGTTAGTTGCCACCATGTACCAGTAGTAGCTGCCGGATGCATCCTTTTCAAGGAATACCGCAAGCTTTGTAATGTTTGCATCAATGATTGTGCTCTTGTTTACGTCAGAGCCTAACCATGCATTAACAACCGCTTCGGCTGTTTTTGCGCCCTTCGCAAGGCTTTCAAACGCAACTGTGTACACTACCTTTCCGCCTGTAAGACGAGTTGCAAGTGTGGAGCCTGTTTTGCCTGTACGGTCAAGTCTTGAATTTAAAATCATTTCCTTAACGTAGCTCTTGCAAACCGCTTCCAGGTTCTTATCCCATGTAACGCTCTTGAGCTTTAATTCGGCTCTCTTTTTGTTTACAAGGTTAAGTACCTCTTTCATCATTTTTTCTTCTGCGCTTTCTGTTGCCTTTTCAGTGGGTGCTTCAGTTGCTTTTTCTGTAGGAGCTTCTGTAGGAGCCACTGTTTCCGCTTCTGTAGGCGCTTCAGTGGGAGCCTCTGTGGGAGCTTCTGTTGCCATGCCTGCAAGAACTATTTCATCATCCTCTGAAGGCTCTGTTGCAGCCACTGTAGCATCAGTTGGCTCAGTTGTGGGCTCTGTGGCTTCTGTTGTAGCTTCAGTTGCCTCAGTTGTAGGTTCTGTGGCTTCTGTTGTAGCTTCAGTTGCCTCGGTTGTAGGTTCTGTCGCTTCTGTTGTAGCTTCAGTTGCCTCAGTTGTAGGTTCTGTCGCTTCTGTTGTAGATTCAGTTGCCTCGGTTGTAGGTTCTGTGGCTTCTGTTGTAGCTTCAGTTGCCTCGGTTGTGGGCTCTGTCGCTTCTGTTGTAGTTTCAGTTGCCTCAGTTGTGGGCTCTGTCGCTTCTGTTGTAGCTTCAGTTGCCTCGGTTGTGGGCTCTGTCGCTTCTGTTGCAGGCTCGGTGGGATCTTCTACAGAAATACTCTTATCCCAGATGTCGGTAGTGGGAATGAGGTATTCATCAGCATCCACCTTGAATACGAACACGTCGATTGTGTCGTCTTCATATGTTCTTGCAATGATGTAGCTTGTTACATCCTTTGTGTCCTTTATAGAAGACATGGAACCCTTTTCAAATATAGTTTCCCTTGCTGTGTAATCAATAAGATAGAATGCAGTGATATTGTCGCCGTAGAAGGGTTCTTCAACACCTTCGATATAGAATCTCTTAGTGTTCTTTTCTTCAATCATACCGCCGAACACACCTGCATCTGTATCGGAAGGAATGTCCACACCGTCAAACGCTGTGTACAAGTCGTCAGGATCCTTTGTTGTGTTGGCAACCTTTTCAAGCTTTGTAATATATCCCTGTGCATTGCTGCTTACCAAAATAATGTTACCTGTTTCAACATCAAAGCTTTCGTCGGGGTCAACAACGTAGGTTACTGTTTTGCCGTTCTGGATACCTACGATTTTGTCAGTTCTTGTTCCTTCCACCGCAACTGTGGAAACCTTTGTTACCAATACTGCATGGTCTTCGTAGTTTGCTGTTGCAATACCATCGGTAAGAACAAGCACTTCAATGTCGTCATCACGTTCACCGTATGCAACAAACACGTAGTTGTCGCCGTCTGTGAAATATTCACCTACTGTTCCAACCTCTACTGCATCGGAAATATATTCTTCTGTGTCGTCAATTCTGAACACCAATACGTCCTTGTCAAGGTCATAGTTACCATAGGTTTCACGTCTTTCGGAATATTCCTTGCTGTTTTCGGAAGCGTACTTTGTCTGTGCATAGAACTCTTCGTACTTACCGGGAATGTAAATTTCGGAAATAACGCCGGAGGAAGAAGCCTTCACTCTCGCAAGACCTGTATAGCCGTTGATGCCAAATGCATTGGAAAGGTCAGTTTTTGTTGCCAAAAGATAATTGTATACGTCCTTGGCTGTTGCATTTTTGAAAAGATTACCGTTGGCATCGATATACTTCATTTTGTTCTTTAAAGTATATGTTTTAACCGAACCGTTAGCGGTAACAACCTGAACCAAGTAAGTAGTTTTGCTGAATCTCACAGATGTGTCGTAGTTTGTTACGAACACATAGTCACCGTTGGTTACTGTGCTCTTAACTGTTGTGTATGCAATCTTGCCCTGGTAGTTAAGATAGAATGTACCCTCGTCACCTGCTTCAAGCTCTTCTGAGAATGCAGGAGAAAGTGTGTATTCATTTCTTCCGATGTAGTATACGTCTTCATCGTAGTCAACTTCGTCAATTGTTCCGCGAACAGTTTCGCTGGATACATAGACTGTGAAAACAGCTGCGGATGCATCAAGACATGTAACAACGTCACCTATTTCAATGTCGGAAGCATCGCAAACCTCGCCGTCACGGATGATTGTGATAACAAAATCATCGTTATCCATTTCAAGCTCAAGCTCGCCGTCGTCGCCTTCAAAATACCATGTGTCGTCCTCTGTGTCGATTTCTGTAACAACAAATTCAACACCTTCGGATTCGTCATAAAGAGTGATGAATGCTGCATCGTACTTGCTGTCACGGTCGTTGTTGATAACTTCCATAACATCAAAGTCGTCGTAGTATTCTTCAATGGACTTTTCGGAAACAACACCGTTTACCACAACAAGAAGATCTCTTTCAATATCGATAGTTGTGGTTTTCTTATCAGTTGCGCGCTTTGAATAACTGATAACCTTATCGTCACTTTCCTGTGCGAAGAAGTTCTTCTGTGTAATTTCTATAACATCGTTTCTGGAATCGTCAAGTGTGATGGAAAATACTGTGTCAACACCATCTTCATCTTCGCCTACATATGCAGTTACTGCATAGCCAAGGAAACGATTAGCATAGGAATATTCAGCTTCCTGGAAATCAACGCTGTCGCCTTCTTCGTAAAGAAGCTTGCTCTTACGGTTTTTAAGCTCGTAAACCTTTGTGATGTCCATTGTTACAAACTTGTCTCTTGCAGAATAGTTTGCCTCGGCAAGATAAGTTCCTGTTACAACAGCGTCAACCTTTTCAATACCGAGATAATCCGAAAGGATTGTTTTTCCGTTTAAAGAATATGTGTTGCCTAAAATACCTGTGCTGAAGCTTGTAGCATCCATCATTTCAACTTCTAAGGCGTTGTAAATGAGCTGTGCCACCATGCCTCTGGGTGCCTGAAGGCCAACATAACCGGAAATGCCCTTTGTTACGGTTGCCTCACTTGCCGCACGGATATAGCCCTGGGGGTATCCGCCATAGTTGTCGGCTTTAAGCTCGTGGCCTATTGCGCAAACTATCATTTTTACCATCTGTTCGTATGTAACATTTTCTTCGGGACGGAATGTGCCGTCAGGGAAACCGTTGATAATGCCGTTAGCTGATGCTATGTTGATGTAGCCTGACGCCCAGTGATTTCTGTGAACGTCGGAATAATCTGTTGCACCCTTTACTACATCATATTCATAGCCCAGAACTCTTACCATAATTGTTGCAGCTTCTGCTCTTGTTATGGTTGCATTGGGCTTGAACTTGCCGTCTTCATAGCCTGTGATAATGTTAAGGCCTGCTAAAAGTTCAATTGCTTCCGCATACTTGTCGCCATTGTCCACGTCGTAAAAACGTGATGCTTCTGCTACGGAAACAGAGCCTAAAAGCATTACAACAACAAGAAAAGTACATAATGTTCTTCTGAGATTTTTCATATTGTTTTCCTTCCTTTCTCTTTTTTCTAATAAACCCAATCCGGTCAAATGCGCTCCTCCGTGGCAACGCCACCGCAGTGCCTTTTCCGGTTTATTTTTTTCAAACAGGGAAACTCTCCCTCATCTCACCAATATTATATTATTGCAAGAAGTTTTTGTCAATTACGCCACAGTTAAGCTTATATTTCGCTACTGTTACAATTGTGAACACATTGTAAAGAATTAAAAGGTGCTCAATGAGCACCTTTTATCTTAACATTGTAATATAATCGTTTATTGTTTTAAACATTTTTTCCCAGTCGTTTATTCTTCCGCCCTTTTGAATGTCGAAATGAACCTCTTCGTTGGAATAGAGCACAAAATCCCACTTGTAAATATATTTCTGGGTTTTTATCATGTCGTCTATTCTTGAGTGCTCATACACGGTGCTTGCATTATCGTTTTCACCGATTATTATCATGCACACCTGGTTTGGCATGTCGTAGTCGGGAGTTACAGAAAGTCTTTCGCCAACCATATCCATCGTTTTGCCAATGGCATCGTAAAGAGCACTTCTGCCCTTTGGAACATAGGTTCGGTCGGTGTATTTGCGAAGCCTTTTTAAGCTCACACCATCAAATGACACCTTAATGTCATCATTAAAAAACACAAGAGTAAAAATGCTTTCGTCCTTGCCGTTTTTTTGTGCTTCAACAATGCTGTTAAAGCCTTCAATGACTTTTTTTTGGTCCATGCCCTCACTTTTTCCGATTACAAATACAAATTCCTTGCGATTATCCTTCATTACAAATTCCTTTCCTATTTCTGCACCTTTGACAAAGGCGTTGTGAACAAATCCTTCAACACACCCGTAAAATACAAGGTAAGAATATAAACCAGAGCTACAACCACAAACAATATAAGGGTTGATACAATGTTTGTGCTTACTACCGCCTTTAAAACTAAGCATAAAACTGCAGAAAGAATGGTTGCAACACAAATTTTTCCTAAGGTTTTACCAAGCTCCTTTGTGATATATGTGCCGATTATTTTTTTGAGCTTTATTGCAATAAACATTGCATACAGGCTTAAAAGCACGGTTGTGGAAATTGCCGCAAAATAAACTCCGAATAAGGGAACTAACAAAGTGTCGATTATTCCGTTTAACAAAACGATTACCACAGCACCAACCACAGGCAAGGTGTACTTGCCTGCAATATAGAAGAGCTTGTTTAAAACATTCTGCGCAAGATAGCCGAAAATTGCAAAGGAATAAATAACAAATGCCATTGAAACCTTTAATGTGTCCCGCTGTGTAAAGGCGCCATGTTCATAAATGAGACCTACGGCAAAGTCGCCGAAAAATACCACCGCAATAAGGTAAAAAGCAAAAATAGACACCATGAGCTTTATCATGTAGCGGATAAGCTCACGCACATAGTCCATTTCGCCATGCTCGTAGTTCTGGCTTATGGCAGGGAAAACCACACTGCTCATTGCCACAACAAAAACGCCCGAAAAGGTGATGAACAAATTACTTCCGTAGGAAAGGGTTGTAACCATACCCTCTTCAAAGGCAACACACATTTTGTCAACCATAAAGCAAATCTGGAACATTAATCCGGAAATGAAAATTAAAACAGTTTCCGAAATGTTTTCCATGCCGTGACCTTTTAAGGATTTACCCGGCTTTATTCTGAACCTGTAGCCCTTTTTGTAAAAATCGGGCAAAAGAATTACAATATGCAAAAACCAGCCAAAGGTTGTAATCATGCTGATTTTAACAATGTCGTTAACTCCCAACAAGAGCACAAATATAACAATTATGTTATAAGGCAGGCTCATAATCGACGGTGTGAAAAACACTCTTCTGTTTTGCAAAAGTCCGCTCATCATATAGGCAATGGCAATGAATATGAAGCTGGGCAGCATTATATACATAACCTTTACAGCCATGTCATATTCTGCCCCTGTAAGAGCAGGCAACAAAACCTTCACCAAGGGCTTTGCAAAAATGTAGAGCACCAGAGTGATTGCACCAATAAGAAGAGTAATATTTCTCATGAAATATGCGGCGTAGCGGTTTTGACCGTCGCCTTCAGCATATTCAGATTTATTTACATTTTTAATAATAAGTGTTGAAAGTGCACTTCCTACTGCGGTGAAAATGAGGCTGGCAATGCCAAAAATCTGAAAATAAATATCAGACTCCACTCCCGTGCCAAAGCCGGAAGCAAAAACGGCGTCACGCAAAAAGCCACCCATTTTGGCACACAGTATTCCGAACACAACCATAATATAAGCGTTTACCACTATATCACTCCTAAACGCTTATATTTTATAACGAAATTGTGCTGTAGTCAACTAAAAGTAAAAATCCTTGTGCACTTTTTTCTAAGACTTGTTAATTCAAAATTCTTAATTTCGCCCTTTTTTAAAAAGTATAAAAGAGCGGGGGTGTTGATTTCAAAATTAAACAAATCCGTTTTAAAGCTTAATCGGTCCCAGGTGAGGGTTTTACTGCCCCTTTTGGGGATTTCTCTTAAATCAATTGTGGGAATGTCAAAAAGAGGAGGTGACTTTGCAATGTAAATAATTAAATCGGGAGTTGTTTTAAGCTTTTTAACCTGCCTTACGGGTACACCATTTTCAAAATAGCCCTCGCCTTTTTCAAAGCACAGGGTAATAAGCTTTGTGTAGCCTGACAAAAGGCTCGTAAGCATTTCGCCCTTTTGGGTACACACAGCAATTTCTTCCAAGGGGAGTGTGAGCTTTAACCTTTGTGAGATTTCCTTTACCATGTTTTCAACATATCCAAGGCAAAAAACCTCGTCATAGGCCCAAGCCTCACAAAGCAGGTTTGAAAAAAACAAATCGTCGTAAAATTCTTCCTTAAAAATTACGTTCTTTTTTCCGCTTTTCAAAAACTTCTTTTTGCATTTTTCGGTATTTGTAATATAAACACATTCATCTTCAAATTGGTAAGCTTTTTGAAAAAGCTTTTCTTTATTTTTTAGTTTTGCCACATAATACAAACAAATCACCAATATAGGATATTTAAAAAAAAACAAAAAAAGACGTATTTTCATACGTCTTTTTTGTTTACTTTGAAAGCATTACCTTATCGTCAAGCATCTGGCTTCCGCTTGCCTTTTCAAAAAGGCCCAGAAGCTGTTCAATGGTAAGGTTTTTCTTTTCTTCGCCCGAAACATCAACCACAACCTTGCCCTCACTCATCATAATAAGACGGTTTCCGTACTCAATTGCATCGTGCATGTTGTGAGTAATCATAAGGGTTGTAAGGTGGTTTTCTGTTACAAGCTTGTTTGTAATTTCAAGCACCTTTGATGCAGTTTTAGGGTCAAGCGCTGCAGTGTGCTCATCTAAAAGCAAAATTTTCGGTCTTTTGATTGTTGCCATAAGAAGTGTTACAGCCTGCCTCTGACCGCCCGACAGAAGACCCACCTTTGTGGAAAGTCGGTTTTCAAGACCTAAGTTCAACTGGGTAAGAAGCTCTTTGTAATATTCACGGTTCTTTTTTGTGCAACCGCGTACCAATTTACGTTTAACGTCTCTTCTTTCGGCAATTGCAAGATTTTCCGCAATTTCCATGTCGGGAGAAGTACCCTTCATGGGGTCCTGGAACACTCTGCCGATAAACTTTGCACGTTTGTATTCGGGCATATCGGTTACATCAACACCGGCAATTTCAATTTTGCCGAAATCAGGCTTCCACACCCCTGCAATGGCGTTGAGCATGGTGCTCTTGCCTGCACCGTTGCCACCGATAACAGTTACAAAATCGCCCTCGTTAATGGTCAAATCAAAGCCTGCAAGGGCAGTTTTTGCGTTTACCGTGCCTGCGTTGAAGGTTTTCTGGAGGTTGGTAATTTTAAGCATTTTCGCCACCTCCTGCATTTAAGGATTTGCGCTTTGTAAAGTAAGTGGTTTTTAAGTAAGGTGTTGAAAGGAACACCACAACAATAATTGCTGAAAGCATCTTGAGGTAGTCTGTTTTGATACCCATTAAAATTACGTAATTGTAAATAATATAGTATACAATACTACCGCCCACTACGCCTATAAGACTTGAAACAAAGTTGGGCTTAATCTTTAAGGAAACAGAAAGACCGATAAAAATTGCTGCCAAGCCTATAACAATTGCACCCCTGCCGTCGTTAATGTTTGCAGAGCCCTTGTACTGAGCCAGAAGTGCACCGGAAAGAGCAACAATACCATTAGATATTGCAAGACCCATAACCTTGTTAAAGTTAACATTAACACCCTGTGCACGGCTCATGTCGGGATTGTCGCCTGTGGATTTAAGGGTAAGGCCAATTTCGGTGTAGAAGAAAAGCCTTAAGGTAACAATCACAAACACAACCACCACACCTGCCACAAGGCAAGCCATGGGAATGTTACTCATGTGCAAAATGGGTTTATCCACAAAGCGGTTTATTGCAAGCAAGGACTTGCCACCAAGCACAAAAAGGTTTACCGAGTACAAAATAAGCTGGGTTAAAATACCTGCCAGAATTGAGGGAATACCTAAAGCGGTATTGAAAAGTCCCGTAACAATTCCGGTAATACTGCCAACTAAAAATGCAACCAGCATTGCAACAGGAGCAGGTACGCCCATTGTCAGCAAAACAGCACATACACAAGCACCTGTACAAATGGAGCCGTCAACCGTAAGGTCGGCAATGTCGAGTATTTTGTAGGATATGTAGACACCGATTGCCATCAATCCCCAGATAAGCCCTTCGGCAATAGCGCCGGGCAATACGTTTATATAAGCCATGATAAATCTTAATCCTTTTAATTAGTTTTCGGGAACAGTAATGCCAAGTGTTGCACAAAGCTCTTCGTTGTATACAACTGTGGGAGTGAGAGTTTTAACTTCCATGTCTTCACAGGACTTTTCGCCAAGAAGAACCTGTGCTGCCATCACGCCGGTTTCTCTGCCAAGCTGGTAGTAGTCAATGGCAAGGCTTGCGTAGCAAACTGCGCCGCCGTAGCTTGTGAATACGGGAACCTTGTATTCGTTGCAGATAGTGCCTACAACTGTGTCGTTAGCTGCAACTGTGTTGTCGGAAGGAACGTAAAGCGCCTTGATTTCGCCTGCAGCCTTTGTTACAAGAGCCTGAAGCTCTGTTGTTTCGCTGAATGTGTATGCGTTAACAACAATGCCTTTTTCTTCAAAGAGAGCCTTAACTGCCTCGTACTGGATAAGGGAGTTAGATTCGTTTGTGCAGTAAAGAACACCAACAACGTCGCCTTCAACAAGACCTAAGGATTCAATCATCATGCTTGCCTGTTCGTCAAAGGGAACAGCATCGGATGTACCTGTTACATTTGCAGGAATCATGCCACCGAAGGTGTCGTTGTAATCAGTTACGGATGTACCTAAAACAGGAATGGTATCGGTTGCACTTGCAGCTGCAAGAAGTGCAGGTGTTGCGTTAGCCATGATAAGGTCAACATCTTTTGCTGTGAATGTGTTAATAACTGTTGTGCAAAGGTTTGCATCGCCTGCAACTTGTGCATCAAATTCAACTGTTTTGCCTTTTGCTGCAAGTTCCTCGGTTAAAGCATCCTTAAAACCCTGTGTAGCCTGGTCAAGGGATTCGTGAACCATAAGCTGGCAAATGCCAACGTTAAAATTGTCTACCGCTACTGCTTCTGTGGGGTCTGCTGCAGGCTCTGTGCCACAAGCAGAAAGTGCCAGCACCATTACAAGTGCCATCATGATTGATACTAATTTTTTCATTTTAAAACTCCTCTTTTCTTCTTACAAATTGCATTAACGCAATTCGTATCGATAAATTAGATATATATTATCAAATTTATCAATAATTGTCAAGTTATTTAATAACAAAAAGGCAGTCATAAAGACTGCCTGAATTTTACGCACCGTAAACTGCAAGATATTCTCTTATTCTCGTAATGCAATCGGGGTCGCTCATTCTTTCGGGGTGTGTTTCAAGGTATTCAATAATTTCATGAACAGTAACAATTGCATGAACAGGGAAACCATGTTCAACTTCGATTTCCTTCATTGCGCTCAATTCGCCCTGACCCTTTTCCATGCGGTTAACCATAATCATAACGCCAACGATTTTAACGCCGTCAAGAGTTTTCATAAGCTCAATGCTTTCACGGATTGCTGTGCCTGCTGTGATAACGTCTTCAACGATAACAACATTCTGACCTGCCTTGGGTGTGTAGCCAACAAAAATACCGCCTTCGCCGTGGTCCTTTACTTCTTTTCGGTTAAAGAAGAAGGGAAGGTCAATACCTTCTTTTGAAAGAGCACTTGCCGCAGAAACTGCCAACGGAATACCCTTGTATGCAGGGCCGTAAAGAACAACATCGTCAGCGGAGATGTTTTCCTTATAGCACTTTGCGTAGTATTCGCCTAACTTACAAATCTGGTCGCCTGTTTTGATTTCGCCTGCATTGATGAAGTAAGGAAGCTTTCTTCCGCTTTTGGCAGTAAAATCACCAAACTTTAAAACGCCCGCATCAAGTAAAAATTCAATAAATTCCTTTTTATAATCCTGTAACATAATTATCCTCCTATAAGTTTTTCTATATTATAACACGAATAATAATGTATTTCAATAAAATTAGACTTGATTTTTAATGATTAGTACGTTATAATTGGTTTGTTAATATTTCGAGGTGTAGCGCAGTCGGAACCGAGCATGAGCGCGTCCTGTGGACGATTAAGCGAATGCGCAGGGTTGTGCTGCGGTCGGCAAGCAACGAGCGTATGCGAAGTTGATGTCGGGCACCGCAAACGGAAGCGTACGTAGTACGCTACCACAACAATTTAATATTTCGAGGTGTAGCGCAGTTGGTAGCGTACGTGCTTTGGGAGCATGGGGCCGCAGGTTCAAGTCCTGTCACCTCGACCATGGAGGGTGTACAAAAGTATGCCCTTTTTTGTTTGCTCACAAAGCACGTGCTTTGGGCACTAAATGTAAGCGCGTCCTGCGGACGATGAAGCGAGCATTTAGTGGGGCAGCGGTCAAAATTATGCGACGACAGGAGCAAATAATTTTGGGCACCGCAACCAGGCGCCGAAGGCGATGGGGCCGCAGAGAAAGTCCTGTCACCTCGACCAAGAAGGGTATACAAAAGTATGCCCTTTTTTGTTTGCTCACAAAAAGCCGTGATATGAATAATTAAAATTCATACCACGGCTGTTATTAGTTGTTTATAAATCGGTAAAGAAAAGTAACAACTGCTGCTCTGGGGCAGGGTTCATCGGGATTTACCTGAAGTCCTGTGTCCGCAAGAAGTCCGAATTCCTTTGCCCAGTCGCGCGCTTCCTCATACCAGCCGTTGTCACCTATTCCCATTGCTCTGTAAAGGAAGGTTATTATGTGAGCGCTGGAACATGGAGCATCAGGTGAAAATGTGGTTTCGCTTGTGCCGAGAGTTATACCCTCTTTTACCGCCCACAGAATTGGCTCGTAATAATAGTCTGAGGGTTTTACATCGGTAAAGGGGGGTTGGGAGTTTTTCTTGACCTTGGGCTTGCCTGCTGCTCTGTAAAGGAAGGTAACAACCTGACCTCTTGTGCAGATAGCATCGGGAGAGAAAGTATTTGCACCTGTTCCTGCTGTTATACCCTCTTCTACTGCCCACATAACCGCATCGTAGTAATATTTTCCTTTTTCAATATCAATAAAGACCGGAGTTTCTTTCTCCTGTTCCTGAGGTTTCTTTTCCTCTTCTGCTTTATCTTTCTCAAGATAAGGGAATGTGTAGGCAATAACAACTGTTGTGTCGTGAAGCCTGTTGATGTCGTTTTCATTGACAGCAAAGCCGTCAACTGTTGCGCCTGTAATATTTTCTTCAAATTTTGCAGTATAATCCCAACCCGAGCGGATTGTGTCGATATACATTTCGACCCTGTATTCCTTGCCTTCCTTGAAGGTATCGTCACTATCCATATATTCGCCGTCTTCGTACCAGGTGATATTCTTGCAGTCATAATAGATTGGGTCTGCAGATTCAGGCTCACGGTCAGCAGTATTTCCGATTTCTGGGAAATCAATGCCGGACATATTGATATAAGAAACAGTAACTTCAGGTGCGTTTACCTCGTAGGTTACCGTCATAAGCTCACCATCTGTGTCATACTCTGCTTCTTTGCCGTTTACAACTACAACAGGATTGTACTGTGCATTCTGGTCTTTGCTGAAGGCATAACCTTCATCGGCTCTTAAGTATATAGTGGCACGGTATCCCATACCACTTGCAAAGGGCACATCCTCCGCAACACCAAAATCATTTACATAAAGTCCCCAACGGATGCCGTTTTTTGTAAATTCATCTCCACCGTTTGCAAAGCTTACGCCCTCACCGCTGATTAAGCCATAGTATTCGGGGAAATAGCCTGCCCGAGGTGTGGGGATATTGATGCCCACATAATCTATTCTGACTTTGCCGTCATTAGCCTCGCCGTATAAAAAATCGCATCTTTGGCACTTATAGATTATGGAGTTGCCATCAGGTTCGCCGTCACCGAAGTAATGCTCTTCGCTTGAAAGTATTTTATCACATACAGAGCACTTGAGAAAATGCTTATCTGTATCAAAATGCAAGTATTCGTCTTCATTATATGAATGATTACACTCTAAGTTATAAACCTTTGACATGAGTGTTGCTCTTCTCTTGGAAGAAGATAACTCATACGAGCTTACCTTATCACCCATAATCGAGAAGTTTGGTGAATCTGAGAAAACGTAGTTACTGTTAAGGACAACAGATACCTTTGCCTGATATTTTCCTGCAACCATTGTTGTTTCATTGTCACAAGGCTCGTCGTTGTGATACCATTCAACACAAATGCTTCTTACTCCCGCTTCATTACAGGAAAGCACATCCGGAGAAAGTGTCATACCGTAAGCGTTTGTACCGCTTATATTAAGGTTCTTTATTTCTTTTTTGCCTGCTGACCTATCGCCCGACATAAAGTTTCTTCTGTCGGAGTTTGACATATGGTGTGTTACAACAACTGTAGCCGAACCATCATTTCCTGTAGCGTTAAGCTTTGCCCATTCACTGACAGGTAAAGTTTCACCGTTAAGCTCTGCTGTGTTTCGCTGTGGGTCAAGCATATCTGAGGTGAGTCTTACACTGCCCACATCGGACGCAGGGTGATACATATATCCGTATCGTTGTTCGTGCCCTATAACATATGGGTGATAGTAACCGTACGCTGTAACATTTATACTTGGAACAGTCAAAACACGAAGATGGTTTGTACTGAAGGTTCCGCTTTTAACAGTAATTTTGGCATCCTTTGTAACCCCAAGAACATCAGCGTTCCCTCTGCCCCAGAAGGTACCGCCGTTTATGGTTGTGTTACCGCCTAAAAGTCTTAAACACGCAGAACGGGAAAACTCTACATCAAAATCATTGTCGCCTTCTTTTACATATGTTTCAAGATTTGAAAAACCTCTGCCAAGAAAAATACCCTCATTTACCAAAAGACTTCCTTCTTTTACCGTAATACAGTCGCCATTTACCTGCTGCCAGGCATACCCATCGAATCTTGCACCTATTGCCAAGCCCAGAACTCCGAACTGTATAGTATAATCAAGCAGGTGTCTTAAATCGTACACATCCATGCCATCACATATCCACTGTTTTTTTGAACGACCTGCTTCTAAAGTACCTCCGTTTATTGTTACGGTACCGCCGTCAATTTCCAAAACATTTCTATACTTTACATCGCTATTGAAATATTCCGGAAATCCATCATCGTCATGGGGATGGTCAATTTTACCGTAGCAGAAAAGTGCACCCGAATTATTTCCGCTTGTGTCGTTGATAATAAGAGACGCTCCACTTGGCACTCTTATCATAGTAGTTTCTACACCTGTTTCGGCATTAAGCTCAACAGATTTACCGTTTAAATTTAAGGTTTTTTCACCTCTGCCGAGTGTTATCCAGTAACTACCTACATCATTTACCTGACAGGTGTAGATAATATCACTTGTAATAAGAATATTTTTATCTCCGTTGCTTTCAAGAATTTCTTTAAAACTATCTGCTGTACTTACTTCTATATATTCTCCCTGTGCAGAAACAGGCACTATTACGATACAGGAAAGCACCATCGCCAGAGTAAGAAAAATACTTATAATTTTTTTCATAATACCGGCTCCTTATTTAGCATCATTTTCATCAAACACATCGCCGCATTCAGGGCAGAACTTCGGTGGATTTTTAGGGTCTTCAGGCATCCAGCCACACTTGTCGCACTTATATAAAGGAGCACCTTCGGGCTTTTTACTTCCGCAATTGGGGCAGAATTTGCCCATGTTTACACTGCCGCATTCGCACTTCCAGCCATTTGCACCCACATTAACCTGTTGATTTTGCATGGTAGGTGCATTTGAGCTTGCACCCTGCATAAAGTTTGCCATATTGCCCATCATATTGCCTGCCATGCCCATGCCCATAAAGCCTGCCATTGCTCCGTTTTCGTTTGCTGCAGCAGTGTTCATTGCCTGAGCAGTTGCGCCTGCCATGTGACCACGGAGCATATTTGCGTCTCTTCCCATAGCAGCAGAGCGCTGATATTCCTGAATTCTTGCTTCGTCCTCTTCGGTGGCATTTACTGCAGACACACCAAATTCTACAATTTCAACGCCTCGTCTGTCTCTCCATTTGGAGGAAAGAATTTCGTTGAGTTCGTCTGCAAGCTGCATTGTGTAGGCAGGAATTGCACCGTAGTAGATATTGTTCTGTGAAATTTTGAACATTGCGGGCTGAAGAGCTGTTAAAAGCTCACTCTTAAGCTGACCGTCAATTTCGTCACGGGTAAAGTTGTTTTCAATATTTGCACACACATTTGTGTAGAAAAGCATGGGGTTAGTAATTCTGTAGGAATACTCACCGTGACAGCGGATTTTAATATCAAGCGGAAAACCGATTGCCTGGTCCATAATTCGGAAAGGAATAGGTGAAGGTGTGCCGTATTTATTTCCCATAATTTCCTTTGTGTTGAAGTAGTAAATTCTCTGGTCTTTGCCACTCTCGCCACCAAAGGTAAAACGCTTGCCTACTTCTGCAAAGCTCTTTTTAATGTTTTCGCCGAGCTTTCCGTAGAAAATGCTGGGTTCTGTGCCCATATCGTACACAAATTCACCCGGGTCGGCACAAATGTCAACAATTTTACCGCTTTCAACGATAATCATGCACTGACCTTCGTTAACATTAATAATAGAGCCGTTTGAAATAATATTATCGGAGCCTTTTTTGTTGGAGGAACGACCGCCTGTTCTTTTTTCGCCCTTTACAACAAGGGTGTCGGCGTCCATGCTTTCGCAATAAAAATAATCTCGCCAGGAGTCAGCTAAAACTCCGCTAAGTGCTCCAATTCCTGCTTTTAATAATCCCATAATCATTCTCCTCCCATAACATAGTCAGTTGTTACTGAATAGTCTGTAATGTCCCACACGTCGGGGTTTTTGACAAGCTTTCCGTCGCCACCCATCTGTGGCGAAAACTTGTGTCCGCTTAAATTCTGTTCTGTGCTGATTTCAATGTTGGAATACAAATCCGACAAGTTGCACTTAATCGTGAATGCATCGCCGTTGTATATGGTGTGCACCTCTTCTGTCGTAAGATTTGTTATGTCAACATCCTCTTTGTATCGAGGCACAACAAGGTACCACTCGTCGCCCTCGTAGTCAAAATGCTTAATACTTTCAATGGCTTCCTCTTCAAGGTCTTGAAAAATGCCCTTTACATATGTATTTCTCGCTTCCATTCTGTCGCCATATCCTAAAAACGCCACAGCAAACATCGGATGAGTATCAAGTGAGTCAAAATCAAAAACATTTGCATAAACTGTACGGTAATCCGAATCCACATACACCATTCCCGGCCCGTCAACAAGCTCGGGCTTGCACCCAAGCAAAGATGCAATAAGTGCAATGACAGCCATTAATTTCATAATTTTTTTCACCCTTCTCATAAAAATCACCCCGCATACAACAATTCTTCAAAGCATTCATCCTCAGGCATGCCGTTAACAAGTCTTGGCCAATCCGACACATCAATAGAAATCCTTACAATTTTTTCGTCCTCTGTTTTTAAATCAACAAAGGTTTTACCATCGGTCTGATATGGTGTAAGTGACGACCCCTCCGGAAGTATGGTCTTTGTCTTCTCAGGCAGAATTTCAGTCTCAAGGGGCACAATTGTTTTCACATCGTGACCGTAATTAAAGGTGTAAGCATTGTCGGTCATTGTTGGAGTTCCGTTTTCAGCAAGCTTATAGTTTGCAGTGGCTCCACGGGTGCCTAAAATTTCAAAGCGTGTTTCCAGTGTGAAACATTCAGGATTGTTGAAGGATTTTTTGTAAACAGTTCCGTCTTCAAAGCCTTCTTCTATGTACTCGTAATCAAGTTCGGTGCCGTAAAGCTCATGAGTCATTTTCGGAGTAGCACCGTTTATGTCCCATGTGCAGAACATGTGGTAGTCGTTGTCCGTAACGGAATCGGAATAAATGTAGTTTTTATCACCCACATGAGCTAAGTAAACATCAAAATCATAAGCGTAATTAATTTCATCGGTATAATTATTTCCGTTTACCGTAACCATCAGCATGTTATATGAGCCATATTCGTCAAGGAGGGTATCAATTTCAATATTGTCAGTTTTATTATCAGATAAATTCAAGTCAAAGTCAAGCTTTTGCCTTGCAGGAAGCATTAAGACATAGTTTTCAAAAGGCAGTTTTGTATATTCCTCATTGAAAATTTCGGGTTGCTCATTAAAATAAATTTTTGCCGAAAGAGGGCCTGCAGCGTAGGATGCTATGTCGTAAGGGCTGAACCAGAAGGTGATGCCCTGATAGTCAATGGTCCAGTTGCACTCCTCTAAGGGATACTCATTGAAAATTGTGATTAAATCAACCATTCCGAAATCTATGTAATCGTACTTGCTTTTAATTTTTCCCTCAAGAATTTCGGGCAAATTCTCCATTTTTACAATTACATCGGTAAGAGCGAGGTTTTCACCTGTTTCAGGATTATAATTGGAGGTTTTGTAAAAATAATCAGGGTGAACTCCACCTGAATGCACAAAAACATCCTCCAAAAAGCTTATAATTTTTGTGTCGGCTCGTTGTAAAAACACCTTTGACTTCCCTTCAAGGTAAAGAGGGTTGTATTCATCGCCTGCTAAATCCTCAGCGGCACCGATTAATTCGTACATTAACGCCTGTGCATCCCTTAATGCAGCCTCATTAAAGGTGTCAAAGGATTTTTTAAGGTTGGGGAATTTTTCTTCATCTGCCTCGGAAAGCTTTAAATTGTTCCAGGATACGGAGCAAATGGTGTTATTTTCGTTCCACTCTTCAAGATTTTTATCTCCAAGCATTACCGAAATGAAGGCTTCTTCCTCTTTGGTGATTTCGTCTTCAATTGGCGGCACTGCTTCCCTGCAGGAGCAAAGGGAAAGGAGCATAAAACTCGCAAGCGTAACACATAACATTTTTTTCAGCATAAAAATTCCTCCTTTTTTAAAGAAACACTTCTTCTCAAAGCCCTCCAGTGTAGCATTGAAGGGTTTTGAGAAGAAGGGAACACTCCTGTTCCCTTCTTTTTTAACACATGATTATAATTATTCCTCAACAGGCCAGGTTTTGCCACTGTCAACACCGAAGAGCTGACCTGCAATCCATGCATACTGGTCCACTGTCAATTCGTCCCAGCCGTTGGAATAAATTTCAAAGCCCACCAGACCATTGGTTGTAAAGTCGCCAACTTCTCCGGCTTCCTCGTCGGCATTCCAGTAGCAATGCTCATACTCAACACCCACGAAAGCCTCGTCATAGTCCCATTCATCGATAGTGCTGTATTCTGTTTCGATTAAAATAACATCCTTGCCTTCCCACTCAAAGCCCAATTTAGTAACGTTCTGGGAATAAGTTGCGGTTTCTGCCAGAGTTTCCTCGTCCAGCTCACCGTCAAAGTAGAGCTGCTGGGGCACATCATAGCCTATGGGTTTATTATCATAAGCTTCACGATTGAAATAGTTGTTGGCGGTGGCGGTATACTCCCTCACGTCATCCATAACGGTAAAGGTGTACATGTATCCGTCTTCTTCGTAATCGGCGTAGTCATCCTCGTCAAAGTATGCCCCCTCGGGACAGTGGATAACAGCCTCATACTCTTCATAATCTGAGTCATAGCCATAGTGCATCACTATAAATTTTTCTTCGGAGTTATCCTCAGCGTCCACGTTCACATTTTCCACGCTGTCGGGACCCGACTCAACATCTTCGCTGTTACATCCTACAAATGAGAATACCATAATTCCCGCTAATAATAATGAAAATATTTTTTTCATTATTATGCCTCCATCAATTATTCAGCTTCTTCAACAGGTGGATACTCTACCACACCATGATACTCAAAGGATTCGACAATTTTCTTGATATCTGCATCTTCGTACTGAGCTTTTCCCTCAGGAGTATCATCCTTGCTATAATCAATAGTTTCTGTATCAATTACGAGGTATCTGTCTGTTGTTTCTGAAACCTCTTCTAAATGTACAACAATGTAATATCCTCCAAATGCCTCGTAGCCATAGCAGTCATAACCGTTAATCTTAAATTCGGCATATGTTTCCTCATTTTCTTTGTCATATTCCTTATTGGCGTCAAAGGTTGTATCCTCAAAAAGTGCAGGACCTATTGTTATATTTTTTGACTCGTATTTCATATCAATCCAGTTCGGATATTCTTCGTCGCCCTCTAAAATAATACCTGCATCTTCAGGATAGTAAAAATCAACCGCAAGTCTTACATCCTCGCCTTCCCATGTTTCTTCATAAAGGGTAATCTTTTCGCCCTTGGAACCACCACATGCTGTAAGGGATAAAAGCATTAAACCTACTAAAATAACAGATAATAATTTTTTCATGATAAAATCCTCCTAAAATTAGTTTATTTTTGCTTCTGCCGCGTCTGCTGCTCTGGTGTAAACTGCAAGTCCGCCGGTCTGAGCATCGTCAATAGCGTGCATATTTTCCATGATTTCGGCTTTCTTTTCTTCGCTCATTTCGCCGCCTGATTTTGCAACCTTAACAGCATCAAATGCCGTTTTGGTAAAGGCAACCGCCGCCTTTAAGTCGCGCTTTTCTTTGGTTGACATACCAAAGCTGAACAAGCCCTTCTGGTCATCGTTCACGCCGAATATGTGGTTAAAGTGCCAAATTGCATTTTCTGCATATTTGAGATAATTTTCTTTTTCTCTGTCGTTAGTTGCAAAGCACACCTTGATTTCTTCTGTGATGTACGGATGCGCACGAAGTCCCTTTTGCATTTTTGTGGTATCATCAAGCGCTCCGACAAGCCTTATAATAATACCGCCCTCGTGGAACAGTTTCGGTTTACCTGCTTCCTCAGGCTCTGCTTCTTCGTAATAGGGTTCATAGCTTGCCACCTGGTCATAACGGATAAGCTCTGTGGGGTATCTGTCCTTGTGGTCTCTTGAGCCGTCCATAATGCGGAACATTCCAAAATCGTCAAAGAACTCAATGCCCTGTCTTTGTGTTGCAGAAGGATAACACTCATGCTTCTGAACGTTTGGCAAAATTACCTCATTGTAAATTTTGTCCAGGCGCTTCATGTACTCCATGTGGCCTGCCAGCTCATCCTTGGTGAATCTGCTTTTTCTGATGAAGTTTGAACACATATCGTCACATTTTGAGCAGATGTATTCATCCCCCTTAATTTTGGTGCGACTCATCATTCCACACTCGCCTCCGCAAAATGCGCAGGTTTTCTTGCCGAAAATGTTTTTAAAGAAATCGCCTAATCCCATAAAATATACCTCCTTAAAAAATTTATATTAATTAAATTAATACCTTGTTAAAAGCTTCCGCCACTTCCGCCATGAGTTCTGCCTGAGGACGAAACGTGACTTCCCGAGCTGTTTTTTGATTTTTCTGTTTTTGTTATGTGGCTATAGAGGAAAATATCCTTTGACACATTAATCCTTTGACTACCTTCCTTAACGTAATTTGCCGCATAGTTGTTTTCCATCGCGGTTTTCATTTGTTTAAGCTTTTTTTGCATCATCCGGAAAGCTATTAGAAGCGGTGCAATAAGAAGTACAAGGAAAATCCCAAGCATGGATTTTGTGCTGTGCTCTTTTTCATTGTAGGGATTGCCGTTAAAAGCCATTCGGAGAAGCTCATCCGATGTTTCAATGTAAGCCTCAAATGCCTCATAGTAATTATCCTCCGAAAGATGAGGCACAACCTTACTTTCCATATAATTAAGCCCGTTTGAATTAAAATACTCAAGCCCTTTTCCGTGTGTTGTGAAATGGTACTCACGGGTAGAAGAGCAAATGTAGAGCATAATACCGTCATGGTTTGCACCTGCGCCATAGCTTTGGTAATCATAAATATCATCGGCACTTGCCTGTGCAGAGAGTGAGGTCATGTCACCTTCGGTATAAATTGCCACTTCAAAATCGTATTTTTTGCGGACATTATCCAGCTTTTCGGAAAGCTCTTCAAGCTCCCACTTAAGTAAATACCCTGCCTTATCTGTAATTGAGGGGTTCTGAAAATCGGCATTTGCCGACAAGGCAACGGATAGCATCAGTAAAAAAAGCATTAAAAATGAAAGAAATCTTTTCATGTTCCGTCACCCCCTTAACTAAGTAGTATCCAGCCAACAGCTGCCGCTACTGCATAGGCTATGGCTGCAATGCGTGCAAAATACTTCCACTGTTTTTTCTTGTCAACGGGGTATTCACCAACAACCTTTCCTGTCTGACCATTAACTGCAAACTTATATACCTTGTCAAGGTATTTAATGTTGAGCATCCACACAGGAAGAAGAGAATAACGCACCTTGCCATTTGTGAAGTTAACCCTTGTGTTTTCGGGGATAACCACCATGTATGCGTCTGTTGTGTCTTTAAATGCCGAAATGGTTGAATTTTTAACCCTTTCGTTAGCTCTTGCAATGCTGTCATCCACCGACACATCATACTTGTCGGCTAAATAACCCGAAAGATACGCACCGTTAAAATTCACAGCATCGGAATAGTTGTAGGGTTCCAAGGCTTCCATGTAAGCATCATCTGCCTTTTTGGAGCCGTCAACGGGAATATTGGCAAAGCTTATACTTCCTGCACGGAACAGCTTAAAAAAGTCGGTCTTGGTGTAGTTGTAGTTTGCATCGCTCCAATGGATAATTCGCTCTGCATTGTAGGTTATTGCCGCATCACAATCGCAGTCAAACATCCAAAAGGGAACATAAACCCCTGCCATTTCTTCAATTTTCTTTTTGTTCTTAAATTCGTCAGGCAGGAAAGGCGCATTTTTTAAATCTGCTTCAAAGGCTGCTATAGCCTCTTTTTTGTTAACTTTAAAAGGAATTATGTAATCGGGTTGAAGAGTACCCTCAAACTGACCTTTAACAATGTTCGACTGACCGCAATAAGGGCAAACAGTAGCACCTAAGGTGTCGTCGCCTGTAATGGAGGCACCACAAGACGGGCAGGAATAATTGGCAAGGTTAATTTCGCTTGTGTCTTCGTAGCTTCTTGGCTCGTAGTGTTCCCAATCGTACTTAGAACTGCCTGAGGCATCCGCCATTCCCTCCGTCATCTCCTGCATTGCTTCCACGGAGAAAGAGTTTCCACAGGATTGACACAGGAGCTGCTCATTGCTGAACACAAGAGGCGCCGTACAGCAAGGACATTTAAAATTTTGAATTGTATCCATGATTTTTCCTCCATCAGCTCTTTTTAAAGTGCGCAAAGCTCAGCTGAAGATGCAACTTGTACCCCGCAGTGAGGGCAATAGTGCATGGAATTGGAAAGAACTGTTCCGCATTTTTTGCAACATATGTGATAGGATTTATACAAGTCGTATAAACTTGATTTTGGCAATATTGAGTTGCACTTGCTGCAAAACAGTTTGTTGCTTGGTTCAGGGGAATTACATTCTTTACACACCACGGTGTGCTTCATAATGTCAACTCCAAACCCGAAATGCGAAAGCGATTTTTTCCTAATTACATTCTGCTTTTTCATTTTTGCCCTCACCTCCGTAAAAAAGCTTTGCTCCGCATATGTGACAGTAGTTGGAAGGGTCTTGGGTTTTAGCTCCGCATGAGGGACAATAGTCAGGATAGTATTCAAGGGGTACACACTGCACACAAGAAAGAACATCAGGGTTGTACATTGCACCGGTTACCCATTTGCCACATTTATGACATTGGTTGAAATGACCTCTTCCGTAGCGCTCCCATGCAATCTTTAGTTCCTCGTTCGAAGTTAACGCTTTTATGGGCTCGCTTACATAAACCGAAGCGTGTGACAGCTCACAGTAAAATTCATAACGGTTTCCTGCTTCAACTTTTATAATTTTGTAATCAGCTGTCTTCTTTCCGCTCAATATTTTCAGCTCCTTTTAAAAAAATCAACAATTGTTCTATAACCCTATGATTAAATTATAATATTAACTTTTTTAAATGTCCCCACCCTTTCCGCATTTTTTAGTGTGGTATTTGGTGTGGGTTGGTGTGGGATTTTGGTTTTTCCTGGTTTTAAGCACAAAAAAAGAGAGGATTAAAATCCTCTCTTTTTTATTTGAATTTAATTAGTCAACAAGAGCGATAATTGCTGTAGGAGCATTGTCACCACGGCGTACGCCTGTCTTAATAATTCTTGTGTAGCCACCATTACGGTCAGCATACTTAGGAGCGAGTTCTTCAAAAACCTTAGTTACAACGTCTTCCTTTGTGATAAAAGCAAGAGCCTGACGACGGGAATGAAGAGTGTTTGTCTTACCGAGAGTGATCATCTTTTCAGCAAGAGAACGAACTTCCTTAGCACGTGTAACTGTAGTTTCAATTTTACCGTTTTCGAGCAAAGATGTAACCATGTTACGAAGCATAGCAATTCTCTGATCGGTAGGACGGCCTAATTTTCTTGTACCCATTGTGTTGTACCTCCTTCTCTAATCTCAGTCCTCATCGGGAGCAAAGGAAAGACCAAGTGCCTGGAGCTTGTTGAATACTTCATCAAGACTCTTTCTACCAAGGTTTCTAACCTTCATCATTTCTTCTTCCTTGCGGAGAGTAAGGTCTTCAACAGTGTTGATACCAGCTCTCTTCAAGCAGTTGTAAGAACGAACAGAAAGGTCGAGCTCTTCGATAGTCATTTCGAATACCTTTTCCTTCTTGGTTTCTTCCTTTTCAACCATAGTTTCAGCACTCATAGCTTCATCTGTAAGCTGAATGAAGAGCATCATATGGTCGTTTATGATCTTAGCAGCAAGGCTGATTGCCTCGTCTGCAGTCTTTGTGCCGTTTGTCCAAACTTCAACAGTAAGCTTGTCAAAGTCAACATCCTGACCAACTCTGGTATTTTCTACTGTGTAGTTTACCTTGGGAACAGGAGTATAGATGGAATCCACGGGAATAAGACCGATTAAAGGCTGAGCCATAGCCTTATTCTTCTCAGCGGATACGTATCCTCTGCCCTTATCAATTGTAAGCTCCATGTACAAGGAAGCATCCTCGTTAAGAGTTGCAAGGTGAAGTTCGGGGTTGAGAATTTCAACATCTGCATCGCGGATAATGTCACCTGCAGTAAGGTCCATTGCTCCATTAGCTTCAATACGTACAGTCTTAGGGCCGTCGCAGTGGAGCTTGATGATAATCTGCTTAATGTTAAGCACGATTTCGGAAACATCTTCCTTTACGCCTGTGATTGTGGAAAACTCATGCTGTACGCCGTCAATCTTAATAGATGTAACAGCTGCGCCCTCTAAGCTTGAGAGCATCATACGTCTGAGAGAGTTTCCGAGGGTTGTACCGTAGCCACGCTGAAGCGGAGCTACGGTATATTTACCGTAAGAGCAGTCCTCAGACTGTTCAACCTTCTCAATACGGGGTTTTTCAAATCTTAAATCGTTCAACTAATACACCCTCCTATATATTTATTTGTTACATAGTGTCGGGGTAACTATTACTTGGAGTAGAGTTCGACGATAAGTGTTTCGTTGATTTCGTAGTCGATATCTTCTCTCTTAGCGTAAGCAGTAACTGTACCGGAAAGAGTGTTCTTGTCCAAGCTGAGCCACTGGGGAACGCTTCTGGAAGCATTACGTTCAACGATTTCCTTCATCCAGTCACCTGTAGCTACGCTTTCCTTAAGGGAAACAACTTCGCCTACAGATACAAGGTAGGAGGGAACGTCTACACGCTTGCCGTTTACAAGCACATGACCATGTGTAACGATCTGACGAGCCTGACGACGAGTGTCAGCAAGACCAAGTCTGAAGATTACATTGTCAAGTCTGCTTTCAAGAATAGAGAGAAGGTTTTCACCTGCTATACCTTCCTTCTTTTCAGCAAGTTCGAAGTACTTTGCGAACTGCTTTTCGAGAACGCCGTAGATGAACTTTGCCTTCTGCTTTTCGTTAAGCTGAATAGCGTATTCACTCTTCTTCTTTCTCTGTCCGCCACCGGGATTACGGTTGCTCTTCTTGTCAACGCCCATAACAGAGGGTTCGATACCCAATGTTCTGCAACGCTTTAAAATGGGCTGCATATTCTTAGCCATATCAGTAAACCTCCTTCTAAATCAAACTCTTCTTCTCTTGGGGGGACGGCAACCATTGTGAGGAATGGGTGTTACGTCCTTAATGAGGCTTACATCAAGACCTGCTGCCTGAAGTGCACGAATTGCAGCTTCACGACCTGCACCGGGGCCCTTAACATAAACTTCAACTGTCTTTAAGCCATGTTCCATAGCAGCCTTTGCTGCTGTTTCAGCTGCCATCTGAGCAGCGAAGGGAGTACTTTTTCTTGAACCACGGAAACCAAGTCCGCCGGCAGATGCCCAGGAAAGAGCATTACCGTTTACGTCAGTAATAGTTACAATAGTGTTGTTGAATGTGCTTCTGATATGTGCTGCACCACGTTCGATATTCTTACGTTCACGTCTTTTACGAACGGCTGTCTTTTTAACTGCTTTAGCCATTTATGCTCTCCTCCTTACTTCTTCTTATTAGCGATTGTACGCTTGGGGCCCTTTCTTGTGCGGGCGTTGTTCTTTGTGTTCTGACCTCTAACAGGAAGGCCCTTTCTGTGACGGATGCCACGGTAGCAACCTACTTCGATAAGTCTCTTAATGTTAAGAGCTACTTCACGACGTAAGTCACCTTCAACTGTGTAGTTATTATCAATAACGTCTCTGAGCTTTGCTACTTCATCTTCTGTAAGGTCCTTTACTCTTGTATCAGGATTGATACCTGTCTTTTCAAGGATCTTCTTTGCGCTGGTTCTGCCAATACCGTATACGTATGTGAGACCAATCTCAACACGCTTTTCACGGGGCAAATCCACACCGGAAATTCTTGCCATATTTTTCTCATCCTTTCATAATATGATTGTTGACCCGAAGTCTTGTTCGGATCCGACACCGAAAATTTTGATCAGCTTACAATTATACCAAAATGAGGGATAAAATTTTTCCCGACAACACTTTTAGTGTTCAGCCGCGCCGAAAAAATTAATCAGCCCTGCTTCTGCTTGTGCTTGGGGTTTTCGCAGATTACCATGATTTTACCTTTTCTCTTGATAATCTTGCACTTTTCGCAAATCGGTTTAACTGAGGGTCTAATCTTCATAGTGAATTCCTCCTCATAAATTTAATTACCAATAGTTATCAATACGCTTATTTAGAGCGCCATGTAATTCTGCCTCTTGTAAGGTCATAAGGCGAGAGCTCTACTTTTACCTTGTCTCCGGGAAGAATTCTGATGAAATTCATTCTGAGCTTACCGGAAACGTGTCCTAATATTTTGTGACCGTTGCTTAATTCAATCTGGAACATTGCGTTCGGAAGAGCTTCAAGCACGGTACCTTCCATTTCAAGAACATCTTCTTTAGCCACGGATATACCTCCTAATCTGAAACTAAGACTCTAACATGAATTTTAATCTTTTAAGCTCTGCTCTTATTAATGCATCAACAGTGTTTGAGCCTGTTTTAAGCCTTTCTTTAACAGCTTCGGAGGAAAGATTTGTTTTTTCCAGATGAAGAATGTTTTTCTTCTTGGGGTTACTAACCTTTCGTCTTTTGCCGTCAGAAAGATAAGCAAAGCCGTCTTTTACGTCTATTACGAAAAATACTTGGCCGTCATACTTGCCTTTTTTACAAATAACAACATCTGAAATGTTCATAGTGTTACCTCAAAGTCAGTATTTTTGGTCCTTCTTCCGTAATGGCAACCGTGTTTTCATAGTGAGCAGAAAGTTTGCCGTCCTTTGTTGTAACAGTCCAACCGTCCAACTTTGAGAAGGAAACCTCTTTCACGCCCATGTTTATCATCGGCTCGATTGCTATTACCATGCCTTTCGTCAGTCTCACACCTTTTCCCGCTATACCGAAGTTCGGAACATCGGGAGCCTCGTGAAGCTCACGCCCCACGCCGTGACCGACCAGCTCTCTTACAACGCTGTAGCCATTCTTTTCTGCATGAGACTGGACCGCAAAGCCAATGTCACCTACACGGTTACCATCAACCGCCATCTTCATGCCTTCAAAAAAGCATTCACGCGTTGTATCAATGAGCCTTCTGGCTTCATCTGATATTTTGCCCACGGCAAGCGTTCTCGCAGCATCTCCGTGGAAGCCTTCAAAGAAAGCACCCACATCAATACTTACGATGTCACCCTCCTGGAGGACAACCTTTTCAGAGGGAATTCCATGAACAACAACGTTGTTTGGAGAGATGCAACAGCAGGCAGGGAATCCCCTGTAGCCCTTAAAGGAGGGTCTTGCCCCTTCGCCTGTTATTACCTTCTCAACAATACTGTTAAGCCGTGCCGTTGTCATTCCGGGTTTAACTGCCTCTTCGGCAGCTTCCAAGGCTTTGGCAACGATTAAACCGCTTTTTGCCATTGCCTGTAAATCACGGGTTGTTTTGAGAACTATCATAGTGTACCTCTATTAAAGACCAAGTGCTTCACGTACATCACGTGTTGTATCCTCAATCTTCTTTCTGCCTTCAACAACAGTGAGCACACCACGTTCTCTGTAAAAATCTTCAAGAGGCTCAGTTTCTTCATGATAGACCTTAAGTCTCTTTTTGATTGTTTCGGGTTCATCGTCTGCTCTGCGGATTAACTCGCCGCCACACTTGTCACAAACACCGGGAATTTCGGGTGCGTTGTAAACGGTGTGGAAGGGTGTTCTGCATATTCTGCATTCACGTCTGCCGGAAAGGCGGTCAACAATTGCTTCGTCGGGAACAAAAATGTCCAGAACCTTGTCAATGTTAAGACCCATTTTTTCAGCAGCTTCCGCCTGAGGAATTGTACGGGGGAAACCGTCAAGGATGAAACCGTTTTTGCAATCGTCCTGGTTAAGACGATTTATAACAATATCAATGATTAACTCATCGGGAACAAGCTGTCCTTCTGCGATAAAGGCTGTTGCCTTAAGACCAAGCTCGGTCTTTGCATTGATATGTTCACGAATGATTGCGCCTGTGGATATTGTCGGTATTCCTAAAAGGGATGAAAGCTTTTCAGCCTGTGTACCCTTGCCGGAGCCGGGAGCGCCTAATAAAACTAACCTCATATTATCTCCCTTTCACTTTCAAAGGTAAAGTTTATTCTAAGAATCCTTTGTAGTGTCTCATTACCATCTGAGCTTCAATCTGCTTAACTGTTTCAAGAGCAACACCAACTACGATAAGAAGTGATGTACCTGTGAGTGCAAGAGAAGCAATCTGGCTACCTGTTACGAATGTAACAATGATGGGAAGCACTGCGATAACTGCAAGTGCGAGAGAACCAATAAGAGTAATCTTGGAAAGCACCTTAGCGATGTAGTCACTTGTGGGCTTACCTGCACGGATACCGAGGATAGTACCGCCGTTGTTCTTAATGTTGTTAGCAATTTCAATGGGATTGAAAGTAATCGAAGCATAGAAATAGCTAAATGCAATAATAAGAACAAAGTAACATACGGGGTAGAACCAAGTACCTGTCATAAACTGAGCAATTGAGTAAAGCACGCCTGTTGTTTTGCCGTTTGCAAAAAGCTGTGCCAATGTTGAAGGGAATGTCATGATACTCATAGCGAAGATAATCGGAATTACGCCACCCTGAGTAACCTTTAAGGGAATGTTGGAGGACTGACCGCCATACATCTTGTTACCAACAACTCTCTTTGCGTACTGTACAGGAATTCTTCTTTCAGCATCGTTGATAAGAACAACGAATGTGATAGAAAGAAGTACATATACCAAAAGGAGTGCCCAGTTCCACCAAGCGTCAAAGTTTTCTGCTGCTGTGCGGATCATGTTGGGAACGGAAGCAACGATACCTGCGAAGATAATCATTGAAATACCGTTACCGATACCCTTACCTGTAATCTGTTCACCAAGCCACATAAGGAACGCTGTACCTGCTGTGAAAGCAAGAACGATAGATGTTGCGATGAAGAATTCAGGCATAGCACCTAACTGGATAGCACCAAGGTTTCTTAATGTGAGGTAAAGGCCGATAGCCTGAACCAAAGCGAGAACAACTGTTACATATCTTGTAATCTTTGTGATTTTCTTTCTGCCTTCAGCGCCTTCTTTAGCCATTCTTTCCAAAGCAGGAATTGCTACTGTAAGAAGCTGCATAATGATGGAGCTGTTGATATAGGGGGAGATTGACATTGCGAAAATTGTTGCATTTGCCAAAGATCCACCGGAGAAAGAGTCCATAAGATTGAAGAGTGTGCTGCCTGTTTCGTTGTTGAGCCAGGAAGCAACTGCACTTGCATCAATCCAAGGAACGGGGATATAACTACCAAAGCGGAAAACAACAATAAGAAGTATTGTGTAGAGAATCTTCTTTCTCAAGTCCGGAATCTTCCATGCGTTTCTTAATGTTTGAAGCATGTTAGATCACCTCAGCCTTTCCGCCTGCTTTTTCGATTTTTTCTTTTGCGCTTTCAGTAAAGCGAACTGCTTTAACTGTAAGGCTCTTTGTGATTTCGCCTCTGCCCATGATTACAACGCCATCCTGAATCTTGGAAATAACGCCTGCATCCTTAAGTGCCTGAGCATCAACTACTGCACCGTTTTCAAACTTTTCAAGCTTTTCAACGTTAATTGCTACATAATCCTTAGCAAAAATATTTGTAAAGCCACGCTTAGGAAGACGACGATATAAGGGCATCTGACCGCCTTCGAAGCCCGGTCTAACGCCACCGCCGGAGCGAGCGTTCTGACCCTTGTGACCTCTGCCTGCTGTCTTACCGTTACCACTACCATGGCCGCGGCCTTTTCTGAAGCCTTCCTTTTTGCTGCCGGGAGCGGGTGTAAGTTCATATAATTTCATTGCAGTGCACCTCCTTAAAGTTAGATTTCTTCGTACTGAACCAAATGGCTAACAGTTGCGATCATACCTCTGATCTGAGGTGTATCGTTCTGTTCAACCACGTCTCTGATTTTCTTGAGGCCGAGAGCCTTAACTGTTGCAATCTGGTTAGCCTTTCTGCCTGCTGTACTCTTTACGAGAGTAATTCTAAGTTTAGCCATTGTATTACTCCTCCTTACAGTTCGTTAACGTCCTTGCCGCGGAGACGAGCAACTTCTTCAGCGCTCTTCAAGGAAGCAAGACCTGCGATTGTTGCCTTAACCACGTTTGTGGGGTTGTTGCTGCGGAGGCACTTTGTTCTTACGTTCTGAACACCTGCAAGTTCGAGTACCGCTCTTACGCCGCCGCCGGCGATAACACCAGTACCTTCTGCTGCGGGCTTAATGAGAACGCGACCTGCACCAAATTCACCAATAACTTCGTGAGGAATAGTAGTATCAAGAAGAGGAACA
This sequence comes from Clostridia bacterium, assembly GCA_045546275.1. Taxonomy (GTDB): domain Bacteria; phylum Bacillota; class Clostridia; order UMGS1883; family UMGS1883; genus RGIG1927. The sequence goes on along the minus strand of JAZQCM010000006.1, from coordinate 28,936 downwards.
GAAATTAAGTTCTTCTTTGCAGCTTCAATACCCTTTCTGATAGCGTCCGGAATTTCAGCTGCCTTACCCATACCGCAACCTACGTGACCATTACCGTCGCCAACAACGATAAGCGCGGAGAAACGCATTGTTCTACCACCCTTAACAGTCTTAGCAACACGGTTAACGTGTACTAATTTTTCTTTAAGATCCAATGTGGATGCATCTATACGCTGATTCATACTTCTACCTCCTCACCTTAGAATTCTAATCCACCTTCACGAGCACCTGCTGCAAGTTCTGCAACTCTGCCGTGATAGAGATAACCGCTACGGTCGAAAACGACCTCTTTAATACCTTTTTCAATAGCCTTTGCTGCAACCATTTTACCAACTTCCTTTGCAGCATCCTTATTTCCGCCATATGTTTCCTTAAGTTCAAGGCTGGAAGCGGAAACAAGTGTTACACCGTTAACATCATCGATAACCTGTGCATAAATGTTCTTAAGAGAACGGAATACGCAAAGACGGGGGCAGCTTGCTGTGCCGTTGATCTTGTTACGGATTCTTGCATGTCTCTTAAGTCTTGCCTTATTGCTGTTAGGCTTGCTTATCATAATGTTTGTCTCCTCTCTTACTTCTTAGCCTTGCCGACTTTACCTTCCTTGCGGATGATACGTTCGTCAACATACTTAATACCCTTGCCCTTATAGGGTTCCGGGGGTCTCTTTTCGCGAATCTTCGCTGCAAGCTGACCTACAGCCTGCTTATCTGCGCCTGAAACAATAATCTTGTTGGGGGCAGGCACATCTACTGTCAATCCGGGAATATCTTCCATTTCAACGGGGTGGGAGTAACCAAGTGTCAATACGAGCTTGTTGCCCTGCTTCTGAGCACGGTAACCTACACCGTTTACTTCAAGTTCCTTCTTAAAGCCTTCAGATACGCCTGTTACCATGTTAGCAACAAGTGTTCTTGTAAGACCGTGGAGGGACTTGTGAAGCTTCTGTTCAGAAGGACGTTCAACGATAACTTCTGCTGCTTCAACTTTAATTATCATATCGCCGTGCATTGTCTGTGTAAGTTCACCCTTAGGTCCCTTAACTGTAACAACGTTACCTTCACCAAGTGTAACTGTAACGCCTGCAGGAATGGCGATAGGTTTTCTACCTATTCTTGACATTTATTTCACCTCTAATCTATTTTACCAAACGAATGCTAAAACTTCGCCACCTGTGTGGAGCTTTCTTGCATTCTTGTCTGTCATAATTCCCTTGGAAGTGGAAACGATTGCTATACCAAGGCCCTTAAGAACTCTGGGGAGTTCGTCTGCACCTGCGTATACACGAAGGCCGGGCTTGGAAACTCTTTCAATACCGGAAATAACCTTTTCCTTGTTTGCGCCGTACTTAAGAGTAATGCGAATCATACCCTGCTTTCCGTCATCTACTATTTCATAACCCTTGATGTAGCCTTCTTCCTTAAGAATCTCAGCAATAGCTGTCTTCATCTTGGAAACGGGAACATCAACTGTCTGATGCTTTGCTGAATTTGCATTTCTGATACGAGTGAGCATATCAGCGATAGGATCTGTGATCTGCATAGATAATAACCTCCTTTTCTGACTGTATTACCAGCTTGCCTTCTTAACACCGGGGATTTCGCCCTTGTACGCAAGTTCTCTGAAGCAGATACGGCAAACGCCATACTTTCTGAGATAAGCGTGGGGTCTTCCGCAGATTTTACATCTGTTGTAAGCTCTTGTTGCGAACTTAGGTGTTTTCTGCTGCTTTAAAACCATAGATTTCTTTGCCATAATTATTCTCCTCCCCTGCTTACTTTGTGAAGGGGGCACCCATGAGCTTAAGGAGCTCTCTGCCCTCTTCGTCTGTATTAGCTGTGGTAACGAAAATGATGTCCATACCTCTGATTTTATCGATCTTATCGTAATCGATTTCAGGGAAGATAAGCTGTTCCTTAATACCTAAGGAGTAGTTACCTCTTCCGTCAAAAGCATTGGGGTTAATGCCTCTGAAGTCTCTAACTCTGGGAAGAGCGATGTTGAAGAGCTTATCAATGAATTCATACATCTTTTCGCCACGAAGTGTTACCTTTACACCAAGGTTCATGCCTTCTCTGATCTTGAAGTTAGCAACGGACTTTCTAGCCTTTGTAACTACAGGCTTCTGACCTGTGATTAATGCGAGATCAGCGGCAGCGGAGTCAATAACCTTAGCATTGTCTTTAGCTTCACCAAGACCGATGTTGATAACAACCTTTTCGATCTTAGGAATCTGCATTGCACTCTTGTATTCGAACTTCTTCATAAGAGCGCCTGCAACTTCTTCTTTATAAAGTGTCTTAAGTGTTGACATTGCTTAGTCCTCCTCTCTTAGTTTTCAAATGTTTCGCCGCACTTCTTACATACGCGAACCTTTGCACCGTCTTCAAGAACCTTGTAACCAAGTCTTGTGGGCTGCTTGCACTTGTCGCAGATGTGCATTACCTTGCTAGCTGCGATAGCTGCTTCCTGGTGGACGATACCGCCAAGGTCAGCCTGGCTGCGAGGCTTCTTGTGCTTTGTAACCATGTTGATACCTTCAACTATAACACGGGAGGAGGCGGGGTCAACGGAAATTACCTTACCCTTTTTGTTCTTTTCCTCACCGGAAATGACGATAACCTGATCGCCCTTTTTAATGTTAATTCTCTTACTCATTTCGTTGCCTCCCTTACAGAACTTCGGGTGCGAGAGAAAGAATCTTCATGTAGTCGTTGTCACGAAGTTCTCTTGCAACAGGTCCGAATATACGAGTACCTCTGGGGTTCTTATCTTCCTTGATGATAACAGCTGCGTTTTCATCAAACTTGATATAGCTACCGTCAGCTCTCTTAACACCCTTAACGCTACGAACGATAACTGCCTTAACAACGTCACCCTTCTTAACTACGCCACCGGGCGCTGCTTTCTTAACGGAAGCAACAATAACATCACCGATATTTCCATATCTTCTGAAGGAGCCGCCAAGCACTCTGATGCACATAAGTTCCTTAGCACCTGTGTTGTCAGCAACCTTTAACAGACTCTGCTGTTGAATCATGCTATTTCACTCCTTTTCCAATTAGCGAGCCTTTTCCACAATGCGGACAAGTCTCCATCTCTTATCGCGGCTGAGCGGTCTTGTTTCCATGATTTCTACGCGATCGCCGATACCGCACTGATTTTCTTCATCATGAGCCTTAAACTTTACGGTTCTCTTAATAACCTTGCCGTAAAGAGGATGCTTTACACTGTCTTCGATAGCTACTACGATAGTCTTATCCATCTTATCGCTTACTACCTTGCCGATTCTTGTCTTACGATAATTTCTTTCAGTCATTTATATATCCTCCCTTCGCTCATTAAACAGTCTTTTCAAGTTCTCTTTCGCGAATAACAGTCTTAACTCTTGCAATTGTCTTCTTAACGTTGGCAATTTCAAGGGGGTTTTCGAGCTGGTTAGTTGCGTTACGGAATCTTAAATTGAAAAGTTCTTTCTTAAGGTCAAAGAGTTTTACTTCTAATTCTTCTGTGCTGAGTGCACGGATATCTTTTACCTTCATTAGTTGTCACCCTCCGTTTCCTGTTCCGCACGTGTAGCAATCTTACACTTTACGGGGAGCTTGTGCATTGCAAGACGAAGTGCTTCTCTTGCTGTTTCTTCTGCTACGCCGCCGATTTCGAACATTACTCTACCGGGCTTAACAACTGCTACCCAGTATTCGGGAGAACCCTTACCGGAACCCATTCGTGTTTCAGCAGGCTTCTCTGTTATAGGCTTATCGGGGAATATTTTGATCCATACCTTACCGCCACGCTTGATGTAACGTGTCATAGCGATACGGGCTGCTTCAATCTGGTTGCTTGTAATCCAAGCAGGTTCCATAGAAACGAGACCAAATTCACCGTTTGTTACTTTATTACCACGAAGAGCAGTACCTGTGAGTCTACCTCTGAACTGCTTTCTGTGCTTAACTCTTTTAGGCATTAACATTATTTGCGTCCCCCTTCCTTCTTAGGAGCTCTGGGAGCCTTAGGAGCTCTCTTGGCAGCATTTACGTTGAGCACTTCGCCCTTGTAAATCCATACCTTACAACCAATCTTACCATAAGTTGTGTTAGCTTCTGCAAAACCATAGTCGATGTCTGCACGAAGAGTCTGAAGCGGAATTGTACCTTCATGGTATGTTTCCTTTCTTGCGATTTCAGCGCCGCCGAGACGACCACCGCAAGTTGTCTTGATACCCTTAGCGCCTGCCTTCATAGCGAAGCTCATAGCGCCCTTCATAGCTCTTCTGAAGCTTACTCTCTTTTCAAGCTGTGCAGCAATGTTTTCTGCAACGAGCTGTGCAGAAAGGTTTGCCTGCTTAACTTCAACGATTTCAATAGAAACCTGCTTGCCTGTAAGCTTGGAAACTTCTGCCTTGAGCTTTTCAATATCTTCACCCTTCTTACCGATTACGATACCGGGCTTAGCTGTGTGAACATAAAGCTTAATAGCGTTTGCTGTCTTTTCGATTTCAATCTTAGGAACACCTGCGCCATAGAGCTTTGTCTTTACATATTCTCTAATCTTGTAGTCTTCAACAAGATTATCACCGAATTCATGATCTTCAGCGTACCATCTGGAATCCCAGTCTTTAATAACGCCTACTCTGAGACCATGGGGATTAACTTTCTGACCCATAAGAGCGCCTCCTTATTCTTTTTCTTTAACAACGATTGTAATATGACTTGTTCTCTTCATGATGCGGAATGCTCTACCCTGTGCTCTGGGCTGTACTCTCTTAAGAGTAGGACCTGCATTAGCGTAAATTTCTGCAACATAGAGTTTATCTACATCCATCTGGTAGTTGTGTTCTGCATTAGCGATTGCACTATTCAAAAGCTTGATGAGAAGTGCACTTGCAGCCTTGGGTGTGTTATTAAGGATACCCATTGCAACACCGACGGGCTTATTTCTGATAAGGTCATTTACAATGTTGACTTTTCTGGGGGAAATTCTTGCATACTTAAGAATTGCCTTAGCTTCTCTTTTAGCCTCCATTTGTCTTGTCCTCCTTTTCTTACTTCTTTGCGCCTACGTGACCCTTGAATGTTCTTGTAGGAGCAAATTCACCCAATTTATGACCAACCATATCTTCTGTTACGTATACGGGAACGTGTGTCTTACCGTTATGAACAGCGATTGTGTGACCTACGAAATCAGGGAAAATTGTAGAGCTACGAGACCATGTCTTTAAAACTCTCTTTTCACCTGCTTCGTTCATTGCCTGAACTCTGGATAAAAGCTTAGGATCGATAAAAGGACCCTTTTTAATAGATCTACTCATTTACTGTTCCTCCTTATCTAGCATTACGATGCTTTACGATGAACTTTTCGCTCTGCTTCTTCTTAGAACGAGTCTTATAACCAAGAGCGGGCTTGCCCCAAGGAGTAACGGGAGAAGGCATACCAACGGGGGACTTACCTTCACCACCACCATGAGGATGGTCGCAGGGGTTCATTACAACACCACGTACTGTGGGTCTCCAACCCATGTGTCTCTTTCTACCAGCCTTACCGATGGAAATGTTTTCGTGATCAATGTTACCTACCTGACCGATTGTTGCCTTACAGTCAAGACGGATCATTCTTACTTCACCGGAAGGAAGTCTTACCTGTGCATAGCCGTTTTCCTTAGCCATGAGCTGAGCAGAGTTACCTGCAGCTCTTACAAGCTGACCACCCTTACCGGGCATAAGTTCAATGTTGTGGATAACTGTACCAACGGGAATGGACTTAAGAGGAAGTGCATTACCGGGACGGATATCTGCTGTTTCGGAAGAAACTATCTTGTCGCCAACATGGAGACCCACGGGAGCGATGATATAGCTCTTTTCGCCGTCTTCATACTGAAGAAGAGCGATGTTTGCGCTTCTGTTAGGATCGTATTCGATAGCAATTACGTTTGCTACAACGTCCATCTTGTTACGCTTAAAGTCGATGATTCTGTACTTTCTCTTTGCGCCGCCGCCACGATGACGAACTGTGATTCTACCGTAAGAGTTTCTACCGCCGGAAGACTTGAGTGTTACAACAAGGCTTCTTTCGGGAGTCTTCTTTGTGATTTCCTCGAATGTGGAAACTGTCATCTGTCTGCGAGCAGGAGTAGTAGGTTTATACTTTTTGATAGGCATCAGTCTTCACTCCTTCTCTTACATTAAGCCGTCAAAGAATTCGATGGTCTTGCTCTTTTCTGTAAGCTTAACAACTGCCTTTTTCCAGTTAGCACGCTTACCGATGTTCATGCCCATTCTCTTTACTTTGCCGTCCATGTTGATAGTTGTTACTTTTTCTACTTCAACGCCGAAGATTTCTTCGACTGCCTTTTTGATTTCGATCTTGTTAGCTGATGTAGCTACTTCAAATGTATACTTTCTGTCAGCCATCTGATCCATAGACTGTTCTGTTACGATAGGTCTCTTAATGATTTCGTAAGCTGTCATTATGCATACACCTCCTCAAGTTTTGCTACGGCATCCTTGCCTGCAACCAAGATGTCGCTGTTAAGGATATCGTATACGTTGAGCATACCAACGAATGCTGTCTTAGCACCCTTGATGTTTCTTGTGCTGAGGTAAACGTTTTCGTTTACTTCGCCTGTGATTACAAGCGCCTTCTTTGCACCAACTGCATTAAGAAGAGTTGCCATTGTCTTTGTCTTGATTTCGTTCATTTCAAGAGCTTCAACAACTGCTACTTCGCCTTCCTGTGCCTTTGCACTAAGTGCGCTGATCATAGCAAGCTTCTTAACCTTCTTGTTAAGGCTGTAGGAGTAATCTCTGGGCTTAGGACCGAGAGCTACACCACCCTTAATCCACTGGGGAGCACGAGTGGAACCCTGTCTTGCACGACCTGTACCCTTCTGTCTGAAAGGCTTCTTGCCGCCGCCTGCTACTTCTGTACGAGTCTTTGTAGACTGTGTACCCTGTCTCTGGTTAGCCAGATAATTTACAACAGAGTCATGAAGGATGGACTTGTTAACTTCTGCACCAAAAACTGCTGCGGGAAGTTCAAATTCGCCAACCTTGTTACCCTGCATATTATATAAAACTGCGTTAGGCATAACTTATTCTCCTTCCGTTAAATTTCTTACTTAACTGTATTTCTTACGGATACAACTGAACCCTTAGGTCCGGGGATTGCACCCTTAACAAGAATAAGGTTTCTCTCAGCATCTACCTTAACTACGTCAAGGTTAAGAACTGTTACCTGCTTGTGACCCATATGGCCGGGAAGCTTCTTACCCTTCATAACTCTGGAAGGCGTGGAACATGCGCCCATGGAGCCGGGGTGACGGTGAACAGGACCTGTACCGTGAGTTTCCTTAAGTCTTGCGAAGCCGTGTCTCTTGATTACGCCTGCGTAACCCTTACCCTTGCTTACGCCTGTTACGTCAACCTTTTCGCCTTCAGCGAAAATGTCGCACTTGATTTCACTTGCTACTTCATAGCCTGTGATGTCTTCAAGACGGAATTCCTTTAAAACCTTCTTAAAGGGAACGCCTGCCTTGTTGAAGTGACCCTGGAGAGGCTTTGTAACTCTCTTGGGGTTAGCTTCGCCGTAACCGACCTGAATTGCTTCATAGCCGTCTTTTTCAATAGTCTTCTTCTGAACTACTGTGCAAGGACCCGCTTCAATTACAGTAACGGGGATTAACTTGCCCTCAGGGCTGAATACCTGAGTCATACCGAGCTTTTTGCCGATAATTGCCTTTTGCATAATTTGTTTCCTCCTTATTGGTTATTGGTTGACCTAAGCCAACATTGACCTTTACCTATTACTTAGATGCCTTGTCGATGATCTTGATTTCGATGCTTACACCAGCAGGAACTTCAAGTCTGCCAAGTGCTTCCATTGTCTTAGGTGTGGGGTTTGAAATATCGATCAATCTCTTGTGTGTTCTCTGTTCGAACTGCTCACGGCTGTCCTTATACTTATGAACTGCTCTTAAGATTGTTACGATTTCCTTTTCTGTGGGGAGCGGGATAGGACCGGATACCTTAGAACCTGTTCTCTTAGCAGTATCCACAATCTTTTCTGCGGACTGGTCAAGAAGAACGTGGTCGTAACCCTTTACCCTGATTCTGATTTTCTGTTGTGCTGCCATAGTCATAGCCTCCTGAAAATAAATGATTATTTGTGACTAAGGACTTCTGTACACCGTGCCGGGCGTTCCAATTTCCGGCGATAATAAAACCCAGGCAAGTCCCTGGGTACACATGGTTGCGCACAAAAATGGCCCTAAAAAGCCCATTTTAACGCATTTTATCATGTTGTACAGTGACTTACGCCCAACTTCATGAGTCGGACATTCTCCACGGAAAAACCTACCTTATAGGTAGCAACCTCCCGCTTCATCGTCTGCTTGTCACAGCCTCATAATTATATACGTAAAATAAAAATTTGTCAAGTAGGAATGTAAAAAAGTTTCATTTTTAGGCATTTTCAGCATTTTAACCATATGAACTTCGCATTTTTAGTGTTTTTGACCACAAAATGCACAAAGAACTTGACTAAAACACGTGGAAACCGTATAATTAATAGGTGAAAACACTGAAAACGAGGCAAAACCATGAAGAAATTGACCATAAATCAGAATGACGCCGGGCAAAGAGCTGATAAATTTATACAAAAGGCTTTTCCTGCCCTTCCAAAAACATTAATGTATAAGGCTTTTCGCAAAAAGGACATAAAAGTGAACGGAAAATGGATTAAGGAGAACGTGTTTTTAAACGAAGGCGATGAATTATTCATTTATCTTCCTGACGACTGCTTTGGCGAAAAAACCTTTACTCCCGTTGCCGATAACATCGCCGTTGTTTATGAAGACGAAAACATAATTATCATTGACAAGGAAAAGGGCGTTCCCTGCCAGGCAGGGCAAAACGGAAAAACACCTCTTTGCGACATGCTGAAAAGTTACCTATATAATAGGAAGGAATTCATACCTGAAAATGAAAAAAGCTTTTCACCTGCATTGTGCAACCGCATTGACACAAACACGGTTGGACTTGTAATAGGGGCAAAAAATGCTGTAGCACTCCGCACAATGAACGAAGCAATCCGGAAAAGAGAAGTAAAAAAGTATTACCTTTGCGAAACCGAAGGGTTGCCGCCAAAGGATGAAGGCGAAGCGAGGCTATTTTTAACAAAGGACAAAGCCGAAAACAAAATGCATGTGACAGAGGACGGAGAGGCAACGATTACCTATTATAAAGTGCTTGAAAAAACAAAGCTTGGTGCAAAAATAGAAATTGATTTAAAAACAGGCAAAAGCCACCAGATAAGAGCTGTTATGGCTCATTTGGGATGCCCTCTTGTGGGCGATAACAAATACGGTGCAAAAACACACGGCGGACAAAAGCTTATTTCTTACAAATTAAGCTTTGCCATAGCTGACCCGCTTCTTTCATATTTAAACGAAAAAACCTTTTATTCAAAACACATACTGTGAAGAGTATGTGTTTTTTCTTGCGCTTTTGACCTTTTTATGGTAGAATATTATTATCTATAAATGTGTTCAGGAGGGAACATTATGAGACAATTAATTTCAACTATCGTAGCGCTGGCTATGGTTTTGTCTACATTTACTGCATTTTCGTTGCAGACAAGTGCGGCAAGCATGGACGACGCTACATTCTTTGCAAAGTTTGACTATGCGTCAAATCCTGATCTTTCCGAAGTGAAAGAATATGTGGATGCAGGCGACTATAGCAGTGCGAAAGCAGCTCTTCTGCAGTACTTTAAGGACCGCAAGAAGTCAAGCACAATCCAAGGCTTTGGCATTACCCAGGCTGATGAATTTTACGGCATGGCGGTACTTCCCATGCGTAATATTCTTACAGGTCCCTACGAATTTGATATGTGGCAGGCAGAATTTACTGTTACATCAGCCTCCTACAAAAGCTATGAAATCGACGTAACAGAGCGCATTGCTTCTGAGCTTAACAACGGCGCTGTTTCCTTTATGCTTTTTGCAGGTGATAAGCAGCAGTATCCTGTGTTGGTACAGAGCAAGGAATCTGCCTCTGCTCCCCAACTTGTTATCAACTACGACATTAACGGCACTAAAAAGACTGTAACCGTTACAGCTGATAACGATACATATATTTCTTCCGGCAATACAAGCACAACCTACGGCTCCGAAACCGTGCTTTATGTTAAGGAAGACGGCACAGGCAGTAATTCCACAGGCACAAACACAAGAAGAACATACCTTAACTTCCCCTTAGACGATGCGGCTAACTCCACAATAGTTTCCGCAAAGCTTGTTTTAAGTGCGGCATATGCGTCCGACTGTACAACAGGCGACAAGGATGTTCTTGTTATTAATGTTGGCGACACCATGTGGGACGAGGATTCCCTTACATGGGCAGGCACAAGAGGAAGTATTTATTCCTACCAGAATGCCTCTGTTCCTACATGGGCGGCATCTGCTCCCAATGCGGACAGCGAATACCACAATGTAACAAGCCGTTTCTGGTTTGGCAAGCCCATGGCTTATGAATATCTTTCTTACCTTGAAAATCCTGCAGAATATAACCAGACGCATCCCTACAGTGATGTTTATCCCGGAGAAGACTTTGGTCCCAAGCTTGTTCAATTAATGGACGCATTTGCTTCTCAGCGTGCATATGGCTACACACGTACACTTGAAACAGGCGAAAGATTGAACCGCTGGGTTGACATTGTTGATGCATTTTTGGAAACAGATGTGTTTGACACTCGTCTTGACGAATTCTGCAACATTCTCTCCTTTATGTGGGGTGACTGTAACTATCTTGCAGGTTTGGACATTGCAAACGGAAGCTACTGGTGGAGCAACTGGAGAATAGTTGCGAATGCAGGTTTCTTCAAGGCTGTGGAATATCTTCCCGAATTTGCAACACATGACACATGGCGCAACAAGGTTGAATATAACGTTGAATATACCTTTGACCTTTTGTATAACGACGACTATTCCTTTACAGAAGCAGGTCCATCCTATTCTGTATGGTGCGTTAAGCTTTTTGGCGACTGCTTAAAAGCAGCACAGATGAGCGGCAACCCCATGAGTGCAGCCTTTACAGAAAAGGTTAAATATGCCACAAGAAATGCTCTTGAAAGCTACTACCCCAACGGCTACGATACAAATATTGGCGACAGTAACTACCGCAACCAGATGCATTACTTTGAAATGCTCAATGGCGTGTTCAACAATTCCGATGCTGTTATAAATTCCTATGTGTCCGGCGAAGACAAGGGGGCAGAATATCTTACACGCTATTACGATGCTGTAAATTCTGCTTACATGCGCAACAGCTGGAATCCCGACGAGGCTGTTTATATCAACTACACAAACAACCCTGCCGATGGTCACTACCATCCGGACTCTAACCAGGTTGTTATGTACGCTTACGGCTCACCGCTTTTAGTTGACTCCGGCCGTTACAGCTATTCTTCCACAAACTCTATTTATGACACACTCCGCACAGCGGCATCCCACAACACAATTGAAGCTGACGGACTTACACTCGGCGCTCACAGTGCAGCGGCAAGCGCAAATGCACTTACATACAAAAACACAAACGACATTTTTGACTTTGCCACAAGCACACAGAACGGCTACAGCAATGTTGCTCACACAAGAAATGTATTCTTTGCAAAAAGCGGCTTTGCAATTGTAACCGACCTTGTTGCAGGCAGTTCAAGCAGAGCTTATCGCCAGAACTGGCACTTTATGCCCTCTTCCAATGCAACTGTAAGCGGAAATGTTGCCAAAACAGCATTTTACAACGCGCCCGACATTACATTAGCGGCTGCAAGTGCTGACAGTGCATCCATTAAGAGTGGCTACCACAGCGCAGACTACGGTCTGGTTGCAGAAAGTGAATATGCTTCCTTCCAGAAAACAGGCACAACAGTTAAGTTCGACACCGTGCTTTTCCCCGACAAGGCAAACGTTGACACTAATGTTTCCGCAACCGACCTTGCACCAAGCGACACAAGCAAGGCTGCGATGCAGATTAATATAGACGGGAAAACTTCCTATTACTATGTAAAGAACACTTCATCCTCCAATGGCACATTCGGATCTTACACTACAGATGCTAAAATGGCATATGTTTCCGATTCTGAATACATGATTGCCGATGGCAAAAAAATTGAAGGTAGGATTGAGTCCGGTTCCACAATTGTTTCCATGGGCGTAAGCTTAGATAACGGCACCGTTACAATAAGCGGCGAAAAGCTTGTTGCCAATACTGACAGCGCAACAGCAATTAAGATTTATGCACCCAACACAACTAAGGTTATCCTCAACGGCGAAGAGGTTGACTTTACAAAGAGCGGTAACTACATTTATGCAGTTGCATCTGCTGTTGGCGAATCCGTTACAGGTGCCGTTAGTAAGGTTTACCCCGACAAGGACGGCTTTGTGGCATCCAACAGTGGTAACGAAGGTGCAAGCCAGACAACAATTATTCAAGCAGCAAGAAGCTGGCAGAACAGAAACGCATACATGGCTTTTGACCTTTCGGATTTTGAAAACAAGGAAATCACATCTTCAGTGCTCAAGATGCTTCCCACTGAAGTTGCAAACAGCCCCTCAAACCTTCATTTCTATTATCTTGACTACGGCACATGGACCCGCTCTAACCTTTCCTTTGTATTAGACTCCTCCAAGATGCCCTCTCACACAAACACTTCGGGTGGCTTTACAGGTTATGCTTATCGTTGGAGCGGTAGCGTTTCCGGCGCAACTGCAGGCAACTGGGTAAGTCTTTCCACAAATCTTACAGAATATCTTGCAGCAAATTCCAACTACAAGTTTACCTGGGCAATCCTTGCAGAAGCAGGCAGTGTTAAGTTCAATGCACTTGGTGCCTCAGAAGCAAACCGCCCCTACCTTGAAATAACCTATAACTATCAGACCTCTTCCGAGGGCTATCCCACAGTTACAATCCGCGAATACCTTGACAATGTGCTCAGCACAAGCGAAACTGTTTCCTCCACTTTGGGCAAGGTTTACCTTTACGAGGCAGAGGATACAATAACAAGCGGCGGAAAAACATATTACATTGATGCGGAAAAATCAACTCTTAGCACAGTTGTTAAAAAGAATGACAACGTAATTGAGGTGTACTACAAGAGCGCCGAGGATATCACCGTTGAATTTGAAGATGTTTTAGGCACAAAAATCGCAGAAGCCGTAACAGTTTCTGTTGACCCCTCCCTTACAACCTACACATACTCTGCTCCCGAAACCCTGGAAGCAAACGGTGTTATTTACTCTCTTGATGCCGAAGCCTCCCGCCTTACAGCAACTGTAGGAACAACAACAACCCTTACAGCAGTTTACCGCAAGACAATGACAGCAGGCACAGAAAACCTTGTTACAAACGGCTCCTTTGAAGACGAAAACGGCTTCAGCTTAGAGGGCTGGAACAGCGCAAGCACAGGTTCAACTTTCGGTTCCCCCTATTCTACAAACCACTGCTATGCAGTAAGCGCAACAGGTATTACAACAAACAACACAACCACAAGCGCTTCCAACACAATTCCCGATGGCGACTGGGCATTTGGTTCACGCTGGAACGACGGCACTAATGGCCTTTGCTCCATCAAGCGTTATGTTCCTGTTGAAAGCGGCAAAACATACCTTGTTACTTATAATGTAAAGCACAAGACCGGTTCAAGCGGTACATATATCAGAACAAGCTTTGTAGGCTCATCAGGTGCGGCAGAAGCTGACAACTACGTTTACCCCTCATATGTAGGTACCGAGTGGCAGACATTTGAAACAACCTTTACCGCAACAGCCGATACAGACTATGTTCTCTTCTGGTTCCGTTGGTTGGGCGATGGCTCCAATTCAGGCAATGGTCCCTTCTGGTACTTTGACAACTTTAAAATTGTTGAAGTAAGCGACTTTGAATATGCAACAGTTACACTCGATGGCGAAGAAATCTTAACAGAGGGCACAATCACTCTCGGTGAAAACGGTGTTCTTCCCAACAATGTATTAGGCTATCTGGTTGAAAGCGACGAAAACAGTAAGTTTGTCAATGCAGGTAAGTTGACCGTTTCAGACGGCGATGTTATTACAACAACCCCCATCAACGTTTCCATGGTTACAGGTGCACAGGTTCGTTACGGTGGCGGTCTTGATAAAGACGGAAAGATATCCTCCGGTAATGGCTTAAGATTTATTGCACAGGTTGACCGTTCATATGTTGGCGATTTTGTTACAGGCTATGGTATGACAATTTCTGCTGAAGGCAGCGACGAGGTTGTTGATATTCCCGCAGCAAAGTGGCAGGACGGAGATGCTGAAACAATTTTCACTGCCGCAATTACAGACCTTGCCACAGGCAACTTTAACCGCAAGTTCACCGCTACTCCTTACGCAACTGTTAAATATGCTGATAATTCCACAGATAAGATTTACAGCACAAACACCATTACACGAAGCATTTACCAGGTTTCTGTAGGACTTCTTAAGAACGCCTCTGATGCAGTAGATGGTGGCGATGTTGAATACGACACATCAGATTGCGGCTTGTACAACGTGCTTAATGCTTACGTAAACATGGTAGGCGTTCGACTCACGCTTACACAGGACGGAAAAGTTACAGCAAGAACTGAAGGCACAGGCGCATACACAGGCGACATTTTCTTTAATGTTGCAAGCCAGGCGAAAGGAAACGGAGTTTACACAATTACAGTAAGCCCCTTAACTGAAAACTTCAACAATGCAGTTACAATTATGAGCTACTGGGATGAATTCATCAGAATTAACAACAATAACAGTATTGTTAAACAAAACATTTCCAACACAGTATTTAACCCTGACGGCTCCATAACCTTCGATTTTACTGTTCCATCCAATAATTAATCCCTAAAAATCGCAGAAATTTTGAAAATTTCTGCGATTTTTTTAAATTTACTATTGCAATTTGATTTATTCCGTGCTACAATAATTGTGTATCACTTTGATAGAAAGGATGTGTCTGATATGAAAAAGTACATGACACCTGAATTATCTGAATTATTTGTTCTTGAAAACGTTCTTGCAGACAGCGATCTCGATAACGTTGGTGGCGACCCCGCAGGCGACGACGGCTTCGACAACGAAAGCGAAAACTTCGAACTTATCGCTGACTAATTTAAACGCATGTTAAAATTTAAGAAGCTTTGTGTATCCTCATTGATAATTACAGCTTCGTTATTTTCTGCTTCAATCTGCGCTGATGCGCAGATTGAAAGCTTGAGTTTTGTTGACGAGACTATTTATGCTCAGGCTGACGCAGAAAATGCACGATTGTTTGCAATTGAGCGTAATGAGGGTGTATTAGTTGATGCCTTTTTTGCCGATATAGAAAACGGCGTTGTTGAATTGCCGGTTGGAGAAGCTTCGGAATACGCACTTTTTTTGTGGGACAAGAAATCTCTTGCCCCTGTTTGTGCTCCCTATAAACTTGTAGACGGCAGAGCATATATGAACGGCAGCAGCGAGCCTGTGCCTGAGTATAATTTCGCAAGCTACAGCTTTAACCAGGATGACGATGTGATGGTTGTTTCTTCAATCAGCGAAACAGAAATTAAAGGTTTTAAAGCCGGAATTGAAACAACCTACGCTTTAACAGACGAGGTTGCCGTACTGGGTTTGTCCGACAAGCTTACCGATGTTGTTCCGGGAAGTGTTGTGTTGATAGGCACAAACAAAGCGGGTAACTGTGCAGCAATTGAGCTTTTGGCAAGTTTGGGACTTCCTGTTAACGAGGAGCTTTTCAAGTCAAACTATGGCGTTTATTCGCCATCTGACGGTTCAACTCAATACGAAAATGTGGTCAGCATTGTATTCTCTAAGTCCGGCACTAAAATTACCGCCGGAACAAACAGCAATAAGAAAACCTATCTTGCTCAGTCAAGCTCTTTAAAATGTTACAGGGTTGGCATTGCAATGAATGGCGACACTCCTGTTGTAAGCGTATCGGAAAACCTGATTACAGGAATAGGTGATGCAGCACCCATAAAGAGCACGACAAATTTCAGCAACTATATATTCTTACGTGTTGATACAGAACAATCAAAAACTACAGGCGGCGTTACCTACAACGGGCTTGTTACGCAATGCATTGTTTACTCTGTTCCCAAGAATTTCAATCCGGGAAAAGGCGATGGCGAATATTCAGATATTTTTAGTGTAGAACCAATCGTGATAATTGATTAAAATAAAAAGAGTGCGATGATTTGCACTCTTTTTATTTTGCCCTATTGAAACTCTGTTATGTGCCTTCGATACTTTTTAGGCATCATCTGCGTCTGAAGCTTTGGGTTGCGCCTTTCATTTATGCAAATGGAATTGTAAAAGTTTTTCCAAAGTTTTCTGAATTGCACCTCGTCCTTGGAAATATCAGGCGGTGAAAGCCCCTCAGCGTCTGTTATAAACCAGCTTCCCTTCATATACACCCCTGCTTTTTGCCTGCCAACGTCGTGTATGACAAAGGGGATGTTTTTTAACCTGTCTGCAAAATGAGGCATTAAGAGGGCAAGTATATCATGATCCGGCTCCATGGGGGCATATTCCACCCCGCCCTCCATTACAGAAAACCTTACAAAGCCCTTCATGCGGTCAGCCTCGTAATAAACCTTCCTCTCCAGCTCATAAGCACGGTATATATCAGGCTCGGAAAGATAGCTCGAGGTTTTTTTGCCGTATTTTAAGCCGTAGAGCACGTATTTGAACGCCGACATGAAATTGTCCTTAACGTTGCACAAGAACACATAATACACCCTTTTAAAGCCGTCGTAGCCCATTTTATCGCAAAGGGTGTGCCTTACGGTGTCAGCATGATAGCTTTCGGTCGTCACATTTTCAACCGAGCACCCAAGCATCATCTGGGTTTCGTTTTCACGGCATATGGTAACAGGGCGCACACGCTCTTTGACACAGTAGTACACAACACTTAAAAACCCATCGAAGGTGCCGTCAAAGGTGCAGATTACATTTGTCCTGTCAGACATAACTGCCTTTCCCTCCTTTCGATTTCTCCTATAAAGCTTAACTGCGTGGGGTTTTCCACCACTTCGGGAGGCAGCGACGCTGTGAGAGAATTATATATAAAGCTTTCGTTCATTTTAAGGGCACTATACATGTATTTTCCGTTGCAGGTGATAAAATATGCCGCCCTTTTTAAAACCACTCCAAGGCGTTTTAAAGCCTCAAAATCAAGATTTGAGCCTCGCCTTGCCATCATGATACGTCTTGCGCTTTTAACACCGATACCGGGCACTCTCAGAAGCATTTCGTAGGGTGCAGAATTAATTTCCACGGGAAAAAGATGAATGTTATTCATTGCCCAGTTGCATTTAGGGTCGAGAAGGGTGTCGAGAAAAGGTTTGTCTTTTGTTAAAATTTCCTCGGCTTTAAAGCCGTAAAATCTTAAAAGCCAGTCTGCCTGATAAAGCCTGTGCTCTCTTAAAAGAGGCGGTGAGCTTTTGGGAAGGGCAGGATGGTTGCCCAAGGGGATATATGCTGAAAAATAAACTCTTTTTAAATTGAATTTATTATACAACCCTTCCGTAAGCCGTATTATCTGATAATCGCTGTCACCGGTTGCTCCCACTATCATTTGCGTGGATTGACCTGCAGGAACAAACCTTGGCGCATGCTTATACAATGTAAGCTCGTTTTTGTTTTCTCTGATTCCTGCTTGTATGGCACGGATTGGCATTAAAACCTTTTCTCTTGATTTTTGAGGCGCCAATAGCTTTAAGCTTTCCTCGCTGGGAAGCTCAATATTTGCGCTCATTCTGTCGGCCAAAAGCCCCAGAGCATAAATAAGTTTTTTATCTGCACCGGGGATGGCCTTAACGTGTATATACCCTGAAAACCCATATTCACGACGTATCAGGGTTAATGTTTCCAAAAGTAGCTCTGCCGTGTAATCGGGGCTTTTTATAATTCCCGAGGATAAAAACAACCCTTCCACGTAATTGCGCTTGTAAAAGCCAATAAAAAGCTCTGCCAGCTCTTTTGGCGTGAACGCTGCACGAGGAATATCGTTGGAGGCACGGCAATGGCAATACTTGCAGTCATTAATGCAAAAGTTTGTGAACAGTACCTTGAAAAGGGAAATACATCTTCCGTCCTCGGAAAAGCTGTGGCAACAGCCCGATGGCGCCGAGTTTCCAATAACACCTTCGTTCTTTCGCCTGGCTCCCGATGAGGAGCAGGACACATCATATTTGGCACTGTCTGCTAATATTGTAAGCTTTTCCATAAGTTCCATTTGAGTACTCCTTTGCTTCTCTCAATCAGTTTGATTAAGTAACTGCAGCATTTTTAAATGTACGGGGACACGCCTCCTGCATAGGATAAGATAAGCATACACACAACCTACCTGTGGGTGAGGAATGTCCCCATCAATGCCCTCACTTAGTTTAGTTTGCACCTGTAGTATATCATACTTAAAAGAAAAATGCAAACATTTGTTCGCATTTTTAACAAGAATTATTTTAAAATTTTTTCAAAAAAAGTGTTGACAAAAAGCCTTGTATAGGTTATAATAAATCTTGCGTTTGGACGTATGTCCACATGGCGGTGTAGCTCAGTTGGCTAGAGCAAACGGTTCATACCCGTTAGGTCGGTGGTTCAAGTCCACTCGCCGCTACCACGCATGGCCCGATGGTCAAGCGGTTAAGACACCGCCCTTTCACGGCGGTATCGGGGGTTCGATTCCCCCTCGGGTCACCAAAAAAGCACTTCTTCGGAAGTGCTTTTTTACTTTCAACCTATTCCTTCTTCACATTTCCCTTATCCTTACAAATACTTTTACAAAACTTTTAAAAAACTCTTGACAAACGCCTATTCCCCTGTTATAATAAACAAGTCCTAAATAATGGCCCGATGGTCAAGCGGTTAAGACACCGCCCTTTCACGGCGGTATCGGGGGTTCGATTCCCCCTCGGGTCACCAAAAAGCACTTCTTCGGAAGTGCTTTTTTAGTTATAAAGCCCCCAAGGCTGAGCCTTGGGGGCTTATTTCTATTCTGCAGCGCTTACAGGTGTAAATGTAAATGTGAGTGTACCATCCTCTGAAATAGAATCATCGGTAATCATATTTACAACCTGTGAATTGTTATTATTAATTCTCACGTATTCCTTCCACCATGCTTTAATTTCAGCATTTTCGGAGGGTATAACGGTTACTGTATAGCTACCGTCACCGTTGTCAACACGGCTTACGTCAAAGAATAAATCGCCTGTATAGGCACCCGTGCCCTCAGTTCTTGCTGTAATCGTACCGTCACTTGCTAAAGTAAGGCGGACACCTGTCTGGTTAACATAGGCATTCAGCACATCAACGAGCACATCTGTAAGCTCATATACCGTGCCTGTCTTATCCTCACCTGTTGCGTTGTCCTTCGTATAGCCATTTATTAAAATGCCTGCCGCGACCTTATAGATACTTCTTGTAACAGGCGTTCCTTCAAAGGTCTGCCCATCAACTGTAATGTAAGGTGTTGCAGTAAAGTTACGGTTGTAGTTTGTTGTTGCAAGGTTTGTAACAGCAGTTGTGAACACATCTGTGCTCTGCCACTTTTCGGCAGGAATATCAACCGCTTCAGCAGAGCTGCCTTCCGCTGTAATCTTAACACCATAGGTTGCACCCTCAACTGTTGCCAGGCTGTCAGAACGGTCAAGCTGTGTTATAAATCTCAAGCCGCTACCATCGCCTACCTTGCCATTTTCGTCAACGCCTGAGCCTATTCTTACCTGTGCTCCGTCGATGGAATTAATACCAACAGAGGCCGGGTAATAGCCGCCCTCTTCAGGTGCGATTGCTTCTGTTACACCGTCTGTTACCTTATAAACCTTTGTGCCGTTTGTGAAGGCAACGGCTGTAGTGCTTTCTGTATACATTTTAACCGCGCTATCGTCTACGATTGTAACACCATCTTCGGGGGCACTCATTAATGAGCCGTCCTTAGTTACCTTTGTTGCACCGGATACTGTAATGTAGGTACCCTCTTCAACTGTTAAATACGCTGCCTTACCCTCGTATGTGCCGCCTGCAACGGACGCTTCTCTTTCTGCAATGTAAGCCGCACCCCAAGCCGCATTAAGACGGATTGTTATTGTTTCAAGACCCTTTCTTTGAGCTGCCTTCATAGCTTCTGTTATATCAAGAGTGATATAACCTTGAGTGTTTGTGCTTCTTGAAGTAAAGATCGGGTTTGTCTGACCTTCCAAAAGTGTAAGATTAGCCGCTGTACAGGTGCCTGTAAGCCAAGCGTCATCATTTACAGCATAGCCTGCCATACGGATAGAATCATTAGAGTTGGAGAAAGTATTGCCGTGCCACGAACGAACGTAGAAGTGAGCAATAGCCGCTTTACCGTCTTCTATCTCTAATACAGGGAATTGGAACAAGCCAACCCTTGATGTACCCAGGGTTGAGGGGTCTTTACTGCCACGGAGATTGTTTCCGTCTGCATCCTGCAAAGGTGCACGGTCATTGCCGCCAACTGCTGCGATAAATATGCTGTTTGTGTCAGTTGCATTTATACCATAAACTGTTGTGCCCTGAACGTAAGCATCCTCTAAAACAGGGTACATACCATCATGCTCTTCTACAACAACTGTAACGTCTTCATTAACAATTGTTTCGGGAATCTGATAATAGTGACCTTTTCCTTCATCGTCAATTACAAAACCAACTGTTTCGCTAACTGTGAAGGAGCCACTTTGTACATCACCGGAAATTTCTCGTACCAATGTGCCGTCTTTGGTTACAAAGCTTGCTGTTGCGTAACCGGGATAGTAAACCTTGACGTTGGTTGCTGTTGCTGCACCTGATGAACCACCATTACGGAACATTACAATAGAGTCTATAGATGTTGCATTTCGTCTGAAGCCGAAATCTGTTGCTGTGTAGCTTGTTCCATCAGGTTTAGTAATAGTTACTGTATACTTGTCTGTTGAAGCATCAGCCTTAACCAAAATACGGTAGGTTGTTCCCGTTGAAACAGTTGTAAGGTTTGTATCGCTTGATGTTCTGCCACCTGAACCGTTGCCGTTAACAGGGCGGAAACCTGCCGATGCGTTGTGACCTAACGCCACCTGCTCCTTGCTGAAAAATCCTACATCACTTGATGTAAATAATGTAATCCAGAAATCGCCAAAGGATGCATAAGTAACATCCATTTCAATATAAAATTCACCTGTCATCGCAAGAGGAAATTTTGTCGCTCCACTCTTTGCCGCACTCTGTGAAGTATAGGAGGACAAATCAGCAACAATAAAGCTTTCTGCCAATACTGTAACGCTTGCCTCTGCTTTAAGCGTTGTGCCGCTTACGGTACCGTAAACAGTGTTTTCGCCCACTTCAAGTGTTGAAAAATCCCATTCAACGTCAACCTCCATTGTACCATCGCTTGTTGTTGCGGTGAGTGTTGTGGGTAAAACAGGCAGATTATCGCCTATAACTGTTGCGGAAACTGTTTCAATAGACTGAATGTTACTTTCAGTATAAGTGATTGTAACCGTTCCTGTTGCATTTACTGTGTAGCTTTCAGCATTCCCGGAATCCTTTGTGTAAACACTACCTGAGTATGTTATTGCCTCGGGAACAATTGCAATGTCAGTAAGGTCAATAACATCACCCTTAAATCCGTTTACTGTAGTGCTGCCAATCTCAGTTGTGCCGCTCATAAACTTAATTGTTGTAACTACTCTGTCACTTTCAGCACTTGTAACCTCGTATAAACCAAAGTTACCGATTGTGTTGGAGGAGCCGAGCCAACGAAAGTTAATCTGTACATATTCCTTTTCGGCAGTAAATACGAAGTAGTTTTCTCCTTGTCTGCCTGTACCAATTATCGTACCGTCATTTGTAGCAGAAATATCGTTTTTCTGCGAAACTACGTGGAACTGATTTTCAACATCGGATGTATATGTAAGCACATATGTTTTGCCCACCTCAACATCCCATGCACGGTAAAGTGAGCCTTCACCTGTTGCACCATTTGATGCCTTTGCAGTGATTGTACCGTCAGTATTTACTGTAAAGTAGCTTGATGCTGCTTCACCGCCTGCTGAGTTGTACCAACCTGTAAGATTGTTTGCAAAATCACCGTTTGCAATGAGGTTTTCGGTGGTTGTCTTGTATGCTGCACCATTTTCTGTTTCAAAGCAGGTGCCAACATCTAATCCGCCTCCTGAAAGCGAGGTCATGTCTACTTCTGTGTCAATTGTATATGTGGTGCCTTCGGCATAGTATATTTCGTTAACGCCGTTTTCGTATATGTACACTTCGGGGAATGTTGCACCTGATTTTTTTGTAACGGTTTTTACTTTTTCGCCTCCTGCAAGGTATGTTACAGTAACAACCGTTGCTTCCCCTGCGTCTGCGTAAATTACAATATCCTTATAGCTTACCGTAACACCACTTGTACCGCCTGCTGTCTTAAAGCCGCCAAAGCCTGTAAAGCTACCTGTATATACGCTCACACTTACAGGTGTGAAAAGACCGTATTCGTCCAAAGTACCGTAAGTAACTGTGTAGACGCTGTCACCCTCTGCCAAAGCTGCAAGATTATCGGTGTAGTTTTCACTCTTTGCAAATTCTTCACTAAGTGTTGCATCCCAGGTTCTGTTTTCAGCAACGATGCGTACTCTTTCGCCGTTTGCAAAGCTTACGGCACTTCTGTCTGTACGGAGTGTTCCGGAAGCAAGGCGTTCACCTGCAAAGTTTGTTAATCTTGCCTGACCTGTTGTGTCAGAAACAGAATCGGTTCCTCGGATAGAGGAATTTATTTCGCCTCTGCCCACATGAATTGCTTTAGCATCAGTTGCATAGCGATGAGCGAAAAGCACAGTTTCACCGTCAGTGTCGAGTATACCATGGTCGGGGTAAGCCGAGCCACCCGAGGGGGTAAATTCAATAACAAATTTGTCGGTTTCGATTGCGGGAGACTTAATAGAGCATGTAACTGCACCTGTAATATTGAGTCCGCCGTCAACTGTTACATTGCTACTTGTACTGCTCCAGCCATACCAGGTGGAGTTAATGTTTTCTGTGTTGGAATTAAGCATACCTGTTGAGCCATCACCAACGCTGTCAACCTCGGGGACAAAATTGCCCTCCATATTGCCGATATCCGTGGAGGAGTATTCGTAGCCCATATCGTAAATTCTCACATAGTCAACAGCGCCTGTAAAGCCTTTGCCTATGTAGCTGTCGCCTGCCATAGCGCAATCTGTAAGAGTTGTAGCATTGCTTACGCTGCTCTCAACACCGTTGACTGTAAGAGTTATGTTTGTGCCGTCAAGTGTTATTTCAATTTCTTTGACCTTATCACTGCAGGAAACATTTGCACCACCAAATGTAACACCACCGCTATTGACTTCAAGCGCAAGGCTACCTAATGTAAGCGCTGTACCTGTGCCTGTCACACCAACTGTTATCTTGCTATTGTCGTAATAAAGTGCTGAAGAATCAAGGATTACATAATTACCTCCGTCAAACTTAGCGCATCCGTCCTCATATTCTACATTAACACCGTAAAGGTCTGTGTAGGAATATGTATCACGGAGGTTTTCTTCAAATTCGTATCTTGAACGAAGATTTACAACGTAGGGACGAACATAAGCAGACTGAATAGTCTTGGAATATGTACTGTCGTTTGCAGTATGGTAGCCTGAAAATGTACCACCTGCAATTGTAAGGCCTGCGTCTTCAAAGAAGTCACCGTAGGTAACCGCTTCACCACCTGCTGTACCGTTGTAAAGACCTAACGTAGAGCCCTTTATAACAGCATTGCCCTTAGCAGTATAGTCAACATAAAGACATGCGTTTTCAATAACACGGGCATTGTCGGTAACTTCAGCACGGTCAAAGAGCACTGCATAGTCACCAACGTATGCGTTGCCACTGACAGTTGCATTGCCGGAAACTATCGCATAACCGTCAATGATTGCATTGTCCCTTACTGTTGCATTGCCCATAACAACTGCGTTGGGGCCAACGTATGCAGTTGATGCAACAGAAGCTGTATAACTAACCTTACCGCCACCGTTGGAGTGTGTTCTGAAAGTACCACCGGGTGTAGGACGGCTCATAGGTGTAGCACCACTCAGTGTTACAGAATAGGGATACTGGATTTTTGCTTCATAGGGGAAGTTTGCTTCTGTTGAATGTGTTGCCCAACCTGTGATGGTATGGCGGCTCATAGTGTCAAGAGAGGGAGTCGCCGCAACTGTAAGATAAAGTTCATCACTGCTTGATGCAGTAATGTTCATTGTTTCTCCGTCACTGAAGAGGTCGGAGTATGTGCTGGTTCCGCTGCTTGATACCTTAACAAGCCTTGCTCTCCAGTCAGCGCCTTCCACGTCTGTTTCGCTGTTCAGCGTAACAGAAACTGTGCCGGCTGTAAAATCAAGAGGGATAACATTGTAGCCCATTGCCTGAGGCACTCTTTCGGGAGGAACTACATATGTGTTTGCCTCTTCGCCCTTTGCTTCAAGCATTGTGTATCTCTGCTGCCAGAAAAAGCTGCCGTTCATCACATTGTTTATTGCTGTGTCGTATCTTGATTTGTTGTTAAAGTCCAGATCGGCTATGTGAGAAGCGTACATACCAACTGTGTCCGCAACTGTCAAGTCACCGTTATTAGCCTCCAACACTTCCCAGAAGAGTGTACTTACACTTCCGGAGTCATACGCAAGGAGCTTCTGCACAAAGGTGGAGCCATACACTCCTGTGTTATCGGGGTCCTCTGTGAGGTATTGAAGTATGGGCCATGCTTCGTAGTATCCACGGCCATTCATCTTTGTAAGATGGCTTTCTCTCAAATATAAATGCGACATCTGTGTTGTGGTAGAGTCCATATACTCATAAATATACTGCTCTGCAAACCAGTTCGCAACAGCCTCAAACCAAGGGCCGAGGAAAATGTTGTTTTCCCATGCATTGTCGCCCTGAGCATAGTGCACAGCGTGACCAAATTCATGGGCAACAACCGTAGGCGAGGTAATAGCGGTTACAGAGCACATAAAGTAAGGGTAGCCTGCAGAGTCTACCGAGCCGTATGCACCCCATTCGCCTGCACCAAGCTCATAGTGGTCAACACCGGTACCCATAACAACTACGTTTGTTTTATACTGGGTTTCTTTATCGCCACTATCATGCACTGATGTGCTTGTGGGCTCCATGCCCATTTTGTCAATAAAAAGTGCCCAGCAGTTCTCTAAGGTACTTCCCAGAGTCGAAAGCTGGCTTTCTGAGATGGTATTTGCACCATCGGTGTCGTAAATAACCACAAAATGGTCAGTTTCATAGGTTTGATAATCAGCAAGCTTTACCTCAGTTGAACCGCCTGCATTCAAATCACGGGTCAAATAGGCTACATCTGCCGCAAAGCTTACATAAGGGCAAAGCGACAAAACGATTGCAATTGTCACAAAAATAGATAGAAGTTCTTTTAACTTCCTCATATTAGCACCTCCGTACAAAAATGTTTAGTTAAGCATATCACATTTTTTCATATTTTTCAATAATAATTTTGTGTACGATTATTGCTCTTTTGTATGTGAATCCACTTTCTTGACTTTGGGGCATAATAGGTATATAATAAACTTAATATGTTTAAAAGGAGAATTATTATGAGCGAATGTAACAACAACTGTTCCTCCTGTGGTGAAAACTGCAGCAGTCGTACAGCTCCCCAGTCTTTTCTTGAAAACTGCAACGAATTTTCTAAAATCGGCAAGGTTATAGCCGTTATGAGCGGTAAGGGTGGCGTGGGTAAATCCTCGGTTACAAGCCTTTTAGCGGTTGCAATGGCAAAGCAGGGCAAAAAGGTTGGCATTTTAGACGCCGACATTACAGGTCCCTCCATCCCCAAGGCATTTGGTATAAAGCAAAAGGCTGAAGGTAGCGAATTTGGCATTATGCCTGCTACAACCTCGCTTGGCATTAAGGTTATGAGCCTTAATATGCTGCTTGAAAACGAAATGGACCCTGTTGTATGGCGTGGCCCTGTTATTGGCGGCACTGTAAAGCAGTTCTGGGCCGATGTGTGCTGGGGCGAACTGGACTATCTTTTTGTTGACATGCCTCCGGGAACAGGGGATGTTCCTTTAACTGTGTTCCAGTCACTTCCTGTAAATGGCGCAGTTATTGTAACCACACCTCAGGATTTGGTTGCTATGATTGTGGGTAAGAGCGTTAATATGGCCCGTAAAATGAATATTCCCACATTGGGTCTTGTTGAAAACATGAGCTATCTTATTTGTCCCGACTGCGGCAAAAAGATTTCCGTGTTCGGCGAAAGCAAGGCAATGGCAACTGCAGATGCATTCTATATTCCTGCGTTTGCATCCCTTCCCATTGACCCCAAATTTGTAGCAATGTGCGACTTGGGTCAGGTTGAACAGGCCGATACCAGTCTTCTGGATGATATTGTTAAGGTGTTATAAATTAAAAAAGCAATCCTTTCGGATTGCTTTTTTAATTATTTAATAATTTCTCTGATTTCGAATTCAAGTGTGCCCATGGGTGTTACAGCGGAAACCTTGTCGCCAACCTTTTTGCCTAAAAGAGCACTACCAACGGGGGATTCGTTAGAAATTCTGCTCTTTGCAGGATTAGCTTCTGTGCTGCCTACAATTTTATAGGTTACTTCTTCGTCAAATTCAACGTCGTAAACCTTAACCTTGCAACCAATTGTAACGCCGTCAAAACCAGAGGATGTTTCGTCAATAAGCTCAACATGCTTCAATGTTTCTTCAATTTCAGAAATACGCATTTCGTTCTGAGCCTGAGCGTCCTTTGCTTCATCGTATTCGCTGTTTTCGGACAAGTCGCCGTAACCACGTGCCACTTTGATAGCTTCTTTTATTTCTCTTCTTTTTGTTGTTTTTCTTTCATCAAGCTCTGCCTGAAGGGCTGCTAAACCCTCTGCAGTCATTAAAACCTTATCTGCCACTACATTTTCGCTCCTTTTAAATTCTCTAATTCACGTAAGCTATATTATACTACTTTTAGCTTGATTTGTCAACATAAAAGCTCTCCCGAAGGAGAGCTTTTATGTTTAGACTAAAGTATTAGCCAAGGTTAGCTGTGTCGAATGTAAGAGTATATGTGCCGTCTTCGTTAGCTACAAGCTCTGTAGCAACCTTAACGGAGCTGTTGTTGTTGTTAATTCTTACATATTCGTTCCAGTAATCCTTAATAACTGTGTTTTCACCAACAGGTGTAAGTGTTACTGTGTACTTTGTACCTTCAACTGTTGTTTCACCAACTGTGAAGAATGCCGCACCGGAGTATGCACCTGTACCTTCTACACGAGCAGCAAGCGCATTGTCTGCAAGTGTAAGACGGATACCTGTCTGGTTTACATATGCATTAAGAACGTCGTAAAGTCTCTTAGACTCATAGTTTTCATCATATTCAGTACCATCAGTATTCTTATTGAGAAGACCTGCTGCTACCTGATAAATACTTCTTGTAACAGGTGTGCCATAGAATGTCTGACCGTCAGCTGTTACGTAAGGTGTAGCTGTGAACTTACGGTTGAAGTTAGAAACTGCAAGGTTTGTAAGAGCAGATGTGAATACTTCACCTTCTGTCTGCCACAATGTTGCAGGAATAACAACGGGGTCAGCACTGCTGCCTTCAGCTGTGATTTCAACACCGAATGTTGCACCATCTACTGTTGCAAGAGAGTTGTTCTTGTCAACTGTTGTGATGAAACGAAGACCACTTTCTGCTGTTACTTTACCGTTTTCGTCAACTGCGTCACCAATTCTTACCTGTGCACCGTCAACGGGAGCAACACCAACTGTTGCTGCAAAGTATTCGTCGTTGCCTGTAACTGTGATGTAGGGTGTTTCACCTGTTGTGTTATCTGTAGCGTAAACCTTTGTGCCGTTTGTGAAGGCAGGTGTTTCACTACTTGTTTCGTAAAGCTTAATCTGTGCGCCTTCGTAAGCTGTAACTGTGTTGCCATCAACAAGGTTACCGTTTCTTGTAATCTTGGATGCGCCTGTTACTACAACTTCATAAGCGTCTACAACTTCCATGTAAGCTGCCTTACCTTCGTAAGCGCCGCCTGCAACTGTCTTTTCTCTATCAGCCACGTAAGCACCTGCTGTAGGAGCGTAGAGTGTAAATGTGATTGTATCGGAATTTGCTGCCTTTACAAATTCTGTAACGTCAACTGTTACCCAAGCGTCAACGGGCATTCTGCCGCTCACTGCATCACCTGTTGCTGTGAACATCTGGTCAGACCAGATAACGTTTGCTGTGTTTGCAACGTCAGCTGCCTTGTAACCAAGTGTTTCATCAACAACAACGTCAGCTGTACCAACTGCAAGCTTCATGCTGCCGCCCTTGTTAAGGTTCTGGTTAGCCTTTGCAACATAAAGGTTAAGCTTAACTGCCTGACCATCTGCTACTGTAGGAACATTGAATGTAAGAACGGGGATTCTGGGAGAACCAACATTGCCACCGTTATTTGCCATTGCAGATGCGTCTGCGTCTGCGTCACCGGGGTCAGAAATGCCGGAGGAACCAACGAAGAGCAAGTTTTCTGTATTGTTGCAGTCGTTAGAACCATCGTTGTTAGCAAATGTATCGCCAAGAACAGCATTGTCACTTACGATTGTAACATTAACTGTAAATTCTGTTACTGTGTCTTCAGCAGCTGCTGTGTGACTCTGTGCTGCTGCGCTGTTAAGGATATATGCCTTACCAGCTGTTGCAAGATAGAAGTCACCTGCAGGAACAGAGTAAACTACCTGGCCAAAGGGAACCATATCTTCAAATGTGTAGATAGTTGTACCATTTGCAACATAGTTTACTGTGTAAACCTTACCGGGAGCT
>JAZQCM010000005.1:0-1527 GCA_045546275.1 Clostridia bacterium | reverse complement strand
TATCACTATAAGAGATTTACCAAAAGAAAAACAAGAAACACTTTTGAAAATTGCAAAAGTTCTGTAAAAATTTACCCACCCGAAGATACTAAAATCTTCGAGTGGGTTTTCAATGTTTCAATTCTATAATTTGAAGTGATGCCATAAGCAGTGATGTTAAGTTTGCTATTAACTTTGTCGAAAACAAAACATCACTGTGAAACAACTTCACTACAAAGCAACTTCACTTGCCATAAGGCAAACTTAGTCACCTTTATATGTCGGTGCATTTTTAGGTGTGGAACCTTTAACAACCTTATGATAATAACTATATGTCATTGGGGTATCTTTTGAAAGATTGCCAGCATCTGTCACCTGACCCAAGAAAATTGTGTGAGTATCCGTTTCCATTGTGTTAATAACTTTACAGGTTATGTAAGAAATAGCTTGTGGCAAAACTGGTGTAAATTCTTTTACAAGTGGTTCTATACCTTCGAATTTATCAACATCCTTACCACTTCTGAAGCCGAAAGAACCGATAATAATCGGGTCAACATTTTCGCCTAAAATATTAACAGCAAAAACACCTGTATCTTTAATACATTTATTTGTGTAATTATCGTGGTTTATTGAAACAGCTATTGTCGCAGGGGTTGCAGTTATTTGCATAGCAGAATTTGCTGTACAACCAGTTGCCTTACCCTCGCCCCAAGTAGTAATTACATAAACGCCATAAGATAAATTAAATAATGCAGTATTATCCATATTTTACCACTCCTTCTTCCTAAAAAAGCCGATAGGAACACCTACCAGCTTTTTAATTGCTAACGAAAATTTAATTTTTAAATAAAACTTGTGATGTTTCAATTCTTCAATTTGAAGTGATGTTTTCACAAGTGAAAGTGATGCCATAAGCAGTGATGTTAAGCTTGCTACTAATTTTGTCGAAGACAAAACATCACTGTGAAACAACTTCACTACAAAGTAGCTTCACTTGCCGTAAGGCAAACTTAGTTTTCTTATCCAAAATATCTCTTTAAGAGACCTTCGAATGCTTTACCGTGTCTTGCTTCGTCACGAGCCATTTCGTGAACAGTGTCGTGGATAGCGTCAAGATTTTGCTCTTTAGCCATTTTAGCAAGTTCGAATTTACCAAGAGTTGCACCGTTTTCAGCTTCAACTCTCATTTCAAGGTTTTTCTTTGTTGAATCTGTAACGAGTTCGCCTAAGAGTTCAGCGAATTTTGCAGCGTGTTCTGCTTCTTCAAAAGCTGCTTTTTCCCAGTAAAGACCAATTTCTGGGTAGCCTTCTCTGTGAGCAACTCTTGCCATTGCAAGATACATACCAACTTCTGTACATTCGCCCTGGAAGTTTGCTCTGAGACCCTCAAGAATCTCTTCGCTAACACCTTTAGCAACGCCTAAAACGTGCTCTGCAGCCCAAGTCATTTCTTCATCTTTTACTTCTACAAATTTTTCTGCTGGTGCTTTGCAAAGTGGGCAAGCCTCTGGTGCTGTTTCACTTTCAACAATCTGACCGCATACTAAA
>JAZQCM010000004.1:0-1655 GCA_045546275.1 Clostridia bacterium | reverse complement strand
ATCCTTGGTGTGAGGCTGGCTACGAGCAAGGCTTTGACCAGTTTGTTGTTAAATCAGTTAAGGCAGAAGAAAAGAAATATGATGGTAATGTAACATTTGTTAAGAATGGCTCAGTAGTTACTGCTAAGGGTGAAGGCTTTGAAGTTACAATCAATGGTGGTAAGATTACATCACTTAAATACAACGACAAAGAGTATTTAAAAGCACCTGTAACACCTAACTACTTTAGAGCAGTTACTGACAACGACCTTTCAAACCTTAACTTTGTACCGTTCACAATTCCGTTCCACCCATACTTTAATTGGCAGAGAGCAACAAACGGTGCAAAGGGTACAGTTAAATCTGCAAGCAAGAATGCACTTGGTCAGTTGGTAATCAATATTGATTGGAATGTTCAGTTCTTCTCAGGTGTTACATCTGCAATTGTTGTAAATCCTGACGGAAGTCTTGAAATTACTCATACAGGTACACCTAAGATGTTTAATCTTCTTCGTTTCGGTACAAAGATGGGACTTCTTCGTGAATTCGACCAAGTTAAATGGTATGGTCGCGGACCACAAGAAACATACTTTGACCGTAAAACAGGTGGTAAGATTACACTTCACGAAAAGAGTGTTGCAGACCTTGAGCATCACTATATGCGACCACAGGAAAATGGTAACCGTACTGATGTAAGATGGGTTGAAATCAGAAATAAAGATAACCTTGGTCTTCGTTTTGAGGCAATGGGCGAAACACCAATCTGTTTCAGCGCATGGCACTACACACAAGACCAGTTACAACTTGCAAAACATATTCACGAGTTACCACATTATGATATTACAACATTTAATGTTGACTTAAATCAAATTGGTGTTGGTGGCGATATGCCGGGTGACGCACAGGTTCGTGAAAAGTATCAGTTGAAACCAAATAAGGTTTATACATATACTTTCAGAATTTCACCAATCAAATAAATTAAGTGCAAAATGATAAAACGGACAGATTTTTCAATCTGTCCGTTTTTGTTATAAAAAGGGGCGATTGAAAATCGCCCCTACTATAATTTGCAACGCAGTTCCTACACTTTGCACTTTGCGTTTTGCGTTTTGCATTTATTTAACTATTGCTATAGTTTCCACTTCAACAAGTACATCCTTTGGAAGTTGCTTTGCTGCTACACAGGAGCGTGCAGGTTTTGAAGTGAAATATTCTGCATAAATCGCGTTGAATGCTGCGAAGTCTTCCATATTTTTAAGGAAGCAAGTTGTTTTTACAACATTTCCTAAATCACTGCCTGATGCCTCGAGAAGATTTTTAATGTTTTCGCAAACTTGTTTTGTTTGTCCCTCAATAGTTGTTGCTTCAACTTCTGCTGTTTCGGGATTAATTGCAATTTGTCCTGATGTAAAAACAAAATTCCCCACTACTTTTGCCTGTGAATATGGGCCAATAGCTGCGGGTGCTTTATCTGTACTGATTGTTTTAATCATAATAATTACTCCTTATACTAACTTATAACCTTGGCTTGTAAGTTCGTTTCTAATCATTTCAATATGCTCAAAGTTTCGGGTTTCAAGCAAGATACGAAGATAGCAACCATTGATTTCTGAATTTTCTGATGCTCTTTCGTGGTGGATTGAAATAACATTACCGCCCAAATCGGCAATAATATT
>JAZQCM010000003.1:0-46514 GCA_045546275.1 Clostridia bacterium | reverse complement strand
ATGCTTCGTAGCAAAGAGGAGCAGCCTTTTCACGACGACCGCCGAATACGATTGCAGAAATCGGAACACCGCCTGCTGCTTCAAATTCAGAAGAAATGCAGGGGCACTGTGCAGCGGGAGCTGTGAAACGGGAGTTGGGGTGAGCAGCCTTTGTTCCCATGTCGGGTGTCCATTCGTTGCCCATCCAGTCAATAGCGTGTGCGGGAGCTTCGCCATCCATGCCTTCCCACCAAACTGTACCGTCGTCGCAAAGTGCAACGTTAGTAAAGATAGTGTTGCTCATTGTTGTCATAAGAGCGTTCTTGTTGGACTTTGTGCTTGTGCCGGGAGCTACGCCGAAGAAACCTGCTTCGGGGTTAACTGCCCAGAGACCGCCATCGGGACCAATCTTGAGCCAGGAAATATCATCGCCTACTGTCCATACCTTGTAGCCGGGGAAAGCTTCCGGAGGAATAAGCATAGCAAGGTTTGTCTTACCACAAGCAGAGGGGAATGCAGCACATACGTACTTAACTTCGCCCTGGGGATTTTCCAAACCGAGGATAAGCATGTGTTCAGCCATCCAGCCTTCCTTCATACCAAGGTAAGAACCGATACGGAGAGCAAAGCACTTCTTACCAAGAAGAACGTTACCGCCGTAACCAGAGTTAACGGACATGATTGTGTTATCTTCGGGGAACTGAACGATATATCTGTCTTCAGGGTTCTTGTCACGGCAAGCGTGAACGCACTTTGTGAAATCACCATCATCACCAAGCTCTTCAAGAACTCTTGTGCCAACACGTGTCATGATAAGCATGTTAAGAACTACGTAGATGCTGTCTGTAAGCTCAATACCGATCTTGGAGAAGGGAGAGCCGAAGGGCCCCATCATGTAGGGGATAACATACATTGTCTTACCCTTGTAGGAATTTTCATAAAGCTTGTGGAGTTTTGCGTACATTTCTTCAGGATCCATCCAGTTGTTCATCGGACCGGAATCTTCCTTCTTCTTTGTACAGATGAATGTTCTGTCTTCTACACGAGCAACGTCAGTAACGTCTGTTCTGTGAAGATAGCAACCGGGAAGCTTTTCCTGGTTGAGCTTGATAAGCTCACCTGTAGCGCATGCTTCTGCACGGAGTGCTTCAGCCTGTTCTTCAGTGCCGTCAATCCAAACTACCTTTTCGGGTGCAAGAAGCTTAACATATTCGTCAAGCCATGCTTTTACTTTTGCATTGTTTGTCATAATAATTGCATCCTTTCTTGTGTAATATTATTCACAATATCTAAATTATACACTATAAAAAAGCTTTTGAAAAGAGTTTTTTGAACTTTTTTTCGAAAAAAATACGTATTCGTTAAAAGTTTGTCATAAATGACGGAAAAGTCCGTGACAGGTGGACAGATTTGTGATAATATTAATATAATTAAAGGGGGTGACAGCATGAATATTCCCGCATATGCAAAAAGGGTTTCGGATATGCTTACAAAAAGTGGCTATGAAGCATATTTCGTGGGTGGATGTGTCCGCGATGAAATAATGGGTAGAGCGGTTAATGATTACGACATTACCACAAATGCACTTCCCGAACAAATGAAAGAGGTTTTTAAGGGCTTTAAAACAATCCTTACCGGTGAAAAGCACGGCACGGTGACAGTTGTGAGCGAGGGTGAAAACATTGAGGTTACAACGTATCGTATTGATGGGGAATATGAAGATGCAAGGCACCCTGAAAGTGTTTATTTTACGCCATGTGTGAAAGAGGACCTTGCCAGGCGTGACTTCACAATAAATGCAATTTGCTTTAATAAAGAATTTGTGGACCCGTTTGGTGGGATTGAAGATATTAAAAACAAAATCATCCGTACTGTGGGCGAGAGCGATAAGCGCTTTTGTGAGGATGCACTAAGAATTATGCGTGCCTTAAGGTTTTCGGCAGTTTTAGGCTTTGAAATTGAGGCGGAAACAAAAAAAAGCATATTCAAAAACAAGGAGCTTTTGAAAAAGGTTTCGGCAGAAAGGCTTTTTTCGGAGTTTTCAAAGCTTATTATGGGGGATTTTGCCGAAAATGTTCTTTTGGAATATGGCCAAGTGCTGGGAGTTTTCATTCCGGAAATTTTGCCATGCATTGGCTTTGACCAAAAGAACAAATACCACGTTTACGATGTTTACACCCACATTGTAAGGTCAGTTTCCGAAAGTGAAAAGGACCTTACAATAAGGCTTGGCATGTTTTTCCACGACATAGGAAAGCCACAGGTTTTCACCTTTGATGGTGAAAGCGGTCATTTTAAAGGTCATGACAAAAAATCCGCTGAAATAGCCAAAGAGGTTTTAACAAGGCTTAAGGTTGACAATAAAACGAAAAATATTGTAACTGAGCTTGTGGGTGAACACCAAAGAGAAATAATTCCCCAAAAAAAGTACGTAAAAAGGTTTTTGGCAAAGTTTAATTACGAATTTTTTGACCTTTTAATGAAGGTGAAAACTGCCGACACAAAAGCACATTCCTCCTTGGCAAAGGGCAACCTTGAGATTATTGAAAAACTAAAAATAATAAAAAACGAAATTGAGCACACAGGCGAATGCGTAAGTGTGAAAACCTTGAATATAAACGGAAACGATTTGATAAAAATGGGAATTACCGACGGAAAAACCATTGGGAAAATACTGAAATCCCTTTTGGAAAAGGTTATTGACGGAGAAATTGAAAACAAAAAAGAAGATTTGCTGAAAAACGCCCTTTTCATTGACAAAAAAAACAGTAACTGATATAATAGGATTAACATTTTGTGAGGAGATGACAGCGTGAAAAAAGTATTGCTTGTGTTCGGAACAAGACCCGAGGCAATTAAAATGTGCCCATTGGTTAAGGAGTTAAAAAGCAGAAACAATGTTGAAACAGTTGTTTGCGTAACAGGTCAGCACCGTCAGATGCTTGACAAGGTGCTTGAAACCTTTAATGTTGTGCCTGATTACGACCTTTCAATTATGAAAGAAAGGCAAACTCTTTTTGACATTACAACAAATATATTGAATTCTATTAAAGAGGTGCTGGAAAAGGAAATGCCCGATGTGGTGCTTGTTCACGGCGACACATCCACAACCTTTGTTACAGCGCTTGCCTGCTTCTATTTACAGATTCCTGTAGGTCATGTGGAAGCCGGGCTTCGTACATATAACATCTATTCGCCCTATCCGGAAGAGTTTAACCGTCAGGCAGTAAGCATTATTTCAAAATATAACTTTGCCCCCACCCTTCTTTCAAAGGAAAATCTCATCCGTGAAGGCAAGAGTGAGGACAGCATTTTTGTAACAGGCAACACTGCAATCGACGCTCTTAAAACAACCGTAAAGGAAAACTTTACTCACGAAGAGCTTGAGTGGGCAAAGGGAAGCCGACTTATAACAATCACTGCTCACAGAAGAGAAAATCTTGGTGAGCCTATGCACCAGATGTTCAGAGCAATTAAGCGTATTATTGACGAGCATCCCGATGTTAAGGCGGTGTACCCAATCCACATGAACCCTGTTGTGAGACAAGCTGCACAAGAGGAATTGGGCGATTGTGACCGAATTCATATTATTGAACCTTTGGACGTTCTGGATTTCCACAACTTCCTGTCAAGAAGCTATCTTATCCTCACCGACAGTGGCGGTATTCAGGAGGAGGCTCCCAGTTTAGGTAAGCCCGTGCTTGTAATGCGTGACACAACTGAGCGCCCCGAGGGCATTAAGGCAGGCACATTAAAGCTTGTCGGAACCGAGGAAGAAACAATTTACAATGCATTCAAGCTCCTTTTGGAGGATAAGGATGAATACGAAAAAATGAGCAAGGCGTCAAACCCCTATGGTGACGGCTTTGCATCAAAGAGAATTGCAGACATACTTACAGGAGGTAATGAAAATGACTGAACAGGGAAAAGAATTTGTAGCTAAGAAAAAATGGGACACATGGCAGGTGGCATTATTTATCGGTGTAATTGCTGTTGCACTTGTTGTTTTCTGGTTCACAAGAACAATTGCATTCATGATTGCGTTTTTGTTTGTGCTTGCAGCACTGAGCCTTTACTACATGAAAAACACCTTCAAGGCAGAATACGCATATACAATTTCCGGTAAGCTTACTGTTGAAATTCTCAAAAGCGGCGGTAAGAGAGAAAGCATTAAAGACTTTTATTTTACTGACATGACTCTTTGCGGTAAGTATAATGAAGCAAACAAAGCTAAGCTTACAAACATTGACAAAACTTATCCTGCTGCAACAGATGTTAAAGACGACGAAGAAACATATTTTGCACTTTTCGAACGTGATTCAAAGAACGAGCTTCTTTTGTTCACACCCAACGAAATGATGCTTAATGAAATCAGAAAACGTGTTAATTTCACAATCGAATAATAACGACTTTGTAGAGCCCAAGTTTTCTCTGGGCTCTATAATTCGTAATGGAGAAATGTTATGAAAATAAAAAAAATAATTGCTTTAATAACTGCTGTGGCATTGTTTGTTGCAACATTGCCTGCAAGCTTTGCGTTTTCCGCAACAACAGATAGTGTGATTAATGCCGTTGACGCTATCGTGATATGGAGCATGCCTGACGGCAGCTTCAACAATGCTGAAGTAAGTGATGCATTTGACGGCTGGGAGGCAAACGTAACAAGCGGTAATGTTGACGTGAAAAGCTACGGTACCGGAACAACATTGCAGTATTATAATGCAACATATGCATCTAATGCTAATGTTACACGCGTTATATCTCCCGGCTTTGGACAGGGCTGCGAGAAGCTTGTAATTGAATGGCTTATGTATCACGATACATCAAGCGATTTGTACTTTGACTTTTCGTTCAGAGATGTTAATGATGTTGAAATTGCGTTTTTAAAGTTTGATAGAAACGCAACAGAGGTGGGTTATTCTCATCCCAACAGCGACACTGACTATTACGCAATGGGCTTCCCCGATACAGGCGAAAGCTGTGCAATTGTGGCATACAATAACCCCGACGGAGAAACACATACCGCAGAATTTTATGTTGGAGGCGAAAAGGTTTCAGCTTCTGCGGAGCTTGAAGGTGTTATTGACGGCTTTAAGTCTATTGTGTCCTCAAACGGTTATTGGACAAGAGCAAATAAAGCAATAGGCTTTACAAACCTTACTGTCGGAAGTGTAACTGTAAATGAAACTATTGAAGAAGTTGCTTTTAATAATCAGGTGTATATGATACAAGGGACAGACCCGTCTCTTCCTTCTAAGGCAACCTTTACAGGAAGCAAGGGAACAATTGCAGAAGGCGCAATTTCATGGAATGAACCTGACACATACACAGTTGGCGAAAATACTGTTACAGGTGTTGCAAGTGTGGTTTTTGAAACTGAAGCTGTTACAAAAGAGGTTTCAACAACTGTCACCTGTTACCCCGAAACATTTTCACTTGATGACTTAAGCTGTACAAAAAGCGGTGATGCAACAGCCTATTTCCCTGGCAACATATACGGCGAGTTTTTCTTTGAGTTTGATTACAAAATGACAAACCTTACAAACTGCTGGATATATATCAGCCAGGACGCTGCTCTTTGGGGTAACGGACAGATTGGTATGGGTACACCTAACGACTCTACAGGTGCATTTAAATCAACAGTATCGGGAAATACTGCAAATGTAGGCGTGAGTGTTGTTACAAATAAAACATACCACATTTTTATAAAGGGTAACGCAAGTGAGGATAAGTATTCACTTATTATGACCAATTCCGATACAGGCGAGGTTATTGCAACTGTTACCGATAACGACTTCAGAAAAACAAGCGATTACATTAACTCAATCTGCCTTTCTGTTTACAACGCAAACGGTAATTTTACTGTAAGTAACATCCGTTGCTATGCTAAGGAGCTTGAAGAGGAGTCGCCAACAGAAGAGCCGAGTGAGGATGTAACAGAAATTCCCACCGAAGAGCCAACGGAGGAACCCACTGAGGAAGAACCAAGCGAAGAACCTACAAGGTATTCCGTGGTGGAAGATGCCTTTGTTCAGTATGACAAATTATACGGAATTAATAGAGCATATGACGACGGTGTGCTGATAGCTTCATCAGCTGACAGTAACCGTGGTCCTGAAAAAGATGCAAATGGCGAAACAACCTATCTTAATGGTGCAACGCCCACAACCCTTGGATCAACAAGAGTTGGTCTTTTAAAATTCCCCACCTTTGATATTGAAGACGATGAAAGAGCAACCCTCAGACTTTATGTGAAAAAATGGCACAACCAGGGCTACCAGGGCGGCAACACCTTCCTTCGTGTTGCGGTAACACCTCTTAATGACTCTTCCTGGGCAGACCAGGCTGACAGCAGCACATTTGTAATTGCATCTGAGCCTCTGTTAGAGGGCTGGTCAACACCTGTTTTTTCCGAAAAAGCAAAGAGCACAGACAATTACATTACAGTTGATGTGACGGAAATTATGCATGCTGCAAAAAATGCAAACCTTGATTACATCAGCATGAAACTGCAGATTTACTGGGGCGCAGCATACTGCGTTGAAAGGGAAGCTTCAACAAGCGGAACCTACGCAGGACAAGGGGCGTATATTGAATTAACAGAGGATGAAAATCTTCACAAAATAACAACCTCGGGTCAAGCAACCCTTACAAAGAACGGCTCTGCAATGAACTCATTTTCTTATGTAACCGAAAACGACGATGTAAGGCTTCAGCTTTCCGATGCTCAGGTAATTGGCGCTGACAGTGGCTATTACATGCCCAACGAAAAAATTACCGTTACCAAAAACCTTGAAATGACAAACACCTTGGCATTGGGCTTTGGTCTTACCATGGTTAACGGCGCACAGGTACGCTACGGGGCAGGTCTTGACGAAAACGGCAACGTAGGTAGTGGTAATGGTTTAAGATTTATAACAACTGTTGACCGTACAGACACTCTTGCAGGTGTTGAGGATGCTGTGCTTGGTGTTAAAGTTTCCGCAGAGGATAGCGAAAATTTTGTTGAAATCGAAGCGGAAAAATGGCAGAACAGTGACCATAGTGTGTTTACAACAGCTCTTACAAACCTTGCAGTGAATAACTATAACCGTCTTTTCACCGCAACGCCTTATGTAAAAATAGGTAACATGACTTTTGAAGGTGACTCGGTTACACGAAGCATGTATCAGGTTGCAGCAGGTCTTCTGGTAAATGGAAGTACCGACAATACCGAGTACGACGAAATGGGCAAGCTTTTTTTTGATGTTCTTAACGCCTATGTAAACCAGGTTGGTATTCGTCTTTCCTTTACCGACAATGCCGACTTTACCGATTGGGAATTAAGAGTGCGTGACGACGGTAACGGCTCCTACACAGGCGACAGCTTCTTTGAAGTAAGCGAAACAACTGTGGAGGGTAAGGTTTATTCCATAACCCTTACACCCTTAGGTGATAATACTGTTATAAAAGACGACTGGAAAAAGTATATAAGAATAAATAACAACAACAGCCAGGTTAAGCTTTGCACAACTCTTGAAGAAAATGAGGATGGCACATACACACTTTCCTTTGACACATCAAACCTTATTTTAGGTACATATCCCGAAGAAAAGCTGGGAAAAATGAAGCCCACTTATGAGAGAGCTGTTAAAGCTTTGGAAAGCGCAAACAGCTACTGGCAGGAAAACACCAGCTATATTGACTGGTACGGAAGTACACACCCTGCATTCTGGGATAAGGCAGCCTACCACACGGGAAATATAGAAATGTATAAATTAACAGGTGATGAGAGTTATTTGCAGTACTCTATTGACTGGGCAAACTATAACGAATGGATGGGTAATAACTCCACAAGTGACCCTTCAACCTGGACATGGGGCTATAACCAGACGCAAGGCAGCAATGCTGTGCTTTTTGGTGACTGGCAAATTTGCTTCCAGACATATCTTGATTTGTACGAAATGGGCGTTGAAGGTGCAAGTATTGACCGTGTTCATGAGGTTATTGACTATCAGATAAGCAAGGACGAGGACGCGTTCTGGTGGTGGGCAGATGCATTATACATGGTAATGCCTGTAATGACCAAGCTCTATAAAGCTACAAACGATGAAAAGTATCTTGATGCGTTGTATAAATACTTCCGCTATGCGAAGGAATTAATGTATGACGGACCTGGTGGTATTCCCACATCGGCTGACGGCTACACAACAAGTGCAAGCCTTAATGCCGGTGCGAGCTATTCAGACCCGGACGACTACAAATACCTTTTCTTCCGTGATGCGGGATATGTTTATCCGTTAAAACCCAACTCAGGCCATGAAGATGAAAAGAATTTCTGGGCACGCGGCGACGGCTGGGTGTTTGCAGGTCTTGCAAAAGTTTTGTCCGACATGCCAGATAGCTACGAACATTATGACGAGTTCTACACAACCTATGTGGAAATGGGAGAAGCAATTGTGAATTGCCAACAGGTTGACAATAATGGCTACGGCTTCTGGACACAGAGCATGCTGCAGGATTATCCCAAGGGCACAAACGGCAACGACGAAGGCTACGAAACCAGTGGTACAGGCTTCTTTGCCTACGGTCTTTTCTGGGGTATTAATAACGGAATATTGACTGATGATAAATACACCAATGCCGCTATTCGTGCATGGGGCTATCTTGAAAACGTAGCACTGCACGAAAATGGCAAGGTTGGCTATGTTCAGCCTATAGGCTCTAACGCTACACAGGCAGTAAGCTATGACACTACAGCAAACTTTGGTGTTGGTGCCTATTTATTGGCATGCTGTGAAGCAGCACGTTGGGCGCAAAATCAGTAAAAAATAAACTCGGCAGAAAATTTCTGCCGAGTTTTTATGTGGACAAAAAAGGCAGGTTGTGATAGAATTATTTTGTTAGGAGATAGTGCTATGAAAAACTATTGCATGACAATTCAATATGACGGAACAAGGTATCAGGGCTGGCAACGGCTTAAGGATGCCGACAAATCAATCCAGGGTAAAATTGAGGATGTTTTAAGCCGAATGTGCAATCACAAGGTTGAAATCCACGGCTCAGGCAGGACCGACGCAGGTGTGCATGCAACAGGACAAGCTGCATCCTTTAAAATCGAAACCGAAAAAACCTGTGATGAAATTAAGGATTATCTGAACTTGTATCTTCCCGAGGATATTGCCGTTACAAAAATTGAACAAGTTGACGACAAATTTCACGCAAGGCTTACAAAATGCAGAAAAACTTATCTTTACAGGATAAATAACTCAAATATTTCGAATGTGTTTGAGAGAAAATATGTTTATAAGGTTTCGGAAGAATTAGACATTGAAAAAATGAAAAAAGCCGCCTCATATTTAATAGGCGAGCATGATTTTTTGGGTTTTTCGTCTTTAAAGAAGGTTAAAAAATCCACTGTAAGAACAATTTATGAGGTAAGGATTGAAACAGATGACACCTCATCCGTCAGCCCTTGGCTGACACCTTCTCCTCGAGGAGAAGGCTTTGAAGTAAGAATTTATATTACAGGTGATGGATTTTTATACAATATGGTCAGAATAATTTCCGGTACACTTATTGAAATAGGGTCAGGAAAAAGAGCGTGTGAAGACATTTTGAAAATTTTAGAAACGAAAAACAGGGAAGATGCAGGAGTAACAGCACCTGCACAAGGATTGACATTATATGAAGTGAGGTACGAAAAATGATTTATGCAATTTCAAATTTGTTTGGTGACTACAATCGCTACGAAGCAATATTGAAGGAAATTGAATTGAAAGACGACGACATGCTTTTTGTTTTGGGCAACATTGTTGACGGTGGCGACAAGGGCGTTGAAATTTTAATGGACATGATGATGCGCGGCAATGTTTTCCCTGTTTTGGGCGAGCACGACCTTATTGCCTACGAAATCCTTTCCTCCATTGAAAAAGAAACCCGTGAGGACTTTACTGCGCCTTTATCCGAGGAGGTTGCCCAAAGATGTCAAAGGTGGATGGAAAGCGGCGGAGAAGGCACCCTGACAGGTTATTCAAAGCTTTCCGACGAAGACAAAATTGCACTTATTGAATACTTGGAGGAATTCACTTTGTATGAAGAGGTTGAGTGCGGCGGCGAAAAGTTTGTGCTTTGCCACAGCGTGCCCGACAGTTTTGAAGCAGGGGACAATCTTGACGAATATTCAGCTGAGGAAATTTTAACAGGCAATGTTGACTACGAAAAGAACTATTTCCCCGGAAAAATACTTATTACAAGTAAGGATATTACAATTCAGATTGACCGGGAAACTCACGGCAAAATTTTCAGAAACGACTACCATGTTAATATAAACTGTGGTGGCTATTTAGGCGGATTAACTGCGGCATATTGCCTTGACACCGACGAAGAATATTACATTAATTAATAAAAAAAGCGACGAATTTCTTCGCTTTTTTTATTAATATGCGTTGTTAATTGCCGAAACAAGTGCTTCTATAGATGAAGTCATAATATCCTCGTGAATGCCTGCGCCCCAGAAGGTTTTGCCTTCAGAATCCTTAACACTTACGTAGCTGATAGCCTTTGCATGGCTACCTTCGGTAAGAGCGTGCTGTTCGTATTCCATAACCTCAAAGTCCTTGCCTAAGAACTTGCAAAGTGCGTTTGTAACGGAGTCAAGACCACCATTACCACGGCTACGGATAATTTCTTCCTCGTTGTTTTTAACAATTGTAACAGTTGCTGTGTAAACATTGCCCTGCTGAGTGAAGAGTGTGTCAGCAACGTTGAATTCCTTACGGTTTTTAACGTACTTGTCAAGGAAAATTTCGTGTACCCAATCGGGTGAAAGCTCCTTGTGAGCTTCGTCGGAAACATGCTTTGCTGTGTAGCCCATGTCCTCCTGCATTTTCTTGGGTAATTTAAGTCCGAAGTTCTGAGCAAGAATGTAGCTAACGCCACCCTTACCTGACTGGGAGTTAATGCGGATAACGTCAGAATCATATGTTCTGCCAACATCCTTGGGGTCAATGGGAAGATAGGGAACGGACCACTGAGTGAGGTTCTTTTCTTCTCTCCATGCCATACCCTTTGCAATAGCATCCTGGTGTGAACCTGAGAATGCGGCAAACACCAAAGAACCGCAGTAGGGAGCACGGTCACTTACCTTCATGTTT
This sequence comes from Clostridia bacterium, assembly GCA_045546275.1. Classification (GTDB taxonomy): domain Bacteria; phylum Bacillota; class Clostridia; order UMGS1883; family UMGS1883; genus RGIG1927. Next base: position 35,400 of record JAZQCM010000003.1, on the reverse strand, counting down.
GTAAACTTTTCGTAAGAAGTGCAAATGTTGGGCATGTCAGAAAAATCAAGTTCGGGGTCAACGCCGTGGGAGAACATGTTCATTGCAAGGGTTATAATATCGCAGTTGCCTGTTCTTTCACCGTTGCCGAAAAGAGTGCCCTCAATACGGTCGCCACCTGCCAGAATACCCAATTCAGCATCGGCAACGCCTGTACCGCGGTCGTTGTGAGGATGAAGTGAAATAATAACATTTTCACGGTTATGTAAATTCTTGCTCATGTATTCAACCTGAGATGCGTACACATGAGGAAGTGAAGTTTCAACTGTTGCAGGAAGGTTAATAATAACCTTTCTGTCTTCTGTGGGCTGCCATATGTCGATAACTGCATTACAAACCTCCAAAGCATATTCAGGCTCAGTGCCTGTAAAGCTTTCGGGGCTGTATTCAAAACGGAAGTTACCTTCGGTTTCCTTTGCCAATTTATCTAAAAGACGGGCACCATCTGTTGCAATTTTCAAAATTTCGTCCTTTTCCTTTTTGAAAACCTGTTCACGCTGTGCAACAGAGGTTGAGTTGTAAAGGTGAACAATTGCACTGGGTGCACCCTTTAATGCATCAAAGGTTTTTTTGATAATATGTTCACGTGCCTGAGTCAACACCTGCACCGTTACATCCTCGGGGATAAGGTTGCGGTCGATAAGAGCACGTAAAAATTCATACTCAGTTTCGCTTGCGGCAGGGAAACCAACCTCGATTTCCTTAAAGCCTAACTTTACAAGGAGTGTGAAAAACTCCAGCTTTTCCTCTAAGCTCATGGGTTCAATGAGTGCCTGGTTACCGTCACGTAGGTCAACACTGCACCAAATCGGGGGCTTTGAGATATACTCCTTTGTTACCCAATCAAACGAGGGTTCAGGGGGCATGAAATAGCTTCTTTGATATTTTTCGCAGTTTTTCATAAATACGCTCCTTTCTCTTTTGTAATATTTCAGCATGTGAATTTTTGCGAAAGTGCTATATTTCAATATTATAGCATAATTAAAGGGCATTTGCAAGTTAATTTTGTAAAAGAGAAACTAAAGATAACGCAAAATATTCTGCTCCTTTTTTTGCCTCCTCAAGGGTGTTTCCGTTGGTGCCTACCTCCAATATGAAAGCATAGGGGGCTGTGTGCTGATTAAACCGTTCACGGCGTAGGTTAATTGGCCTTGCAAGGGATGGGTAAAGGCTGTTCATTTTGTGCTGAAGCTTTAGTGCGAAGGACAAATTTGTCTGCCACGAGGGGTGGTTAAGTCCGCTTTCGTTTGTGCCTATAACAAGCATTATTTGCGAAGAGCTTTTGTCAAAGGTTGTAACAGGTCGCATTTTTAACCCTTCCTTTGTCACAATAGCGTCACGATGTACGTCAATCACAAATTTAATGGAGGGGTATTTTTCAATGTATGCTTTAACAAGCTTTAAGCTGTTTGAGTAGCTTTTGCTGTAGGGGTTATCGTTTATAGTTTTGTCGTGTATTACGTTTATTCCTTTTTCCTTCAGAATATTTGCAATCACCTCTCCAACGGATGCCATGTTGTAGTTAAAATCGGTGGTACGGTCGGTTTCGGTGGGGGAGTAGTTGTAAAGGGCAGATGGGGTGTAGCTTTCGGTGGTGTGGGTGTGCACAATAAGAACGTTCGGCTCTGAAGAAAGGGAAAGGTCAAGGTCTTTATTTAAAAGAGAGGGAATGTCCACCGACTTATTTGTCTGGTTGTTTATATATATCCCATCAACGCTTTTGTAGCCTTTCTCCTCGGCGTTTTCATAGGTTATGCTTTGGGCGGTGTTTGGCAAAACAAAAGCTTCGGTAGCTTCCTCTATAGAAACAACTTCGGTGGGTAATTCCTCTTCTTTAGGCGAAAGTGAAAGAAAAGGGGTGGACAAGCTGAAAACCGACATAATAACCTCCTCCTGTGTGGGAGGACTGGGCGAAAAAAGTGTTGTGGCAATAATTGTTTCAGCACTTTTTTCAGTTATGTGAATTTTAAAAATGGAAATACAAAAACAAATTAATAAAACACCCGAAACACAGTAACGGATGAGGTTATGCATGTCAAAAGTGTGAAAATGGCTCTTTTTTTGAAAAAATTTCATCGGCGGCAGTCCTTTCTTGAAATAATATATTGACTAAAAGTGAAAAATATGATAAAAATAAAAGGTACAGATGATTAATAATGGAGGTAATTAAAATGTTAGTTTCCGCAACAGAAATGCTCAAAAAAGCAGTTGAAGGCCACTATGCAGTAGGTCAGTTCAACATCAACAACCTTGAATGGACAAAGGCTATCCTTCTCACAGCTCAGGAAAACAATTCTCCTGTTATCCTTGGTGTTAGTGAAGGCGCAGGCAAGTACATGACAGGTTATAAGACAGTTTCCGCTATGGTTAACGCTATGATTGAAGAGCTCAAGATTACTGTTCCCGTAGCATTGCACCTTGACCACGGCTCCTACGAAGGCTGCTACAAGTGCGTTAAGGCAGGCTTCTCTTCTATCATGTTTGACGGAAGCCATTTCCCCATTGAAGAAAACGTTGAAAAAACAACTGAACTTGTTCACGTTGCTCATAACCTTGGTCTTTCCATCGAAGCTGAAGTTGGCTCCATCGGTGGTGAAGAAGACGGCGTTGTAGGCGCAGGCGAAATCGCAGATCCCGCTGAATGTAAGAGAATTGCAGACCTTGGCGTTGACTTCCTTGCTGCAGGTATTGGTAACATTCATGGTAAGTACCCCGAAAACTGGAAGGGTCTTGACTTTGATGCACTTGCTAAGATTAAGGAACTCGTTGGCGATCTTCCTCTTGTTCTTCACGGTGGTACAGGTATCCCCGAAGACATGATCAAGAAGGCAATTTCTCTTGGCGTTGCTAAGATTAACGTTAATACTGAATGTCAGCTTTACTTCCAGGAAGCTACAAGAAAGTATATCGAAGAAGGTAAAGACCTTCAGGGTAAGGGCTTCGACCCCAGAAAGCTTCTTGCACCCGGCTTCGAAGGCATCAAGACTATTGTAAAAGAAAAGATGGAACTCTTCGGTTCTGTTAACAAGGCTTGATTAAATACTGTAGATCGTGCAAAGCATAGATTTATAGGATGATTTTAAGGAAGGAATTTCTGAAAAGAAATTCCTTCTTATTTTTTGCTTTGCACTATCCGTCGAACAACCTCTCGGAGTATACTAATACACCTTCGATTTGTTCGACGAATTCTACAGCATTTTCTCTGCGCCTTTACAAGGCTTGATTAAATTCCTAATTTGAATTAAAACGGACAACCTGTAATGGTTGTCCGTTTTTGAATAATAATGTAAAAACATATTGTATTTTGTATTAAAATGGTGTAGAATATATCCTATAAAATTGTTTGGAGGGGTATGTGTGAAAAGTCTTGAGCAGAGAATATTGGCAGACGGTATACTTTATGAAGGAACTGATATTGTAAAGGTTGATAACTTTTTAAATCATCAGGTTGACCCGTTTTTAATGCAGGAAATGGGCAAGGAGCTTAAAAGGCTTTTTGAAAACGACGGCATTACCAAAATTGTAACCATCGAAGCAAGCGGCATTGCAATTGCAGCACTTGCGGCGCTGGAGTTTAAGGTGCCCTTTGTATTTGCAAAAAAGCACAAGGCTAAAAACATGGACCCCGACGTGTACGAAGCACAGGTTTATTCCTACACAAAGGCTACTACATACACAGTTAAGGTAACAAAAAAGTATCTTAATAAAGACGATGTTGTTTTAATTATTGACGACTTTTTGGCAAACGGTGAAGCATTGAAGGGTCTTATCAACATTGTTGAACAGGCAGGCGCCCGCGTTGCAGGCTGTGGTATTGCAATTGAAAAAGCGTACCAGAAGGGCGGCGACAAGGTAAGGGAAATGGGCTACAGGGTTGAGTCCCTTGCTAAAATTAAAGAAATAACCGAAGACGGAAAAATTGTATTTGAATAAAGGAAAAACAAGGAACGGACAGCACTACTGTCCGTTCTTGATTTTAAGGGGTATGTGTTGTATAATAAAAACGAGGTGATTATATGAGCTTGAATAACACACCAAAAGGTGAACGATTGCACATTGGCATTTTCGGAAAAAGAAATGCAGGAAAGTCCAGCATTATAAACGCTTTGACAAATCAAAATATTGCCATTGTAAGCCGTGCTTTAGGCACCACAACCGACCCTGTGTACAAGGCAATGGAGCTTCTTCCCATTGGCCCTGTTATGATTATCGACACCCCCGGCATTGACGATGTTGGTGAGCTTGGAAAACTTCGTGTTAAGGCAAGCTACAATGTTTTAAACAAATGCGATGTGGCAATACTGGTTGTTGACGGCGGTGAAAAAGCCCAAGAAGACATAATGCTTTTGAACAAAATAAAAGAAAAAGCAATCCCCTATGTTATTGCCTACAATAAATGTGATATTGAAACTTGCTCTTCTGACGACGGTGTTGCAGTTTCCGCAAAGGAAAACTTAAACATTGATTTGTTAAAGGAAAAGCTGATAAAGGCTGCAAACATTGAAAAAAACGAAAGAAAACTGATTGGCGATATTTTAAATGAAAACGATACCGTGCTTTTAGTTGTCCCCATTGATTCTGCCGCACCTAAGGGAAGATTAATACTTCCTCAGCAGCAAACAATCCGTGACATATTAGACAGCGATTGCACAGCAATCGTTGCCAAAGAGGACAAGGTCAAGGAAGCAATTGAAAAGTACAAAATTGACTTAGTTGTTTGCGACTCCCAAATTTTTGGCAAAATTAAAAATATTGTTCCCGAAAATGTGCTCCTCACAAGCTTTTCAATCCTTTTTGCACGCTACAAGGGCGATCTGGACATTTGTCTTGAAGGCATAAAAAAGCTTGACAGCCTTAATGATGGTGACGTTATTTTAATCAGCGAAGGGTGTACCCATCACAGGCAATGCGGCGATATAGGCACTGTAAAAATGCCCATGTGGATAAAAAAGCACACAGGGAAAAATGTGCAGTTTGAATTTACCTCCGGGGGCGAATTTCCCGAGGATTTGTCAAAGTATGCTTTGGTTGTTCATTGCGGCGGTTGCATGCTCAACGAAAAGGAAATGAAGTACCGCATGGCAACAAGCATGGACGAAAATGTTCCCTTTGTAAATTACGGCATGGCAATTGCCCACATGAATAAAATTTTGCAAAGAAGCCTGGAACCCTTTAAAAACAAGGAATAAAACAAACCCCCTTGCATATTAATTACGTGAAAGGGGATAGTCTTGTGAAAAAGTCAATAGCTTGGATTTTAGTTGGAATAATGCTTTTGGGTTCTTTGTGTGCCTGCGGTATATGGGCAGAGGACGAAGCACCCACCGAAACAACAGAATTTGTAATTGTGCAATAATGAAAAAACAGCGTGGAAACTCCACGCTGTTTTGGTGTTTTACAGTCTAATTACCCGATGTGCAAAAACAGGCACGTCCCTGATTGCACCCTAAATTTGTCAACACAATAGAACCGTCCCCTTGTGTTGTGTCCCCCTCTTGTGTTCTTTTGGTTCATGATACATCAAGTTTTAAGTTTGATATAAGCTCCCCGATTGTAAATCCTTTTGTTATCAATAAAATAGCTTCAATTGGCCATATTAATACTGTAATATCATATAAAACAATATTAAGGAAATTTATTTTGGGCCCGTTTGTTTTACATAATTTAATTTTCATTAAACGTTTTCCAAAACTTTGTCCTACAAAAATTATATCCCTTAGAACTAGATAGGAATCTGCTAAAATAATACATGGCACAATATATATTGCTAAATTAACAACTTCCTTTTCGGTTAAGAAATATTGACTGAATATCAAAAATAAAGCTAACATTGTTATAATAATAGTAGCAAAAAGATAATCAATAATAAAAGCCACTATGCGTTTCTCTTTCATGGTAAACAAGTCTCCTTCATTGAGTAATAATTTAGTTGCCTATAAAGTTATGAAAGATTAATCTCAATGGATAAACCGCCCCTTGTGTTCTTGTCTTATTCTTCCGTTAAATTAAAATTATCTTTAAAAATATACAATAATGTTATCGCAGATAGAATTAATATTATAAAACCTCCATTTCGAGATGTAAAAGGATTTCTTGGAGCGTCAAGCTCTATCTCTTCGTTATTTATTCGCACATAATTAGATAACATTAGTTTCACGCTCTTCTTTGATTTATCTGAAGATGGAAACGCTGCATAAAAATCATTGGGACTATACGCACTATCAACTTTTAATATATTCAGCGTATTGAAATCTTCATCAAATGTAGTAATTTTATTATCTCCATCATCAAATACTATTATTTTGTCATTGTTTAAAGAAAGGAATTCGGAATTAGTCACTCTTTTCATCTCGTTAGAATCGAAATAAGCGCCTCTAATAAAATTACCTGCTTTATCAAATTTCTGCACACACGTAGCGCCTAATGTGTAAATATCACTACTTTTAGATTGCACCACGTAAATCACATCATTCAAATTAACTCCATCAGTTATAATTCCAGACCCACTTACAGGTGCCGCGGTGAAATCTCCGAATAAAACTGAAAAAAAACTAAAAAGCAAACCAACAAAAGCAAATAGTCCAACAAGAAATCTTACTTTTTTACACATAAAACCCCTCCGAATTTAATAATTACTTGACAAGACATTACCTCCGATGGAAATAGCAGCATCTAATGAAACTCCCGTTCCCGTGCCTAATGATACACTAACACCAGTGTGTTCGCTACCGGCTTCTGTTGTTGCAATTGTAACTGAACACAATAGAACCGTCCCCTTGTGTCCGTTTGATTGAACAAAAAAATCCCATCCTTTGTGTGTTCTGAAACCATTATAATATGATTTGCAGATTGTGTCAAATGAACAAATTGAGCAAATGCTAACAAATGCTGGTAATAATAAGAATAATAATAAAAATAATAATAAAAAAAATAATAATAATATTAATATAAATAAAAATAATTTCAGCAATGCTGAACAATTGCAAACAAAAAGGGATGTACACAAAGAAGCGTACATCCTTTTTAGTAAAAACAAATTATTTTGTAAAGCGTGAAAAAACCTTTAAGTAGTAGGGGGCAAGAATGATAACTGCCACCTGCATGAAGATTTTTGAAAAGCTTGCCCAGAAGCGAATGCCGATAGCAACCGAAAAGCTTGAGAAATACCCTGCATGGAAAAGAATGTAGGAATTTACAAACAGGCTTAAAGCAAACTGCAAAAGCACGCATACTACCATGCGGACAACATAGGATGCGGACTTTTCGTACTTGTTGTAAAAAAGAGCACCGTAGATAAAGCCCGAAATAAACTCAGTTACAAAAAGCCCTATTAACGGCGCGCCGCCTGTAAAGAGCATTACTGTAACAACATCGCCTAAAAGTGAGGTTAATCCCGAAAGGATTGGGCCAAAAAGCGCACCGATAATAAATACCGGAATAAACTTAAAGGAGATTTCGATGTAGTTGCCTATGCGAAGGTTTGACACCATGGACAAAACCACTGTTAAAGCAACAAATACGGCTACTGTGCAAATTTCTTTGGTTGTAAATTTTTTCATAAAAAAACACCTCTTTCATAGTATATTGCTACAAAAAAGATGCACAAAAGATTTTTGCAGCAACGGAATGCGGAAATCTTATCGCGGTAAAAACCTTCGTGGATAAGACAACTTCCCGTTCTTATCCCACTTAACGCAAGAAATCCTACTTTGCTAACACGAATATACCACCCTCGCCGTTTTTTGTCAATAGTGTTTTTGATACAATTTCCCTTCTGAGGCAATGAAATATTATACTGATAGTTCGTTGTAGTATTTTATTTCAAAACATATTTTATTTTTGTTTTCATGCTCATTTTTTACGATAACTATTGCAAAAATAAAGAAAAGTTGATATAATAAAATAGTAATTTTGTAATTGAAAATTTATGGAAATGAAGGTGCTTTTTGTGAGTCAGATATTGCCTAAAATTCTTACTTATATTTTTGTTATCATAGTGTATCTTTTCATTTATGCCATTATCAGGATGATTTATCTTGACATCCGCACAATGGGCAGAAAGAAAAACATTTTGCCCGACACAGGGTATCTTAAGCTGATGAACTTGAAGAAAAAGCTTACCTTCCAGGTTGAAGAAACCTATGAGCTTGAAAAGGACAACACCATTGGCAGAAGCAAGGGCTGTAATATTTGTATTGACGATAAGGCTCTCAGCAGTAAGCACTGCAGGATTTATCAGGCAGAGGGAACCTTCTTTATTGAAGATCTGGACAGCGCAAACGGCACTCTTTTAAACGGTGAAGAGGTTAACAACGAGGTTGTTGAGCTTATTGACGGCGATAAGATTTCTGTTGGCTCGTTAATGTTCCTGTTCGTAAAACCTGAGAATTAAACAGAAAGGCTCTGAAAAAATGAGAAACAACACAATAACGGTAAGACCGTTGGTATACATATTGCTGGTAACGCTGTTGGGCGGTGTGCTGGTTTCCTTGAACCAGGGGCAAATTAGTCCCGACACGGTTATACTCCTTGGGGGCATGAGCTTGGTGCTTGCAGTTGTGTACACACTTTTAGCAATTTTCCCCCTTGGTGACAACTACATATTTCTTATTACCTCAATGCTTGGTGTAATTGGTGTTACCATGCTTTTAAGGCTTGGCACAGGGCATGGTCAAAGGCAGGTTGTGTGGTTCAGTATTGGTGCGGCATTGTTTTTGATTGTGAGCGTTATTTACAAAAAGGTCAAGCATTGGAACAAGCTCAATAAGCTCTACGTTATTTCGGGCATTGCACTTTTTGTGATAACAGCACTTTTCGGCTATTCAAGCCATGGCGCAAAAAGCTGGCTTATAGTGGGCGGTTTTTCCTTCCAGCCCAGTGAAATAATAAAGGTTTTGTTTGTTTTAACCTTGGCAGGCGTTTACACAAACGGCTACAAGGAGCCTAAAGAAGGGCAATGGAAATTAAGAACTCTTTACCACACCCGTGAAGGCAGAAACTATGCGGCAACGTTGGTTTCCTACCTGTTTTTGTTTTTCCTGGTGATTCAGCGTGACTGGGGTACGGCGGTTGTGTTCTTTGCAATTTACATTTCCTTTGTTGCAGTTTACGGCAACGAAAAACGAATTGTGTTTTTAAACTTTATTGTGGCAGTTTTCATGGCGTTTTTCGGCACACTTTTTATGAGCCACATAAGAGTGAGAGTTGAAACATGGCTTCATCCCTTCTATGATGCATCGGGGAAAGGCTATCAGATAACACAGTCACTTTTTGCAATAGGCGAGGGTGGCTTTGCAGGTAGGGGTATTGGCGTTGGCAGTCCCTACTACATTCCCGAGGTGCACAGTGACTTTATTTTCTCCGCAATATGTGAGGAAATGGGCATTTTGGGTGGTTTGGCAGTTATTATGCTGTACTTCGTTTTAGTGTACCGTGCATTTAAAATTTCCCTTTCAACAAACAACGATTTTAACAAGGCTGTTGCAATGGGCTTAGGCGTTATGCTGGGCGTGCAGACCTTTGTGATTATAGGCGGTGTTATAAAGCTCATACCCTTAACGGGCATCACACTTCCCTTCGTATCCTATGGTGGCTCAAGCATGGTGGCAACATTCCTTGCACTTGGAATTTTGCAGGGCATATCCGCAAGAAGGAGGGAAATAGAGGATGAAATATAACAAAAAAATCATATGGCTCATGGTGTGCATGTCAGTTATGTTCTTATCCTTGGCGTTGTATCTTACTTATTTCACTCTTTTTGAAGCAGAAACCGTTATTGAAAGCGGATATAACAAACGAATAAGAGAAAGAGAAGAAAGCGTGCTCCGAGGCAGTATTTACGACTCTAACGGCACAATTCTTGCATACAGCGTGGTGGATGAAAATGTTCAGAAGAGAATATATAACTATCCTGAGCGTTTTTGCCATTTAATTGGCTATAATCACGTTAAGTACGGAAGAGTTGGCTTGGAAAACACCTTTAACGAAAAACTGGTAACAGCCAATGTGGTTGACAGTGTTTCAAACATGCTTTCGGGCACAAAGCAAATGCCAAGAGGCGCTGATTTGTACCTTACCCTCAACAATAAGCTCACGGAAAAAGCCGAGCAGCTTATGAAAAAGAAAAATGGTGCAGTTGTGGCACTTGACCCGAAAACAGGGGCGGTAATGTGCATGTATTCAAACCCCTCCTTTGACACAACTGAGGAAAGCCTGGAGGAAAATTTCGGGAACTTGTCAGTTGATGAGGATGCCCCCTTTGTAGGCCGTGGGGCACAGGGCTTGTATGCACCCGGTTCAACCTTTAAAATTGTTACTGCGGTGGCGGCACTGGAGGATGGCTGCGCTGTTGAAATTGAAGACAACGGCAGCGTGGTTATTGACGGATACGAGTTCAAAAACTACGACAGTAATAAATACGGACTTATTGATACTAAAAAAGGCTTTGCAAAATCAAGTAATGTTATGTTTGCAACATATGCCGTAAATGTGGGCGAGAGCAGGTTCAAAAAAACAGTTTCAAAGTTTGGTATAGGCGAAAAAATCCCCTTTGATACCCAAACCTCAAAGTCCCTTTTCAATTACGACAGAATGAGCAAAACCGACCTTGCGGCGTGTGGAATGGGTCAGGGCAAGCTTCTGGTAACGCCACTCAATATGGCACTGGTTGCTGCGGCAATTGCAAACGACGGCATTATTATGGAGCCCTACATTGTGGAAAAAGCGGCGTACAACAGCGGTAGTGACGTTGTGTATGAAAAAAAGCCAAAGGTATGGAAAACTGCAACAACAAAGGAAATAGCTGACACAATTGAGGAATATATGATTGAATGTGTGCAGACAGGCACAGGCAAAGGCGCACAGATTTCAAATGTGCAGGTTGCAGGCAAAACAGGTACTGCCGAAAACGAAAAAGAAGGCAAGGAGCATGCATGGTTTGTGTGCTATGCGCCTGCAGAAGACCCCACCATTGCAGTTTGTGTTATGCAGGAATACACAGGCAAAACAGGCAGTAGCTGTGCTCCTATTGCAAGGGAATTGATAGAGTATTATTTGAAAGGATGATATAAATGAAAAAAGTTTTAAGTTTAGTTGTGGCGCTTATTCTGATGCTGGCAATTGTGCCTTGTGTGCAGGCAGCAGAAGATGTAGCACTTGCAGGCACATGGGATTTTATGTATTATCCAAGTGCAAACGAAGTGCCCAAGGATGTAACAAAAATTGCATTTGAGAAAAAAATTCAGGTTCCCGGTGCAATGGAAATGCAGGGCTTTGGCTACCCCTCGTATTTTTACGAGGAAATGACAGGTTGGGGAATGCCCGAGGACGACGGCGTGAGAAGTGCAGGCGTTTACAAAACAACCTTTAAGGCTACCGGCGAAAAGTTCCTTGTTTTTGAAAACGTGGAAGATAAGCTCACAGTATATCTTAACGGTGAAAAGCTTGTTGAAAGTAAGCTGGGCGAAATCGGAACAGCTGTTAAGTTTAACGGCAAGGGGAAAAACGAAATCATCTGCGTTGTTGAAAGAAACAATACAGGCATTAACAAAAAGGACGATTTTAACCTTTCAGGCATTATGGGCAATGTGTATGTAACAGATTCCATCACAGTTGAACAGGCAAGTAAAGAAGTTGAAATTAAGGATAATAAGCTTTATGTTGATGGACAACGGGTTGTGTTAAAGGGTGTTAAGTACACTCCCACATATCCTGAAAATGGCAACACAATAACAGACGAGCAGATTAAGAAGGATTTGCAGCTTATTAAGGAATACGGCTTTAATGCTGTGTGGACAAGCTGTGCACCAAAGGCTTTTTATCTTGAAGCTGAAAGATTGGGGCTTTATGTAATCGACGAGGCAAATGTGAACCTTTCACAAGCTGACCGTGACGGTGAAACCGCAAAGAAGAGAGTAGAAGAAATGGTTGAAAAGCATTTCGGCTACAAGAGTGTTATTATGTGGTCAGTTGGCTTTGGCAATGGCGGAGGAAATCTTATAAATTCCGTTAAAGAGCTCGATAACCGCCCTGTGGCACAGGAGGTTACCTTTGCTCCCGATTTTGAAGTGTTTGGTAACACAGGCGGAATGGAAGACTGGGTGGATTCTCTTGGAAAGGGCAATGTTGGCGGCTTTGTTGACGAATTTGCCGACAAGGAATTGTACTACACACAGTCTGCCTACCTTTTTGAAGCAAAGGACACGGTTACAGGCGAAAAGATTACAATTGACGGCGAAGTTGAAAACTACAAGGGTGTGCAGTATTTAGGCGATGCATCCTTTGTGAGAAATATTGAAAAGCTGGATAAGTATACAATTGTGACAGAGCTCGCTGCAGTTGACGGCGACAGAGTGATTTTTGAAAAGGGCAATGTTAAGTTCGAGGTGCGCTCCGGCAGAGCAAGATTCAACGTTGGCGACAAGAGAGTACGTGCCGATGTTTACGAAGGCAAGATTGCCGCAGTTTACCAAGATGGCGAAATTCAGCTTTTTGTAAACAATGCTTTTGTAGGCAATGAAACAGGCAACGCTGAAATTGAAGGCGATTATACAATAGGCAGTGGACAAACAGCTCTTCGCTACATTGAAATTTATAACGACGCATTAACACTTGACGAGCTTTTGGAAGGTGCTGACGAAAAGAAGCTTGTAAGCCGTGTGGCATTTGATGATGTTAATGTTAAGGAAGACAAAAGCTACAAGTTCCTTGCATACGGCGGCGACTTTGGCGACGACCCCAACAGCTACTACAAGTGCTTAACAGGTATTTTCTCATCAACACGTGAGCCTCATCCCGAAGCAGAAGCGTTTAAACAAATTCTTTCCGAAAAGCCCGTGCTTGGCATGGCAACAGTGTCCGCAATTTCCGTGGAAGACTTGAAGAAGGTTACACCTGTTATTGAGAATGACGCTGCTATGTGGTCAACTGATAAATTCAAAGTGACTGTTGATGCTTTGGGCAAGGTAACAAGCTATGTTTATGATTCAAAAGAGCTTTTGACTGATGCAATGTATCCCACAGTGCTTCGTGACAACACTCTTTCTGAGTATGAAATGGGCATAGACAACTATGAAGACTGGAGAGCAGTTTCTCACAGAATAAAAGGCGATGTTTTCTTTGTTGAAATAATGAATACTCAATCACAGGGTAAATTGTCTCTTGCATATTACATGACCGAGGACGGTGCAATGCATGTGTCAATGCAGTCTGTGGTTTCCGACGATGCACAAAGACCCACCTTTATCGGCTTCCGAGGTGCAGGTAATTACAACAAGGCATCCTGGGTTGGCAAAGAGCTTTCATCCTATCCCGACAGAGAAAGTAAAGGTGCAACAACTTTGTACACCATGGACATTGACTCCATGACAGATAATTACACTATTGTACAGGAAAACGGCAACAAAAATGCATGGAAAGCAACACTTGAAAGTAGCGACGGCAAGGTACTTTCTTTTGGTGCAGGCTTAAAGGACCTTAATTTTGCAGTGCACAACTATTCGCCCTGGGCAGTGGATGAAACTGAGCGTTTTGAAGATATTAAAAAGGAAGACAAAGCATATTTCAGAGTTGGCGGTTATATTGCAGGCTTAGGTACAGATAATAAGTACAAGCTTAATAACAATATTTATGGCTATGATTTTTCCATCATACCCTTTGATTGTGATTATATATACAGCTACGATGAAGTGGCAGGCTTATACATTCCCGCTGATGAAAGCTTTTCTGCATTTACACACATGGTGAAGGATTATGTTGTAAATGTGAACAATCCTTTTGGCACACAGCTTGAAGTATGGGGCTTAGGCTCAGAATATATGGGCAAGGGAGCAGACAAGGCTGTGGTAGGTGACTATACAGTTTACTTTGCACCTAAGAAGGAATACCTTTCCGACATGAGCCATTCAGGTGATGCAACAGTTGCCAACGACATTGACTTTAACGGAAACGCTATTACAATACGCGGTAATGGCTGGGAAGCAGGAAAAGTCTACGAAAAGGGCGTAAATATTAAAAATGGCAGCGTGACCTACACAATTCCTGATTTTACAAACCACACCTTCACAGCAGTTATCGGCAAGGCTGATTTTGACTGGAGAAGAATGGGTGGCTTTGACAGAAGCATGTTTGATGCAACAGCAACCGTTACAATTGCTCTTGACGACAAGGTTGTATACGAAAAGAAGGACGTAAGCATGCGTAGCGGCAGCGAAAAGGTTTCAATTGATGTTTCCGGCGCAACCTGTATGACAATTACTGTAACAGGCAGCGGCAAAGCGCCTATGTACGAGGATGTGGTTATTGCCGATGCTGTGCTTACTCCCAACGGTCCTGTTATTGTTGATTTTGTAAAGGAAAACGGCAAGGCAGAAATTGTTGTTCTTAACACAGATAAGGATTATGTTGATGTGGTTCTTACAGCAACAGAAAATAATGTTGTTACAATGGAAAGTGTAAGAGTTGGCAAGGGCCTTTACGAAAAAATTGAAATCAACGCATCTTCAGATGCGGTTGTTAAGGCGTATGTAACAGGTATTGGCGAAATTATTTCAGAATGATGAAAAACACCTCATCCGTCGGCTTTGCCGCCACCTTCCCCTCAAGGGGAAGGCAGGGTGGGGTGTTTTTAATGAGTAGGTGGATAAATGAATAATGCAAAATTGAAAATGATAATATCCATGGCAATTTTCGGCACCATTGGAATATTTGTTAAGTTTATCGATGTTCCAAGTAGCCTCGTTGCAGTTTGCCGTGGGTTTACAGGTGCGTTGTTTTTGTGCATCTTTATGCTGGCTACAGGCAAAAAAATAAGCTTTTCCCACATAAGGAAAAACTTTTTGAAATTAGCTGTTTCAGGCTGTCTTATAGGCATTAACTGGATACTGCTTTTTGAATCGTATAAGTACATAGGTGTGGCAAACGGAACATTGTGCTATTACCTGGAACCTGTAATTCTTGTTATTGGTGCGGCAATCATATATAAGGAAAAAATCAGCCCCGTTAAAGCAGTTTGTGTGGCGGTGGCGCTTATGGGCATGGTGTTTGTGTCGGGGGTTTTTCCGCCTCAGACAGGAGCAACGCTCAATGGTTTGGGCATTGCATTAGGTCTTGGTGCGGCGCTTTTCTACGCATCGGTTGTGCTTACCAACAGAAGCATAAAAAACATTTCAAGCTACGACATGACAATGGTGCAATTGTTCTTTGCGGCACTTATTGCACTTCCGTATGTTATTGTAACTGAGGATGTAACCAGTGTTGCATTTGACGGCAAAACAATTATTCTTCTTTTGGTTGTGGGCATTATCCACACAGGCTTTGCCTACGCACTCTACTTTGACGCTGTAAGAGAACTAAAAAGCCAGAGCGTTGCGGTTTTAAGCTACATTGACCCAATGCTTGCAATTGTTTTGTCAATGACAATCCTTCGTGAAGGCTTAACAATATGGGGCATACTTGGTGCATTTATGATTCTTGGCTCCACGCTTTTCAGCGAGATAAAAAAATAAAAGATTGGCATTTGCCAATCTTTATTTTTTTGCTGTTTTAATGTAACGCTTCCTGCCAATGCGGTAAAGCAGAATTAATATATAGGTAGGAATGTTTGTAAAAATAAGGGTAAAAACAAATTTAATAATGTTAAACCCGTCTGCCCACAAAAAGCTTAAAACAACTGTTGCCAAAAAGGTGAGTATGGGCAGTATCCATCCAAGATACTTATTGCCCTTGTCGGACAAAAGGGTTTGAAAGTAGCAAAGCGCCACAATTATCAAAAGAAAAATCAAGCTGTGTTCCATTTAATATTCCTCCGTTTCTATAGGTGAAAGACTGTCCATGTCCCAGATAAGAAGTGAACTATCCTTCGGGTCGTAGGTTGTACGATTTATTTTTGTAAGAGTATTATCCTCATATGTAGGCTTAAATACTGCAAAATTTGATGTTGAATATGCTCGGACGGTGCTGTTGTGAACAGAATAAACAAGCTTTTTAGGTGAAAGCTTTGATTTAACATAGGTTAAAAGTGCCTGTATATTCAACCTTCCGTGACCTGAATATCTGTCTGTCATAGCATCGCAGGATGAATAAAGTGCATTAACAAGCTCATTATAGGTTAAAGAGGGGTTCATGCTTTTTGCAAGAGCCAACGCCGCCACAACGTGGGGGGTTGCAAAGCTTGTGCCTGAGCCTTGTTCATAGCCTGAAATACGAACAGAATAAATGTTTTCGCCCGGTGCCATCATGTCAACGTAATCGTTACGCTGTGAATGACTTGCACGGTGGCCGTCAGCTTTTACTGAGCCAACTCCTATTACATTGTCGTAGGATGCAGGGTAATAAAGTGTGTTGCCGCTATTTGCCCCCTGATTGCCTACAGCTGCAACCAAAACAACGCCTTTTTTCTCCGCGTAGTCGGAAGCTTGTTTAAAAACAGTTGAGTTTGTAGTGCCCGAGGAAAGATTTATAATGTCAACATCATAGGTGTCAATTGCTTCGTAGAGGGCGTCAATAATGTCGGAATTTTTTGCTGTTTGCTTGCCGTATTCGTTTAAATAAAAGCACTTGAACACATAAATTTCAACCTTTGGTGCAATGCCTGCAACACCACGGGCGTTGTGGGCTGCCGCAATAATGCCTGCTACCATGGTGCCGTGACCAATTTCGTCATTACAGTAAGAAATTTGAGAGGCTGCCGTTGAGGTATAGTCCTTTGCCTTAAAAATTTTGCCTGTTGTAAAATCGGATGCAGCGTTGTAAAGCCCTGAGTCAATAACTGCAATTTTTATAGTGTCACCAAAAATGCCCTTGTTCCAGGCAAACTGCGTGGAAATTTGAGTAAGGTTAGTTTGTTCATTATAATATGTATCTTCTGTAGTGTAGTCAAAAAGCTCACTGTAGCTCATTGGCTCACAGTAATCAACAATGCCGGCATCAATAAGATATTGAATATCTTCAATGCTTTCTGCGGTGTACACTCCGTGCTTTTCGTTTACCACATTGATGGAGGCGGAGTACATAACAGGAAAGCTTTGTGTTGTTGTGAAAATATACTCTTCGGCATATGCAGTTGAAGAAAGAAGCAGTATCATGAATAATGTAATAAATAATATCCGTTTCATGTTAATCACCTTAATGAAAAAGAGCCGGATGCCCGACTCTTTAAAAATCAACCGTTTGCAAGTGCATCACAGAGCCAGAATTCAGCAATATCAAGTGCTTCAAAAAGACCAGGACGAACCGCTTTTTTGTAAACCTTTTCTTTTTCCTTGCCGGAATTTGTCATAAGCTCAATAGTTACCTTGTCAGCAACCTGTAAATCTTCAACCTGCTTTGTGGATTCAATAGTGAATAAAATAATATAACGGTCAGAAGGGTTGCCGTAATAAATTTTATTTCCGCTCCTCATAAGAGGCTTATCCTTATATGTGAGGCATTCCTTTGCCTTAACTGCTTTTGCCATTGTAAAATCCTCCTTAAACATTCATGGGTTTATTATAACATATTTAACAAAGATAGTAAAGAGTTTTTTAGATTTTCCGTCAAATTTACAAAAATTGAAAAAAGCTACTAAAATGTGTTGACAGTGTAAAAAAAAGAAAGTATAATTCAAAATGTTGAAAAAATGAGAGGGAGGCAGAAGTGATGAAAAGAATCATGGCAATTGGTGTAGCTGTAATCCTTGCAGTAGCAGCACTTGTAGCTTGTAATTCCAACACTGCAAGTAATGATGCAGAAATTCCTACAGATGTTACTGAAGCGACAATCGCTGAATGAATTATATGACAGAAAGCGTTCGGTTTGTTAAAATCCGGATGCTTTTTTTATTTAAAAATTTTTAAAAATATCACTTATTTTTGTTGACAAACAGCTGATTATGGAGTAATATAGTAAAAACAAATGTGTTTGGGAGGTGGACATATTTTGGATAAAAGCAAAGAGTTTATCCTGGTGGATGCCGAAGTGCTGCCTGAAGTTTTTCTGAAGGTGCTGACTTCAAAAAAGCTTATGGAGTCAGAAAGCGTGAAAACTGTTAATGAAGCATGCGAAAAAACAGGTATCAGCAGAAGTGCATATTATAAGTATAAGGACCATGTATTTGACTTTAATCAAATGCAGGGCGTTCTTACAATTATGGCAGTTGTTGTTGATTATAAAGGCATTTTAGCAGAAATGCTCAAGGTTATATCCACAACAAACTGCAGTGTGCTCACAATTAATCAGAGCGTGCCCACTGACGGAGTTGCAAATGTTCATTTTACCTTAAAAACTGATTTGATGAAAACCAGCGTTGACAGGCTGATTACCGAATTGAACAAAATCGCAGGTGTGCGAAGCGTTAAAATTCTGGCAAAGCAATAAACGCACAGGAAAGGCGGAAAACCAATGACAAAATTAGCCATTTTAGGCTACGGCGTTGTAGGTAGCGGTGTTTACGATATTGTTACCCAAAATGCTGACGCTATCTTTAAGAAGATAGGTGAAAAGCTGGAGGTCGGGTATATTCTTGATATACGTGATTTTCCATCCCACCCCGAAAAGCATCTTTTCGTAAAGGATGCCGACATAATTGCAAATGACGATTCTGTTGAGTTAGTTGCCGAAACTATGGGCGGAGTAACCTTTGCATACGAATTTACAAAAAAAATGCTCAAGGCAGGCAAAAGCGTTGTGACAAGCAATAAGGAGCTGGTTTCCACAAAGGGGAGCGAACTGTTTCAGCTTGCAAAGGAAAACAACGTTTCCTACATGTTCGAGGCTGCGGTAGGCGGAGGTATTCCCATTATCCGTCCCTTGGTAAATTGCCTTGCAGCAAATAATATAAAGAAGATATACGGTATTATTAACGGCACAACAAACTATATCTTAACAAAAATGTTTAAGGAAAATCAGTCCTTTGATGTTGCCCTTTCCGATGCGCAAAAGCTGGGCTATGCGGAAAAAGACCCCACAGCGGATGTTGAAGGCTTTGACACAATGAGAAAGATTTCAATTCTTACCTCCCTTGCAACAGGCTGTGAAATTAATGATGATTTAATTCCCCGTGAAGGCATTACAAAGATTGCAAAAGAAGACGTAATGTGTGCAGAGGAAATGAATTGCTCGGTAAAGCTTATTGGTTACAGCCACATTGAAGATGGTAAGGTTCAGATAAGAGTTTGTCCCATGCTTATTCCAAAAACCTGCCCATTGTATTCTGTTGAGGATGTGTTCAACTCAATTCTTGTAACAGGTGACATGGTGGGCGATGTAATGTTCTACGGCAGAGGTGCAGGCAAAGAAGCAACTGCAAGTGCTGTTGTGGCAGATTTGATGGATGTTGTGCGTGGAGGCATGAAATTTGACAAAAACTTCTCATGGAGTGGTGAAGCTGTTCTTGAAAGCTCTGCAAACGAAAAGTCGAAGTTTTTGGTTCGCACCAATAAATCAAAGAACGAAATTGAAAAGGTTTTCGGCAAGGTTACACACCTTGAAAGCGTAAGTGCATTTGTAACCGAAAAAATCACCGAAAACGATTTTAATAATAAAGCACAAGAGTTAGGCGATGTATTGTCTAAAATAAGAGTATATGAGTAAAGGAATGATAAGTTTATGAGTCTTATAGTTCAAAAATTCGGCGGAAGCTCTGTAAGAGACGCTGAAAGAATTTTTAATGTCGCATCAAGAGTAATTGAAACTTATGACAACGGTAACGATGTTGTGGTAGTGGTTTCGGCTCAGGGCGACACAACTGATGATTTGATTGAAAAGGCGAAAGAAATAAACGGAAGAGCATCAAGAAGAGAAATGGATGTGCTTCTTTCCGCAGGCGAACAGATTTCAATGAGCCTTCTTGCTATGGCTATCCAGAAGCTGGGCAGACCTGTTATTTCCCTTACAGGCTGGCAGGCAGGAATGATTACTGACAGCAATTACTCTAAGGCAAGAGTAAGAAAGGTTACAGGCGAAAGAATCCGTCGTGAGCTTGACCACAGAAACATTGTTATTGTGGCAGGCTTCCAGGGTATTAATAAATACGACGACATTACAACCCTCGGTCGTGGTGGCAGTGACACAAGTGCAGTTGCAATTGCAGCAGCCTTAGGCGCTGACCTTTGCCAGATTTACACTGACGTTACAGGCGTGTTTACATGCGACCCCAGAATTGTAAAGGAAGCTAAAAAGCTTGACACAATAAGCTATGATGAAATGCTTGAATTGGCGTCTTTAGGTGCAAATGTGTTGCACAACCGCAGTGTTGAACTTGCTAAGAAATTTAACGTTAATCTTGAAGTACTTTCGAGCCTTGTAAAAGAGCCCGGCACAATAGTTAAGGAGGAAACAAATATGGAGAAGATGTTGGTGCGTGGTGTAGCACGTGATAATAATGTAGCGAGAATTTCACTTTGTAATGTAGAGGATGCTCCCGGAAAGGCTTTCCAGGTGTTCAGTCTTCTTGCTAAGAATAAAATCAGTGTTGATATTATTCTTCAGTCCATCGGTAGAGACAATAAGAAGGATATCAGCTTTACTGTTGACCTTGATGCTCTTGACGGCGCTCTTAAGGTTTTGGAAGAAAACAACAGCATTATCGGAGCTGAAAGCATTGTTCACTACGATAACGTTTCAAAGGTTTCCATTGTTGGTGCAGGTATGGTTTCCAACCCCGGTGTTGCTGCAACAATGTTTGAAGCTCTTTACAACGCAGGCATTAACATTCAGATGATCAGCACATCTGAAATCAAAATCAGTGTTCTTATTGAACAGGAATATGCAGAAAAGGCTGTAAAGGCTATTCATGAAAAATTCCAGCTTGGAGAATAAGACGGTCGATAAGGAGGATAATGTATGAATTACTCCGTTATGACTGAACGTGAAATTGAAATAGAGCTTAATACAAGTGTCAGCGAAGGACTCACGTCCTTCGCTGCGCACGACCTTCTTTTGGATTTGGGCAGGAATACTCCCGAAAAAACCTACGGAAAGAAAGCTCTTACTGTTGTACTTTCACAGTTCAAAAGTTTATATACAATTGCATTTATTATATTGGGAATTATCACTGCAGTTTGCGACTTTAAAGGAAGCAGTTCTGCATGGATAATGTTTTTTGCCGTTGCCGTAATTAATATGGTAAGCGGCTTTTTGCGTGATAATAGGGAAAGAAAAGCCGCATTGGCTTTTGATAAAAAAAGGCGTGAGGACGTAAAAATAATCCGTGACTCTTCACTTATGTATACAGACCCCACTCTTTTGGTAAAAGGCGATATTGTAGTTCTGGAAAAGGGCGATATTGTTCCTGCCGATTTAAGAATACTTTGGTGTGAAAACCTTAAAGCAGACGAATCTATTCTCACCAAACGCTCTGTACCTCAGGAAAAAAAGAGCGAAAAAATGGATTATGAGGCAGAAGGCTTTGAAGAAAATAACATTCTCTATGCAGGCACAAGTATTGCAAGTGGCTCTGCAAGAGCTACGGTTATTGCAGTTGGTAAAGACACCTCTCTGGCAAAAACCGTTCAGAAAAAGTCTGACAAGCTCAACATGCACGACCGTTTTGCTCAAAATGCCACAAGTGAAAAGTACCTTCTTTTAGGTGCAATACTTTCGGCAATTGTTGTTCTTCTTTTTGTTGGCTTAAGAGAAAAGGATGTTCCTAAGGCTCTTCTTACAGCCTCTATGGTGTCTTTTTGTATAATACCTGCGCCTGTGGCAATTGTGAGATATTTTGCCTTAAAGTGGGCGCATAAGCGTCTTGAAAGAAACGGCGTACAGATTTTTAATGACGATGTTATGAACACCGTTGGCGAGGGTGATTATTTCATTTTTGACAAGGGTGGCATGCTTACCGACGAAAAGGTTGAGCTTGAGGAATTGGTTGTACCCCATGAAAAGGCGTTGGAAATGGCTGTTATATGCAGTGATTTTTCCATTGAAGGTCCAATTTTAAAAGGCAACAGCATTGACGTTGCAACAGCCGATTATCTTAAAAATCACAACACAGACATTAAAAAGCTTATTGAGGATAACCCAAAGCTTATGTATACTCCTTTTGATGAGGCAAGAAAGCTTATGGCGGTTATTATTAAGCGAGGCGACTCCTACAGGCTTATTATAAAGGGCTCTATTGAAGTAATTCCCACACTTTGTCATTCTCTTACAGACAATGACAACACCATGGAAATGACAGGTGAAGTGCTGCACAGAATTGAGAACATTTCATCCTCCTTTGCGGAAAAGGGTCTTAAGGTGCGTGCTTTTGCTTATAAGGATATTTCCTGCCTTCCCGAAAACATTGAAAACGAAATTAACGACATGGTTTTTGTGGGCCTTATGGGCTACCGTGAAAGCGTTGTTTCTGATGCGAAGGAAACCATTAAAAAACTTAAGAATGTTCATGTGAAACCTGTTATGGTAACGGGCGATTTGACCATTACTGCAGCTGCCAAGGCAAAAGAGGCAGGCATTATCGAATCCGAAGAAGAATGTATAAGCTTCCGTGAGCTTAGTGATGCAACTGACGAAGAGCTTTTAGAGGCTATTGACAAATACAGTGTGTTCTCAGCTGCAGCACGAGAGGACAGAGAACGACTTGTGAAAATTTTAACACTCCACGGCAAAAAGGTGCTTGTTGCAGGTGAAGAAATGAGCCATGGCTCTGTTGCAATCTATTCCTCGGCAACCTTTGGTGAAGAGGGCGACATAAAATGTGAAGAAGAGGACATCACAAAGGTAGGGGGCGTTGTTCACTTTTTAAGAACAATGCGTTCAAACATGACAAGTGCATCATTCCTTGCAATTAGTGTGGGCTTTTGTGAAGTGCTTGTTTTACTTTACATGATAGTTTCAGGTATGCTTATTAATGTGTCGTTAAAGGAAATGATTTTATTAAACTTGTTTGTAACGCTGGTTCCCTGTACTGTTACTGCATTTTTTGCAGGCAGTCGCATGAAAAGGGAGAACGAGCAGCTTGTTGCTCTTGAATGTATGCTTACAGGTTTTATCAGTGCACTTTTGTGCCTTATACTTTTAAACTCCCCTCAGGCGAATATAATAGGGTATTTTGCATGCTTTGCAATATTTGAGGCATTGCGCCGTATTGTGTGGAGCATTTACCTTGACAGGGAAGCGGAGAATATTATTGGTGCAATAATCCTTGGCGTGGCATTGATAGCTGTTGTTATAACAGGCGGCATTATGCCTGTAGAAATTTTACTTTCCCTTATTGCTTCGGCAATTAACGGATTGTTGGAAATTGTGAAGGAGAAAGGATGGGTCAGAAAATGTATGAAGATATTATCGAAGGCAGA
Source organism: Clostridia bacterium (assembly GCA_045546275.1). Classification (GTDB taxonomy): domain Bacteria; phylum Bacillota; class Clostridia; order UMGS1883; family UMGS1883; genus RGIG1927. The sequence goes on along the minus strand of JAZQCM010000003.1, from coordinate 12,085 downwards.
AACGCCGTAAACGCTGCACTTAAAAGTGGCAGACAAATTGACAAGGTGTATGTAAAGCGTAGTGAAAACAAAGGCAGCCTTATTCCCATTATTGCTCTTTGCAAGGAAAAGGGAATACAGGTTGTTGAGGTGGATAACAAAAAGCTCGACTCCATGAGTGAAACAGGCGTTCACCAGGGTGTTATTGCCAGAATTCCCCCTTATGAATATAAAACCGTGGACGATATTTTAAACATTGCAAAGGACAAGGGTGAAGCACCTTTTGTGGTTATTCTGGACCATTTAGAGGACCCTCATAACCTTGGTTCAATTATCCGTACTGCAAATTGTGCAGGTGTGCACGGTGTTATTATTTCAAAGCATGACGGTGTAACACTTACTGCATCTGCAGTAAAAGCGTCGGCAGGTGCGGCATCCTTCACACCTGTTGCAAGGGTTAGTAACATTGCTCAGACAATTGACTACCTTAAAGAACAGGGTATTTGGGTTACAGGTGCCGATGCAAAGGGCGACAGAAGCATTTACGAAGCAGATTTCAAGGGCGCAGTTGCTCTTGTTATAGGCGGTGAAGACAAGGGCATCAGCCGTTTGTCCGCATCAAAATGCGACTTTTTGGTGTCCATACCAATGAAGGGTAATGTGAACTCATTGAACGCCTCTGTTGCAGGCGCACTTATGATATATGAAGTTTTAAAGCAGAGGTAACAGGAAAGGAAGATAAAAATGAAAGCAATTGTTGCGGTAGTAGGACAGGACAAAAAAGGTATTATCGCTAAGGTAAGCACTCTTTTGTACGAAAGAAATGTTAATATTATTGATATTTCCCAGACTATTATGGAAGATATGTTTGTTATGACCGCCATGGTTGACACAAAGGATTGTAATGTGGAATTTGACGTGCTTCGTCACGAGCTCGCTGCAACAGGCGAAGAAATCGGAGTGCAGATTACAATTCAGAGAAAGACAATCTTTGAGTCCATGCACAGAATATAAGGGGTGTAGAAATGATCAATAATTCTGAAATTTTTGAAACTCTGAATATGATTAATTCAGAGCATCTGGATGTAAGAACCATAACCATGGGAATTTCTCTTCTTGATTGTGCTTGTGACGACTATAAAAAGGCAACTGTAAAGGTTTATGACAAAATAACAAAGTATGCAGAAAATCTTGTAAAAACAGGCTGTGATATTGAAAAGGAATTCGGTATTCCGATTATTAATAAACGTATTTCGGTAACTCCCATTTCTCATGTATCGGCAAGCTGTGGTCATTATGTTGATTTTGCAAAAGCATTGGATAAAGCTGCCGAAACAACAGGTGTAAACTTTATCGGTGGCTACTCGGCTCTTGTTGCAAAGGGTTACACCGAAAGTGACAGACTTTTTGTGGAATCCATTCCCGAAGCTTTAGCCGAAACAAAGAGAATGTGCTCTTCTGTAAGCATTGCCTCCACAAAGGCAGGCATTAACATGGATGCAGTTAAGCAAATGGGTCAGATTATTAAGCGTGCTGCCGAACTGGACGACATGGCTTGTGCAAAGCTTGTTGTGTTTGCCAACGCAGTTGAAGACAACCCCTTCATGGCAGGTGCTTTCCACGGCACAGGCGAGGGCGAATGTGTTATTAATGTTGGTGTATCGGGCCCGGGGGTTGTAAAGTGTGCACTTGAAAAGGTTAAGGGGCAGCCCTTTGGAGTTGTTGCCGATACAATTAAAAAGACCGCATTCAAAATTACAAGAATGGGTCAGATGGTTGCAGTTGAAGCATCAAAAAGATTGAACGTGCCTTTTGGCATTGTGGACCTTTCCTTAGCACCCACTCCTGCAGTAGGCGACTCTGTTGCATACATTCTTGAAGAAATGGGCTTGGAACAGTGCGGTACCCACGGCACAACCGCGGCTCTTGCTCTTTTGAACGATGCAGTTAAAAAGGGTGGTGTTATGGCATCAAGCTACGTTGGTGGCTTGTCAGGTGCATTTATCCCCGTAAGTGAAGATGCAGGCATGATTGCGGCAACACAGTCGGGCTGTTTAACTCTTGAAAAGCTGGAAGCCATGACCTGTGTGTGCTCTGTTGGTCTTGACATGATTGCAGTGCCCGGTGACACAACTGCCGAAACAATTTCCGGTATTATTGCCGATGAAGCGGCAATTGGTATGGTGAACAGCAAAACAACTGCTGTACGTATTATTCCTGCAAAGGGCAAAAAGGTTGGCGACATGGTTGAATTTGGCGGACTTTTAGGCTCAGGTCCTGTTATGGCATTAAACAATAAGTCTTGTGCTGAGTTTATTAATCGAGGCGGCAGAATTCCTGCTCCCATCCAGAGTTTGAAAAACTGATAACAAAAAACTCGTTGCAATTGCAACGAGTTTTTTTGTTATTCTTCTTCAGCTTTTTCATCAAATATTTGTATAGCATTTTCAGCACGCCACTTAGAAGGTGACATTCCGTAGGTGCGATGAAACGCCTTTGTAAAGTCAAGGGGGTCGTCGTAGCCAATGGCAACAGCAATATCACGAATGGGAAGGGCAGAATACTTCAAAAAGCTTTTTGCAATATCCATATGGTAGTTGTAAATGTACTTTTTAATGGAAATGCCCATATATTCGTTAAACACTCTTGAAAGATAGCTGCGGTCAATTTTAAGATAATCCGCAACGTCGGAAACAGTTACCTTTTCACTGCTTGTAGAAATAATATACTCAATAGCAGGCTCAATGTACTTTTCCCAAATGCCATGGCGTGATTTATCATTTTCGCAAAGAGCGTCGGCTAAAAACCAGCTGTAGCCGTTAATTTCCTTGCCGCTCATTTTGCCCTTGTCGGTCATTTCCTTAATTAAATTGCCAATTTTGTTGTCGGGAGTGTCGGAAATAACAGGTGAGCCTAATGAAAAACGTGATGCGGAAATAAACGAGTCAAAATTACAGCCGCCTAAATCCACCCAACGGTAGGTGCAGGGCTTTTCCACCGAAGACACATAGGTGTACACATTACCGGGAATTATAATAAACATTTCACCCGGACCAACAGTGTAGGTTTTGTCGTTTGTTTCAAAAATACATTCGCCTTCATATATATAATGAATTACATAGTGCTTTCTGGACACATAGCCGGGCGAAAACCCCGGAGTGCAACGGCGATAACCGTAGTTATTAATGCGCACAGTATAGTCACGTCGCTCATGGTTATAATATGTTTTAAAAGTGGGTAACATTGAAATTCCTCCTTGATTATGAGAAAAATTGCCACAACTTAACCATAACAAAAAAATTTTGAATTGTCAAGTGTGGAAACAAAAGTTTAACACAACATATTGACCCAAAGAAGCAAAAGTGGTAAAATTATACCAGTATATTTATTGAAAGGATTTGTTTTTATGGAATTTAAAACACTTCAGCAGGATATGATTGCCGCAATGAAGGCACACGACAAAACCACAAAGGATGCAATCAGCAGTCTTATTGCTGCAATTAAAAAGGTTGCCATTGACGAAGGCGTGAGAGATAATATAACCGAGGAGCTTTGCGACAAGGTTATTTTAAAGGAATTAAAAACCGTTAAAGAACAGATTGACACCTGTCCCGAAGCACGAGGTGATTTAAAAGAGGCATATCAGGCAACTTATGATGTTATTTCAAAATATGCCCCCAAGCTCCTTTCAAAGGAAGAGGTTAAGGAAATTCTTTTAAAGGATTTTGCCGAGGTTGTTGCAACCAAAAACAAAGGCATGATTATGAAAAACGTTATGGCTACATTAAAGGGCAAGGCTGACGGCAGTGTGATTAACCAGGTTGTAGCTGAGCTTTGCAGTTGAGGTATTGTTATGGTTATAAAATCGGTTTTCGGTGAAAAAGTAAAAAAATACAATTCCATTATTGATTCTGAGCAAAAGTATATTGTAGTGCCTGTTGTGCCGGGCACAGCTTTTGATGCAGTTGAGCTTTCCTTTGAAGCAGAGGAGGGCGTTGTGTGGGAAAAGAAGGGTCATGTTGAAAAGGACAATACCGTAAAATATGTTTTTTCAAAAGGCAACGTGGCTGAAGAATGGACAGTTGCATTCGTAGAATGGGGCAACTCCATTCTGGGCGAATACGGATACTTTGCTGACCCCGAGGTAGATGTTTTTGACGGCAAGTACTATGTTTACCCCACAAGCGACGGCTTTGACGGCTGGGGCGGTTGGTACTTCAAGGCGTTTTCTTCACCTGATTTAATCAACTGGACCGACGAGGGCGTTATCCTTGATTTAAAAAAGGATGTTTCCTGGTCCGACGGCAATGCATGGGCGCCATGTATTATTAAGAAAAACGGAAAGTACTACTATTACTACAGTGCAAATACCGATAAATTTGAAAAAAATGTGGGCAAGGCAGTAGGCGTTGCGGTGTGCGACACACCTACTGGCAAATTTGTTGAACCCTTGGGTCATCCCCTTGTTTACAACACAATGAAAATTGTAACCGAGGACGGCGAAGAAAAAGAAATGCACTATCCCGGTCAGGTTATTGACCCGGCGGTATTTACCGACCCCGAAACAGGAAAGAGCTATCTTTACTGGGGCAATGGCAGTATGTGGGTTTGTGAATTAAACGACGACATGATCAGCTTAAAGGGCGAGCCCAAATGCATCACACCTCCCAATTTCAGAGAAGGTGCACACATTTTCTACCGCAAGGGAATTTACTATTTTACCTGGGCAGAGGACGACACCCGAAACAAAAACTACCATGTTCGCTGGGGTTATTCCGACAACCCCTTAGGACCTATTATCGGCAATGAAATTATCATTGAAAAGGATGAGTCAAAGGGCATTTACGCAACAGGTCACCACACAATTATCAATGTGCCCAACACCGACAAGTGGTATGTTCTCTACCATAGATTCAATTTCCCTTCACGCTTTGAAGGCGACAACAGCGACTACTACGGTGTTCACCGTGAGCTGTGTATTGATGCGTTTACTTTCGATGCAAACGGCAGGATTGTAAAAACAAAGCCCACCTTAGAGGGCGTAACCGAGGGCGAGGAATTTACCAGCCTTTCAAAAATTGTTTCGGTTTCAAGCCTTGAAAACATTGACGAAGGCGATGTGATTGAAGCCAAAGTTGAAGTGCAATCTGCCGAATGTGAAACCGAGGTTGACATTATCATGGAGCTTTATGACTTCCAGTCAAACCTGGTTGCAACTGAAGTTGAAAGGGTAAACGTGGGTCAGTTCTCCACAAACACAGTTACCCTTAAAATCGAAGCACCCGAAAAAATGCGAGGTCATTATGTTGAGCTCTTTGCTGACGACGGCATTGAAATCAAAAAGCTTACATATTAATTTTAACCTTTTACTCAAGGAGTGATAAAATGGATTTTAAAAAGCTTTGGAGCGTTTTTTGTACGTTCTTCAAAATAGGTGCGTTCACCTTTGGTGGAGGCTACGCCATGATTCCCTTAATACAAAAGGAAGCGGTTGAAAATAAAAATTGGGTCAGTGATGATGATATTTTAGAAATTATCGCCATTGCTGAATCAACCCCCGGACCTATTGCAATTAATTCAGCTACCTTCATTGGCTACAAAACCTGCGGCGTTTTAGGCAGTGTGTGTGCAACCTTGGGTGTTGTGCTTCCCAGCTTTATTATAATACTTCTTATTTCAAATCTTTTAAAAGCCTTTGCTGAAATTAAAGTTGTTCAGTTTGCATTCAACGGCATAAGAGCAGGTGTTCTGGCACTTGTTGTGAAAGCACTTATAAACATGTACAAAAAGTCCAAAAAGGATGTAGTGTTTTATATTGTGGCGCTCGGTGCATTTTTAGCTGTTGGCATTTTTAACATCAGCGTGTTGCCCGTTCTTGTAGTGTGTGCGCTTTTCACACTTTTCATAAGCCTTAAGCTAAAAAGGAGGGAAGACAAATGATTTTACTCACACTTTTTCTTACCTTCTTTAAAATAGGCGCATTCACCTTTGGTGGCGGTTATGCAATGCTTCCCTTAATTCAGGAAGTGGTTTTAAAAAACAGCTGGGCAACTGAAAGCGAGCTTATTAATTTCATTGCCGTAAGCGAATCAACCCCCGGTCCCTTCGCCATAAACATGGCAACCTACATCGGCAGTGTTCAGGGTGGTGTTTTAGGTAGCTTTTTTGCAACCTTGGGTGTTGTGCTTCCCAGCTTTATAATCATATTAATAGTTGCAAAATGCTTTGAAAAATTCAAGCAAAGTAAAATTGTGCAAGGGTGCATGGTGGGGCTCAAGAGCGCAGTTGTGGGTTTAATTGCGGCAGCAATTCTTTCCATGGCAAAAACCGTGTTTTTCCCCGAGGGCGCAATTTCCGACAATGCGGTTGTAAGTCTGGTTGTTTTTGTTTTAATGCTTGTTTTAAGTATTAAAAAGGTGCACCCCATACTAATTGTTGTTTTATCGGCAGTAATCGGCATACTTACAGGCTTTATATTTTAAAAAAGAGCAGAATCTCATTTTGGGGATTCTGCTTTTTACATTGCAAAGAAAAAACCCTTGTGCTATAATGAATTCAACGAAGTTGAAATCAGCTAAATTCGCTGCCGCGAGCTAAATTGACCTTCGGTCAGCTAAAAGGCGAATTTAATTTAGCTAAAAAATCTTTTAATCCAGTCTTGACACGAGTAATATAAAGAATGTCGAATGTTGTCGAAAGGGGAGAGATAATGAATGAATACTATATTATTAAAGGATATTTTAAAATTTGATGAGTTAAAAAAACAGTATCCTGAAAAAAGAATAAAACTTAGGTTTAATACATCTTGGACAGATAGAAATAAATTTAAACAGAAAAAGTTTAGAGATTATTTCAAACTATATAAAAGTACTGAACCGGAGGAAAAAGAGTTTTTTGCTGATAGCATCTTATCTATCGGATCTACAAAAAAATCGAGATTATCGGAAAAGGATATTGTTTTTCAGTTTATACAGATTAAATATCATACATGGCTTTTAGTCGATGTGGTAAATATAACAAATAAATGCAGAGAAAAGAAAGGTTATAACAGTTTTACGTAAAAAGAATTTGATGTTGCAGAAGGTGAAAGCTTAAGATGTTATGATGCTTTTTGTAATCGGTTAACTGTTAATTGGAAAAACAAACCACAACAATTTTTTTATGTTAATGATGATATATTGAATAGCATTGAAGTGCGAGAAATATTGGTAGAGCATTATTTGAACATAGATGAAGAATTTGCCGGGTATGATAAAGTGTGTAAATCTTACACTGATTTGAAGAGTGTCATCGATAAACCATCATGTAAAGAGGCGTTAACTAACATTTACGGGGTATATGTTTTGACAGATTCAAAAACGGGAAAACTATATGTTGGTTCTGCAACCGGTGAAAATGGTATTTATGGCAGATGGAGTACATATTTGGAAAACGGATATGATTCAGAAGAGGTTAACAACAAGGATTACCCCAACACCCAATTGAATAAATTGGTAAAATCAAAAGGAATACAATATATTAAAGACTATTTCCAATATTCATTATTAGAGATTTTCCCTAAAAACGAGGTGGGAAAGGATAAGACCTTGGAACGAGAATCATATTGGAAAGGTGTTCTCAAAACAAGAGAATGCGGATATAATGATAATTAATTTTCTTCAAAATATTTTTTATAGGGTAAAGTGTTGTTTGTGTGTACCATTTTTTGTGCATACAAAATGATATACTTTAATTAATCGAAAAAAGAGGTGTTTATAAATGAGCAAAAAGAGATATGAAAATATAAAGGATTTTGAGAAAAAAGCGATACTGATTGAAATGACAGAAATATACAAATTAGTTGAGATTGCACCTGAAGAATATAAAAATTATATTGATGAGAATACCGGTGACATAAAAACAGGTTTGAGTAATTTTTTTGCAGAGGTAGATGTCCCTTGTGAGTTTAAATGGCCGTATTTTAAAGATTATGATACGGGTGAAAAGAAACCTCTTGAATTTTTAGCACAGCTTGATATGTCGCTCGTTTCAAAATACGATGAAAGCGGACTGCTGCCTAAAACGGGATATTTATATTTCTTTATCGACTTTGATTATCCTGGTGGATATGAAGCTGGTGATAATGGCTATGGGAAGGTATTATATTATGATGTTGATAAAAGTGATTTGACAAGAAAAACGAACGAGTATATTGAAGCGGGATACGAAGAAGATTATGTTGCAGTTTCGAGAGTACTGAAATTTTCTAAAATTGATGATTATCCAACAGAACCACAATTTGTGGACGAAGAAATATATATGTCCAATGATGTATTTGAAGAATTAGATTATAGACTGAACTGTGGGAAAAATCCAAATTACTTAAAATGGAATCCAAGAAAAGAGAATGAAACAGCTAAGTTGCTTGGATATGAAGAATATTTACAATATTCTGAAATAAAAACCTGCGAAGAAATATATGAGAAACTGTATGGCGAAACTGGTGGAGAATGGCTTGTGTTATTACAATATAGGAATTATTTTTATTACATAAAGAAAGAAGATTTAATTAACAGAAGATTTAACAGGGTGTGGGTTATGAATCCTTGTTTTGATTAGTTTTAATTTGCATCTAAACCTTATGTGTCGCAATAATTTTGTCGAATGTGGTTGAAAGATGCCAAATAGTGTTGAAAAAAGTACGGTTTAATGTACTGTATGTATGATAATGTATAAACAAGAGGTGGTTGTTATGAGTAAAACTGAATATCTTTTGTCTATGCTGATGAAATTACCGCCAAGGCTCGATGTTATAGAAAAAGAGTTGCAAGCAACTGAGTACATAGCGGAAGAAGTCACTTTAGCTGCCTGCAAGTTTGCAGATAACTGTTTTTTGGAATGCAGAGATTTCGAAGAGGAATTTAAGCGAAAACCAAGTAAGGAAGAAGTACATAGTTCTTATATATATGAGATTTGTAAATTGCTTTTGAAATATGGTTTAAATCCTAACTTGATAGTTGAAGATACCAATATCATGTATGAATTACGGTATGTCGATTATGAATATATCGCCGCAGAAACCTTGAAATTGATGTTGGAAAATAGTGGTAAGGTTGATATAGATAATGGAGATGAACCATTATTTCTAAGCCTTGATTTCGATATCGTATTTGATGTCATTGAACTTGATAATAAAGAACTGTTTGATAAAGAGTTCAAATTCTGGATTTTAATGATTGGCTACGGAGCTACTATTAAAGACAATAAATGCCCTATAAATGTCGTAAACGGATATTCTATAGAAGAATTTAAAGATTTTAAAAACTTTACTTATGAGATAGAATTTCTTGAAAAAGATTGGGTAATGCACATTATTGATATTAGGACAAATAAAGAAGTAGCGACGCTATAAAATAACAATGCTTGTACTTTTGTCAAGTCCTTACAATTTAAAAGATTAGTTTGCCGATTTATAATATTTACATATACTATCGGAGCGAGAAAATCCAGTATTCTCGCGGGTTCTAAGGAAAAGTGGTTAGGGAAAAATCAGGAAAAAGTAGTAGAACCTATATTCACTGTTCTACTGACTTGACAAAAGTCGAATTATGTCGAAAGATGTCTGACACTGGGAATTTAAAGGAGGAATTATAATTATGGATCAGCCTATAAAAGATTGGGGATATGGTATTCCTGAATATACTGAAGATGACGTTTTGTCAGGATTAGAATTGCATGAGTTTTGCACAAATGTTGTAGCAAAATCAATGCAGGAAAACGGATACACTATTGAAGGAATTATTGTAAATGAAAAACCTACTCAAGTGATTGCAAATAAAAACGGACAGAGATTTTTTGTTATAGTAGCAGGGGATATATATCCATATGAAGGGAAGATCTCTTATGGAATGAAAAAAAGATTTTCGGAGTTTTGTTTAAAACAGGGAGTAACACCGATGTTTGCTTCTGTGGGTTTGATGTCTAACGACCCTGTTAGAGCAGAAAGAGGGCTTGCACTAAAATATGATGGATATTATATAAAATATCAAGGAAATGAAGACCTTTCTAAGATATCCATTCCTAAAAAGAAAGATGATGATTACAAACATTATTGCGTAGAAAAAATTATTGAAGCATATCAATCAGGATGCTTTGAAGAGTTATTTAAACTTTTCGACAGAAAAATCCAATTTCATTCTCAATGGGTATTAGAACCATTGAGAGGAAAAAAAGAGGTTGTTAAGTATTTTAGAGGAAAAGGCGAGACTTTAAAGAAGACAGATACAGTCATCAATGGTACAGTTGTAGAAATAAGTAGCGATTATAAAAAAACAGGAAATATTGTTTTGATGTCAGAATCGGGACAAGTTTGTGCTCTGGTGTCGCAGAAAGTAAATGGAAATACAAACTGGATCTTTATAAGTCCTAAATTTAATAAGAGAAATAAAATAACACAAATATCTCTAAATGATCCAGAATTATTCAATTTTAGATATTGTTATAAATTTGAATAAATTACATTTCCGCTCGTGTCAAGTCCATACAATTTAAAAGATTGGTTTGCCGATTTTGATATTTACATATACTATCGGGTGCGAGAAAAACCAGTATTCTCGCGGGTTCTGATAAAAAGTGATGCAGAAAAAACAGTGGAAAATAGCAGGTCCTATTATGCTTTAGCATAACAAGGTTCTCCGAAATATAGAAATCTTTGATTTCGTTATATTTCGTGATGGTTCTTATTATTCACTGTTCACCTGACTTGACACGAACTATTACAAGGCATATAATTTAGATGCAAGCGAGTTTGCACAGAGTTTAAGCGGTTTTGAAACGATCCCGAAAAATTAAAAAAAGATATATATGGGGGATGCAAAGGGTATCCTGACCAAGAGGAACAAAAAATCGAAGGTTTTACGCGATTTTGAACAAGTATCTAACGATGCCGAAGCCGAACTCATAGCGGAACACAATAGAAATATAAATATCTTAGATAATAAACTGCAAGAAGAGACAGAAAAAATATTAGATAGCATAAGAAATAGTGCAAAGAAGTTTATTAATATTGAGGCAATGGTTTTTGATGAAGAGTTGAATTCGAAATTTTATAAGTCCATTGAAAGAGCAAATTTTGTAGGTGTGCCACAAGAAAAAATTCTTAAAACATTAGATGATATAAACTATAAGGAAAAACTAAAACACACAATATTAAAGGATGCACCATTTTTTGTACAGTATTGATGTTACAATCAATATAATAGGAGGTATAAAATATGGGTAAATTATTTTTGAAATCTGGCGATATAACTAGTGATAGTTTTTTGTCTTTAGCAGATGCAATCGTAAATCCGACCAATCCAATGATGCGATGTGGCGCTGGTGTCAGTGGTTCAATATTTAGAAAAGCAGGTGTTGATTTATTGGAGACATATACCGAACGGAAGTTTGGTATATGTTATTATAACAAGCCTGGCGAAAACGAGATGAAAGTTACAGATGTCAGGATTACCCCAGGATTCAATTTGCCGTGTGATATTATATTTGCCCAAGGGCCAAGAATATGGGATTACGAAGATTACAATGTTGCAGAGCAACTGTTATTAAATACATATATAAATGTTTTTATGATTGCTGTACAAAAGGGATATAAAAGTATTTTGGTGCCTGCTTTAGGTACAGGTGATTATGGATTTTCGCATGAGCAGTTAGCACCGAAAATAATGTCTTTTATTTGTAGAGTGATTGATGATTTGCCATTTGATATTTATTATGTTTTATTTGATGCAGATACAGAAAATTTATACTGGAACTATGTAAATATTAGCTAAAAACTGACAGATAACAAAACTTGATTTTTGCTTCTTAACTTGATATAAACTTTTTAAAAAATTAGTTGCATCTAAACCTTATGTGTCGCAATATATAGAATGTCGAATAATGTCTAAAAATTTGCAAATCAGTTGTAATGCTGTATCAATCACAATATCCTAAAATGAAAAACTAAACGCAAGTTGGGATAAGGATGGTTTAAGAAAGTTCTTAAATAATAGTGATTTTTTACTCAAAATAGTGTATAATGACATTAAAACTGTTGGATATACACTGTTTCGAAGCATAGCAAACAAGC
>JAZQCM010000002.1:0-3138 GCA_045546275.1 Clostridia bacterium | reverse complement strand
GAGCTGATGGAAGCGAAAATTGCGTGGGTATCACTGGAGGAATATCTTAAAGCCACCAACAATTTTAACTATTATGCGTTGCTGTATGATAGGCTTTTTGACCGCCAAATTGATAATGGTAAAATTCTTAAGGCAACCGGCCTCACAAAAAATGATTTTCTCTCCGTTAAGGAAGGCTTAAGAATTGAAATGCAGAAAATTGAACAAGAATTCAATAAACTTTAAAAAGGAGAAAGCGAAATGAAAGCAGTACTTGTAAACGAAGATAAATCATTAAGATGGGATGATGTACCCAATCCCGTCCTGAGAGAAGATGAAGTACTCGTAAAGGTTGAATATGCCGCTCTGAATCGTGCAGACTTGATGCAAAGAGAAGGCGACTATCCCCCTCCCGAAGGCTGTCCGGAATGGATGGGACTTGAAGTTTCGGGCGAAATTGTTGAAATGACAGAGGGCGCAAAGGAAAAGTCAAATTACAAAATCGGTGATAAGGTTTGTGCACTGCTTGGCGGTGGCGGTTATGCAGAATATGTTTCTGTCAAGTACGATATGTGTATGCCCGTACCAAAGAATTGTACGATGGCGGAAGCGGCGGCAATTCCCGAAGCTTTTGCAACGGCATATCTTAAATTGTTTGTTGAGGGTCACGCCAAAGCGGGAGATACCTTGCTTATGCAGGCAGGTGCAAGCGGACTTGCCAGCGTTATCATTCCGATGGCAAAGGCATTCGGTCTGCGTGTTATTACAACGGTCATAAGTGATCCTAAAAACATTCAGCATCTTGGCGCCGACCTCGTGGTTGACACAAGAGCGCAAAGCCTGCCTGAAATACTTAAGAAAGAAGAAGAGGAAGGCAGAGCTGTTGATATTGCTATTGACTGCCTTGGCGGTCAAAATCTTGGGGATTGTCTGCCCTATGTAAAATATGGATGCCGTTGGATCGTAATTGCGGCTCTTGCCGGAGCAAATACAACCATTGATCTTAAAAATATTTACAAAAAGAACATCCGGATTGTTGGCAGTACGCTTCGCTCCAGAACGCCCGAAATGAAGGCAAAAATTCTTTCCAATCTTGTCAATGAAGTGTGGGAAAAGGTGGCGGACGGCGAAATAAAGCCTACAGTATACAAGGTTCTTCCGATTACAGAAGCCGAAGAAGCACACGATATCCTTTATCGCGGTGAAAATATAGGCAAGGTAGTGCTAAAGGTACAATGAAGATTGTAGCATTAAAATACGGAGAATCCGTATTCGGCGAAAACTATATTTTTAAAGGTGGCAAAAAAGATGTTCTTTTGCCGATTACATTTACAATCTATTTGATACAAACAGAAAATAAGAACATTCTTGTAGATACAGGTTGTGATAATGGTGCAGGCTTTGAAATGTCACTATTCAAAAAGCCGGTTGATGTATTAAAAGAATACGGACTCTCGCCGGAGGACATCACGGATGTTATCATCACACATTCACACCACGACCACGTAGAAGCTGTCAAATACTATGGGAACGCCGTTATACACATTCAGAAGGATGAATATATTGCGGCAAAAAAGTACATTCCAGCAAGCTTTTCTGTTCATTTGATTGATGATGAATTCTCATTAACTGAGAACGTAATTATGAGAAAAATCGGTGGACATTCCATTGGTTCCTGCATCGTTTTGGCAGATAACTATGTGTTTTGCGGTGATGAATGTTATTATGAGAAATGTTTAACGGACAAAATTTGCACGGGTGCATCCTACAATCAAGAAGCGAGTCAAAAATTTATTGAAGAATTCAGTAAAAATAAATACATTCCTCTATTGTTTCATGACAGCAAAATTTTGCAAGGAAGGTTAGGTTACTCTATTATTAAAAACGAGATATTATAATCAAGATGGTAATTCAATTAGGATTACCTTCTAGTGCATTTTATGAATATTCTTTCTGACGCAGAAGAATATTCAAGGGGCGTACCGATTTGATTGTCGGCACGCCCCAAATTTTAGCTTATAAAATTTTTTGAAAAACATTACATTCAACTACAAGGAAGGGACCGCAACCGTCCCTTTCTCCAAATTGGATAGTTCGGATTTATCATCGGTCGGGGGACCATTCAGCCGAAGATTGCTTTTATAGTAGTCCTCGGCTGAATTTTTTGTATATTCTCCTGCTGTGGGTAAACACTAACGCAAAAGGAGTGGTTATTATGGACGGACAAGAGCTTGTCAAGCAGACGCTGGATCAGATTCCGCGGGCAGGTGCCAATGCCAAAAGGATTGTGGGGCTTGTAAAGGAAGGTGGCAGGATCACCGGCTATCAGCTGTCTGACAACACGGTTGTTGAAAAGCAGCTGGCTGTAAATATGGCTAAGCAGGGGCAAATTGCCGGCGTGGGTATTGCCCACCGTGGGGACACCGAATATCTGAAATCCGTCCCCGACGGCAGTGAAAACAACAATCTGAGCAACTTACCTTCAATATCCCCCCACAGTTAACCATACCCGGAATTGCGTACGCAATTCCGGTTTTTTTACCGCTTGACAGCGTCAACATACCGATGGGTAACATTTGCAACATTTTTCGTTTCGGGTATGATAGAATAGCACCACAGGAGGTGATGGAATGAAATTCAAGTTGATCATCGACAGAGATAAGGACGAAGAGGTGGTGGTGACAGCTCATAACCGCACGCCCCTGATTGACGAAATTGAGACGCTCATATCAAAGCACACGGACCGCATTCCCGGCTATACCGAGGACGATATCCAAATGCTCTCTGTTTCCGAAATTGAGTGTGTCACCGTGCTGGACGGCAAGACTTATGCCATCGACATTAAAAACCGTCGGTATCGGCTAAAGCAGCGGCTGTATGAGCTGGAAGCCGCACTTCCCCCGTCTTTCATCCGTATCAACAAAAGTACATTGGCAAATGAGGTTCGTTTGGACAAATTCCGTGTTACTGTAGCCGGCAGTGAAGTCGGAGGCCAAGCGGTCTTAGGAAGACAATCCTTTTGTACAACTCCTTGGCTCACAGAACGACATGGCTACGATCCGACTTGTAACACGGAATTTGTCCAAACGAACCTCATTTGCCAATGTACTTTTGTTGATACGGATGAAAGACGGGGGAAGTGCGGCTTCCAGCTCGTAC
>JAZQCM010000001.1:0-378260 GCA_045546275.1 Clostridia bacterium | reverse complement strand
TGCCCCACATGCGCAAGATGCAAAACGGATACACTCTCCATAGTAAGAGAGATAAAAGAACTTACGGCACATATCAAAAAGCCGATCACAGTCGCTGTTATGGGCTGTTCAGTAAATGGTCCGGGAGAGGCTTCACAGGCTGATGTGGGCATCGCCTGCGGAAGAGAACAGGGCAAGTTGTTTGAAAAAGGACAGGTTGTTGCTACAGTGAAAAAAGCTGACTACACGAAAGTTCTCCTTGAAAGGATCAACGAACTTGCCGGAGAAAAATAAGATGAAGTTTATTTACGATCCGCATACACATACAAATTATTCACACGGGGACAACACTGTCGAAGAAATGGTAGAAAGTGCCATCAATAAAGGCATGAGGGAGATTCATATAACGGAACACGGCAACATGCATTTTTACGCAAGGAAGCTTAAAAAAGATGACTTTTTACGCATGAAGGATACAATACTCTCCCTCAGGGAGAAATATCCTCAGATAAAGATCGTTTTCGGCATTGAAGCCAATATTGTATCCACTGAGGGAGATCTCGATTTCAGTGTGGAGGATATGAAGATGTTTGAAGTAGTGAATATAGGCTTTCACAGTCTTTGCAGAATGAAAAACCTGCGCTCATACATCAATATTCATCTGTGGGCAATACTTGCGTACAAACTGAAAATAAAGGCTTTTGAAAAACGCTCCGTAAAATACTGCACAAAAGCAATGCTGAATGCTCTGGAAAAATATGAAGTAAATATGATCACTCACCCCCAGAGCAATTACAAAACAGACCTTATATCTGTCGCAAAAATGTGTGAGAAAACAGGAACAATCTTTGAAATCAACAATTCAAGGAGTAAACTCAACACTGAGGAGCTTAAATCTGTAAAAGATATGGATATTCGCATTGCCTGCGGAAGCGATGCACATAAAGCTGAAGATGTGGCAAAATGCAATAATTCTCTCAAGATAATCGAAGAAAGCGGTATATCGCTTGATAAAGTAATAAACGTGGAGTAAGTATAATGAACGAATTTGTAAAAAAGATGGAAGAAGCTCTCCTTAACTTTCCTGTAATGGAATATGCTTTCTGCAAGACCGAAGAGATCGAATTCTCAAAATCCGTAAGATGGATATGTGAAAACGAATGTGAAAGATACGGAAAATCATGGGCATGCCCGCCAAATTTCGGCACAATTGATGAATGTGTGGAAAAATGCAAAGCATACGAACATTGCCTTATATTTTCTTCAATAGTGGAAGTCGACAGCTTCCAGAATTTTAACAGTTGCTTCAAAGTGAAAGCTGTACATGAAGAGCTGACTTATGAAATTGCAAAAGTATTCCGTGAAATGACAGATAACCCTCTCATTCTTTCATCGGGATGCCTTTTATGCGATGAGTGTTCTTATCCCGTTGCTCCGTGCAGAAATCCGGAAAGAGCATTCCCTACACTCGAAAGTCACGGAATAATGATCATTCCCGTTGCAGAAAAATACGGCATGAGCTTTGACTGCACAGAATTCACAATAACATATTTCTCAATGATATTTTTCAACGAAAAATAATTGTATTTTCCCTGACCGCCGGAATTATTCCGACGGTCTTTTTATGTAAACACAAAATTATCCTTCCGGAAATTTATCCGTCAAACATTTCACAAATTAAAAATTGAATATTTATCAGGCATAAAAAACATGCACGATTACATTTATTAGGGGTAATACTTTTATTCAAAACAGCTTAGACTAACCGATATTTTACACAAAATTTACCGGCAAAAACAGATATGTTTAAACGTTTACAGATGTTGTAAACGTTTTTGTTTTCTATTTGTTAAAAATTGCAGTTCTCATACCGTTCAAATTATGCTAAAATACAAACGTAAGGTCGGGACGTGTGTAAACCGCAATTTATTCGTATTTTAGCTCATAAGGCTTCGTAGTCATGACTCGTATTGTCACTTTTCTTCAGAATATGCGGGTTCATACAGAAATTATTGACACCGTTCACCTTGCTCATACATTGATTTTTACGATTTTAACAAAAGCAGCTATGCCGTTTCTTGCACTGTTTTTGTTTAAATAAAATAACCTCCCGCATAGCGGGATAAATCAACAGGAGGATTAAATGTCAAAACAAGACACAATCACCAACTTTGATGCAGTTAAGGAAATCGTGGCTACATACAGAGATATGCCCGGATGCCTTATGACAATACTGCAGAAGACACAGGATGTATACGGCTATCTGCCTTTCGAACTCCAGAATGCAATCGCTGAAGAGCTTGACATTCCGGTATCAGAAGTTTACGGCGTAGCTACATTCTATTCACAGTTTTCTCTCGTCAAAAAGGGAGACTATCTCATCAGCGTATGTCTCGGTACAGCTTGTTATGTAAAGAGCTCTCAGCTTATTCTTGAAAGACTTGCTCTCGAACTTAACATCCCCGTTGGTTCAACAACAGAAGACTACAAATTCACACTCGAACCGACAAGATGTCTTGGTTGCTGCGGTCTCGCTCCGGTAATGACAATCAACGAAGACGTTTACGGCGGAATCGTTCCAAACGACATTCCTGATATTTTGGCAAAATATTAATTCTGCCGGATCTATTTAAATTGACAGGAGATTTCACAATGAAAAAAACTTCACAACAGTTACAGGAAATCAGAGAGGCGACACTTGCTAAGATCACTCTCAAAAATGACCAGACTCACAGAGTTCTGGTAGGACTTGCTACTTGCGGTCAGGCTGCAGGCGCACGCCCGGTTTATGATGAACTTAAAAAGATCGTAGCAGACAAAGGTCTTGACAAAGTACAGGTTGTTCAGACAGGATGCATCGGTCTTTGCCGTGTAGAACCAATCGTTGAAGTTCTCGAAAAAGACGGTTCAAAAACAACATACATCAATATGAACGCTGAAAAGATCGCTAAAGTTATCGACGAACACATTATCGGCGGTAAAATCGTTGATGAATATACTATTACAGTAGTTGACGGTACTCTTATCAGCCCGAAAATCATCGGTTAGGTCTAAGGAGGAATTATAATGGCAAACGTACATGAAATCAGAGTATGCGGCGGAACAGGCTGCCACAATAATAAATCAGCAGACCTTATCAAAGCTCTCAAAAAAGCTATCAGAGCTGCCGGTCTTACTGAAACAGTAAAAGTTGTAGAAACAGGCTGCTTCGGTCTTTGCGAAAAAGGCCCCATCGTTATGGTATGCCCTGAAGAAACATTCTACAGCCAGGTTGCTGAAGAAGACGCTGAAGAACTCATCAATTCTCACTTCGTAAAAGGTGAACTCTTCCAGAAACGTCTCTACAAAACAATCAAAGACGATATCAAGAGAAGAGCTTTCTCTGATACAGAATTCTATAAAAAACAGACACACATCGCTCTTAAAAACGGCGGTCTCATCGATCCGGAAAACATCGATGAATACCTCGCTGTAGGTGGTTACACAGCACTTGAAAAAGTACTTAAAGAAATGACACCGGCAGATGTTGTTGACGTAGTTACAAAATCAGGTCTCCGTGGTCGTGGCGGCGGCGGATTCTCAACAGGACAGAAATGGAAATTCGCTATGCTCGCACAGGGCGACAAAAAATATGTTGCTTGTAACGCAGACGAAGGCGACCCGGGTGCATTCATGGACCGTTCAATCCTCGAAGGCGACCCGCATGCAGTAGTTGAAGCTATGGCTATCGCAGCTTTCGCTATCGGTGCTGATGAAGGTTATGTATATGTTCGTGCTGAATATCCGACAGCTGTTAAACACTTGCAGAAAGCTATCGATGATGCAACAGAATATGGTCTCCTCGGCGATGACATTCTCGGAACAGGATTCAACTTTACACTCTCCATCCGTCTGGGTGCAGGCGCATTCGTATGCGGTGAAGAAACAGCTCTCCTCAACTCTATCGAAGGTCTCCGTGGTGAACCGCGTCCGCGTCCGCCGTATCCGGCAAACAAAGGCGTATTCGGTTGCCCGACAATCCTCAACAACGTAGAAACATACGCAAACATCACAACAATCATTAACGAAGGCTGGGAAAAATTCGCTCAGCTCGGTACAGAAAAATCAAAAGGTACAAAAGTATTTGCTATCGGTGGTAAGATCAACAACACAGGTCTCCTCGAAATCTCTATGGGTACAACACTCCGCGAAATCATCGAAGAAATCGGTGGCGGTATTCCCAACGGTAAGAAGTTCAAGGCTGCTCAGACAGGTGGTCCCTCCGGCGGATGTATTCCCGCTTCTCTTATCGACACACCCATTGACTACGATTCTTTGATGGCTATCGGTTCCATGATGGGCTCCGGCGGTCTTATTGTTATGGACGAAGACAACTGTATGGTTGACATTGCTAAGTTCTTCCTTGAATTCACAGTTGACGAATCCTGCGGTAAGTGTACACCCTGCCGTGTTGGTACAAAGAGACTTCTTGAAATCTTAGACAAGATTACAAAGGGTCAGGGCACATTGGAAGATATCGACAAGCTCGAAGAGCTTTGCTACTCCATTAAGGAAGCATCTCTTTGTGGTCTTGGTCAGACAGCTCCCAACCCTGTTTTATCCACACTTAAGTATTTCCGTGACGAATATATTGCTCACGTTGTTGACAAGAAGTGTCCTGCAGGCGTATGTAAGGCACTCACAAATTATGTAATTGAAGCTGATAAGTGTAAGGGTTGCTCCGCTTGTGCACGTAAGTGTCCTGTTGGCGCAATCACAGGCGAAATCAAGAGCCCCTATACTATCGACACAAGTAAATGTATCAAGTGCGGCGTATGTATGGAAACATGTAAGTTCGGCGCAATTGTAAAGAAGTAAGAAAGGAGCAGTGTGAATTATGAATATGGTAAATTTAAAAATTAACGGCCAGGACGTTACAGTTCCTGCCGGCACCACTGTCCTTGAGGCTGCAAGAGAAGTTGGTATTGAAATTCCCACTCTCTGCTTTTTGAAGGATTTAAGCAAAACAGGCTCCTGCAGAATGTGTCTTGTTGAAATTAAGGGCGGCAGAGCTTTACAGGCAGCTTGTGTGTACCCTGTTGCTGAAGGTATTGAAGTGTTTACAAACACACCTAAGGTAAGAAATGCAAGAAAGGCAGTTTTAGAATTACTCTTAAGTAACCATGACAGAAAGTGCCTTACCTGCGTAAGAAATCAGAACTGTGAACTCCAGGCTCTTTGCGAAGACCTTGGTGTTGGCGATATTCCTTATCTTGGCGCAAGATGCGAATATGAGGTTGACGATCTTTCTCCCTCTATTGTTCGTGATAACAACAAGTGTATTCTTTGCCGCAGATGTGTAAACGTATGTCACAACATTCAGGCAGTTGGCGTTATCAGCCCCATCGGCCGTGGCTTCACAACACAGATTGGTTGTGCTTTTGAAAAGAGCCTTGGCGAAGTTGACTGTGTAAACTGCGGTCAGTGTATTGCAGCGTGTCCCGTTGGCGCATTAAAGGAAAAAGACTCAAAGAGTGATGTTTGGGCTGCTCTTGCTTCCGGTAAGCACGTTGTTGTTCAGACAGCTCCTGCTGTTCGTGCTGCACTTGGTGAAGAATTTGGTATTGAAGGCGTTGCTACAACAGGTAAGATGGTTGCAGCTTTACGTCGTCTTGGCTTTGACAAGGTGTTTGATACAAACTTCGGTGCAGACGTTACAATTATGGAAGAAGGTACAGAGCTTCTCAATAGAATTAAGAACGGTGGTAAGCTTCCAATGATTACCTCCTGTTCTCCCGGTTGGATTAAGTTCTGTGAACATAACTATCCCGAATTTTTGGACAACTTAAGCTCTTGTAAGTCTCCTCACGAAATGTTTGGTGCTATTATTAAGAGTTACTATGCTGAGAAGCAGGGCATTAACCCCGAAGATATTTATGTGGTATCTATCATGCCTTGTACAGCTAAGAAGTTTGAAAGTGCTCGTGAAGAACTTTCCGTTAACGGCCTTCAGGATGTTGATGCAGTTCTCACAACACGTGAATTGGCTGCTATGATTCGTGAAGCAGGTATTCAGTATGCCAAGCTTCCCGATGAAGTATTTGACACTCCCTTTGGCGATTCAGCTACAGGCGCAGCCGTTATCTTCGGTGTAACAGGCGGTGTTATGGAAGCAGCATTAAGAACAGTTGCTGAAATCCTTTCCGGCAAGAGCCTTGAAAAGGTTGAATTTGAAGCTGTGCGTGGTTTCGAAGGTGTTAAGTTTGCTAACGTTCCTGCAGGCGACATTACAGTTCGTGCGGCTATCGCTCACGGTCTTAGTAACGCTAAGAAGCTTCTTGATTCCATCAAGGCAGGCGAAGTAGAAGTTGATTTCATCGAAATCATGGCTTGCCCCAACGGTTGTATCACAGGTGGCGGTCAGCCCATCATCTCCAACCGCGAAAGAATGGAAAAGGACATCGCAGCTATCCGTGCTAAGGCTATCTACGATGAAGACTTGAGTCTTCCCATCCGTAAGAGCCACGAAAATCCCTATGTACAGGAACTTTACAAGGAATTTTTGGGCGAACCCTGCGGACATAAGAGTCATGAACTTCTCCATACTCATTATAAGGCTCGTCCCAAGTATTAATTAAGAACAAAGTGTCGCCCTCACTCGTTGGCAGTAGTTCGAGCTATGGAAAACAGAGGAGAAAACACTTTGTAATGCCATATGCGTGTTCCGAGTCTCGCGAGGAAATCCTCACATGGCAATAAAAAAAGGCGCCGCAACGCGGCTCCTTTTTAAAGAGTAAGGTTCTATGTCAATAGTTGGGGTGGAACCATAATGAAAAAAGCTTCGGACTTTCCGAAGCTTTTTGAGTTTTTTTATCTGTTGTTGATAAGCTTTGTAAGCTCAACGGGGTCAACAATTGTGTCACCCTTATAAACACGCATGTTACCGGAAGCGATTTCGTCAATCAGGATAACTTCACCGTTGTTGTAACCAAATTCAAACTTAATATCCCAAAGGTCCAAGCCAAGTGTCTTTAAGTCATCGGCAACAATCTTTGTGATTTTAAGAGTCTGTTCCTTCATGCTGGAGAACATTTCAGGAGACATAACGCCGAGTGCTGCAAGACCTTCGCCTGTAACAAGGGGATCGCCCTTTTCGTCATTTTTGAAAGTACATTCAACATAGCCGCCTTCAAGGGGAGTACCGTCTGCGATATATTCACCGTATCGGCGAATAAAGCTGCCTGTTGCAACAAGACGGCATATAACTTCAAGACCGTGACCGAATACTGTAGCAGGAAGAACTTCCATTGTAGCGTCTTCAAGATTTGCAGAAACATAATGTGTTTTAATGCCTGCGTTTTTTAAAAGCTCAAAATAGTGGATGCTTGACTGAAGATTTGCCTTGCCGATGCCATCAATAGTAAGACCTACAGTGTTTTCACCGGGATCGAAAACTCCGTCTTTGCCTGTGCAGTCGTCCTTGAACTTGAGCATTACATTGCCGTTGTCCAATGAATATACGTCTTTTGTTTTACCTTCGTAAATTTTTTTCATAAATAGCACTCCTTTGTGTTTTTTACTTAAATATAATAACACAATTTTTTTTTCGTGTATATATTTTTTTTATAAAAAAGTGTAAAAAAATTTTTTGTGACAAAGCCATATTTTGGACAAAAATTCCATAGTTGAAAATGTTTGAAAAAAATTTGTATTTCTTCTTGACAAGCGGGGGAAATGAGGTTATAATATAGCGGTAACCGCATGGAATGGGTTTTAAAGATTTTTATCTGCCCCCGACAGCGAGTCCATAATAGTGGGAGGTGCAACAGATGTACGCAGTAATTAAGACAGGCGGCAAGCAGTATCAGGTTAAAGTAGGCGACGTTGTTTTCGTTGAAAAGCTTGAAGCTGAAGATGGCGCTAACGTAACTTTTGATGAAGTTCTCTTAGTTGGTGGCGAAGGAGACGTTAAAGTAGGTGCTCCTGTAGTTTCCGGTGCAAAGGTTGAGGGTAAGGTTCTCGGCCAGACTAAGGGTAAGAAGGTTATCGTTTTCAAGATGAAGTCCAAGAAGGGCTACAGAAACAAGAACGGTCACCGTCAGCCTTACACAAAGGTTGAAATCACTTCTATCAACGCATAAGCTTATGATTAGGTTTAAGGTTGAAAGAAACAAACAGGGAGATATCGTCAGTTTAGAAGTTAACGGACATGCAGGTTATGCCGAAAGTGGCAGTGACATTGTGTGTGCGGCTGTTTCAACAGCAGTTCAGATGACTATAAACGGTATTGAGTTTCAGCAATTAGCTGACATTTCATACAGCGTAAACGACGGTTATCTCATTTGTGAAATTCCCGAAAAAAGGGAACATGGAGCAAATTTGCTCTTAAACAGTCTTATGATTACGATTTATGAGATTGCGAAACAATATAAAAAATATCTCTTCATTCTGGAGGTGTAAAAATGATGACATTGAATATTCAGTTGTTCGCTCATAAGAAGGGTGTTGGTTCTACAAAGAACGGTCGTGACAGTGAGTCTAAGCGTCTGGGCGCAAAGCGTGCTGACGGTCAGGCAGTTCTCGCCGGTAACATCCTCGTTCGTCAGAGAGGAACAAAGATTCATCCCGGTGTAAACGTAGGCAGAGGTAGCGACGATACACTTTTTGCACTTGTTGACGGCATTGTTAAGTTCGAAAGAAAAGGCAAGGACAAGAAGCAGGTTTCTGTTTACACAGCATAATTTATATTTAAAAACGAAAAATCCCAGAAATTATTTTCTGGGATTTTTTTGTCAATCATGGGTGTTCCCATGGGAGGTATACTATGTTTGTAGATAAAGCACAAATCAGCATTAAAGCAGGCAACGGCGGTAACGGACTTGTGTCCTTTCGTCGTGAAAAATACGTGCCTGACGGCGGTCCTGACGGCGGTGACGGTGGCAAGGGCGGCAGTGTTATTTTCAAAGCAGATAAAAATCTGACAACCCTTATGGATTTCAGATATAAAAAAGCATATAAAGCTCCTAACGGCGGTGACGGCAGAGCAAGAAACTGCTCAGGCAAGAACGGCGAGGATTTATATATTCTTGTGCCTGTAGGCACAATTATTCGTGATGCAAAAACGGAAAAAATTATTATCGACTTATCCGAAGAAGGTCAGGAATTTGTTGCAGCTAAGGGCGGTAACGGAGGTTGGGGTAATGTTCATTTTGCAACACCAACCAGACAAGCTCCTAAGTTCGCAAAAAACGGTATTCGTGGCGAAGAAAGAGACGTAACACTGGAATTAAAGCTTATTGCGGATGTTGGTCTTGCAGGCTTTCCCAATGTTGGTAAGTCCACTCTTTTGTCACGTGTGAGCGATGCAAGACCCAAAATTGCCAATTATCACTTCACAACACTTGAGCCTAATTTGGGTGTTGTTGATGCCTATGAAGGCAGAAGCTTTGTAATGGCAGACATTCCCGGTCTTATTGAAGGCGCACATCAAGGTATCGGTTTAGGACATGAGTTTCTTCGTCATATAGAAAGAACAAGACTTATTATTCATGTGGTGGATGTTTCTTCCATTGAAGGCAGAGACCCCATTGAGGATTTTGAAAAAATCAATGAAGAATTAAGTCTTTTCTCCGAAAAGCTTGCTAAAACAAAGCAGATTGTGGCGGCAAATAAAACTGATATTATCCAGGACGAAGCCGTTTACGAAAAATTTAAAGAATACATTAAAGAAAAAGACATTACACTCTTTGAAATCAGTGCCGCAACAGGCAGTGGTGTAAGAGAGCTTATTTCCTACACAGCGTCCATGCTTGAAACCTTGGAGCCTGTTGTTGTGTACGAAAGTGATTTTGTAGAAGAAGAGCCTGTAGAGGAAGAACCCTTTACAATCACACGTGACAACGACACCTTCTATGTTGATGGGCCTTTGGTTGACAAGCTGTTCCGTGGTGTGAATTTTGAAGACGATGAAAGCTTGGGCTACTTTGAGCGTACGCTTCGTAAAATGGGCGTTATTGATGCCCTTCGTGAAAAAGGTGCAACCGAAGGCAGTACAATCGTTATGGACGAAATGGAATTTGACTTTGTTGAGTAGGAGGCAGTTATGATTACAAGTAAGCAGAGAGCTAAATTACGTGGACTTGCTAACGATATTGATACCATTTTCCAGATTGGAAAAGGCGGTATTGGTGACAACTTTTTAAAGCAGATGGAAGATGCTTTGGAAGCAAGAGAACTTGTTAAGGTAAAGGTTCTTGAAACGGCTTTCATGAGCGCAAGAGAAGCTTGTGAAGAGGTTTGTGAGGCTATAGGCTGTGAGCCTGTGAGCTGTGTTGGCAATAAATTTATAGTTTATAAAGAATCGGTTAACAACAAAACAATTAAAATATGATGAAAATAGGATTATACGGCGGAAGCTTTGACCCTGTGCATATAGGACACATTGCGGTTGCAAAGGCAGCTTTAGAGCAATATAGCTTAGACAAGGTGATTTTTATACCAACAGGTAATATGCCCCATAAAAAAGGCTGTGTTGCCACAAATGAAGACCGTGTGAAAATGCTGGAATTGTCCTTTGAATCGGAAAAGTTTTCCGTGTCGGATTATGAAATTAACAGGAAAGAAATAAGCTATAGTGCAGATACCATTGAGTATTTTAAAAGCATTTATCCCGAGGATGAAATTTATTTTATAATCGGGGGAGACAGCTATGCTTATATTGACAAATGGTATCAGCCCGAAAGAATTTTTAAAAATGCAACCGTGGTTGTTTTTCCCAGAAACAATGAAGAAATCCTTCCTCCTGCAAAAAAGCTTTTGGTAAAACAGGTGGAGGTTTCCTCAAGCGAGATAAGAAAAAAAATAATTTTGGGAGAAAATGTATCAAATCTGTTGAAAAAAGAAGTATTTGACTATATAATAGAAAAGACTCTCTATCAATAAGAGGAGGTATTTCATGTTAACCGAAGTAGAAATGCATCAAAAACTGCGAAATTGCCAAAAGGAAAGAAGATATTTTCACACCCTTGGCGTTGTAAAGGAAGCAGTTCGTCTTGCCCCGAAGTTCGGTGTGGACATTGAAAAGGCAAAAATTGCAGCACTACTCCACGACTGTGCGAAAAATTTCGACCAGGACAGGTTTTTGGAAATTGCTGCAGAATACGGTGTAGTACTTGAAGAGCTTGCTTTAAAAGAGCCTGCTCTTGTTCATGCTTTTTTAGGTGCGGCAGTGGCTTACCGTGACTATGGTGTTACAGACAAAGAAATTCTTGACGCCATCTATTATCATACAACGGCAAGAGCCAATATGACAAACCTTGAAAAGCTTATTTACATAGCGGACATGATTGAACCGGGAAGAACAATGCCTCAGGCGGAGGAGCTCCGCAAAATGGTTGAAGAAAACCTTGATGATGCATTGGTATATGCAATTGACTGCTCAATTAAGCATGTTATTAAAAAGGGCAGGTTAATTCATCCGGATTCTATTGCTGCCCGCAATTATCTTATCGAAAGGAGAGATGAAATGCGTGATGAATGAGGAATTTGATGTTTTAAAAAGAGCGGTTAATCTGCTCGATAACAAAAAAGCACTTGATATGGTGGTTTTGGATGTTTCGTCTCTGACAATACTATCTCATTATTTTGTTATTTGTTCGGGTGGCTCCACAAGCCAGCTTCATGCACTTACAGACGAGCTACGTGAAAAAATGGCTCAAAACGTTTTAAAGGTTGAAGGTAAGGAAGAGTCGGGCTGGATTATTGTTGATCTGGACGGCGTTATGGTGCATATCTTCAATCGCCAGATGCGTGATTATTACTCCCTTGAACACCTATGGGAGGACACCGAAAGAATTGATTACACAACTTTGTTGGAAGAAGGAGCAAAATAATGAAATACAATTTTACTGATATAGAACAAAAATGGCAAAAATATTGGGATGACAATAAGTCCTTTGTTGCTGAAAACAATTCAAAAAAGCCTAAGTTTTATGCTCTTGTTGAATTTCCTTACCCCTCAGGCAGCGGTATGCATGTAGGCCATATTAAGGCTTATTCGGGCTTGGAGGTTGTTTCCAGAAAGAGAAGACTCGAAGGCTACAACGTACTTTTCCCCATGGGCTTTGATGCTTATGGTCTTCCCACAGAAAACACAGCGATTAAAACAGGCGTTCACCCCAGAGTTGTAACTGACAACAACATTGTTAAGTTTACAAGTCAGTTAAAGAGAGTTGGTTTCTCTTTTGACTGGTCAAGAGTTATCGATACAACAGAAGAAGGCTACTACAAGTGGACACAGTGGATTTTCCTCAAAATGTTTGAAAACGGCCTTGTTTTCCGTGATAAAACATTGGTAAACTACTGCCCAAGCTGTAAGGTTGTTCTTTCCAACGAAGATAGCCAGGGCGGTAAGTGCGACATTTGCCACAGCGACATTGTGCAGAAAACAAAGGAAGTTTGGTATCTTCGTATTACCGAATATGCCGACAAGCTCCTTGAAGGCTTGGAAAAGGTTGATTACCTTCCCAATGTTAAGCTTCAGCAGGAAAACTGGATTGGTAAGTCCGAAGGTGCTTTTGTTGATTTCTCCGTTAAGGAAAACAACGAAAAGCTTCGTGTTTACACCACTCGTCCCGACACTCTTTACGGCGTAACCTTTATGGTTATTGCGCCTGAGCATCCTATTATCGAAAAGTATAAGGACTCAATTGCAAACTACACTGAGCTTGAAGACTACAAGAAGGAATGTGCAAAGAAGAGTGAATTTGAAAGAACTCAGCTTGTAAAGGATAAGACAGGTGTGAGAATTCAGGGCTTGACTGCAATCAACCCCATTACAGAAAAGGAAATTCCCATTTACATTTCCGACTATGTAATGATGGGCTATGGTACAGGCGCTATCATGGCTGTACCTGCTCACGACACACGTGACTATGACTTTGCAAAGAAATTCGGTATTGATATTATCGAAGTTATTAAGGGCGGAGACATTTCCAAGGAAGCCTATACAGGCGACGGCGAAATGGTTAACTCCGACATACTTAACGGCATTAAGACTAAAAAGGAAGCTATCGGAAAGATGCTTGAAGTTTTAGCTCAGAAGGGCTGTGGTGAAAAGGGCGTTCAGTACAAAATGAAGGACTGGGCGTTCAACCGTCAGCGTTATTGGGGCGAACCTATTCCGATTGTTCATTGTTCAAAGTGTGGTATGGTTGCAGTTCCTTATGAAGAGCTTCCCTTACGTCTTCCTCCTGTTGACAACTTTGAACCCGGCTCAGACGGTGAAAGTCCATTGGCAAAGATTGAAAGCTTTGTTAATTGCACGTGCCCCAAGTGTGGCGAAAAGGCAAGAAGAGAAACTGACACAATGCCTCAGTGGGCAGGTTCTTCCTGGTATTTCCTCCGTTATTGCGACCCCAATAACGATAAAGAATTTGCATCTGAGGAAGCACTCCGCTACTGGATGAACGTTGACTGGTACAACGGCGGTATGGAGCACGTTACAAGACATATGATTTACTCTCGTTTCTGGCACAAGTTCCTTTACGATTTAGGCTTGGTTCCTACTGAAGAGCCTTACGCAAAGAGAACTGCTCAGGGCTTAATTTTAGGACCCGACGGCGAAAAGATGAGTAAGAGTAAGGGTAACGTTGTTGACCCCAACGATGTTGTTGACCAGTATGGTGCGGATGTTCTTCGTGTGTATGTTCTTTTCATGGGCGACTATGAACAGGCAGCTCCCTGGAACGAAAGCAGCATGAAGGGTTGCGAAAGATTCTTAGACAGAGTTTGGGAATTGAAAACAAAGCTCACAGAAGGCGATAGCTACTCCGATGAGCTTGTAACTATGATGCATAAGACAATCAAAAAGGTTACAAGCGACATTGAAAACATGAAGTTCAACACAGCTATTGCAGCACTTATGACTCTTGTTAACAAAATTTACGAGGTCGGCAGTGTGAATAAGGCTGAATATAAAACACTTCTTACACTTCTTAACCCCTTTGCACCTCATATGACAGAAGAATTGCACGAAGAAATTTACGGCACAATTCTTTCCGAAGGCAAGTGGGTAGAATATGATGAAGCTCTTTGTGTTGATTCTACAATTGAAATTGTTGTACAGATCAACAGCCGTGTGAAGTGCAAAATGATGATTCCTGCAAACCTTGACCGTGAAGGCATGGAAAAGGCTGCCATGGAAAATGACGAAGTTAAGGCGCTTATTGACGGAATGAACGTGGCTAAGGTTATTGCAGTTCCCGGTAAGCTGGTAAATATTATTGTTAAATAAGGTGATTTAAATGAATTATAAAAGCACAAGAGATGCTTCTGTGAACGTAACAAGTGCAGAAGCAATTGTGAAGGGCCTTTCCTATGAGGGAGGTTTGTTCCTTCCTGAAAGTATTCCCACAGTGGATTTGGATTTTGTTTCTTCTTTAGCTCCTCTTACTTATCAGGAGAGAGCAAAGAAAATACTTTCCTTGTTCCTTACAGACTTTACAAAAGAAGAAATTGATTATTGTGTTGAGGGTGCGTATAACACAAACTTCGCATCCAAAAAGGTTGCGCCCGTAACAAGTCTTACCGACACAAAGCACATTCTTGAATTGTGGCATGGTCCCACCTGTGCTTTCAAGGATATGGCACTTCAGATTCTTCCTTATCTTCTTACAACAAGCATGAAGAAGGTTGGTATTGACAAAGAGGTTGTAATTTTGGTTGCAACAAGCGGTGACACAGGTAAGGCTGCTTTGGAAGGCTTTAAGGATGTTAAAGGCACAAAGATTATTGTATTTTATCCTGTTGACGGCGTAAGCCGCATTCAGAAGCTTCAGATGGCAACACAGTCCGGCGAAAATGTGTATGTTGCATCTGTAAAGGGTAACTTTGACGATGCACAGAGCGGTGTTAAAATGATTTTCACCGACGAAAACTGCGAAAAGAAGCTTAGTGACAACAAAAAGGCATTTTCTTCTGCAAACAGCATTAACTGGGGCAGACTTGTTCCTCAGGTTGTGTACTATTTCTCAGCTTATGCAGACCTTCTTGAAAAGGGCAGCATTGAAAAGGGTGAAGAAATCAACGTTTGTGTGCCCACAGGTAACTTTGGCAACATTTTAGCCGCATATTACGCTAAGTGCATGGGCCTTCCCATTGGAAAGCTTATTTGTGCTTCCAACATGAACAACGTGCTTACTGATTTCATTAACACCGGTGTTTATGACAAAAACCGTGATTTCCATACAACAATTTCTCCTTCAATGGACATTCTCATTTCATCAAACCTTGAAAGACTTTTGTATCTTATTTCTTCTGATTCTGAATTGGTTGCTTCTTACATGGATGCGCTCAAAAAGGACGGAAAGTACGCAGTTACAGATGAAATAAAGAGAATTGTGTGCGAAAACTTTGCAGGTGGCTTCTGCTCCGACAAGGAAGCACAGGCTACTATTGGCGAACATAAGGAAAAATACGGTTACACAATGGATACTCATACTGCAGTTGCAGTTAAAGTATACGACGATTATGTAAAAACAACAAATGACACAAGAAAAACTGTTATTGCATCTACTGCAAGTCCCTTTAAGTTTAACGAAGCGGTTCTCTCCGCTTTGGGCGAGGATGTAGCAGGTAAGGACGAATTTGAGCTTTTGGACATCTTAAGCGAAAAGTCCGGCATGGAAATCCCCAAGTCTTTGAACGAACTTCGTGTAAAGGATATTCGCTTTACAGATGTTTACAACAAGGAAGACATGGTAAAGGCAGTTTACGGCTTCTTGAGCATTTAAAAAAAAAAGAAATCCCGGTTTCGGAACTTGAAACCGGGTTTCTTTTAAAGTTTCTTTTTAAATGTGGAGCAGTCGGTCTGTTCCTTGTTGTCGGCACCGTAATGTGTGACCTTGATGTTGCCGGCAGAACATTCGTTGTTCTTTGTGTGGTATTCGCATGTGTTTACTTCGCATGTGATACCCTTGATAATGTTTTTATTATCCATTAAAGACACTCCTTAACGTTTTTGAGCCTTGGCTCAGAGTTATTATGTGCCTTATTCAATAAATTATTCAGAAAGGCGGTGAAATGTATGGCACTTTTTGCACTCAGTGATTTGCATCTTCCTTTAGGTAATTACAAGCCAATGGACATTTTTGGTGACAACTGGAATAACTATGTTGAGCGGATTGAACAGGAATGGAAAAACACAGTAAAAGAAGATGACGTTGTAATCATAAACGGCGATTTTTCATGGGCAACCTATGTTACAGATGCTCTTCCTGATTTTGAATTTATTAATAATTTGCCGGGAACAAAGCTTTTAAGTAAGGGCAACCACGACTATTGGTGGGAAACCACAACAAAGCTTAACGCTTTTATAAATGAGCATAAGCTCTCACACATACATTTCATCCATAACAGCACATATATGTATGAAGGCTATGCAATTTGTGCATCACGTGGCTGGATAACACCTTCCGACAAGGATTTTAAGCTCAGTGACGAAAAAATGTACAACCGTGAATTGGGAAGGCTTAAGCTGTCTTTGAAAAAGGGACTGGAGCAAAATCCCAAAGGGCTTATTGCAGCACTTCATTATCCGCCCCAGGACGGATTTTTAGACATACTTGAAGAGTTTGACGTAAAGTACTGTGTTTATGGTCATTTGCACGGAAAAAGTGCAGCAATCCATGTTCCCAAAAAGGAAAATCACATACTTGTTTCCGCTGACTTTTTAAAATTTAAACCAATTGAAATCAAATTATAAAAGCGTGCCGAAGCACGCTTTTTTTGTTACAGTATTTTCTTTAAAAGTGGAACTTTACTCAGCACAATATAGCAAACAAGAGAAAGAGTAAATATCAATGCGGTAAGTAACGGTATTGATAACACAGGTGAAAATGATAAAATGTTGAAATTGTGCTCATTGAATATAATTATAAACAAATCGTGGATTAAGTATATACAAAAGCTTGCCTTTGAAATAAAGGTGAAAAGCTTGCTGTTGCAGTTGATTTTTTTGACCAACACAAAAAGTGCAACCGATGAAAGCAAAACATTGGGGAAATTGCCTGCCAGGAAGGTTTCATCAAGAACACCTTTTTTCATGCTTAATGCATATGTGCCGAAAAAGGTGGTAGCTGTACCTAAAATGCCGAGAGATGTTAAAACAACAGTTACTTTTTTTGAAATTTCAAAGTGTGAAAGGTAATAGCCCAACACAAAATAGGTGAGCATGCCGTAGGTTAAGTTCAGATTATACTGAAGTGTCATGCCTTTAAAGTAGGTGTTCAAAGGATAAAAGCATCTTAAACAGGGGAGAACTGACGAAAAAACAGTTAAGAAGGAAATGAGATATAAAATGTCGGATTTTGTTGCCGACTGCAAAAATTTCTTTAAAACAGGCACCGACAAATAAAGTATTACCACTATATACAAATAATAGAGATGGTAATGGGTGTTAAAATTCAAAAGATTATTAATTGAATTTTCAATAACTGCTTTGTCAAAAACTCCTGTGTTGTTACGCACGCGGATAATTTCAACAACTTCATAAAAAACAGAGAATAAAATGAGTGCCGAAACTATGCGAGAAAGGTATTTTGAAAAAATTTTTTTAACTGGAATTTCTTTTTCAGGATTTAAAAAGAGTGCACCACTACACATTACAAACACAGGAACTGCAAAACGGAAAAGTGAATTGACTATAAGGGTAAAACTAAATTCCTGCGTGCCTACAGTGTATGCCATAAGTCCTTGCCCTGTAACGTGAAGAAGAACAACGGCTACTATTGCAATGGTTTTTAAAATATCAAGATAGGTAAGTCGTTTCATAATAACACCCCTTTAGTAAATAGTAGCAGAAAAACAATGCTTTGTCAAATTTGAGCTTGAAGTGATTGCAAAAGTGTTGTATTATAAAAGGTAGAATGAAAGGAGTAGATAAAAATGAAAAAATTAGTAAGCTTAATCTTAGCTTTAGCTATGATTATGGCAACAGTTCCTGCTTTCGCAACCGATTATTATTTCGGCGGAATTAAGGTTGTGTTGGACGGAACTGTTCTTGAAATGAATGATGCAAACGGCAACGAGGTAGAACCTTTTATCAACGAAGGTACTACATATTTGCCCATCCGTGCCATGAGCGAGGCTTTTGGCTTTGACGTAAGCTGGGATAACGACACAAGAACAGTGTTTGTAGGCGACACAGCGCCCGCTCAGCTCAATGACAAAATCAACATTTTTGTTGATGGTAAGGAGTTTGTTGCAAAGGATGTAAACGGAAACGTTGTTTATCCCATTAATTACAAAGACAGCGTTTATTTACCTGTGAGAGCAATAAGCGAAGCTTTCGGTAAAACAGTTTCCTGGGACCAGGAAACACTTACAGTAACTGTTACAACACCCTCTGATATTGCAAACAAGTACTATGTTATCACAAATGTTGGTACAGGCAAAAAGCTTGCAACAGTTGATTTTAACAGGGAGAACAATGCTCAGCTTATAACAGTTGACTCCGAAAACAACGACGATGTTACATGGCGTCTTGGTAAAATGGGCAACATGAAGTTCAACTTGTCAAATGCAGCCTCCGGTAAGTCTATCGACGTTCCCTCTGCAAGCAGGGAGGCAGGTAAGAATCTTATTACATACACCTCCAATGGTGGCGGCAACCAGTGCTGGAACTTTGAGGAGATTGAAAAGGGTGTATACATGCTCCGTGTTGACCACTCAAATCTTTACATGGACGCTTCAGGTGAAGTTTTGGTGCAGGCAGAAAAGGCTGATTCTGACTATCAGAAGTGGACTATTGAATACGTAAAGGATTCCATGCTTGCAAAGGTTACAGCTTCCGAAGGCTTTAAGCTTGTATCCAAGGAATTACAGGATGGCTTTACAAGATACATGTTTGGCAATCTTCCTGCTTGCTATACAGTTGCAAATAATGCAGAAAGCTATTTTATTGCAAACGATTTTGAAAATGCAACACCTGAGTTGCAGGCTGAAATGATTAAAACAGTTTCAAGCTACACAGCGTATGGACAGGTTACAGGAGATAAAGCCAACCGAGAAAGTGCCAAATATGAAATTACAGGTGTAACAGTTGATGAAAACTACGATATCTGGCGTGGAAGTCGTGAAAAGGTATGGATTCACTCCGTAAAGATGGAAGGCGACGTAGAAGGTCAGGTACATGAGTTTGTTATGGTAACAAATGAAGAAGGCTCGGGAATGATTAAGAAAATGATTGAAGGTCTTGGTGCATTCCCTTATGCAGTTCGTCAGTATGTAAAGCGTGTTATCTGGAAGAAGGGCGACAATGCCAATAACTACAATGGCGGCGGCGACACAATCTGGGCAAGACTCAATTATGAACCTTCTGCAAACGCAGTTATCCAGACCTTTGCACATGAACTTGGACATATCTTAGACACAAACCAGCTTGAAGATATGCGCATTTGGTCATGGGCTGAAGCTATGGACGCAGTGCCTGTATCAGGCTACGGCAGCAGTAACCAGGCGGAAGACCTGGCAGAAATGCACAGATTGTACTGGACAACTCTTGACAAGGATACTGAAAAGGCCGTAGGAGAGGTTTATCCCAACCGTCTTAAGGTGTTAAAGGGTCTTTTGTACCGTGCAGACAGCATATATTATGCTGATTTCAAGGACTGTGAAGACTTTATCTTAGACATTAAATCAAAAATTGATGCATACGGCAATGTGGAAACAGCAAAGGAATTAAGCCTTGACAAGTATTATAAAATTACCGATAAAAAGTCAGGCCTTGTATGGGCAATCAAGGATTCTTCAATGGATAATACAGCGCAGCTCATTCTTGAAGAATACACAGGCAGTGACAATCAGCTCTTCTATGTTGAAAACTCTGCAGGACTTGTAAAGTTCTACAACAAGAACAGTGATATTCCCGTACAGCTTCACACAAGCGCTATGTACAATAAGTCTCTTACACAGTATGGCGGCACATGGGCAGTTGATGAAAGACTTGAGCTTGAAAAAGCCGAAGGCGGTTACAAAATGTATTCAAAGCGTTATACATATGGTGTAAGTGCAGTAACAGTTGGTGTAGGTGAAAGCTTTGTACCTTATGTAGGTCAGGACAAGGAAAGTGCTGTTTGGGAAATTGAAGAGGTAGCAGATCGTGAAGGCATGGAGAGATACGAAATTTCAGTTGACGGAAAAATCCTTACAGGTGCTCCCTTTGGTTTTACAGACAAAGCAGATGGTGACAATACCACATGGATGCTCATGAAAGTGGGAGAGGATGCTTTCACAATCGTAAACATGGGTACAGGCAAGGCAATTGATGTTTCAGGAGGCAACACGGCTGCCGGCGCAAAGCTCATAACATACGATTTGTCAAAGAATGATAATCAGCTTTTCTTTATGGAAGAAGTTGAAGGTGGTTACAACCTTAAGATGAAGCACAGTGAGCTTTACCTCACAGTAAATGAAGACGGCACAATCACACAAGAAGAAAAAGACGTAAACAAGGTGCAAGTTTTCAAATTCGATATAGTTGAATAAGATTAAAAGCCTGCAGATATCTGCAGGCTTTTTTAAAAACAGTTGTTGACATTTTACAAGAATTATTGTATAATTTGAGAGATAATATTTTTACGGAGGTAATTTATCATGAAAAAGATTATGTGTTTAATGCTCGCAGTTATCATGGGTCTTTGCCTTGTAGCTTGCGGTACAAACAACGTAGTAGACGAAACAGTAGATGCAACTGAGGCAGCTAAGCATTTCGTTGTTGCAACAGATATGGGCTTTTCTCCCTTTGAATTCCAGGATGCTGATGGTAACATTATTGGTATCGATATGGACATTTTAAAGGCAATCAGTGAAGATCAGGGCTTTACATACGACCTTCAGTACATTGGTTGGGATGCAGCTATTGCAGCATGTCAGGCAGGTCAGGCTGATGGTATGATTGCAGGTGCTTCCATCACTGATGCAAGAAAAGAATCAGGTTGGATTTTCTCTGATGGTTACTACGAAGCAACTCAGGGTATGGCAGTTGCAGCTGACAGCGAAATTGCAGGTTTTGCTGACCTTGCAGGTCAGACTGTTGCAGTTAAGATTGGTACAATGAGCCAGGCTTATGCTGACAGCATTAAGGAAGAATATGGTTTTGAAGTTATGACACTCGAAACTTCTGCTGACATTTACCAGGCTGTTATGACAGGTACTGCAGCAGCTTGTATGGATGATACACCTATTCTTAAGTACTCCATCAAGACAGGCGAACTTGACATGAAGTTTGTTGAAGGCACAGAAAATGAACCTGCTGAATATGGTTTTGCAATCTTCAATGCAGACAACCAGGAACTCGTTGATCTTTTCAACACAGGTCTTGCAAATATCCGTGCTAACGGCACATACGACGAAATCATTGCTAATTATCTTGGTTAATAACTAATTTATAAGGGCATTGGATTTTCCGATGCCCTTGTCAATTTAGAGAGGACGCTATTTATGCTACGTATTTTAGAAACATACGGTCAGATGCTTACAATTGCCATGGGCCACACGTTGCTGCTTGCTTTGTGGGGGCTTTTGTTTGGTTGCATTTTAGGTATCGTTTTTGGCCTTATGAGTGTTGTGGATAATAAAGTGTCCAAAACAATTTCGGCAATTTATGTTAACCTCATAAGAGGTGTGCCCATGATTGTATTGGCATATTTTATTTATTTTGGTGTTCCTTACTGTTGGAACAATGTTTTGGACCTGGATACTATTTTAGGTATAAAGTTAGTGCTTTCCGGTTTGCAGGCAGGTACAATCTGTCTTGCATTGAACTGCGGTGCATATATGTCAGAAATTATACGTGCAGGTATTCAGTCAATTGACCCGGGTCAGATGGAAGCGGCACGAAGCTTAGGTCTTTCTTACTGGAGAAGTATGTTCCGTGTTGTATTGCCCCAGGCGATCAAGAATATGATTCCCAGCATTGTTAATCAGTTTATCATTACATTGAAAGATACTTCTATTTTGTCGGTTATCGGTTTCCCGGAACTCGTAAATACTGCAAAGAACGTTGTTGCAAAAACCTTCATGTCTTTCCAGACATGGATTATTGTGGGTATTATGTACCTTGTAATCATTTTGCTTTTGCAGCAGGTTGCAAATGCATTGGAGAGGAGCTTGAACCGTGGCCGCAGATAAGAATAACATAAAGATCCATGTAAAAGATTTAAGAAAGAACTTTGGTCATCAAGAAGTTTTAAAAGGCATAAATGTTGATATTTATGAGGGAGAGGTTGTTTGTGTTATCGGTCCTTCCGGTAGTGGTAAGTCAACTTTTCTCCGTTGTATTAACCGCCTTGAAACAATTACTTCTGGTGAAATTGTTGTAGATGGCAACCGTATCAGCGATAAAAAGATTGACATTAACAAGGTTCGTGAAAACATTGGCATGGTTTTCCAGCACTTTAATCTTTTTGCAAACATGAACGTGCTCAGAAACCTCATGCTTGCACCTGTTGATTTAAAGAAAGCAAGCAAGGAAGACGCAAAGAAAAGAGCCTTTGAACTTTTGGAAACTGTTGGTCTTTCCGAAAAGGCTGAGAGCTATCCCAGTCAGCTTTCTGGCGGACAAAAGCAGAGAGTGGCAATTGCAAGAGCACTTGCCATGAATCCCGATGTTATGCTCTTTGACGAACCTACAAGTGCACTTGACCCCGAAATGGTAGGCGAAGTTCTTCAGGTTATGAAGGATTTGGCTAAAAACGGTATGACAATGGTTGTTGTAACTCACGAAATGGGCTTTGCAAGAGAAGTTGCAGACAGGGTTATGTTCATGGATGGCGGTGTGATTTTGGAGGAAGGTACTCCTCAGGAGATTTTCTCAAACCCCAAGCACCCCAGAACAATTGATTTCTTAAATAAGGTTCTTTAAAAAATTCACCTACGGGTGAATTTTTTTGCGTTCACAGAAAAAATCTTGAACTTGTGGTAAAGATATGGTAAAATAAAAGAAAAAGGGCGTGTTTTAATGTTGACATTAAATACTGTAAAGCATGGAACAAAAAGAAAAAATTTGTTTTTAAGAGTTTGTAAGGGACATTTTGCCACAAACGAAAGACATTGTAACTATTACATTGACGTTGTTGCGCAAAAATCCCGTTTATCCGAAGCACAGGCTATTGCAGAGGAATTGACATCGTACCTTTACAGAAATACTATTGTTGATACAATTTTATGTATTGATGGTATGGAGGTTGTGGGAACCTGTGTTGCCGACAAGCTTGCAAAATCAAGCTACACAAGTGTAAATGCCCATGACTCAATTTATGTTATTGAGCCTGAACCAACAGCCACAAGTCAGCTTTTGTTCCGTGACAACATTGTGCCCATGATTAAAGGCAAGCATGTTATGATTGTTGCGGCATCCTACACCTCGGGAAAAACCGTTAAAACGGCAATTGAAGCTGTTAAGTACTACGGTGGCAGAGTTAGCTGTGTTGGCACAATATTTGCAACAGTGGAAAAAACAATTGACGATATTCCTGTTTATTCCTGCTTTGACCCGGGATTTTTGGGCGATTTTGAAAATTACAAATCCCATGAATGTCCCTTGTGTAAACAAGGTCAGCCAATTGATGCTTTGATTAACGGCTACGGATATTCTGTATTAAGGTAAAAAAAGCCACCTGAGGGTGGCTTTAAATTTTAGGTGGTGATTTTTTTTGTACTATGTTTATATTCTGAGGTGTGAGAATAATTTTCTTTACACGGGTATTACTACCGACGTGGAAAGGCGATTTGAAGAGCACCTGCATGGCAAAATAAAAGGAGCAAAGTATACAAAAACTCACAAGCCCTTAGGCGTTGAAGCTGTGTGGAAGGCGGAAAATAAAAGCGATGCATCAAAGCTTGAATACAGAATAAAACAGCTTACAAAAAACGAAAAAGAGGATTTGATTTTAAAGGGAGGCGCAGTTCTGACCCTTTTGATAAATAACGAAGAAACTATTTTTGAAAGACTATTGTGATGCTTGACTATTTTCATTTTGAGTGATAAAATACTTTAAAATACTGAAAAAAGGAAGAATGTATATGACTAAAGTAAATATTATTTCCGGCTTTTTGGGAGCAGGGAAAACAACTTTTATAAAAAGATTAATTGGTGATGTTTTCAAGGGCGAAAAGCTTGTTTTAATTGAAAACGAGTTTGGTGAAATTGGTGTTGACGGCTCCTTTTTACAGGATGCAGGAATTGAAATTACCGAAATGAACTCCGGTTGCATTTGCTGCAGCCTGGTCGGCGATTTTACAAAGGCTCTTGAAGAAACTGTTAAAACCTATAACCCCGACAGAATAATTATTGAACCCAGTGGCGTTGGTAAGCTTTCTGACGTTATTGCAGCGGTTAACAACACCGAGGACGAAAACATAAAAGTTGACAGCTGTATTACTGTTGCAGACTGTACAAAGTGCAAAATGTACAGAAAGAATTTTGGCGAATTTTATGAGGACCAGGTTAATTATTCCAACTGCATTCTTCTCACTCGCACCGATAAGGCCACAGACGAAAAGATTGAACAGGCAGTTGAAATTCTTCGCGATATAAATAAAGATGCTAATATTATAACAACTCATCTTGACCTTTTAAGCAAGGAACAGATTTTGGATGCATTTAATACAGGCAGCATGGAAGAAGAGCTTTTGAAGGAAGCTTTACATGCACATCATGAGCACGAGCATCACCATCATGAGCACGACGAGCACTGCGACTGCGGATGCCACGACCATGAACACGAGCATCACCATCATGAACACGATGAGCACTGCGACTGCGGTTGTCACGACCATGAACACGAGCATCACCATCATGAACACGACGAGCATTGCGACTGCGGATGCCACGACCATGAACATCACCATCATCATGCTGACGAAGCCTTTACCTCATGGGGCTTTGAAACTGTAAAGAAGTACACAAAGGAAGATGTGGAAAACATTCTTGCAGCACTTGACAGTGGTGAGTATGGCTTTGTTTTAAGAGCAAAGGGTATGGTTCAGTCCGATGAAAACTGGATTTATTTTGACTATGTTCCTGAGGAAAGCGATATAAGATATGGTAGTCCCTGTTACACCGGTAAAATTTGTGTAATAGGTGCAAATCTTAACGAAGAAGCACTTGAAAAGCTCTTTAAGAGAGGTTGATTTAGATGTTTGGAGAAGGAAAAGTCCCGGTTTTTATAATAAACGGGTTTTTAGAAGCAGGTAAAACCACCTTCATACAAAACGCCATTATCCGTGACCCTAAAATGAAAAAGGAAAGGGTTGTGATTGTATTGTGTGAAGAAGGTGAGGTTGAATACGATTCCTTGCCCGATAACATTCACGTTGTTACAATTGATGACAAAGAAAACCTTCAAAGCGATGTTTTCGGAAAGCTCAACGAAAAGTACAAGCCAACCTACGTTATAATTGAATATAACGGTGTGTGGGGTATGCAGCCTTTGTACAAGGTGCCTATGCCCAAAACATGGCGACTTGTTGACCAGATAACTGTGGTTGATGCAAAAACCTTTGAAAGCTATTTCAATAACATGAAAAGCATTTTTGCGGACATGCTTCGTTCGTCTACAACCGTTGTAATGAACCGTTGTACCCGTGAAGACAACTTTAAATTTTACAAGGACAGCATTAAGAGAACTGCTCCCGGGGCAGATATTATGTATGTAAATGACGAAGAGGGAATAATGGATATTATGCTTGAAGAGGACTTGCCCTATAATCTTAACGACGATGTTATTGTGCTTGACAAGGACAGCTACATTGTGTGGTATATTGACATGATAGACAACATTGCCCGTTACGAAGGCAAAACTGTGGAATATAT
Organism: Clostridia bacterium; assembly: GCA_045546275.1. GTDB lineage: Bacteria > Bacillota > Clostridia > UMGS1883 > UMGS1883 > RGIG1927. The sequence continues at coordinate 352,429 of JAZQCM010000001.1, read as the reverse complement.
AGCTCAGGTTGCAAAGCCTGATTATTTCCGCGAAGGGTATTTCCTTGCGGGAAACATGGTTATGACCTGCTGTGAGGACGACATGCAGTTTTTAGGCTATGTGTGTAAGTACGACAAAGCCTCAATGCTTGAAGAAGGTAGCTTTGTAAGGGTGAGAGGTGTAGTGCACTCTGAATTTGCTCCCGAATATGAAGAAGCAGGCCCTGTAATTCACCTTTTAAGTGCTGCAGTAGTGCCCAGACCTAAAAAATAGTATAGTTTTATTAAAAATGCCCAAAATAGCTTTAGGAGGTAATTCTATGGATTATTTATGGGCTTTTTTAATTGGCGGTGCTATTTGTGCCATAGGGCAGATTCTTATTGACAAAACACACTTAACTCCTGCCAGAATACTTACGGGCTTTGTATGTATTGGTGTATTTTTGTCCTTTATCGGAGTGTATGACCATCTTGTGGATCTGGCAGGCGCAGGGGCAACGGTGCCGCTTACAGGGTTTGGTCACAATCTTTTTACAGGGGTAAAAAAAGGCATTGAGGACAACGGAGTTTTAGGTTTATTAACAGGTCCTTTTTCGGCTGCGGCAGGGGGTATGGGTGCAGTTATTATCTTCGCACTTGCGGCATCTATCGTATCAAAACCGAAAATGAAACGCTGAGAGCAATATTTTGCTCTCTTTTTTTGATTTCATACAAAAAAACACAATATATGGTTGAAAATGCTGTCACTACGTGATATAATATATTGGGTGTAGTTATATATATTTGCCTTTTGGACAGAATAAATGAAACAACAAGTAAAGAAAGGTGATTTTAGTATGAAAAGAGAAAAAGCAGTAGTTATCGGAAGTGGCTTTGTTGGTAGTACGACAGCCTACACTTTGGCGGCAAAAGGTATTTTTGACGATATAGGCTTGATTGACATTGACCAGGATAAAGCTGAGGGCGACGCCGCTGACATCAGCCATGGTACAAGCTTTGTAAAGCCTGTTAAAATCACATCCGGCGGATATGACTTGTGTAAGGATGCTGATATTATAATTATTACCGCAGGCGTTGGTCAGAAAAAAGGCGAAACAAGGCGTGAACTTTTAGAACGCAATGCGAAGGTTTTTAGGAGTATAACTGACAAAATCAAAGAAAATGTAACAGGTGAGCCGCTTGTGATGGTGGTGTCAAACCCTGTTGATGTATTGACATATATGACATGGAAGATGCTTGGCTACGACAAAAAGAGAGTTTTCGGCTCGGGCACAGTTCTTGACACTTCCAGAATGAAGTACCTTTTGGGAGAATGTGCAAATATTGATGTGAGAAACATTCACACCTTTGTTATCGGTGAGCATGGCGACAGTTCGGTGCCAGTGTGGAGTGCAACAAGCATAGCCGGTCTTAAAATCAATGATTTTGCAAAAACTTGTGATTGTGGCGACATTTATTCCATTCCCGACAAGGTAAGAGAAGCTGCGTATGACGTGATTGACAAAAAAGGCGCAACATATTATGCAATTGCCCTTGCGGTTGCCCGTATATGTGAGGCTATCACAGGCGACGAAAGATCTGTATTGACTGTTTCAAGAATTATGGAGGGTGAGTACTCGTTAAAAGATGTTGCTATTTCCATTCCCACAATCGTTGGTGTTGATGGTGCTGAAAGAGTAATTGAGCTTCCTCTTTCAGAAGAAGAAAGGGCAGGCCTTGAAAAGAGTGCTGGAATTATGAAGTCTCAGCTTCGTGATATAGGTTTCTAACGAAAGGGAGTAACGATTTGGAAGAACGTTTAGCCCTGAAAATTAAAGGAGTAACCTTTGCGTTACTCTACATAGGGGTTTATTTATTCATAGAACAATGTGTCCTTTCTGTGGTAACTGCTCTTGAGGCGGACATGTTTAATTATGGTGGGATTGCATCACTTCTTTCGGCGCTTTTATCTGCCTGTGTACTGTTTGTAATCCTTTATTTAAGAGATATTGATGTTAAGCGATACGTGAGAATAAGGCGTATTTCACTTTTGGATGTGGTGCTCAGCTTGTCGCTTGCAATCGGCTACAGGATTGTGACGAGTGTGTATCTGAAAATTGCAGAGGCTGTGCCCATGTTCGAAGAGTCGTTGAAACAAATGACCAATTCGGAATATGACTTTACAACAATGACTGTAAGAACAGCAGTTGCATTCATGGTGTCTGTGTGTATTGCAGGACCTTTATTTGAAGAGCTTTTGTTCAGAGGTCTTGTTTTTAAAGAGCTTTCCTCTGCCATGAATGTGTATGTTGCAATTGTTTTGCAGGCACTTCTTTTTGGATTTGCGCACAATGTTTTACTGCAGGGAATTTTTTCTGCGGTGCTGGGCATTATTTTAGGTGTTTTGTATTATAAAACAAAGAATGTTGCTGTTATCAGCTTAGTGCATGTATTTTTCAACTGTACGGCGTTTCTCGAAATCAGAAATTTAGAGGATATTGTACAGCTTGGATTTGTGGGTCTTACCATGACCTTTGCTTCCTTGGCGATATTTTTGTATATTTACAGAAAAAGGCGCTGAGACTTTTAAATACGCTTGCGTGCCACAGCATAGCGTAAAGGTTTAAATGTGGCAGAAAGGCTATGTGAATAATATGGACGAAAAGAGAATTACCACAAAAGTAAGAATAGGTGGTGTTGATTATAACATTTCTTCAACTGCGGACGAGGAGTATGTAAGACATATTGCTTACTTTGTAGACAAAAAGCTCGAAGAGCTTTCCAAGGCTGACAAGCGCCTTTCAACAGCGATGGCGGCAGTACTTACTTCTGTTAACATAGCAGACGATTATTTCCGTGCACGTGAAGACAGCGAGGATTTACGCGGACAGCTTTTAACCTATGCTGATGAAGCAGGAAGCCTTAAGGCCGAAAACCAAAGGCTTATGGCTGAAAATAAAAGGATTACTGAAGAAAACAGAAATCTTCAGCTTCACAATGCAAGGCTTGATACTGAGCTTAAGCAGTTTAAGAGGAATGGCAGATAATGAGGAAAATTGAGCTTTTGTCACCTGCAGGTGGCTTTGATGCCATGCGTGCCGCAGTACAAAATGGTGCTGATGCGGTGTATCTGGGTGAAAAAACCTTCAGTGCCCGCCAGAGTGCGGAAAATTTTTCCGATGATGCCTTGAAGGAAGCTGTTGGGTATGCTCATGAACGTGATGTTAAGGTATATCTTGCGTTGAATACTCTTTTAAAGAGAAATGAGCTTACTGCATTTGAAAAGAGCGTGGTGAAGGCATCGGAGTGTGGCGTTGACGCTCTTATTATTCAGGATTTCGGCGGTGCTGAAATTGCAAAAAGAGTGTGTCCTGATTTGCCTATTCATGCAAGCACTCAGATGAGTGCCCATAACGAAAAGGACGTTTTGTCACTTTTGCAGCGTGGCTTTTCAAGAGTGGTTCTGGCAAGAGAGTTGAAAAAAGAAGAAATAGAAAAAATATATAAAAACACAAAAGCTTCGTTGGAAGTGTTTGTTCACGGTGCACTTTGTGTTTCGGTATCCGGGCAGTGCTTAATGAGCTCCTTTATAGGCGGAAGAAGCGGAAACCGTGGAAGATGCGCTCAACCTTGCCGACAGCTTTATTCTGCTGAAGGAAAGAAAGGCTACTGGTTAAGTCCCAGGGATTTGTGCCTTTTAGATGAAATTGAGAGTTTTTATGAAATTGGTGTTGACTCTTTGAAAATTGAAGGCCGAATGAAAAGCGCTGAATATGTTGCTTCGGTTACAGGCATGTACCGAAAGTATCTTGATGCACCGGGAAAGGCTAAAAAGAGTGATATTGAAGAGCTTGAAAAAATATTTGTCCGCGGCGACGGCTTTACAAAAGCGTATTTTAAAAGCATAAACACACCCGAAATGATGAACTACAGCATTTCAAACGATGATATTTCACAAAAAAGCGACAAGGAAGCGGTTAAAAAGGCTGCGTTGTCCTTCCGTGAGGGTGTTGAAAACAAGAAGATTGATATAGACGCGTTTTTCTCAATGAAGAAAAATGAAAAAACCTGCCTTACCTTTTCTGATGGCATGAATACTGCTGTGGAATTTGGAAGTGTGGGTGAAGAAGCAATTAATAAGCCTCTTGACTCAGTTTCCGCAGAAGAGCGTATAGGAAAGCTTGGACAAACCCCTTACAGGTTAAAAAATTTCTATGCTGAAATCGACGAAAACCTTACCCTTTCAGCAAAGGATATAAACCTTTTAAGGCGAGGCTGCGCTGAAAAGCTTTCTGCCATGAGAAAACAAGTGGAAGAAAAAAGGGTTTTCCCGTTTTCGTATGAATATCCCCAAAAAACACGAAACGGATATAAAATCAGCGTAAGTGTAAGAAATGAAGAACAGCTTAATGCTGCAAAAGAGGCGGATATTATTTACATGCCACTTTCTCTTTTTGAAAAGGTGGACAAAAAGGAAAACTACATTGTACAGCTGCCTAAGGTTGTGTACGATTGCGACAGCTTGATTGAAAGGCTTAAAAATGTTAATGCAAAAAAGGTTGCTTTTTCCACAGTCGGACTTATAAAAGCACTTATTGATTCAGGCTTTGAAACTGTGGGCGATTTTGGGCTGAACATAACAAACCCCGTCAGTGCCAATGAGTACAAAAAGGAAGGCGTTTTGCACTTGACCCTTTCACCTGAGCTTGACAGGTACGAAATAAGGGAAATATCTCTAAATACCGATGCTGTGTGCGAGGTTATTGCTTACGGCAGAATGCATATGATGACCACACGAGCATGTATAATAAAAGGTGTTAGAAAAAAGTGCGACTGCGATAGAGCACTTGTTCTCCGTGACAAAACAAATGCAAGCTTTTTGGTATATTCCGATAAAGAACAGCATATAAATGAGATTTATAACACGTCGGTCACCTTTATGGCTGACAAGAGAGAAGTCCTGGAAAGTCTTAATGTGGACTTTTTAAGACTTGTCTTTACTGACGAAGATGGTGAAACGGTAAAGAATACTATTAAAATGTACAAAGGTCAGGTGGCACCAAAATTGCCCGAAGCCTTTACAAGAGGATATTTTTCAGGAACAAAGAAAAACAGATAAGAGGGATGATTTATGGGAAGATTGTTTGGTACAGATGGCGTCAGAGGTGTTGCAAATAAGGATCTTACTGGTGAATTGGCAACGAAAATCGGAAAAAGCGGTGCATATGTTTTAAGTAAAGGTGCCAAGCACAAGGTTAAAATTTTAATCGGCAGAGACACCAGAATCTCCGGACAAATGTTGGAAGCGGCGTTGGTTTCGGGTATAACAAGCGTTGGCGCTGATGTTTATCTTCTGGGTGTTGCACCTACTCCTGCAGTTGCTTACCTTGTGAAAAAGCATGGCTTTGATGCAGGCATTGTGGTGTCGGCATCACACAACAGCTTTGAGTTTAACGGAATTAAGTTTTTCGACAAAACAGGCTACAAATTGCCCGATGAGGTTGAAAACGAAATTGAAGAATACATTTTAGGCGAAAAGGACGGTATTCCTGCACCTATCGGTGAAAATATCGGTTGTTGCTACGATTTTTCCGAAAAGATAGACGAATATATTGAAAAGGCAGTTTCCACAGCTGGCGAGAGATTTGACGGTAAGTTTTTTGTGCTTGATTGTGCCAATGGTGCATCCTCAAATACTGCAAAACGTGCTTTTGAAGCGCTTGGTGCAAAGGTTAAGGTAATTTCCGATGCTCCCGATGGAGTTAATATCAATGCAAATTGCGGTTCAACTCACATGGATAATCTTTGCAAAAAGGTTTTGGAACTTAATGCTGATGCAGGCTTTGCCTTTGACGGAGACGCCGACAGAATGCTTGCAGTTGATGAAACAGGCGAGGTTGTTGACGGCGATGTTATTATGGCAATCTGTGCTAACAGCATGAAGAAAAAAGGAACTTTGAAAAACAACACTTTGGTTGCAACTGTAATGAGTAATCTTGGCCTTTTCATTATGGGTGAAAAGTTCGGAATTAATATTCCGCAGACTAAGGTTGGAGACAGATATGTTTTAGAAGAAATGCTCAAGGGTGGTCATTCAATAGGTGGTGAGCAGTCAGGACACGTTATCTTCTTGGAGCACAACACCACAGGCGACGGTCTTGTGAGTGCGGTAACTCTTGCGTCGGTAATGTGTGAGGAAAATGCAAAGCTTACAGAGCTTAGGAAAATTATTGACATCTATCCTCAGGTGTTGAAGAACGCACGTGTTGCAAAAAGTGGCGACAACTCTTACAGTGAGGACGAAGTTATTATGGGCGAAATTAGAAAGCTTGAAGAAAAGTTTGACGGCAACGGAAGAGTGCTTATCCGTCCGTCTGGCACTGAGCCTTTGGTAAGAGTTATGATTGAAGGCAAAAACCAGGACGAAATTAATTCTGATGCTGAAAGCTTGGCAAAGCTTATTGAAGAGAGGCTCTCATAATGGAAACAATTTATTACATAGTTTCAAAAATTGAAGGGGAATATGCATATCTTAAGGATATTAAAACAGGCAACGAGGTTTTTATTGCCATGGCACTTTTGCCCTTCGGCACAGACGTGGGAAGTAAGCTTTGCTACGAACTGTTCGAATATACATTAATGTAAAAAAAGAGGCTGTTTTAAACAGCCTCTTTGTCATTCAAAGGGATACTTAAGTCCCCATATGCTTCGGATTTTATCCATTGTGCTCATAGTGGAAAGTGTGTCATAAGGTGTCAGCTCCCTGCAATACTTTTCGCCATTTAAAATAGCGTCGCACATTGCTTTCGTCATGTATTCAAAGCCCCCTGCCTTTTGTTCAGGGTTTGGCAGAATAATGGTTTGCTCTTTGGTTTTAATTTTAACATCCTGCCAGTTGTAAACACTTTTTAATGTTATTATTCCTTTTTCTCCGACGATTTTAATTTTGTTCCTACCCTTTATATCCATGGCAACAAAAAGCGATGCTTTTTTACCCTCGGGATAATAAATGTGGGTGGTGCTATGTAAGTCAACGCCTTCCTTTGAAAGCTTTGCTTTTGTTTCAAGGTGTGAATAATTGTTGCCTAAAAGCAATTGTACTGCAGAAATAAGGTAAACGCCGCAATCAAGCATCATTCCTCCTGCAAGATGTGGGTTTTTCATTCGCTCAATATTTTTGCTCATATGTGCAACAGAGCCTTTAATGTGCTTTATTTCACCGATTGCACCTTCTTTTATAATTTCAGAAACCTGTTTAACAGAAGGCAAAAATCTTGTCCACATTGCTTCGGAGAAAAAGAGGTTATTTTTTTCGGCAATTTCAAAAAGCTCCTGTGCTTCTTTTAAATTAACTGTCACCGGCTTTTCGCAAAGTGTGTTCTTTTTGTTTTCAAGACTCATCTTGGCAACAGGGTAGTGAAAAGGGTGAGGAAGTGCAATGTAAACAAGGTCAACCTTGTTATCCTTTATTGCATCTTCATAGCTGCCGTAGTAATTGGGAATGGAATGCTTTTTGGCAAAGTCTTCAGCTTTTCTTATATTGCGTGAAGCAACTGCATACAGACAGGCCGAATCAGTTATTTTAAAAGCCTGGGCAAGCTTCTTTGCAATTGTCCCCGTGCCGATAATTGCCACATTTACTTTTTTCATATAAAAACACCTCGCTTTAGTATTTTATCATAAAAAGAAGTTTCTTGCAATAGAGTCAAATTGTGGTATAATATGCTTATAAACAAACTGCAGAGGATTTAAAAATGTCAAAAACAAGGAAAATTTATTTTTTAAGATTAATAGGAAGGTGCATAGTTTTTATTATAGCAATTATGCTGTGCATTTTTGCACCTGAGCAGTTTAATGTTGCCCAAGGGATGAATTTCTTTAAAGAGTTTTCGCTTTTGCACATACTGTGGATAATCTGGATGATTGATATGATTTTGCAGTTAATGCCTGTTAAAGCACACATTTCTATCGGCTCACAAAAGCTTTTTCAATCCCTTTTCAGACCCATTAAAGAACGAATTAACTATGAAAACCTTAAAAAATATCTTCAGGACACAACGAAAGCTGCATACAAGGTTATGGTTATCTGGGCTGTTGTAAATGTTATAATAGGCATTTTGTACACAAAAGGGATAATCAGCACTCCTTGCGTGTTAATTATTTCGGTTTTCTTTTACGTGTGCGATCTTATTTGTGTATTAATATGGTGCCCTTTCAGGCTTATTATGAAAAACAAATGTTGTACAACATGCCGCATTTTTAACTGGGACCATCTTATGATGTTTGCACCACTTGTTACTGTAAAGAGCTTTTACGCAATCACATTGGTTGTATTTTCGGTAATTATATGGCTTATTTGGGAAATTTGTGTTTTTACATATCCCGAAAGGTTCTGGGAAAACAGTAACATGGCTTTAAGGTGCTCCGAATGTACCGACAAGCTTTGCACACAGTACTGCAGAAAGCTCAGAAAGAATCAGTGAGGAAATTATGAAAAAATCAATTCAGATACCTATTATAGTTATTATCGCATGTACTGTTATGGGGGTAATAGATGCTGTTGTTCAGCCGGGCTATGTGGTAAAATCCCTGGTTAAAATTGCCATGTTTCTGCTTTTGCCTGTTATATATGGCATTATTAATAAGGATTTTAGCTTTAAAAAGGTTTTTGCACCCGACAAAAAGGGGATAATATGTGCGCTTTTGGTGGGTTTAGGGGTTTACGTGGTAGTTTTGGGGGCATATTTTCTTTTTAGAAATGTGTTTGATTTTTCAGCACTCACAAAAAGCCTCACCGCAACTACCGGGGTAAACAAGTCAAACTTTTTGTTTGTGGCAATATACATATCCTTTGTAAATTCATTTTTGGAGGAATTTTTCTTCCGTGGTTTTTCTTTCATAACACTTAAAAACGAAGTGTCAAGGAAAACTGCATATGTTTTTTCAAGCTTTATGTTTGCGCTTTATCATATTGCCATGATGATAGGCTGGTTTGGATTGCCTGTTGTGCTAATTTCGCTTTTTGGTCTTTTTGTTGGCGGTATGATTTTCAACCGATTTGATGAAAAAGGAACAATATATCTTTCCTGGCTTGTGCACATGTTTGCAAACTTTGCAACCAACACAATAGGTTTCATTCTATTTGCAACCGATATATAAATATAAGAGAGAGGGAAAATTATGGCTTATCACATTTTGGACGAAGCGGAAAGATGCCTGGAGTGTAAAAACCCCCAGTGCTTACAGGGGTGCCCAATAAGTACTCCCATCCCAACGGTAATAAAGCTTTTAAAAGAAAACAGGCTTGACGAAGCAGGGCAGATTTTGTTCGAGAACAACCCACTCACAACCATTTGTAGCCTTGTATGTAACCATGAAAAGCAATGTGAAGGGCATTGTGTTTTAGGAAAAAAAGGCACACCTGTGCATTTTTCGGCTATTGAGAGCTACATATCGGGAGCCTATGCTCCTAAAATTAAAAAGGGTCCCGAAACCTCCAACGGAAAAAGAGTGGCTATTGTTGGTGCAGGTCCTGCAGGGCTTACTATTGCCATAATTTTGGCAAAGTACGGCTATCAGGTTACCATTTTTGAGTCCCGTGATAAATTAGGGGGCGTACTTCGTTATGGTATTCCAGAATACAGATTGCCAAAGAGTGTTATTGACGATTTGCAGTATCGTCATATTGAAATGCGTGGTATTAAGGTAAGACCTAACATAAGAATTGGTGATGCCATAACCATTGAAGACTTGTTCCGTGACGGATATAAGGCGATTTTCCTTGGCACAGGTGCATGGAAACCAAGAGCGTTGCATATTAAAGGAGAAACCTTGGGCAATGTGCACTATGCAATTAACTATCTTAATAACCCCGATGTTTATAAATTAGGTGAAAATGTTACAGTTATTGGTGCTGGTAATGCTGCAATGGATGTGGCAAGAACTGCAGTTCGAAATGGTTCAAGGCATGTAACATGCTTTTCAATTGAAAAGAATGTTGCCGCAAGCGATTACGAGTTCAGATATGCTCAGCTTGAGGGCGTGAGATTTGAATACAACAAAAAACCCGTTGAAATTGTTGACGAGGGTGTTATTTTCCGTGAGGTTATTGAGCATGATGACGGCACCATGGAGGAGGTTACAGGCAGTGACAGTCTGGTTAAATCAAATTCTGTTATAATTGCCATAAGCCAGAAGCCCAGAAACTCACTTGCTTCAAAAACCGAAGGCTTGGAGGCCAACAAAAACGGACTTATGGTTGTGGACGAATTCGGTCACACAGGGCGAGAGGGAATCTTTGCCTCGGGCGATGTAGTTCATGGTGCACGAACAGTTGTTGAGGCTGTAGCTCACAGTAAAATTGTTGCTGAAGCAATGCATAGATACATAGAGGGGTTAGAATAAATATTTGACAAAAACCTCGTTTTGTGATAAAGTATCCTTTAATGAAAAAATATTTTTCAAAGAAGGCGAAATTTTAGATGGATTTAAAAAGTAAGGTTACTGCTCCAAATTGTATAACATCATTGCGAATTGTCGGAGCAATTTGCATGATCTTCACAAGCATTTTCACAACACCGTTTTACATTATTTACACCTTTTGCGGAATAACCGATGTTCTTGACGGCTTTGTGGCACGAATGACAAAGAAAACGAGCGAGTTTGGTGCAAAGCTTGATTCTGTTGCGGACTTGCTCTTTTATGGGGTAATGCTTTTTAAGCTTTTGCCCAGAATGCTTTCGGCCATGCCCGATGCAATGCCGGTTATGATTGTCAGCTTGGTTGTGTTAAGAGTTTGCTCTTATACTATTGCAGCTTTCAGGTATAAGAAGATGGCATCGCTTCATACTTACATGAATAAGCTGAGCGGTTTTTCCTGCTTTTTGATGCCGTATCTTATTTGGTTTAATATTCCTGAGCAAATTGTTTACACAATTGTGTACATAATTGCACTTGTTGCAGGACTGGAGGAGCTTATTATCCACAGTACCGTTCAGAACTACACAAGACAAAACAGAACAGCTATAACAACTGTTAAAATGAAAGATGAATAAGCTGCCACCGGGTAGTGGATGAATGCATCCGTTAGTATATCGTTAGGTCTTTGAAGATATACTGCGGATGCTTTTTGTTTGGAGGAATAAATATGAGAAATTATTTTAAAGATTTGAATAAATTTGAACTTATTTTGTGGGTTGTATCAGTAGTGGTTGTTATTTTGTCGTTTGCTTTTTCACAAAGTGGAGATTATCTTACTCTTATAGCATCTCTTGTTGGTGTTACGGCGCTAATCTTTCTTGCAAAAGGCTATGTGATAGGTCAGGTGCTTATAATTGTTTTTTCCATATTTTACGGGGTGATATCCTTCTTTTGTCGCTATTATGGGGAAATGATAACATATGTGTTCATGACTGCGCCCATTGCCCTAATGGCACTTATAAGCTGGATTAAGCACCCATTTAAAGAAACAAAAGAAGTTGAAGTAAAACGCATTTGCAAAAAAGATGTGGCAGTAATGTGTGTTCTTGCAATCATAGTAACTACGGTTTTCTATTTCATTCTTGACTTTTTTAATACTGCAAATATCTTTTTCAGCACAATTTCAGTAACAACAAGCTTTTTAGCATGTTATTTAACTTATCTGCGAAGTCCGTTTTATGCCCTTGGTTATGCAGCAAACGATGTTGTGCTTATAATTTTGTGGGTGCTTGCAAGCTTAAAGGATATTTCCTACGTTCCAATGATTTTTTGCTTTGTAATGTTTTTTGTAAACGACATGTACGGATTTTTCAACTGGAGAAAAATGGAGAAGAGACAAAAAGCCACTTAATGAGTGGCTTTTTGTGTTGTTTTCAAACAGTTTACAATTTGTTAAAAAGAAACTATTGACAAAAACGGAACATGGTGGTATTCTATCGTTAGCACTCGAACAAAGTGAGTGCTAACAAAAAATTAAGGCAGGTGAGACTCTATGGAATTAGGCGAAAGAAAAAGGCTGATACTTCAGGCAATAGTTGAAGATTACATTGCAACTGCTGAACCTGTAGGGTCAAGAAATATTGCAAAAAACCACGACCTTGGTTTAAGTGCTGCCACAATCCGAAACGAAATGGCGGATTTGGAGGAAATGGGCTTTCTGGATAAACCTCACACATCGGCAGGGCGTGTACCCAGCCAGATGGGTTACAGGTTTTATGTGGATTCACTCATGAAGCGCTACAGCTCCACTGTTGAAGACATTGAAGGGTTAAATGTGGCGTTGGAGCGAAAGTACTTAAATTTAAACAGCGTTATTTCTGCGGTGTCTGACATTGTTTCAAAAATAACAAAGTGCCCCACGGTTATTACAATGCCTACGGTTTCGGTGTCAAGATGTGTAAACGTTAAGATGATTATGATTGAAAAAAATCTTGCGCTTATAGTTGTTGTGCTTGATGGCGGTACGGTAAGGAATAAAAAGGTTAAAGTAAAGGGCAATATAACTTACAGAGAAATTGATGCCATAAGTGAGTTTTTAAATTCGCAGCTTGCAGGCCTTTCCGTTAACGACATTGACGAGTCGAGAATTATGCTCATATACGGAGCGATGGGTCAATACAAGGACTTTTTAAAGGTTGTACTGGAATTTGTTCTTGAATGCTTAAAGCAGGACATGACCGAGGTATATGTAGGCGGTGCATCAAATATATTAAATCATCCCGAATTCTGTAATATTGACAGAGCAAGAGAATTTTTAAACTTTATCGACAACCGTGCTAATGCAACAAAAATGCTTGCACTCAGCGAAACGGGCGATAATAATGCAATTAAAATTCTTATCGGCGATGAAACAGGTCTTGCAGAAATGCACGACACAAGTATTGTTCTTGCAAATTACCACGCAGGCGGAATGCTTAGCGGTAAGATAGGTGTTATAGGTCCTACAAGAATGGACTACGCAAGGATTGTTTCGTCCTTGGAAATGATTAACACACAGCTGGAAGCACTTTTAAACAGTGCTTTCTATGACGACGAGGAATGAGGTGAGCTACATGGCTAAGAAAAATAAAGAGGAAGAAGTAGAGGTTGAAGAAACTACTGCGGAAACTGAAGAAGTTTCAGAGCAAGCAGAAGTAGTTGAAGAAGCACCAAACAAAGAACTTGAGGCGTTAAATGACAAATATCTCAGGTTGGTTGCTGAATATGATAATTTCAGAAAGCGTACCGCCAAGGAGAAGGAAAGCATTTATCCCGAAGCAAAGGTTAGTGTTGTCTCGGCATTTTTACCTGTGCTTGACAACATGGAAAGAGCACTTAGTGCTTCTAAGGAAGAGGACCCCTTGTACGAAGGCGTTAAAATGATTATGCGCCAGTTTGAGGAAACTCTTAAAAATTGCGGTGTTGAAGAAATTAAGGCGGTTGGCGAAAAATTTGACCCCAATTTTCACAACGCAGTAATGCATGTTGACGATGACAATTACGGCGAAAACGAAATTGTTGAACAGTTCCAGAAGGGCTATAAAATAGGCGACAGAATTGTTCGATACAGCATGGTAAAGGTAGCAAACTAAAAATTATAGATTTTTAACTTGAAAGGAAGTAACTAAAATGGCAAAGATTATCGGTATTGACTTAGGTACAACAAACTCTTGTGTAGCAGTTATGGAAGGCGGCGAGCCTGTTGTAATCGCTAACGCAGAAGGTGGCAGAACAACTCCCTCTGTTGTGGCATTTACAAAGGACGGCGAAAGACTTGTAGGTACAAGTGCAAAGCGTCAGGCTGTTACAAACCCCGACAAGACAGTTATCTCCATTAAGAGAGAAATGGGTACAAACTACAAGGTGGATATTGACGGCAAGGGCTACACTCCTCCGGAGGTTTCTGCTATGATTCTCCAGAAGCTTAAGCAGGATGCTGAAAGCTATCTTGGTGAAAAGGTAAGCCAGGCAGTTATCACAGTTCCTGCATACTTCTCCGACTCTCAGCGTCAGGCAACTAAGGATGCAGGCAGAATTGCAGGTTTGGAAGTTCTTCGTATTATCAACGAACCCACAGCAGCTGCATTTGCTTACGGCATGGATAAGGAAGACGACCAGAAGATTATGGTTTATGACTTAGGTGGCGGTACATTCGACGTATCCATTCTTGAAATCGGCGACGGCGTATTTGAAGTTTTGGCAACAAACGGCGACACACGCTTGGGTGGTGACGACTTCGACCAGAGAATTATGGACTATCTTGTTAATGAATTCAAGAAGGAACAGGGCATTGACCTCTCTAACGACAAGATGGCTATGCAGAGATTGAAGGAAGCTGCTGAAAAGGCTAAAATTGAGCTTTCCGGCTTGACAACAAGCAACATCAACCTTCCCTTCATCACAGCTGATGCTACAGGTCCCAAGCACCTTGACATTACTCTTACAAGAGCAAAGTTCAACGAGCTTACAGCTGACTTGGTTGAAAGAACAATGGTTCCCACAAGAAATGCTCTTCGTGATGCAGGTCTTTCTGCTAACGAAATTGACAAGGTTCTTATGGTAGGTGGCTCCAGCCGTATTCCTGCTGTTAACGAAGCTGTTGCAAAGTTTATCGGCAAGGAACCTCACAAGGGTATCAACCCCGATGAATGTGTTGCTATTGGTGCAGCTATTCAGGCAGGCGTTTTAGCAGGTGACGTTAAGGACATCGTACTTCTGGACGTAACACCTCTTTCCTTGGGTATTGAAACATTGGGCGGTGTTTGCACACGTCTTATTGAAAGAAACACAACAATCCCCACAAAGAAGAGCCAGATTTTCTCCACAGCTGCCGACAACCAGCCTGCAGTTGACATCCATGTATTACAGGGTGAAAGAGAATTTGCGGCACAGAACAAAACTCTCGGTAACTTCCAGCTTTCAGGTATTGCTCCCGCACCCCGTGGCATTCCTCAGATTGAAGTTACATTCGATATTGACGCAAACGGTATTGTAAACGTTTCCGCGAAGGACCTTGGCACAGGTAAGGAACAGAAAATTACAATCACAGCATCCGGCAACCTCAGCGAGGACGAAATCAATAAAGCGGTTCAGGAAGCAGAACAGTTTGCTGAAGAAGACAAGAAGCGTAAGGAAGACATTGACACAAGAAACAACGCTGACCAGATGGTTTACCAGTGCGAAAAGGCACTCGGTGAAGTAGGCGACAAGATTACAGAAGACGAAAAGCAGGGCATCCAGGCTGAAATTGATAAGGTTAAAGAAGCTTTAAAGGGAACTGACATGGAAGCTATCAAGGCAAGTGTTGACTCACTTACAAAGAAGTTCTATGAAATTGCTCCTAAGATTTATCAGCAGCCCGGCGCTGATGGTGCAGCCCCCAACATGGGTGGAGCACCCGGCAACGATGGCGTATACGACGCTGAATTTACACAGGATGACAATCAGTAATTAATTAAAAACGCAAGGAGTCGGGCAATTTTTGTCCGACTCTCTCGTGCGTAATACGAGGTGACACTATGGCAAATAAAAGAGACTATTATGAGGTGCTTGGAATTGACAAAAGTGCAAGTGCCGATGACATAAAAAAAGCATACAGAAAGCTTGCAAAGCAGTATCATCCCGATTTAAACAAGGATAATCCTGATGCGGCAGAAAAGTTTAAAGAAGTTGGCGAGGCGTATTCTGTTTTATCCGATGCTGATAAAAAAGCACGCTACGACCAGTTTGGTCATGCAGGTGTGGATGGAAGTGCCGGTGGCGGCGGATTTTCAGGCTTTGACGGCTTTGACATGGGAGATCTGGGCGACATCTTCGGCTCCTTCTTCGGTGGCGGCGGTGGCTTTGGAGGTTTTGGCGGCTCCTCAAGGCGTAATGCACCTCAAAAGGGCAGAGATATCCGTGCAAGTATTGACCTTACTTTTGAAGAAGCGGCATTTGGTTGCAAAAAGGATGTAAGAGTGTCAAGACTTGAAAACTGTAGTGCGTGCTCAGGCACAGGCGCAAAGGAAGGCACGCAACCCGAAACATGTCCTCGTTGCGGAGGCCGTGGTCAGGTAAGAAGTGTGCAGAACACTCCCTTTGGTCAGATTCAGACAAACACAACCTGTCCCGAATGTCGAGGCAAGGGTCAGATTATAAAAGAAAGATGTACAGTTTGCCAGGGTGCAGGAAAGTCACGCCTTTCGGACAAAATTACAATAAATATTCCTCAGGGTGTTAACGACTCTCAGTCAGTAAGAGTGCGCGGTAAGGGCGACGCAGGTGAAAACGGCGGTCCTAACGGCGATTTGTACGTAACAATCAATATCAAGCGTCATCCTATTTTTGAACGAGACGATTTTGATGTATATATTAATGTTCCCATCAGCTTTGTGCAGGCAACCTTAGGTGGCGAATTGGAAGTGCCTTCTCTTGACGGCAAGAAAACACAGTACATTCCCGAAGGTACACAAACAGGCACAAAGTTCAAAATGAAAGGTGTTGGTATTCCATATCCTAACGGCAACGGCAGAGGCGACATGTACATTACAGTAAATGTTGAAACACCTAAAAACCTTTCACAAAAGCAAAGAGAGGCTCTTATGAAATTTGCTGAAGAAACAAACGACAAAAACTACAACCAGCAAAAGAAATGGAGCAGTAAGCTTAAGGACTACTTTAATAAGTAAGGAGGAATACCATGAATTGGCTTCAAATTTCCATTGAAACAAACAGCTGGGGTATTGATGCAGTTTGCGATGCGTTGACAAAGGTTGGCATAGAAGGCTTTGAAATTGAAGATAAAGACGATTTTAACGGTTTCCTTGAAGAAAATAAAGATTTCTGGGACTATGTTGACGAAGATTTATACAACGAAAAGCAAGGTCCCACAAAGGTGAAAACCTACATTCAGGAGGACAGTAAAGCTCCTGAAACGCTTGCAAGCATTAAACAGGCGTTGGAGCCTTTGAAAAGCGAAGACTACGGTAGCTTGGAAATTACCATAGGCAACATGGCTCAGGAGGATTGGGAAAACAACTGGCGACAGTACTTCAAGCCATTGTATGTTGGAGACAATATTATCATAAAGCCTCACTGGGAAGAAGTTGAAAACAGCGAGGGTAAGCTGATTTTTGAAATTGACCCCGGTTTAACCTTTGGTTCAGGACAGCACGAAACAACAAGAATGTGCGTAGAAGCGCTTGAAAAGGTTGTTAAAAAAGGTGACAAGGTTGCCGACTTAGGCTGCGGAAGCGGTATTTTGTCGGTTATAAGCCTTCTTTTGGGGGCAGAGCGTGCCTATGCTGTTGATATTGATCCTAACTGTGAAAAAATTGCTTATGAGAATGCAGCATTAAACAATGTGTCGAGGGATGTTTACAAGGTTGAATGCGGAAACGTGCTTTCTGACACAAAGCTTTGTGAACGTATTGCAAAGGAAAGGTATGACATTGTTGTTGCAAACATTGTAGCGGATGTTATCATTCCTCTTTCAAAGAAGGCACGAAGCTTTATGAAGGAAGACGGCTACTTTATAACATCGGGTATTATTGATTTCCGTAAGGACGAAGTTGAAAATGCACTTTTGGAAAACGGCTTTGAAATACTTGAGGTTAAGCACGATGGCGACTGGTATGCATTTGTGTGCAGATAGGAGAGGTCTATGGCTAACTTTTTTGTTGACAGAGATGGTTTTTGGTGTGACCCTGTAGAAATTTACGGAGAAGAAGCAAATCATATTATAAAGGTTCTTCGCATGAAGGTTGGCGATGAGCTTACCTTGTTTGATGGTGATGGCAACTGTGTTGATGGCGAAATTGAAAAAATTGAAAACAAAATGGTTTTTGTAAAGGTTATTGACAGATACCCATCCCAAACTGAGCCTGAGCTGAAAATTACTCTTTTTCAGGCAATCCCCAAAAATCCCAAAATGGATTTAATCATACAAAAAGCAACCGAGCTTGGAGTCTGGAAGATTGTGCCTGTCAACACAAAGCGCATTGTGGCTAAAATTGACAAGGCAGAAAAAATTGAAAGGCTTAACCGAATTGCCCATGAAGCGGCAAAACAGTGCGGACGAGCTTATGTGCCGGATGTTTCAGAACCTGTGAGCTTTGATGAGGCTCTTGAAATGGCAGATTGGATGGATGGTGCCATTATTCCTTACGAATGTGAAAAGGACGGAAAAATGTCAAATCATGTTTCAAGCGGAATGAAAAGTTTGGCAATATTCATCGGACCCGAAGGTGGCTTTGAACAAAGCGAAGTTGAAAAAGCAATTTCAAAGGGTGTAAAGCCTGTTACTTTGGGTAAACGCATATTAAGAACTGAAACAGCAGGGCTAATTGCATCTGCTCTTGCTCTTTACATAGCAGGCGATATGGAATAATGTAAAAAAAAGTTGCAGATAAATGCAACTTTTTTACATCTTGAAAAGTATTATATAGGGGAGACAAATAGGCGGATAAACTATATTTTGTGGTTGAAATCTTGTTTTTTCTGTGCTATACTATAAAAGGTCTCTTATTACGTTTATTTTTAATCCTATAAGGAGGGTATTTAAATGACAAAGAAATTATTAGCTTTGTTTCTTGCACTCTCAATGGTTTTATCTGTGAGCTCTGTGAGCGTATTTGCAGTTGAAGCCGAAGATGAAGAAACAATAATCATGGCAGACGATCCTACAGAACCTTCAGAGCCTTCTGAACCTTCTGAGCCTTCTGAGCCTGAAGATGATGGCGGTGAAAACGAAGATGTAGTGCCTGAAATCAGTGCTACACTTAACGTTAAGAATGCATACTATGCAAACGATGAAGTTGTTATCAAGGGTACAACAACAGGTCTTACTGACGTTGTTATTGTTGTTGAAAGCAACGGTAAGGAAAAGTTCAAGAAAGATATTTCTGCAACAAGATTTGAGTCTGAAGGCGTTAAGTACGACCTTGAAGATGCAACTGCAGGTGCAGAGTATTGGGTATACGTATATAACTATGATACATACGAAGAAAACGGTGAAAACGAAGAGCTTGTAAAAGCCTCCTTCGTAATCAAGAAGTCTTCTTCCGAAATTGTTGACGACGGCACAAACACAGTTACAATCTGGATTGAAGGTACTAACTCCCGTTATATCGACGAAACAGTTGTTAACCTTGACGTTTTGAAGAAGCCTACTGTTCTTGAACTTGCTGAGTACGTTCTTGAAGAATCCGGTCGTGAATTCAAATCATCAAAGAAAAAGGTTACAGGCATTGCCTCCACAGCAACAGGCTCCACATTCACACTTAAGGATGGCACAACAAGCTCCTATTTTAAGGGTGGTGAGTGGGCATATATCTTAAACGGTACATATGCTGACTTTGATGGCGACTGGACAGACGTTGACCTCACAGGCGGCAGTAAGGTTGTACTTTTCTTTGGTGTTCCCAATAAGGAAGATATTATCGAAGTAGGTTATCCTCATTTTACAGTTGACCCTGAACAGATTGGTGTTAAGGATGAGGTAACAATCACAGTTACACAGACACTTTTCACATATGATGTTGAAAACGAAGAATATGACGTTATTGAAGACGAAGAAGTAGGCAAAAAGGGTAAGGTTTACTTCATTAAGCGTGGTACTACAAGCCTTGGCACAGCAAAAACTACAACTAATGGCGAAGTTGTGCTTACATCCAAGACTGTTTCTGACAGCTGGATTAAGTCCTATCAGGGCGGCGAAATTTTAGTATCCGGTTACGTATCTGCGTCCAAGCCTTTAACAATGGTTTCTGTTAAGCAGAAGCTTACAACAGAAAGAGAAGGCACAGTACAGGCGTGGGTAAGAATTGAAGGCGCTCACAAGACTCTTTTGGAAAGAACAAAGAGCCCTAAGGTTGATGAATTTGACCTTTACAACTTCATGCTTGAAGTTTTAGAGGATGAAGAAATTGACTACGAAACAAACGACGATGAAACAAACTTCACTCGTTTTGAATCCAAGTCAACAAATGGTTACTCCAACGAAAACGGCGACATTACTCGTGACAGTGGTTGGTACGTTGTTGTAAACGACGAAATTTATACTCCCGATGATGACCTTGAAGAAGTAGAGGTTTTCACAAATGATGAAATTGTATTCTACTTTGGTGACGAAGACACAATCCCCGTTGTATATTGCAAGGTTGATGAAACTATCAAGGTTGGCAAGACTGCATATGCATATTTCTATTCCGACAAGGAAATGACAAAGCCCATTGATGACTTTGACGTTTACTTTGACGGTGAAGAATACAGCGACAAGCGCCTTAACACAAACTCCGACGGTAGAGTAACTCTTCCTGAAGTTGAAGAAAAGGGCGATTATACAATCTGGTGGGGCGAACAGGTTTCCATAAAGGCCGATGAATGTCCCATTGCAGTTTATGGTGAAGTTGAAGTTGAATATACAGGTACTTCCTCCTCCGGCGGTTCCTCCGGTGGCGGCGGTGGCGGTTCTTCCTCCGGCAACACTGTTACATTAAAGTACGAATGTGACCACTGCGGTGACTATGTAACAAAGCTTTACACAGTTGACTACAAGGGTATTGAGCTTGATGTATGTAGCTCCTGCAGAACTGAACTTAAAAAGTTAGAAGCAGAAGAAGAGGAAGAAGAAAAGAAGGACGAAGAAAAGGAAGAGTCCAACAAGAAGGATGAAGAATGGGTTACAACTCCCGACGATAAGAAGGAAGAGGACAAGACAACAGGTTGGGGTGAAGGAGACTACACTGATCCTACAACTCCCAAGGATCCTAACCTCCTTCCCGAAAACAACGGAAAGCAGCCCCAGAGCTACCTTTATCCCGATACAAACTTTGACTGGTGGGCAGTTGCAAACGTTGAAAAGGCTCACAAGTATGGTTTGATGAGTGGTACAACATATGGCTACTTTGAACCCCTTCGTGAAATCAACAGAGCTGAATTCACAACAATTATCTGTAGAATTTTAGGTCTTGACACAACAGCAGCTAACTACAAGCAGGTATTCGCTGATGTTAAGCCCACAGATTGGCACTATGGATACATCATGGCTGCATATTCTGCAGGCTACGTTACAGGTAAAACAAACGTAACATTTAACCCCAACGATCTTATCAACCGTGAAGAAATTGCTGTTCTCCTTGGAAGAATTATCAATGTTAAGGGCAATGCGGTATCTGTTTACAAGTATGTTGACGCATACAGCATTTCTCCTTGGGCAGTTGAAAGCGTTGTAGCTGTTGATCAGGCAGGTATTATGACAGGTGACCAGTTCAAACAGTTCTCTCCCAAGAGCTATGTTAACCGTCAGACAGTAGCTACAATTGTAGTTCGTCTTTACGAATATCTTAAGAAATAATTTAAAAAAACGGTACGGCAATTAGCCGTACCGTTTTTGCAATATTAACCATAAAAAATTTCATTTATTTATTGAAATAGCACGAAAAATATTGTATAATAAAATCATAAATTTATACATATTGGAGGAGTTTAATTATGAAAACATTAAAAAAGGGTATTGCAGTTATGGTAGCGTTGGTTTTGGCGCTTTCGCTCACCGCTTGTTTTGGTCCCAAAATTGAAAAAAGTGAGCTTACAGGTGCTGAAGTTCAGGAAGAATTCTGGAACGCAGACATGGTTGCATCCGCAAAGAGACTTGACGGCTACAGAGCTCAGAGTGTAAAGGAAGTTGTTCAGAACTGGCGCCAGGCTAAAATGCAGGGTAACGGTGCAATTTTATACGCAATCTATTCTCCTGACCTTAAGCCTGTTTATCTTCAGCAGATGCAGTCCAGATTTGGTTGCTGGAATTTCTACTATTCAGCAGCTTTAGGTGGCACTGACACAAGTGCTATGCCTCTTGAAATGCTCATGGGTTCACCAGAAGAAATTGAAGGCGAAAAGAACGCATACGTTTCCACAGTTTCCTGCATTATGAAGAATGGCACAACAGAGCAGTATGATATTTATATCAGTGCAGTTAATGGCGGTTACTATGTAACAAGTTATACAGAATCTGAAATTATTACTCAGTAATAAGGAGCTAACATGAAAAGAGTTTTATCATTTGTTCTGGCAGTACTTCTTCTGAACGTGTCCTTTGTTGCATTGGCAGAAGAAAGTGTGGCTATAGAAAAAATTAATGACATTGAAAGCAAATACACGATTTGTGCAAAGTTGGTTTCTTCCGATGAGTCCCAAGAAAAAGGCATTGAAGTCGGCGACCAGTTTATGATTGATTTTACAACTGATGTACCTGCTTTTCTTACCGCAGGTGTATACGGAACATTTGACAATACAAAGGCAAAGATTATTGCACCTGTATACTCCAACAGTGATTTTGGTGTGCTTACAAATCAGTTCGATAATGACCAGGGCACTTTTGCAATAGAAGGCTATGACCAGGCAATTCAAGGAATTGAAGATGATGTTATTTTTTCTATTCTTTTTGAAGCTGTTGAAGCGGGTGAGTTTTCTGTTAATGTTTCCGACGAATCTCTTCTTGGAAGAAATGACATAAACGGCTTTTATCCTCTTAACGTGGTTGGCACTAAGCTCACAATTCTCGATAACGCTGATGGCGAAAAGAATGTTATTATTAAAGAGCCCGAGCCATTAACCCCTTATGACGATATGTTAGGCTATGACTGGGCTGAAAAAGCAGTTGGTGTTATGTACAAAATCGGTGCTTTGGAAAATATTGCCGACAAGTCGTTTTTCCCTGCACAGAATATAACACGTGGTGAGTTTATAACCATGCTTATGAGAGTTTGTAAGCAGAAAAAGTCCGCTGCAAATACTGAAAAGTTCAATGATGTAGCAGAGGATTACCAGTACGAATACATTATGACTGCCAAAACATTGGGTGTTGCACAGGGTGACGAAAATGGCAATTTCCGTCCCGATGATTTCATTACAAGAGAAGATATCTGTACTCTTGTGTTCAGAACAATGCTCAAAATGAACAAGGCAAGAAGTGAAATTATTGCAGATGATTATGTTGGTAAGTTCTCCGACAATCAGAGCATTTACCCCTACGCAAAGGACTCTGTTGCAGGCTTGATTCGTGCTAAACTCATCATTGGCGATAATTCCGGTCTTCTTCGTCCTAAGGACAATATGACAAGAGCGGAAGCTGCAGTTTTACTTAACAGGTTAGCTGAATATAATATTTTGATTTCTATGTAAAAGAGGGATTTGATGAATACTTTGTACTGGCTTTGTGCAATGGTGGTGTTTTTAATTGTTGAAGCTGTAACCCCGGCTCTTATTTCTGTATGGTTTGCTTTAGGTGCTTTGGCTGCAGGCATATGTACATATTTTGGGATGGGTGTATCCTCATCAATGGTTGTGTTTGCAGTTGTATCAGCTGTTTCTCTTGTGGTGTTCAAAAAGTTTTACAACAAAAACCTTATGCCGGAACATGAACCTACAAATGCGGATCGACTTATCGGAGCCAAGGGAATTGTGACCACAACAATCGAACCCATAGCGGCAACAGGTGTTGTTGAAGTGCTTGGAAACGTGTGGTCAGCAAAGGCCGACGAAACAATTGAAATGGGAAGTCAGGTTGAGGTATTAAAAATAGAGGGCGTTAAGCTCGTAGTGAAGAAAGTTTGAGGTGTTTATATGCCATTTGTAGTATTTTTAATTTTTCTTGCGTTAGTAGTTGTTGTTTCTAATATTAAAATTGTTCCTCAGGCAAAGGCTATGGTTATTGAACGACTTGGTGCCTATAAGGAAACTTGGGGAGTAGGTCTTCATATTAAAGTGCCTTTCATTGACCGTGTGGTTGCAACTGTAAACTTAAAGGAAAGAGTTGCAGATTTCAGACCCCAGGCGGTTATCACAAAAGATAACGTAACAATGCAGATTGATACGGTTGTTTACTTCCAGATTACTGATTCAAAGCTTTATTGCTATGGTGTTGAAAATCCCATGATGGCTATTGAAACACTCACAGCAACAACACTTCGTAATATCATTGGTGAAATGGAGCTTGATGAAACCTTAACAAGCCGTGATATTGTAAACGCAAAAATGCGTACAATTCTTGACGAAGCTACCGATCCGTGGGGTATTAAGATTAATCGTGTTGAGCTTAAGAATATTATTCCTCCTGCAGAAATTCAGGATGCAATGGAAAAGCAAATGAAGGCAGAACGCGAAAGACGTGAATCTATCTTGAAGGCTGAAGGCGAAAAGAGAAGTGCAGTACTTGTTGCCGAAGGTGAAAAGGAAAGTGCTATTTTACGTGCCGAAGCTATTAAGGAAGCTAAAATCCGCGAAGCTGAAGGTGATGCTGAAGCAATCCTTAAGGTGCAAACTGCCATTGCAAAGGGTATAGAACTGATAAATCAGGCTAATCCTACAAAGGAAACTATTTCTATAAGAAGCTTGGAAGCATTGGAAAAGGTTGCTAACGGACAGTCAACAAAGCTGATTATCCCTTCTGAAATCCAAAACCTTACAACACTTGCGGCTTCTTTGAAAGAAGCTATGACCGACGCTAAGAATTGAGTTGAAAGTAAATGAAAGATAAAATCAAAGCATTATTAAAAAATAAATCGTTTCTTATAGGGGCAGCATCTTTTATGCTGCCTGCCCTTGTGTTATATGTTATTTTTGCGATTAATAAGGTGCACCCTTTTGGTGATAAGCAAATTATTGTAACGGATTTCTGGCATCAGTATTATCCGTTCCTTTGCGTTTTGCAGGAAAACCTCAAAACAGGCGGAAGCTTATTGTATGAAGATACTATTGGTATGGGCATAAACTTTTTATCACTTATTGCCTATTACTGTGCAAGCCCCTTAAACATTCTTACAGTTTTTGTTTCAAAGGCTAACTTAAGAGATCTTGTAACAGTAATTGTTGTAATGAAAGTGGGGTTGTCGGGCCTTTTCTTCTCAGTGTATCTTAAAAAGCTTTTTGGAAAATATGACATTTCCACAGTTGTATTTTCTGCACTTTATGCTTTGTCTGGGTACATGCTTGGCTATTACTGGAACATCATGTGGCTCGACACAGTTTACATGCTTCCTTTAGTAATGCTTGGTGTGCATTTACTGGTAAAAGAAAATAAAATAGTATTATATATTATTTCATTGGCGTTGGCGGTTATTTTCAATTTTTATATCGGATTTATGGTTTGTATTTTTACAGCAATATATTTCTTTGCAGAGTGCATCAAAGAAAGTATGAACCTTAAAGCATTTTTGAAAAAGTTGATGCTTATTGCATTTTCATCGGTTATTGCTCTTGCAATAACTGCTTTTATAACAATCCCGGCGTATAACAGCCTGGGAAACACTGTTAGTCAGGTGCCAAAATCTACTGCCGAGAAAAGCGTTGGAGAACGAATAAAAGCAAGCGTGGAAGAGCTTGGAGAGGATTTGGATGATGTTGTAGGTCGCTTAGCCTCCTTCAATGAGCCGGTTCCAAAGGAAGGTCTTCCCAATATTTACAGTGGTATTGTTTCAGTTGTGATGTTAGGCTTTTTCCTTGCATCTGCAAAGGTTTCCAAGCGGGAAAAAATAGCAACAATGTTAACGGTTGGTATTTTGCTTCTAAGTCTTGTTGTCAGCGAGCTTGATATTATCTGGCACGGTTTCCACAAACCTAACATGGTGCCTTACAGATACGCTTTTATAATGTCATTTGTGCTTGTTGCAATGGCATACAGAACTTATCTTACTCTTTTTGATAACGATACGGACAACAAGAAAAATACAAAAATCGGAACACTTGCGGCGGTATTAATTTCTGTGTTGGTAAGTGTTTGTGCCGTAGGCGAGGCAAAGCTTGTAACTGTTATTCTTTCAGTTGCATTGGCTCTTGTGTATGTTGTGGTGGTGCAGTCTTATCTTAACGAAAAGAAAAACAAAGACGGCTGGAAAAGAGTGTTCTGTGGGTTAATAGTTATTGAAGTAATTGCTAATACAGCCATTGCGGTGCCGGTGGTAAGAACTACCACGTATTCTTCGTATTATTATCGTGGCGAAGAAATTGAACAGGTTTTGGAAAACGTTGATGCTAAATCATCCTTAGGCAGAGTTGAAAACGCTAATGAGTATATTTTAAACGATGGATCACTTTATGGCTTCAAGGGTGTTTCTGCATTTACATCCACTGCAAATTATGCTCTTACAAAGCTTATGGAAAAGCTTGCTATTTGTGCACCTGCAAGAGCTAACAGATATTACTACCAGACAACATCGCCTCTTACAAACTCCTTCTTGTCGGTAGAAAGAGTGATTTTCCGAAACAATATGGATAATTTGAACCCTTATCTTGAATTGGAAAGCTCTGCCGCAGACGAAGAAGGGAAAAATGAGGTTAGTATTTATAAGAACACACAGTATCTTCCTCTTGGCTTTATGACTGACAGTAGCCTGAAGGAGGGCATTGAAGGTTACAATCCCTTTGAAGTGCAGAATGATTTGTTCAGAAAAGCTACAGGTATTGACGAAACTTTGTTTACAAAAATCGACATTACCAGCGTTCCTGCTTCAAACACCATAAGGGTTTACGGAAGTAGCGGTAAATACGAAATAAGCTTCCATGAGGGCGAAACTGAAAAGAACCTTTCGATTAACTATGTTACACCTGACGCAAACCCGATTTTTGCATACATTGACTGTGTTTGTGCGGATAAAGTTGTGGTGAACAATACCGATTATAAAGCGGTTAAGAGAAAATACATTTTCCCGGCAGGTGAGTATCCGGAGGGGACTAAAGTTACATTTAAGTTCCATCTTAACGGTGATTTCCCCAAAAAAGACGACCTTATATTCCATGTTTATTCCATGAATGCAGAGCTTTTTGAAAGAGGTATGGAAAAGCTCAGGGATGAAGCCCTGGAAATAATCGAATATGAAGAAACCCGTATCAAAGCCAATATTTCTGTTAAGGAAGACGGTTTGTTATACACCTCATTGCCTTATGAAAAAGGCTGGACATTATACGTTGACGGCAAAGAAACCGAGATTACACCCTTTGAAGGTGCAATGATTGCGGCAGAATTGAAAAAAGGTGAACATGAAATTGTATTGAAATATTCGCCGGATGGTTTTAAACTTGGCACAGCAATTTCAATTGTTGCAATTTTGGCTTTTGCAGTGATAATCGTATTTACAAGGAGGAAGAAAAATGGATAAAATATCAGTAATTGTTCCATGTTTTAACGAGGAGTTATCTCTTCCTTACTTTTATGATGAAATAACACGAATTTCGGAATTAATGAAAGAAAATGCCGAATTTGAGTATATTTTTGTCAACGACGGTTCCTCGGACAATACAATCAAGGTTTTAAGAGACTTTGCAAAAAAAGATAAAAGGGTTCGCTATATTTCTTTTTCCAGAAATTTTGGAAAAGAAGCTGCCATGTTTGCAGGCTTTTGTAATGTTACAGGAAACCTTGTGGTTGTTATGGATGCGGATTTACAGCATCCTCCAAAGTTTATTCCCGAAATGTATAAAGGAATAAAAGAAGAAGGCTATGACTGTGTTGCAACAAGACGAGTGAAAAGAATCGGCGAGCCTAAAATACGCTCATTCTTTGCTATGCGCTTTTACTCGCTTATAAACAGTATGTCAGATACTAACATTGTTCCCGGTGCATGCGATTACAGAATGATGACCAGAAGAATGGTTAATTCAATTTTAGAATTGAGCGAAGTGAACCGTTTTTCAAAGGGTATTTTCAGCTGGGTAGGCTTTGAAACAAAGTGGATTCCCTTTGAAAATGTGGCAAGAGTTGCCGGTGAAACAAAGTGGTCCTTTAAAAAGCTTTTTGCCTATTCATTGGACGGGATTACAGCATTTTCAACAGCTCCTTTAAAAATGTCATCATATCTTGGCATACTTTTCTGTGTATTAGCATTTGTTTTTGGAATGATAACAGTGGTTAAAACCATTCTTTTTGGTGAGCCTGTGGCAGGTTTCCCAACACTTATATGTGTTATTCTGCTTCTTGGCGGCATACAGCTTTTAATGATTGGTATTTTAGGACAATATCTTGAAAAAACCTATATTGAAACAAAAAAACGTCCCATTTATATAGTTAAGGAGACTGAAAAAGATGAAGTTTATTGATGAAAAGCTTTTAAAGTTCGGGCTCGTTGGAATTTTGAACACAATAGTCGGTTATTTGATAAATTTTGTGGCACTTAACGTGTTTCAGCTTGGCTATTGGGTTTCAGTTCTTTTAAACTATATTCCCACAAGTGTTTTAAGCTTTGTTTTGAACAAGTACTTTACATTTAAAAGTAAAGGAAACATAAAAAAGGAAGCGCTCAGATTTGCTATTAACATAATCATTTGCATGACACTTGCTTATGGCATTGCAAAGCCCGGTGTTGCTTTTCTTATGGGCTTTGCAGGAGATGGTGTGTTTAGTTTTATTGAAAAACTAAGCTTTGGTTTTTTGAACGGTAAGGAACAGATTATTGACAATGTTGCAACAATTGTCGGAATG
This sequence comes from Clostridia bacterium, assembly GCA_045546275.1. Lineage (GTDB taxonomy): Bacteria > Bacillota > Clostridia > UMGS1883 > UMGS1883 > RGIG1927. The sequence continues at coordinate 324,057 of JAZQCM010000001.1, read as the reverse complement.
GTTCTTTTTGTGGTTTTTAATTACACAGGACAGAGATTTTTTGCATTTAAAGACGAAGAATGAGGGATTTTTCTCTCATTCTTTTTTTGTGTGCAGATTGACAAGTGGTAATTCAGTTGCTATAATTAATTTACAAAATATGTAAATGAGGGTTGTAAATGAAGAAAACATTAACTGAAGATTTTCAAGCGACAGTGCTTAAATTTCACATATGGAACAAAAGCATTTTAGATATTTTAACAAAGCTCAGTATGTCTAATGCGAAAATGAACAGAGCGGCTATTAAATCCGTAACAAATTGCGGCTGTATTGAAATTAACGGGAGAAAATCTGCGGTGGAATTTGACTCAAAGAATGACGGAAGCCAGATAACAGGTGTTTTGTGCGAGGACTGCAGGTCAAACGTGGAAAAGGAGATAGGGGAAAATCTTTATTATATTTTTTCTTTGTGTAATGCATTAAATCTTAATGCCGACAAAATTATAACAAAAGAATTGGAACGAGTAAAAACCCTTGGAAAGTATAATCTTATGTGAAAATCTTGAAAAAGCAAAATTTGCTTTTTCGGGATTTTTTTTAAAAAAAAGTATTGACAACTCCGGTTAGTTATGCTAAACTAACTCATGGTTAGAGAAGACTAACTCCATGAAAGGGTGAATATAATGAATACACTTAAAGATGTTAAGATAGGCAGCAAGGTAAAAGTTGTAAAGCTTAACGGTGAAGGCGCAATAAAACGTCGTATTATGGACATGGGAATAACAAAAGGTGTGGAAATATACGTGAGAAAAGTAGCTCCTTTTGGCGACCCGATTGAGGTAAATCTTCGCGGATATGAGCTTTCGCTCAGAAAAGAAGACGCCGAAATGGTTGTTGTAGAATAAAGAAAGCTCAGAGGTGAAAAGCATGGCTATAAGAATTGCACTGGTGGGAAATCCCAATTCAGGTAAAACAACTTTATTTAATGCCCTTACAGGCTCAAACCAGTTTGTTGGTAACTGGCCCGGTGTAACCGTGGAAAAAAAGGAAGGAAAGCTCAAAGGAAATAACGATGTTATTTTCACCGACCTTCCGGGTATTTATTCTCTTTCTCCATACACTTTGGAAGAGGTTGTTTCAAGAAACTATCTTATTAATGAACGTCCTGATGCAATTTTGAATATTGTTGACGGTACAAACCTTGAAAGAAACCTTTATCTTACAACACAGCTTATGGAGCTTGGTATTCCTGTTGTTATTGCAATCAACATGATGGATGTTGTGCGTAAGAGAGGGGACAAAATCGACATAGTTGAGCTTGCTTTTCAACTTGGCTGTGAAGTGGTTGAAATATCGGCACTTAAATTGGACGGTATTGAAGAAGCTGCACAAAAGGCAATCGCTGCAGCTGAGAATAAATCTTTAGAGCCTCAGCATATTTTTTCAGGTGAAATTGAACACGTTATTGCACATATTGAAGAGGCGGCAGTTCATTCATTGCCTGAGGATGAACAGCGTTGGTATGCAATTAAAATCTTTGAACGTGACGACAAGGTCAGAAAAATTTTAAAGCTTACTGATGATAAAATTGCTCATGTGGAAAACGATATTGTACATATTGAAAAGAAGTTCGATGACGATGCTGAAAGCATTATCACAAATGAAAGATATGAATATATCGAAAGGATTATTAAAAAATGTTGTGTGAAACCGAGCCTTGGAAGACTCACTGTTTCAGACAAAATTGACAAAATCGTTACAAACAGAATTCTGGCATTGCCTATATTTGCGATTGTAATGTTTATTGTTTACTATGTATCTGTAACTACAGTTGGTACCTGGGCAACAGACTGGGCGAATGACGGCGTTTTTGGTGAAGGCTGGAGCTTTTTTGGAATAAATGTTCCCGGTATACCCGTTATTGTTGGTTCTTTGTTGAGTGCATTGAATGTTGCGCCCTGGCTTGAAAGCCTCATTTTAGATGGTATTGTCGGTGGTGTTGGCGCCGTTTTGGGCTTTGTGCCTCAGATGCTTGTGCTCTTTATTTTCCTTGCCTTTCTTGAAGGCTGTGGATATATGGCTCGTATTGCCTTTATCATGGACAGAATTTTCCGGAGATTTGGTCTTTCGGGAAAAAGCTTTATCCCCATGCTTATTGGTACAGGCTGTGGCGTTCCCGGAATTATGGCATCGAGAACAATCGAAAATGACCGTGACAGAAAAATGACAATTATAACAACTACATTCATCCCTTGTAGTGCAAAGTTGCCCATAATTGCTCTTATTGCAGGCGCAATGTTTGGTGGTGCACCCTGGGTTGCGCCTTCAGCGTATTTTGTAGGCGTTGCGGCAATCGTTGTTTCTGGTGTTATACTGAAAAAAAGAAAGCTTTTTGCAGGTGATACAGCTCCCTTTGTAATGGAGCTTCCCGCATACCATATGCCCACAGTAATGAACGTTCTCAGAAGCATGTGGGAAAGAGGCTGGTCATTTATTAAAAAAGCCGGTACAGTAATCCTTTTGTCAACTATCGTGCTTTGGTTCCTTAATGGTTTTGGTTTTGAAAACGGTAGTATAACAATGGTGGAAAACATTGATAATTCATTCCTTGCAACAATAGGCGGTCTTTTTGCATGGGTGTTTACACCCCTTGGCTTTGGTGACTGGCAGGCGGCTGTTGCAACAATCACAGGTCTTATTGCGAAAGAAAACGTGGTTGCTACTTTTGGTGTGATATTTGGTCAGGCAGAGGTAAGCGAAGCAGGGGAAGAAATCTGGGCAATGCTCCAGGCTAACTACACTTCCATTGCTATGTATGCATTCCTTATTTTCAACCTTCTTTGTGCACCTTGTTTTGCTGCAATTGGCGCAATAAAGCGCGAAATGAATAACTTTAAGTGGACATTATTTGCAGTAGGTTATCAGACGTTGTTTGCATATGCTGTTGCATTATGTGTTTACCAGTTTGGAACATTTGTTCTAACAGGTTCATTCAACTTGTTTACTGCAGTTGCAATTCTGACTGTTCTAATTGGTTTGTATCTTATGTTTAAACCTGTAAAGAATAAATAAGAGGTGGTTTAATGTTTGGAACAATATTTGTTTCACTAATCCTTGCCCTTATTGTGGGGCTGATTATAAGAAAGCAAATTAAAAATAAAAAAGAAGGAAAAACCTCCTGTGGCTGTGGTTGTTCAGGCTGTGCCATGAGTGATGTTTGCCATGGTAATAAAAATTAATATTCGCTTTGAAAAGTCTGCACTTTTGTGCAGACTTTTCTATTGAAATTCAAATAATTAGTGATATAATTGTTTTAGGTGATGCATATGGAAAATTATTCGTTAATTACCGAAAAGGTGATTGCTGATAATGTAAAAAATAATATAAAGCCAAAGCTGTTGCTGCATGCCTGCTGTGCACCTTGTTCCAGCTATGTTCTGGAGTATCTTAATAAGTTTTTTGAAATAACCTTGTATTTTTACAATCCTAACATATCAACTGCTGATGAGTTTGACAAAAGAGCGGAGGAGTTAAAACGCTTTGTTGGTGAATTCCCGCTTGAAAACTTTAAAAACGTGGTAATTGAAAATTATGACCATGGTGAATTTATTGATATTGTAAAGGGAAAAGAGAATTTACAAGAGGGCGGAGAGAGGTGCTTTGACTGCTACAAGCTCCGCTTGGAAAAAAGTGCGCTGTATGCTAAAAATAATGGGTTTGATATGTTTACAACAACTCTTTCAATCAGTCCCCACAAAAGGGCAGATTGGTTAAATGAAATCGGGAAACAATTGTCGGCGCAGTATGGTATTGAGTATCTTTTTTCCGACTTTAAAAAGAAAAACGGTTACAAGCGCTCGTGTGAATTATCAAATGAATATAATTTATACCGCCAGTCATTTTGCGGATGTGAATTTTCAAAAAGAGATGCAATTATAAGAGAGAAGGATTAAAATGACAGAAAAGAAAGACCGAGGTATTTTATCGGGTTCCTTGTGGAAAGCTATACTGGTTTTTGCTATTCCGATTGCGTTAAGTAACATGTTACAACAGCTTTTTAACACTGCGGATGTGGCGGTTGTTGGCAGATTTGCAGGTAAAGAGGCATTGGCGGCAGTTGGTAGCAACGGTTCAATTATTAATCTTTTGTTGAATTTGTTTGTGGGCTTGTCAGTTGGTGCAAATGTTGTTATTGCCCGTTTTATTGGTGAGGGCGATGACGAAAGAGTTGGAAGGGCGGCGCACACAGCAATAGTTGTTTCTGTAATAAGCGGCGTTATTGTAATGATTTTAGGATTAATACTTGCTCGCCCCATGCTTGTTATGATGAGTTCGCCTGAGGATGTTATTGATTTGGCAACATTATATCTGAGAATATATTTTCTCGGAATGCCTTTTATGATGCTTTATAACTTTTCTTCAGCAATTCTCAGAAGCCGTGGTGACACTAAAAGACCGTTGATATGCCTGTCTGTTTCGGGTGTTATAAACCTTATTTTAAACCTTGTTCTTGTAATTGTATTTGATTTAAGTGTTGCAGGTGTTGCAATTGCAACAGTTATAGCGAATATGGTAAGCTCTGCAATGATGGTTTATTTCCTTATGCACGAAAAAGGACCACTCAAAATCAGCTTGAACAAGCTTTGTATTGACAAAAGGATTTTGCTTGACTTTGTTCGTATAGGCATGCCTGCAGGCCTTCAAGGGGCGGTTTTCTCTATTTCTAACGTTTCTGTACAGTCATCATTGAATTCTTTAGGTTCGGACTTTGTTGCAGGAAGTTCTGCAGCTTTGAATTTTGAATTCTACGTTTACCATCTTGCAAGTGGTTTTTCACAGGCTACAGTTACCTTTGTAGGTCAGAACTACGGCGCCGGTAATAATCGCAGATGCCGTGATGCAACAAAATGGAGCGTACTTTTGGCACTTATCTCAGGCGGTGTGTTAATAGGAGCGATGTTGTTGTTCCGAAACAGTATGGTTTATGTGTTTACCGAGGAAGCTTTGGTTGCACAAATTGCTGCAACAAGAATGTTGTTCATTCTTCCGTTTATTCTGGTTAATAATGTTTCGGACATTTTAAGTGGTAGTATGAGAGGTATGGGACACTCCTTAGTGCCTGCGCTAATCACTATTTTGGGTGTATGTGGCGTGAGATTTTTGTACATATATACGGTTTTTGAAAAAATGCCCACATTTGAAGTTTTGATGAGCGTTTACCCCATAAGCTGGATAATAACCTTCATCGGAATTTTTTCAGCTTATCTTATGGTGCGAAAGCACATGAAAGTGAAGTAAAAAAACTGTTGCAAATATCAACCGGCTGTGTTATAATAATCAAGTCATTAAAATAACACGGCTGGTTGAATGTATGCAGGTATGGCGGAATTGGAACCGAGCCCGACCGCTTCCGGTGGAAGATTGAGGGAGGGCACAGGGGTGTGCCGTGGTCGATTTTATGTGAGCGAATGCGAAACGATAAAATCGGGAACCACAAACGGGACGACGCGTAGCGGCTGCCAAGGGTATTGTGTATTTAAAAAAGCGTAAAGTGTTTAAAATTGAATATATGCAGGTATGGCGGAATTGGCAGACGCGTACGGTTCAGGTCCGTATGAGAGCAATTTCATGCAGGTTCAAGTCCTGTTACCTGCACCAAAAGAATGAACTCCACAAGCAGGAGTTCATTTTTTATGTAACAAAACTAAAATATTTGTTTTTTTGAAACAAAAATGATATAATAGTTGAGCATTAAATGGAGAATGGAGGCTTAGTAATGGCACATGTTTTAGGGGCATTGGCGGTTGTGACATTTCTTTTGAGTTTTCAAATGAAAACCAGAAAAAAGATTATTGCTGTTAATTTAACATCCAGACTACTTTACATACTTCAATACCTTGTTCTCGGTGCTTTTGAAGGCGCTGCTTTGGACTTTTCGGGATTTGTTCTGTCCTTCTTTGCAAAGTATAAAGAAAAAGAATTTATAACAAAACACTTTAAAGTAGTGGTGATAGTTGTAAACCTGTTTTTGTTAGGAATAGGTTTTACGCTGTATGAAAATGTTTTCAGCCTGTTTGCAATACTGGGAATAATATTGGAAATAACGGCTTTATGGTTGACAAAAGAGAAAAGCATTAGGCTTTTATCGCTTGCTTCTGCTCCATTTTGGTTTGTTTATAATTTTGCAAATTGCGCGTATGGTTCAGCGGTCGGAAACATTTTGATGATGGTTTCGATAGGTGTTGCTATTTTCAGATTTGATTTAAAGAAATAGCATATATTATTTCAAAAACTATTGAAATTAAGGGAAGATTATAATATAATTAAAATATCAATATAAAATGAGGGATTATAATGAAAAAGAGAATTTCTGAAAAATTTGTAGCATTCATACTTTCAATTTGTCTTGTCTTGACAAGCTTTGCAAGTGTAGTTTTAGCAGAAGATGTTGCTGCGCCTGTTTTTTCTCATGAAGGCGGAATTTACACTGAAGAGTTTTATCTTACAATCAAGGCGGGTGACAGCACTGTTTACTACACAACCGATGGTAGCGAGCCTGATGAAAAATCAAATGTTTATAAGGAGCCTGTGCTGATTGAGGCAAAGCTTAATTCACCAAGAACAGTACAGAACAAAGTGAGCCAGGAAAGATGGGAAAAAGGTGTAGTTATCCGTGCTGTTGCAATAGATGTTTTAGGCAACAAATCACCGATTGTTACAAACACCTACTTTGTATCTGACAAGGTTAAGGAGCTTGGAAGCAACGTTCCGATTGTTGCAATCAGCGGTAATCCCTATGATTTTTGGGACCAAAACGAAGGTATTTACACAAATTATGAATACGAGCATAACATTTTAGGTTATGTTGAGTATTTTGACAATAATGGTGAAGGCTTTGAAAGAAGCCTTGAGTTGAAGGTTTCGGGTCATGGCTCAAGAAGTAACCCTAAAAAGAGTATAAGACTTTATTTCACAAAGGGTGACACTGAGGGTAGAAAGAACCTTGAATATGACATGGTAGAGATTGCTGACAAGAACTTTTACGACACAAGCAAGGTCGAAAAGCATGGTAAGATAACCTTCCGTATTTCTGACTGGGCAGAAACTGACCTGCGTGACCCTATGGCGCAGAGAATTACTGACTTTATGCGCCCTGACACTGCGGCATCAACACCTGCAGCGCTTTTTATCAATGGTGAATTCTGGGGTATTTACGAAGCACGTGAACAGTATGATAATCGTTATCTTGATTATCACTACGAAGATATAGGTAAGGACGATGTTATTTTCCTTGACCGTGACTGGACAACTGAGAATTATACATATACAGTTTCAGACAATGGTTTTCAGGGTATAGAGCGTATGCTTTACGAGGAAGGTCCTGAGGAGGATGAAGAATACTATCGCGACCAGTTTAACTATGTGCAGTATTTAATGCTCAATGCAGAGGATCAAAAGAATTATAACGAGCTTCAAGGCTATGTTGATATTGATAATCTTATAGATTACCTTTTCGTATACATGTACTGTGATAATATTGACTGGCCCGGTAACAACTTCAAATTCTGGCGTACAAGCATGGAAAGAAGTAACGGTGACGTTTATGCCGCTGATGGCAAGTGGAGATTTATGGTTCATGACTTTGACCTTGCCTTTGATGGTGTGAACAACAACACTCTTGACTATGTTTTAAAGAGCACCCTGCCTGAGACTGAAGCAAGACATCCTGAATTTGTTGCAAAGGTTTTTAATGGCTTGTTTAAAAATGAAGAATTCAGAAATGAATTCGCACAGAGAAGTGCGGCATATCTTGACACAGCGGTGTCAGTTGAAAATATTACTGCAATTTCTGAAGATTTGATTAAAGACCGTGAAGCTGTTAAGGGCTATGACCTTATGCGCTGGAACAACATGAGCGGAACAAGCACTCAGCGAATTGATGCGTGGAGAGATAGGGTGAGAAGTAAGTTTGTAGGTTTCGCACAGAACAGAAATCCCTATTTTGAAAAGATGGTTTCTGATTTCTACAAAAAGAACTACAAGAGTGAAATAGGCGGCATGGCTACATTCGATTTTGAAATTGATGCAACTAAGGCAAGCGTGGACGTTTCGGGTAGTGTTATCCGTGAAAGCTTCTATGGTGATAAGGCAAACAGCTTTACAACAACTCAGTATAAGAATATTCCTCTCACAATTTCTGCTGAATGCAAGGAAGGCTTTGTGGTTAAATCAATTACAGTAAACGGCGAAACCTTCAACTCCGATGCGGTTACAATCACACCTGAAAAGGATGAATACAAGGTTTCCTTTGAAATAGCAGAAGGAACAGAGGGCGAAAAAGCTGTCTCAGACATGATAATTATGCGTGAAGGCAGATTTGAAAAGATGACAGTTGGCGAAAAGTTGCCTGTTGAGGTTTTAGCAGTTTTGGAAGATGGAAACACAGAAAGAGTATTCGGTTATACCGTGGAAACAAACAGCGATATTGTGGAAATAGGTGAAAATGCTGTTATTACTGCAAGAGCTTCCGGCGAAGCGACTCTTAAGGTGACTTTAGGTGGTATTGTAAAAGAATTAAAAGTAATTATAAAGTAATCAACTAAGGAGAGACAAAACAATGGACAGAACGTTTTATATGGGCAACAGACAATCGCTTTATGACACACTTGGTACAGGTAATTTAGTTGTTTTGTATTCAGGTCACGCTCCAAGAAAAACTGCAGATGAACCATATCCTTTTTTTGCGGACCGTAGCTTTGTGTACATGACAGGTGTTACAAAGGAAAACATTATTTTTACAGCAGTAAAAACCGAGTCAGGTGTTGAAGAGACAATGTTTATTCCTCCTCCGGATGCTCACGCTGAAAGGTGGAATGGTGCACGTATTAAGGCACACGAAGCGGAAGAAATTTCCGGAGTAAAAAACTACAGATATGTGAATGAGTTTGGTGCATACATTAAAAATCTTGCAACAAGCGGAAAGATTGACACAGTATGCCTTGATTTTGACAAGCTTTTTGACAATGAACAGCCCCGTGAAGCTTTTGTTCTTGCTGAAATTATAAAGAAGGAATATCCTTACATAAATCTTAAGAATATTCATAAAACAATTGCAACTATAAGAACAATTAAAAAACCCTGTGAAATTGAAGCAATGCGTAAAGCCGAGGAAATCAATCGCGAAGGTATTATCCGTATGATGAAAGCTTCAAAACCCGGCATGTACGAGTATCAGTACAAAGCTGAATGGGATTACGCTCTTATGCAGCATGGTGTGCTTAGTCCCATGTTCCCTCCGATTATTTCTGCAGGCAAGAACAATTTCTGCATCCATTATTATGACTATTTGGGTCAGGCTCAGGATGGTGACATGATTCTTAATGACGTTGGTGCGGTTTGGGATTTTTGTGGAACAGACGTGTCACGTGGATGGCCCTGTAACGGCAAGTTTTCCGATAAGCAGAAAGCACTTTATGAATGTGCATACGAAACAAGCAACTACATGTTCTCAATTTTAAAGCCCGGTTTTAAAATGGCGGACGTTGATAAAACTGCAAAGGAATACAATGCAAAGCGTCTTCGTGAGGTTGGAGTTTTGGGTCGTGATGAAGACCCCGGAAAATTAATCTGGCACGGTGGTGCGCACCATGTTGGTTTTGATACTCATGACGTTGTTTCGCTTAAAGAACCGGAAATTGCTCCCGGAATGGTATTCTGTGTTGATGTTGGTATTTACTGCGAAGAATGGGGTATTGGATTCAGATTGGAAGATAACTGCCTTATTACTGAAACAGGCTGTGAAAACCTTTCGAAGGATGTTCCCAGGAGCATTGAAGAAATTGAAAGTATAATGAATTAACAAAAAAGGCAGAAGAAATTCTGCCTTTTTGTGAGGTGTTTATTTTGAAAAGAACTTTTTTAGTTTTTCTGTGTGTTCTGCTTTTAGCAGGCTGTGGCGCAGAAAAGTTTGTAATTAATGAAAATTACGACCCTAACAGAAACAGCCAGGTGCTTGTTGGAAAGTACGAGGACTTTTATGTACTTAACCTTACCAACGGCTTATATGTTGCAACAAAGGACTTTTCTTTGTCAGAGCAGATTGTTCATGAATATTGCTATAATCCCTATGTTGTAGGGAATAATGTTTATTTTTTTGGAAACGACGAAGACAGCGAAAATACTTTTGACGGAAAAATCAAATGTGTTGACCTTTTAACGGGGAACAGTAAGTGGATATATGCAGGGTTCAGTATAAGCTATTTTGCGCCATTGGAAGATGGTTTTATAGTTTGTGACGATAAAGAGGTTGTTAAACTTAGAGAAGATGGTGTAAGGCTTTTTAAGTATGATATTCCCGATATGGGCTATGGTGTGTATTCTGACGAAAAACACCTTTACTATGTGTCAGTGCCTGAAACTAAAGCTGTAAAAATGCTCGATTTTGAAACAAAGAAGATTACTGAGCTGTTTGAAATTTCAGATGCTCATCTGGCGTCAAATATACTTTGTGACGGTGCAAATATTTATTACACAAAGCGTAAGGATATGAACTATTACGATTTTTGTAAATTTGATATGAATACGAAGGAGCATGAAATTATCGTAACGGATGAATTCAGCGAAGAGTTTACGGTGTATGACAATATTTGCTACTATTACAGCGCAATTGAAGATAAAAAACAGTATCTGAAAAAGGTGGATATAGAGACTAAGGAAATTACTATTTTAAAAGAACTTGAAAACGATATTTATGATATTAATATTTTAGATGATAAGCTTTTTTATCGAAACACTTACTATGGTAAACAAATTGAAATGTTTGATCTTGTAAGCGGAAACTCATTGTATTTATACGAGCTTTTCAAATAAGAAAGAAGGACTTCTGTTGAAGTCCTTCTTTCTTATTTAACCGACACATAGTCTGTAATGTAGTTAAATTTATTCATAATAAAAAGCTTTACTCTGTTTTTGGGGAAAACACTATCAATTGCAATTGTCGCATCGGGATTTTCCAAAGTTAATGGTTTTGTTTTAACATGACTTAAAATATTTTCCTCGTTATATCCTGCCACAATTGCCTTCAACGCAAACCCCTCGGTTATTCCTTCCGAAAACGCAACAGTAAAATAAGCGTTTTTTTCATCATAGGTAATATCGCTTTCGTATAGGATTGCCTTGTCGGTTTCCTGTATTTTAACAGTGGCATAAGTATAAAGGTTTGTACCTAAAACTTTTCCTTCAATGCGTTTTGTGTTTGCGTGTTCGGTAAATTCTTCGGGAACAAAATCCCATACAACAGGAAGAGAAGCCTTGCTGTTATCCATAAAGGTGCAATCTACCGTGTCGGGCAATGTGATTATGTCGTGCTTATTAGCTGTTATATTCACATTTTCTACGCTTTCAACTACCTGACTTTTATCCTTGGTATGAATACGGAAAACAGTAAAGGAATTTGCAGGGAGGAAGTAGTTGAAGCTATCAGAAACCGACGCTTTAAAGCTTATCGGTGAAACATTTTCGGGTATTGCAGTTGAGTTGAATTTCCATATGTCGTCTGTTGAAAGCTCGGTTACATGTGCAATTGGGTTAATAAAGTCGGCAGAAATATTAAACTCAGTTTCCATAACGTCGCCCGTTGTGTTAACAGCCTTTACAATAATATCGCCTGTTTCTTCATCCAAGGAGGATGTGGAATAAACATTTTGTCTGAAAGATGCAAAGTTTACAACTTCACCATCAAGATAACAGGTGAGCTTGTGTGGCTCAACGGTTATTTTGATTTCATATTCACGCCCCTGTTCAATAAATGTAGTAGTATTTTGCACTGAATATTCGTTTGTAGTACCATTAACTGTTCGCTGGATAGCACTGTAGGTATTGCCCCAGCCTCCAATGTTACATGTGAAATAGTTTTGCTCGTTTTCCCACATTACGGGAATAAGGAACCCTTCTGTGCCTGAGTGCTTTTTAGCCTTTAATGTAAAGGTGTAGTTTTCCATGTCTTCTGTGCCGAAAAGAAGGGCAGGAGCCTGAGCATTTACATCTTCCTGGGTGTAACCTTTTTCAGATTTGTACCAGCTGCCGTTACCTGTGATTACAGGCTCACCTAATTCAATTTCTTCTCCTGTTAAATTGTTGGTGATTTTTATATCATAAAATTCAGCAGAGGTTGTCCATGTGCTTATGCCAACTCTTCCGTGAGGAGTGAAGCTGTTTTTATAGTTTTCGGTTTTGTTTTCAATGGTGTAAGAGCCTAAATTGTTTGAGTACATGCTTTGCACGTAGTAATCAGGTGAACCGTAAACTGATGAATTATTAAAGCCAATCAGGTCGGGTGCCCACTGAGTAAAGCCTTCTCGGGCGAAAAGGGGGGCATAGGATGCAAGCGCTACTACGTCGGCATTCTTTTCAAGGCTTGTCATAAATGCTGCAATGGAAAGGGCGGAGTTCATGTTGTTTTCGCTGAGACTCTGGCTATTTCTTGATGCGTATTCACCCGGGAATACCTTATAGCCATTTCTGTCAAAACCGTCGTAACGGTCAAGGTTTGTATAAAACCATTCGGGTGTGCGATAATAGTGCTCATCAACTGCAAATGCAAAGTTGTCTTCTCCATTAATAGCATGAGCCTTTAAAAAGCTCCATGCATCGTCATATCTTGCGCCACTCGCATCAGGCCCCGAGGTGGCGATAAGCTTAATGTCGGGATAAACCTTATGAATTTCTTCTTCAAAGGCTTCGTAACGCTCAAAGAAATTAACTCTGTCTGTTTCCCATTGCTCGTTGCCAATGCCGATATATTCAAGATTAAAAGGCTCGCTATGACCCATTTCAGCACGAACAGAGCCCCATTTGGTGTCAGTGTCACCGTTTGCAAATTCAATTAAATCAAGGGCATCCTGAATGTATATTGAATACAAATCATCCATCGAGGAAACATCGCCCGTCTGATACTGGCAACCAATACCCACATTCACAACCGGAAGAGGGAATGCACCAATATCTTCACAAAGAAGGAAATATTCATAAAAGCCTAAGCCGTAGCTCTGGCAGTAAGCATATCTTCCGTCTCCGCCTGTGTGCATCTGCCAGCGGTTCCAGTTTTCTTTTCTCTCTTCAACAGGACCAACTGTATCTTTCCAGCTGTATCGATTTGAAAGGTTGTACCCTTCAATAATACAGCCACCGGGGAATCTGAGAAATCCCGGATGTAAGTCTTTTAACATCTGCACCAAATCTTTTCTTAATCCGTTTTTCCTGTTCATCCAGGTGTTCTGAGGGAAGAGTGAAACCATATCAAAGTCAATCGTTCCTTCGAAATCAGATAAAATGGTGATTTTCACCGTTGCATTGTTACTGTCGGCAACTGCTGTGATAACTTCCTCGTGTTTAGTCCACTCGTTTGTAATATCTTCAATAAAGCATCTGCCAATAAGGCGGTCGTTGTCAAGAACTGTTACCATCAGCTTGCCTGGTTTTTCACCTTCGATTCGCAGAAAGGCAGAAAAATCAAGCTTTTCACCTTTTTTTACGCTGAATCCTTCGTAGCATATGTTTGAAAATGAAGCTAATGAGGAAGGATTGTTAATACGTAAATATGTAGGGTTGTTTTCGTTCAAACCACCTTCGGTCATGAACTGATAGTCAGCTGCATTAATTGTCCATGCATGGCCGGGTATCGGCTTTAAAACTGCATCCCACTGTGCATTCACGTTTTCAAAGGAACGGTTTTGTATGAGCTCGGCATACAAACCGCCATCAGCGGCGTAGTTGATATCCTCGAAGAATAAGCCTATCATATCAGGGTTTATGTCAACGCCCTTTTTGTTTGCATCAATAGTTATTTTTGCATCAACTTCATTCTTTGATGGGACAAAAACCTTGTATGTGTATTCGCTTTCAACTCCATTAGTTGAAACTTTTGCAGTAACTAACACATCTTCATCAAATTCACCGCGTATAACTGTGCCATCAGGTGCAATAACATCTTCATTGTTAGAAGACCATAAAATGCTTGTGTTTTCGGTTTCAAATGATATAAGGTTAAGGCTTTCCTTTGCAGTGTATCCGTCATAAAGGTTTGAATGCAAGGGGATAGTGTGGGCAAAATCTGCCTTTATATTATCCGCCATGTTTACAACAATTTCTCTTTTGTTAAGTGCCTTGCTGAAAACCTTGAATTCGTCAATATATCCATGAAAATAAGGGTCTGCGGAAAACTGGGATTTTCCTATGTAGTTTTGTGAAGAGGATATGTCGCAAGGGGAGTTTTCGCCAAAAATTTTACTTTCGCACATTAAAACACCGTTTATGTAAAGCTTCATAACTTTTTTTTCACGCACAAGGGTAAAGTGCGACCATGTATCTTCTTGTATTTTACCAATAGCTGTCATATTAAGCTCGGTTTTTGTTTTGTCGGTCAAAAGAGCATAACGGATATCGTTAGGAGCAGAAAGGCCCAAAAAAGCATAGTTTGTGTTGCCTGAACCAAAGTCAAACAAGCGCATCCACCAGTTAAGTGAGTCAAATCTTGCCCAGGTAGAAATGGTGAAATCACCGCTTAAATGCTCATTAAGATTTGAGGAAAGCTGTAAATATGAGGAATTCCCGTCAAGAAACATTGCTTTCCCAATAACAGATTCTGTTTCTGAAAAGCTAACATTAAAGCACTGGGCATCGTCGCCTATGTCAGCAGCACCGCCATTGTCGAAAGAATAGTACAAAACAAGGGCGTTCTCATATTCCTTTGCAACTATCGGAATGCTGAGTGTGGACAGAAAAATAACTAACGAGAGTATAATTGATAAAACTTTTTTCATAATAAATCACCTTATAGTTTATAATACAATAATTCTACCATAAGTAAGGGTAAAAGGCAATGCTTTAAAAAGAAAAAGAGGATATCATAGATATCCTCTTAAATATGTATTTTAATTACTTTACTTCGTGGCCGCCGTCACCGATGTCATCAACATAGAAGGAAGCGGGGTAGCCGATAATTTCGTTATAAGCCTTACCAACTTCTTCAATGAACTTATCAACAGCATCTTCACGAACAATGCTCATTGTGCAACCGCCAAAGCCTGCGCCTGTCATTCTGGAACCAATTGTACCATCAATCTTTCTTGCTTCGGAAACTAATGTGTCAAGCTCTTTTCCTGTTACTTCGTAAAGGTCACGGAGAGAATCGCCGCTGGCATTGATGAGTCTGCCAAATTCCAAAATATCGCCCTTCTGTAAAGCTTCAATGGACTTTAATACTCTGTCGTCTTCTTCAATAACATGAGTTACTCTCTGACGAACTATGTCACGCTTGATAAGGTGCTTGTTAGCTTCAAATTCCTCAAGGGAAATGTCGCCAAGGCAAGTAGCGTTGGGGAGAGCCTGCTGAAGTTCAGCCAAACCTTCTTCTGTTTCAGCTCTTCTTTCGTTGTACTTACTGTCAGCAAGGCTTCTCTTCTTGTTTGTGTTGGAAATAACAATCTTATAACCATCCATCTTAAGAGGAACAAGCTTGTAATCTTCAAGCTTTCTGCAGTCGAGGAAAATAACGTGATCCTTTTTGCCCATAGCGGAAGCAAACTGGTCCATAATACCGCAGTTAACGCCACAGTAGTTGTTTTCAGCACCCTGACCGCAAAGAGCCATTTCAATCATATCGAGGGGTTCTGTAATACCCTTTAATTCATTAGAGAATGTTGCAAATGTGATAGCTGTAGCAACTTCGATAGCTGCAGAGGAGGAAAGACCGCCACCGTGAGGAATTGTGTCGTCAAACAAAAGTTCACAACCAACGATTTCATAGCCGCGCTTTTCAAGTTCAGCAGCAACACCTAACTGATAGTTACCCCAGGAAAGGTGCTTGTAGTCGTTAATTCTTGTAGCATCAGCTTCAACATAATCGGGAAGGTCTGTTGCACGCATCTTGATGATTTTGTCATCAGTCTTTCTTGCAGCAATATATGTACCCATTGTGATAGCTGCGGGGAATACGAAGCCACCGCAATAGTCGGTATGTTCACCGATAAGGTTTACTCTACCGGGAGACATAAAGATACGGATATCTTCTTCGCTACCTCCGTAGTATTTGATAAACTCCTTTTTAAGTTCTGCAATTGTCATTTGTCCATACTCCTTTTATTAAAAATTTTAAAATAGTACGCTATAAGATAATTATATAATTTTGTGAAAAACAAGTCAAGTGCTATATTTTCAAATATGTCAAATTTCGCTATTTTCATCAACGAAAAGTGAGAACACCTTCAAATAAATGTTTTCCGAATCCTTTTCAAATTGTGCGCACATTGCTTTTGCTATTGATTCGCTGCCAACGCTCATTTTAAGATTGAACATGTCATAGCCTTGCTCAACAATACGCATTGAAACAGTATATTCAAAATCATTTTCGGGATAATATTCCGCCTTCACGCTAAGGCTGTCCATAAGCTCTTTAGCCTTGATTTTTGCTGTGTTAAAAAGCCTTTCACGAACAGTGCGGGGGATTTTTTGTGAAAAGAACTCCACAGCGTCCTTGCCCTTTCTGGTCAATGAATAATACCTAACCTCGTCCTCTGAATAATAAGTAACCATCTGTGCATCGGTTAATTCGTAAAGGTACTGCTGTATATCAAAATACTCAGCAAACGCATGAGTAAGCACCGTGTCAACAATCATTGAGTTTGAAACAGGAATATTAAAAGCCTTGATTACCGTAAGAATAATCAGCTTAATGTCTTCTTTGCTGTCAAAATGATAATCCATTAATGTCACCTCGCTTGTACAATATAAATATTATAACACAGATTAACTAAATATGCTATATTTAATTTAAAAAATATTGAAAAATATACATCATTTTGTTATAATGAATTTAGTTGACACAAAGGGATGATAAAATGAAAGCGAAAACTGTTTTTATATGCAAGGAATGTGGCTATGAAGCCATAAAATGGCTTGGCAAATGTCCTTCCTGCGAAACCTTTATGAGTTTTATTGAAGAAAAGGCAGAAAAAACAAGTGCAATAAGTGAAAGTATTAAAAAGACCGAGCTTAAAAAAATAGATGAAATCACCATGGAAAACGAAGAGCGAACAAGCTCGGGAAGTGTTGAGCTTGACCGTGTTTTAGGTGGCGGTATTGTTCGTGGCAGCTTAGTGCTTTGCGGTGGTGAGCCGGGTATTGGTAAATCAACACTTCTTTTACAGGTTGCAGCCTTTTGTGCAAAAAAAGAAAATGTTTTGTACATATCGGGCGAAGAAAGCGAAAAGCAGATTAAAATCCGTGCGGAGCGCTTGGGAATTAAAAATTCCGATATGCTTATTGCCAACGAAACTGACCTTTCAAGTATTATTGACGCTGTTAAATCAAGCGGTGCAAAGGTTTGCATTATTGACTCAATACAAACTATTTATTCTTCCGAGCTGTCGTCGGCGCCCGGAAGTGTTGGGCAGGTAAGAGAGTGCACACTTCAGTTTATGAAAACTGCCAAAGAAAACGGCATTGCGTTTTTCATTGTTGGTCATGTAACCAAGGAAGGCAGTATTGCAGGTCCAAGAGTTTTGGAACATATGGTAGACTGTGTTTTGTACTTTGAAGGTGAAAGACATCAGAGCTATCGAATTGTCCGTGCTGTTAAAAACCGTTTTGGTTCAACAGATGAAATTGGTGTGTTTGAAATGCGCGACAGAGGTCTTTGCGATGTTCCCGACCCATCATTAATGCTTTTGTCGGGGCGACCTGTTGATGTTCCCGGAAGTGCAGTTGTTTGTGCAATTGAAGGCACAAGACCAATCCTTGCCGAAATACAGGCGCTTTGCGTTAAAACAAGCTTTGCCGCACCAAGGCGAACAAGCGACGGTGTTGACTACAATCGCTTAACCTTAATGTGTGCTGTGCTGGAAAAGGCTCTTGTTTTTAAAATGAGTGAAAACGATGTTTACATAAACGTAACAGGAGGCATTAAAATTCCCGAAAATGCCTGCGATTTAGGCATTGTGTGTGCAATAATCTCCTGCTATCTGAATAAGCCTTTGCCTGAGGATATGACCTTCTTTGGTGAAATTGGCTTAACAGGGGAATTAAGAACCGTTTCCATGGCTCAAAGAAGGCTGAACGAAAGCAAAAAGCTTGGCTTTAAAAAGTGTATGATGCCCTTTGATGCGTTGGGTTCAATTGAAAAAACCGAAGGTATACAAATTATAAGCGTGAAGAATTTGAGAGATGTAGTAAGCTATATAAAGGGTGATGAAAATGCGTAAAAACGTACTGATTACAGGTGCAAGCGGTGGAATAGGAAGTGCAACAGCCCGTCTTTTTGCAAAGAACGGATACAATGTTGGTATTGTATACCATAAAAACCTTCAGTCTGCGGAAAACTTGAAAAATGAAATTCTTGCTCAAGAGGTTGATTGCGAAGTTTTCAGATGTGATATTTCCTCCCGTGAAGAGGTGGAAAGCCTTTTTGTGGAATTTTCCGAAAAATTAGGTGACGTTGATGTGCTTGTAAATAACGCAGGCGTTAGTCAGCAAAAACTCTTTTTGGACATTACTCTTTGGGAATGGAACAGGATTTTTGACATTAACGTAACAGGCGTTTTCAACATGTGCCAGTGCGCATTAAACCAAATGATTGACCGTAAACGAGGAAGTATTGTGAATGTGTCTTCCATGTGGGGAATAACAGGTGCTTCTTGCGAAGCTCACTACAGTGCCACAAAGGCGGCGGTTATTTCTCTTACAAAATCACTTTCTAAAGAATACGGCCCGTCAAACATTCGTGTTAACTGTGTTGCCCCGGGCGTGATTGATACAAAAATGAATGCGCACCTTGACATAGATGCAATGAACGATTTAAAAGAAGAAACTTCCCTTGGCCGAATAGGCACCCCTGAAGAAGCGGCAGAAGCTATTTACTTTTTAGCAAGTGAAAAAGCATCCTTTGTTACAGGGCAGGTTTTAACCTGTGACGGTGGGTTTATTTAAGTAACAAAATAAAGCCTTCTGAATACTATGTAGTGTAGCATGCTACATAGTATTTTTTATGGAGGTTTTTCTATGGATGAAAATATAACAAGCTCATTCGGTTGCCGTGAAAAGGTTTGCATACAAACAGAGCAGATCTACGATTCCTGTCGAAGCAAAGAATGTATTGAATGCTTAAGAGTTTATCTTACTGAAACAGGGCAGGAGATAGTCAATCGTGCACTTGACGTTAAGTGCAAAAAGAGTGAAGTAATTTGGGTTTTTACAAACACAGAGCAAATGCCCTTCAACAAAGGCTACTACACTGTTGATTTAACCTATTTCTTCCGTATTACGCTGGACGTCTACACAGGCGTGTCCCGTCCTGTAACGGTGGAAGGTCTTGCAAGCTTTAACAAGAAGGTTGTGCTTTTTGGCAGTGAAGGCAATGCCAAAATTTTTGAATCACGTTACAAGGAAGATAGCTTTGACCCTCAGTTGTGGCAAAAAACAAATATGCCCAAAGCAGTTGTTGAAGTTGTTGACCCCATTTGCCTTGGTGCAAAAATAGCCGAAAGAGGCGATTGCTGTAACTACAACGACGAAATAGATATTTGCAACATTCCCGACTGTGTAAGACGTGTTTTTGACGACAGATTCATAGGTCAGAACGAAGTTGGCAGAGTTGTGTATGTTTCCCTTGGTCTTTTCACCATTGTAAAGCTTGAGCGAAACGTTCAATTACTTATCCCTGCATATGATTTCTGCATACCCGAAAAGGAATGTGTGGCATCTACCGTTGATGACCCCTGCAACATATTCGAAAACATATCATTCCCGGTGGATGAGTTTTTCCCTCCCAGACAAGGATGCTTTGATGAAAAACCCGACTGTGGCTGTGATAAATAAAAAAAGCTCAGCATTGCTGAGCTTTTTTGTGTAAAGTTATTCCACTTCACAGATTTCTTTTATGGCTTCCCAGGCATCTTCAACGCCAAGTCCTGTTTCGGCACTAAAGGGAATCATAATATCGTCGTCTGTTAAGTTAAGGGTGTAATAAATTTCATCCAGATGGTCGTTTAATTTTGTTTTTGCAATTTTATCGCACTTGGTAACAAAGATTAAAAGATACCCGTGTCGTTCTCTTATCCAGTCTGCCATAACGGCATCCTCCTGAGTGGGTTTGTGTCTTGCATCCACCAAAAGTGCTGTAATTTTCAAGTTTTCACGGGAATTGAGGTAGGTTTCAATCATTTTGCCCCATTTAGCCTTTTCCTCTTTGCTTACCTGAGCGTAACCGTAACCCGGAAGGTCAACAAAGTTAATTGTGTTGTCAATGTTGTAAAAGTTTATGGTTGCGGTTTTCCCGGGCTTTGAGCTTGTTCTTGCAAGGCTCTTGCGGTTTAAGAGTTTATTTATAAAGCTTGATTTACCAACATTTGAGCGACCTGCAAATGCAATATCGGGGAAATCTGTTTCGGGATATTGCTTGGGGGTTACCGCTGAAATTGTAAGTGATGCATTGTGTATATTCATGCTGTTACTCCTTTGTGTGAACCTTTTCTTGGACTTGGTGTGTACAGGGCTTCTTCATGAGTATTCTTTGCACTATGAAGAGCAATGTTTAAAACCTCATCACAACAAGAAACCGGTTTGAAATTGATTTTTTCACGTATATTTTCGGGAATATCCTTTAAATCCTTAACATTTTCCTTGGGGATAATGATTGTATTAATACCTGCACGATATGCAGCCAATACCTTTTCCTTTAAACCGCCTATTGCAAGCACTCTGCCACGTATGGTGATTTCCCCTGTCATGGCAATTCTTGGCTTTACAACACGGTTTGAAAGAGCACTTACAAGTGCTGTTGCAATTGTTATACCTGCAGAAGGACCGTCCTTGGGTGTTGCACCTTCGGGAACATGAATGTGAATATCACAGTTTTTGTAGAAGGTTGAATCAATGTTAAGACTAACTGCCTTTGAACGGATATATGAAATTGCAGCCTTCGCAGATTCCTTCATAACATCGCCTAAAGAGCCTGTCAATTCAATTTTTCCTGTGCCCTCCATAACATTTACTTCAACATTCAGTGTGTCGCCGCCAACCTGTGTCCATGCAAGACCTGTAACAACACCGATTTCACCTTTATCATCAGCCTTGTCAAAGGTGTAAATAGGTGAGTCGAGATATTTTTCAAGCTGCGTAGATGTAATGTTAATTGTTTTTTTATCACTTTCTGTAATTTCCATAGCAACCTTACGGCAAAGTGAGGCAATCTTTCTTCCCAATGAACGAACGCCCGACTCCTTGGTGTAGCCATGGATAAGCTCTAATATAACACTGTCAGAAATTTTAAAGTTGCTCTTTTTTAAGCCGTGAAGACCTAACTGCTTTGGAATTATATGTTTTTTTGCTATCTGTAGCTTGTCTTCGTCCGTGTAGCCCGAAACCTCAATAAGCTCCATTCTATCCATAAGAGGACGGGGAACAGTAGATAAGTCGTTGGCTGTTGTTATGAATAAAACCCTTGACAAATCAACGGGAATTTCCATGTAATGGTCTGTAAAGGCTTTGTTTTCGTTGGGGTCAAGTGCTTCTAAAAGGGCAGAAGCAGGGTCACCTTTGTAATCGCGTGATAATTTGTCAATTTCGTCAAGAAGAATTACTGGGTTTGATGATTTTGCCTTAACAAGTGCATTTATAAGTCTGCCGGGAAGTGCACCTACATATGTTCTTCTGTGACCCATAATTTCAGCCTCGTCACGTACGCCACCAAGAGAAATGCGTGTGTAGTTTCGTCCCATTGCTTCACTAAGTGCCTTAACAATCGAAGTTTTACCCACACCGGGAGGACCGTAAAGGCAAAGAATAGCAGGAATATTTCCGCCTGTAAGATTATGTACAGCCAGATGTTCCAGTATTCTTTCTTTAATGTCACGCATTCCGTAATGGTCTCTTTCCAATATTTCACGTGAACGACTGATATCGTGCAATTCCTCTGTTACTTTATTCCACGGAAGGTCTAAAAGTGTTTCAATGTATGTTCTTGTAATGTTTGATTCAGGTGCCTGAGGATTTAACCTTGCATACCTGTCAAGCTCTTTTTGGATTTTTTCGTGAATTTCCGAAGGTGCATCAAGCTTTTCTTTACGCTTTTCAAACTCCTCAATATCCTTTAAGTTACCTTCTTTTTCGCCAAGCTCTATGGCAATAGCCTTCGCTTCCTCACGAAGGAAATAATCACGATTGTTTTCGTCCATCTGTTCTTTAACACGAGCCATAAGGTCAGACTCAACCTGCAAAACCTTTACCTCACGGATAAGGTAATCAATTAAAAGCAAAAGCCTGTTTTTAACGTTTTTTGTTTCAAGAAGCTTTTGCTTGTCGTTAATATCTGCCAAAAAGTTTTCGGCAATAGAGTCGGCAAGGGTGGAGGGGTTGTCCTCGTTGATAGAGGAAATCATTGTGTCGGGAGAAGCTTTGATATTTGCACGGAAATACAAATCAATAAGTGAATGAATCTGCCTTGAAATAGCACTGTATTCCTCGTCGGAAAGTGTGCGGAAGGAAGAATTCACTTCTGTAACATTACAGGTAATATATTCACCATTTGTGTCAAAATCGGTGTAGGATGCACGGCAAACACCTTCGGCAAGAACACGGATGCCTTCGCCGGGAAGCCGGAGGTATTGCTTAATTTTAACAACGGAACCAATTTTGAAAACGTCGTTTTCGTGAGGGTCTTCAACGCCAATGTCTTTTTGTGTTACCAAAAACACAAGACCGTTATCCTTGTATGCAACCTCTAACGCACGGATTGATTTTTTTCGTAAAACATCGAAGTGAAAAGTCATATGTGGATATACCACAAGCCCTCGAAGTGCAATGGCGGGCATATTTTTTGTTGTATTTTTGCTCATTATATTTCAGTCCTTGTTATTTTCATAGTTTCATTGATTATACTATACATCAATGAAAAATGCAAGCAACAGATTATTCTTGTTTTTGAATAAAAAAGAATTGCCGGGATGAAAATAACAAAAAGGAGTGGTTTTGTGCTAAAAGTATTTATTTATTCAATGATTTTGCTTATTGTAGGGATTTTTTCATTTTCGGCAGGTGAAATTACATCCGAGAAAAACCAGGTTGTAACGGAAAAAATCAATGTGATTTCCACCGAGGAAAATAAGAATCACGAAAACACATTACCCGATGTTATTGACAAAGCCCTGCCCACAGTTGTGGGTATAAGTGCGTCAATGAAAATAAGAGGAGGTTATTCTCAGAGCCTCGGAAGCGGTGTTGTTTTGTCGCAAATGGGTTATATTGCAACAAATCAGCATGTTGTGGGCGATAACCCCGTGGATATTAATGTTACTTTGTTTGATGGCAGTGTAAGAAAAGGAGAATTAATTTGGTCAGACAAGGCCTTGGATATTGCAGTTGTTAAAATTGATGAGGGTAGAGTTGGGATTGCGAAAATGGGAAACAGCGAAAATTTAAGAGTTGGAGAGGATGTTTTTGCAATCGGGAACCCTTTGAGTCTGCAATTTGAGCGAAGTGTTACAAAGGGTATTGTAAGTGCTCTTAACAGGACAATTACAATAAACAGCGAAGATAATGTTTTATACATGGAAGACTTAATCCAGACCGATGCATCTATAAACCCCGGAAACTCGGGAGGACCATTAATGAATGTAGAAGGCGAGGTTGTAGGCATAAATACAATCCGCGTGCAGTCCGCTGAAGGCATGGGTTTTGCTGTCCCTGTAAATATTTTTGCCGGAATAATAAAAAGTCTTGAACAAACAGGCGAGTTCAAAACGCCTTATCTTGGACTTTTTGCCTACACATCTCAAACGGCTAAGTATTTAAAAAAAGATAAATACGGAAAGAATGAAGGTTTATTTGTTGTCAGTCTTGACAATAACGGTCCCTCCTACAAAAACGGCATCAGGTACGGAGATATTATAGTGGGTATAAACGGCAAAAAGGTGGAGTCAATGCTTGGGCTCAGAACAGAGCTTTTTATGCATGAAGTAGGAGAGAATATAACCCTCAACATCATAAGAGGGAGCAAAGAAAAGGATATAGTGATACAATGTGGAGAAATGAGCTCCAATTACTTCGGTGCAAACCAATAAGTTTACAAAAAAACAGATAATATTTAGTTGAAAAAATAGTTGAACTGTGATATGATATATCAGTACAGTTATATTTTTCAGGAACGGAAAGGTATATAGCATTATGCGAAATTTTATTCTTGCTTCGGCATCACCAAGACGAAAAGAAATATTGGCGGAAATCGGAATAAACCCAACAGTTATACCATCGGTTTGTGATGAAGCGGGCGTAAAGGTGACAACGCCTGAAAAGTACGTGATGGAGCTTGCGCTTTTAAAGGGTGCCGATGTTGCAAGATGTGCCACAAAAAAGGACATTGTCATTTCTGCTGACACAATTGTTGTTAAAGACGGAGAAATAATGGGTAAACCCAAAGATAGTGAGGATGCCCTGAGAATGCTTATGCGTCTGTCAGATTCCTGGCACAGTGTGCTTACAGGATATTGTGTTATCGACGGCAAAAGCGGTGAAGCCAGTGTGAAGTACGAAACAACGAATGTGCGTTTCCGTGCAATTGAAAAGGCGGAGGCACTTCGGTACATAGAATCGAAAGAGCCCATGGATAAAGCGGGTGGGTACGGAATCCAGGGAAAAGGAAGACTGTTTGTGGAAAAAATTGAAGGGGACTACTTTAATGTTGTAGGTCTTCCCGTTTGTGCCCTGGCAAAAATGCTTAAAGAAGAGTTTGGTGTTGATTTAATATAGTTAGGAATGGTAGTTTATGCGCGGTATTTGTATTGATTTAGGTACATCAAATACACTTATGGCTCAGGTAGGAAAAAGCGACACTTTTTCCTTTTCGAGCTTTGTAACCATTGATATGGAAGAAAGCATGATAATTGATGCAGGGAATAATTCGAAGGAAGCTTTTGGAAAAACTCCTGAAAATATTATTGCCAAGAAGCCTCTTTCAGGTGGTGTAATTGCCGATTATTCTGCGGCAGAGGGCATGGTTAAAACACTTGTAAAGGAAGCTTTCAACAGAGCAGTATTTACAGGCGTTAATGCAATCATAACCGTTCCGTCAAGTGCAACTCAGATGGAGAGGCGTGCAGCAAGTGAGGTTGTGAAAAATCTTGGTGTGTCTTCTGTTAAGGTTATAGAAGGTGCAATGGCATCCGCTGTTGGTGCAGGCATTAATGTGCTTACCCCAACCGGCAGTATGATTGTTGATATTGGCGGTGGCACCACGGATTCTGCAGTAATAGCTCTTGGTCATATTGCAACGGGTGTGTCCATAAAAACAGGTGGAGACGACATGGACAGTGCTGTTATGGCATTGGTAAAGCGTAAGTTTAACGTTTTAATCGGTGAAAACACTGCTGAAAGAATTAAAATTGAACTCGGCTGTGCTTTGCCAAAGGAAAAAAATGAGCTTAAAAAGTATAAGGGAAGAGATATTGTTACAGGTCTTCCAAAGGAATTTTCCGTAACAAGCGAAGAAGTAAGAGAGGCAATAAGCGATTCTTTAAATCATATTGTTGAATCTGTTATTCTGGCTTTGGAAAAAACTCCATCTGAGTTATTAAGTGATGTTATGGAGACAGGCATAACAATAACGGGCGGTTTGGCAGGTTTGTATAAAATTGATGAGCTTTTAACTAAAAAAACCGGTTTTAAAACAAAGGTTGGCGAAAATCCTTTAGGATGTGCTCTTCGAGGCGAAGTTAAAATTCTCAGCGATAAAAAGTTAAAAGCACTTGGCAAGTAATTGCTTTATGGCAAAAGGAATGAAATGTAATGGGAAAATATTCTAAAAAGTTTTTCATAAAAATAGGCATAATCAGTGTAGCAATCCTTCTTTTAATGGCACTTTCCACTCTTTTGGGCGGTCGTGCAGATATTTTTACCAATGCTGCAAACATGGTTGTACAGCCTGTAATGAAAACATGCAGTACTGTGTATAACAAGGTGTCACGCGTGGTTGATTCGTTTGTTCATGCAGGGAGCTATGCGGAGGAAAATCAAATGCTTAAGGCGCGTATAGCACGACTTGAAAGCGACTATTCGGAAATTGAAGCATACAAATCCGAAAACGAAAGATTAACAAAGCTGTTAGGCATGAGGGAATCCTTGCCTGAAATGACTTTGCAGGGAGCAAAGGTTATCGGCATTGAATCTGACAATTGGTACAATGTTATTTCCATTGACAAGGGGACAAGCTCGTCTGTAAATGTGAATGACGTTGTTTTAACCGACATGGGACTTGTGGGCACTGTGATAGAGGTTGGTACCTCCTGGGCAAAGGTAAGGGAGATAACCGACGTTGACTCGTCAATCGGTGCAGTTTGCGCAAGAACAGGCGACAGAGGCGTTCTTGAAGGAGATTACAGTCTTGCTCCTTACGGAAGATGCCGTCTTAAATATCTTTCAAAGGATGCAAACATTGTAATTGGCGATAGAATTGAAATAGCAAGCACAGGCAGTATATACCCCAAAGGTGTATACATAGGAAAAATTGTTGAAATAGCTGACGATGAAGACGGACTTACACTTTCTGCTGTTGTGGAAAGCGAAGTTAAGTTCTCTTCGTTAAGCGAGGTTTTAGTAGGAAGATAAGGAGGTAATGTAATGAGCCGCAGATTTAAAATTTTATTTATGCTTGCAGTTGTTATTTTACAAGCTACTGTCCTGGCTCATTTTACACCTTTTTCAGTATTGCCTAATTTTACTTTGGTTTCACTTTTGACTATTTGTATTATTTATCCTTCGGATGAAAACATTGCATTGGCAGTCGGCACAGGTCTTTTGACCGACTTTATTTCGGGTGCAATTTTAGGCATAGCAACACTTCTTTTCATGTATGCTGTTATTTTGTGCAATGTTGTAACCGAAACCATATTTGGTAAAAGAGTGTTTGTTTTTGCACCTTTAACCTTTGTAATTTCATTTATATATGAATTGATATTTGGGGTGTTCAGCTACCTTGTGCGAGGTGTTTCCTTTGCATTTGAGGCTGTTTATAAAACTGTGCTGCCCGTAGCTTTGTTAAACACTTTGATTTTTATCTTTTTATACTTAGTATTAAGCAGAATTAAATTTGAAAAGAAAAGAAAGGGGATAAGATATGAACAGTAGATATCGTGTGCTGTATCTTATTCTTGCTCTTATTTTAGCTTTGTTTGTGGTAAAGCTTGTTTCTTTACAGCTTGTAGAAGGCAGCGAGTATCGTGAAAAGAGCGAATTGAGAACAACCAAAACAATAACTCTCGAAGCTCCAAGAGGAAATATAACCGACAGATACGGCAGAACATTGGTAACAAATAAAATTTCCAATACGATTGTTATAAGAAAAACACGCAATCAGGATGATGAACTTTTAAACGACACAATCAAAAAGCTTTATACTCTTGCTGACAAAAGCAACTTTTATATATCAAACACTTTTCCTGTAAACTACTATAATGGCGGACTTTACTTTGTGTTTGAAGAAAGTGCGCAAAACCCCAGAGCAAAGGAATATGCCTGGAAAACAAAATACGGAATGGGAAAGCATCTTACACCAAACAATGTGTTGGACTTTTTTGCACAAAAATATAAGGTTTCAGAAACAGATATTGAAACTAAACTTAAAATTACATCAACCCGATATGAAATGACTTTACGAGATTTTTCCTATACGGTTGATTTCAATTTTGCAACAGGAGTTCCCATGGATATGATTACTGCCATCAAAGAGCAGTACAAGCTTTTTCCCGGTGTTGACATTAAAAACGATTCTTTAAGAGAATATAAGTATCCTTTCACCGCCACTCATGTTTTAGGAAGAGTTGGTAAAATAAGTGCAGACGAGCTTGAAACAATGCGCTCTATAGGCTACACCATGAATTCACTCATAGGAAAACAAGGTATTGAAAAGTATGCTGAGCAGTTTTTAAAGGGTACAGATGGTCTTGCAACTGTTGAGCAAACCAAAGAAGGCAGAAATGTTTCGCAAAATACAATAATTGAAGCACTTCCCGGAAAGAATGTAACCTTAACACTTGACCTTGACATGCAGCTTGAAGCAGAGCTTGCTTTGTATGAAACAATTGTTGATGTGCGAAGTACTGCGAAAACTGTTGCAGAGGGCAGAGGGGCGGATTCTGGTGCAGTGGTAGCTGTTGACGTAAACAGCGGTGAAATACTTGCAATGGCTTCTTACCCTACTTACGACATTTCAAATTTCAACCGAAATTATGCTAATTTACTCAATGATGCATCAAAGCCTCTTTTTAACAGAGCGGTTGCAGGCGCATATTCACCCGGTTCAACATATAAAATGCTTGTTGCCTCAGCGGCTTTGGAGGAGGGAGTTATCTCTCCTTATGATGTAATTGTTGACCGTGGTATTTACACATATTATCCCGACTATCAGCCACGTTGCTGGGCATACCGTCAGCATGGCACAACACATGGTGCAGTGACCGTTACAGGTGCAATAAGAGATTCTTGTAACTATTTCTTTTACGATGTTGGCAGACGATTGGGAATTGTGAAAATGGCTGAATATGCCCAAAAGTATGGTTTTGGTGAAAAAACAGGAGTGGAGCTCCCGGGCGAAGAGCAGTCCGGCACAGTTGCATCCATTGAAAACCGAGAAAAGCGTGGCGGAACATGGTATCCCGGCGACACTATGCAAGCGGCAATAGGTCAGTCAGACACTTTGGTAACTCCCGTTCAGCTTGCATCCTATGTATCAACAATCGCTAACGGTGGCAAACGTTATAAAATGCATCTTGTAAAAAGCATTGAAGACAAAAACGGCAAAACAATTATTGAAAATAAAGCCGAACTTGTAAATGAAATTAAAATGACAGATGAGTTTTATACCGCACTTACAAAGGGCATGCGTCTTGTTGTAACCGAAGGTACAGGTGAAAACGCTTTTGCAGGCAGTAATGTTTCCATTGCGGCAAAATCAGGTTCAGCTCAGATGGGTAGATATACAAATGGTATTTATATTGCATATGCGCCCTATGAAAATCCCCAGATTGCAGTTGCCGTTGTGCTTGAAAAGTCAGGCGGCGGTAGTGACGCAGCACCTGTTGCAAGGCGTGTTATTGAAAAGTATTTTTCAAATCAGATTGAATACGACGGTTTTACCGACAGAAATATAATAATAGGATGATAACAAATGAAGGTTTCCTTAAAACTTGAAAAAGACATGCTCTTAATTAAGCTTGATAAAACTCGAGGCTTTTATGAGCAGTCGGATGAGTTGAAAGATTACCTTATGGGTATGAAAGGCTTTTTGAAAAACGGAGAAATAAAGGTTGGCTATGATTTGAACAGCTTGTCTTATGAGGAGGAGCTAAAGCTTTGTGAAATAGTTGACCGGGCTTTCGGAAAAAATGTGGATTTTTGCTATAAAACAAAAGCACCTCAATCAGTATTAAGGCATATAACTGCCAACGGTGAGGTCTTTTTAAAAAAGGTGTACGGAATTGTCCGTGCAGGCGAGTGTATAAAATCAAATGGTGATATTATGGTTTTAGGTGATGTAAATCCCACAGCAATGCTTGTTGCAAAAGGTGACATTTTTGTAATGGGTACTTTAAAAGGCTCTGCACACGCAGGCTGTGACGGAAATGCTGAAGCCGTTATTTATGCAAAAAACATGAAGCCTGAAATGTTGAGGATTGCCTCAGTTGCAGGATATGCAGACGGAATGAAGAACGCTGTAGAAAACTGTATGGCAAAAGTTGAAAATGGTGTAATTACAGTAAAAATGATGTAAAGATTTTATAGACCTTTATGCGAAAAAGTGGTAAAATGTGTAAAACCGCTAAAAAAGGAGACATGTTTATGGGTGAAGCAATAGTAATAACAAGCGGCAAAGGCGGTGTTGGTAAAACAACGCTTTCTGCCAATTTAGGTGCAGCGTTGGCACTTATGCAAAAAAAGGTCCTTTTAGTTGACACTGATATTGGCTTGAGAAATCTTGATGTTGTATTAGGTCTTGAGAACAGAATAGTTTACGACATTGTGGACGTTTGTGAAGGTGTGTGCGATTTTAAAAAAGCTACAATCCGTGACAAACGCTTTGAGGGTCTTTTTGTTATTCCTGCGGCACAAGCAAAGGACAAAAGTGCAATAACACCCTTGCAAATGAAGAACCTTCTCCGTAAATTAAAAGAAGAATATGACTACATATTAATAGACTGCCCGGCAGGTATTGAGCAAGGCTTTGAAAATGCTGTTGCAGGTGCAGACAGGGCAATTGTTGTTGCGGTGCCTGAGGTTGCTTCAATAAGAGATGCGGACAGAATAATAGGACTTTTGGAAAAGCATGGCATTGAAAACATAAACCTTGTTGTGAACAGGATTCGTCAAAGAATGATTGAAAGAGGGGACATGCTTTCATTGGAAGATATGCTGGATATTCTTGCGGTTGATCTTATTGGTGCTGTGCCTGACGACGAGAGTATTATTGTTGCGGCAAACACAGGCACGCCTTGTGTTACAGACCCTAAGTCAGTGGCAGGTAAGGCATACAGAAACATTGCAAAAAGAGTTACAGGCGAAGAGGTTCCCTTAATTAATCTTAGTGAAAAGAAGAACGTTTTTGTAAGGATTTTTGAAGCAATAAAGGGATAAAAATCTTTAAATATATACTTGACCTTAAATAGTCTTTTAAGGCAGATAAAGAAAAGGAGAGAGAAAAATGCATATCGCACTAATTGCCCATGATAAAAAGAAAGAATTAATGGTTCAGTTTTGTCTTGCGTATAAGAGTATTTTTGCAAAACATCACCTTTGCGCAACAAGAACAACAGGTAGTCTTATTGCCGAAGTAACAGGACTGCAGGTTGAAAAGCTTCTTGCAGGTGCTCAGGGTGGCGTTCAGCAGATTACAGCAAGAATTGCTTACGAGGAAATTGACCTTGTGCTTTGTTTCCGTGACCCTGTTACTGCAAGACGTTACGAACCCGATGTAAGTAATCTTATGTCACTTTGTGATGTGCATAATGTTCCTATCGCAACAAACTCTGCTACTGCGGAAGTTCTTATCCAGGGATTGGAACGAGGTGATTTGGACTGGAGAAACTTTATTAATCCCAAAAACCAGTAATTTTATAAAAGAAATTATTTACTGTTGAAAATTTGTTTTTGTGCTGTTATAATGCATTTTGTGTATATAACAGTCAGAGGGTGAATATATGAGTGAAAAGGTATACGTTTCTGTTAAGGGAACAACCTTTATTGAAGGGCAAAAGGATACTACAGAGCTTGTTACCGAAGGTGAAATGAGCTATCGCAACGGAAAGTATTTGTTAAAATATAAAGAAGCTCTTTCTGATGACGGCTGTGAGGCGTCATCCCTTATAAAAATCGATAAGGATTTAATAACTATGACCCGCACGGGCGGGGTTAACACACAAATGATTTTTGAGTGCGGAAAAAAGCACACAAGTCATTACGAAACTCCGGTGGGCAGTTTTACCATAGGCATAATAACAAACCGCTTAAAGAGTGAGGTCGCTGAAAATGGCGGGGTTATTGCCATTGAATATGTTCTTGACATTAACAATGCATCGGTGGTTGAAAATCATTTGGAAATTAACATACATAAAGAGATCGCACAATAGAAAGGAAAATACCATATGTACACATTACTTAAGAAGAAAAATGAAATCAGCGATAAAGTAAAGGAAGCTATTGTAAAAGCATTTGGCGAATGTGAAATCCCTGTTTTTTCAGTCGAAGAGCCTCGTGAAAAATCTCACGGTGACTTTGCGGTAAATGCGGCAATGCTTTTGGCAAAGGCGCTTAAGAAAAACCCCAGAGAAATTGCGCAGGCTATCGTTGATAATATTGACAAGGATGCTTTAAAGGCAGAAAAGGTTGAACTTGCAGGTCCCGGATTTATCAATTTTACCTTAGATAAGTCCTATATATATAATGTTCTTACCGAAATCGAAGAAATGGGTGAGGACTACGGCAATGTGAACGTTGGCGAAAACAAAAAGGTAATGATTGAATTTGTCAGCGCAAACCCCACAGGTCCTATGCATATGGGTAATGCACGTGGCGGTGCATTGGGCGACACATTGGCAAATGTTCTTCACAAGGCAGGCTGGGATGTAACAAGAGAATTCTATATTAACGATGCAGGTGCTCAGATTGAAAAGTTCGGTAACAGCTTAGAGGGACGATACATCCAGATACTTAAAGGTGAGGATGCAATCGAATTTTCCGAAGACTGGTATCAGGGCGATGATATCAGAGTTCATGCACAAAATTATATTGACCTTTACGGCGATTCTCTTTTGAATTTAGAAAGCGGTGAAAGACGCAGAAAGCTTATCGAATATGCTCTTGAGCTTAACATTGACTCCCTTAAGGAAACTCTTTCAAGATACAGAATCAATTATGATGTGTGGTTCCGTGAAAGCGTGCTTCACGAAACAAACCAGGTTATGGATACTGTTAAGAAGCTTCTTGAAAACGGCAAAGCATATGAACTTGACGGTGCAATCTGGCTTAAGAGCACTGATTTTGGCTCCGATAAGGATGATGTTCTTGTAAGACAAAATGGTATCCCCACATATTTTGCAGCAGATATTGCGTATCACAAGAACAAAATTGAAGAGAGAGGATTTGACCTTTGCATTAACATATGGGGTGCTGACCACCACGGTCACATTGCAAGAATGAAAGGTGCATTGGAAGCTTGTGGCATTGACTCTGATAAGCTTATGGTGCTTACAATTCAGCTTGTCAGACTCATGAGTAACAATGAGGTTGTAAGAATGAGCAAGAGAACAGGTAAGATGATAACTCTTTCTGACCTTATTGACGATATTGGTATTGACCCTGCAAGATTTTTCTTCAACATGCGTGCGGCAGGCAGTCATATGGACTTTGATCTTGATCTTGCGGTTGAACAGAGCAGTGAAAACCCTGTATTTTACGTTCAGTATGCACATGCAAGAATTTGTTCCATTATCCGTCTTCTTGAAAGTGAAGGGGCTAAAGTGCCTTCCGTTAAGGACATTGACTGTAATGTTCTTAAGGCGGAGGAAGAGTATGAGCTTATGAGAAAGCTCAGCGAGCTTCCTGAGGAAATTACAAACGCAGCCGTAAACTTTGAACCCAGCCATTTGACAAGATATCTCATGGACCTGTCGGCTTGTTTCCATTCTTTCTATTCTGCTTGCAGAGTTAAGGATGATGATTTAAAGGTAAGAGAAGCGCGTCTTAAGCTTTGCGATGCTACAAGAATTGTTATAAGAATAGTTCTTGGAATTTTGGGCGTTTCCGCACCTGAACAGATGTAATTAATTTAAAGAGGAATTGCTATGAAAATGTATAAAAGAATTTTGTCTGTATTTCTGGCTGTTCTTACCTTACTGTCATGCACAGTTTGCGTAATAGCAGAGGAAGTTCAGCTTGAAGAAAATGTACAGACAATAGAAAAGCCGTCAGCTATAGAGTCGCAAATTTTAAAAAATAATCTTGCTGCTGTGTGCTTAAGATTGGCAGATTTCTATTATTACGGAGTAACTGATGAGGATCTACTCTACAGAGCTCTCTGCAACACCATTGATAACGGTTATTTTGATTTCAACAATGCTGTTGAACACATGATGGGACTTTTGAAGGACGAATATAGCGAATATTATCCTCCCGAAAGATATGAAACCGTGTACAACAACATTACAGGTGAATTTTACGGAATAGGTGTACAAATAACCCTTTCCGGAGACCACATTATAGTTATGGGAGTATTTCCCGCGTCTCCCGCAGAAAAGGCAGGCATTAAGCTTTATGATACCATTATATCTGTTGACGGAAAAAGCATTGCCGGCATGAGCGTTGCAGATGTTGCAACACTTATTAAGCGTGAAAAGGGCAAGGAAGTTGTAATTGGTGTTAAACGTAACGGACAGGAAATGAATATCAGCTGTTATTGTGACGAAGTTAACCAGAATCCCACATCCTATAAAATCCTTGAAGATGGTAAAATTGGTTATATTTATATTTCTGATTTTACAGCTAACCTTGACACTTTTGTTTCTCCCATTTTAAAAGAATTTGACGAAAAAGGAATAAAGAATGTTATTCTTGACATCAGAAACAACGGCGGTGGCGAACTTAATGCGGCAATCAGCCTTGCGGAGCATTTTATTCCCGAAGGTGTTATTGCCAAATTTAAGTATAAGAACCCTGAAATGAATGAGGATGTAACAATAACAAATGGTTTGAAAGAAAACCCCTACAATTTAGTGCTTCTTGTAAACGAAAACAGTGCTTCTGCATCCGAGCTCTTTTCAGGGGCTGTTAAGGACAGAAAAGCAGGTGTTGTTATGGGAACAAAAACCTATGGCAAGGGTAGCATGCAGTCTGTTCAAAGGCTTCACACAGGTGCAGGAATTAAGTTTACCGTTGCAGAATTCCATTCTCCTAACGATAGTAGAATTCACGAAGTTGGCGTTACACCCGATGTTTTGGTTGAGAACGTGTATACAACTGTTAACGAAAATGAATTTGAGCCTGTAGGACTTGAAAAAGCAATGGACACATCCGCCGGCAAGCATATTCTTGCCATGGAGCAAAGACTTCATGCTTTAGGCTGCATGGAAACAGAGCCCGATGAAGTTTTTGACGAAGAAACAGCCGAGGCTCTTCGCTATATTCAGTCTGTACGCAATCTTGAAATAACAGGTCAGCCAGATGTTTATACTTTGGTTGCAATCAACGATATTGTGTACGACTTCAGTGTTGAAACAGACGTTCAGCTTGAAAAAGCAATTGAGTATTTTAAATAGTAAAAAAAATTCGGTAGTGCCTGAAATTGGGTGCTACCGTATTTTTTTGCATGTATTTATAGCCATTGTTTTGCAGATATTAATACTGTATTGGGGGCAAGGAAATGGACGAAAGCTTTTTAAGGCTGAAAGGGAAGAAGATTTGCGAAGAAAAAACTCACAAATACTTCGGAAGGCTTTCGGACATACTCGTTAAAAAAGGAACAAACGAAATTTTGGGTATCATTTCAAAAAACGATTCACTTGTTTATAAATACAGATTGTTTAATTTGGTTGACATTGCAAATACAAATGCAACCTGTATATTTGTGAATGGTTTCGGGGAACGATTTGTGAAAATTATTCCCCGAGAGGACTTTCAAAGCTGTGAAAATGATATTTATAAAAGAAAAACAATTTTAACCGACGGGACAGATGCAGGAATAATTCAGAATATAAATCTTGATTTAAAAACGGGCACCTTAAGTGGTTTTGAAATTGGTTTTTCTTTAGCTGAGGACCTTTTAAAAGGACGTAAGATATGCCGAACCCGAAATACAATCAGCTTTTCCAAAGGAAAACTAATTTTGGAGGAAAAGCTTGTGGAGTGCGTTGCTCGCAGGAAAAATCTCTTTTAGTTGGGGTGTAGTGATGTTTTGCACTAAAGGTTTTACAACAGGACTATTGACAGGTGCTGTTATTGGCGGAGCAATGGGTATTCTGATGGATCCGATGAAGGACAAAGATATGAAGAAAATTAAACGTGGTGCAGGAACAATTATCCATTCTGTTGGAAACATCGTTGACTCTGTTGCAGAAATGAGACATTAAAAAAGGGGCATAGCCCCTTACATATGGGAGGAAAAATGAAGGACAAAAGCTTATTTGCATCTGTAATATTTTTTTTCGTTTTAACACTTTTTCTATTGATTGGAATATTTTCACCGTTAAGAGCTGTTTTTTCTCCACTTTTTACAGCAATTGTTATTATTTATATACTGTATCCCTTCGTAAGCTTCATGAAGAAAAAAGGTTTTTCGGGCAGCTTGTCAACTTTTTTAGTGGGAGTGATGGTGTTACTTTTTTTCTGCCTGGTTATAGTTATTATTTATCCAAGCGCAAAAGATGCTCTTGAAAATATTTACATTCTTGTATCAGACTTTTTGTCAGCAAATGGATTTACGATATCAGAAAGCTTTGTGTCAAAATCTTTCAGCGCAATGTACACAACGGCAAGAAGCATAGTCCAATCGTCGTTGGGCGGCATTGTTGGAGCAGCAATGGCTTTTTACATTTTGAAAGATACAGACGGAATAAAGAAAACTTTAAATGAAATTATCCCCGAAAAGCTTAAACCATCCTTCAGAATTATTCTTGACGATATAAAAGCAATAACAGACTCGTTCTTTAAAGGGCAGATTGTGGTTGCTGTAATTTTGTGTGTGCTGGTTGCAATTTTCTTATACACCTTAAGAATTCCTTATGCGCTTGGACTTGGTGTAATTTCGGGAATTTTAGACATTATTCCTTATGCAGGAGCATTTATTGCAATGCTTGTGATTATTTGCATTACAGTTTTCACTGTGCCCGAAATGACAATTTTTGTTGTAATAGGCCTTTTGCTAATCCAACAAATCGAAAACCATATTATAACCCCAAAAGTGTCCTTTGACACAATGAATCTTCATCCTGCAATTGTTGTTATGGTGTT
The DNA here is from genome assembly GCA_045546275.1 of Clostridia bacterium. GTDB lineage: Bacteria > Bacillota > Clostridia > UMGS1883 > UMGS1883 > RGIG1927. The sequence continues at coordinate 287,544 of JAZQCM010000001.1, read as the reverse complement.
ATATGTTGGCTCCTTTGGCGGATTTTGGGGAATACTTTTGTCAGTTCCCATTGCATCTGTAATAAAGAAGCTCTTTGAGAGATTATTTCAGTCAATAATTTAATAAAAAACCTTGATTGTAGAGAAATTTTAGTGTATAATTTATCTGTTATGTCCTTATTTTATAAGGAAGGGGATGAATTGATGAATTATACATACAGAACAAAAGGCACATGTGCCGTTCAGATAAACTTTGACATTGATGGAGATGTTGTAACAAATGTCAATTTTTTAGGCGGTTGTAACGGTAATTTAAAGGCTATTGCACGTGTGGTTGACGGCATGACAGTTTCTCAGATTGAGGGCTATTTTTCAAATCTCACCTGTGGCATGAAGTCTACAAGTTGCTCTGACCAGCTTGCAAAGGCAGTGAGAGCTGCATACAATGAATATAACGCTTGACAAAAACACAACAAGGCAAGTATAATGGTAAAGATTACAAAGGAGTGAAACACAGTGGAAAGACTTGGTTTAAATGAAATCAGAGAAAGATATCTTAGCTTTTTTGAGTCTAAGGGTCATCTCAGACTGCCTTCGTTCCCTCTTGTTCCTCAGAACGATGACAGCTTATTACTTATAAATGCAGGTATGGCTCCCTTAAAGCCTTACTTTGTAGGAAAGGAAATCCCTCCCAGAAATCGTGTTACAACATGTCAGAAGTGTATCAGAACACCCGACATTGAACGTGTTGGTAAAACTGCAAGACATGGTACATTCTTTGAAATGCTCGGTAACTTCTCTTTTGGTGATTACTTCAAGCATGAAGCAACTCGTTGGGCATGGGAATTTATCACAGAAGATTTAAAGCTTCCCAAGGATAAGCTTTGGGTTACTGTTTATGAAGACGACGACGAAGCTATTGATATCTGGGTAAATGAAGTTGGCGTTGAACGTGACAGAATTAAGAAAATGGGCAAGGAAGATAACTTCTGGGAAATCGGTACTGGTCCCTGCGGTCCTTGTAGTGAAATTTACTTTGACCGTGGTGTAGAAGCAGGTTGCGGTAAGCCCGACTGTGCGGTTGGTTGCGACTGTGACAGATTTGTTGAATTCTGGAATCTTGTATTCACACAGTTCGACAAGGACGAAGAAGGTAACTACAACCGCCTTGCAAAGCCCAACATTGATACGGGTATGGGTTTAGAGCGAATTGCGGCAATCATGCAGGGAGTACAGAACCTCTTTGAAGTTGACACCGTAAGAAATATCATGCTTGAAATCAGCAAGATTGCAAAGGTTAACTACGGTGAAAACGAAAAGAGTGACGTTTCTCTTCGTGTTATAACAGACCACATCAGAAGCACAACCTTCCTTGTTTGTGACGGCGTTGGTCCCTCTAACGAAGGCCGTGGCTACGTTTTGAGAAGACTTTTAAGAAGAGCTGCAAGACATGGCAGACTTCTTGGTATTGAAGGCAACTTCCTTTATAATATTGCAGACACAGTAATTAACGAATCCAAGAACGCTTATCCTCAGCTTGAAGCTAAGCGTGACTATATTAAAAAGGTTATCCAGATCGAAGAAGCAAGATTCTCCGAAACAATTGACGCAGGTCTCACAATTCTGGAAGAATATATTGCAGAGCTTGAGAAGAAGAATGAAAAGCTTCTTGCAGGCAGCGATGCGTTCCGTCTTTACGATACATACGGTTTCCCCATCGACTTAACTGCTGAAATTCTTACAGAACGTGGTCTTGACGTTGACATGGATGCATTTACAGAGTGCATGAATGAACAGAAAAATCGTTCTCGTGAAGGCAGAAACGTTGGTGAAGAGGCTGCCTGGAGCGAAGACGTTTACATGCAGATTGGAAAGAATGTAACAAGCGAATTTGTTGGTTACGACAATGAATCTGCTGAAGGTAAAATCCTTGCAATTGTTAAGGACAATGCTATTGCACAGTCCCTTTCCGATGGTGAAAATGGTGTTGTAATTCTTGACAAAACTGCAATTTACGGCGAAAGCGGCGGTCAGAAGGGTGATACAGGTGTTATCACTGCTGACGGTGTTAAAATGGTTGTAACCGATGCTAAAAAGCTTGGTGACGGCAAAATCCTTAACTTTGTTTGCGTTGAAGAAGGCAGTGCTTCTGTTGGAGATAGCGTTGTAAGTGCATACGACAAGGAAAGAAGAATGGATACTGCAAGAAACCACTCTGCAACACACCTTTTACAGAAGGCATTGCAGGAAGTTGTAGGCAGCCATATTGAACAGGCAGGTAGCTTTGTTGACGATAAGAGACTTCGTTTCGACTTTACACACTTTGAGGGTATTTCTCAGAGCGACCTTAAGAAGGTTGAAGCTAAGGTAAACGAAGCTATTATGGCAGCATACGATATTGATGTTAAGGTAATGCCCATTGAAGAAGCAAAGAAAATGGGTGCAATGGCGCTCTTTGGCGAAAAGTATGGTGAAACTGTACGTGTTGTAAACATGGGCGGTTACTCTATTGAATTCTGTGGTGGTACACACCTTAAGAATACTGCACAGGCAGGTCTCTTCAAGATTTTGTCTGAAGGCGGTGTAGCGGCAGGCGTAAGAAGAATTGAAGCGACAACAGGTAAAGGCGTTCTTGAATACATTGAAGAAAGCGATGCTGTTATTGAAAAGACTGCTGAAATCATTAAAACAAATAAGACAGAGCTTGTAAACAAGGCTGAAAGTCTTATGAACGAATACAAAGCACTCCAGAAGTCTATTGAAGAAGTTAAGGCTAAGATGGCAGCGGCTGCTGCAAACGACCTTCTTACAAGCATTAAGCACGTTGGTGAGGTTGATGTTCTTACAGCACAGCTTAACGGAGTAAGTGCTGACGAGCTTAAGATGCTTACAGATAAGATGAAGGAAAAGTGCGAATGTGGTGTTGCTGTATTGGCAAGCGTTGACGCAGATAAGATTACTTTTGTTGCCGCTGCAACAAAGAAAGCTGTAGCAATGGGCGTTCATGCAGGTAACATTATCCGTGAAATCACAAAGGTAACTGACGGTCGTGGTGGCGGTAAACCCGACATGGCACAGGGTGGCGGTAAGCTTGTTAGTAAGGTTGACGATGCACTTGCTATGGTAGATGACCTTGTAATTAGCCAGACTGGAGGAAATAAGTGATGTCAGATTGTCTTTTCTGCAAAATTATTTCCGGGGAAATCCCCTCAAGCAAGGTTTACGAAGACGACAAGGTTTACGCTTTTAACGACATTTCTCCCGAAGCACCGGTTCATGTGCTTATTGTTCCCAAGGAGCATATTGCTTCCGCAAACTGCTTAACCGAGGAAAACGCTTCTGTTTTAAAAGACATTTTTCTTGTGGCTAAAAAGATTGCCGAAGATTTAGGTGTGGCTGAAGGTGGCTACCGAATTGTCAACAATTGTGGTGAAAACGGTGGTCAGAGCGTTAAGCATTTGCATTTCCATCTTCTTGGTGGACGTTCACTTTCATGGCCTCCCGGCTGATTTGTAAAAAATATTCAAAAAAGTTTCAATATGATGCAAATTTACTCTTGACATATTGACATATTAAAAGTATAATTTATTTGTCACTATATGCGGTTCGACCCTCTGATGTACATTAAAGGTAGAGTCGCGAGGGGAGGTACGAGAATGTCTGAAATAAGAGTTAAGGATAATGAATCTTTAGATAGCGCTCTTAGGAGATTTAAGCGCTCCTGTGCGAAAGCCGGTGTTTTGTCCGAGGTTAGAAAGAGAGAACACTATGAAAAGCCCAGCGTAAAGCGCAAGAAGAAGTCCGAAGCAGCAAGAAAAAGAAAGTTTAAGTAATTAGATTTATTTTCCCTGCAAAAAACGAGCCATACTCCATTGGGGTATGGCTCAATTTATATCAGAATTACTGCGAGGTTTTCCATGGAACAGTTTAAAGTTCGTGCCATGAGGCTGGGTGAATTTAATATAGTTTCAAAGTTAGTATATGACAGTGTGCACACTTTATGCACAAAAGATTATACCAATGAACAGCTTGATGCCTGGGTGCCGAAAAACATGTACATGCCTGCCTTCAGGCGGTCAATAGCAAGGTGCTACGCAATCGTTGCAGTAAATTCTCAAAAACAGATTGTAGGGTTTATGAGCACCGAAAAGGACGGCTATGTGAACAGGCTTTACACTCATCCCTCCTATGTAAACATGGGTGTTGCATCAATGCTTTTAAAAACCACCGAGGAATGGGCAAAACGCAAAAATATCAAAGAATTGATACTGGAATCCAGCAAAAGTGCAGAAGCCTTCTACAAGGCTCGTGGCTTTGAAAAATGCGGGGAAATTGTTAGCATTAAAAACAATTTAAGATTTGTAAGTGCAAAAATGCGAAAGGAGCTTAAAAATGGTTAAACTCGGAAATGATTGGGATAATATAATAGGAAAAGAGTTTGAAAAGGAATATTACCTTAAGCTTCGTGCTTTTTTGAAAACAGAATATACAAATCACACAGTATACCCCGATATGTACGAGCTTTTTTCGGCACTCAAGGTTACCTCCTACAAAGACACTAAGGTGGTTATTTTAGGTCAGGACCCTTACCATGAGCCAAACCAGGCACACGGTATGTGCTTTTCTGTTAAGCCCGGGGTGCAAACTCCGCCGTCATTACTTAACATGTACAAAGAAATCCGTGACGAGTACGGTTTTGAAATTCCCAACAACGGCTATCTTATGCCATGGGCACAGCAAGGTGTGCTTTTGTTAAATGCCGTTTTAACGGTCCGTGAAGGGCAGGCTGGCAGCCATGCAAACAAAGGCTGGGAAATTTTCACCGACAGCGTTATTGAGGCTTTAAACAGGCGAGAGGACCCTGTAATTTTCCTTCTTTGGGGTAACTATGCACGTAAAAAGGTTGAATTGATTGACAAACGTAAGCATTTTGTGTTAGAAGCTGCTCATCCGAGCCCGTTGTCAGCATCCCGTGGCTTTATGGGTTGCGGACACTTTAAAGAAGCTAACCGCCTTTTGGAAAAGCTGGTTAAAACTCCGATAGATTGGAAAATACCAAACATATAAAACTAAGCTTTTTTCCAAATACTACTTGATTTATAAGGACAAGTTGTGATAAAATATATGCATGAATTATTGAAAGGAGAAGAGACTATGAATTATTCACATGAAGTTGAGAGTATGTGCGTGGTAAATAAGGGCGTTGGCCACGGTCCCGCACCTATTCCTCAGGAAGGCAAATGGACAGAGTCCAAGCAGATTACAGACATTTACGGCCTTACACATGGTGTGGGCTGGTGTGCACCTCAGCAGGGCGCTTGTAAGCTTACATTAAACGTTAAGGGCGGTATCATCGAGGAGGCTCTCGTTGAAACACTTGGTTGTTCCGGTATGACTCACTCTGCAGCTATGGCAGCAGAAATTCTTCCCGGCAAAACACTTTTGGAAGCACTTAACACTGACCTTGTTTGCGATGCTATCAACACAGCTATGCGCGAACTTTTCCTTCAGATTGTTTACGGTAGAACACAGACAGCTTTCTCCGAAGACGGTCTTCCCATCGGTGCAGGTCTTGAAGACCTTGGTAAGGGTCTTCGTAGCCAGGTTGGTACACTTTACTCCACAAAGGCTAAGGGCCCCAGATACCTTGAACTTGCAGAAGGTTACATCACAAGAATCGGTCTTGATGAAGAAGGCCATACTTGCGGTTATGAATTCGTTCACCTTGGCAAGATGATGGAAAACATCCGTAAGGGTATGGATGCTAACGAAGCTCTTGAAAAGGCTAAGGGTAACTACGGCAGATTCAACGAAGCTAGTAAGTATATAGATCCCCGTGTAGAATAAGAAAGGAGGAAATTAAAATGGCATTATTTGAAAGTTATGAAAGAAGAATAAATCAGATTACACCCGTTCTTAATAAGTACGGTATTTCCTCCCTTGAGGAAGCAGAACAGATCTGTAAAGACAAGGGTATCGATGTATATAACCTTGTTAAGGGCATTCAGCCTATCTGTTTTGAAAACACATGTTGGGCATATATCACAGGTACAGCTATCGCTATTAAGAAGGGTTGTACAAAGGCAGCTGACGCAGCAGAAGCTATCGGTGAAGGCCTTCAGTCCTTCTGTATCCCCGGTTCTGTTGCTGACGACAGAAAAGTAGGTATCGGTCACGGTAACCTTGCTGCAATGCTCCTTCGTGAAGAAACAAAGTGCTTTGCATTCCTTGCAGGTCACGAATCCTTCGCAGCTGCTGAAGGTGCTATCGGTATTGCTAAGAGTGCTAACAAAGTACGTCAGCAGCCTCTCCAGGTTATCCTTAACGGTCTTGGTAAGGACGCTGCTCAGATTATTTCCAGAATCAACGGTTTCACATATGTTGAAACAAAATTCGACTATATGACAGGTAAGGTTAACGTTGTATACGAAAAGGCATATTCTGACGGCGAAAAGAGCAAGGTTCGTTGCTACGGCGCTGACGACGTTCGTGAAGGCGTTGCTATCATGCATCTTGAAGACGTTGACGTTTCCATCACAGGTAACTCCACTAACCCCACACGTTTCCAGCATCCTGTTGCAGGCACATACAAGAAGGAATGTATCGAAAAGGGTAAGAAGTACTTCTCCGTTGCTTCCGGTGGCGGTACAGGTCGTACACTTCACCCCGATAACATGGCTGCAGGTCCTGCTTCCTACGGTATGACAGATACAATGGGTAGAATGCACTCTGATGCTCAGTTTGCAGGTTCTTCCTCTGTACCCGCTCACGTAGAAATGATGGGCTTGATGGGCGCAGGTAACAACCCCATGGTTGGTATGACTGTTGCATGTGCAGTTGCAGTTGAAGAAAGCTGCAAGTAATTTGTATGATTTAAAGACACACACCACTCAACTTGAGTGGTGTGTTTTCGTAAGTCAATTGGAATTTTAAAGAGGATAGATTTTCTATCCTCTTTAAAATTTTCCTCTTGACAAGACTACAAGTGTAGGCTATAATATATTTAACTACAATTGTAGTCTTAAAAGGAGGTTTTAAAATGTCTAAAAATATTACTGAGTCCGAATATGAGGTAATGAAGGTGTTGTGGAGTAGCGATAAAGCACTTTCATTAGGCGAAATCATGTCAAAATTATATGTGGATTGGGCGCGAAATACAGTTGGCACACTTTTATCACGTCTTTGTGATAAAGGTGTTGTTGCCTACGAAAAGCAGGGGAAAAGTAATTTGTATTATGCGATTACTAAAGAGCAGGAATATAGTATGAGTGAAACAAAAAGCTTTTTGTCGAAGCTTTATCAAGGTTCTATTGGAAATCTGGTGGCTTGTCTATATGAAAATAAAGAGCTTTCAAAGGAAGAAATTGAAGATTTAAGAAAAATTATTAATGGTGATTGATTATGCCGGAGCTTATGAAAACATTAATATTTTTAAACATACAAGGAAGTGCGCTTGTTGTACTACTCATTTTACTAAAATATGTTATTTGTAAAATATTTTCCGGCAAATGGCAGAGAAATCTGTGGATTTTTGCCGCTGTAATGTTTCTAATTCCTGTTTGGAAGGTTGTGCCTGAGAATGCAGCGCCTCCAATAATACTACCTTATTATTCTGAAGAAATAGATGTGGATGATAGTGAGGTTGTAATGCCGGAGAATACCAAAGAAGCCATCGTTATTCCTGATGTAGATATTGCTTCATCAAAAAGTGTAGTTAATATTTATATGGTCATATGGTGTGCTGGTATAATAACGTTTTTAACATTGAATGTTGTCGGATATATAACATTTCTTATAAGAAAACGTAAGGTAAGCACATCTGTTGCAGATGAGATATTTATAAACATTTTGCAATCAATGGGTATAAAACAAAAAATCAAGCTCAGACAATGCAAAAACATTGATTCACCAATGCTTACAGGTGTATTTTTCCCTGTTGTGTATATGCCGGAAAAAGAATTGATTGATAGTGAACTGCTATATGTTTATAGTCATGAACTGACTCACTATAAACATAAGGATTTGCCCGTTAAATGGTTTGCGTGTATAGTTAATGCGATTAATTGGTTTAATCCTTTAATGTATATTGTCATGAAAAATCTTAATGAAGCGTGTGAAATTTACTGCGACGAAATTGTAACACAAAACATGAATGAAGAATGTAAAAAAACATATATGAATACAATATTAAATTTGTTAGCAAGGAAGTGATTTGATGTTTAAAAATGTTTACACAACACAGATGAGTGGAAATAGCAAAGCATTAAGAAAACGATTTGAGAAAATCACAGCTAAGCCTGTTAGACTAAGATGGTTACTTTCAATGTTGTGCATGGTTACAATTCTAACGGTTTTTGCATTAGGGACAATAGTTATGGCACAAATTGAAAACGATAATTCTAAATATACTCTTGATATTACCAATAACGGGGAAATAATTGAACTTGAAAATAAACCTTTTATTGAAAATGGAGAGGTTTATGTTCCGCTTCATGAGCTTTTTACAAAGCTTGGTTTAATGGAGAGTGAAAACGCGAAAATTGAGCTGAAAAACAATATAGTGTTAATTTCACTTTGTCAAAAAAACTTAAACGAAGATGTTATAGCGGAATATACAAGTTATTTGTATAAAGTTGAAATCGGGAAGAGCGAACTTGTTGTAAATCCAGAGGTTTTAATGGTTAAAAATACTCCCGATGAGGTAACAAGTGTTGTTGAACCCATGGACAATGCGCCTATTCTTAATGGAAATATTGTATATGTGCCATTTTCTTATGCTGAAAGAATGGCGGAAAGAGCGGATTATGGTTATTTATCGCCGCCTGATTTGTATAATTTGGAATTCAAATATTCAGGGGCGACTCTCAGTATTACATATCCTATTAAGGGATATTATGAAATAACTCAAAAATTCGGAAAAAGAGTTCACCCTATAACCGGTGAAGAAAGATTCCATAACGGTTTGGACTTTAAAGCAGAAGAAGGCACACCTGTTTATGCAGGTATTGATGGCGAATTTGAAGTTGATTATGATGACGAAAAAGGAGCTTATGTAACCATATCCGGTGAAAATGGCGTAGAGATAACATATTGTAATCTTGATATAAGTATATTAGCGGAACCAAAGAGAATAATGCGAATTTCAAAAGGCGACATATTAGGCAATGTTGGAAATACAGGAACTTCGGTAGGAGCCCATTTACATATGGAGGTTAAAGTTAACGGAGAGGATGTAAACCCCGAATTATATTTTGAAACAAATAAATATAATGAACTGATTGCCAAAATCGCAACTGATATACCAAGAATACTTTCAAGAACAGGTTATATTAATGCGGATTATAAAATTATAGATATTGACTATGCCGAGAATATGGCACTTATCAAAGTTGAAATATTAAATTATGATAACAAGATTTTAAGTATTGTATATGATTATGTGGATAATTCACCCTATGGATGGAGTGGTTTTGAAGCACCGGAATACTGGAATAATGTGAATTTCGGAGATTAACATAAAAAGGTTGCAGGATAGTTTCCTGCAACCTTTTGAATTAATTTGCAAACTTTATCTGATTCCAAAGCGACTGGATGTAGTTGTTTGTTTCGTCGGGAAGAGCTATGAAAAGCTCTGTTTTTTCATTCAAAAACTCGTCTGAAGGATAACGACGTTCATCGCTCTTAACCTCGTCATCAAGAAGCTCGAAAACTTCCTTATGAGGAGTTGAATAACCGATGTACTCGCAGTTTGCAAGGGCGATTTCTGTTTCGCAAAGGAAGTTGATGTACATTTCTGCAGCTTCCTTATTTTTACTGCCAACAGGAATACATGCTGCATCAACAAAACGGTTTGTGCCTTCCTTAGGGATGAAATAATCTAAATCAGGGTTTGATTCCATCATAGAAACCGCATCACCTACATAGTAGGGAGCGACAGCAGCATTACCGCCTTCCATTTTGTCGAAAACCTCATCCATTACATAGGCTTGTACAAGATTTGAGCTGTACTGCTCATAAAGCTTGTCGAAGGTTTTGTCAATTTCGTCTTTATCTGTGGTATTTAACGAATAACCAAGATAACACTGTGCCACAGCAAATGCATCACGGGGGTTATTGAACATTAAAATGTTGCCCTTTTGAGCTTCGTCCCAAAGTGCACTCCAGCTGTCGGGAGGAGTATCGTACATAGTTTTATTATAAACAATACAAACCATGCCCCAGGTGTAGGGAACAGTATACTCGTTTTCGGGGTCATAAGAAAGATTTTTGAAGGTATCCATAATTTTGGTGTCAAAATTAGGAATGTTTTCGTAGTTGAGCTTCTGAAGCATGCCTTCTCTGATGAACCTTGAAATCATGTAATCAGAGGGAATAATAATGTCGTAATTAGCACCGCCGCTCTTGAGCTTTGCATAAAGCTCTTCGTTGTTGGTGTAGGTAGTGTAATTAACTTTAATGCCTGTTAAAGCTTCAAACTGCTCGTTAACATTTATCATGTCCTGTTCATCAATACAAAGATACTCGCCCCAGTTTGCAACACTAATTGTTATTTTATCCTTTGCAAATCTTGTATAGTCATAGCCTGACAGCAGTCGCATATCCAATTCAAGAGTAGGACCAATGTTAAGAACAATACCAACTGTAACGCCTATTGAGGAAAGTAAAAGCACACCTGCAACAATAAGTGCAATGGTCTTTTTCCTGGAATGAAGGCCTTCCTTTTCAGTGCGCTCAACTCTCAGCCTTCTATTGTCAAGAAAATTCTTAACAACAAGGATAATTACAATAGTAAGGAAAATAAGAGTTGAAAGTGCGTTGATGCTGGGGTCCATGTTGCGCTTTGTCATTGAATTGATGATAATTGGAAGAGTATTAACGCTGTCACCTGCATTAAAGTAGCTGACAACAAAGTCGTCAAGTGAATAGGTGAGAGCCATTATAAAACCCGAAAAAACGCCAGGCAATATTTCAGGAATTACAACCTTGAAAAATGCTTGTCTGGAGTTACAGCCCAAGTCATATGCAGCTTCAAGAAGATTGGGATTCATTTGCCTTAACTTGGGTAATACCTGGAATATAACGTAAGGTACACAGAACGCAATGTGTGCAAGTACCAATGTTAAATAACCAAACTGAAGGGGAGTAAAGCGCATGAACACCTTGAACAAAAGCATTAATGAAACACCCATGATAATTTCGGGGTTAACAATGGGAATGTAGGTAATGTTCATTACAAGGCTTCGTGTTTTTTTAGAAAGGTTATTAATGCCTATTGCCGCGGTTGTGCCCAATGCTGTTGAAACGATAGATGCCACAACCGCAAGAAGCAATGTGTTAAAAAGTGACAGCATAACCGTGCGGTCGGAGAAAAGTGCCACATACCATCTTAAAGAGAAGCCACCCCATGCAACACGTGAGTCATTAGCGTTGAAGGAGAAAATAACAAGAGTTAAGATGGGCAGGTACAAAAAGAGCACCAAGAGTACCATATAAAGCTTGGAGAGTGAAGTTTTTTTCATACCACAGCATCCTCCCCTCCGAACTGGTTAAATATGCCGATAATAATCAGTACAATTACCATAAGTATCAGGCTTAAGGCAGAACCAACATAGGGGTCATAGTTAAGTCCTAAAAACTCCTGTTCAATAAGGTCACCAATAAGACCGATTGTTGATCCAGATAACATTCTTGAAATAATGAATGTTGATACAGAAGGCACAAAAACCATGGTGATGCCTGTTGAAATGCCGGGAATTGAAAGGGGAACAATTACTTTTTTAATAACGCTCGAATCGGAACAACCTAAGTCCTGAGCAGCTTCAATCACGCTTTTGTCAATTTTAGTCATGATTGAATATAATGGTAAAATCATAAAGGGCAGATTGTTATAAATCATACCTAAAATTACCGCCGCAGAGGTGTTAAGCATTTTTAAGGGCTTTAAGCCGAAAAACATAAGTATCTGGTTAATAAAACCGTTTGCATCTAAAATGTTCATCCATGCATATGTTCTCAAAATGAAGTTTATCCACATGGGAAGCATTAAAAGCATAAGAACAGTAGACTGCTTTTCTTCGGGCAGTCTTGAAATGATATACGCTGCAGGAAAACCTAAAAGAAGGCACACAATAGTTGTTATAACAGCGTAGTAAATTGAACGCCACAATGTGGGTAAATATTTGGCAATTTCAAAAAAGTTTGAAAGTGTAAACTTTCCTGTATCTCCGTCAGTGAATGCAAAAATGCCTACAAGAAATAATGGAACAATTGTAAAAACAACCATCCACACATAATAGGGGACAGCAACAGCTTTTGATTTCATATCTATACCTCTTTTCCGTAAAAAAATTTAAAACCAATACGGAAAAATTATTCCTTAAGCTTACGCATAATATGAATATCGTTAGGCTGAAGCGTCATGCCGATACGTTCACCGATTTCCTGGCTTTTTGTGGAATGAATTTTCCAAAGGAAATTATCAGTTTCAACCAAAATTTCAAAGTGAACTCCCTTAAATATAACATCCTTAACAACGCCAACAATTGCGTTGCTGTCAGGTGAAACAACCTTAATATCTTCAGGACGAATTACAACGTCAACAAGGTTTTCCTTGCCAAAGCCTTTATCTTCGCATTCAAAACCAACGCCGTCAATGGTAACAAAATAATCCTTTTCCATTACGCCGTCAATAATGTTGCTTTCACCGATAAAGTCCGCAACAAAGGCATTTACAGGTTCGTTGTAAATGTCTTCGGGAGTACCTATTTGCTGAATCTGGCCATGATTCATAACAACCACTGTGTCGCTCATTGTGAGGGCTTCTTCCTGGTCGTGTGTAACGTAAATGAAAGTAATGCCTAAACTCTTCTGAATTTTCTTAAGTTCAATCTGCATTTCCTTACGAAGCTTTAAGTCAAGTGCACCTAAAGGCTCGTCCAGAAGAAGAACCCTGGGTCTGTTTACAAGAGCGCGTGCAATACCAACTCTCTGTTGCTGACCGCCGGAAAGAGAGTTTACTGAACGTTTTTCATAGCCCGAAAGGTTAACAAGACGTAGCATTTCCGTAACGTTTTCCTTAATTTCAGCTTCCTTCATTTTCTTTAATCTTAAACCAAAGGCTATGTTTTCATACACATTAAGGTGGGGGAAGAGTGCATACTTCTGGAAAACAGTGTTGATGTTTCTCTTATATGCAGGAAGAGCATCAATCTTTTTCCCATCAAAATAAAGCTCTCCACACTTCATTTGCAGAAAGCCTCCGATAATCCTTAATGTAGTTGTTTTTCCACAACCCGAAGGTCCAAGTAAAGTAACAAACTGCTTGTCGGCAATATCAAGGTTAATGCCTTTCAAAACAATATCCCCGTCATACTCGACAACTGCATTTCTCAAACTAATAATATTTTCCAACCGTTTGCTCCTTCATATGAAATTTCAAGTATAAGAAGTATGCTCCAAAAACCAACAAAAGCATACAAGTGAATTATACAATAGTTTATTTGTAAATACAATAGTTTTTTTGAAATTTTTGTCGATGAAAACACAAAGAAAAAAGAGCGAAAATATCGCTCTTTTAAACATTATTTTTTGTCGGTCAAAAGCTTATTAACTTCGGCAAGGAATGTGTTTATGTCCTTAAACTGACGATAAACAGATGCAAAACGAACATATGCAACCTCATCTGTTCGTTTAAGCTCGCTCATTACCATTTCACCAATCTGGTCGCTGGTAACCTCACGGTCCATAAGATTCTGGATTTCAGCTTCGATATTGTCAACCATTTCAACCATTTTTTCTGTTTCAACAGGTCGTTTTTCACAAGCCTTTATAATGCCTGACAAAACCTTGTTGCGGTCAAAGGGTTCGCGGGTCTGGTCTTTTTTAATAACCATAATCGGAATGCTTTCAACCTTTTCGTAGGTTGTAAATCGTCTTCCGCATTCAATACATTCACGTCTTCTTCTGATGGAAGAGCCTTCTTCAGTGGGACGTGAATCGATTACCTTACTGTCGGTAAAATCACAAAAGGGACATTTCATAGTTGGTAAACCTCCGATTACTTTGACTGAAGAGCCATGATTTTGTCAACTCTTCTCTGATGACGACCGCCTTCAAATTTAGCAGAAATGAAAGAGTCAACGATTTTCTTTGCAAGCTCGTCGCTTGTTGTTCTGCCGCCGAGAGAAATAATGTTTGCATTGTTATGCTGCTTTGCTAATGCGGCGGTTTCGGGGGAGTGCACCAGTGCACATCTTATGCCGTCAATTTTATTTGCCGCAATAGAAATACCAATACCTGTGCCGCAAACAACAATACCAAAGTCAACATCTGTGTTCAAAACAGCATCAGCGCATTTTTCTGCATAGTCAGAATAGTCAACGCTGTCGGCACTGTCGGTGCCTAAATTTACCATTTCGTAGCCCTTTTCCTTAAGATATTCAATAAGAACACCCTTAAGTTCAAATCCGCCGTGATCGGCAGCAATTGCAATTTTCATAATTAATCCATCCTTTCTTTCTCTTCACGTTCTCTTTCAGCCTGTGATTTTCGTAAATATATGACCTCTAAAGCTTCGGGAGACAAAAAATCCTCTTCATCAGCCATTGTTGCAGCGTAGGCAATGCTCGCAGCTTTCTGCAGTTGCATATGTGCAGGAGCGAAGGTTGCATTTTCACCCAACATTTTTTGTATTATATCACGGTACACCTTAACACCGTCACCTACAAAACAGCAGGGGAAATCGATTTTTTCACACAATTCTTCAACGCTTGTTGCATCGGGTGCTTCAACCTCTATAAGTTTGCCGTTAACAAACTCATAAATACCATAATACACCTGGCTTCGTCTTGCATCCATTATGGGCACAATTTTAATGCTTTCCATGCAGGAAAGGTTGTATGCCAGAGCTTTTAGTGTGTTTATGCCGTAAACCTTTTTGTTTGTAGCGTAAGCCAAAGCTTTTATTGCACTTACACCTATTCTTATTCCGGTAAAGGAACCGGGTCCTTGTGACACCGCATATAAATCAATATCAGAAATGTCCATCTTTACGCTTTTTAATGCATAATCAATCATGGGCATTAAGGTTTCCGAATGGGTGAGTGCGTTTGTTATGTTGTTTTCAAATACGGAAACACCATCCTTAAACACGGAAACTGTTGCCGTAAGTGCAGAAGTATCAACTGCCAGTATGTTCATTTTAGTCAAGTCCTTCAACTGTTATTTCACGTTCATTTTCATTTTGCGTATATTCAATGGTTACGACAATTTTATCCTCCGGAAGATATTCCATAAACTTATCTGGCCATTCGATTAAGGATATTCCTTCTTCTATCTGGTCTTCAAAGCCTATGTCGCAAAGCTCGTCATAATCCTCGGCACGGTATAGGTCGTAGTGATTGATTTCACAATTGCCCTCGTACTTCATTAAAATTGTGAAGGTGGGGGATGCAACGCCCTTTTCAATGCCGAAATATCTTGCAAAGCCTCTTGTAAAAGCGGTTTTACCTGCCCCTAAATTGCCAATGAGACAAACCACCTGAGGGGGAGTGATTTTCTTTGCAAGCTCATACGCAAAATTTTCAGTTTCGTTAACGTTTTTTGAGATAAATTTCATTTTAAAATCCTTTAGAAAAGGCCTTGGATAATGCCGTTTTCGTCAATGTCAATATTGTTTGCAGCAGGAACCTTTGGAAGACCGGGCATTGTCATAATGTCGCCGGTTAAGAATACCACAAAGCCTGCACCTGCAGAAAGACGAACCTCTTTAACTGTTATCCTGAAGCCTTCAGGACGAGCTAAAAGTGCAGGATTGTCAGAAAGAGAATACTGTGTCTTTGCTGTGCAAATAGGAAGATTTACATAGCCATGCTGTGTGATTTCGTCAATTGCCTTACGTGCCTGAGGAAGATAATCAACACCGTCAGCGCCGTAAATTTCCTTTGCAATAGTTTCAAACTTTTCGTAATAAGAGCCTTCAAGTTCGTAAATAGGTTTAAAATCAGAGGGCTCTTCCAAAGCTTCAAGAACCTTTTCAGCAAGCTCTAAACCGCCTTCGCCGCCCTTTGCAAAAACCTCGGAAAGAGCAAACTTAGCACCCAGTTTTTCACATGCATTCTTAACTGCTTCAAGTTCAGCATCTGTGTCCATTGGGAAACGGTTAATAGCAACAACAACAGGAAGATTATATTTCTTGATGTTTTCAATGTGCTTTTCAAGGTTGGGAAGACCTTTTATAAGAGCATCCACATTTTCGTTGGAAACTTCGGTTTTAGGAACACCGCCATTATATTTAAGTGCACGGCAGGTAGCAACCAGAACAACTGCATCGGGTTTAAGACCGCCCACTCTACACTTAATATCAAGGAACTTTTCAGCACCAAGGTCAGCACCAAAGCCGGCTTCTGTTACAACATAATCGGAAAGCTTAAGTGCAAGGCGTGTTGCGATAAGGCTGTTACAGCCATGTGCAATGTTTGCAAAAGGACCGCCATGCATAATGCAGGGAGTGTTTTCAAGTGTCTGAATAAGGTTGGGTTTTAACGCATCCTTCAAAAGCACAGTCATTGCACCTTGTGCATTAAGGTCCGATGCCTTAACCGGCAAACCTTCATAATTATAACCGATTATAATATTACCAAGTCTCTTCTTAAGGTCAGCCAAATCAGAAGAAAGACATAAAATAGCCATAATTTCAGATGCAACAGTAATCATAAAGCCGTCCTCGCGGGGGAAACCATTAAGTTTACCGCCCAAAGAAACAACAATGCTTCTGAGTGCACGGTCGTTCATGTCAAGAACACGCTTGAAGGTAATTCGTCTTGCATCAATACCAAGGCTGTTGCCGTGGTGAATGTGATTATCAATAAGAGCAGACAAAAGATTGTGTGCAGCAGTAATAGCGTGCATGTCGCCTGTGAAATGAAGATTAATGTCTTCCATGGGAACAACCTGTGCGTAGCCACCGCCTGCAGCACCACCCTTAATGCCCATTACAGGGCCTAATGAGGGTTCACGGAGAGCAATTATAGCGTTTTTGCCCATACGGCAGAGTGCTTGTCCCAGACCTACCGATGTTGTTGTTTTACCTTCGCCTGCAGGAGTGGGGTTTATTGCTGTTGTAAGGATTAGCTTACCATTGGGATTGTTTTTAACTCTCTTTGCTAAATCGTCACTGAGCTTAGCTTTGTATTTTCCGTACAATTCCAGTTCTTCAGGTAAAATACCTGCTTTTTCTGCAACCTTTTCAATATGTATCATATTGGCATTCTGAGCAATTTGGATATCGCTGAGCATTTTCATCTCTCCTCATGTGCATTTTTATATATCATACCACAATATGTATATTATTTGCAAGATATTTTCCACTTGATATTGAATTTATATTGAATTTATATTGAAAAAAGTTTAAACTGCTGATATAATGAATAAGTAATTATTTTAAAGGAAGTGTCTGTGTGAAAATTCTGATTGTTGATGACGAAAAATTGCTTGTGAAAGGTATTAAATTTAACCTTGAACAAGACGGATATGAGGTTGAGACAGCTTATGACGGTGAAGAAGCGTTGAAGATGGCGCGTGATAAGAGTATTTCACTTATTATTCTTGATCTTATGCTTCCTAAAATTGACGGACTTACTGTGTGCCAGAAAGTAAGAGAGTTTTCCCAGGTTCCGATTGTGATGCTCACCGCAAAAACTGAGGACATGGACAAAATTTTAGGTCTTGATTACGGCGCTGATGATTATATGACAAAGCCATTTAACATTTTAGAGCTCAAAGCAAGAATAAAGGCCATTTTAAGAAGAAGCTCAAACAATGAAACACAGGACAAAAACAAGTACTCTTCAGGAAGTGTTGAGCTTAATTATAATCTCAGGCGTGTTAAGGTTGACGGCAAAACAATTGAACTTACTGCTAAAGAGTTTGACCTTTGTGAGCTTTTTGCGACAAATCCCGGCAAAGTTTATTCAAGAGAAAACCTTTTAGATATTATTTGGGGGTATGATTATCCCGGTGATGCACGTACAGTTGACGTTCATGTAAGAAGACTTCGTGAAAAGATTGAGCCCGATGCGGCTAATCCCACTTACATCCTTACAAAATGGGGGGTAGGCTACTATTTTAAAGAGAGTTAAGTATTTCTTTTCAACAATCAGATTTCAGCTGATTGTTACATATCTTGTTATTATTTTGTTAACAACCAGCCTGTTTTTGTTGTACACATCCAATTCAACAACAAATTATCTTTTAAACCAGAAGAAGAATGAGGTTTTAACCCAGGCTAACGTTTTGTCAGGATATGTATCACAATATCAGAGCTTAAGCTCCGATACAATATCTTACCTTTTAAAACAGCAACAGTTGTCTGCAGGTTCAAGAGTTATCATGCTTAACAGTGATGCTATTATTACCTATGACTCTATAACAGAAGGCTCTTTGGTTGGCAAAACAATGTTAAAGCAATCTGTTTTAAATGCACTTTCAGGTACAAATGTGTCAGTCAGTGAATATTCAGGTGAAAACGAGCTTTTGGTAAGTGCTGCGGTGCCAATTATTGCCGATAAAAATATAACAGGTGCAATTTTACTTCAGTGCAGTGCCGAAAGCATTAGTGAATACACAGCGCATACCACAAAGAGTGTATTTTTCCTTGCGGTGGTAATTTCAATTTTAATTTCACTGTTCGGTTTTTTCCTTTCAGGCGTAATTACAAAGCCTATTCGTAAGCTTACAAAGAGCGTGGTTGCCATGACCGAAAACGGAAGTGAAGAAAAGCTTGATTTAACCAACAACGGTGAAATAGGTGACCTTGTGGAATCGTTCAATAAACAGATTGATAAATTACAGCTTCAGGAGCAGAAAAGACAAGAGTTTGTTTCTGATGCTTCGCACGAATTGAAAACACCTCTTAGTTCCATTAAGCTTATTGCGGATTCCCTGATTCAGACACCTAATGCACCTTATGAAATGGTGTCGGAATTCTTGGAGGATATGAACGTTCAGGTGGACAGACTTACCAGAATTATTGATAAGCTTTTAACCTTGACCCGAATGGATGATGAAGCGGCGGTAAGTCGTATGGAATTTACGGTTATGGACATTACTGAGCTTACTAAGAACGTTTTCCGTGCTCTAAAGCCTTTGGCTGAATCTAAAAAAATCAGAATGGAATACGATTCTGATATAGGCATTTTTTCAAGAATTGAAAAAGACAGATTATGGGAAGCTTTGTATAACATACTTGACAACAGCATTAAATATACTAAAGAAGGCGGTGTTGTCAAAATGATAGTTGAGCGCGAGGATAACTGTGCGGTTATTACAATTGCCGACACAGGTATTGGCATTGCATCCGACCAGGTTTACCGTATATTCGACAGATTTTATCGTGTTGACAAAGCCCGTGCAAGAGAAACAGGCGGTACAGGTCTTGGTTTGTCAATTGCACTTACTGCAGTTGAGCTTCACGGCGGCAACATACACGTTAACAGCGAAGAAGGCATTGGTAGCCGATTCAAGATTACTATTCCCATAACTCTTAAATAAGGAGATTGTTTATGAAACGTATAATTTCCGCTATATTGTGTTTTGCTCTTCTTTTGTGCATGACAGCATGTTTTAACTCGGACAAAATACAAAATGAAATTAATCTGTATTTTAAGGGTAGTTCCACAAACGAGCTTATTGTTGAGCCGGCAAAGTATACAGGCTCACAAAACATAGTTGATATGGCGAATTTCGCCATAGAAAAGCTCAATGCAGGACCAGAAGACGAAGACTTAAGAAAAACACTGCCCGAAAACGTTACCTTTGGTAAGGTGGCAGTTAAAAACGAAATCGCAACAGTAGATTTTTCTGACGAATTCACCTCTCTTACGGGAGTGGATGAACTTTTGGCAAGGTTTTCCGTTGTGAGAACTCTTTGTGACATACCCGGTATATCAAATGTTCTTATAACTGTAAACTCAATGCCTTTAATTTCAAATTCAACAGGCAATGAAGTGGGGATGTTAAGCAAGAAAGACATTGTTTTGGACGTGCCCGTTGGCTCACAGTCTGACAGTGAAACTACGGTTATCCAGCTTTATTTTGCGAACTCCGACTTAACAGCCTTAAAAGCTGAACCAAGGAAGGTAACTACTGCAGATACTGTTTCTATTGAAAGAACAATAGTAAATGAACTTATGAAGGGACCGGCATCCCACGAATTGACAGGCATGATACCTTCGGGAACAAAGCTTCAGAATGTGGAAACACGAGACGGGGTTTGCTATGTTAATTTCTCTGAGGACTTTGTTTCAAGATTTGCAGGTGGCACAAACACAGGAATGCTCATTGTTTACTCAATTGTAAACTCTTTGTGCAGTCTTGAAAATATTGAAAGTGTGCAGATACTTATCGAGGGCGAAAAGGGCGCAACCTTCGGAGATTTTATTTTTGATGAGCCCATTGAAAAGAAAATGAGTATTGTACAGAAGAATTGATGGTGATTAAATGGCAAAATATGATGCTGTACTTTTTGATTTTGACGGAACTATTGCAGATACTTCTCCAGGTATTAAAGAAGGACTTGTTTATGCATTCGGCGTAAATAATCTTCCTTTAATGACAGATAAGGAAATGGATAGGTTTATTGGTCCTCCGTTAAATGACAGCTTTGAAAAATATTGTAACGTATCCAAAGAAATGGCTGACAAAATGGTTCTTGATTTCCGAAAACAGTACCATTCAGAAGGAATCAATAAATTCGTGATTTATCCTGAGGTTGAAAATTCCTTAAAGCTTTTAAAAGAAAAGGGAATACTTGTCGCAATAGCCACAAGTAAGCCTGAGCCAATGGCAATTCATATTTTAAAAGAAGCAGGGCTTTTTGGATATTTTGACGTTATCCAGGGAGCGACCTTTGATGGTACGTTGATTAAAAAAGCAGATATAATAGCACATGTTTTAAATAGTGAACTCATAAAAGGGAAAAAGGTTCTTATGGTTGGCGATACCGAGTTTGACATAATCGGTGCACATAAAAATAATGTTGATGCACTGTGGGTTAGTTACGGCTTTGGTACAAAAGAAGCAGCACTTTCGGAAAATCCTGAATACATTGCCGATGGTGAAAAAGAAATGATAGAGTTTTTCAAGACGATTTAAGGTTGGTACTATGAATTTACTTACAGTTACAAATCTTTCAAAATCCTTTGGCGAAAGGGATTTGTTTACAAAAATTAGTTTTAATATTGATGAAAAATCAAAAATTGGTTTAATTGGCGCGAACGGAGTGGGAAAAACCACTCTTTTTCGCGTTATTTGTGATGAAGAAGGCTATAGTGGTGAAATAAATCGTAATAACCAGCTTAAAATCGGTTACATGGAGCAGACCCCACCCGAGGATGCTTCAACCGATGCTTACGGCTACGTTATGACTGTGTTTTCACATCTTGAAGAGCTTGAAAAAAAGATAGAGGACATCCGTATACAAATTGAAAACCATCCCGAAAATGCTGAAAGTCTTATAAATGCTCAGGAAAGGCTTAACAATGAGTATATTGACAAAGGCGGTCTTGTGTACAAGTCAAAATGTCGTTCTATGATTTTGGGGCTTGGTTTTTCTGAAAAGGAAATGTATAACAAGCTTTCTGAATTATCCGGCGGACAAAGAACACGTTTGGCACTGGCAAAGGTTTTGTTGTCGGAAGCAAACCTTCTTCTATTGGATGAACCTACTAACCATCTTGATATTGAAGCCATAGTCTTTTTGGAAAACTTCCTCAAAGATTGCAATAAGGCTTTTATTGTAATAAGCCATGACAGATATTTTCTGGACAAGGTTACAAATCGTACTTTTGAGCTTGAAAATGAAAAATTGACCCAATATGACGGAAATTACAGCGTTTTTGCTCAAAAGAAAAAAGCCTCCTACGATGCGGCTTTGAAAAAATACGATAATACTATGAAAGAAATTCATCGTCTTGAAGGCATGATTGAACAGCAAAAACGATGGAATCGTGAAAAGAATATTAAAACCGCCGAAAGCAAGCAAAAGGTTCTTGATAAGCTTGAAAAGACCCTTGAGAAGCCTGTAACAAATGATGAAAGAGTAAAGTTTAAGTTTACCACCACTCTTGAAGGCGGAAACGATGTTATGATAATAAAGGACCTTGCAAAACGCTATGGTGACAAAAAGCTTTTTGAAAACGTAAATCTTTTATTGAAGAAGAAGGAGTGCGTTTTTGTACTGGGTCCTAATGGCTGCGGAAAATCAACCTTTTACAAGGTAATCAAGGGTGACGAAGTTGCAGATTTTGGTAGTGTAAAATTCGGTTCTAATATTGAATGCGGCTATTACGATCAGACCCGAAGTGATATAAAAGGCGGAAAAACCATTATTGACGAGGTTTGGGACAGATATCCAAAAATGACTCAGACCCAGGTTAGAAATGCTCTTGCGGCGTTTTTGTTTACCGGGGATGAGGTTTTTAAAGAAACGGATATGCTTTCAGGTGGAGAAAAAGCAAGGATTGACTTATTGTGCTTAATGCTTAAGGGGTCAAATTTTATTTTGCTGGATGAACCTACAAACCATCTCGACCTTGCATCCCGTGAAGCACTTGAGGACGCAATTGAAGAATTTGGCGGAACTGTTTTTGTAATAAGCCATGACCGTTATCTTATTAATAAGCTTGCAGATAAGCTTTATGTTTTTGAAAACGGTACAATTAATGAATATGTTTGCTCCTATGATGAATACCTTGAGAAAAAAGGCAACGCCGAAGCTCCAATCCGAGAAATTTCGCAGCCTAAAGCCGAAAAAATCAACGATTATAAAGCGCAGAAGGAACGCGAGAGGAACAAGCGCATCAGGGCAAACAGAATTCTTAAGCTTGAAGAGATTATAAATGAAACCGAAGAAAAAATTTCATCTGTTTCCGAAAGTATAAACGAATGCGGAAGCGACTATGAAAAGATTATTGAATTAAACGGTGAACTTGATAATCTTAACGAAAAGCTTCTTGAATACATGGAAGAATGGGAACAGCTTTCTGAGGAGGAAGAATAAGTGCCTGTAATTGGTATTATACGCGGAACCGGTGAAAGCTATGTTGCAACAGGTCTTGTTATAAAGCTTATTAAGGCAATCAGAGCCAGGTTCAGAATAAAGCTCGACGTTATAGAAATTCCATTAGGCAACAGGGAAAGCTTTGGTTATGAACTAACCGGCGAAGCTTTGAAATTAATTAAAAGCTGCGATGCTTTGTTAACATGTGATCTGTCGGACATTTTAAAGGACATTGAATATACGAACGAAGAAATTGCCTTTAATCTCAATAACAACATTAAATGTTTAAAAATTAAAGGCTCAGGCAAGTTTTCAATGCTTGATGTGTGCATTGCCTCGTATTTTGATGGCGGTTTTAAAATGCGTGACGGTGAGAAAAGTCTTGACGGATGTTTTGAAACACGTGTTTGTTCAACACAAACTGCAATGGATGTTGTAAAAGCAATTTGCACCATGAGCGAAAAACGAAGACGCAGAATGTGCTTTGTTGAGGATAGTGAAAACGAATTTTCAAAAGATTTGTTCTACAGATATTTTGAAAGCTATATTCTGCCGTTACCAAATTTTCATTTATACAGGTATAAATCTTGGGAAATGCTAAGTGAAATTTTTGCAAATCCAACTACAATTGACACAATTTACACATCATTAAGCACAATGGATTCTATTTATTCGGTTTATAAAAACCTTTTGGGAAAGGATTTTATGGCGTATTTTTTCTATGCAGATAAGTTTCCTGTGTATGAAGTAAGGTCATTTTGTGCAAATATGTGTTTTAACAACGAGGTGCCCACTTTGGCTTCCTATGTATGTGCACTTTCTGATTTACTTAACTGTTGCTTCGGTATGCGAAAAGAGCAGGTCCATTTGAAATGCGCTTTGGATAAAGCTATTGAGGATGGCTTTGATGCGAAAAACGGGGAAGCTTTTGTTGTAAAAATCAAAGAAGAACTAAAGAAGCCTGTTAAAACAAAATACTAAAAAGGTGTTGCAATTTGCAACACCTTTTTCATTAATAGTTTTCAAGAGTTTCTTCTGCTATTTTAATTGAATTTAAAACTGCACTTTCTGCAGGTCCGCCAATAAGGCTTCTGCCTTCAACGCAGGCTGTCATGCTTATAGCATCGTAAATATCTTCTTCAATAAACTCGCTGCATTCCTTCATTTCAGCCATTGTAAGGTCATCCAAAGCCTTGCCGCTCTTTTCTGCAAAAAGAACCATTCTGCCAACAATTGCATGTGCTTCGCGGAAAGGAACAGACTTCTTTACAAGGTAATCTGCCACATCTGTTGCATTTGAAAAGCCACCCTTTGCGCCCTGAAGCATTGTTTCTTTATTTACACGCATTGTCTCTACCATGCCTGTAAACACGGGGACACAAAGCTTAACAGTATCAATTGCATCAAACAAAGATTCCTTATCCTCTTGCATGTCCTTGTTGTAGGCGAGAGGAATACCCTTCATTACTGTTAAAAGAGCAACCAATGAGCCGTACACACGACCTGTTTTGCCGCGGATGAGCTCTGCAACGTCAGGATTTTTCTTTTGAGGCATAATAGAGGAGCCGGTACTGTAGCTGTCATCCATTGTTACAAAACGGAATTCGTTACTACTCCAGATAATAAGCTCTTCAGAAAAACGTGAAAGATGCATCATAATAAGCGAAAGGTCACTTGCAAGCTCAATTGCAAAATCACGGTCAGAAACACCGTCAAGAGAGTTTGTTGTAACGGACATAAATCCGAGCTCGTCTTTTACGGCTTCACGGTCCAAGGGATGTGTTGTGCCTGCCAATGCTCCGCTTCCGAGAGGCATAACATTTGTTCTTCTGTATGTATCGGTAAGTCTGTCAATATCTCTTAAAAGCATATTAACATACGCCATAACATGGTGGGCGAATGTCACAGGTTGCGCTTTCTGTAAATGAGTGTAACCGGGCATTATGGTTTTTGTATGCTCTTTTGCAAGGGAAATAAGCACATTGATAAGCGCCTTCAGCATTTCCTTAATTTCAACAATTTCATCCTTAACATACATTCTTATGTCAAGAGCAACCTGGTCGTTACGGCTTCTGCCTGTGTGAAGACGTTTGCCTGTGTCGCCAATTCTTTCAATAAGAATTTTTTCAACATTCATGTGGATGTCTTCAGCGTCAATTTCAAAGTTAACTTTGCCATCTTCAATATCCTTAAGAATTTCGCCTAAGGTTTTAACAATAAGAAGGCTGTCTTCTTTAGAAATTATGCCCTGATTTCCAAGCATTCTTGCGTGAGCAATGCTGCCGGTAATATCCTGCTTATAAAGCCTTTGGTCAAATCTTATTGAGGAATTAAAATCATCAACCTTTTTATCGGTAGACTTTTCAAATCTTCCGCCCCAAAGTTTCATAGTGTAGTCACCTCGTTAATAATATAGGGCGGAATTAATCCGCCCTATTGGTTTTAAAAATTAAAGTTCGCCGTTTTCCTGAAGCATCATGGCTCTAACCTTTAAGGGAAGACCAAAGAGGTTAATGAAGCCTTCAGCATCCTTGTGGTTATAAAGTTCCTTGCTGTCGCCGAAGGAAGCAATCTGCTCGTTGTAGAGAGAATACTTACTCTTTGCGCCTGCAGAGGAAATGTGACCCTTGTAAAGCTTAAGCTTTACTTCACCGGTAACAGTTTCCTGTGTGCTGTCAACAAATGCGGAAAGAGCCTGGCGAAGGGGTGTGAACCACTTGCCGTCGTAAACAAGTTCAGCAAACTTGATTGCAGCCTGTCTCTTGAACGCCTGTGTATCGCGGTCAAGGCAAAGATATTCAAGCTCATCATGAGCATACTGAAGAATTGTTCCACCGGGTGTTTCATATACACCACGGGACTTCATGCCAACAAGTCTGTCTTCGCAGATATCTGCAATACCAATACCGTTTGCACCGCCAAGAGCATTAAGCTTTTCTACAAGTGCAACGGGAGCGAGCTCTTCGCCATCAACAGTAACGGGAACACCCTTGTCAAAACCGATTGTTACATATGTAGGTTCATCAGGAGCCTTTTCGGGAGAAACGGAAAGCTTGAGAAGTGTATCAAGCTGAGGTTCGTTTGCAGGATCTTCAAGGTCCATACCTTCGTGGCTGATGTGCCAGATGTTTCTGTCTCTGGAATAAAGGTCCTTCTTTGTTACAGGGATTTCAATACCATGAGCTTCTGCATAGTCAACTGCATCTTCTCTGCTCTTAATATCCCAAATTCTCCAGGGAGCAATGATGTTGAGGTGGGGAGCAAGAGCTTTGATTGTAAGCTCAAAACGAACCTGGTCGTTACCCTTACCTGTAGCGCCATGGCAAATTGCTGTAGCACCTTCTTTAAGTGCGATTTCAACAAGTCTCTTTGCAATTACGGGACGAGCATGGCTTGTGCCGAGAAGGTACTTGCCTTCATATACAGCGCCTGCTTTAACTGTGGGATATATATAATCTCTTACATATTCCGCTCTTAAGTCCTCGATGTAGCACTTGGAAGCGCCGGATCTCTTCGCTCTTTCTTCGAGACCGTCAGTTTCCTTACCCTGACCAACATCACCACAAACAGCGATTACTTCGCAGTCGTAGTTTTCACGGAGCCAGGCAATGATGATAGATGTGTCGAGGCCGCCGGAATAAGCAAGAACAATTTTTTCTTTTGACATATTGCAATTCCTCCTAAATGTGATAAAATGAATGTATATATGTTTAAAATATACATTACTTCTGTATATTATAAATCACTTTAAAAAATTTATCAACACTTTTTTTAGAAAAATTGGAGTATTTTATGAGAATTTTAGGCATTGACCCCGGCATAGCCATTGTGGGTACCGGAATTGTGGAAAAATCGGGCAATAAATACATTCCCGTGTATTATGATTCTATAATTACAAAAGCACACACACCACTTGAAGACAGGCTGGAAATAGTGTATAATAAAACAATAGAGCTTATTGATACATATAAGCCTGATGCAATGGCAGTTGAGGAATTATTCTTTAATAATAATGCGAAAACCGCCTTTTCCGTAGGACAGGCACGAGGTGTTATTTTGTTGGCGGCAAAGCAAAAGAACGTGCCGTTTTATGAGTATACTCCGCTTCAGGTAAAACAGGCTTTGACAGGCTACGGAAGAGCTGATAAAAAGCAAATTCAGCAAATGGTGAAATCCTTTTTAGGTTTAAGCGAAGTTCCAAAGCCCGACGATACTGCCGACGCACTTGCAATTGCAATATGCCACGGCAACAGCGTGAGATTTAACAGTATTGAAAGATTATTAGGAGGTAACAGAATATGATATCCTTTTTAAGAGGACAGCTTGTAAAAGTTGATGAAACAGGTGCAATTATAGATGTTAATGGTGTCGGCTTTTCTGTTATCATGCCTACACTTGACATTAATAAGCTTCCTGAAGTTGGAACAGATGTTACAGTGTATACCTATCTTTATGTCCGTGAAGACATTATGGAGCTGTTTGGTTTTTCCAACGAGGATTCCATAACATATTTTAAAAGATTAATAAGTGTTTCGGGTGTTGGACCCAAAGCGGCAGTTTCACTGCTTTCGGCACTTACAACCAATGACCTTGCACTTGCAATAATTTCCTCTGATGCAAAAACTATCGGAAAAGCAAAGGGTATTGGCCCTAAAATGGCACAAAGAATCGTTCTTGAGCTTAAAGGCAAGGTCGACAATGAAGAAATTGTATCAACCTCGCCCCAGGCTAATGTTTATCGTCCAAGCACCGATTCAAGCGCGGTTAACGCACTTATTGCATTGGGATGCTCACCGAGCGAAGCACAGAAAACTGTTATGCAGATTTCAGGTGAAAATCTTACAACGGAAGAGATTATCAAGGAAGCATTAAGGAGGTTAAGCAATGGAATTTGATGATAGAATGATTTCGCCAAACATGCTCATGGGTGACGATGCCGAAGTTGGCATCAGGCCTAAAACTATGGATGAATATGTGGGGCAGGACAAGGTAAAGCAAACCTTGGAAATTTATATAAAGGCTGCACTTGAAAGGCGAGAGGCGCTGGATCACACTCTTTTGTATGGTCCTCCCGGTCTTGGAAAAACCACTTTGGCAGGCATTATAGCCAACGAAATGGGGGTAAACCTTAAAATCACAAGTGGTCCAGCCATTGAAAAGCCAATGGATATGGCGGCAATTCTTACGAATCTTGGCCCTCAGGACATATTATTCATTGATGAAATACATCGTCTTTCAAGAACAGTGGAAGAAATTCTTTACTCGGCAATGGAAGACTTTTCGCTGGATATTATTGTTGGTAAGGGTCCCAGTGCACAAAGTGTAAGACTTAGCTTGCAGCCCTTCACTTTAGTAGGCGCAACCACAAAAGCGGGACTTTTGTCCGCACCGCTAAGAGACAGATTTGGTGTTATTGAGCGACTTGAGCTTTATAACACTTATGACCTTTCACGAATTGTAAAGAGAAGCAGTAAAATTCTTGGTATTGAGATTGATGAGGATGGAGCAGTAGAAATAGCATCCCGTTCACGAGGTACACCGAGAATTGCAAACAGGCTTTTAAAGAGAGTAAGAGACTATGCGCAGGTTAATCGTGAAAGCGTTATTTCAAAAGGCTGTGCTGATGAAGCATTGAATCTTCTTGAAATCGACCCCTTGGGACTTGATGCAATTGACAAGAAAATGATGACATCTATTATGATTTCCTTTGACGGAGGCCCTGTTGGTCTTGACACATTAGCTGCAACTATCGGCGAAGACAGCAGGACGATTGAAGATGTATACGAACCTTATCTTTTACAGCTTGGCTTTTTGAACAGAACGCCTCGTGGAAGAGTTGCCACAAGAATGGCATACGAGCATTACAACATTGCACCTAAAGATGGGCAAACAAGCCTATATTAAGGTTATGTTACAAAATGGCTTATTATAAAGGAAATTTGCATAAAAAGTCGAATAGTTAATTGGAGGTGATATGATGCGACGAGCGACAGCTTTCTTTTTAGCTGTTGTGGTACTTTTAATTTCAACCGTGAATGTAAGTGCATTTACAATTGTTTATGATGGATTGGTTGAAGAGTATCCCTGGGATCCTATTGTTCTTGTGGTCAACGGAGATACTGTTGAAACAACCGAAATGCCCCCGATTATTCTTAATGGAAGAACTATGGTTCCTGCCCGTGAGTTTTTTGAAAAGCTCGGTGCATCTGTTAACTGGGATAACAATGCAAGGCGTGTGATTATTGAATATGAAGGTGAACGTATTGTATTAACGATTGACTCAAGAACAGTGTATGTAGGGGACAATTCAACCACTATAGCACCCGAGGACCCTGCACCAAAGATTATCAACGATAAAACTATGATACCTGTAAGATTTGTTACCGAAGAGTTTGGTTTTGTTGTTGAATGGATTAACGAAACACGTACCGTAAAAATTACCGCACCTGATACAGAAAAAGGAAATATAACCGGAATTAGTTTTTCCAAAGAGGATATGGCTGATTGCATTTTTATAGCAATGGAGGAATTTGTAAACCCCAATATATTCCAGATGAGCAATCCGAGACGACTTGTAATTGATGTTTATGACACAATCGGAATTAAGGATGGCTCAATTGATAAATCGGGAAATGTTATAAACAAAATCCGATACAGTCAGCACGAGGACAGATTCAGAATAGTTGCGGATTTGTTATGTAATGTTAATTTTGAGGTTCTGAAGTTAAAAAACGGTGTAGAGATTTATTTAACAAGAGATTATACAGAGTTTGAAACTGATCCTGTTGAACCCACTGACCCCTCAATGCCCGAGACAGATGCTCCGCAAGAACCTACTTACCCCCAGTTCCCTGAAAATGAGTTTTTGGTTGTATTGGACCCGGGTCACGGTGGAACAGACCCCGGTGCTATTTACCCTCATGGCTCTAAATATCCTGAAGCAAGAGAAAAGGATATTACGCTTGACATTGCATTGAAGGTAAGTGCAACATTAAAGAATGCCGGAATTAATGTTGTTATGACCCGTAGTGGTGACACTTATCCCACGCTTCCCGAAAGGGTTGATCTGGCCAATAGTATAAACGCCGATTTATACGTATCAATACACTGCAACGCAATGGAAAACAAACCGGAAATTGACGGTGCTCAGGTTTATTATCACAGTGCATCAGAGTCAGGTAAGGCAATTGCATCCATTGTTTATGATAAAATTGTTAAGTACACCAACATGACAAAGCGAGGCGTACAGGATGGCTCCTCCTTGTATGTGCTTAAAAACACAAAGATGCCTGCAATTTTGACAGAGGGCGGTTTTATTACAAACGAAAAAGACCGTGCGTACTTAAACAGCGAAAATGGAAGACAAGCAGTTGCCAATGCAATTAGTGATGGCATTATGGAGGCATTGAAGCTATTATGAAAATTTTAGTTGATGCAGATGCTTGTCCTGTGAAAGGAATAATAGTGTCAGTGGCAAAGGCGTTTAATCTTGAGGTTTTGATGGTTGTTGATACCAGCCATGAAATAAACGATGGTTATTCAACGGTAATTACTGTTGATAAGGGCGCTGACAGTGCAGATATTTATCTTATCAATAAAGCTCAGGCAAATGATGTTGTTGTCACACAGGATTATGGCGTTGCAGCAATGGCTTTGGGAAAAAAGTGCTATGCAATTGACCAGAACGGCAGAGAATACACAAAGGACAATATTGATTCACTTCTTTTGAGCCGTCATATTGGTAAAAAAATAAGGCGAAGCGGCGGAAGAATAAACTCCGTGCCAAAAAGAACAAAAGAAGATGACAAAAACTTTGAAAGTACTTTCAGACAGTTAATAGAAAAAATCCTTACTCAGTTATGAGTAAGGATTTTTTTGTTTATTTTCTGTGCCAGGTTGCAGGGGAGAAGAAAATTAAAAGCGGGAATATTTCAAGTCGTCCTGCTAACATATCAAGTGAAAGCACAATTTTTCCGAAAGGTGAGAACGCTGAAAAGTTACTTGCAGGACCAACACCTGCAAGACCGGGACCAACGTTATTAAGTGTTGCGGAAATTGCAGTGAAAGAGGTTGTAAGGTCAAAGCCTTCCATGAGAATAAGCAAAAGTGAAATTGTAAAAACAAAAATATATGTTGCAAAATACACGTTTACAATTCTTATTGTTTCATGGCTGATAGGTTTTTTGTCAAGAGTAAGTATTTTTATGCTTCTCGGATGAGTAAGTGATGACAATTGCTTTCTCACTGTTTTGGCATAAATTACAAATCTCGACACCTTAATACCGCCACCGGTGCTTCCGGCACAAGCGCCGACAAACATTAAAATTACAAGCACAGCCTTTGATAAATCGGGCCATAAATCAAAATTTGTAGTGGAAAAGCCCGTGCTGGTCATGATTGATGAGGTCTGGAAGAAAATGTCTGTTAAGCTGAAGTCTACAGGCGCGTTAACAAATAAATTTACCCCGACAATAAAGGTTGCAGCAAAATAAATTGTGAAATACCAACGCATTTCTTCATTGGAAAAGGCTTCTTTGAAATGCTTTGCTATCAAAAGGAAGTAAATGTTAAAGTTAACACCAAATAAAAGCATAAACACAGTTACAATGTTTTGAGCAACTATGCCATAGGATGCAATAGAAGAGTTCAGCGGTGCAAAACCACCTGTGCCTGCTGTACCAAAGGCAATACAAAGTGAATCAAACAAAGGAACCTTCGCAATGCACAGTAGAATTACCTGAACTACCGTAAGTGCAAAATAGAGTAAGTATAAAATACCGGTAGATTGCTTTAATTTGGGAACAAGCTTTCCAACCGAAGGTCCTGTGCTTTCAGCCTTGAGTAAATAAACCGCCTGACCGCTTGCCTGAGGCATGACTGCAAGAATAAAAACAAGTACGCCCATGCCACCAATCCAGTTTGTGAAACAGCGCCAGAAGCTCATGCCCTTTGAAAGTGCTTCAATATCGGTAAGAATTGTTGCACCTGTTGTTGTAAAACCGGAAACAACCTCAAACAACGCATCAATATAAAAAGGAATTTCGCCTGAAATTGTAAAGGGAACAGCCGACATTAATGATATTACAATCCAGGAAAGAGTTGCAACAATAAACCCCTCGCGTGCAAAAAAGCGCCTGTTGGAAGGCTTTTTCATTTTTAGCAAAAAACCAATCAAACCGAAGAAGGCTGCGCAACCAATAAAAACAAGGCTTGTCTGCACCTCGCCGTATATTACCGAAACAAGAGCGGGGAGAAGCATAAATAATGAAATTGTAAAAATAACCCAACCTGTTATATATCTGATTATTGAATAATTCATATTAAATATCCTTCTTTATTATGTCTGAAAGAGATGAAATAGCATTAGCTTCGGTAGCTGTTGTAACAATAATAACGTTATCTCCTTCGTCTATTGTGTCACTACCGTTAGGTGTGATGATTCTTCCGTTGTTTTTAACAATGCAACCTATAATAACATCATCACGGATTTTAAGCTTCATGAAGGGAACCCCAAGGATGTTTTTGTTTAAACTGTCGTTTTTAACCTTAAGCTCCAATGCTTCCGCTTTTCCGCCCAAAAGCTTATAAAGTGAAAGAATTTCATTTCTGTTTTCGGAGTTTTTCATCGCACGTACATAACGTAAAATTCTTTCAGCAGTAATATTCTTTGAAAAAACAGTTGTGCCGATAGGTAGGTCACGGAGAATTTTTTCAAATGCCATACGGCTAATTTTTGTAATAACTTTTGCCTTTGATGATTCATGAGCATAAAGGGACATAAGCACGTTGCCTTCATCAAAGTTGGTGAGCGAAACAAAAGCGTCAGCTTCGTTAATGCCTTCTTCCTCCAAAAGTTCTTCATCGGAAGCGTCGCCGCAAATAATCATAGCTTTATTAAGCTTTTGGCTAAGCTCCTGGCAACGTTTAATATCTTTTTCAATAATTTTAACCTGCTGTTTTGCACGAATGAGCTTTTCCGCCAGGTAGTATGCAATTTTTCCGCCGCCTGCAATCATTATTGATTTTGCAGGCTTTGCTTCAATTCCAATTTTGCGAAGAATGGGTCTGGTTTCGTGAATAGGGAGGATAAGTGAAATAAAATCACCTGCATGGAGTTCAAGATTACCCTTAGGGATAATAATATCTTTATCGTGTTCAACAATACAAACAAGAATATTTTCCGAAATTTTTGAATGGATTTCATGAATCATAAGACCGTCAAGAATTGATTTTTCCGGAATTTGTACACGGATAATGGTAACTCTGCCTTTGGCAAAGGTATCAACCTCAAGAGCTGACGGAATCTGAATAAGTCTTTCAATTTCGTTTGCAACTGTAATATCGGGGTTAATCGCCATTGCAAGACCCAATTCTTCTTGAATAAAGCGTATTTCCGAATAATATTCGGGGTCACGAACACGGGCAATTGTTTTGCAATTTCCGGCTTTTTTTGCAATAAGGCAGGAAAGAAGGCTTGTTTCGTCGTTATCTGTTACTGCAATGAGCACATCTGATGAGTCGATGCCTGCTTCCATCTGTGCTTTGTAGCTGGTGCCGCTTCCCACAATGCCCTGAATATCAAGAGAGTTCACTGCTTGTTCAACAATTTCGGGATTTGTGTCAAGTAAAGTGATGTTGTGGCCTTCGGAGCAGAGCTGCTCGGCAAGGGTAAGACCTACTTTTCCGCCGCCAACAATAATAATTTTCATAAATTAAACACCTTCCATTCCGATTATATGGCATCTTTGTCTTCAAATTCGCTTTTAAGCTTTGAATAAACAAATTTCTGGCTTGAATAAAGGCTGAAGTAGCCCGAAATAATATAGCTTACCGCTACTGCTACTGCAAAATATATCATACCCTCGCTGCCGAACAATTCAATGCTCAAAAGAAGGGATGCGATAGGACAGTTAACAACAGAGCAGAAAAGTGCAATAAGACAAATTCCTGCAACAAATGACGGTTCAAGATTAAATAATGGTGCAATAACAACACCAAAAGTTGAACCTATAAAGAATGTGGGAACAATTTCGCCACCTTTAAATCCCGTTGAAAGGGTTACGGCGGTAAAAATTATCTTAAGAATAAATGCGAACGGTGAAGCTATGCCTTCTTCGAGAGCTTTTGTAATAACTCCCATGCCCGCACCGTTGTAATCGTATGTATTGACCAGAATTGTGAGAATAACAACAATTATACCGCCTGTGAATGCTTTTAAGTAGTTGTTTTTGATGTACTTAGAAAACAGCTTTGACGAGCTATGCATAGCGAAAATAAACACAATGCTTAAAAGTGCAGTAATAAATGAAATTAAAATAATTTTTGATAAAACAACATAATCAAAAGAAGGTATACTTAAAAGAGTGAACTTTGTGGCGCTGATGTGAAAATGCGAAGCAATAGTTTTTGCAATTAAGGCCGAAAGAACGCAGGGGAAAAGTGCCCCATAGTGCATTGCGCCAACACTTGCAACCTCTAAGCTGAAAACTGCTGCAGTAAGCGGTGTGCCGAAAACTGCACTGAAAAGAGCACTCATACCGCACATAATTACAACGTGAGTATCGTATTTTTTTGTTTTGAAAAGCTTTGTGAAGAATGAGCCAATACTACCGCCGATTTGCAAGGCTGCACCTTCTCTGCCTGAAGAACCGCCCGAAAGATGAGTTAATGCTGTGCTTACCAGAATAAGCAGTGCCATTCTTAGCGGAATTCTTTCATCGGTACGCACCGATGTTATTATTCGGTTGGTACCTTTGTCGTTTTCGAAATTCAATATTTTATATAAAAACACTATTACAATTCCGGTGAAGGGAAGAGTGAACAGTATGATTGGATTGCCTTCTCTTAAATGAGTGGCGTGGTCTACCAAATGGTGAAAAATTGAGCCTGCAAAACCGCAGGTAACACCAATAACAATGGAGTAGAATATCCATTTAATAATCGAAATAGTATAATCTTTTGCAGTGTTTAATGAGTTCACAGTTTTCACCCCTTGAAATTGCTTACACAAGTTCACTTTATCACAAACCATCAAATCTGTAAAGATTAATTTGCCACGCATATTGACAATTTAGCTTGGTTTTAATATAATATATTCGTAGAAATTTGCTTAAAAAAGGATTGATTTTGATGAAAAAAACATTTTCGATTATTCTGGCTGCAGCGTTAGCGATTTCTTTAGCTGCTTGCGACAATAACGAAGTTGTTAATAATGAAAACACCGAGGAGTATACCGAAACCTCAAACGGAATACTCCTTCGCAATGTAGCCGTCGACAGTGAAGAAGGACAGGCGGTGTGCAACGCACTTAGTAAGTATCTTGACACATTCATTTCGGCTGATTTTGAAAGTATTTCAGCTGTTTTACATGATGATGATAAGGTTTATTTCAATTTTGAGTCTGATGAACAGAAATCTTTGTATGAGCTTATTTTTCCGCAGATTGAATACAACTTTAATTTTGTGTCAGAGCATGGCGGTACATATGGCGTTATGACAACAATTACATCACCTGACATGGCAGAGGTTTATGGTGCTTTAATTACAGAAAACATAGACAGAAATATTGAAGGTGTTCAACCTGAGATGGACAAACGTCAGTTGAATAACGAAAGAATGCGTGAACTTTTGAAATCTGATGAGCTTGCAAGAAGAGTTGAGGATCTGTACATTTACGTTGAATACATAAATGGCGAGTATATTCCTCGTTGTGACGCTTTTCTCGGAAATGAGCTTGTAGGTGGTGCAGTTGAAGCCCAGAGTGAAATAACAGATGTTATTAATGAAGCAGTGGCAGCCCTTGAAAAATAAGGAGGTTTTTATGAGAACTTCTGTTACTAAAGCAAATGTACTGGTTGTTGATGACGAACACAGAATGCGACGCTTAATAAGAGACTTTCTTGAGGTAAACGGGTTTAATGTGGTTGAAGCATCTGACGGCGAGGAAGCACTTAATATTTTTTATTCCGACAAAAGTATTGATTTGATTATTCTTGATGTGATGATGCCTAAAATCAGCGGGTTTGATGTGCTTTTGGAAGTCAGAGCAACTTCGCAGGTACCTGTTATAATGCTTACTGCGCGCTCACAGGAAAACGATGAAATTATGGGATATGATATAGGTGCCGACCAGTACATAACGAAACCTTTCAGCCCAAAGGTTCTTGTGGCAAGGGTTGAAGCGCTTTTAAGACGAACCATGCCTCAGACAAACGATTTGTTCGAAATGGGCAATATTGTTATTGATAAAAGCGCACATCAGGTAAAGGTTTTCAACGAAGAAATATATCTTAGTGTTAAAGAATTTGATTTGTTGACTTACATGATTGAAAATAGCGGTATAACACTTTCCAGAGAGAAAATTCTTGACAATGTGTGGAATTATGATTACTTTGGAGATGCCAGAACTATTGATACACATATAACAAAACTTCGAAAAAAGCTTGGTCCTTGCGGCTCGTACCTTACCACAGTTCGTGGTATAGGATATAAGTTTGAGGTGATAAAATGAAGAAATGCTCTTTGTCTCACAAGCTTATTATGGTATTTTCAACAATTCTGATATCGGTAGTGTTTTTGAACATGTTTTTCAACGCCTTGCTGTTGTCAAAGGTTTACCGAAACAAAAAAATTAATTCCATGGAGGATTTATATTCTGTTTTGTGGGACCAGTATCAGCAGGAAAAAGATTTTTCAACTATTACCGAAACTGTGAAAAGCATTTTGTCCAAAGAGAATCTCAGGGTTTTCATATGGGATAGTGACGATAATCTTGTAATTGACTCATTTCCATTAATTGACGAATACTCTAAAAACAAGGAAAATCAATCTCCAAGACCTAATAAAAAATCTGATTTACAGTCACCTGACCGTAAGAATGACATGCATTGGAAGTATTTTGGCAGATTTGAACATTTCATTCTCTATTCGGAGATTAAAGAAGATAATTTAATTTTCAAAAACTCTGATTATGAGATTTTTTCCGAGAAGAACTATGCGTCAAACGCCGAAGAAGAGAACTTCTTTTTAAGAGGTCAATTACCTCGCGGATATAAGGTATTAATACAAATGCCCGTTGCTTCTGTTGACGAGGCTGTGGGCGTTTCAAACAGTCTTCTTCTGTTGGTAGGAACAATAATGCTTTTGATAGGCATCAGCATTGTTTTCATTACATCCAGAAGCATTGCGAAACCGGTGAAGGAATTATCCGACATTGCGCTTTCAATGAAAAACCTGGATTTCTCCTTAAAATACACAGGGGAGAGAAAGGATGAAATCGGAAGCCTTGGTCAAAGCATTAATGCTTTGAGTGACAAACTTAAAGAAACTATTGACGAGCTTTGTGAAAAGAATGAGGAGTTAAGACTTGACAATGAAATCAAAAGTCATATAGATGACATGCGCAAGGAATTTATTGCCAATGCATCTCACGAACTTAAAACTCCCGTTGCCTTAATATCAGGCTATGCTGAAGGCTTGAGGGACAACATTGCGTCTAATGAAGCAATGAAAAATATGTACACAGATGTAATAATTGAAGAAACTGAAAAGATTAATCACATAATACGACAAATGCTCGATCTTATGGAGCTCGATTCAACAGAAGACGTTTTTGAAAAGGAATTGATATCTGTGAATGCACTTGTGGAGGACGTGTTAAATTCCTTTGAAGTACTTATAAAATCCAAAGGTATCAAAATGGAAGTTATACTTGACGAATGTAGTATTTCCGGTGATTATTGGCGCATACATCAGGCGGTAACAAACTATATTTCTAATGCAATCAATCATGTTGACGATAAGAAAGCAATCAAAATCAGCGTAATTGAATCCTGCAACCGGGTGAAATTCAGCGTTTACAACAGTGGCGCAAACATTTCCGAGGGTGATCTTGAACGTATCTGGGAGCGTTTTTACAAGGTGGATAAATCCCATTCAAGGCAATATGGAGGCTCAGGGCTTGGTCTGGCTGTTGTTAGGTCAATTATTGAGCTTCATAAGGGGAAATGTGGTGTTATAAATCATCCCGAGGGAGTAGAGTTCTATTTTATAATCGAGAAGGAGAATAACGATGAAAATTAAGACGCTTTTATCATTGGTTGTAGTATTGTGCTTGACACAGGTTCTTTGTTACGCACACGAATCAATCGAACCAATAGATTTTACACAGTTTATAAATGAAAATGGTGTGGCTGAGATACCCTCCGTTGTAAACGGAGTTGCAATAAATGAAATTCCAAACAATGCTTTTTATAAAAACGAAAAGCTTGTAAAGGTTGTTATAGGCGAAGGTGTTAACAAAATCGGGAATTATGCATTTTACAGATGTATAAACCTTGTAGAAGTTATCCTTCCGTCAAGCGTAAATGAGATTGGTGTTAATTCTTTTTCTTACTGCGGAAAGCTGAGCAAAATTAATATGCCTGACAAACTCAGTAAAATTGCTGAATTTTCCTTTATGAATTGCGAAAGCCTTTCAGAAGTTGCATTTAAAGATGAAGTTACTACAATCGGATTTGCAGCATTCGCCAATTGCAAAAGCATTACAAAGCTTAGCTTTGGAGTGAAATTATCAAATATTGCAGCATCTGCATTTGCGGGTTGCGAAAAGCTTGAGGCAATACAGCTGCCGGAAAGCCTGATAAAAATTAATGAAGACACATTTGCTTCTTGTATCAATCTTAAAAGCGTATCAATGAAAAATGGTGCACTCACAACCATAAGTACAAACGCTTTCAGAAATTCACCGAATGTGAACGTTATTTACCAATAAGTTAAAAAAGGACAAAACTATTAAGGTTTTGTCCTTTTTTTGTATAAAAAACTCTGTCAGGGAAAATATAACACTATATGATATTAGGCGGTGTAGGTGTGAAAATTCCCATTTTTTATAAACCAAACAATAACAATCAATTTATACTTGGCGAAAATGAATTTGAAAGTAATACTGAAGATTTCCAGCATAACGAAGGTGGAAGAAAGCTTTCAGGTTATTATTTAGTTGATAAAAACATGTTGTCTGTTGAGTTTGGCTTAGGAAAGAGTAACGATGTGAAAATACGGGAGTTTACGGTGCTTTTTAACGGGAAAGCCAAGGATGCTTGTGTTTTTTATATAGATGGATTAATTAACAAAGCTTTATTAAACGATTTTATTTTAAGACCGTTAATGATTTACTCAAGAGAATTAAAAATTGAAAAACCAGATGAAATATGCGATATTTTACTGCCTCAATCTGAAGTTATAAAAGAAAACCTGTTAGGAAAACTTTCCTACGGGCTTAATTTTGGCAGTGCGGTTATTTTAGTTAACGGCATGGAGAAGGCTGCCCTGGTTGATATAAAAGGCTGGAACGCCAAAGCAATTAGCGAACCTACAAGCGAAAAGGTTATACGAGGACCTAACGACGCATTTAATGAACAATTGCGTTCCAATACAGCTATGGTCAGAAGGCTTATTAGAAACCGAAGCCTTGTTATTGAGGAAACAACAGTTGGAAAAATCAGTCAAACACCTTGCT
Source organism: Clostridia bacterium (assembly GCA_045546275.1). GTDB lineage: Bacteria > Bacillota > Clostridia > UMGS1883 > UMGS1883 > RGIG1927. The sequence continues at coordinate 247,990 of JAZQCM010000001.1, read as the reverse complement.
CTGTTATGTATATGAAAAACATTGCAGATGATAAGCTGGTAAATGAAGTTAAAAACAGGGTAGAAAACCTTGATATTGATTACATCATGTCAAGCGCTGAACTGGAAATGTTTATGGAAGAAAAATCCTATTCAGCAATACCACAATTTCTTTCAACAGAGCGCCCCGATAGAACTGCAAAAGCAATTTTAGATGGAAAGGTAGCGGTTTTAATTGACGGTTCGCCCTATGCACTTTTAATGCCAACAACAATATACGAGCTCACAGAATCCATTGAAGATACTTACCTCAGAACACCTTATGCAAACATGATGCGAATAATAAAGACTGTAGCATTCTTGTTTTCAACGCTTCTCCCGGGTTTTTATATAGCAATTATGAATTTTCATAATGAATTGATACCAACAAACCTTCTGATTGCTATTATTGCTTCCAAAGAGGCAGTGCCGTTTCCCGGAGTAATAGAGCTTCTTTTGATGGAAATTTCATTGGAAATAATCCGTGAAGCCAGTATACGTGTTCCAACACCATCAGGGTCAACCTTGAGCATTGTGGGCGCTTTGATATTAGGCCAGGCTGCTGTTGAAGCGAGTATTGTAAGTCCTGTTGTAATAATTATTGTTTCACTTTCGGCAATAGGGTCGTTTACAATACCTAACTATTATCTTGCGCTCGGAGCAAGAGTTATGAAGTTTGTATACATTGTTCTTGGCTCTTTTGCAGGATTGCTTGGTGTTTCGGCAGGTTTGTTCATACAAGGATTTATTACAGTAAGCACCTATTCTGTTGGAGTTCCTATGTTGTCGCCTTATGCTCCAAAAATGAATGGCGGGAAGCTGAAGGGTTTGTTCATTAAACCAATATGGAAAAGAGAGCATCGGGATGATTATCTTAACCCCAAACGAAAAGATAAAGAATCTGAAATTTCTCGCAAATGGAAAAAGTGACGGAGAGTATTATGCAAAAAAATACTGTTGGTAATTATTCAATTATTACATTAATTGTGTCGTTAGTATTAACAAAAATTCTGATTTCTGCACCTGTGCTTTACGTTCAGCACTCCAAAAGTGGAGGTTGGATTGAGGTTTTGTTAAGCGGTGTTTTTGAAATTTTTATAACCGCTCTTGTAATCAAACTATTTTTGAATTTTAAAAACGCTGACATTTTTCAAATTTCTGAAATTGCCTTTGGTAAAGCGGGCGGTAGAGTATTTGGTGTTTTTTACACATTAGTACTGCTTTTAAATACAACCGCTGTATTCAGATGCTTTGAAGAACTGGTCAGAAATACTGTTTTAAGGGGCATTTCCTACGAGGCAGTAGGCATCTTTATTGCTGCTGGCGGTGTCGTTGCGGCTTGTTACGGAATAAAAAATCAAATAAGTATTGCAGGACTAATACTTCCTTTGATTATAGTGTCGGTAATGGTTATACTTTTTGTTAATTTTTCAAGACTATCGGTTTTAAATATCAAACCCGTTCTGGGAGTAGGATTCGATAAAATTGTAAAGAATGCACTACTCAAAAACTCTTCATATTTTGAAATTGGTACTATTTTTCTTTTAACCCCTCTTTTAAGGAAAAAATCAGCTGTAAAGCAGATTGGCTTTACAGCTATTGCGATTTCTATTGTTTTGTTAAGCGGAATAACTTTACTATATCAATTGGCTGTGCCTTATGAAGCTGCGGGTACATTTTCTGTACCTTTGTATCAAATGACGAGAATGTTGAAAGCAGGGGCGTTTTTCCAGCGAATAGAACCTTTAAACATATTTATATGGTGCGGAAGCATGTTCTTATACGTTGGAGTGGGGTTATGGCTCTCTTCATATACTTTCAAAAAAAGCTTTAATTTGAGTGATAACAAGCCAATTGTTTTTCTTTTTACTGTTATAGTGTATTTTTTCGCGTTAATCCCTGGGTCAGAAACAAACGTTGAACGGATTTACGACTTTCTTATGACGTACAACTATATTTCGTATCCCATAATACCTTTAATTGTTCTTGTTATTGCATCTATCAGAGGAAAGGTGGTTAAAGACAGTTGAAATTGATTTCAATGCTGTTAATTGCGGTTGTACTTTTTTCAGGTTGCACTAACGTTACCGAGGTTGATGAAAAATCCTTTGTTACGGCAATAGGATTCGATAAAGGCGAGATTTATAACTACCGTTTCACATTCGTGTTTACATCTCCTGCAAAGGATAATTCAAAGAAAGGCGGTGCTGAAGAGGACGAAACAATAGTGATTGAAGCGCCATCAATATATTCAGCAATTGAACAGATTAACAATTTTAAAAGTAAGACAATTGAGCTTACGCACACTCAAACTCTTATTTTTTCGGAAGAGCTTGCCCGTGAAGGTATAAGTGACTATATTTATATGCTTGTGCGCTCAAACCATTTTCGTCCTAATACCTATGTTTGTATAACAGACAAGTCGTCCATGGAATTCCTTGAAAAAATAAACCCTGTACAGACTTATCATTTAGAAAAGTATTTTCAAATGATTTTCAGTAAATTATCAGCAGGAAATAAAGGGGACTTATATTTATACGATTCTTATTTCAGACTTCTCGGAGAAGGGAAAGCATCGGTTTTGCCTTATTGCTCATTAAACAACATTCAATATTTGTCGGAAAACGAAGAACCTACGGAAAATCCTTCGGACGAACCGAGAGAAGAAAGCGAGAAGGATAAGAAAATTACAGGACATTTTGCGTCATACACTGATGATTTCGCTATTAACACAATTGCAGGAGAAACCATTTCAAAAAGCGACAATCCTGCGGAAATTCAATCGGTTGCAGTATTAAAAAACGGGCAGTTTAATTGTGTTTTAGGAAGGGTTGAAACAATTGCTTTGCAAATGATCACCAATGGGTTTCCGTCATCTTATGTAACGGTTTCCAATCCTGAAAGCCCAAGCTCTATGGTTACTTGTTATTTATCTCGCAAAAAAAACACGAAAATTGACATTTCTTGCGCAAATACACCTGTCATTGACGTGAAAATTAATCTTGAAGGCGATTTTGTGCAGGTTGGTCAATATGCAGATTGTATCAAAAACACTTCAGATTTTGAGGAATACCTTGAGGTGAAAATTGAAAATGTGATTAATGCCTTTTTACTAAAAATATCAAGGGATATAAACTGCGATATATGCGGGTTTTCTGAAGTAGCAAAAAGTAATTTTTTAACAGTAGAAAAATGGAAAGATTATAACTGGGCTGAAAGATTTTCAAAAGCTTTGTTTAATGTAGATGTAGAGGTAACTATGAGAACCTATGGGGAATTATCACAGGTGGTGAACTAAATGACTTTTCTTTTGTGTTTGGCTACGGTTTTTGTTTCGATACACGTTTTTTCCTATGCTTTATACGAACTAAAATCCGGGAACAGGGTAGGGTTTGTTGCTGTTATGTTTTCCGTCGCACTTTCCATATTTTTATTTTTTCAATATTCAACATAATTATTGCTAAAAATGAAATGCTGTGATATAATTATTTCAATAAATTACGAAAGGAATGTTTGCTATGAAAAACAAAAAAGTTTGGTTTATAACAGGCGGTCAGCATCTTTACGGTACAGATGCTTTTGCCGAAATGAATTCTCATGCGGAGGAAATTGCAAAGCATCTTGATGAAAAACTTCCCGTAAGCGTTGTTTCCAAAGGACTTGTAACTCTTCCTGATGAAATTTCTGCTGTTTTCAAGGCGGCAAATGCTGACAATGATTGTATTGGTGTAATTACATGGATGCATGTTTTCTCTCCTTCAAAAATGTGGATAACAGGCTTCAACATGCTTCAAAAACCTCTTTTACACCTTCACACTCAGTACAATCGTGAAATTCCCTGGGATTCCATTGACATGGATTTCATGAACCTTAACCAGTCTGCTCACGGCGACCGTGAACACGGCTTTATCGCAACAAGAATGGGAATTCAAAGAAAGGTTGTAGCAGGTCATTGGACAAATGCCAAGGTTGTAAGCGACATTGAAGCATGGGCGAGAGCTGCAGCAGGCTATGCTTTCTCAAAAAGCCTTAAGGTTGCACGTTTTGGTGACAACATGCGCTACGTTGCAGTTACTGAAGGTGACAAGGTCGAAGCTGAAATCAAATTTGGCTGGCAGGTTAACGGCTACGGCGTAGGCGACCTTACAGACGTTATTAAAGATGTAACTGATGAAGAAGTTGACGCTCAGATGGCAATTTATAACGAGCGCTATGAAATGAATACAGATGATGTTAAATCTGTTCGTGAACAGGCTCTTTACGAGGTTGGTATAAAGAAGTTCCTTGATAGAGGTGGTTACAAGGCGTTTACAACAACCTTCGAAGACTTACATAACCTTGAACAGCTTCCCGGTCTTGCAGTACAGGATCTTCATTATGATGGTTACGGCTTTGGTGGCGAAGGCGACTGGAAAACTTCTGCCCTTACTGCTATTATGAAGTACATGGCTCAGGGCAAAGAAGGCGCAACTCTCTTCATGGAAGATTATACATATCACCTTGAGGAGAATAACGAAATGGCGCTTGGTGCTCACATGCTTGAGGTTTGTCCTTCCATTGCTGCAAACAAACCCAAGATTGAAGTTCATCCTTTGGGTATAGGCGGTAAGAATCCTCCTGCAAGATTGGTGTTTGACTCAAAGCCCGGTGACGGTATTGCAGCAACTATTATTGACATGGGCAATCGTTTCAGAATGATCGTTTGCACAATGGATGTTGTTGAGAATACTCACAAAATGCCCAAGCTTCCTGTTGCAAGTGTTCTTTGGAGACCCCATCCTGACCTTGCTACAAGTGCTGAATGCTGGATTTATGCAGGCGGTGCACATCACACCTGTCTTTCCACAGCTCTTACTGTTGACGAACTTCGAGACTTTGCAAAAATGTGCGATATTGAATTTGTTGTTATTGACAAAAATACTGATGTTAACTCCTTGCAGAAGGAGCTCTTCTATAACGATATTGCTTATAAACTTAAATAATTCATCTTGTCATAGTGCAGAAGTGCAAAGGCGCTTCTGCACTAAAGATTGAAAGGAAAATACCACTATGAAAAAAGTTCTTTTATTGTTTACGGTGTCAATTATAGTTCTTTCGTTGCTTTTCATCAGTGCGAGTGCTGCGGAAGTTACAGTTGTTGCACCAACAGAAACTGAAATTATGCCGTTGAGAGATTTTTACGTAATCGGAAAAATTGATCGAAATGGAGCAACCGCAAAGGAGCAGCCTTTAAACCTAAGAATAAGACTCAACAACTCAATGGGAGAGGCTGTGAGGCTTCTTGAAAGTAATGTAGGACCTGATGGTGTAACACCGGGCTCATATTTTCTTTTGGACTATGAAAATGGCACTGCAGTAAACGATGCAAAGAATGTTTTGTTAAACACATTAACGCCCCCCGATATTTTGTATGACGGCAATGACCGTGATTCAATTCGTTTAGCTTATAACAAAATTGTTGTTAAAGAAGACTATTTTGCGGCAATTATTTTTGGCGGTGCCACAAAGGATTTTGACCTTAATTTGGTTGATAAATACGAAAAATCTCTTCCAGATTTAATAAGTGGTGAATATGAGCTTATAGTAACTGCCCTTGATTTGTATGGTGAAGAGGTTTTTAAAACTGTTAAAACTATTAACATTGGAAACAACAATAAACGTCTGATTGCAACAGACAACGTTAATTTGGCTGAATATACCAAAGAAAACGACCTTGTTTTACCCAATTCTATTGTAGGCTACTGGAATCCTTCGAGCTTTTTAAATAATGTTACAAAGGACTTTTCATACTCTGTTAATCAGAGGTTTGCAGATAACATAAAGGTTGAACTTTCGGGGGATAAGGATGTTTACATACTCCTTAACTATCTTGATACTTCAAGAGCTTCTGATAATGTAAAGCTTGGAAGCATTTTCAGTAAGAGTGTCCCTAACAAGGTTAATTATTTGTATTATGACATAGGTGAAGAAGCTGTTCCTTTTAGATTTGCGGATGCTAACCTTGAAAAGAAAGGGAAAGTTGTTGAAAGCAAATATAATCAATTTATTGCTCTTTCTCGTGTTGAAAACACAAATAAAGATGGCGAGGTTCGCTTTATTGATTTTAATCTTTCTGATGGCGTAAATCTTACCGTGGGGGATAGTGGAACATTTTATGGCGTGTATTCTCCTGTAAATTACAAAGCATCCCTTTCTGGTGCTACATACGAATTTAATAATATGGTTACAGAAATCAGAATGGTTGTGTCAGATAAAGATGGCGAAGTTGTTTTTGAAGATAATACAACGGCTAATCTTGTTCGTGAGAATAAAGCGGGTACTGCTCAGTTTGAGTTTTCAGCAACTATTGATATTACAGAAGAACTTTTATCATGTGAAAAGCCTTCAATTGAGTTTTTTGCAATTGATACAGATGGCGAAGTTTTACTTAAAAGTGAAAAAACTGAGCTTAAGCTTGTAAATTACGGCGAATTTATTGCAGGCTATGACGATTCTTACTGGGGTAAAATGTTCTGTGACACGGTCAATTCCTTTGGACAATCTCCTTCAGGAAAGCCAATTGAAGCTGACAGCCACATTTCGCGAGGCGATTTTGCAGCATTAATTAACAGATTGTTAGGTTTTTCCGTTTCGGGGAAGTCTAAATTTTCTGATTTGGATGAAAATAGTGATTTTTATGAAGACTGTATTACTGCCCAGCAAATAGGCTACATGACAGGCGATGAAAAAGGTCAGGTTCATGCCGAGGACCTTATAAGCAGAGAAGAGGCTATAATCATTCTTGCAAGAATTTCAAATGCTGAAAAGGGCGATGTTTCTATCAGCTTTAAGGATAGTGATAATGTTTCTTTCTGGGCAAAAGACTATGTTGACACAATGTGCTCAACAGGTATTATTGCGGGCTTTAACGGGTATCTTAATCCTACCGACAGCATAACTGTTGCAGAAGCTGCAGCGCTTGTTATTAAAACAATTAAATGGATGTACAGTCCTGACGCTGAAATTAAGCACAATGATATTGTGGAAAGCGATGATATTGACTTTGACTCGATTTCTCGCCCTGAAAATGGCTTCACCGGTGATTTTTCTGAAAAAACAGCAGGGGATTTCTTACTGTCTCACGAAAGCATACTTTCGGCGGTGGTAACATATCTCAACAAAAACTGCAATAATGGTGCTTATATCAACAAAGTTGGTAATGGTCTTGAAATCCGCGATTATAAGTTGGGTAGCTTCATTAAGCTTTCCGACAATGCTATAGAACTTATAGGCGAGTTGTCCGAACAGTTTGTTGCATTTTCTGTAAAATACAATCCAAATGCGGAGGATACAGTTTCATTTGTGTTTGGAAAAACCGATGAAGGAAAAGAATTTGGAATTGTTTATGCGCCTGAAAAAATCGCAAAGAACAAAGAGCTTACTGCAATTAGAGGCAACTGGTATTATTTCATTCAAAAATAAGGAATGATAATATGATAAAGAAGCTGTATAATGTTTCTAAATCAATATTTAAAACAGCAGGTGATGATAATATAACCGTGTATAGCGCGTATGCTTCCTTCTATATTGTGATTTCTGCGGTTCCGTTTCTGATTTTAATTCTGATGTTGACAGGTAGGTTTATAACCTTTACTGCCGATGAAATAATTAATTTATTCGGAAGAAACGTCCCCAAAAGTGTACTTAGCTTTGTGCATTATATAATTTCGGAAGTTCTTGCCGCAGATTCGGTGTCGGTAATTTCTGTACCTGCACTCATGCTGTTGTGGACAGCCTCCCGAAGCGTAGTTGCGTTGGAAAAGGGGCTTGACTGTGTTTACAAAGTTAAGGAAAAGAGGAATTTTATCAAGCTTAATTTGCAAGGTGTGTTTTTCACAATAATGGTTGTGATTGCAATACTGGTATCATTGATTTTAATGGTTTTCGGAAATGTTGCAGGAGAAATTATAAATAAATTTTTTCCGATAGCAATTATCATTGTAAGCAAAGTACTTTCGGCAAAGCTTTTGATTTCAATGCTTGTATTGTCCTTTGTGTTTACCTGTATCTATACATTTGCAACAGGACGTAAGCTTCGCTTTGTAAAACAAATCCCCGGAGCGGTGTTGTCTTCATCAGGTTGGATAATTTTTTCATATTTATTTTCAATTTATATTGACAATTTTTCAAACAAGTCATATCTTTATGGTAGTCTTACAGCGCTTATCATCATGATGCTTTGGATTTATTTTTGCATTGTATTCTTGCTGGTAGGTGGTGAGCTGAATTATTATTTGTTACGTAGACGAGGTGAAATTGATTAATGAAAAGTTTAATCAAAACACTTTTACTCATTTTAGTATTGCTTGTAACTGCAGGCTGTGCAAAGAAAGATGTGGTAAACGTTAAAGTTGAGATTGACTGTAGCGACATTCTTTCAAATTACGAAATGCTTGACGAAAGCCTTCGTGATGAAAAGTATGTGCCCAAAGATGGTCTTATACTTAAAACTGTTGAAGTTGAGGCTAATGAAGGCGACAGCGCCCTTGATGTTTTAAAGAAAGTAGCTAAAGAATATGACATTCAGATTGATGCAGATTCGGGCTACGCTAAGGGAATTAATTACATTTATGAAAAATCCTGCGGTGAAATGAGCGGATGGGTATATGAAGTCAATAACGAAGCTATTATGACAGATTATACTGTTTCCGAAGGAGATTTAATAAGCTGGATTTACATATGTGATTTTTCGCAGATGAGTTTTGAATAATTAAAATTGAATAATATAAAGATGTAGGTGGCGTATTGCATTTTGCAGATACGCATAATAGGGAACTGGGTGAAAATCCCAGACAGACCTTGCTGCCGTGATGCGGAGCTTTTCTTAAAATGTCACTGGGTAACCGGGAAGACGAGGAAAGCGTTGAAACTGAGTCGGAAGACCTGCCACTTCTTTGTACTATAAATCCACAGGATACTGGATTGTACGCTTTTAAGGTTTCGTAAGAAGCCTTGTTTGAGTATGCCATTATTCTGTAAAAAAACAAACGGAGGTTATTAGAATGAAGGCATACTCAAATTTTTTTACAGTAATTTTGGTTTTTATACTGGTTATTACAAGCAGTATAACAGTTTTTGGTACGGTTACAGATACTGACACCGGCGACACCTTAACCCTTAAATGGGCAACAAAAATTGGCGAAGGCTGGCAAAAACCTGCCGGAGTACCTGTGATTGTTGAAGATAAAATTGTTATCATGTCAGGTGACGAGCTTTTTGCAGTTAATGTTGAAGACGGAAGTATAATTACAAAAATTTCAATGGCAGAGCAGCAAAGCTATGGCTATGTTGCACCGACTTTTGCTAATGGTAAAATTTTCATGAATTTGTCAAATGGAACAGTTCAGGCTTTTAATGCTGAAACATTTGAATCAGAATGGGTGTTTGAAGATATTTCGGGAGGAAAAGGAATGTCGCCTGTTACATACTCCGAAAACTTGGTGTTTACCGGATTCTGGAACGGGGAAAAGAAAGAAGCGGCATTTGTTGCATTAGACAGTGAAACAGGAGAGGTTAAATGGCGTAAAAATATAGATGGCGGCTTGTACTGGGTTGGTGCATACACTACCGACGATTCTGTTATTTTTGCAACGGATGATGGCACAGATAAAATTGCTCATATTTATTCCTGCGATAAAACAAGCGGTGAAATTATAAGCAGCATTGATGTTGAAAACAAAGGTGACATCCGTTCAACTGTTACATATTACGAAGGCAGAATTTACGCTACAACAAAAGGTGGTTACCTTGTTTCAGCTAAATTAGACAAAAATATACTGTCCGATGTTAAATACGGTGAAATTGGCGCAGCATCCACATCTACGCCTGTAATTTACAATGGAAGAATTTATATAGGAACGGCAAACAAAACAATTTCTGTGTTTGATGCAAACAGCCTTACAAAACTTTTTTCAGTTCCTGTAAAAGCATATCCCCAATGCACTGTGCTGTTATCGACAACTCACATTGCTGATGAAGGATATATTTATCTTTACACCACATACAACTCAACACCGGGTGGCATTATACTTATTAAAATCAAACCTGATGCTGATAGTGTTGACGATTGTATAGTCGATGAAATTTATAATGCTGACGGATACTCACAATATTGTATTTCAGACATAATTGCTGATGAAAATGGTACTTTATATTACAAAAATGACTCAGGGTATCTTTTTGCGTTAAAAGACAGCAGAACAAAAGTCCGTACTGCTTTAATTGAGGATGGATTTATTGTTCCTTTAACTGATGTGAAAGTGTTTGCCGATAAGGCTGAAAGCTATGGTTATACAGACACTGTAACAGATTCTGCATCTGCTCTTGACGTGCTTGTAAAAATTCATGAAGATACATTCGGTGAAGATTTTACGCAAGAAACCTGTAATGATTATCTTTCTGTTTCTCAAGAGGGCTATTTATCAAGAGTTCTTTGTATTGATACATATAACTTTGGCTTTGCTGTAAACGGCAAGGCTCCTCACGACGATGTTTTGACTGATTACGGCTATACGGGTTATTCTTTAAATCAATCTCCTGTTAAAGAAGGGGACAAGGTTGAGTTTTTCTTTTACCGTGACGACTGGGCATTAGACAACTATGTTCATTTTGAAAATCAGGGTAAAGCTTGTGAAAATATAGATGTTAATAAAAGCGAAGAATTTACACTTACTCTTAAGGGTTATCCTTTTGGTTGGTACAGCTGTTACGAAGATTCGAAGCTTGAGAATATGATGATGAATATTTCAAATGCGGATATTACTGTTGTTGACCCCAAAACGGGTGAAATGGAAACAATCGAGACTACTGATGATCAGGGAGTTGTTACATTATCTTTTGATATGCCGGGAAAATATGTAATTTCAGCATCGGAAAGGGAGGGTGGCTCCCCCTTAATTGCACCATGGCTGGAAATTAATGTAGCAGGTATTTCTGTTGAACAATCTGAAGTTTTTGTGAAAATCAATGCAAATCTTAAATGTGATGCATATGTAATAATTGCTAATTATAATGATTCCATGGTAACAGATACGATTGTAAGGAAAATAGAAAAGGATAATGGCTGTTATGTTGAAAATGTGGACATTTCAGGTATGGATGGCAACATTAAAGTGTTTGTCTGGAACGAGGGCCTTGTTCCGATTACGGAGGTGAAGTAAATGAAGATTTTTACTGTTTTAACCGCTGCCATAATTGCTTTAACAAGCGTTACTGAAGGTATTGTTCAGCAGTATGAAATTACAGACAGTGAGTATATCAACGACTATGATGAACCAATTGAAGACTATATTTACTGTGCTGTAGAAGCACCGAATGTTTCAATAGAAGAAATAGTCCCTTTAACAGAGGTTGTCTTTGTTGGACAAAACTGTGCTGAAATTTTTATAAGTATTCTCGAAGAAAGCGGTTTTGTTCCCATTTATTCAGGGACAACAGAAGAATGGTTTTATCTTTCAGCAGTTGAAGAAATCGACACTTCCAACGCCTTTATTTCCGATGAAGCAAAAGCATATTTATCTGAAAACAATATTGAATATACTGACAGCGTAAGTATTGAAGGAACCCTTGGGGAATTTGACTTTACGGATACATCAGGATGGGTATTCACAGTGAATGATGAATTGCCATCTGTTGGTATGTGTGATTATATTCCTAAACCCGGGGACAAAATTGAACTTATATTTACGCTTAATTATGGGGAAGATTTGTTATTATGAAAAAGATTGCTATAGTTTTATTGGTTTTTAGTATCCTTTCAAATTCTACGGTGGTTTTGGGAAATGAATCTGTTTTAGAAAATGTTCTTATGTCTTCGCCCGGAAGTACACATTCAGATTGGTCTGCAATTGCACTGACTGTTTCGGGAGTTGATTTTGATGAGGACGTATATATAACAGGATTGAATGAATATGTACAAAGCAAGTATTTAACTAAAAGCAAGCTCAGTGCAAACAAATCCACCGAATGGCACCGCTTAATAATTGCACTAAACCTTCTTGGTTACGATGCAACAAACTTCTTTGGGATTAATCTTTTAAATGACGGTGTGTATTTCAGAGAAAACCTTGGAAAACAAGGTCTAAATGGTTACATATGGGCGTTAATTGCATTAAATTCAGGCAATTTTGAAAAAGTCAGAAATGGTATTAATACAGAGGACGCAATTCTTAGGGAAATACTTTCAAAACAGAATGAAGATGGCGGCTTTTCTCTTTCTGATGATGAGTCGAGCTGTGACATCACAGCCATGGTTCTTTACGCTTTATCCTTTTATATGGATGATGTTAATGTCAACAATACAGTTGTGCGTGCCATGAATTACTTGCAAAGCACTCAGAACAAAGATGGTACTTTTTCGGAAAAAGGGGTGCCTAACGCCGAAAGTACAGCACAGGTTATAATTGCCTTGAAAGCTTTTCAAAATAGGTTTTATGGTGAATTTATAGATTTACACAACGCCTTATTGCAATTTAAAACAGCTGATGGGTTTTCACATGTTGCAGGTGGAGAAACTGACGTAATGGCAACATATCAAGCTGTTTGTGCGTTGTCGGCCATTGATAAGAACGGGCCTGTGTATTCAGCAAATGCTATGGCGAAAAACGTTGAAAGCGAAACCGAGCCTGCAACAGAGGAAGAGACTTTTTTAAAGCTTGAAACGGTTCAGATGGAAATTGAAATACCTACCGAGTTTTTTGCTGTGTCCCAGACAGAAGTTGAATTATTTAATGAGCCCATAAATGAATATACAGAAGTCAAATTGTCTGTTGAGCCCACAGTTGAAGTTTCAGCAACTACCGATAATATTGTTGAAACTATTGAAGAAAACATACCAACAGAAGCACCAACGACCGAGATTAACGAAGTTGGAACAAACAACAAACCATTATTCAATATGTGGACAATTCCGGGGATTTTTGTTGCAATTGTAATATTTTCTGTTATAATAATCAGGAGACGAATATGAGGAAAGTATTAGTATTATTTTTAGTATTAATTGTTATTATTTCTGGTTGTAATCAAAAGGACGCGGAGCTTATCAGTGTATCGGTATCTATTAATTGTGCTACAGTTTTTGAAAACTATTTAAAGCTTGATGAAGCACTTAAAAACACTGAATACATACCTGAAAATGGTTCAATTTTGCAAAAAACTATAATTAATGTATCTAAAGGCTCAAGTGTGTTGGATGCTCTTAAAGCTGTGGCAAAAGAGAATAATATACAACTTGAATACACACAATCTCTTCATGACTGCTATGTTGAAGGAATTAATTATGTTTATGAATTTTCCTGCGGAGAATTGTCGGGTTGGATGTACACTGTAAATGGGCAATTTGCTGCCAAAGGCTGCAGTGAATATGTTCTTCATGATGGAGATGTAATAGAATGGGTGTACACCTGTAATTTGGGAAAAGATATTGGTGAAAGTTACAAAAATGGGGGATAATAATGCAATTTAAGGATTTTCATCCGATCACATTATTAATATTCTTTGCATCAATTGTTATTTTATCGCTGATTACAATGAATCCGGTAGTACTTCTGGTTTTGTTTTTGGGAGGTATTATAACGGTGGGGGTTTTTACAAAAAAGCTTGGAATTAAGTTGTATTTACCCTTGTTTTTCATTATAACTTTGTCTAATCCCATATTTTCTCACAACGGAGAAACTGTGCTTTTCTATTTGTTTGACCAACGTATAACCTTTGAAGCGCTCTTTTATGGCTTTGCTACAGCACTTTTAATTGTTGGCGTTGTGTTCTGGTTTAAGCTTTTTTCCTATGTTTTCACCGAGGACAAGCTCACATACATACTTGGAAAACTATCACCTAAATTAAGCGTTGTTTTTATTATGATATTAAGGTTCATTCCACTTGTAACCGAAAATGCTAAAACTATAATGAACACACAAAAAGCTTTAGGAGTATTTGATACAAAAACTATTAAAGGAAAGCTTAACCTTGCGACAAATTCTTTTTCGTCGCTGATTTCATTATCAATAGAAAACGCCATAGACACCGCAGATGTTATGCGGTCCCGTGGCTTTGAAAACGCAAAGCACTCCGACTATAGTGATGTTTTATACTCAAAGCACGATGTGTTGTTTTCTCATTTGGTATGTGCTTTAGATGCAATTATTATAGTTTGTCTTTTAAATTCTCAGGGTAAATTTTTCTATTATCCGTCAATTAAATTTGAGAATAATGGATATTTGTTATATTTGTCTGTTGCAATTCTATCGTTTTTGCCTTGTCTGAACGAGCTTAAGGAGGGGATAAAGTGGAAATACTTAATATCGAAAATTTAAGTTTTAAATATCCCGGGCAGGAAAGCTATGCGTTAGACAACTTTTCTTTAAGCGTTAATCAAGGAGATTTTATCTTGTTAACAGGCTCTTCCGGCAGCGGAAAAACAACTTTAATAAAACTTTTGAACGAAGCTATTTCTCCTTTTGGTGAAAAAAATGGAGAAATAGTTATTAAAAGAGGCATAAAAACCGGTATTGTAACACAGGATGTGGAAACACAGATTGTTTCCGATACTGTTTGGCACAATATTGCCTTCGCTCTTGAAAACGAGGGGTTACCTAAGTATGAAATAAGACAAAAGGTTGCCGAAACTGCTGAGTTTTTTGACATTACACACCTTTTTCACAAAAAAACCACCCAACTTTCAGGTGGTGAAAAGCAGCTTGTAACTCTTGCGTCTGTGATGGCATCCGATGTGGATATTTTACTTTTGGATGAACCGGTAAGTCAGCTTGACCCAATTGCTGCAAGAAATTTTATTGATATGATAAAAAGGCTTAATAGTGAAATGGGGATTACAATTATCATTTCCGAGCATAAATCTGAAGAATTAATTAATTTTGCCACAAAAATTTGTGTTATGGAAAATGGAAAGTTGATTGCCCAAGGAAAAGGTTTAGAAGTATTTAATAATCTCGATACCGATGCTGTTGAATATCCCTTTGCCGTAAGGTTGCTGAAGGCGCTGGGTATATCCTTAAATGATGTGCCTGCATCAGTTAGTGATTGCAGAAGCTTTTTGAGAAAAAACTACAAGAATGATATAAACTCCATTGAAGAAAGCGTTCAATTTGGTGAAAAAGCCTTGCGAGCCAAGGATATTTATTTCCGTTATGGCAAAAACGATTCCGATGTGTTGAAAAAATTGAATTTTACTGCATATAAAGGCGAAATTGCTGTTGTTCTTGGTGGAAATGGTGCAGGAAAAACTTCCTTTATGGGGGTTATAAACAATATTTTGAAGCCATATTCGGGGAAAGTGCATAATTATACATCAAAAATAGTGCTTTTGCCGCAGAATGTCAAAACAGTTTTCACAAAAGATGTATTGAAAGATGATTTAAGCCTTGTTTCAAATGATTATATGGAAATTGCAGATGAGCTTAAAATTACTCATCTATTAAACAGAAATCCCTTTGATTTAAGCGGAGGAGAGGCACAAAAGGCAGCTCTTGCAAAAATCCTGCTTACAAACCCTGAAATTCTTTGCCTTGATGAACCAACAAAGGGGATAGATGCAAAGGGGAAAAGGGAAGTAGGGGAGCTGTTAAAGCGGTTGAAGGAAAAAGGAATGTGTATAATTGCAGTTACTCATGATGCGGAGTTTTCCGCAGAATTTTCTGACAGGTGTGTTTTTTTGTATGATGGTCAAATCGTTTCGGAAGGCACACCACGCCAGGTTTTCTCTAAAAACAAGTTTTACACAACAACTGCATCGATTGTTTCAAAAGGATTTTTTGAAAACACAGTAACCATTGATGATATTTCAACTCTATGTAAAAGGAATGGTACATATCAGTAAGTATAAAAGCATTTTTGCTATATTTTGTTTAATAATTCTTTCAATTACTTCGAGCTTATTTTTAGGCAATGAAAAATACATGCTGGTTGCAATGATTTCGGCAATAATAGTTTTAATACCTTTTTTCAGCAAATTTGAGCGAAGTAAACAAAGCTCAAGAGAAATTGTCATAATAGCAGTAATGACTGCATTATGCACAGCTTCTCGGATAATTTTCATTTTTGTTCCGCATTTTAAACCTGTAACGGCACTTGTTATAATAACAGGCATGTATTTAGGCTGTGATGCAGGATTTATTACAGGCTCGTTTACCGCACTTTTTTCAAACATGCAATACGGTCAAGGTCCATGGACAATTTTCCAGATGGCTGTGTGGGGGCTGATTGGTTTTATTGCAGGTGTTCTGAACAAAAGGAGTTTACTTGAAAAGAACAAGGTTTTGTTATATTCATTTTCAGCAATTGCAGGTGTGGTTTTTTCTTTAGTAATGGATATTTACACAACAATTAATCTTGATTCTTTATTTACATTTCAAAGGTATATTTCTCTTGTTGTGGCAAGTGTTCCCGTTATGCTCAGTTATGTAATATCAAACGTAATTTTTATGATTATTATGAATAAACCTATAGGAAAGAAACTAAAGAGAATTAAGCAAAAATACGGAGTTTTCAAATGAAAAAAAGACAGCATCAGCTGTCTTTTTTTTGCTTTTTTGTGTTTGCCAAAGGATTGCGACTTACTGCTTCGTGCAATTGTTTTTCATCAACGTGTGTATAAATCTGAGTGGTAGAGAGCTGTTCGTGACCGAGTATTTCTTGCAGAGCTCTTACATCAACATCGCCATGCACATACATTAATGTTGCGGCAGTATGACGGAGCTTATGCGGTGAATATTTATCCGGGTCTAAACCTGCTCGTTCCATGTTCTTTTTTACCATTCTATAGACCATATTGTTAGAAATACGAGTTTTTCTTTTGCTTAAGAACAGAGCGTCACGGTCAATAACCCCGTCGTGAGGCCTTATTGCAAGATAATCATTAATTGCGGCAATACAAGCCTCATTAAGATAAACTTTTCGTTCTTTGTTGCCCTTGCCACGTATAAATATACTATTTTCTTGCATGTCATGCATATTTATACCAACAAGCTCACTAAGACGCATACCACAGTTTAAAAACAATGTTATAATTGCATAGTCACGAACTGCAAATTCGCCATCAACAGATTCCAAAAGTTTTCGTGATTGGTCTAATGTAAGATACCTGGGAAGTTTTTTGGGAATTTTGGGAGATTCGAGATCTTTAGCAATATTATTATCAAGCTGATGTGATTTTGTAGTCATATAATTATAAAACGATTTAAGACAAGAAATTTTACGTGCTAAAGCATTTGGATTATTATCACGTGTATTTCTGATAAACATAAGGTATTCATACAAATCATCTGTAACTAATTTATCCAGGTCTTTAATAGAAAAATCAGAAGCATTAAGTGTATCAAAATCATCAAAGGAAGCTTTGTTAAAATAACACATTAAAAATCTGAAAAATGTTCGAAGGTCATAATAGTATTCGTGTACAGTTTTATCAGATTTGCCGAGAATAGTTGACATATGCACAAGAAAACGCCGTGCAAACGCCGGAATATCGCGGTATTCGTTATTAACGTTCATATTACATCCTCCTATTCCCAATTCAACAAAATTTTTATTTTGTTGAATTAATTGTGTGTTTAAAACAATTCTTTTAAGTAAAACCCTTTACTCCCTTACTCTTCTATCAATCGGCTTGCGGCATACATAACTGCAATTTTTCCGCTTTCATATGTAAGTCCGCCCTGAAGATAACCAACATAAGGTTCTTTAATTGGTGCATCGGCACTTATTTCAATACTTGCACCCGAAACAAAAGTTCCTGCTGCCATAATAACTTGGTGGTTGTAACCGGGCATATCCCATGGCATAGGTACTGCAAAGCTGTCTACAGGTGAAGCCATTTGTATACCCTGGCAGAATTTAATCAATTTATCAGGGTTATTGAATTTAATTGATTGGATTATGTCGCTACGCTTCCCTTTTGATGTAGGATTAACCTCAAAACCGAGCTTTTCCATCATAGCACCACAGAATACTGCAGTTTTGACAGCCTGTGCCACGATGTGCGGAGCCATGAAAAAGCCTTGGAGAATGTGCCTGTTCTGACCAAGCGTTGCACCACATTCTTTGCCTATTCCCGGGCTTGTCTGACGGTATGCCGCCAATTCAACACATTCTTTGGTGCCTGCGATATAACCACCGCTTTGCGCTAAACCGCCACCTACATTTTTTATGAGTGAGCCTACAATCATATCGGCACCAAAATTGCTGGGTTCAAACTTTTCTACAAATTCACCGTAGCAATTGTCCACCATACAAATTGTATCAGGCTTAATTTTCTTAATAAACTGCACTATCTCCCCTATTTCCTCGCTTGAAAGAGTGTCTCTCCAGTCGTAGCCTTTACTTCTTTGGATAATACAGCATTTTACATCTTGTGTTAATTCTTCTTTTATTCTTTCAAAGTCGGGTTTATTATCCTTTAAATCAACCTGACGATAATTTACTCCAAATTCCTTTAAACTTCCGCCTTTTCCGTCGCCGGAAATTCCTATAGCTTCTTCAAGCGTGTCATAAGGCTTGCCGGTTACTGCCAGAAGTGTATCATTTGGGCGCAGAACAGCAAATAACGCTATTGCCAAAGCATGAGTGCCGTTTACAATATTATGTCGCACAAGAGCATCCTCTGTGCCAAAGGTATCAGCATAAATTTTGTCAATAACTTCTCTGCCGATATCGTTGTAGCCGTAACCTGTGGAGTGGTTAAAGTGTGAGTCGCTGACTCTGTTATTTATAAAGGCATTCAACACTTTTTCCTGATTAAATGCAGCAATTTCATCGATTTCTTTAAATTTATCGGCTGTTTCTATTTCAATTTCTTTAGCTAATTCAATAATTTTAGGATTAATATTAAGCATTGTCTTTCCTTCTTTACAAACAAAGTTGCCCGATAATGATTTTATCGGGCACTTTGTTTAATTTTGTTATTATATGGGATGAGTTTTTTCTTCAGTATTTGCAAGATTGGGGTCAATCTTGTACTTAGCACCCTGACGGTACTTAAAGAACTTTGTTGCTACCTGGTCAAAGAGTGCGTATGAAAGCACGTCTTCGTCCTGTTCAATATATTCGGCAATTTCGCTTCTGAATTTGTCCAATTCATTGGGAATCTGATCTGCAGGTCTGCAGTGAATAACTTCTTCATCGCCAATAATCATTTTTCTGAATTCATCAGAAATGGGAGCAGGGGTCTGACCATATTCGCCACGAACCATTGCACGGAATTCCTTTGTTGTCATCTTGTAACGTTCACCTGTAATAACATTAAGAACTGCCTGTGTACCAACAATCTGGCTTGTGGGAGTTACAAGAGGAGGATAACCTGCATCGGCACGAACTCTTGGAACTTCGTTCAAAACCTCTTCGTACTTGTCCTCTTTGCCCTGCTGCTTAAGCTGAGAAATGAGGTTTGAAAGCATACCACCGGGGACCTGGTACTTAAGAGTATTTGCATCAACACTTAATGCTTTGGGGTCCAAAAGACCACTCTTAAGGTATTCTTCACGAAGAGGACGGAAATAATCCGCAATTTCGGAAAGAAGGTTCAAGTCATAACCTGTATCGTACTCTGTTCCCTTTAATGTAGCAACCAAAGATTCTGTAGGAGGCTGGCTTGTACCAAGTGCCATGGGGCTCATAGCACAGTCAACAACGTCAATTCCTGCTTCAATTGCTTTAAGATATGTCATGCTTGCAACACCACTTGTGTAGTGAGTGTGAAGTTGAATCGGAATTTTAACAGCCTTTTTCATGCCGGACACAAGGTCGTATGCAACGTAAGGAGTTAAAAGACCTGCCATATCCTTGATACAGATACTGTTTGCACCCATATCTTCAAGCTGCTTTGCAAGCTTAATAAAGGATTCGTTTGTATGGAAGTCACTTAAAGTGTAGCTGATAGCTGCCTGTACGTGACCCTTTTCTTTAATAGTTGCCTTAATAGCTGTTTCAAAGTTTCTTACGTCGTTCAACGCATCGAAAATTCTTAAAATATCAATACCGTTAGCAATAGACTTCTGAACAAAATATTCAACAACGTCGTCTGCATAATGACGGTAGCCTAAAATGTTCTGACCACGGAAAAGCATCTGTAAAGGAGTATTCTTTGCCTTATCCTTTATTTTACGAAGTCTTTCCCAGGGGTCTTCGTTGAGGAAACGAAGGCAGGAATCGAATGTTGCTCCACCCCACGCCTCAAGAGAATGATAACCAACTTTATCAAGCTTTTCAACAATGCCCAAGATCTGCTCTGTTGTCATTCTTGTAGCAATAAGTGACTGATGAGCATCACGGAGGACTGTTTCTGTAATTTTTACCATGTTTCATTTACCTCCTAATTAAATACCTGTAAAGTTTGCAAGGAATACACCGGCTGCAACCGCACTACCGATAACACCTGCAACGTTGGGACCCATAGCGTGCATGAGAAGGAAGTTTGCAGGATTTTCTTCCTGTCCAACCTGCTGGCTCATTCTTGCTGCCATAGGCACAGCACTAACACCTGCAGAACCGATAAGAGGATTGATCTTGCCTCCTGTAAGCTTACACATAAGCTTTGCAAGTAGTAAACCACCCATTGTAGAAACGGAGAAAGCAGCAAGACCAAGAACAATGATAAGAACTGTCTTTGGTGTGAGGAATGTGTCTGCTGTTGCAGTAGCGCCAACTGTGATACCAAGGAAAATCGTAATAATGTTCATAAGTTCGTTCTGCGCTGTTTTGCAAAGTCGTTCAGCGACGCCTGATTCCTTAATAAGGTTACCAAGCATAAGTGTACCAACCAAACTTGCAGAATCGGGAACAAGCAAAATTACAATAAGAGCAACGGCAATGGGGAAAATAATTTTTTCCTTCTGAGTTACGGGACGAAGCTGTTCCATAACAATCTGTCGTTCCTTCTTTGTTGTGAAAAGCCTCATAATAGGAGGCTGAATAAGAGGAATAAGTGCCATGTAGCTGTATGCCGCAATGGCGATGGCACTAAGAAGTCCGGGAGCAAGCGTTTTTGTAACGAAAATTGCTGTAGGACCGTCGGCACCACCGATAATACCAATGGAAGCTGCTTCCTTAAAGATTGTTGCAACATTTCCGTCGGCACCAAAACCGAAAAGGCCGAATGCGCCAAGAAGCACTGCACAGAAGAATGTGATAAATACACCAAGCTGTGCTGCTGCACCCAAAAGAATGCTCTTTGGGTTAGAAATAAGAGGACCAAAGTCGGTCATACAACCGATACCTAAGAAAATAAGCGGAGGATAAATACCAAGCTTAACACCTAAGTACAAAAGGTCCAAAAGACCACCCTTATTAAGTATCAGACTGAAATTAAGCTTTTCGCCATCAATCAGATACTCGGGGTTTATGAAATATTCGGGATGCATAACCCCGCCTAAAGGCAGGTTTGCAAGTAGCATACCAAATGCAATTGGTAAAAGTAAAAGCGGTTCAAACTTTTTAACTATTGCAAGATACAAAAGCACACATGCAATAACAATCATAACGAGTGTTTTCCAACCGCCTGCAGTAAAGTCCATTGCTATCTGAGCAACGCCGGTTTTTATAGCAAAGCTACTCAAACCGTCAACTAACATTTCAAACATTTGTATTCACACTCCAATCTGCGTTAATTTTTTAAGCTTTAATTACGCAATTGTAACTAAAACATCACCTGTATTAACGCTGGAGCCCTTTGAAGTTATAACAGTAACTGTACCTGCCTTGGGAGCCTTGATGTCGTTTTCCATCTTCATAGCTTCTAAAACAACAAGTACGTCGCCTTCATTAACCTTTGCACCATTACTAACCTTAACGTCAAGAACTGTACCGGGCATGGGAGCCTTTACGGGTTCACCGCTGCCTGTGGGAGCAGCTGCTTTTTTGGGAGCTGCTGCAGCAACCTGTGCTACGGGAGCAACGGAAGGAGCGGAAGCACCGCCTACTTCTTCAACTTCTACTTCGTAAGAATTACCATTAACGTTTATAATAAATTTTCTCATTACAATATACCTCCTTAAAATTTTTCAAGAACTTCACGCTTTGCGGCATTGCCCCAAGCGGAAGAAACCTTCTTGTAGCTACGAATATTAACACTTGACTGGCTTGTGCCCAAACATGCAGCTACAGCAGCTGTGAGAACAGCGATTAATTCGCCTTCGTCAACTGCATCTTCAACCATAGAAGGTGCAACAGGTGCTTCTGTAACAACTTCTTTCTTCACTTTCTTGTCACCGGAGAAAAGACCCATAGCATAAATTGTCAGCATTATTAGTATGAGAATTAAGAAAACAACCATAATGCCCTGAATTGTTACAACAACGCCATAAGAAATTATTTCGCCGGTTGTATTAAGATCATATATATTCATACATAACCTCCTATTAAAGAGGCATATTGTCATGCTTTCTGGAAGGAGCGTTTACACGCTTACTTCTGAGCATTTCAAACGCCGCAATAACTCTTGGACGAGTTTCGCCGGGAATAATAATGTCATCAACCATGCCTGATTTAGCTGCATTGTAAGGAGATGCAATTTCTTCTACATATTCACAAACAAGGCTGTCACGACTCTCCCCTGCCTTAAGACGGTCAGCATAAAGAACGCCAACGCCTGCTTCGGGAGCAATTGCTGCAATACAAGCTGTGGGGTATGCTAAAACAACATCAGCACCTGTCTGCTTGGAGTTCATAGCCGCATATGCGCCGCCATAAGCCTTTTTAACAACAACATTTACCTTGGGAGTGGTTGCTTCTGTGAATGCATAAAGAAGTCTTGCGCTCTTTCTTGCAAGGCCCCAGTTTTCTTCATCAGCACTTACCTTAAAGCCTTCAACGTCAGTAAATGTGAGTATTGCAATATTGAATGCATCGCAGAAACGTACAAAACGAGCCATTTTTTCAATAGCTTGTCCGGAAAGAAGGCTACCTTCTTCGTTGCCCTGGTTAGCAACAACACCAACAGTGGAGCCGTTAAGGCGAACAAAACCTGTAACAGCACCCTTTGCGTAGTTTGCCTGGGTTTCCATGAATGCACCATCGTCAGCTACAGCAGCAATAAGACTTCTTACGTCATATTCTCCATCAACAGCCATGAAGGATTCGGAAACTCTGTTTAAATCGTCTCCGCATTCGAATTCAGGTGCATCGCAAAGGTTATTAGAAGGAAGATAGCTCAAAAGGAGCTTGCACGCTTCGATACACATTGCGTCATCCTTGCCGGTAAAGTGAACATTACCTGAAACTGAAGCGTTTGCAAGAGCATTTGCTTCATATTTTTTGTTTGTAGAAGCAGTAACAACGGAAGGAGAGTTAATAAATAATTCCGCTCCATCTTTTTCGCTCATGATTACAAAGTCACTCATCTGTGAAATAATTGCAGAGGAACCTGCACATACGCCTAAAACAAGGCTGATATGAGGAACGACACCTGAAATACGGGAAGCTGCAGCCATGATTTCGCCCACAGCGGCCTGTGCTAAAACCCCTTCTTCCAATCTTGCACCATTAGAATCAAGAACAGCAATTACGGGAGCCCCCATTTTTGCTGCCATATCATATACCTTGCAAATTTTCTTTGCATGCATTTCGCCAATGCAACCGCCGATAACTGTAGGATCCTGTGCATAAGCGAACACAAGCCTTCCGTCTACAGTACCATAGCCTGTAACAACGCCATCTGCGGCAGTATCACAGTTGCGTGCGGAAACAAAAGCGTCAAGTTCAATAAAGCTGCCTTCGTCAAAGAGTGCATTTACTCTTTCGCCGGCAAGCATTTTGCCTGAGCTCTTTACTTTGTTTTGCTTATCTGCGCCACCGCCTAAAGCTATATTTGCTTTAGCCTGATTACGCATAGCAAGCTTTTCATCCATGCTCATTTTTTCTACCTCCTGGATTTTATATTTAAAATTTCAATTATACACAAATTTATCTTTTGCGAGTAGGTTTACTCTTCTTGGTATCCTTGCCTGCAAGACGCTGGCGCTCGGCATCGTTTAAGTGACGCCATTTACCTTCGGGGAGATTACCTAAGGTTACATTCCCGACAGAAATACGTTTAAGCATTGTAACCTCTGCTCCAATAGCTTCAAACATTCTTCTTACCTGGCGGTTTCTTCCCTCGTGAATTGTAACTTTAATTTCACAGTTGAATTTTGTAGCCTTTAAAACCTCAACCTTTGCAGGAGCGGTTAATTTGTCGTCAAGTAAAACACCCTTTCTTAATGTGTTTAATGCTTCGGCATCGGGCATTTTGTTAAGCTGTGCAATATAACCTTTATTAACATTGTGACTGGGATGTGTAAGTATATTTGCAAATTCCCCGTCATTAGTCATAATTAAAAGCCCTGCCGTGTCATAGTCAAGCCTTCCTACAGGGTAAATTCTGGCGTGAACATCACGAACCAGTTCCATTACAGTGGGCCTGTCGAATTCATCGCTGACAGTTGTAACGTAACCCTTAGGTTTATTTAAAAGAATATAAAACTTTTTAGCTTCAGGACGGATAGGAGCTCCATCTACTTCTACAATGTCGTAGTTTTCATCAACTTCAAAACCCATGTAGTCAATCACATCGCCGTTGACAGTTACCCTACCCTGTTTGATTATATCTTCGCTGGCTCTGCGGGAAGCAACACCGCAGAGAGCCATATATTTTTGTAATCTCACTGTAAAGCTATTCCCTTCATTAGTTGTTTTATAATATCAGTCAATGCAGGCTTTATGTCTGATGCGTTGCCTGAAATAATATCTGCACTGCCTATTTTAAAATCTGAATAATATAAATCACACTCCCCTATTTTTTGAGATTTATCCACGGGGAATGTAATATTCAATTTAACAATTTTCTTCACTGAATTCAAATCCGATTGTGTCAATATGGCAGAAACAGTGTTGTTCAATATAAGCTCAATTGGTTCAGCATTATTATTTAAAGGATTATAGAGGCCTAAAGATGTTCCTTGTTTACAGACAGTGATTGGTGAATATGTATTAAAACAGTATTCGTAAAGCTTAATGTGGTCATTCCAGTCATCAGGTGCGGATAAGGTTACTGTAATAAGCCTCATGTTACCGTTTTCAGCTGCTGAAACAAGACACCGACCGTCCTTTTTTGTATAGCCTGTTTTAATGCCAACAGCATGCTCATACATTTTTAAAAGCTTGTTGTGATTTGAAAGGCTTCTGTCCCACTTGGAACTTTCCCAGGAAATTGTTTTGTTTTTAGTGGAAACAATTTTTCTGAACAAATCATTTTTCATAGCTTCACGACTTATCAAACTAAGCTCGTATGCTGTTGTGTAGTGTTGTGAATCAGGCAAACCGTGAGGATTGGTAAAGTTTGTGTTAACTGCTTTTAGCTCTTTTGCCCGCTTATTCATAAGCACTGTGAACGCATCAACGCTTCCACTCGCGAATTCTGCCAGGCTGGTTGCAGCATCGTTGCCACTTGAAAGCATTAAGCCATACAACAAATCTTCAACGCTGATTTTCTCCCCGGCTTCAAGCCATATTGAGGAGCCTTCGGTACCTGCCGCAAAAGGACTTACCGTAACAATATCTTCTAAATTCAGGGTTTCAATGGCAAGAAGACAAGTCATAATTTTAGTTGTGCTTGCCATGCCCCTTTTAGTGTGAGCATCTTTCTCATATAAAATTTTTCCGCTTGCTGCATCGATAACAATTGCGCTTTTGGCTGAAATTTCAACAGCATAAGCAGTCACTTTGCTACAAACAGCAAACAAAAAAACTGTAAGTAAAATAACAATACGCTTCATAAAATACCACCTCATAATAATTTATGAAAAATGTGCCACTTTATGAAGAAATCAAAGATATTCACCAAGATACAGTATACCACAAGATTTTTCCCATTTCAACAACAATTTGCGTATAAATACAAAAACAGGAGTAAAATATCCATTTACTCCTGTTTTTCATGCTAAATTTTAGTCTTCTTTGGATTCTTTGTGCTTCTCGATAAGATTATTTACCTTGTTAATAGCTGTAGGAATGTAGTCAACAAGCTTGTCAACAGCAGAATTGGTTGAATTTACGGGAATCATTCTGATCTGATCCTTTGTTACAACCAAAAAGCCGATAGGTGCAATTGACACACCTGCACCGCTGCCACCGCCAAAGTTTGCAGGTTCACCGCTGATACCATTTGACTTTCCAAAATCGCTACCGCCTGCTGCAAAACCAAAGCCAACCTTAGAAACGGGAATAATTGTTGTTCCATCGGGTGTTTCAACGGGGTTACCTACAATTGTATTAACGTCTACCATTGATTTTAAGTTGCTCATAACATCTGTCATAAGCTCATTGATGGGATGTGTACTCATTTGTTTGTCCTCCTTGATTTTTTATATTTTAAAAATTTACATACAAAAACAAACGCAGTTGCAACTACATGCACAGGTCTCGAAACAATGACCCCTTCTGCAGTTAAATTCCACACTGCATCGTTAAAAATTGGTTTAATGTCAATATAAGGTTTTTTGACCTGAACAAGCATATCAATTAAACCAATCAAATTATAAATAAGTGCCCAGAACGCTCCGGAAGCAACAGCAGTTGAGGATGCCTCGGAAGTTCCGAAAACTATATTTATATTAAAATCCTCAAGAGAAAACCTCTTTCGCACAAACCTTCTGAAATCACCTAAAAGCGACAGGATGAAATCAAGTCCAATAATGCTTTTATTAATTTCTTCCTCTGCGCTACTTGATTTATCGTCCTTCTTTGAGAGCTTTTTAACCTTTTTGTTCAGTTTAATATTAAATTTAAATACAGATATTTTTACAATAACAAATACGCCGTTATCATATTTTGCGCCGATGCCAATCGGAATATACGCCAGAATAACAAGAACTGCAAATATTATGCCTATAATAACAAAGGTGTTCAATTTGCATCCTCCTTAGATTCTGTGGTTTCATCAGAGCTCATGCTTTTTTCCGGAAGCGGAGGTAATTCTTCGAGGTTTTTCAAACCGAAAGTTCTTAAAAACTCCATGGTTGTTCCGTAAAGTATGGGTCTTCCGGGAGTCTCAGCTCTTCCCAATTCGTCAATGAGACCTCGCTCTATAAGCTTGTTTACCGAATATGACGAGTCTACACCACGGATAAATTCAACCGTGCCCTTTGTGACAGGTTGATTGTAGGCAATAATTGAAAGTGTTTCAATTGCTGCACTTGATAAGCCCGACTGCTTTTTTATCTGACTTACTTTTTTAATGTAGTCATAGCAGGCAGGATTTGACGAAAGCTGATAGCAATCAGCAATTTCAATAAGTCTTATTCCGGAAGCTGTGTTTGAATATCGTTCTTGCAACATCTTAGCTCCCTTTTTTACTTCATCTGCACTAATTTCAAGACTGGATGCAATATCATTAATTTCAACTGCATCACCTATTGCGAAAAGTATTGCCTCAATCGTCTGAGCCACTTGATTCATATCCATCGAAATCATCACACCTCCGACAAATAATCTTGCCCATTCTTTCAAAAACCATCATATGACTGTCTCGTATCAGCTCTAAAACAGCCATGAAAGTCGCAACCATTTCACCGCGTGTAGTCATGTTTTCAAAAAGCTCTTCAAAATCAACATTTTTCTTTGATTTGAGCTTTGTCATGACATACCTTGATTGATGCGGAATAGAAACTCGCTTTTTGCCAATAACGCCACTGAAATTTTTAGGCGAAAGAGGTTTCTTTGCCAGATTTCGTTCCATAATCATCATAAATGATGCGTATAACAAATCGGGCTTCATTGACTTATTTTCAATTACAACCTTTGGTATATCTAAATTCTCGGGTGCCTTGAAAACAGTTTCATCCATTGCATGCTGCATTACATCAAGGGTTTTTGAAACTTCTTTGTAACGCTTGTATTCTTCTAATCGGTCTACAAGCTCTGCTCTTGGGTCTTCCTCTTCCTCGTCATATACAGGAAGAAGCATTTTTGATTTTATATACAAAAGCTGTGCCGCCATTACCGCAAATTCACTGGATAGCTCCATGTCCATGGCTTCACATTCTGCAAGATATTCAAAATACTGATCTGCAATTTCTGAAATAGGAATATCGTAGATATTGACCTTGTTTTTTGCAATAAGATGCAAAAGTAAATCTAAAGGTCCTTCAAAAACCGCAGTTTTAAATGAAACATCACTCATAAAAAGCCTCAATTACAACAAATTACTTAAAAAGCTTATCCACATACCATATACGCTGAGAATTGGTGTTATAACCAAACCTATAATATTTCCCAGAATACCTGTGAAAGAAAGCAACAAAAGCACAATTGTACCAATATTTTCATATGTTAAAAACTTATTGTACAAATGGTTTGGTAAAAGTGAAAACAAAATTTTGCTGCCATCTAAAGGTGGAAACGGAATAAGATTAAATGCCGCAAATTGTAAGTTTCTTAACATGAAAAAGTAAAGGAACAACGGTACCATGGGCATTGACATAATCAGATACTTTGTTGCAAAAGGAATGAGTGTTGCTGCAATAAATGCCATAATAAGATTTGATGCAGGTCCTGCAAAGGCAACTAAAACCATGTCCTTTTTGGGGTCTTTAAAGTAATATGGGTTTACGGGAACAGCCTTCGCCCAACCAAAACCGCAAAAAATCATCATAAGTGCACCCAACGGGTCAAGATGTGCTAATGGATTTAAAGTAAGCCTTCCCATAGCTTTTGCGGTGGGGTCACCTAATTTGTAAGCAACATAGCCATGAGAAAATTCGTGAACGGTTATTGCAAAAAATAAAATTATAAAGTTAAACGCTAATCCCTGAATGTCTAAACCTGGTATTAAATTAGATATCATTTCTTATCAAATCCTCAAAAGTTTCTCTTTTTACTACCAATCTGTCGTCCCCATTTTTAACCATTACAATGGGTGGACGGCAGATTCTGTTATAATTTGAGCTCATAGAATAATTGTAAGCACCTGTTGTAAGAACCGCAATTATATCCCCCTCTGAAATTGGTTGTATGGGCATATTTTCTCCTAAAAGGTCGCCTGACTCACAGCATTTGCCTGCAAGAGTAATTACATCACTCTTTTCATCCCCTGCTTTGTTCGCCACAAGAGCAGTATATTCAGCCTGATAAAGAATATATCTGGGATTATCACACATTCCACCATCAACAGACACGTAGCGACGGATATTAGGAATGTCTTTTATTGCTCCGGCAGTGTAAAGTGTAACACCTGCAGTCGCCACAATGCTTCTTCCGGGCTCCATCATAATAAAGGGATGTGAAAGCGATCTTTTATCGCACTCGTTTTTAACAATAACGCTGATTTCCTCAATGTATTTATTAAACTGTATAGGGTCATCGTTATTGGTGTAAGTAACGCCAAATCCGCCGCCAAGATTTAATTCGGTCATTTCATAGCCGGTTTCGTCGCGAATCTCACCTATGAAATTAACAAGCAGCTTTGCAGCTTCCTTGAAAGGCTCTGCTTCAAAAATCTGCGAGCCGATATGACAATGAACACCGCCTATTACAAGATTTTCATATTCCATCGCCTTTAAAACTGCTTTTTTTGCCTCGCCTGTTTCCAAAGCAAAGCCAAACTTGCAGTCAATCTGCCCTGTCATAATAAAATTATGCGTATGGGCATCAATACCGGGCTTTATTCTGAAGAGAATTTTTTGCTTTGTATCAAACTCTTTTGAAATGCTGTCAATTTTTTCAAGCTCCGATATGTTATCAACCACAATTCTGCCAACGGAGTTACTAATGGCAAACCTTAACTCTTCTTCGGTTTTATTGTTGCCATGAATACAAATTTTTTCAGGATCCATGCCTGCAGAAAGTGCAGTGTACAATTCGCCTGCGGAAACTGCGTCACAGCCTAAGCTTTCGCTTTTTACAATTCTTATCATTTCTTTGTTGCAAAGAGCCTTTGAAGCAAAGAAAACAAGACCGTTGCCGTCATAAAATTCGTCAATGGAGTTTTTGTATAGTTTACAGTGATTTCTCACAACTGTTTCATCAATAACGTATAAAGGCGTGCCGTATTTTTTGCAAAGCTCAACACTATCGCAACCGCCTATAGTAAAATGATTGAGCTCATTAACGCCCTGTCCTTCTAAAATCATGTGTATCACCTCATGGTATAACCTATTTGAATAATTATAACATTTCTAAGTGTTAAAGTCAAGAAATACAACAATTGAAAAAGCAAGCAAAATTCACATTTTGCTTGCTTTTAAAAGTTATTCTGCTACAGTGTCTGTGGAAATTTCCGCTGTGTATTTTGAAAGGTCTAACTTGCGCAACATATCTTCGTTTACAGAAAGAGGATAATCGTTTTTAAAGGTTTCAACTGTTTCTTCTGTGAGATAGTTGTTAAGTTCAGTTGTCTGAATGTTCATAAGGTTATATTCGTACTCGTCGCTACCTTCGGCAGGATTTTCATAACGCTTAATAATGTGATATCCGTAAGAAGTTTTAACAGGCTCGGAAACCGCACCAATTTCAAGCTTTAATGCACCCTGATAGAATTCATCAACCATTACACCTTCGGGGAAAGTATAGCCTGTTTCAGGGTTCTGACCCGGATCTTCACCGAGTTCTTTGATAAGCTCTTCAAAGTTTTCACCATTTTTAACTCTGTCATAAACAGCATTGATTTCTTCAAGTGTTTTTTCTTCGCTTTCTCTTCCTTCAAAATTAAGAAGAATGTGCTTTGCTGTGATGTACTTGTCATTGTAAATTGCGTTTGCATCTTCTTTTGAACAGATAGATTCAACTAAAGCAGTGTAAGCACCAATACAGGAGATGTATTTCTTATATGCATCTTCGGAAAAACCTGCGTTTTCGATTGTTTCTGCAAACAACTCTTCACCGCCAAAGTCTTCTACAGTTGTTTTGAAGAATTCTTCATCTTTTTCGGCTGTGTAAAGACCGTTGTTTGTGCAGCTGCCAAGGAAGGAGTTGAGTTTCCATGCTTCATTGAGCGCTAAGGAAAGAACAGAATCACGTGCAGTTATTCCATCGGAGCCGAGGGTTTCCTCCCAACCGGGAGCATTGCCAATGTACTGCTGAACGTTCATAACCGCCATATCAACATAAATTGCAAATTCATCCTTTGTAATTTCATAATCGCCTACATATGCCACAACGTTGTCGGGGAACACAACTTCAGTGTGGTCTTGCTCATGGTCGTGCTCGTCAACTGCAGGGGCATTATTTGAACAACCTGTCATAAACACTGCGGAAATCATTACGATTGCCAATAAAATACTAAATAATCTTTTCATAATATTTTCCCTTTCGTAAATAAATTAAAACTATTTTACACTAAATTTCGGGGTTTTGCAAGCAATTTATTACAAAGTTTAGTTTTTCTATAATTTCTTTTTCGGTAGGACTTTGCATTCTGATGAGAATATATGGCTTTTCCCCTGCACTGAACAGTATTCTTACAATTTTGCTTGAAGAAATTTTTGACAACACCTTAATATCAGGAGTGTGTGATTTTAACAACTTAAGAACAATACCATCCTTTGATTGAGAAATGTCGGTGATACCTAATGCATTTGCGTAAGCTTTTATAAGCGCAATCTTCATAAGCATATCCACAGATGACGGAATAACACCATAACGGTCCTCAAGTTCCTCCTGAACACGGTTGAAGTCGTTAATATCTTCGATTGCCACAATGGACTTATATGCTTCTATTCTCAGTCTTTCCGAGTCGATAAATTCATTGGGAATGTAAGCATTAACACTAAGATCAATCTGCGTTGAAATCTTCTTTTCTTCAACAGGTAAGCCCATTAGCTCATTAACAGAATCAGAAAGCATCTGACAATACATATCGTAGCCTACAGTTGCCATAAATCCATGTTGCTCGGGACCTAAAACGTTGCCTGCGCCACGGATTTCCAAATCGCGCATAGCAATTTTAAAGCCCGACCCAAACTCGGTAAACTCTTTTATTGCACGAAGCCTTTTTTCGGCAATTTCGTCCAGAGATTTTTTAGGGTCAAAGGTAAGGTATGCATATGCAAGGCGGTTAGTTCGCCCTACTCTTCCTCGTAGCTGATAAAGCTGGGATAAACCAAAATGATTTGCATCTTCTATAATAATTGTGTTTACATTTTGTACATCCATGCCTGTTTCAATGATTGTTGTACAAACTAAAACATCAATTTCATGATTTAAAAAGCGCATGAGGGTCTTTTCAAGTTGTGCCTCGCTCATTTGTCCATGTGCCATTTCAACTCTTGCATCAGGCACCAAAGCTGAAATTTCGGCAACTGTTTTTTCCATGCCTGTAACACGGTTTGAAACGTAATACACCTGCCCGTTTCGTGAAAGTTCACGTTCAATAGCACTCTGAAGTATTACTTTGTTGTGTTCCAGCACATATGTCTGCACAGGATAACGGTCATCCGGAGGGTTCAAAAGCACGCTCATATCACGTATGCCCACCATTGCCATGTGTAAAGTTCTGGGAATAGGTGTTGCACTGAGAGTTAGTACATCAACATTCTTTTTGAATTCTTTAATTTTTTCTTTGTGTGCAACGCCAAAGCGCTGTTCTTCGTCAATAACAAGAAGTCCAAGTCGTCTGTACTCAATTTTTGGTGACAACAGCTTATGTGTGCCAATTACAATGTCACATTCGCCGCTTTTTAGCATTCGTAATGTTTCGGCAGTTTCTTTTGGCGAAGAAAAACGTGACAGCATTCTGACCGTTATGGGGAATTTTTTCATTCTTTGAACAAAATTGTTGAAGTGTTGTTGAGCAAGTATGGTGGTTGGCACAAGATATGCAACCTGATAGCCTGAATCAACGGCTTTAAACGCCGCTCTCATGGCAACCTCGGTTTTGCCGTAGCCAACATCACCGCAAAGCAGGCGGTCCATTGGTCTTGAAGACTCCATATCGTTTTTAATTTCTTCAACAGCCTTCAGCTGGTCTTCTGTTTCCTCATAAACAAAATCATCTTCAAACTCTCTCTGCCAGGATGAGTCCTCGGAAAATGCAACACCAACCGCCCTTGAGCGCTCTGCATAAAGCTCTGTAAGCTTCTTTGCCATTTCGGCAGTACTTTTCTTTACCTTTGCCTTTGTGGCAGCCCATTCAGCCCCACCGAGCTTATTTATGCGTACACCCTTCCCTTCTCCGGCACCTATATATTTATTTATAAGGTCAAGCTGGTCAACCGGGATATATAACACATCTGAGCCTCGATATTCTATTTTGAAGTAATCTCTTGTTACATGGTCCACTTCAAGTCTTTTCATGCCCATGTATTTACCTATACCGTGTACATTGTGAACAACAAAATCTCCCGGGGTAATATCAACAGGATTTGTAATTTTTGTGGTGTTAGGATCTTTTTTAACTTTTCTTTTCTTCTTTTCCGTGTTGAAAATTTCACGGTCACTTACTATAACTGTATTTATTAATGGATATTCAAAGCCTTTATTTACCGAGCCTCGTATTACCGATACAAGAGTGTCATCAGGCTTAACCTGGTCAAAGCTATCGTAAAATGCAACCTTAAAGCCTTTGTCTTCAAGAGCCTCGCAAAGAGACCTTGAACGCATACTGCTGCCGCCGAGAATGTAAACGTTGTATTTTTGTTTAAGCCATGTAGAAATATCGTCGTACAGAAACTGTATGTTGCCGTTATAATTCTGCAGAGTTTTAGCAGTTAAAGAAAGGTTTGTTTTTACATGGTAATCAGGACAAATCCTGCTTAATGCAGAAATGGAAACAACGGGATTTTTTATAAGCTTATTTATAAGAGTGTGATATGACTGTATATATTCTTTATCTTTGTCAAACTCAATTTCCTTTTCAATAAGAGCTTTAATGTTATCCTCAAGCTCAAAACGGATGGTTTCAGCCGTTTCACTCACACGATTGGGTTCGTCGAATAGTACAATGGCGTCATTGGGAATATAGGACAAAATACTACCTGCAAAGGTCTTGGAGGATGCGGGAGAAATACGTACTTCTTCCCTCTTTTCGGTTGAAAGCTGAGTGAAAGGGTCAAAAACCTTTATAAGGTCTACCTCGTCGTCAAAAAATTCAATTCGATAAGCTTCGCCACCGGGAGGATAAATGTCAATAATGCCGCCCCTTAAAGCGAATTGTCCGGGGTTTTCTACCATATCAAGGCGTTTGTACCCCATTTTAATAAATCTTTCAGAAAGCTCTTCAAGGGAAAAAACATCGCCTAATTTAGCATTAAAGGATAAGAGCTCAATATCCTCCTTTGAAACAGTGTACTGAAGCAAAGAAAGGGTGCTCATTATTACAATGTCTTTGTTTGGTATTTGCAAAAGAGCCTCAATACGTTTGTTATCTGCTTCATTGTCCGCCGCTTCGGTTTTATAAATGTTAATATCGGTTTCGGGAACAAGAACTGCAGAATTTTTTGCAAAATAAGAAATATCGTCAAAAAGCTTTTTTGCCTGCAGTTCACTGTAGGTGATTATGAAAGCCTTTTTGTTTAAAGAATTTAAAAATGACACCACAAAATGAGCCTTTACCGATTCGGAAGGCCCTGTGATGTGAATAGGATAATGCCCATTTTGTGCCGCTTTCAGAATATTTTCATATTCGGCAGCGGAGGAAATTAATTCTTCAATCCTCATGTTAAATCCTTATTTCCGTTAAATTTGTTCATCGCTTCATTAACGCCTTGTTTTACAATGATATTAATGA
Source organism: Clostridia bacterium (assembly GCA_045546275.1). Lineage (GTDB taxonomy): Bacteria > Bacillota > Clostridia > UMGS1883 > UMGS1883 > RGIG1927. The sequence goes on along the minus strand of JAZQCM010000001.1, from coordinate 213,232 downwards.
TTTCAGGCAATTTACGAATTGCATCGGATACCTTAACACCATCTTCTTCACTGAATTTACCAAGGACATGGTTTACCATATTGTGCTCAGCCTTACCTACACCAAAACGAACCCTGGTAAAATCCTCGCTGGAAAGCTGATATATGATAGATTTAATACCATTATGACCGCCGGCACTTCCCTTGGGTCTGATTTTTACACGTCCCGGGTCAATGTCAACATCGTCATACAATACTATAATTTTATTCGGTTCGATTTTGAAATATTCACTGGCTTCACGCACACTTTCGCCGCTGAGATTCATATATGTCTGAGGCTTTAAAAGTATACATTTTTCGCCACCGATAATGCCATCTCCGTATATTCCCTTGAATTTAATCTTGGACACGTTGATATTAGCATCGTATGCAAGGTAATCAAGAGCTGTAAAGCCAACATTGTGGCGTGTTTTTTCATATTCGCGCCCCGGATTTCCGAGGCCTACAATCAAATACATAATCAATTATACCTTTCCGCACAAAATCGGAAAATGAAACCATTTTCCGATTTGAGTTGTTTTATTTAGTTGAAGGAGGAGCAAAAAGCGGACTGATAGATGCATCTTCATAAATTCTCTCAATCGCTTCTGCAAATAACTTAGAAACAGAAAGAACCTTGATATTAGGAGTCTTCTTTTCTTCGGGAAGCTCAATTGTATCAAGAACGAGCAATTCCTTAATGGGTGAATCTGCGATTCTTTCGAGAGCAGGTCCTGAAAGCACGGGATGTGTACAACAAGCATAAATTTCCTTTGCGCCACGCTCCATAAGTGCTTTTGCACCATGAGTAATTGTGCCTGCAGTATCGATCATATCGTCAACAAGGATAACCTTTTTATCCTTAATGTCACCAATAATATTCATAACCTCGCTCACATTGGGCTTGGGTCTGCGCTTGTCAATAATTGCAATGGGAGTATTGATAATTCTCGCAAAATTTCTTGCTCTTGTTACACTACCAAAATCGGGCGAAACAACAACAACGTCATCCATTGAATCAAACTTATCAAGATAATAAGGCGCAAGAAGCGGAACACCTAAAAGGTGGTCAACGGGAATGTCAAAGAAACCTTGAATCTGTGAAGCGTGAAGGTCCATTGTGAGGACTCTTGTAGCGCCTGCAGCAGTAATAAGGTTTGCAACGAGCTTTGCTGTGATCGGGTCTCTTGCCTTTGCTTTTCTGTCCTGTCTTGCATAGCCGAAATAAGGCATAACAGCAACAATTCTTCCTGCAGATGCTCTCTTACAAGCATCGATCATAATAAGGAGCTCCATAAGATGATCGTTAACAGGGTCGCATGTAGACTGAATAATGAAAACGTCGCTACCACGGACTGTTTCGTCAAGGTTAACAAAAATCTCACCGTCTGAGAATTTGCCTACCTTGTTTGACGCAAGAGGCAAATTAAGATGATTTGCTATGCTTGCGGCAAGATTTGGGTTTGAATTTGCTGAGAAAATTTTGATGTTCTTAGAATCGTGTAACATGATGCTTCTCCTCCGTTCTTTTGCGTTTACTTCTGTCGTCTGTCTTTCCAGTTGTCTTTTATTACCTGACGGCTCCTTGCAATTGCAAGTGAGTCTTCCGGAACCTCTTCCGTTATGGTAGAGCCTGCGGCGATATAAGCGTTGTTATTTACTTTAACAGGCGAAACAAGGTTAGAATTGCAACCGATAAACGCATTGTCACCAATTACTGTTTTGTACTTGTTTTTGCCGTCGTAGTTTACAATAACTGTTCCACAACCGAAATTAACATTTTTGCCAACCTCGGCATCGCCAATATATGTAAGATGGCTAACCTTTGTACCGTCACCTAAGGATGCATTCTTAAGTTCTACAAAGTCGCCGACCTTGCAGTTTGAGCCAACATTGCTGTTGGGACGCAAATAAGCGTAAGGTCCAACATGTGTATTTTCACCAACCTTACTGTCAACAACTGTGGAAAAATAAACGTCACAGCCGTCTTCAATGGTGCTGTTCACAATACGGCAATTTGGTCCTATAACCACATTTTTACCGATATGTGATGCTTTCTGAAGCAACGCACCGGGATAAATAACAGAATCTGCACCGATTGTAACATCGGGCTCGATATAAGTATTGTCAATGTCAATAAAGGTTACACCGTTTAATGCATGGTATGTGTTAATTCTCTTACGCATTACCTTTTCAGCTTGAGACAACTGCAAGCGGTCATTTACACCCGAAATTTCAGTAGCGTCATCTACGATAAATGCGCCAACCTTAAGTCCTTCAGTTTTCATGATTGAAAGTGTATCTGTAAGATAATACTCATTCTGAGCGTTATTATTTGTTATTTTATCAAGAGCCTTCAATAGCTCTGCCGCTTTAAAGCAGTACATTCCTGAGTTGATTTCGCAAACTGCTGCTTCGTCTGCTGTTGCGTCTTTCTGCTCTACAATTTTTGACACATCGCCGTTTTCATCACGGATAATTCTTCCATAGCCAAAGGGATTGTCAATAACTGCTGTAAGAACGGTACAGGAATTTCCGCTTGCAATGTGCTCATCCATTGCTCTTTTTAGAGTTTCGGCACAGATAAGTGGTGTGTCACCTGCTAAAATCATAACGTTTTCAGATTTTCTAAGAAAATCCGCAGCCTGCATAACTGCATGGCCCGTACCTTTTTGCTCGGTTTGCATAACAAACTCAGCTTTATCGCCGATTGCTGCCATAACCATATCGGCCTTGTGGCCTACAACCACACAGCATTCATCGGCTCCGCCCTTTACGGCTTCATCGATAACATGATTAACCATTTCTTTTCCGCAAACCTCAAAAACAACCTTTGATTTTGAGGACTTCATCCTTTTTCCTTCACCTGCTGCGAGAACGACAAGCGAAAAATTCATACACTCATCTCCTAAACTTTGTTGATATACACAAGAAAAAAGGCAAGCGAAAAAAGGCCTGCCTGATTCAGCTATTAAGCATCCTGCTCCTTCAGAACTTCTTCATATTTTGCGAGAATAGCACTTTGAAGTGCTTCACGAAGCTGGCTTGTAATGGGATGAACAATATCTTTATACTCGCCCTCCGCATTCTTTCTGCTTGGCATAGCAATAAACATTTTTTCAACGCCTTCGATAACTTTAATGTCGTGAATAACGAGCATATTATCCAGCGTTACCGATACAATTGCCTTCATTTTTCCGTCGTTAGTCATGTTCCTAACTCTGATGTCTGTGATTTCCATATTAAATTCCCTCCTAATTTCTTAAACAAGTTGCCAAAAGACACTTGATTTTTTATCTATAATTGTATAATATCAAAGTAAATGGAAATTTTCAATAGTATTTCTTAATTTTTTTTGATATAATAATAAAGTAATCGTTTTTTGGAGGAGAAAATATGATTTCTGATATGCTTACAAAAGGTACAAAAATACATTTTATCGGAATTGGCGGCATAAGCATGAGTGCTCTTGCCAAAATTTTGATGGATGATGGTTGCATTGTTTCCGGCTCCGATTTTAAGGAAAGTAATCTTACACATCATCTGGAAAAATCAGGTGCTAAAATTTATATTGGTCACGACAGTAAAAACATAACAAACCAGGATATTGTTGTTCATACCGCCGCAGTAAAAATGGATAACCCTGAAATTATTGCTGCAAAAGAGAAAAATATAACCGTGATTGACCGTGCAACGCTTCTTGGCGCAATTATGACAAGATACAACTCCCCTATTGCAATTTCAGGCACTCACGGAAAAACCAGTACTACAGGCATGATTTCGCAGATTTTTCTTGAAGCTGAAAAAGACCCTACAGTTACAATCGGCGGTGAGCTTGACGTTATTGGCGGAAACCTTAAGGTTGGCGCAAAGGACTATTTTATTGCCGAAGCTTGCGAATATCATCGTAGCTTTTTGCAGTTTTCACCTCGTTATAGTCTGATTTTAAACATCGAAGCGGACCATCTTGATTATTTCAAAGACCTTGATGATATAATTGATGCTTTTGGACATTTTGCCGACAAAACCGCTTTAAATGGTGCAATAATTGCAAATGGTGACGATGCCAACGTCTCAAAAGCGCTTTCCTACACGAAGAAAAAGGCTATAACTTTTGGTATAAATTCAAATTGTACTTATAAGGCAGAAAATATTGTGTTTGACAGGTTTGACTGCCCCACCTTTGATGTGCTGAAAAACGGCATTCTGTATGCAAATGTAGCACTGACCGTGCCCGGAACTCACAGTGTGTATAACGCATTGGCGGCTTTTGCAGTTGCCGACTTGTGCGAAGTTGATAAAACAGATATTGCTAACGCACTATTCAATTTCCATGGTGCACATCGTCGCTTTGAAAAGAAAGGTTTTCATAAAAACACTTTAATTGTTGATGATTACGCTCATCACCCTTCGGAAATCAAGGCAACTCTTTCGGCAGCTGAACGAATGGATTTTTCAAAGGTATGGTGTGTGTTCCAACCTCATACCTACACCCGTACCAAAACCTTGTTTGAGGATTTTGTAAACGTATTTTCCGAAAGTGATGCACAAGTAATAATAACTGATATTTATGCGGCACGTGAAAAGGATACAGGCATTGTAAGCGCAAAAGAGCTTGCAGACTGCATTCCTAATGCCATTTATATAAAAACTTTTGATGAAGTAGAAGCATATTTAAAAGAAAGTGTCAAAGATAATGAAATTGTTATTACAATGGGCGCAGGCGATGTTTATCGCATAGGAGAAAATATGCTTAAGTAAACAGAAAAGAGGAATGGAAAATGAAAAAAATTGATCTTAACAGCGCAGAAATGAAAAATGTTACTTTTGATAATGGAGTATACACCTTTTCGAAAAACGGCGGTATGCTGTATTTTCGTGGCGAAAAAGGCACAATTTGTTCCTATGCCTGTAACAGCGAAGAATATGTGGTGTTTGTTGTTACAAACCTTTCTGAATATTCAACAAGTGTTACGCTTAACTTTTGGGATAGCGATAGAAAAAACAGCGATATAACGGTAAAAATAGGTTTATTACCACATGTAAAAACTGTTGTTTCTTTGAAGGAAGAATCTGCTGAAGGCGGTGTGCTTTTTTTGAAGAGAAAGCCTGGCAGATTAAAGACTGTTGTGTTGGGAACACCTGTAAAGTTAAAAAACTTGACAGGCTTTGCGTTTGGCGTTTCTCCCTCTCCCAATGATGTTTCTCTTGAAATTCATGATGCATATATTGCAAATGAGGAGCCCTTTTATGAAGTTCCTGAAGTTAAGCTTGTTGACACGCTGGGACAAAAGAAAATAACTAACTGGATTGGAAAAACTAATAACGAGGAAGAGCTTAAAGCTTATTTATTTAATGAATATGAAAAAACAGCCAATCCAATAACAGGACTTTCCGCCTATGGTGGTTGGCTTGGCAAAAAATTTGAACCTACAGGCTTTTTTGCTTTGGAAAAAGCGAACGGTCGATACTGGTTAAAGGACCCTGACGGATATGCATTTTTCAGCGCAGGTCTTGACTGCGTGGGTGTTGATGGAGACTGTAACCTTACAGGTATCGAAGCGTTCTGCGACTATCTTCCCGACAAAGACACTCCCGGTTGGTCAAAAAGAAGATTTGGCGATGAAGTTTTCTTCTCGTGGCATAAATACAATTTATATCGCACTTTTGGCGAAAACTGGTATGAAGCCTGGACAAAGATTACAAAAAGAAGGCTTGTTGACTGGGGTGTAAACACAGTTGCTTGTTGGAGCGATATGAATTTCATTAAAAACTCCAATCTTCCCTATGTACATATTCTTCATGGTTTTCCACGTACAACAGAAAATATTTTCCGTGATTTTCCCGATGTTTTTTCACCTGAATACAACGTTGAAAGTGAAAAATGGGCACAACAGCTTGAAGTGCTGAAAAATGATAAGAACATGATCGGCTATTTCATGAGCAACGAACCTAACTGGGCGTTTTCTGACGGGCTTAATATTGCGGCAGTTACCTTAGAGCGTGACGTTAAGTTCTATTCAAAGGATTATATTATTGATAGCCTTAAGCATAAGTATTCCTGCATTACAAACCTCAATGCTGCATGGGAAAAGGATTTTTCAGAGTTTGACGCTTTGTACTCACCTATCGATAAAGATTTGTTGAATAAAACAGCCCTTGATGATTTAATGTCAATTTCGGCAGAAATGGTCAGAGAATTTATCAAAGTTCCTGCTCTTGCGTTAAAGAAAGTTGACAAAAACCACCTTAATCTTGGTATGCGCTATGCATGGGTTGCAAACAAAACCGTAACAAGTGGCTGTGAATATTTCGATGTATTCTCATTCAACTGTTACCGCCACGACCCATATGGAAGCATTCAGCATATTGTTGATTTGGTTGATATGCCGGTTATGATTGGTGAATTCCACTTTGGTGCATTGGACCGTGGATTGGATGCTACCGGTATACAAGGTGTTGCCACACAGGAAGACAGAGCAAAAACTTACCGCTATTACCTGCATCGTTGTGCGTCTCACCCTTACTGTTTAGGTGCGCACTATTTTACCCTTAATGACCAAGGTTATTTAGGTCGTTTTGATGGCGAAAACTATCAGATTGGTTTTGTTGATGTGTGCAACAAGGAATATACCGAAATTGTTGAAAGCGCAAAGCTTACTCACAAAGAAGTTTATCTTGTTGCAAATGGCGATTTGCCCCCTACAGAAGAAAAAGGTACTGAAATTAATTCAATATGCTACTAAATAAAAGCTCAGCTAAGCTGAGCTTTTATTATGAAAAAGGAGAGCCATTGGCTCTCCTTTTAAGTTTAGTTAAGATTAACTTCAATTGGCTTCATAATGGGTTTCATTGCACTCTTGGAATTCCACACAACAGCCTTGTATCTTACAGCACCCGAAACAGTCTCAATAGCAACAGAAACAGTTTCACCATTTCCGCTATCAGAAACCGCCTTAATCACTTCATTGTCCGAGCTGTAGTAAACAACCATAACTGTTGCATCTTCACCGTCGTAAGAGGTGTAAACGGCCTTGCCATCAACAATTTCAAAGCTTGTAACCTTTTCCTTAGCTGTTTCAACAATAAGCTCAGGAACATAGCTTGTAAGCTCGGAATCGTAGATAATGTACTGTTGGTCAACTGTTGTAAATACTGCAAAGCTTACATTGCCGTTTTCTGTTACATAATCAGTAACATCAAATGTAATGTAGCTACCACTTACAACACCTGTTGTTATGGGCTCGGCAGGAAGAGCAAAGCCTGTTACATTACCTCTTGACCAATCCTCGGGAAGGCTTGACGCGTCATAAATTGCTGCACCGTTTGTTCCGTTTGAAGCATTCACGTGAAGCTTAACAGTTGCCTTTGTAATGATTTCGTCTTCAGGAACACTAACAGCAAAGCCTGCAACACCTGCTCTCTTATACCAGCGATTATCTGCCATAAGTCTTGCAGGATAATCTCCGCCTTCTTCACTTGCAAAATCGGAAAGAGAAGAATCTGTAGCGGAACGAAGTGAGTCGCCCTTTGTTGCCTTAAATGTAGCTTCAGAGGAAACAGCCTCAGCGTAAATAACCTTAACTGTCATATCTGCACCATTAGCAACTTGTCCGAGACCTTCAACATTCTTAACCATGTAACTAACAGAGCCAACTGTAATAAGCTTTTCATAACCAATTACATTTTCCGTAAGCTCAACACCCGAAAGAACATCGATTGTTTTACTATCCTTAAGTGTTGCGCCGTTTTTGTCAACAAAGTTTACGGTCACCTTACTACTGCCACCAATGTCAGCAATTTCTCTTTCAGAAAGAGCGTAGTTATAAATCATAAATTCATCAATATAACCATTGAAATACTCGCCGCTATCCCAGTTTGCTTTACCAATCTGAACTACAGAATTACTTCCGAGAATATCAGAAAGCTTGTAAGAAGATTCAAGAGTTGTCTTAGTACCATCGATGTAAAGTGTTGTGGCATCTTCTTCAATTACCAAAGCATACTTCTTCCATGTGCCTATTGGATCAGAAGCACTGATTGAAGGAGCACGTGAACCCGAGTTAAGATATCTTTCAACAATAAGGTTTCCGTTGTGAAGCATACCAACGTATTTTTCCTGTGCGTATACCTGCGAGGACACATCAGGAGCCATATATACCGACCAGTTAGCACCACTGCCTACAACCTTTGCGAAGAACACGATTGTGATTTCGTCAAGACCTGTAAGAAGAGCTTCACCTTCAGCATTTGTAAGGTTAAGGAAGTTGGCGCCTGTGCCGTTAAGATACAAGCTCTTGCCCTTCATTGCATCGTTAGAAAGAACATTAGCTCCATTGCTATCCGCCTTTGCAAATTCGCTTGCAAAACCAGTCTCTTCATCATCAAATGTGAAGTAAGCAAGTTTGCCATCAAAAGAAACATCGCTTTCTTCGTATTGAAGTTCAATTATATTCTGAGAAATTTTGTCAGATACAGTAATTGCATCGTTGCTGTCTGCTACATAATTGTAAACCTTTGATTCGAAAATAAGGTTTGTTTTTGCATAGCTACTTCCGTTAAAGCTTTCGCCAATCACACATTCATAAGTTTCTTTGTTTGCAATTTCATTGCCCGAAGCATCTGTGTGCTTAATCGTTACAAGACCTACCTTATCATATACAGCGCTTATAACATTATCACCCTTTGCAACCTTGCAGCTGAGAAGAGATTCCTCTTCGTTAAGCACATAATATGCATCATTATAAGTGATTGTTTCCGGGGCTTCATAAATATAAATTTCGCCCTCTGTTATTTCTTCTGTAATACTATCTGCAACTGCGTTACCTTCTGTATCTGTAAACTCAACAGTAACAGTTGTCTGAACTTCGTCTTCATTTACGATTTCTTCAAGCTCAAGCAATTGGAAATCGCTAAGATAAAGTCTGCCGGTATCTGTCCACGCAAAGAAACTAAGCATAATATGCTCTGCATCTTCGGGAGCATTGAATACAAATTCTTTATGATTCATACCCTGAGCATACAAGTCATCGGCTCTCGAAACACTACCGCCTATATGTGTGTTAGATGATTCGGAAGACCATGAGTTCATACCACCATAAGTATTGTAGTTGTAGTATGTAAGTCCGTTAAAGTTTCCATAAACAGGACCGCCCTTTGTAAGAACCGCCGCAGACATCTGCGCATTGCCTGTTGTTGCTTGCGTTGCATATGCGTAATAAGAAAGATAGTAACTCTTTCCGCCTTCAACAGGAACAAATCTTCTTAAAGTGGATACTGCACTACCACCGGCGTTACCTGTGTTTGTAAGAGATTTAGAATCGCCATGGGCATTTGTTGAAGAAACTGTACCGGAGTACTGTGCACCTGTAGCTGCATTTGTCCAATCGACTGTACCGTTAGAGAAATCACCATTTGTAATAAGGTTTTCGCCAATGATGTTGTATTCCTTGCCATTCAAGCTGATTTCTCCGCTACCTGTTATATCGGTGCTTCTTACTGCAAGAATTACTGTGCCTTCATCAGTTGTTTCTGTGGCAAATCTAATCATTTTGCCGTTGAGAGTTACTGTATCAACATCTTCTGGAACAAAAATCTTAACAGCATCGCTGTCTGTTGAAGGAACAAGCTTGTCACCTACAATGTTAATTGTGTTTTCACCAAAACTGCTTTCAAAGCTGATTGCCATGGATGCAACATTATTATTGCTTTCAAAAACATTTTCAACATAAGAACCATTAACAACAGATACATAAGAAGCATCATCTGCAACGTATGCCATTTTTGCATCGGTCGTATAATCGCCGAATTTGCCATCTGCGGTGTCTTTATTCTTTACATAGTAGTAGCTTGTATCGCCATCAATTGTAATTTCAAGTGCAGCCTTGGAGTTGTCATTTTCTGCAAGGTCTGTAACTGCAATTTCGCTTGCGGCATATTCAGAAGATACATCCTTTCTTACAGGGCAAAGAAGTGTGTCAAACTTAACTTCACTGCCTGTTTTTCCGTAGGATGCGTACTTGCTTCCTGCAACCAAGCCGTAATCTGCACTGTGATAACCATCACGGATAAGAGCTGTTGTGCTGTTTGCATTTGCTATAACAATATTCGCTTCGTTATAGAAGTTGGTTGTAGCTGTATTGCCGTTCATTTGAGCATTGGAAGATGGCATAAAGTGCCAGTTCTGGCGGTATTCACGGCTTGTACTGCCTGTTACGAAGTCTGTAACGATAGAATATCCGTTCTTGACAAACAAAACATTTCTTGTATGTGTTGTGCCACTGTAACCTGTCTGGCTTGTTGTTGCAAAGTCAAACACATCGTTTGTAACAGCGTATTCCAAGGGCTTAGCGGCGTTTGCATGGCTTGCCATAGACTGACCAACAGCTTCGATTGTGTTATGTGCTGAAGCGTAACGAAGGTCGTTATAAATTGAGTTAAAGCTTGAATAGCTGTAACGACCGGAGTCAACTAATAAGGGCTTGCCGTATGCATACATAACAATTCCATTGCTGTCGGGGTGTGCGTGACCGTCAAAGGGATTGTTGTTAAGCTGTAAATAAACTGCATCCTCGGGATTCCAGCTGTTACGCATAAGCATTGTGTTGGAATCGTGATAAATGCTGGAGTAATATTCGGGGTCGTTTTCATCGGTTCCGTTTACAAAGGCATTAAGGATTGAGTCGTTTTTATAGTAGTCAGCCAAATCTGCAAATACGCTCATTCTGTCCTTATAGTTAGAGTCGCCTATGTTTGTATCATAACCATCAGGATAAAGGCTTTCAAGAGCAAAACGTGTTGCGTAGCGGAGCTTTTCGGTGAAGGTTTTGTCAAGAGGACGGTTGTTAATGTCAGCCATTCTCACACAGTCACCAAAGAGTTCAACACACCATACTGCATACGCAGGGCCTGCTTCTGCAAAGCTCATGTCGTCAACAAAGAGAAGGTCAAGTGTGTATTCAATATTGCCAACTACTCTGTTTCTCCAAGTGGAATAGTTTTTCCATTCAGGAAAATACTCATTACCCTTGAAGAAGCCTGCATTTGCAACAATTCTCCAGTTACTCCACCAGTAGGAGCCGTTTGTAATATCCTTTGTAGCAAGGCTATTGCAATCACCCCACATGAAAGAAATAATATTGCAAACTTTATCGGGGTTGTTCTTAACTGCAGGTGTGTCAATAAGAGCATCTAAAACGTCAACCCAACGGTTGAGTCTTTCACCTGTTTCAAGCGTACGGTTATAGCCGTAAGAACGCTGAGTTGCAAAAGCATCCATTAAATCAATGAGCTTTTCACCAAAAACGGAGCCGTCGGGATAAAGCGGATGGTCGATTGCATACTGTTCGGGGTTTTCGAGATATGTAATATATTCATACGCCATGCTTCTTGCAAACCAGAAACGAGTTGTAACGTTTTCATATTCGTTGTCTGCACCGTCAGGTTTATACCATGTTGGAACATCGGCATTCTGATATGAATAAATATTGCCGCCGATTGTTGCCCATGTAAGCTTTGTTTCGTCCCACATAGTATCGCCAACACTTATTACATGAACATCCAAAGAATCAACAGTTGCATCTGAAGCCAACTTTGCATAAAGCTTCATTGTTGCTTTTTCAATGGTCTGATTAGCAGCTTCTGTTAAGGGGAAATTAATATAAGCTCTTCTTGTCTGGCTGCCGAAGGCATCAGAAAGAGAATCGCTCTGCTCCTTGACATAAAGCTCGGTAGCATCTCCATAAGTTGTTGTTTTAGCACCGCTGTTCACATATGTATCATGGTTTGCCATAATTTCATATGTGTTACCCTCTGCTGTTTCAATAACAAGGACAGGCTCATAATCTGCATATTCCTTACTTGCAACAAGCACTGGGAAAGCCTGCTTTTGTCTTTCGAAAAGCATTATTGAAATTGCCTGGTTGTTTAATTCCTGGCTTGTTTTTTCAGTAAGGTCAATTTCGTAAAGCTCGTAATCCTTGCTTGTAACCGTGAAACGGTTGAGCCAAACGTCAAATTCGTAAGGACCTGTTAAAATATTGTCAAGAGGCAACACCGCCTGACCATAGTTTTCGTCATCAGCAGTAATGGGGAACGCTGCAGCGTCACCGTTCGCCTTTCTTTCAGACAAATATTCAACAAATTCTTTCTTTGCAGTAGCAAAGTCGCCTCTGTCTACTGCGGCTTTAACGTCTTCCATTCCGGAAAATGTTAAATCAAATTTTGCAAAAAAATCTGCATCCGACATGCTTGCAGCACTTGAAGTAAAGGGTATTGCAGCAAATACTGACAATACAAGTGCCAACGTAAGCATGAAGCTTAATACTTTTCTCATATTTTCACTCCTTAATATAAAAATATATTGTAATTATATCAAAAAATCTACATTTTTGCAACAGTATATTGTGAAAACTATCCAAAAAAAATATACGTTTTTTCGTATCAGCACTTGAAATATGTAAAGATATGTGAGATAATAAATAAATAAAAGTTATATGCAAAGGTGATAGACATTGAAAATTAACACATCAAAGAGATTAGACCATTTTAAAACAGGTATTTTTGCTTTTCTTGACCAAAAGCGTATTGACATGGAAAAGCTGGGTAAAGAGGTTATTAACTTCTCGATTGGCACTCCTGATTTTGTTGCACCAAAAGAGGTTGTGGAAGAAATGGCTAAAGGCGTTAATGACCCTACAACCTATGGTTATACCCTTACCGAACTTCCTGAACTGAAAAAAGCTCTTTGCAATTATTACAAAAAACGCTTCAATACCGAAATTTTACCCGAAGAAATCACTGCAACCAACGGCAGTCAGGAAGGCATTGGCCATTTGGCAATGGCACTTTGCGATAAGGGTGACATTGCCCTTCTTCCCAATCCCGGTTACCCCATTTTTTCGGCTGGTGCGTATCTTGGCGGTGCTGAAGAATACTACTACCCTGTACTTGAAGAAAATAATTATCTTCCTAAGCTCGATGAAATCCCCGAGGATGTTCTTAAAAGAGCTAAATACATAATTGTTTCATATCCTTCCAACCCTGTTTGTGCCACAGCACCTGATTATTTTTATGATGAGCTTATTTTATGGGCAAAAAAACACAACATTATAGTTGTACATGACAATGCATATTCTGACATTGTTTATGATGGCAAAAAAGGCGGATCTTTCCTTTCGCACGAAGGAGCAAAGGATGTTGGAATTGAGTTTTTCTCTCTTTCAAAGTCGTTTAATTTAACAGGTGCACGTGTGTCCTTTGCCATAGGCAACACAACAGTTATAAATGCAATTAAAAAACTCAGAAGCCAGTATGATTTCGGTATATTTCGTCCTATCCAGATGGCAGCTATTTCGGCACTTACAGAAGACTACAGCGAGTTTTTAAAGGCTCAATGCAATGAATATCAGAAAAGACGTGACGCACTTTGTGACGGTCTTTCTTCAATTGGATGGACTGTTCCCAAAGGCAAAGGCACAATGTTTGCATGGCTTCCTATGCCCGAAAAATTCAAGTCCTCAGAAGAGTTTTGCTTTAAGCTTTTGGAAGAAACAGGCGTTCTTTGTACTCCGGGCATTGCATTTGGCTCTCTTGGCGAAGGCTATGTACGATTTGCTCTTACTAAAACCGTACCCGAAATTGAAAGAGCAATTGAAAAGATTGACGAAAGCGGTATATTAAAGTGATAGAACTTCCGAAAGATTTTTTACAGAGGATGAAAAAAACCTTAGACACATCATTTGAGGCTTTTTTAAACTCCTACTCTGCTCCGCCTTATAACGGTTTCAGAGTAAATACTCTTAAAATTACGCCCGAAGAATTGCTCAAAATTTTTCCCTATTCTACCGGCAAGGTTGATTGGTGTCCCACAGGGTTTTATTATGAGGGTGGTTTTGGTAAAAATCCATGCCATCAAACAGGTCTTTTCTATTCCCAGGAGCCTTCAGCCATGATTTCGGCAGAACTTTTAGATGTTAACGAAGGAGACATAGTTTTGGACCTGTGTGCCGCCCCCGGCGGAAAATCCACGCAGATTGCCGCAAAGCTTAATGGTAAGGGACTTTTGGTTTCTAACGAAATTGTCCGTTCAAGAGCTTTGATTCTTCGCGAAAACATTGAACGCACGGGAGTAATGAATGCCGTTGTCACAAATATGAGTCCTGAAGATATGGAAGATGAATTTGAAGGATTTTTTAATAAAATCCTTGTGGATGCTCCCTGTTCAGGCGAAGGAATGTTTAAAAAAGAGGCCGAGGCGATTAATGCGTGGAGTGTTGAGCACACCTTATCCTGCGCACAAAGACAACAACACATTTTAAATTCTGCTGCAAAAATGCTTTCTTCAGGAGGAACACTGGTTTATTCAACTTGCACCTTTGCCCCCTGCGAAAACGAAGATACTGTACATGTATTTTTAGAAACACATCCCGAATTTACTCTTGAAACAATGGAGCATATATACCCCCACGAAAAGAAAGGCGAAGGACATTTTGCCGCAAAGCTGAAAAAGAATGGCGATGTGAATTTCAACAAGCGCAAACCACTCTTAAAAGAGGCTGACCCATCACCCTTCAAACAGTTCGAAAAGGATTTTCTCAATACAAAGCTTAAAGGAAAGTTCCTTCTTTTTGGCGAAAATTTATATTTGTTGCCAGATTTATTCGGCGACATTCAAAACATAAAGCTCATTTTACCCGGACTTCATCTGGGTGAATTGAAGAAGAATCGTTTTGAACCTGCACACCACTTGTGTATGGCTTTAAAGAAGGAAAATTTTAAGATTTCCTACGAAATGAAAGATAATAATATTGACCTTTATTATCACGGCGACGTTATAAACGGGGCTGCTCCAAATGGTTGGGGTGCCGCTTTATATACAGGATTTCCCATGGGTTGGTTTAAATCCGCAAACGGACAATTAAAAAACCACTATCCCAAAAAGTACAGATTTTAATTATCTAAGAAAGGATGTAACATTATGAACATTTGGCATGACATTTCTAAGGAGCGAATTAAAAAGGACGACTTTGTTGCAGTTATTGAAATTCCCAAGGGTTGTAAAAACAAGTACGAGCTTGACAAAGAAACAGGTATGATTGTTCTTGACCGAGTTTTGTACACGTCTACACACTATCCTGCAAACTATGGCTTTATTCCCCGCACATATGCAGGCGATAACGACCCGTTGGATGTTCTTGTGCTTTGCCAGGAAAGAATTGATCCTGCTGTTTTGGTTCGTGTTTATCCCATCGGCGTTATTAAAATGATTGACAACGGTGAAGTTGACGAAAAAATTATTGCCCTCCCCTTTAAAGACCCTACATATTCAGGTTATAAAGACCTTCGTGATCTTCCTGAACATATTTTTAAAGAAATAACACACTTTTTTGAAGTGTACAAGCTTTTGGAGGACAAAGAAACTGCAGTTAAAGAAGTTCTCGGCCGTCAGGAAGCGGAAGAAATTATTGCCAGTTGTATGGAAGAATATGAAAAGAAGTTTGGAAATAACTAAAATTAAAAGGCACTTAATAAGTGCCTTTTAATTTTGCTCAAATATCTGAAAATCATTATTCATTTCATAACAAATAAGAGATTTGCCATTTAAGTTTTCTTTATTTATATCAACACAGCGAATTGAAAAATTATCATAGGTTTTATAGTAATAAATGATTTTTTCAATGTCACAACAGGAGGAATACAAAGTAAATTCATTCTTTTGGGTATTCTTTTGTTGTGCTACTGAGGATAGAATGTGAAAAAAGCAGCTGATTTTCTCGTTTTTATTATTTCCTGCAGACGAAATGCACTTAATGTGCTCTCCTCGTAAAAACCTTGACTCAGCGGAATAATCCCATGATATTATCTTTTCTTTTTCAATATTTTCAATGTGAATGTCAAAAGTGGGTTCATTTGTTAAAATGTCATATTTATTATGGTAAATTTTCAAGCCGTTTTTTACACTTTCTACGGTAATTGATTCTTTTTTATCCGAAATCATCCAATGTAAAGGTTCATTAGGTAGTTTTTCAGAAAAGCTTTTGTTCGTAATATTAACATTCTTCAACAAGTTTTTGCATTCTTTTACTGTTTTGCAGTTCGACAGAATATAATTTATAAAATCATATGACGGGATGTTAATCTTTTTGTCAAATGGCATGAAGTAATAAGCACAGCCTTTAAACCTCAATGCCGCAATACTTAAACCCATTTCATTTGTTCCGTCGAAATACAGCGGATAATCATCTATAACAATTCCTGTGCCTATAAAAGCGTAGTGGTTATTGTTATAGATAAATGGGTATTTTCTTGGTGTTATAATAACCTTTTCGCCGTAAGAGGAATCAACATCCAAATTTCTGCCAAAAAGAGAATTGTTAAATCTGATTGCAGTACACATATTAATCACCAAGCTTAGTATTGGTAAAATTCATAAATAAAATCCCGATAACTTTGGTTATCGGGATTTCTATATAAACATTTAACTAAATTGCTTATAAACTATTGAATTGTCAACTTTCAAGTTAGCTTCGTTTCACAGTATCAATGCGTATTCTTTATGTAAACTAAATTTTAAACTTCAGGTTGGGTTGTTTTTGCCATTATTAATTATTCAATGGTAAGTCCTCCTACACACCCGGATTGATTAAGATACGTTTGATTTGTTTTGCTGAAATGAACTTTAACATTTTTCCTATCCTCCGCGCAAAACGAAACTATTAAGTTGTTTATGTTGTTAACCAAACTGATTGGTTAATTTTTAATCATACATTGGACTGTCCTCCGCGTATTATTTTCTGATAAAATACACTGCTCTGATCATTTTCATATAGAACACATCCTTATATATTCATTCTGTAGTGAATTTAATTCACTAAGCTAAATACACTGCCCTGATCATTTTCATATAGAACACATCCTATTCATTTGTCTTGTAGTGAAATTCACTTAAGCCAAATACACTGCTCTAATCATCCTCATATCGAACACTCCTTCTGTTCAAATTCCCTTAGCTGATTTATTCTTTGTTCAGCTTTTTGTGTTTTCCCTTTGTTCAATTATAAAATAACACATTTGTGCAATATTGTCAATAATTTTTTGAAAACTTTTTATATTTTGTTAATATTGCACAATAAAATAGCGTGATTTTTGTACAAGTGATATTAAGTCTCAATTTGCATACAAAAAAGACCTCATAGAGGTCTTTTAGTTTATATTGCTTTTGTTTTCCATTTTCCTCTGCTGTAAAAGAGCGCTGTAAGAACTGCGCCCATTACCCATGACACAAGCAGTGAAATCTGTATGCATTCGCTTCTACCGTAAGGAAGAAGCTCGCTTCTTGTTAAAAACGATATTCCGTATGCAACAGGTACACGGAGTGCTACAGTTGTAATGAGTGATATCCACATGGGTGTCATTGTGTCCCCTGCGCCACGCATAATTCCGGAAAGGCTTTGTGTTACTGCAACGGCAATGTAACCTGCAGCAAGAATTTTCATGAGATAAAAGCTTAAATCAACAAGTTCCTTGGTGTCGGTAAATACACCCATTAATAATTTGCCAAAAAAGAGAATTGCAACAGTAATTGTTGTGGAGCATAAAACAGCAATAAGTGTTCCCTGCTTTGCACCTTGCACAACTCTGTCATATCGCTTTGCTCCCACGTTCTGACCTGCATATGTGGTAAGCGCTGTACCAAATGAAAAATTGGGCATCATTGCAAAGCCATCCACGCGCATGATAACAACGTTTGCTGCAATAAACTGTTCACCAAAGCAATTTGTAAGGGATTGTACAATAATCATTGCTGAAGAGAAAATAGCCTGTGTAAGACCCGAAGGCACGCCCAAACGAACAATTGTATTTACATATTTGCTCTTTGGTTTAAGATATTTAAACCCAAAATCAAAGTGCTCACGCATTTTTGAAAGCTTTATAAAACAAAATATTGAAGAAATCATCTGGGCAATAACAGTAGCCAGTGCAACACCGCCTACACCCATGTTCACAACTGCAACAAAGTAAATGTCCAGTACAATGTTTATAACAGTAGAAATCAAAAGATATACAAGTGCAGAGAAAGAGTCGCCCATGCCTCGGATTACACCGCTGAGGATGTTATAGTAGCCCATGCCCGCAATGCCGATAAGGGAAATCATAAGATAGTCTCCACAGCCTTCAATAATAGTAGGCGGTGTATTAAGCATTGCCAGAACAGGTCTGATTAACGGCGTTGCAATCACAATCAGTATAACACAGGATATTGCCGTTACAGTAATACAGTTACCGATGGTGTAAGATAAGCTTTCGCGGTCTTTGGCGCCAAAGTACTGAGAAACCATAATGTTGGCACCTGCGGAAATACCAATGAACAACACCAGAAGCATGTTTAATATAGGACCAGCACTGCCTACCGACGCTAACGCGTTATCGCCAATATATTTACCAACCACAATGCTGTCAACAGTGTTGTAAAGCTGCTGGGCAATATTGCCTATAAGCATTGGAAGAGTAAATAAAACAATGCTTTTCCAGGGACTTCCCACAGTCATGTCTGTAGGTGCAAATAATTTTTTCAACATATAATCAACCTCGTTTCATACAACGAAATGATTATAACATAACTTTTTTCTTAATTCAACATAAAAAGACCGCTTGTGCGGTCTTTTTATGTTATTTGCTGCTATACCTCAATAAGTCTACCAGCTGTATAAATTCACAGCGGAGTCCGAATTTATCTTCGTCCATGCCCTGTCTCGCTAAACCTATAACATTTTCAAAAGTTGAATTGCCTTTATATTCAGATTCGCTCAAAAGCATACCAAGTTCTGCTACAGCCGATGCAAAGAAGAAATCCTTTTCAATACTTTGATTATATTCTTTTAAAACAGGATATTCTGACAAAATACTTTCTGTGCCGTTTGGTTCTTTGTAGCGGATTTTAACACACATCAATTCATTGCTGCCGTTGGTTTCAACAGTCTGATACTTTAACTTATTCTCTACGTTTCCATTAGACGGAACTAATTCGTAAAGAACTGTGACTGTGGCACCTGCTCCAAGCTCGCCTGCATCTACCTTGTCATTTTCAAAGTCTTCGTTGTTGAGCTGTCGGTTTTCATAACCTATAAGGCGGTATTCCTTTACGGTTTCAGGGTTAAACTCAACCTGTATTTTAACGTCTTTTGCAATTGTGTAAATAGTTTTACTCATTTCGTCAACAAGAACTTTCTTTGCTTCGCGAAGGTTGTCAATATATGCATAATTACCGTTTCCTTTGTCGGCTAAGGTTTCCATTCTGTTGTCTTTGTAGTTACCCATACCGAAGCCTAAAACGCTTAAAAATATGCCACTTTTTCTTTTTTCCTCAATAAGCTTTTCTAAATCTCCTGTTGAAGAAATGCCAACATTAAAGTCACCGTCTGTGCAAAGGACAATTCTGTTGTTTCCGTCGGAAAGCTTGTTTTTTTCGGCCAAATCATAAGCAAGATTTATACCGCTTGCGCCGGAAGTAGCACCATATGCCATCAATGAATCAATTGCGCTTAAAATCTTTTCCTTTTCGGTTGCTTTTGTGCTTTCAAGTGCAACTTTTGTTCCCGATGCATAAGTAACAATTGATATTGTGTCCTTTTCGGTAAGCTTGTCAAGAAGCATGGAGAGAGCTTTCTTTACCAAAGGAAGCTTGTTATAATCGCTCATAGAGCCAGACGTGTCAATCAAAAATACCAAATTAGAAGGCTTGTATTCTGTGAGCTCTTCGCCTGAAACTGTTATCATTGCAAGATAATTTTCTTTGTTCCAAGGACATTCTCCGACAGAATAATTAACACCAAATGGCTTGCCTTTCTCAGTTTCAGCCTTTGTGTAGGTAAAATAATTAATAAGCTCTTCGCTTCTTACCGAACCATTGGGGATTTTTTGCCCGTTTAAAATAAAGCGGCGTAAATTGCTGTAGGAGGCAGTATCGGTGTCGATTGAAAATGTTGAGAGCGGAGATGTTAACACGTTTTTAAACACGTTCTCAGCCTCTTTTACATACTCTTCGGTATTAAAACTGCCATAAAAAGCATCATCCATGTCAATTTCTGCTTCTTCCCATACACCGGCTTCAAAATCTGCCATCATATTTACGCTCTCAGATTTTGATTTGGAATAGGATGAGCCACCACCGCTAAAGCCAAATAAACCGGTAGAAAAGGAAAATCCATCTTCCTCCAAAAGCTCATCTTCCCTGTTTTCGTTGAAGTTTTCAAGCATTAAACTCAATTGTTCACCGGTGATGCTTTCACCGATTAAAGCGTTTATTCCGTCAGTAAACGAATGTTCAATAGCATATGAAATGTAATCGGCAGGATATTCATAATAGCTGCCGTAAATTCCTGATGCTCTGCACAAAATAGTGATTGCCTGTTCAAAGGTTATACTGTTATCAGGACGGAACGTGTTGTCCTCAAAGCCTGTTATCCAGCCCTCAGAAACTGCAATTGAAATGTACTTAAAGTATTCGCTATTTTCGTCTACATCAGAAAATTCGCAGGCTTCATCATAGCTGTTTTTTTCAAAATACTCACAAAGGTATTTTGAAAACTCACCTCTCGTAATAGTATTGGCACTTTTTTCAATTTCAAAGGTTTTTGTGGGGTTTTGCTGTCCGCTTGAAAGAATAACGGGAGTAAGTGTAAGAACCATTGCAAGAACCATTGCAAAAATTTTAACAAGTAACTTTTTCATATTTCTCTCTCCTTTGAGTGTTTTCATTTATAATACTTTTCAGGGTGGAAAAAAGTTGCATTTATTTGTAAAAATTTCAAATTATTTTCAGAAAAAGTTTTATGTTGACAAATTATTTTCTTTGTGTTAATATAATTAAGTAATTTGATTTGGCCTTATAGTCTAGCGGTCTAGGACGTCGCCCTCTCACGGCGAAGACCGGGGTTCGAGTCCCCGTAGGGTCACCAAAAGAAAAAGAGAACATCCTTTGGATGTTCTCTTTTTCTTTTGGAAACTACTGCATGGCGAACCCCGAGGTTCGATAAGCTACTGCCCCAAGAACACGAGCTTTGCGAAGTGTGATTGGCTTGGCAGAGCTTATGCGAAAACTGTCTGCGATTGGCAAGCGAAGCGCCGACAGAGCAGTTACAGTTGACCGCGTCCCCGTAGGGTCACCTCTTTACTTATACATCAATTTCCAACATAAAAACGCCACAGCTACGCTGTGGCGTTTAATAATTTAATTATTTACCCTGACCATAATAAGCATTTGCGCCGTGCTTACGGAGGAAGTGCTTATCAAGAAGGTAGCTGTCAACATCGCCAATGGAAGGGTTAAGAAGCTTTGTGTTAAGTGCCATCATAGCAACTTCTTCCATTACAACAGCATTGTGAACAGCTTCGTCGGGATCCTTACCCCAGGAGAAAGGACCATGGCTGTAGCAAACAACACCGGGAACATGAACAGGATTAATACCAAGGTTTGTAAAGGTTTCAATAATAACCTTACCTGTATTAAGCTCATATTCGCCTTCGATTTCTTCCTGTGTAAGTCTTCTTGTACAAGGAATTGCACCATAGAAATAGTCAGCGTGTGTTGTGCCTAAGGGAGGAATGCTCTTTCCTGCCTGTGCCCAGACTGTTGCCCATCTTGAATGAGTGTGAACAACGCCGCCTAATTCGGGGTACTGGTTGTAAAGTGCAATATGAGTGGGAGTGTCGGAGGAAGGACGCATGTCGCCTTCAACCTTATTGCCCTGAAGGTCAAGAACAACCATGTCGCTTGCCTTCATTTCTTCATAGCTGACACCGCTGGGCTTAATAACAATCAAACCTTTTTCACGGTCAATACCACTTACGTTACCCCAAGTGTATGTAACAAGATTTTTCTTAGGTAATTCTAAGTTAGCCTGTAAAACGGCTTCTTTTAATGCTTCTAACATTTATCTCTCTCCTCCCGAAATTAACCGAAGGGATTTTCGTCCTTGTAAGGAAGACCTGCAGGCTGGTTGTAAGCAACGTCTTCAACACCAAGAAGCTTCATTGCTGCAAAGAGAGTCTTACCTGCATGCTTGAATGCAATACCTGCGTGGTGAGGATAGCACTTAGCAACAAGAACATGACGGTAGAAACGACCCATTTCCTTAATCTTGAAAATACCAATACCACCAAAGCTCTTACAGTCAAGGTTTGCAATTTCACCTTCAGCAACATAAGAACGAAGAACAGAATCCTTTGTGGACTGAAGACGGAAGATTGTTGTTTCGCCGGGGATAAGGTTACCTTCCAAAGTGCCACGTGTAATATCGGGTTCTGTGTCGGGTTCAAGATCTCTCTTCATGATTCTCTGATAGCTCATGGATGCACATGTTAAGCATTCCTTAGCTGTGTTACCGCAGTGGAAGCCCATGAATGTATCTGTAAGCTTATAGCCTGCAAATTCAGCGGGGTTAGCTTCGAACATATCCTTAGGAACGGAGTTGTTAATGTCAACCAAAGTTGCTGTTTTCTGTGTTGCACATGTGATTATGTATTCACTTACTGCACCATAAATGTCAGTTTCGCAAGCTACAGGAATACCACGAGCTGCCAAACGGCCATTTACATAGCAGGGTACAAAACCAAACTGTGTCTGGAATGCCGGCCAGCACTTGTTAGCAAAGATAAAGTACTTGGAAGCACCCTTGTTTTCTTCAGCCCAGTCAAGAAGAGTAATTTCATACTGTGCAAGACGAGGAAGAATACCTTCGTAAGGATTATTTGAACCGATTTCTGCTGCCATTTCTTCAACAATTGCAGGAATTCTGGGGTCATCCTTATGTGCATGGTATGCAGCGTAAAGGTCAAGCTCACTGTTTTCCTGGATTTCAACACCAAGGTCCTTGTAAAGAGGAGAAATAGGTGCATTACAAGCCATGAAGTCGTAAGGACGAGGACCGAAAGAGAAAATCTTAAGGCCATGAAGACCAATAATAACTCTTGCGATAGGCTCAAAGTCTGCAATCATCTTTGCAATTTCGTCAGCTGTACCAACGGGATATTCGGGGATATATGCCTTTACACCACGAAGGTCAAGGTTGTAGGAAGCGTTAAGCATACCGCAGTAAGCGTCGCCTCTTCCGTCAAAAAGGTCGTTCTGGCTTTCTTCAGCTGCAGCAACAACCATAACGGGACCATCGAACTTCTGAGCAAGCATTGTTTCGGGAATTTCGGGACCGAAGTTGCCAAGGAAAAGAACAAGTGCATTCGCTCCTACGCCCTTAAGCTCTTCAAGCGCCTTCATTGCATCGATTTCGTTTTCAATAATTGTATCAGCAACGTAAACGTTATCAAGACCAGCCTTTACGCATTCAGCCTTTACGGCTTCTTTTCTTTTTGCGCTTAAACTGATGGGGAAACAGTTACGGCTTACGGATACAACACCAACTTTTACTACGGGAATATTGTTCATTTTAAATCTCTCCTTTGTATATAAAATTTATAAATTATTCTGCATCTTCAACAACTGTTTTTGCTTTTTCAAGTTCAATACCATCAACAAAAACATTTACAGCCTTAACATTAAGACTAACCATTGTTTCGACAGCGTTCTTAACCTGTTCCTGAATGAGGGCAGATACTTCACGAATTTTTGCACCGAATTTCACTGTGATGTGGAGCTCAATTACAATACCATCATCAATAAACTCAACCTTTACGCCCTTACCCTGGTTTTTCTTGCTTATAAGATCGCCAAGACCGGAAAGAAGCGAACCACCCATTGATGCAAGGCCATCAACTTCTTTTGCTGCAATTGCTGAAATTATAGAAATAACCTCTTCGGAAATTCTGATATTACCACCTGCTGTGGAGATATAGTTTTCACCCATGTTTTTTCCTCCGTCCTTTATTTGCAGTTTTAACCGCATATTTCTTATTATAGTATAACAATTTTATGATAAATAATCAAGTATTTTATTTAATTTCAACTACTTTGATTTTTTCCGGAGAAATTGAGGTTTGTTCTGTTACAATTTCTGTAATTATTGAAACCTTTTGTTCTTCAAGATTATCACATTTGACCACAACATTTGCTTGGTCATTATTAATAAAGCAAACTGCATCTTCAAAGCCTCGCGCCTTTATCAGGTTCTCTATTGCAGTTTCCATTTCTGTGTTATCGGCAAGCTTTAAAATGCCGTTCTGTGCCTCGGTTTTAACCTCAGGGGCACTGTTAGCATTATTGATTACGCTGTTGAATGTTTCGATGGATTTGCTTCTTCCGGCTTCTCTTTCGAGCCTTGCAGATGCAAAAAAATCTTCATTTTCTTTCACTTTTCCGTCCTCCATATTCCCCACAAGCTTAGCCTGACCCATGTAATCCTCAGATACGGTTGTACTTTTTGATGCAAAATTCAAATAACCTGCCATGCAGATTAAAAGCGCAAGCATAATGAGTGTAAGTTGTTTACGTTTAAAAATCATTTATCTACAGTCCTTTCAAATACAATTATTTTATGAGCATCCGTGTTAAGAAGAGCTTTTGCAGCAAGGGTCAGATTTTCTTTCGTTTTCATGTTTCCGCCCCCATCTGCAACAATAACAACCCCCTGTATTTCAGGATATGCTTCACTTACAGTCTGAGTTTCCTCACCACCACCTTTTTTGCTTAATACAATTGTTTTTTCAATATTAACATCTTTATCCTTTGCCAATGTGATGTTACCGTTGTTTTTTAGGGTTATCATCACATTAACTTTTCCAACACCCTCTATTTTTGAAAGTATGAACTCCATTTTATCTTCCGTTTCAGTGCAGTAATCCTTAGTTTCTTCAACCATCTCCATTTCAGGCTCATCATGCGTAGCAAAGGTTGAAACAAAGAGCAAAAGAACACCTATTATTCCTGATATGTATATGACTTTCTTGTCAGCAATATTACCAAAGAGCTTTCTAAGGTCAAATGTCATATTATCCCTCCAATACGTAAACATTTTCACAATTTAAACTATTTTTGATTTCAATTAAGCTTTCGTTTGATAAATTGTCTTCAAATGAAACAGCTTTAACATTGCCGTCTGAAAATAATTCAATAAAGATTTTGCCCGAAAGGTTATAAGTGCTCCTTAAATATTCTTCAATATTGTCTTTATGCATACCAAGGACAATTGCATCACTTTCTGCCATTAATTGTTCTTCGGAGAATTCCGTATAATTAAACTTTTCAAAATCAACTTTTGGAAGAACTACATCTATTGGCTTTATAAGCACACTCATCATTAAAAAGCCAATAACAAGTCTTATATATTTTTTCAAATTTCCATCATTAATCATTAAATCACATATAACGCTTAAAAATGCAATGCCGACAGCCTGAAACAGAATATCTTTCATCCTTTTATCCCCATAATTATTCCTATTGAAATTATCATCATTATTGCGGTCGAAATAACCGCCGCGTTTACCATGCTTAAGCTGTCTGCAACTGCAGAAAGCGCCGTAATGGTGTGCTTTTCGGCAACAGGCTCTGTTATTGCATTTGTGAGCCTTATAAAAAGCACAATTATTCCGATTTTAAGCACAGGAACAATGCAAAGTGCCAGAACGCAAATAATTCCACCAACCCCAATTGTGTTTTTTAAAACAACCGCCGCCGAAACAACCGCTCCCAATGCATCCGAAACCGACCCTCCCACAATAGGCACCATGCTGGAAATTGCAAAGCGTGCACCTTTTGCACCAACAGAATCCAGTGCAACGGTTACAAAGCTGCTTATGCCCAAAATGCCCGTAAAAACGGTCATTATTATTCCCAGAATAAAATTGTATATTTTCTTTATAAGTTCACGTAATTTTGAAAGCGACACCCCCTCGCTCATTTCATCGGCAAGTGAAATTGCAAGGTATGCCGAAGATATAGGTATTAAAACCTTTGTGAATGCAACAGCAAATAAATTACACATAAAATACAGCACAGGCTGCATGGCACTTCCTGTAAGTGCAAATCCCGACGAAACAAAAAGAGGCAGCATTATCGGCAAAAGTGCCGACATAACATTGCACATATCAGTACTAACATTTAATGCGTATGCTGATATAGTTTTAAAAACCTTTACTGCAAGTCCTATTACTAACGAAACACTTACAATCCCGGCTTTAAGATTATTTGATTCGTACGATGCTCTTAAGTTTTCTAAAAATGCACCCAAAAGAATTATTGCCATAATCACAGACAAAAGCCTTAAAGAAGAATATATCTCTTCTAAAAATATTTTGCAGAGTGTGTTTAAAATTTGCCCGGGGTTAAAAATATTCTTCGAAGCGGTAATTTCTTCCATCATAGTTTCAAAGCTGAATGAGGGTATTAACCGTTCAATGTTTTTCAAGCCTTCGCTACTGATTTTCGTTAAATCAGGAACCTCAATATACTTATCCATTCTAATTCTCCAACAGGCTCGAAATCAGCCTTAAAACATCTTTAATAATCGGCATTGCAATGAACAATACCGTAATTTTTCCGATTGTCATAACCTGGTTTGACAAAGAGTTTTCCCCCGCATCTTTGCAAATATCAGAAGAAAATTGCGTTAGATAAGAAAGCCCAATAATTTTCAAAACAGGTTCAAGATAGTTTGTGTCTATCATAACAAAGCTTTCTATTTCCTGCATTAGAACTAAAACTCTCGGAACTATTCCGCTAAGCATAAAAATAACGCCGCAAAGGCTTACGCACAGTGCATATTCCGGCTTTACCTGTTTTAAGTACAGCGAAAGGAAAGCGGTTACTATTGCCAAAGCAAAATACAGAGAAATATTCATAATCCGAAAACTGACTTTACAGTTGAAAACAGCTCACCTATTTTTTCCACAATTATTATTAAAACAACCAGCAAGCCTGCAAGGGTTGTCATGAGCGCTTGCTCTTCCCTGCCTGAGCGCACAAGCAGCTGGTTTAAAACAGCAACAATAATTCCAATACCGGCTATCTGAAAAATTAAATCAACATTCATACATTTATCCTTTCATCAAAGCAAAACAATAACTAAACCTATGCCTGTAAGCACCCCGCCGTAGCAAAACAGCTTTCCCTTGTTGGAGCTTTCCGTAGTTGCCAACTTAATATTTTCATTTAAGGACGCTATAAACATTTCTAAGTTTGCAATTTGCCCTTTCAAATCCTCGCAGGAGAGGTTTTCTGCAAACGCTTCTATAACAAGACGGTCGTCCAATGAAAAAGCTTCAAGAGGCTTTAGAGCGGTTTTGATTGCTTCTTTTGGCGGAAGTTCACCGTTATTAATTAACTTGTACGCATTTGAAAAAAGCTTTCCTCTGCCCTTGAAGCATTCGTCCAAGGGTGCTTTACGGTATTCAATTTCATTTTTAATATGTATTGCACATGTTTTTGTCTCTTTTAAAATTTCTGTTCGTTCGTTTAGTCTTTTGTACATAAATACACCCGTTAATGCCGCAGAAAAGAAAACTGATAAAAGTCCAAGCATTTTAATCATGCTATATCCTCCGTATTAATTATTTTTTCCAAGGTTCCAACGCCATTTCTTTTTGAAATTATAACAAGCCTTTCAAAAACTTTGTTCAAAATAAGCTCTTTCAATACAGTTCGTCTTAATAAGTCCTCCACATTGTATCCATGAGCAGTGCAAATTATTTTCACTCCGGCATTTATAAGCTTTTTAATGGCATTTTCATCCTCTTTTGTTCCAACTTCATCGGTAAAAATCACATCAGGTGACATACTCCTTAAAAGCATTATCATCATTTCCTCCTTGCTTCCACC
This sequence comes from Clostridia bacterium, assembly GCA_045546275.1. Lineage (GTDB taxonomy): Bacteria > Bacillota > Clostridia > UMGS1883 > UMGS1883 > RGIG1927. Next base: position 185,452 of record JAZQCM010000001.1, on the reverse strand, counting down.
CTGCATAGAAAAGGTAAAATTACCAAGATTAAACCTTTCTGAAAGTTCGCCTCGCTCGTCCGCAATCCCTGTTCTGAATCTGTTTCCGCAAAATGAAATAATATCACGTAAAATTGTGGTTTTGCCCGATGACGGAGGTCCGATAATGAGAGTGTTGAAAATATTATCATTTTCAGCAATATAGGGAATAATATCCTTTGCAGCGCCGATTATTTCCCTTGGCACTCTTATATTTATGGCACTGATGTCCCGCATGTGAGTTGCAACGCTGTTTTCGTCTGAAACAATTTTCCCTGTAACCCCGATTCTTGTCCCGTCAGAAAGCTTAATATATCCTTTCTTTAGCATGTGCTGACTTGCATAAACACTGCCGTTACACATCTTTTCAACTATATTGTTCAAAAGATATGCACTTACTAACAATTCAGAAATTATCAGCTTTCCGTTTTCCGAAATAAACATATTTTTATCACGAATAAGGGTTATGTCGGTAGCTTTTTTTGCGTATTTGTCGAGCCATGCGGCAAATTCATTTGGGAAATATTTTTCATACTTCATAAAACATCACCTTTATACAGCTATGTATATTGGACAAAGAGTATTTTATGCAAAAAAATAACAGGCACCTTTAAAGATACCTGTTAATATTAATTATATTTCAGCTATAACTTCAACTTCAACTAAAACACCCTTGGGAAGCTCCGCTGCTGCAACACAGCTTCTTGCAGGCTTACTTGTGAAGTACTCACCGTATATTGCATTGAATGCCGCAAAATCGCTCATGTTTTTTAAAAAGCAAGTTGTTTTAACAGCTTTTTCAAAGCTTGTACCGGCTGCCTCTAAAACAGCGCCAAGGTTTTTCATTACCTGGGTGGTCTGTTCTTCAATGGTAACAGCTTCAACGTTTCCGCTTTCGGGATTAATTGCAATCTGACCCGATGTAAAAACAAAGTTTCCAACCTTTATCGCCTGTGAATAAGGACCTATTGCATCAGGCGCATTGTTTGTGTAAATCTTTTCGCTCATAATAACACTCCTTATACTAATTTGTAACCACCGTCGGTAAGTGCTTTTTTAATTTCATTAATATGGTCAAAGTTTCTTGTTTCCATAATAATTCTTAAGAAGCATCCGTTAACGTCGCTGTTTTCGTTTGCCCTTTCGTGATGTACACTTGTTACGTTGCCGCCATGGTCTGCAATAATCTGCGAAACACCAACAAGCTGACCGGGCTTATCAACAAGCTCAACAACCAACTGACAGCTTCTGCCACTCTTAAAGAGACCTCGCTTGATTACTCTTGACAAAATTGTAACGTCAATATTACCACCTGAAACCACGCAAACAACCTTTTTGCCCTTTACGGGAACCTTGTTGAAAAGTGCCGCCGCAACGCTTACTGCACCTGCACCTTCAGCAATCAACTTATGCTGTTCAATAAGTGTGAGGATGGCAGTTGAAATTTCGTCTTCGGTAACTGTTACAAGCTCGTCAACATACTTTTCGCAAATTTCAAAGGTTAACTTGCCGGGTTCCTTAACAGCAATACCATCAGCAATTGTTTTTACGCTTTCAAGTTTTTCAATCTGGTGGTCATGAACAGAGTTCACCATGCTGCTTGCGCCTTCTGCCTGAACGCCGTAAACTTTAATGTTGGGATTTAGACTCTTAATTGCAAATGCAACACCTGAAATGAGACCGCCACCGCCAACAGGAACAATAACTGCATCAACATCACGAAGCTGCTCTAAAATTTCAAGACCAATTGTACCCTGACCTGCAATAACCTGCTCATCGTCAAAGGGATGAATGAATGTATAACCCATTTCATCCTTCAATTCAAGTGCTTTGTTGTAGGCATCGTCGTAAACGCCTTTTACCATGCAAACCTCAGCGCCATAGCCCTTTGTGGCTTCAACCTTGGAAATGGGCGCACCATCGGGAAGGCAAATGAGTGACTTAATGCCTGCTTTCTGAGCTGCTAACGCAACGCCCTGCGCATGGTTGCCCGCAGAACAAGCGATAACACCTCTCTCCTTTTCCTCCTGGGAAAGCTGAGAAATTTTATAATATGCACCACGAACCTTGAAAGAACCTGTAATTTGCAGGTTTTCAGTTTTAAGATAAATATCGCTTTCGGGATTAATATTTGGAGCCTTAATCAAATCTGTAGCTCTGATAACATCCTTCAAAACGTGTGATGCGTGATAAACCTTGTCTAATGTAACCATAAAAACACCTTCTATATAAAAAAGTTGTATAAAATTATACAACTTTTTTTCTTAATTGTCAACTTTTAGATTATCTTATAATCCCTTAAAAGCTGAATTTTTTTATCTGCGATTTTTTCGCTTTTTAAAACATTATAGGTTTCACCGTTCTTTGAACGAACAAAGTAACGTACAAATCTTACTACCCACATTATGGGCAAAAGGTATGGATGGTCGTACAGCACTGTGTAAAACTCACGCATGGAATGGAGCGACGGAAAGAGCATTTTAAGCCTATTTGTTTTACCGCCTGAATCTAAAGCCGCCATAACCTTTACCTTACTTCCGATTTGCTCATTTGTTTCGTTTCCGTAGGCACCTGAGTTGAACATGTCTTCTAAAAGCTTCTCGGGAAAGCTCACGCCAAAAACATTTTCAAAATCAAAACCCCAATAGGTTTTGCCTATTTGTAAAATATCGCCATAAAGCTTGCCTGCACCTAATTCACCAATTGCGTTATTAACTCTGTTCCATTCAATCTTTTCGTGGTATGCTTCACCAAATCTGAACAAATCCAGCATTTGCCTTACCCCTACTCCGGTCATGGCAAAATGCTTGAACATGTGGAAAAAGAGGTAAATATAATGCTCAGTAAACCCAAGTGTGTAAAAATCTTGCCCGTCAATATTTATTGAAATAGCATTGTCAAAAACATTTTCAAAATACTTATTCATTTTTCGGCGAAGCTTATTTTCGGTGCCTATAATATTAAGATGCACCTCAATATTAAGCCCATTTGGATTTTTAAAGGTTATTTCCTGTATACCATTGAGAGTTTTAGAAGTAACCTTTTCTTCGGGAATGTATCCATTCTCCTCCAAAATTTCAGCCAATTGGAAATAATCCTCTTTTTTTATTAGAATATCCTCATCACCACTTGGACGGTGGTCACACAAGTCTCCGTAAAGATTGCGGCAAACGATACCCTTTAAAACAAGAGGTTTAATATCATTTTCGAGAATTGTTTTGTAAATTTTCTTGAAATTAGCTGTGCGCTTTGTCTGGGAGAATACTATTGAGAAAACTTTCTGCCTGAGCTTTGGGTATTTTGTTGTATCAAACCCTGTGCTACGGGCGAGATTCTCATAACAAAGCGGGAGAATGTTGTGAGATGAGGCATATGTAAATATCAACTTATGGTCTAATGACGCAACATCACTATTTGTTTGGGCTAACAAACTCTTCACAAAGATAAGCTGTTCATTTGTCATAAAAATTCACCTGCCGGTTTAGTTTTTTAAATCAATGATAAGTAATCCTTGTGCTCGCAATGGTATGTATATTTTATCTTCAGCTATTTTAGCAATTTCAGGATTGCCGTCAACTGTAAAGTTTGCCACAAGAACAGGTTCAGTGTCATTTTCAATATTAAGAATTGTAACGTTCTTTTTTACAGCATTGCACACCACTAGGTATTTATCGCTGGAGCTAACTTTACCGCTTAAAAATACTTGTTCACATTTGTATACAGGTAATGAGATGAGGTTTTTAGAATTTTCAATGTCATCACGTGTAAATTTTACGTAACCGTTTTTACATATACCGTAGAAATTGCCGTCAAAATGACAAATTCCGTTATGTTCTCCATAAATACTGTTCTGGACAACTCCTATCCGTTCTAAAGTGCCATTTTTATCGGAATATAATATAATTCTATCGCTTGTTGCCACGCCAATAACATCTGAATGTTCATTTGAAACAATCAAATTTCTCCTATATAAGGATCCTATGCCTGTAGTTGCAACTTGCAAAAGCGTAATATCAGCAGGAGCTGCAACATTCAAAATTTTCAGCTTTGCCATTCCATCTTGAACAATCAGGTGTTTTCCTGATGCGGTAATTTGCAAATGCGTCATTGTTTCTTTGAATAAATCACACCTATAAGTCCCTAATAGAGTTAATTTTCCGTCAGGATATATTTTATAGGATTCCAGACCATAGTTTCCTTCGGCTACAAAAACAATATCATTATATACCAACACATCCTGAACCGGACCGGGTGTAGGGATTGAATTGATTACCTTGTTTTCCGAATCAAGAATTTCAATACCATTATCTCCACACGCAAGAATAACATAATTTTTATAAAAATCAACTGCATTAATAAAACAGTGGTTGTTATATACTTCTGTTTTTGCGTCCCACATTTCAATAGAATTAAAGCTATCGAAATAACTACCATCATATCGTTTCAAATCAGCCGTAAAGCGCTGTTTTGTATTTTGTGCAACATAATCCAACGATAACGTAAGTAAACCACTTGCACAGGAGAAATAACATATGCTGTCGCCAAATGAAATTGAGGAAACCGGATCAATTATATATTGATTATAATCATACGGGAATAAGTTCTTTGTATTTTCTACATAAGTGTATTTAGAATTATTGCTTTGAATTTCTATTGCTATTTTTCCTATACGAAGCGGGTTGGATACATCAGAGATGTCATATATATAAACACCGCCATATGTACTTGATAAAAATGCGTAGTTTCCGTTCAGATATACACCCCATGAGTCAATTTGAGGGTAGTATAATTTTCCGTCAATTTTAACTGTCGAAACCCAGCGCGGAGCGTTAGCTTTTTCAATATTATATATTTCCATGCCATGTCCGCCACCATACCCGCCATCTGTTTTCTTTGAGCGAAGACCTCTTGAATGATGGCCTGTTGCCACAAATATATTTTTACCGTCACATTCTATTCCATACGGGTTGCCATCAGTCTCTATTTCACACACAAATTCAGGTTTGTTCGGATTTTCAATGTTGTACACAGAAACAAGCTGCAAATTCCAGTTGCTAATGTACAAGTAATTATCATTTATACAACAGTCCAGGCATTCTCCTCCTGTATTAATAATAGAGCATAATTTTGGAGCATCCGGTTCTGTTACATCAATTATTTCAACACCATAATATCTGCTGCATAAAAATACATAATCGTCACTTGCTGATAATCCACACGCTAAATCTAAAGAATCGTAGGTCGATAAAACAAATGGATTTTTAACATCGCTTATATCTATAAAAAAGACATCATTTTCTCTGGATGTTACAACCAAAACCGAATCGTTTAAAAACTCCATTTGCGTACAGGTTCCTGGTTTTTCTAATTCGGAAATCTGATTATAACCCGTATCCGTTTTTTCATATATAACCAAGTCACTGTTGAAGAAGGCGTATATAAAGTTATCGTCAGTCAATACGCTATTGCAGGATTTGTCCGAAATAACAGACATTTCATCAAGTGAAATCTTTTCAACTTCGGACAATTCATATTGACCTAATTTCATGGCACTACTATCACTTGGATATTGCAACAGTGCCAGATTCACTATGTGTGTAGGTTGAAATTCACTTACTAATGAAATTGCAAACTCATTATAATTTTTAATAGGTATGTAAAACGCCGTGGGTGTTTTCGTTATGCTATATGTGGTTGTGCTCATATCTGCCGAAAATTCAAGTTTTGCGGCACTTTCATCTGTGTATGCCACAAAGGTTACCATGTTGGAATATCCGTAAAGCATATTCATTTCAGACACAACAGAAGTGGAAACAGTCGCAGAAGCTGTTCCCTTGTATCCCGAAGTTAGCGTTACTTTTTTTAGTATTTCATCGGTAGATAAAATGATTTCAACTTCTCCTAAACCATCCAACAAATCTATGGATGGGTCTACAGATAATTTAAGCTTACTGGATTCTGTCAACGCCTTGTATTGTTCCAATTGTATTTTTTCTTGTTGGGCTGCATATTCTTCAAGTTTCTGAACTTTTATCCAATTAGCAACCAAAACACCACAAATAATCATAATTGCTGTTACAACTACAATTGAAATGACAAAATTCTTTTTGTTCATTTTGCTCTCCTTTGAATCTTTAAAAACAAACTGTTGATAGTTTCTTTTAAGAATGAATCCTTTAATACAAGAAGCATTAAAATATAAACTACAAGTCCTATAAACACCTCAATAAAGCTATTCACGAGAGTATCAGACAGCCATTTGCTTATAGGCAATAAAACAATAAACATCGTAAGCGCGGCAAACAATTTTTTCCAGTTTGTTTTAACAATAACCTTAAAATCAAATTCTTTTCTGACTAAATAATAATATAGCCCGGCAATGACTGCTTCTGAAACAACAGATGCTATAGTTGCACCCATGGAACTAATTAACGGGATAAGCAATGCATTTAAAACAACATTCAAGCCAGCGGCAATACACTGAACAATATTGCTTTTCCTCTGCCTTCCACTGGGCGTAAGTAAATGAGTGCCTATAAGATGCGCATATCCCATAAAAATAAATATCGGCGAGAACGCAATGAGCAAAGAACTTACCTTGTCGTATCCGGGACCAAAAAACCACGGCACCAGTCCGTTTGCTACTGCCATTAACCCAAAAGTCATCGGGTAAACCATAAAAGCAATAACGTCTGTGGACTTATGAAGCTTATTTGTTATTTCATCATATTTTTTCTGCCTGAATAAAAATGACATCCTTGAACGCATAACAACAGTATATGCTGTTATTACGTTTACGACCATATTTACAATTTTATGTGCCTGTTCATAATAACCGTTTTCTGCGTTGGATTCAGCGATCCATCCCAGCATAGCTCTGTCTAAAACAGCGTAAATCTGATACGCAATAGAAGGTACAAAATAAACTAACATTTCGTTAAAATGATGCTTTAATGTACTTACCCTTATAGCAGGTTTTGAAATAACTCCTTTGACATGTCCCCACATTGTCAAATTTCCAAGCAACTGGGATGCGCCTAAGATGATAAGGTACAAATAAAAATCATTTTCGTCTTTAATTAATGTAAACAATAAGATAATGCCGACAATTCTTACCGCCATATTTCTTATTGCAATATACTGAAATTTTTCTATGCCTTGGAACAGCCAGTTAATATCCAAAACTGCTGCAACAAAGAACGGAATCTGCAACAAATAATATATGAGATTCTCATTAAATGCCGCATAAACAAAAAAGGAAGCAATGAACAGAAGGGTTGTTGCAGTCTTAACCAAGAACACTTCCCAGAATATGTGATTTCTTTCCTCTTTGTTGTCACCTATAGAGGCTATCTCCTTTTGTGCATAGGTAGCGCACCCAAGTGCACCAAACATAATTACCGATGACACTAAAGAATGAGTGAAACTGTATATTCCTATATTTTCTACGCCTAAAACTCTTGAAGTATATGGTGCAGTCAAAAGAGGCATTATTATATTCAGAATGTTATATACCAAGTTATATATAAAATTTGTTTTAATACTGGTTTTTGCTTGTTTCATTTATATCAGTCCTAATCTTCTAAATATCTTTTAAGACGATTTAACGACTCCTCGCGGAAGCTGTTAATCATAACGTTTACTTTTTGATAATCAATAGGATCCGCAACGCCACTTGTCGGCAAATTTTCCCTTTGTTCAATATCAAGATATTGAGCGATTGAACGCATTCTTGCTCTCCAACCACGATTATAATAATAAAAATCTTTATTGAAGTACAAGGAAAACAGCATTCCATGGTAAGATGCAGAGAAAACTGTTTCTGCATTTAAAATCAATGATAAGAAATCTTCTACCTTCGCAGGTCGTATTGCTTTCATTTCTTTCGGAACCCAATTATAAGAAACAAGATATACCGGAAGATTGTTTTCTTTTCCGTATCTTATTGCATCCTTATAAATTTTCATTTCACTGTCAGCAAAATAACAAAGGACATACTTTTCAGGAATCAGTCTTTTTGAAGCCATCATCTTCCATTCGTCAGGAGTTATAAGCATTGTAGGATCACAAACAAAATCAACTGACGAGTCAAGCATATTGTTAAGATGACTCTGTATTTCAAATTCGCGTACACCAATATGATTAAAACGATTAAGAAGTTCGGTAACTTTTGCCATATCATTATCTTCCCAAATTTTTCCCACTGAAGAAGCAAAGGCTATACGCTTGGCATGTTCATCCGTAAAATCCAACATGTATGTGTAATCGTAATCATTGATTGAAAAATCCCATACCAGGTCACTTCCCACAAGATAACAATCATATTTATCGCCCGCAGAGGAAATGTTGTTTAAATCGTATACATTTTCACTGACTTTTAAATAACGTTTTGTAAACTCAGAAAACTTTTTTGCTTTTTTCTTTTTCGACGGCTCATATTTGATATGGCCAATGAGCCCTCTTAAATTACGATATTGGGTGATTTTTTTCGGTTTTTCTCGCGCTTCTACCGCATTATTTCTGTAATCAATAATTTCACAGTACATACCCAGTTTATCGACAGCCTTTGCTAAAGCATATGTTTGTAATAATGAACCGAAATTTGTTGTGTGATGATATGTTAACAATCCCACTTTTTTATTATTTGTCATAAACCCACTTCCATTTTATTTTTCGAGGATATTTTATAAAAGAATATTGTGTCGTTTAAATATTTTGCCGGTATAATACGAAGCTATCATAAATGCAGTAAAGAACATATAGCTGTTGTACTGTTCGCTAATCCATAAGAAAGATAGCTGTAAAAAAGTTATTAAAACAATATTCGCATAACCATTGTTGGGATTAAACTCATTTCTGCTTCTCACTATATGAATTAAAAACATTATAAATAGGAAACCAAATATACCACCTAAAAACAACCAGCTCAAAAACTGATTATGCGCACTTTGATTATAGCTTGTAAATTCGCTTAAAGTAAATGTTATGCTTGAGTCAAAACCATGTCCAAAAAAGAGGCTTTGTTTAATTTTATTTAAAACAACCTCCCATATAAGACTTCGGTGATTTAAAGTAATGTCTTCTTTTAAAACATTGACGATGAAATTCGCAAAGTATTTTTCAAAATCACTAAAAACCAACAAAAAATTCGCTACACATGTTATCCAAAAGCCCTTATTCAACACAAATTTCGATATGTTTTTGAAATATTTAATAAGAACGAATGATAACAAGTAGATAGCCAGGCATATTGCCGAGGTTGATATGGGTTGAACTATATAATAATACACCAGACTTACAATTACCACAAGCTTCAGTAAACGTATAAACAAACTCTTTTTCTTGAGAATTTCCATATATAAATCCAAAAAGAACAATGTAAATATCTGATAGTATGTTATAGTTGTTTTTGTGCCAAAGAAAAATCCTTCCTGACCATTTGACGTCAAAAATGCACCGCCCGGTTTCCATGTAATTGCATTTAAGCAAATCCATACTGAAGCAACCACACTTAAAAACCCTGTTAACTTTTTAGGACAATACTTAATGCCATAACACACAATAACTGCTGTTGAGAAATTCAGCATGAATTGGTCAAAAGATAAGGTTACAGATTTATTCATGAATGCAGAAATTGCCAGCAGAAATGCAAAAAAACCAAGATAAGCTACCAAAAATCTTTCCTTGTACATTTGCATTTTTATAAAAAATCCCAATGTGAAAACAAAGGCCACTTTACGAATCAACCCGAACACGGTTGCTAATAATTGTATTCGCCAAAGCATAGTAGGAGCCAATATGGAAAACAGAGCTATCGCGAAGAAAAGCTCTAACAACCATTTGTATCTTAACGTTTTCATATCAAGGCTCCTCCTTTCAATTAATAAACAAATCCATATATGCTTTAAATTCTTCCTCTTCGCTTCGACACTCAATTTCAAGTTCAGATGCCAGACGTTCTGTTAAAGCTTTGGAATTTAAAAGCTCGGCTATTTTTGTTTTAAGCTCATTTTTATCAAAAGAAACAATAATACCATTCTTCTGATTGGTGATAGAATCAATCACTGTAGGATAGTTTGTAACTATAATGGGTTTGCACAAAATTTTTGCTTCATCTAAAACGATAGATTTTCCCTCATAGCGTGAAGGCTGTACAAAAACATCCGCAAACTTTATGTAAGGATACGGATTTTTGCGCAATCCTATTAAAAACACATTGTCTTTAAGTCCGTAAATATTTATCATTTCCTTCAGGGTGCTTTCAAGCTCACCTTCGCCAATGATAAACCAGGAAAACTTAACTCCCTCCTGTTTCAATTGGTGGGCGGCTTCTATAGCCATGTCAAATCCTTTTTGCTCTGTTAATCTTCCGACAGACACTAAAATATTTTCAGCATCCTTGTATTCAACAGGCTTCTCCTCCCCCGCCATATGTTTAACAAGTTGAGCGGAAGACAAATTAGGAAGCATATAAAATTTTTCATTCATGTCAGGGAAATTACGTACCAAACTCTTTACGCATTCATCTGATATTGTAACAATCTTTTCTGCTGAGTTAAAGTATTTTCTGTCAAATAAATCAGAATAGGACAATTTGTCGTATTCGTTATGCACCCACAAAATTTTCCTTGCAGCTTCTACCTTATCAATAACGTAATAGTTTGAAAATCCATCAACATAAGAAACCGCCAAATCATAGTTTTTTGGCTGTTTAGGAATAAAAGCTTTCCAGGAATTCCAAATATTTTGGACTCCATCAAACTCTTTGTTGTATTTCATTTTTAAAATAAGCTTTGAAGCAATAAATTTAAAGAAGGTTAATGGCGTTGTTTTAGCATTCAGTATTCTATTAACAGGCAAATACATTGCTTCTATTTCTTTAACAGGCTCCAGTCGGTTTACCCAAGCAGGAATGTTGTCAAAGAACATATCTTTTTGATTAAGCACAAGCAAATCAACATTAATGCTCTCAGAATCCATAAAATTCAGCAAAGACACTAAACTTTTCTGAGCGCCGCCACATAATAAGTTGTTAATTACGATTAAAACATTCATTCGGTTTCTCCTGTCAACAGCTCTTCAAACAAAGCAATATACTTCTCTATCTCAGATTCATTTCCTGCCGGGTTTTCTATAAGATGCTCAACAAATGCTTTTCTCATTTTTTCATCCTGATAGAGAGTGCATATACCATCAGCAATTGATACTTCATCAATATCAACAAGCAATCCGTTAATTTTTGACTTAATTGAGTTATGTGCCGTTACATATTTTGTGACAACACAAGGTTTACAAAGAATCTTTGCTTCGTCTAAAACGATAGATTTTCCTTCAAATCTTGACGACTGAACAAATATGTCACAGTTCTTTATGTATGGATAGGGATTTTCCTTGATGCCTGCCAATTTAACATTGTTTTCCAGATTGTATTCACTGATTAAATCGGTCAAATTAGCTCTTAAATCGCCTTCTCCAAGAATATACCACAAAAATTTAAGACCTCTATCCTTCAAAATTTTAGCAGACTTTATGGCAATATCAAAACCTTTCTGGCTGTTGAGCCTTCCGACAGACAAAAGCCTTAAACCCGAGTAATTAAAATATTCATCTTCAATTTTTTCAACTGCCATTGCATTTATTGCTGTTTGTGACGAAATATTTTCTAAAACATTGGTTTTATCTTTAAATTCAGGATAAACTCTTAAAATGCTGTCAACACAAGCCTGCGATATTGTTACAATCTTGTCTGCCTTTTCATAAAATCGCTTTTCAAAATTATAACTATAACCCAGCTTTTCGAATTCATTATGAATCCACAAAACCTTTTTATCTGCATTAACCTTGTCAATAACATAATAATTTGGGAAGCCATTCATATATGATACGGCAAGGTCATAGTGTTTTTTTAAAGGTTTGATATGTTTCCCCCAAATTTTCCATTTCAATTCGCCCTGTGATAAACCACCAGTGGAACTGAATCTTTTTGCGAACTGCCACTTCATCTGGCAGTACATATCTGTTAAATCGCAAACCTTCTTTCTTCGTTGCGATAAAACAGTAGAATAATTTTCAAGGGCATATTCATCGTTAATAATATTTACATAATCAGGAATTTCTTTTATGAACATTCCATGTTGATTTGCAACAAGCAAATCAACACTCCATTTTTCTCCGGGGAAAAAATTCAAAAAAGATATTAAACTCTTTTCAGCTCCGCCGCAATGTAATCCGTGGATTACTATTAAAACCTTCTTCATAGAAAATCACCCTATTATCTGGAGTTAACTTCAATTTTTCCTCTTTTGAACACTTTTATCAGTTTAATCAAACCGGTTTTAAAGAACAGTACTTTAGATTTTTCAATCATTTTGTCTTTGAAAGTTATCGGGTTAACCTTATCCATGGCCATATCAATAGGACAGCTTGCTGCCAATTTGTAAAATTCATCTCTTTGCGCATTTGGCTTAGCACTGTTTTTGACCATTATGCCATTTTCATTGACTAAATCTTCTACGTCAGCCTCATATACCATAAGCTGGAATTTAATCCTTTCAAACAATTCATGACCTTTCTTTGTATGTACAAACAATGATGTATAGCCTTTATTATCATCAGGCAAACCTGTGACTTTTGAGAACTTATAACAATCAAACATTGTAATATCACTCGGACGTTCAACACCTTTAAATGCACAGGCGGAACATGATGGTCTTGAGGCCATTTCCTTAACAAAAGCCTTCATCATAGGGTCAATTCTACCTGATCCATACCATGTTTTTCCGTTTTCAAAATCAATTTTCATAGTTGTAGCATGATAACCATAGGTCTTATGTTTAAAACGAGCAGAAATCATTTTTGATTTATACTTGTTTTCCATCATGTCAACATAGTTTTTCCAAAGGCCCGGCGATGGGACTCCACGGCACACAAAGTCGATTAAAACAAGATTTTCGGGTTTCTTTCCCAAACAACTCACCAAACCGCCAACCTGGCACGGTGTGCCTGAAAAAACAACCAACACTCCATCTGCAAGCTGCTTTTTTATTTGAGCAAATGTGTCTTTTAGATTACTTTGTACAAATTTGGACCCTCTCATTTCTTTCAATTGAGAAGTTGTTGTTGCCATTTTTGTGACAACCTGCATGTTTTCGTCATATCCTGCACCATAAACAACAGCTCCATTATCCAAAAGGTAAGTTGCAAATGCTGTAAAGGCACCTCCTGAAGTGCTTTCGGATACAATAGCTTCATTTTTATATCGTACAATATAACCTTTAGTTTCTTCTTTGTGCGTTTCGCTTTTTAAAACAGGGCATACTTTTTCACACAAATTACAATTTATACAAAGACTTTCATCAATTTTAGGGTATAAAAACCCCTCAGAATCAGGTTGCATTGTTATTGCTTTTTTAGGGCATATACTGTAACACGCAGTACAACCGCAACACAGCTTTTTGTCTTCAATACAAATCATAATCAGTCCTCCATCGGTTATTGTTCTAATTTGCCGATTATTTTCAAATAATACTCTTCTACAGTTTCCGCTGTTTTTTTGATATCGTAATTAGCGGCTCTTAATGCCTCAACCCCACTGATTCTCTGTGAGTTTTTCAACGAAAGAACAGCGTTTGCCCATTCTTCTGCGCTATCATTCAATGACAAAAATTTCGAATTATTCGTTATATCCACTTCTTTTGTGATTGTATCAGCAAAAACGCACGGAAGACCCGAGGCTTGCGCCTCCACTCCTGTAACGGGTAGTCCTTCATGTAACGAGGGCATTACAAAAACATCCATTGCCTGAAACATTTCATGCATTTTGTCAGATGCTCCGTAAAAGATTACAGCATCACTTATTCCAAGCATGCTCGCTTTTTCTTTCATTGCACCAGTAAGCTCGCCCACCCCAAACAAAAGAAGAGTAGCAGTTTTATCCTTATCGTAAACTTTCTTAAAAATTTCGAGCAAATAACTGTGGTTTTTCTGCGGCGAAAACCTTCCTGCATGTCCTACAACAAACTTATCTTCAATTCCGAGTTCTTTTCTTATTTTATCGCGAACAACAATATTAAAGTCGTACTTGTCCAGTTCAATACCATTAGGAAGAACCGCATAGCTTCCTTTTTTAATCACTGAATTCGGGAAAACAAAACGAGCTGCTAAATCTGAACAACCCCAATAATTATCACAAAAAAGAGATAAAAACGGTCTCATCATATCTGAAGCAAGTCTTGTAAGCTTTCCTGAATTTTTACTGTAAGAGGCATTGTGGGAATGAATAGTAATATGCTTTACGCCGCCCAACTTTGCCGCAATAATATTTGTTAAATCAAGAGGACTGTCTGCGTTATAATGCAAAATTTTAACGTTATTTTCTTTGCATACCCTTCTTATTTCATTAATTCGGAAAATTCGCCTGAAAATGCGAGGAACATGGTCCGAAGATGCAACAAGTTTTCTGCTTCCAAGCTCTATAACCTGGTCTTCGCAAGGCTCTTTTCGGTTATGAATGGTAAGATAATCAAAGTTAATCAAATCCCTATTTAAATTTTTTTGGATGTTAATCATCATACCGGTTACACCACCAACGCCCAATGGTGCCACAACCAATATTTTTGCAGGATTATTCATTCATAGTCCTCCAATTCAGTTTATTCCTTCAAAAGCTTTGTTCAAATAGTCCTGTGTTAAATTTTGCAACCTTGAAAGGTTGTTCGCTACTTTCACATAATCAATTTCATTTTTAATGCTTGAAATATCTTTGCCGCTAAAACGTCTGTCCTGTAATCCAAGATTTGTACAAAGAGAATCAATACGAGAATTTTTCGATGTTTTGGATGCATCGCTATAACGGTTAAAAATCATAAATTTCTTTTCATGAATTACTGAAAAACAGGTTCCGTGAAAAGAGTCGGTGCAAACATATTCTGCCCCACGGATAAAGTTCAAAAATCTGTCAGGCGCTACTTCATAAGGAGCATAGTCTCCAAAATCTTCATCTGTTTCCACATATTGGTCAAGATGTCTGAGTGCTACTATTTTTAAGCCCTCTTTTTTCGCAAATTCTTTAACCGCTTCCCTGTATGCAGGATTAGCACCAAGAAAATATGCAAAAATATAAGGCTCTTCCATTTCAATGTTTATTGAAACAAGTTCTTCCCAACCTTGTTTGTCAAAGTTAAATACAGGGTCAAGTATTGTGGGAACATCCCTTCCTGTAAGTTCCTTCACAATTTCGCTGCCACGATTTTCACGCATGCTGACAAATTCTATTCTATTGAGAAATTCTGCTGTTCTGCCTTTTTGATACCATGGAATCTGGCTCACTCCAAAGCTTGAGGCATAAGAAATTTTTCTTATATTGTCGGGAACAAATTTTAAATTATAATAATTGGTAGGCAATCCTGAAGGTGACCAAAGCTGGTCACTTCCTGTTATTACTGCGTTATAACGTTCAGCACCCTTGCACAAAGCATCAAACCCAACGAAAACAGGAGAAAGCTTTGTAAAGTGTTGTTCATTAAACTTTTTGAAAGCATTTAACCTTATTTTATCTTGTTTAGCAAATTCGGGATGCTTACGCTTACCTATATTTTTTTTCAAGGTTTCTTTTTTGTCGTTAAGCAAAACACCATTTAAAAATCTGGGTAAAAACCTTATTTTATCTGCTAAGGAAAACTTCTTCTCATACTGTATAAGCTCATAATCCAAACCACGAGCTTCAAGCATTTTTACGGTTGCATACGCCTGAAGCATTCCGCCGTAATTTTCATGAAAGTATTTAATGCATATTCCTATCATAACACTACTCCTTTGAACAGAGAGATGTGTACACACTGTTCATATATTCAGCACGACTTGACCATGTGTATTTTTCTTCAAGCATTTTGTAACCTGCTTCACCAAGTCTTATTCTAAGTTCAGGGGTTTCAATCAGAAGAGTGAGCGCCTTTGCCATATCGGTAATTATTTGTTCTTTTGAAATCAAATCGACAAGTATCCCAGCCTCATTCTTTACAACATGCTTAACACCATTTTGATTTAACGACACAACCGGAAGCTTATTTGCCATAGCTTCAACCACTGCTGTGCCTGTTGACTCACGGAGCGACGGCAAAACATAAATATCAGCTTCCTTGTATTTTTGTTGCATAAGCTCATAATCTATTTTACCATGTATTAAAACCCGATCACTTAAGTTATTATCAGCAACATACTTTTCAAGCTCTTTTCTTTGGTCACCATCACCATAAATATCAACACAATATTTAAAATCAGTATTAATCTCTTTTACAGCATCCAGTAACAATTTTATACCTTTTCGATAAATAAGTCTGCCCGACACAAGAATCCGGACAATATCGTTCTGCCCTTTTTTCAGTTCTCTTCGTTCTTCCAGATATTTATCATCAATACATAGCTCCGTCATCTGTTTCAGCTTTGAGCCCTCGCTTTTGTGCATACGTTTTAATATACACTCAGACGTTTCGTCGTTTGAGCTGTAAACAAGTTTAGCCTTTTTTAAAGCTTGTTTGTATGCAGGCATTAAGGTTGTTAATCTGTTCATAAAACTTCTGAACTTCTCTGATTTTTCATGTCCTACGGTATAGGATTTGAGACTATCGGGAGTTTCCTGCCCGCCTCCAACGGGGCCAAAAATAAAGAGCTTTCCTATCTTCCACAGATATCCCGCACATCTGAAATCGGCAATAGAGACATGATGACAAACATCAAATTCAACGCTTTTATTAAGCTTCTTTGCCACTTTATACGCTTTTCTCTGCCAAACAAAATAAGATCCGAGAAAACCAAGATACCTGTTCACTTTATACAGATAATCAGTCCAGATTTTTGATTGTTTAACATATATAAAATGTATTTTATCGATATTTGCTATGTAATTATCAGCACAAAACTTATCTATGTCTTGCTTGTTGTCATATCTTGTGAGTGCATAAACCTCATTGAACTTTGCCATGTTTACAGCATAGGACCATCCAACATAGGAATCTGACCCTTTTAAAGGATTGCACTCAAATACAGATAGTAATACTTTCATTAAACAACCTTCCTATTTGTTCATCTGCGCTGCAATATCTGCATCCACAATTTCTTCACCTGTTTTGTCCTTAAGCTGTTCTTTACTTGCTTCGGACAATCCATCGTTAATGACTGCGCACATATCGCATGTTGAACAGCTGTCAAGTTCTTCCTTAGTTACCTTACCATCGCGAAAATCACGAACAATCTTGTTTTCAAACATGGAATAAGGCTTTTTCATAAATAACGACTTGAATTTATGCCATACAACCCAGATTGCAGGAACCCAAATATACTTATGCATAGCAGGAGAAACAGAACCTATCATCCAACAATCACGGTCGCAGCAGCGAACCTTTTTCCTCACATTTTCTGCTTCTTTACTGTTCCAGAGCTCATCCCAGGACTGTGTGTTGAGATTACCCATAACCTCTTTATCCTTTGTACCATTACAAGGCATAACATCGCCATAGGGGTCAATAAAGAAGGTGTCAAAGCTCATATCACAGGGAAGCAATCTCTTTTGTCCGTAAATGTAGTTAATAAGGCCATGGTTAAAATACGCTCTCATCCACTTCTTGGGAGATTTGCTCTTTAAAAGCTCATTTACAAGATTTTCAAAATTCTGTGCCACCATGGGACGGTCATGAATGATGTTCTTTGCTTCAACAAAGTAGAAGGAATTGTGGAGAGAAGCTGTAGCAAATTCCATGCCCATTTCATCTGATATCTTATACAGCGGAACAAGGTCAGGAGCATTTTTGTCCTGCACAGTCATGCCAAAGCCAACGTCCTTCATGCCCATTTCACGAAGCTTCTTCAATGTACCGTAACCTTTCTGGTATCCATCATCAAGACCACGGATGTCGTTATTTGTTTGTTCAAGACCTTCAATAGAAATACGAATACCGATATTGGGGAATTCTTTGCACAAATCCACAATTCTGTCAGTAAAGAAGCCGTTTGTAGAAATTACAATACGGTCACTTTTTTTATACAGTTCACGAACAATATCTTTAAGGTCAGTTCTTATAAAAGGTTCACCGCCTGTGATGTTTGTGAAATACATCTTAGGAAGCTTTTTGATTGTTTCTATTGAAATTTCTTCCTCGGGTTTTGAGGGTGCCTTGTAACGATTGCACATTGAGCAACGTGCATTACAACGATATGTAACAATTACCGTACCATTCAATTTCTTTTCAGCCATTTTAAATTCCTCCAATAATTATATGTTAATTCCACAAGTCTTTAGGAAATGCTTTTAGAATCGACTCCTGCATTGGTGCGAAATCAGGGATTTCCGGCGGAGTCATGGTCAACGCTTCATCAATGCTATTTGCAATCGGAAAATCAAAGCGCTTCGTGCTGTAGTAATAGTCGTAATACTTAAACAAGTCACTCTTTGGTTTAAGCAATATAGCATCAACTCCGTACAATTCCGCTAAAATAACCCCGTGCAAACTCGAAGAAATAATTAATTCAGATGATTTAATTTCTTCAATGAAAAATTTATAATCATCTGTTACAATGTTAATTCTGTGAAAAACATTTTCAGAATCAGCTTGTTCGTTCATATGAGTAATAACGCTGATATTATATTTTTTGCTTACATCAGGATTGTAGATAAGCGGCATTAGAAATGAAGGATCACCATACACAGGCGGAACATTAAGCCCGCATTCATTAAGAATAATTCTTGTAAGAGGGCCACGAACACTTCTTACATCAATTTTACGATTTCTTAATCTTTCAATATTTTGTACGTTAAGCAGCCCACTTCCCCACACAGTGCAATCCTGACAACCTGCTGTAATTATTGAACCTACAGCATAAAGGTGTTTTGTGGTGCTTACACTTTTCTTAACATCAATGCCAAAATGATTTGCTGCAAATTCCACCAATACGGGCGATATGATGTCACCAACATTTTTCATATCGCTCCAATAGTTTATATTCACATGGTTTTTAACGGCTTTTTTATTAGAAAAGAGAATAATTTTATTATTCAAATGAAAAAACGTCAGAATCCATATTACAAACCCCTGAGCTTTTTTTCCGCCGAATTTCTTTATCCATTTTTTTAGCTTGCTGATCATATTACTCAACTGCCTTCAATGTTAATTTGTATAAATTGTAATAATTTTTTGATAGTATTCATCAATAGTATCAAAAGCAATATTTTTACAATTGTTTGCGTAATGTTGTGTAAGTTCTTTGTCATTCCAAAGCTTTAACACACCATCCTTTAAAGCACTTACATTGCCACTTTCAAAAAGCTCGCCTGTTTCACCTACTGAAATCAGTTCAGGAATACCGCCAATATTTGCGCCTAAAACAGGTGTGCCGTATAACTGCGACTCCATTACGGAAAACGGACAGTTTTCGTACCATTCGGAAGGATACACCGAAAATCTTGCTTCACGTATCAGCTTTTCCAGGTCTTTGCCACTTTTAAATCCAACATTGGTAATGTTGGGTACATTATTAATTTCATCTTCCAAGGGACCTGTACCTGCAAAAACAAACTGTATTTCCGGAAGCGCTTTGCATACTTCAATTAAGGTTCCAATGCCTTTTTCTTCTGAAAACCTTCCAAAATAAAGCACGTAATCCTTTTTTTCGGTTTCTTCCCACTCAACCTTATCAATAAAATTGTGAATTGCAACGGTCTTTTCTTTAAACAGAGGGTTTGCATCCAATTTTGATTTTAAAAATTCTGAACAACAAATCATGGTATCTATATTTTTATAAACACCATTGAGCTTCCAAAAATACGCTTCAAGCATCCCTATGGCAGACTTTGCGGTTGAATTATGAATGCATTTTCCTTTTGTGCAGTTAATAAAGCTGCCACCAAGGCATTTTTCACAATTCTCACGTGTGTTTGGATTATTACACATGTGATTTGGGCATACAAGCTGGTAATCATGAGCAGTAAACACAATCTTGCATTTATTCCCTGTTTCTTTGCTCCATTTTTTGATTTCAAGAATAATTGATGGTGTCAACTGATAGTTGAAGTTATTCAAATGACAAACATCCGGCTTAAAGCTTTCCAGAACAAGCCTTATTTTCTTTCTCGCCTCAGTGGAATAAATGGTTTTTAATGGATATGTAAGCTTATCAAACTTTGACGCATTGTGGAAATCCATGTCGGATGTGTATGCATTAACACTGTTTCCTACACATCTGCCCTCGTGCTCCATGCCAAAATATTCTACTTCATGTCCTTTTGAAACAAGATATTCCCCAAGCTTAAAAATGTATGTTTCTGAACCTCCGTTAGGGTACAGAAATTTATTAATCATCAGTACTTTCAATTTTTACACCTGCAATCAAATCTTTTTTTATACAACGACAATGTCTTTTCAACAATATCATCCCAATTATATTTTTTACAGATAAAATCTGATGCTGTTGACTTATAAAAATCCACCATTTCCTTGTTATCACACAACAGCTGAAGCTGCTTTTGTAAGTTTTCTGCATCTCCACGTTTAAACACAACAGCTTTATCTTCAACAACTTCCTTACATTCGGGAATATCCGAAACAAGACAACAGTTTCCGTAATTCATTGCTTCCAAAAGACTAATAGGCATTCCCTCCAAGTCAGAAGGCAACACGTATACATATGCATTTGAATACAATTCATGAAGATCCTGTCCGCTTATAAATCCGGTGAGAATAATGTTATCACAGTCTTTTACTCTTTCACAGATCTGCTCATAATACTCTCTGCTGTCACTTGGGCCGCCTGCAATTACAAGTTTTTTATCACTATTTAATGACATGTATGCGTCAATAAGATAATTCAATCCCTTTTCAGGAACAATGCGTCCCAGAAAGAGGATATAACTGTCTTTTTCAAGTCCCCATTTTGAGGCTATCACATCCGCTTCTATTGGCTCATGATGCTCCACACCATTAGGGATAAACGTAGTTTTTCTGTTGTATTCTTTTTCAAAATAATTCTGAATATTTTCACTCAGAACTATAATTTCATCAGCGTGCTTAACTGCCATTTTCTCTCCAAGTTTAATGACAGTAGTTGCAAATTTGCTCCATTTCGCTCTTTGCCAGTCAAGTCCGTGTATTGTGGCAATTATCCGCTTGCCGAACAATTTAGGAATAAAACACATAATACATGGTCCTTCGGCATGATAATGTACAACATCGAATTTTCCGAACGCTGCTTGCAAGGATGCAAAAAAAGATGCAGTAAATGCAGCGAAACCTTTTCGCTCAACAGTAAAAACGCTCTTGACGTTTATTCCTTCATATTCTTTTACCGCTTGAGTAGAGTAGGCTTTTCCGCTCACATGATGACCTCGTCTGTTAAAGCACACAACCTCATGACCCAATCTGACCATGCGTTTGCTTAACTCTTCAACAACAATTTCCACTCCACCTTCACGTGATGGTATTCTTTTTTGCCCAATCATAGCTATTTTCATAAAATCACCACATTTTATATAAACAATTTGATTCCTTGTTCAAACTCAATTTCATTTTCAAAGCCTGTATCTTTAATTAATTCGCCTATATCCGCCTGAAGATGCGTTACCTGCTTATCAGCATATGGTATTGCTCCAAGCTTTATTTCGCAATCAGGGTTAATTATTTTTTGAATTATTTTAATATATTCCTTTAATGGTTTTGCACTGCCGCTACCTAAAACATAGGTTTTTCCTGAAATACCTTTATCTCCCAAAAGATAGAATGCTTTTGCAGCATCGTAAGAATGCAGATAATCCCACAATTGTTCTCCTTTGGTAAATTCGGGAACAATGTTATTTTTCAGCTTATTTATTGTGCTCATAACCATGCTGTTTTCATTATCGTTTGGCCCGTACACACTCAAAACCCTTACCCAAACATGCTCAATGCCGAGTTTTAAGGCTAATTGCCTTGTCATGTGACCTGCAGAAAGCTTTGCTATTCCATAACCTGATTCAGGGTTTGTGGGAGTATCCGGCTTCAAAACACCTTCAACCCTTCCGTACTCTGCCTGACTGCCTGCACCTATAAAAGTTTTACAGCCAAACCTCTTTGCAAGATGCAGGGCATCAAGTGCATATTTCACGTTGAGATTTTGCAGGTACATATCATTTCTTGCTTCTCCCGTTGTACCTTGCCACGCAAAATGATAAAAAACATCATAAGTTTTGCCTGTATCATTTTGAAGTGTTTCAAAATCTTTTAAGTCACAGTATTTCTTTGTAACCAATGCAGAAACAGGAATATTTGTATTTCTTTCAGAGTTCTCTCTGCAAAGGACAAGCACTTCAATATTATGCTTTATAAGCTCAGTTATAAGTGCTGTGCCAATGGCACCGGTTGCACCCGTAATTACAGCTTTTTTCATTATATCACAATTCCTCCAACAATGGAATACACATTTGCATTTTCAGCTCTTCTCTGTCAAGAAATGGTGCCAAATCCTCCAATGGCGGGCTGACCAATGTTCCGTCAGGAAGTTTCTTTGTGCTGCTTTTTGGTTCCCACACTTGCTCTGTATCGGTAAAAATCTCACAGAACACAGCACCGTCAATTTTAAGAACCTCATCAACAACTTTTCTCATTTCTGCATTGTTGTTGGCAGAAAAATATCTATATCCAAAGGCATCTGCAATCTTTTCGAAATCAGGAAATGATAAGTCACCAGATTCAGGTCCGATGCCTATTTTTTTCTTTTCTTTAAAAAGATTATTTTGTGTAAGTCGTATGGAATGATAACCACCGTTATTAATAAGAAAAATCTTAATCGGAAGACGGTTAGTAATAACAGTCATTAATTCCTGCAAATTCATCATAATACTGCCGTCGCCTTCAAGGCAAACAGTATCTTTTCTGCCTCCGCCGATGCAAGTACCTATTGCAGCCGGCAAACCATAGCCCATGCTTGCAACAGCACTGTTGTTTGCCATTCTGGAGCCTTTTTTAATTACATACGCCTGACTTCCCACAACGCAGCAAGCTCCGTTAGAAACAGCAGTAAGGCTGTTATCTGGCAATTTGCTGCTCATGTATTTCATAAACGCATAAACGTTTACGCCTTCACCATTATACTCCTCCTGGTTCTTTGTAACAACAGGATAATTTTTCTTCCAGCCTTCACACTTTTCAAGCCATTGAACTTTTTTGTCAATTGGCTCGGTAAGCTTCGTGTTAAGCTTTGTAAGAAAATCTTTTGCATCTGCCCAAATTGGCATATCAACATGAATGGTATGCTTTTTCATTTCGGCCTTATCAATATCAACCATGATTACTTTGGCACACCTTGCCCAGGTTTTCCAGTTGTAGCCAACCTGGCGAATTGAAATACGAGTGCCGATGGCAAGTATTAAATCTGCATTCTGAATTGCCCAGTTACCTGCCCTATCTCCCATGTTTCCGGCTCTTCCTGTGTATAATGGATGCTCGTTTTCAATAAGATCAACCGCATTCCAATATGTCACCACGGGGATATTAAGTTTTTCAATAACTTTTCTGAATTCTTCATAGCCTTTTGAAAGCCTAATTCCATAGCCTACGTGTAAAACAGGTCGCTTTGCATTTTTTATTTGTTCAATAACTTCTTCAATAAGCTCATATGAAACCAAAGGCGGTAAATTCATATCATCCTCTAAAGGGTCATACCCTTTAAGTTCCTCGGTTTCAATAAATCCTCCCTGAAAATTAACAGGAATATCAATCCACACCGGTCCCGGTCTTCCTGTTGTTGCAAGGTGCCACGCCTTTTCAAGCGCACATCTTATATCAAGGGGATTTTCAATCATAACAGCATACTTTGTCATATGCTGAACACTTTTTACAATATCATACTCCTGGTCGCCAACAGCTCTCAGGGGCAAACCATCCGTAAACTGCATTGCATAGCGAGCCGTAGTATCATATCTTACCTGCCCGCTTATGATAAACATCGGTATAGAGTCGAGCCATCCACCGAGGACGCCTGTTAATGCGTTTGTACCTCCCGGTCCCGTGGTTACGCATACAGCAGCAATTTTGTTGTCAATTCTGGCATAAGCTTCTGCTGCAATTGCACAAGCCTGCTCGTGATGGTTGTATGTTACATTCAGCATTTCGTGATGACCAAAAGCATCATTAAGATGCATTGCACCGCCACCAACAACGCTGAATATATCGATCACGCCTTTTTTTACTAAAAAGTCTGCAACGTAATCTGCCAAGCGTACCTTCATACTCTATCTCCTTTCCTCTATTTTACGGCCTCAATAATAACCTTTGCCATATAGTCTATCATTTCATCTGTCGTTCCGGGATACACTCCAACCCAGAAAGTATTATTCATAATATATTCGGTAACATTTAAACCGCCCGATACCCTGTACGCATCGGTGTCTCGTATCTGGCCAAAGCAAGGATGCTTTATAAGATTACCGGAGAACAAAAGTCTTGTTTGTATGTTTTTATCTTCAATGTATCGTGTGACGTCATTTCTGTTCAAACCGCTATTTTCTTTTACAGAAATGAGGAAACCAAACCAGGATGGATCACTGTTCTCGCAAGGAACAGGCAAAACAAGTTTATCTTCCACGCATTCAAGCGCCTGTCTGAGCCTTTTCCAGTTGTATTTACGTCGTTCTATAAATGACGGGAACTTTTTAAGCTGTTCGCAACCAATTGCTGCCTGCATATCTGTCACCTTAAGGTTGTAACCAAAATGACTGTAGACATATTTGTGGTCATATCCCCGGGGCAACTGACCAAACTGACCGTCAAAACGATGCTTGCACAAGTTGTCAACACCTGACGGACACACACAATCCCTGCCCCAATCACGGAAGGACAAAATAAGCTTATGAAGCAAAGGGTTATCGGTATAAACACAGCCACCTTCACCCATAGTCATGTGATGCGGCGGGTAAAAGCTGCTCGTACCAATATCTCCCCATGTGCCTGTAAACTTTGTTACAGAATCAATGGTATACTCACTACCTAATGCGTCACAGTTATCTTCAACAAGCCAGAGGTTGTGCTTATCACAAAATTCTTTTACTTCTTTTAAATCAAAGGGATTTCCAAGGGTATGAGCAATCATAACAGCTTTTGTTTTATCGCTCAAAGCACCCTCAAGCTTTGTAATATCAATATTATACTGAGGAATGGTAACATCAACAAAAACCGGAACTGCTCCATATTGCAAAATGGGGGTAACAGTTGTGGGAAATCCGCACGCAACGGTTATTACCTCATCTCCACGTTTGATTTGTCTTTCTCCTAACTCAGGTGCAGTTAAAACCATGAACGCAATCAGGTTAGCACTTGAACCCGAATTGACTAAATGAGCATATTTAACACCAATCCATTTTGCAAATTCATTTTCAAATTCATCAGCAAACCTTCCGGTTGTAAGCCAAAAATCAAGAGTTGCATCGGTTAATGCACACATTTCCTTTTCGTCAAAAACTCTTGAAGCGTAGCTTATTCTGTCGCCTTCTTTAAAAGAATTTTTCTTTTCTTTAAAATCATGGTAATATTCCGTTACCAGTTCTTTAATCTTTTCTCGTGCTTCTGCTTCGTTGTTCCAGTTTTTCATGTTATTCTCCTAAAAATTCTGATATCTGTTTATCCATACATGTGCAGATATCTCCGCCTTCAATATAACATTTTGACCATTCAACAGTTTTTTCAATTGCCTTTTCAAGATTCCACTTGGGTTTCCAATCAAAAGTTTTCTTTAATTTTGAGCAATCCAATTTGAGAAAACCAGCTTCATGAGGACCACCGTCATATTTATTAACCCATTTTATTCCGTCGCCCCATTTTTCAACAAAAAGGTCAACTAAAGCTCCTGTTTTAAAGCAATCAACCTCATCCGGACCAACGTTGTAGTAATCTGCAAAAGTATTATCTTCATATTGCTTTGCCGCAATCATAAGATATGCATAAAGTGGCTCCAAAACATGCTGGAAAGGACGTGTGGAATGAGGATTACGAACAATTATATCCTCTTTCTTTATCGCCGCTCTCACGCAATCAGGGATAATTCTGTCGTTAGCAAAGTCACCTCCGCCAATAACATTGCCTGCTCTTGCTGTGGAAATTGCAATCCTGCCATCTTCAAAGAAGCTTTGTTTATAGCTATGTGTTACCAATTCTGAGCAGGATTTTGAATTTGAATAAGGGTCAAAGCCGTCAAGCTCTTCGTTTTCACGATAACCCCATTCCCATTCTCTGTTTTTATAAACCTTGTCCGTTGTTACGTTGAGAAAGCTCTTCACAAAATCAGAGTTCCTAACACATTCAAGAATATTTACCGTTCCCATAACATTTGTTTCGTATGTGAACTTAGGATCTTTATAACTGTCACGAACAATCGGCTGTGCTGCAAGGTGAAAAACAATTTCACATTTTGATTCATCAAAAGCTTTCTTTAAGCTTTCATAATCACGAATGTCGCCTATTATGCTTGTAACATCGTTCCCAATATCAGCAATTTCAAATAATGATGGATTTGTTGGCGGCAATAAGGAATAGCCTGTGACAATTGCCCCTGCATTGACAAGCATCTTGCACAGCCAAGAACCCTTAAAGCCTGTGTGACCGGTTATAAATACTCTCTTGTTTTTATAAAAGCTTAAATCAAACATAATTTCACGCCTTTAGTTTATCTGTTCTTGTACATTTTATCGTAATAATTCTGATATTCGCCCGAAATAATTGTCTCCCACCACTGTTTGTTATCAAGATACCACTGAATTGTCTTTTGGATACCATCTTCAAACTTTGTTTCAGGAAGCCAGCCAAGCTCTGTGTGAATCTTTGTGGGGTCAATTGCATAACGCATATCGTGACCCTTTCTATCTGTTACGAATGTTATAAGGCTTTCGGGTTTATCAAGTGCCTTACAAATAATCTTTACAATGTCGATATTCTTCATTTCGTTGTGACCGCCAACATTGTACACCTCGCCTACCTTACCCTTATGGATAATAAGGTCAATTGCCTTACAATGGTCCTCTACATAAAGCCAATCACGAACATTCAAACCTTCACCATACACGGGAAGAGGCTTGTCATTAAGGGCATTTGCAATCATCAAGGGGATGAGCTTTTCGGGGAAATGATAAGGACCGTAGTTATTTGAACAACGGGAAATTGTAACAGGCAAGCCATATGTTCGGTGATAAGCAAGAACCAGCAAATCTGCACCTGCCTTACTAGAGGAATAAGGTGATGATGTGTGAAGCGGTGTTTCCTCTGTGAAGAACATATCAGGACGGTCAAGAGGCAAATCTCCGTACACCTCATCTGTGGACACCTGGTGGTATCTCTTAATACCATATTTACGGCATGCATCCATTAAAACAGCTGTGCCCTTGATATTTGTTTCAAGGAAGATGCCCGGGTCTTCAATAGAACGGTCAACGTGACTTTCTGCCGCAAAATTTACAACAACATCCGGGGATTCTTCCTCAAAAAGCTTATAAACAGCATCTCTGTCACAAATATCTGCTTTCACAAATCTGAAATTCGGGTTATCCATAACAGGTTCCAATGTGGAAAGATTACCTGCATATGTAAGCTTATCAAGGCAGATAATTCTGTAGTCAGGATACTTATTCAGCATATGGAACACAAAATTTGAACCGATAAATCCGGCACCGCCGGTAACAATAACTCTCATAATAATTTCACTCCTGTATATAAAGGATTTATTCAAAGAATCCTGTCAAAGCATCATTTATTTCTTTTTCAAGTTCTTTTGCCTTGCCTTCACTTTCCGCACTTACAGAAATATATAGCTTAAGCTTAGGCTCCGTACCCGAGGGACGCACCACAACTGAAGAGTTGCCTTCGAGTATAAACTTCAATACGTTTGATTTCGGAAGATTGTTTAAGCCAAGCGAATAGTCAAAGCACTCTACCACCTTTTTAGGTCCAATTCTATCTATTCCGCCACGGAAATCCTCCATGATTTTTTGCATTTTTTCAAAGCCTGCACTACCCTCGAATTGATACGAGTGAAGCGTATTAAGACAATAACCGTATTTTTGATAAAGCTCATTAAGCTTATTCATAAGACTTATTCCACGGGTTTTGTAGTATGCAAACATTTCCGAGATAAGAAATGCTGCATTAACACCATCTTTGTCACGAACATAAGTGCCTGCAAGATAGCCGTAGCTTTCTTCAAAAGCGAAAACAAAGCTATCTTCCTTGCCTTCTTTTTCAAGCATACCTATCTGCTCACAGATAAACTTAAAGCCTGTAAGGGTGTTAATTGTTCTTAAGCCATAGCTTTTTGCAATCCGTTCAGCCATGTCGATAGTAACTATAGTTTTGCAGAAAACAGGGTCTTCGGGCATTGTGCCTGAAGCTTGTCTTCTCTCACAAATATAATCAAGCAACAACATGCCTGTTTCATTTGCTGTAAGAAGTACATATTCCCCATTTTCATCTTTTACAGCAATACCAACTCGGTCACAATCTGGGTCAGTTG
This sequence comes from Clostridia bacterium, assembly GCA_045546275.1. Lineage (GTDB taxonomy): Bacteria > Bacillota > Clostridia > UMGS1883 > UMGS1883 > RGIG1927. Next base: position 156,922 of record JAZQCM010000001.1, on the reverse strand, counting down.
CTAAAAGCAAGTCCGCATTATACTGCTTGCAGTATTCAATTCCAAGAGCCATTGCTTCCTGAATTTCCGGATTAGGATAAGGGCATGTGGGGAAATTACCGTTTGGCGCTTCTTGCTCTTTTACAACAGTGATATTTGTATACCCTGCCTCATTAAGAGTTCTTAAAACAGGCTTCAAACCGGAGCCGTTCAATGGGGTGTAAACAATAGACACGTTTTTGTCTATATCCTCACCTGCAACGCTTTGTTTTTTAACTTCTTCCACAAAAGATGTGTACACATCTTCGCCAATATATGAAATATCACCACTATCTAAAGCCTTGTTAAAATCAATTTGCTTTACATCATTGAATATATCAAGCTTCTCAATTTCCTTAAGAATGTCCTTTGCTGCCTGTGTTGTAATTTGGTTTCCGTCATCACCGTAAACCTTATAACCATTATATTTTGATGGGTTGTGACTTGCAGTAATCATAACACCTGCCGCACAATCAAGCTTTCGCACAGCATAGGAAAGACATGGTGTTGGCATAAGCTCTGGAAAAATATGAACCATTATTCCATTAGCTGCAAAAACCTCAGCCGAAACACGTGCGAATAAATCTGACTTAATTCTTGAATCGTAGCTTACCGCAATCATTCTCTTTCCAACGGGGTAATTATTCACAACATAGTCTGCAAGCCCTTGTGATGCCTTAGCTACGGTGTAAACATTCATCCTGTTTGTACCGGCACCTATAACACCTCTGAGTCCGCCTGTACCGAATGCAAGATTGCGATAAAAAGCATCTTCAATCTTTTCTTCATTGCCTTCGATGCTCTTTAATTCAGCAACAATGTCTGTATCCTTAATGGCATTTTCGAGCCATAAGTTATATAAATCAAATATTTTTTGATCCATAAAAATACCCCTTTCGGAAAATTTTTATCCTCTCACATCAAGGAACTGCGCTTTTCCGTGAATTTTCAGCTTTACTGAATCAGCAGGCACAAATATACAATCACCCTTGAAAAAGCTGATTGATTCATTGTCAAAATTGATACAACCACAACCCTCAATACAAAGAAGCACACGAAATCCTGTGCTGTCTGCCTGGTATCCAACAAGCTGTCTTGAGCGTTCTGTATTAATAATCATTCTGTGAAGCTCAAAATAACTACACCTTGAAAGAATTTCTGTCGCGCACCCCGGTCTGTAACGAAGAACACGAAGGGGCTGGCTTGGTTCTTTTGCAGCGCTTAAATCTGCAACTGCCAACGCCTTATCAACATGCAACTCTCTCAAATTTCCGTCTTTATCACGGCGATTATAGTCATACAATCGGTATGTCAGGTTCGAATTCTCCTGAATTTCAGCAATAAGAGTTCCTGCACCAATTGCATGAATGGTACCTGCCTCAATAAAGAATAAATCATCTTTTTTCACTTTTACTGTCTGTAAAAATTTTTCAAAACAACCTTCGTAAATGCTCTTTTTAAAATCATCTAATGAAGCATCCTGTTTTAAGCCATAGACAATCTTTGCATTTTCATTGGCATCAACAACATACCAGACTTCAGTTTTACCCAGTTGTCCGCCCTCGTGCTCTCTGGCATATTCATCAGTGGGATGCACCTGTACGGACAAATCCTTTTTAGCATCAATAAATTTGATAAGAATAGGTAATTCACCATTTGTGTTAGAATTTCCTATGTATTCCGGATGTGCTTTTAAAACATCAGCCAGAATTTGCCCTTCGAATTCGCCACTGGAAACTATACTCATACCGTCGGGATGGGTAGAACACTCCCATGTTTCAGCCAAAGGGCTCATATTTATATTTTTAGAAAAATCATAATTAAGCCTGTCTCCGCCCCAGAGATAATTCTTTCCCACAGGTTTTAACAAAAAAGGCTTATTCAAGAGGGAATTTTTGTTTGTCATAAACAACAATCTCCTTGCCAAGCTGAACTTCTATAAGCTTTAATTCAGTATCCGCTATAATTGTGTGACGACAACCTGCCTGCATAGCAACAATGTCACCAACATGAACCTTTTGTTCCATACCGTCAACAATCGTTCGACCTTCGCCTGATATAATTACCCAAACCTCGTCACGGCTTTTATGACTATGATAATTCATGGAGTTGCCTGCATTGAGAGTAACTTTAATAGTGAGGCTTTCTTCCTCAACTTCAAGCACTCTGAAGCTTCCCCAGGACTTTTCTGCAAACATAATCTGCTGGTCTATTTTATCAACAAAAGGCTTAATATAGCTTGACTGCTCTTTATCCGAAACAAGAATACCCTCAGGACTTGCCGAAATTACAACATCATGAAGTCCCATTGCAAGCACAGGAACGCTCATCTCATTGATGATGTGAACGTTTGAGCAATCCTCATTCATCATTACTTCGCCTACAGAAGACTCCTGCATGGCTTCAGTAAGAGTATTCCATGTTCCCAAATCTTTCCATTCTCCACCAAAGCGCATGACTTGGATTTTATCTTCCTTTTCAACCACGGCATAGTCAAAGCTTATCTTTTCAAGTGTATCGTACTTTGCAAAAAGATCGTAATAATCGGTGAAGTCAATAAGTTCGTGCGCCTTATTAAGCACATATTTGAGCTTATATGCAAACACACCGCCATTCCAGAGTGCACCTTGGTTAATATACTTTTGAGCAGTCTCTGCGTCAGGCTTTTCCTTAAAAGTTGAAACTTTGCTTACATTCTCTTTTCCTTCGGGAATAATATAGCCGTACTTTTCGCTGGGATATGTAGGTTCAATGCCCATAAGTACAAGGTTAGCTTCGCCCTTATCAGCCTGCTTTGAAAGCTTTTTCAAAGTTTCAAAATACTCTTTTTCAACGTAAGGGTCAACCGGGCAAACAACTACCGATTCTTCAGGAGAAACGCCTAAAACGTCAACCAGATATGCAGTTGAAAGAGCAATCGCAGGGAAAGTATCTCTACGACAAGGCTCAACTGAAATACCAACACTGTCACCAAGCTGATTATGAATTGCTGAAACCTGTGTTTTTGAGGTTGCAATTGTTACAGTTGCTTTTTCATCAACTTCTTTAATCTGACGGTACACTCTCTGTACCATAGATTCATATTCACCGTTTTCAGTTTTGAAAATTTTGATAAACTGTTTGGAGCGGATATCATTTGATAAAGGCCACAAACGCTTACCAGAGCCACCCGATAATAATACAATATTCATAACAATTTCCTCCATAAATTGTAAGAAAATTTATCTTTCTGCTCTCATAGGATTATTCAAAAAGTCTTCGTAAGAAAGTCTAATTCCGTCTTCCAATTCTGTCTTATAGGTCCAGCCTAAGGCTGTAGCCTTGCTCACATCCAAAAGCTTCCTTGGTGTTCCGTTAGGCTTTGTTGTGTCCCAAAGGATTTCGCCCTCGTAACCTACAACCTTTGCCACAAGCTCTGTAAGCTCTTTGATAGAAAGCTCCTTGCCTGTACCTGCGTTTACAGTTTCATCACCAGAATAATTATTCATAAGGAAAACGCAAAGGTTCGCAAGGTCATCAACATATAAAAATTCTCTCAAGGGAGAACCATCGCCCCAACAAGTAACGGACTTTAAACCTGCCTCCTTTGCTTCATGGAAACGACGGATTAGCGCAGGCAACACATGCGAATGTGTTGGATGATAATTGTCATTAGGTCCGTAAAGATTTGTAGGCATAAGGCTTATGTAATCTGTGCCGTACTGTTTGTTGAGATATTCACAGTACTTTAATCCGGATATTTTCGCAAGAGCATATGCTTCGTTACTCTTTTCAAGCTCGCTTGTAAGTAAGCAACTTTCAGGCATAGGCTGAGGCGCCATCCTAGGATAAATACATGATGAGCCTAAGAATTCCAGCTTCTTGCATCCATTTTTCCATGCAGAATGAATTACATTCATTTCAAGAATCATGTTTTCATACATAAAGTCAGCCAACGCACTCTGGTTTGCAATAATGCCACCCACCTTTGCGGCAGCAAGGAAAACATATTCGGGTTTTTCCTGCTCAAAAAATGCCTCAACCTGATCCTGACGACATAAGTCAAGTTCTTTATGCGTACGGGTAATAATATTTGTGTAACCTTGTCTTTCAAGTTCACGCACAATTGCCGAACCAACCATGCCTCTATGACCTGCAACGTAAATTTTTGCGTTCTTTTCCATCATAACGAAACACCTTCTCTAAAAATCAAATTACTTAGCATCTTTTACCGCTCTTTCTCTCTTCGCAAGTTCTCTGTCATGCTTTGCCATAATGCTTACAAGCTCTTCATAGCTTGTCTTCTGGGGGTTCCAACCAAGAACAGTCTTTGCCTTTGTGGGATCGCCCCAAAGGTTATCAACGTCTGTAGGACGGAACCATGCAGGGTTTACACAAACAAGCATCTTGCCGGTTTGGGCATCATACCCCTTTTCATTAATACCTTCACCTTCCCAACGGATTGTCATGCCATTGGCAGCGAAAGCTTTTTCGGTAAAGTCACGAACTGTATGCTGTTCACCAGTTGCAATAACAAAGTCCTCCGGGGTTTCATGCTGAAGAATCATCCACATGCATTCAACATAGTCCTTTGCATAACCCCAGTCACGAAGAGAATCCATATTGCCAAGTTCAAGATGATCCTGTAAGCCTTCGGCAATTCTGCCTGCAGCAAGTGTAATCTTTCTTGTAACAAAGTTTTCGCCACGACGCTCGGATTCATGATTAAAGAGAATACCATTAACAGCAAACATGCCATACGCCTCTCTGTATTCCTTTGTAATCCAAAATCCGTATTGCTTCGCAACAGCATAAGGCGAATAAGGATGGAAGGGGGTTGTTTCTCTCTGAGGAACCTCCTCAACCTTACCATAAAGTTCACTTGTAGAAGCCTGATAAATCTTTGTCTTCTTTGTTAAACCTAAGATACGAACTGCCTCCAAAACTCTTAAAACACCGATAGCATCAACGTCACCTGAATATTCAGGAACATCAAAAGATACCTGAACGTGGCTCTGTGCAGCAAGATTATAAATTTCATCCGGCTGAACAAGAGAAATAATTCTGATTAACGACGAAGAGTCGGACAAATCGCCATCGTGAAGTGTGATTGAATTTGCCGCTATAAGATGGTCAATTCTTGCAGTATTGGAAATAGAAGCACGTCTTGTGATGCCGTGAACCTCATAACCCTTTTCAAGCAAAAACTCTGCAAGATAGCTTCCATCCTGACCTGTAATACCTGTAATTAATGCTATTTTACTCATAACAATTTCCTCCAAATGTTTAATCAGTATATCAACTTATCATCGGCAACTCTCAAAAGATGTTGTCCATAGGGTGATTTGCCGTATAAATTAGCTGCTTCAATGAGTTGCTCTTTTGTAATCCACTTTGCATGATATGCAATCTCCTCCGGTGCCGAAATTACAACGCCCTGACTGTTCTGCATAGTTTCAACAAAGGTTGCTGCGTCCATAAGGCTATCAACAGTACCCGTATCCATCCATGTAAAACCGCGGCCTAAAATTTGCACTTTCAAGCTCTTATCATCAAGGTACATTTTGTTCAAATCTGTGATTTCAAGTTCCCCTCGATTAGAAGGTTTAACTTTTTTTGCAAAATCCACAACACGATTATCGTAAAAATACAAACCAGTTATACAATAGTTACTTTTGGGATTTTCGGGCTTTTCTTCAACAGAAATAACATTTTTATCCTTATCAAACTCGACTATACCAAATCTTTCGGGGTCTTTTACATAATATCCAAAAATTGTTGCCTGTCCATTTTCGGCATTTGCCACAGCCTCTTTAAGGTTTTTTCTAAACCAACCGCCATAGAAGATATTATCACCAAGAACCAGTGCACAAGAATCATCGCCTATAAATTCTTTTCCCAGTAAAAAAGCCTGTGCCAGTCCATCAGGGCTTGGTTGAACCTTGTAGGATAGATTTACACCAAACTGGCTACCGTCACCGAGCAAGGCTTCAAATCTTGGTGTGTCAACTACAGTAGATATAATAAGAATATCTCTTATCCCCGCAAGCATCAGAGTTGACAGAGGATAATAAATCATGGGTTTGTCATAAACAGGCAGTAACTGCTTTGACGTAACCTTTGTCAAAGGATATAACCTTGTTCCGGATCCTCCGGCAAGAATAATACCTTTCATATGTATCAGTCCTTTCTTCACATATCTATATTTTTATGATAGCTTTATGGTTTTTTGTGCAAAACTAAGTATTTTATCATATACACCTCGTATCGGCACAAGAATAAGTACTACTGCAAAAGTTGCCAGTAAACCACTTAACAAATCAACTGCAATGCTTTTTTGCGGTATGAATGAACAAAGCAATACCAATATTGGTTAATGCATACCATAATAGTAAAGACTGTTTTGTCCGAATTTAGCTATTGAATTGCAGGAAATCAGCTTAGACATAGCCAAAACCCCAATTGTACCTGATACGGAAGATAATAAAACAATGGTAAATTACCATAATTACAGTTCCAAATATCAACCCTTATACTGGATAATTTATAATTTAGCACAGCAAACAGCAGGTTTGCAATTCCGCTGACTCCGGCAATCAAAACCAGCTTAAGTGGTTTTACGGCATCAAGAGTTCTAATTATCACAGCTGATAATGTATTTCCCGCAAATAAGAATGCTACAGCTATTAATGCCGCATCAACTCCCCAAGGTAATGGCTTCCCGATTATTTCAGCATATGCGTATCCGATTATAAGGCTGCTCAACACAAGGAAAACCCTTAATCTAAAGTTTGTTTTCTCAATTAAAAACAGCAATAAAAAGCTTATCAACAAACATGACGGGAACCATATATCATTACCGAGGTTTCCTCCTCGAATCTGTAAAATAGCGACCCCGAAAATCTTCTGAGCAAACTTAAAAAATCAATCTTCGTCATAAGTTTTTTCGCTGATAATATATCTTGGTCTTCCTTTTGTTTCGAGATAAATTTTGCCAATATATTCACCAATAACACCCAAAGAAATAAGTTGAATGCTCCCCATAAAACATATAATACAAGTAGTTGATGCCCAACCTGCAACTGTGCTTCCGATAAAACTCATAACAATTGCCCATATGATACCTACAAAACTGAGAATTGCGAACAATATACCCATAGTTGTAATCATTCTTATAGGTTTGATGGAAAGGCTTGTAACCCCGTCAAAAGCAAGTGCGAGCATTTTCTTCAAGGGATAATGGCTTTCTCCGGCAAGTCTCTCATATCGTTCGTAGTAAACGGACGTGCTCTTAAAGCCCACCAAAGGTACCATACCTCTTAAGAAAATGTTTACTTCCTTAAAATTTGCAAACTCCTTAAGCACCTTACTGCTGATAAGCCTGTAATCTGCATGATTGAATACAATCTCTGCTCCCATCCAGTTCATTATCTTGTAAAAGCCTTCTGCTGTAGCACGTTTAAAGAAGGTATCAGTATCACGCTTGCTTCTCACACCATAAACGACCTCACAACCGTTCTGATATTCTTCTACCATTTCATCCATTGCATTTATGTCATCCTGTCCGTCGCAGTCAATGGAAATAGTAATGTCACAAACATCCTTGCTTTCCATAAGTCCTGCTAAAACTGCATTCTGATGACCACGGTTTCTGCTTTGGCAAATACCGATGTAATGCTCATCGTTTTTTGCTAAATTACAGATAATATCCCATGTAGTATCCTTGGAGCCATCGTTTATAAACATAATACGACTCTTAGGGCTTATCGCTTCTTTTTCGATAAGAGAATTAAGCTTTTCAAGAAACATCGGTGCAGTAATGGGCAACACCTTTTCCTCGTTATAACATGGAATTACAATATGTAAAACCGGCATTTTTATAGCCATAGCACAAAAACCTCCTTTAGTTCTCTGCTACATAAACTTTAAAATATTCTGAGTCAAAATATAAATTATAATCATGAAGGGAAAGCATATAATCTGCAACAGCCTGCTTTGCTTTCGATGTTATGCCGTAATCCAAATCTCTTCCGAAGTGAATTCGATCAACATGAGAAAGCACAATAACAGGCACTATCCCCTCTTCTTCTTTATCAACAATATTCTGCAAAAGCATTTCCACGCTAAAACGTGGATAATCAACACAAGGGTCAACACTTTCGAAATAATCCTTCTGGGGTCCCATCACAAGACCTAACGGGAAAAAGCCAAATAAAGCAACTTCTTTATCCTTAAGCTCTTCCCTGTGCATAACCATGTAATACTGATTATACATTTCAGCTCTCTTATCGGCGGTTTTCATTCCCTTAAGCTGTGGTATTTCATCGCCGAATTTGTATGTAAGATCCTCTCTGGGAGAATCATAGTACACAGTAGGAACGGAAACACATATTCCTGATGCAAAAATTGTAATGCATAATAACACCGCAAAGCCTCTTATCCAATTCCTCATTATATTTGCCGATATTATATTGTTCAGTTTGGTCTCTTCCCACAACCGGGGTATAATGCAGATTGAAACTATAATAATAACCACCTGAGGCATTCTTGTGAGGAAAAACCTTTGTAAACCTCTGTCTGTTCCAAGCACTGAACAAAGACTTGTGAGAATATTCATAACACAAAGCATACTGTATTCAGGATATTTCTTTCTTCCGACAATTGCTATAAATAAGCTGAACACAATCGCTGCAAGTCCCATTATGTACATATTAACCGAAGATAATTTACCAGCAAAAACAACTGAACAAACACACCAGAGTAATATGGTAACAGCATTTAAAAGTTTATTACAGTTTTTCTTGTTTGCAATATGGTTTAAAACAAGACCAAGAACAAGCATCGGGATATAAAATATAACAAAAATTATAATAGATTGTATGCCATGCATTCCTACAGTCTTAATAATTGCAATCGGAGAATGCCCGCTCTTTTCGTAAACACCAAGAAAGTTTTCTATCTGTGCACCGGAATTACCCAACGCCACTCCTACATAACCCATAAAGGATTTAATTACCTCGTCAAAACCCATAAAAATGCTCATAAGGGCAAAGGTTATGCAAAAGGCTATAACTGCACCTATAATCGCCCATAAACAGTTGTTTACGATTTTCTTTATGTCATGTTTTTTATAAACACCATACCATATAACAGCAACAAACATGACAAAATACAGAACATTTGTCAAACGGACAAAAACAGACAATCCCATTACAAACCCGGACAGAACAACATTCCATTTTTTGTTATTACAAAGTCCGCTGTGTAAAAGTATAATGCCAATTGTCAAGCAAAGCTGACTCATGGGGTAATAGCTGTAAATCATTTCGCCACCTAAAAGTGTCATAAATCCAAGGAAAAACATGAGCAAAACATTGCGATTTACATACTTTTTAAAATAATTATATGAAACAGCCATTATTGCAATCTGAATTACAAGATGCAGTATTCTATACACAAGCAAATGGTATGCCGGCAAAATTCTATATATGAAGCCACCAATCAGACAGGTGTAGAACATGCCTATATCCGAAATACCATCACCATAAAACACATTTTTGTATTTCATAATGTTGTAACCGGTATCAGTATAGTCAATACCACCATTCAAAAACGGAATTCTTATAGCAAATATCAGCACCCATAAAACCCAGGGCAACCATTTATTCAGTTTTTCGTGTAATGCATTCTTTTTGATAGCATCCATACGTAAATCTCCTATTTTTTCAGAATAATCTCACATATTCTATCTACGTCTTCAAGCTTTAAATCTGCATACAATGGAAGAGTAAGAACATTCATGCTCATTTTGTATGCGATAGGAGTGTCATTGGGGTCAAATTGACCTTCAAAGCACTCAAAGGTATTGGTGTTAGGGTAAAAATACTTTCTTGCACCTATGTCATTTTTTGCTAAAATCTCAAAAACTTCGTCACGGTCAAGTCCGAACTTTTCTTTGTCTATAACAATCGGGAAGTATGCATAATTAGGTTTAACATCCTTTTGTACAGGATTAATCTGAATTCCGTCCACACCTTCAAGATGGCTTTTGTAGCGAAGTGTTACTGCTTCACGCTTTGCAATTTCTTCATCAATATGTCTCAGATTGCATACACCCATAGCTGCACAATATTCATTCATTTTAGCATTGCCGCCCACATATACAACACTTTCAGGTCCGCGGATACCAAAGTTTTTCATGTCGTTAAGTACCTGCACCAATGAATCATCGGAATATGTAAGTGCGCCACCCTCAATTGTATGGAATACCTTTGTTGCGTGGAAACTGAACATTGATGCATCACCGAACGTTGCAACACCCTTGCCTTTATACTCAACACCAAAAGCATGTGCGGCATCGTAAATAACCTTAAGGTTATGCTTATCCGCAATGCGCTTAATTTCTTCAACATCACAAAGATTACCATATACATGAACGGGTAAAATTGCGCAGGTTTTATCTGTAATAAGCGCTTCAATCTTGCTTGCATCCATGGTAAAATCAACTGGATTAATATCGCAAAAAACAGGCTTAAGACCGCATCGAACAATTGCATGAGTTGTGGATGCAAAGGTAAAGGGTGTTGTAATAACCTCTCCGCCTTCGGGCAAATCCAACGCTGCTAAGGCATATTCAAGGGCAAGATGTCCGTTTGTGTACAAGGTCACGTGAGGCGTTTTTAAATACTTTTCAAGTCCCGCCTGAAGCTCTCTATGCTTAACGCCCATATTTGTGAGCCACCTTGATTCCCATAATTCTTTTATTTCTTCACAATACTCCTCATAAGAGGGCATTGAAGAATTTGTCACGTTGATTTTAGACATATGAATCCCACCTAATTCTTTAATCGCTTATCATATTTGTGTCAAAAGGCTTCAAAAGCATATCATTACCATTTGTATCAAATACCTTATACGTAGCATTAACTGCATCAATGCTTTCTATAAGAGACTCTTTAGTATCAGCAATAATATAAATATTCGATGCCATCTGGCGTTGAGTTCCCAAGCCGACAATTGTATGTCCTGCTTCGTAATTTGGGTTGATTGCCACAACTCCGGGGATAGACATAATTTCCTCTTCCCCTTCAATCCTGCCTATAACGCCTTCCTTTACCAGCGGAGACAGCTTGCATGCCCATTTTCCGTGGAACATAGGGTCTGCCAGCTCAGAAATCTCTATGTCACTCATTTTTCCGTTGAAAGCATAATTGATGAGTAATTCTTTTGCATCTATGCCGCATATTTCAGCCACAATCATGTGCTCCTGTGCTCCGTTCAATCTGAAGCCAGGCTCATAAATTTTAACCGAGCCGTTTTCGTCAACAAATGACTGCAGGAATAAAACACCATTCTGTATATTCATTTTTCTGAGCATATTCTTAACTTTTCCGTCTACTTCTTCAATATATCTGGACAAATGCTGAGACGGGAAAATATATGCCGAAGGAAGCTGTGTAACACCGATTTGTTCCTTGCTGGTATATCTATCGCACATTGCAACAAACGACGGCTCTCCTTCTTGGATTACGTAATATGCAATCACCTCAAGCCCGTCCATATATTTTTCAATAATAAATGTTTTACTGGGCGAAAAGCTTAATGCTTTTTCTACCGCTATATCATACTCTTCTTTGTTATGACATATAGATACACCCTTGCTACTTGAGCTGTCAACAGGCTTTACAACCAGAGGATAAACAAAATCTTCGGGATGCTCCTTCGGGAATTCAGCCACAACAGGCACATCATACTGTCGACACAAATCCTTGAATTTGTTTTTCTTTATCATGTACTCAAACTGTTCAAGTGTTGCAAAGCAAGGGTAATCAAGCATTTCACAAACCTTACAATAGGTCGGAATCAAAGCTTCTGCCACGCCCACCAAAACAGCATCTATATTTTCATCTTTCACTAGCTCAACAAGTCCATCTACATCCATTCCGTCCACATTACACGGAACAGAAGCAAACTTTTTTGCAAAAGCATCAGGATTATAATCTGTTACGTATGTTTTTATTCCCATTGCTTCTGCCTTTTTTATTAAGCTGATTGTTTCCGGATTAGCGCCAATAATTAAAAGTTTCTTCATTCTGTTTCACCTTTTTTCTTTTTAGAAAGAAATGATTTTAAAATATCAAGCATGTAGTTAAAGGACTCATTCTTCATAATAACTGAGCCTGCTATGTAAATTACCGCACCCATTACAATCTGCAGCGCGAGTTCAATAATTGCCGGCAAACTGCTGTGCCCAACAAAATGCACACACACTCCCATGAACACCGCAAGTAAAATGCTGGGCAAAATATCCCTGAGCTGTTCGAGATAGCCATAATTCAACAGCTTTTTGTTCGGGAAGGAATTAATAATCTGACTTGCAACACTGCTTACAATCATACTGTAAGCCATAGCCATAACACTATGCCACATACTTCCTAAAAGTAAAGCCATACCTACAATTTTCTTTATGATTTCAAGCTTTAAGAACAAGTCACTTCTGCCCATTGCTTTAATAGCATTAAGATTTGTTGTGTGCAACGGATAAAACATGAACGTAAAACAGAATATACGCATGTATGGTACACATGGAAGCCATTTATCAGTAAGAATAATGCTCACAACATTAGGCGCAGTAAATGCAAGTCCCATCATAAGTGGTGCCATAATATAAATACCTGTTTTCATCGCACGTTGAGTCATTGCTTTTACCCTTGCAGGGTCACTCTGTTCTCTGCTCATTACAGGAAAAATAACACTGTCAATTGCTGTATTGATATTTACAGCTATAAGGTTTGGATACTGATTTCCTTGATTGTAGAAAGCCAAATCCTGTGATGAGTATTTTTTACCTATAATCAACTTACTGAATTCTCTGTATACAGTATCAATAAGTGACGAAACCAACAGCTTCCAGCCATAGGATATAAGTACTTTCAGTCTTGTCCAAGAAAACATAAGCTTTGGATGCCAACCTACAGTCAACCACATAATAGCCGTAGCAACAGCTAAATTTATAATTTTCTGAGCAATCAGTGCCCATATACCAAAGCCCGTTAACGCCATTGCAATACTAACTATAGCGGCAACTATAACGCCCCCCATAGAAGTAATAAAAAACTTTTTAAATTGCATTGTGCGGGAGATAAATGCTTGTTGAACATTCCTTACACCGGAAATGATAATGGTTAATCCTAAAGCCCTGACTAATGATGTAAGCTCAGGATTTTGGTAAAATTCAGCTATAAAAGGTGCGCAAAGGAACAAGGCTATATACAAAATAATGCAGACAAATATATTAAAATAAAACACACTGGAAAAATCTAAATCGTCAGCATCTTTCTTCTGAATAAGCGCATTGCCAAGTCCGCTGTCTACAAACACCTGCAGTATATTTGAAAATACAAGCAACAATGCAATTGTGCCAAATGCCTCAGGTGCAAGAATTCTTGCAAGAACAATTGATACAAGAATCTGTAATATTTCTGCCCCTGAGCGTTCTGCAAATCTCCATATTAAATTTGTAAAAACACTTTTCTTTTTAGTTTGCAAACGAATACCTTCTTTATTTATTTCTAATTTTTGTTATTAGTTTAGGAAATAAGCACCCGGTAATAATATATATTTTGCGCTTAACAGGAGCTGTTTTAAAAGCTTTTCTTTTTACAGCTGCTTTATAATTGTTTTCAAGCAATTCTGCTTGAAAATATCTGTCATCAATAGCTTCTTGAATATCTGCATCATAGATAAAATTTGTATATTCATTTAACTTCTCAAAAAATGGTATACCTTCTAATAAACCTTTTATCATTCTTTCGTTATTACTTCCCACCCTTACAGTCCAGGATGTCTCTGTAAATCTACGATAACATGACATATTCTTATTAAAATATCGCATTTTCCCTTTTGTTGCACAAAAAATGCGAATTATCATATCACTACTTTTCCTACCTAAAAATTCACCTTTAAATTGGGAAATGCAGTCATAACGTGCAAAAAGCGTTGCAAATTGAGGCACCAACAGCTGATTACCTATAAGCTTTTTCATTGGCACATCACAATCTGCCTCAAAGTCAAATCTATCATCAATAAGTGAGCCATCCTTATTCACCATACTGTACGCATGACAACAAAGGGTATATTCAGGATTTGTCTCCATAAAATCAAGCTGAAGCTGAAGCTTATTTTCATCTGTCCAATAATCGTCACCCTCGCAAAAAGCAATATACTTGCCCATTGCACGAGGAATCTGTATTTCGGGTGTAATGCTGACCCCTTTTGAATACTGATTTTCAGTTTGATAAATCGGCTTAATTATATCAGGGTATTTCGCCTCATATTCTTTTATAATTTCAGTTGTTCTATCAGTAGATGCATCATCATGAACAAGTATTTCAAAAGGCACATTGACCTTTTGCATTAAAAAGCTATCTAACGCCTCTGCAATATATTTCTCCTGATTAAAACTGTTGCATATAATGCTTATTACAGGTTCACTCATAGTTGCCTCCGATTATTTCATATAAAGCTCTGAATGTAAAATACCTTTCTTAATATCTTTTCTGTATTTATCACAGAAAAGCTGTGCTTGTATAACATCTCGATAATTGTTTTTATGCATTATTCTCTCTAAAAGCATTCCGAAATTTGACCATCTGGTCTGAACTCTACTCCAGAAGCCTAAACCCCATTTATATGTAAGATACTCACGATGAACAATGTACATATAGGTCACTTTACTTGGAGTTTCTCTCCACTCCTGCGAACACATGTGTTTCACGGTTACAGCAGGTGTAATTATACACTTTAAACCTTCTTTTTCAGCCTCTCTATAATAACGGAAACTGAAATCCAAATCCTCGGGATATCCATAAGATAAAAATCTCTCGTCCCAGTCAAGATTCCACTTTTCAACAAGTGATTTTCTTACAACAAAAAAATACCCCATCGCCCACTGTGTTGGTGTTTCTTTGTTAACAATCATTGGATATCTGCCGTATAATGCACCTGTTACATGACCAATATTACGGTTTTTGTACGATTTTTTGCCAAATAAGTATCCACTTACAGACTTTGTCATGCTCGGCTTTTCGTCAAGTCCGCCAATCATGCTCACTTTTGAATCAGACATTAATTCAATTATATTTGCTATAGTGTTTTCACGAACACGGACATCATCATCCATAAAAATGACAACATCATTTTCAGCTTGTTTTATACCGAAATTTCTTGCAGCGGTAAGTGATGGCACTCGAAAAAACACCTGGATATTCATGTTCATTTGCGCACATAATTTTGTGTTTTTATTATGCACATCTATGTTTGTGCTTTGATCAACAACTACAATCTGATGCGGTACAACAGACGATTTTTCAAGATATTCTAACGTATCGCGCAATGATTCAGTTCTGTTCATAGTTGCAATAACTACTGAAATTTTTTCATTCGGTTGCATTAGCTAATTCTTCCTTCCCTGATACAATACCAATTATTATCCACAAAAAGAATACTGATGTACCCGGTCCCATCGGGGGATATCCTTCCATAAGCGATACTACAAAATAAAATATTATCAAATCTTTCGCTACTGTTGTCAGCACCCCATTATCAACGACTTTTTTGTTAGCTATATTATATGTATTAAACATCTTTCCATAAGATATGGGCATCATTATTGTAAGTAATAACAACCCACCACATCGCAAAATATTAATAATAAAATTATCTACATATGCCCATGCACCCCATCCTGTTAATGGTTGTTGAGCAAATTCATTCAAAGCTTGTTTGTAAAGGTCAAATCTACCACTAGTCATATCATTTAGGTCAAGTTCTGTACTTGAGCCTGAGATTTCAAACAGCTCCAAAACATAGTCTATACCACCAAGATACGATACTGTAATTGCAACAGCAATAATAATGGCAAAAGCAAATGCATAATCACTAGCGGTCCTTTGTTTTTTTGACACGAACGAAACTATGGCAATAACAATGATTGCAATCAAAGGAGTTCGCGAACCAACAATCATGAGCGACATTAGACTAAGGCTTGAAAATACAAGTATTGTTATCTTTAAAATTATGTTTTCATGATACTGAAACAGGATAAAAAAACCGAATACCACACCAGTCCCAAGCATCTGTCCCATTTGATTTTTTGCCAAAAACTCATAACGTGCTTCTGAAATTGCACTTAAATACGGAAACAAAGTCAACATCAATAAAGCTTCACCAACAAAAAAGGCGTTAATAATACTTTTCACATTCTTCTCAGTGCCTTTAAAATTCATGCCGACTATATAAAATATGCCACAATAAAGTAAATATCCTGCTACTCCCATGCCCCCCGAAAGATATATACCTATGTTATAAAATAGCTTTGTACATAAATACCACACAACATATGTAATTGATAGATATTTGACATAATTATCTAAATACAGATGTCTGTTGAGTATTTTAAACAAAACAACAGCACCCCAAAACGCAAACATTATAAGTCCACATATATCTGCAATAAATGGTTCAGGACTGAATGATAAAATTGTCAATACAATAGCAATCTGCATTAACACATTCTCTATTTGATTATAATATATTTTCATTCATGTCCCTCCCTTATCGTTATTTGTGTTCTTCAAACCACTCTTCAATATCTTCAATATGCTTCTTACCAATATTTTCAATTGTGTTGCCTTGTATCTTTATTATATTATTTTCTGCCATTTCATCGCGCAATTCTTTATTATCAATCAACTGCTGCAGACAATTTGTCATTGCATCAATACTGTAGACAGGATAAATAAAACCATTTTCGCCGGGAGTAATTAATTCTTGTGCTGCAATGCAATTGTCGCTGGAAATCACAGGTAATCCACAAGCCATGGCTTCGTTTATAACAAGCCCCCACACATCCTCACGAGTGGGAAGAATAAAAATATCACTTGCCTTATAATATTCGTATAAGTCTTTTTTGTCGAGGAAATCGATAATCGTTACATTATCAAGCTTGTTCTCAGCAATAAAAGCTTCATACTTGGGTCGGTCATCACCACCGCCTACAATAATAAGTTCAGCATTTTCTCCATTGAGTTTATTCCATCCTTTTAAAAGAAGGTCAAACCCCTTTCGCTCAATAAATTGACCAACCGTTATTACATAAACGTTGTCAGTTTTAAGTTTAAGCTGAGTTCTTAGTTGGCTCTTTTCTTTTTCAGAAATCTTTTCTTTAAGTATGTCTGTTTCATTTAATGATGTGAAATTATGTATTCTCACTCTATCCGAATTTGCACCAAATGCAATAAAATATTTCTTTGAAAACTCACCGGATGCAAAGCACAGTTTTGCACCACTGTAGAGGAATTTTTTAACGGATTTCTTCACAAAACTCCCCTTACTGATAAAAGCACCGTCGTTATTTACAAAGTAAGGAACTCTAAGCAATCTGCATTTAACAATCGCCTTCATTGCAGGCTTAAGCGTGGGATCATATGCAAGTACAAAATCATAAGCTCTTAGATTTTTCAACGCTTTTTCATATTTTGAATTAGCAGCTTCGTTATCTAAAACATCAAAGCTCAATTCCCCGCTTTTGCAAAACCAATCAGGATTTCTATTTTCATTTTTACATGTTGCAAAAAAGACATCCATATCATACTGTTCTGACAGTTTTTTAAACACACCAACTCGGTACGGTGCCGGATATGATGCAATAACAAGAACATTTTTCTTATTCATTATTAACTCAGCTCCAATTCTTTAAGAAAGGCTTCGGGTGAATTAAACTCATCAGCAGATTTTTTGATTTTTTCATCTTCCCAGTTCCACCACTGCGACTTTAATAATTTATCTATTGTCTCATCATCAAACCTTTTGCGTATAAGCTTGGCAGGGTTTCCTGCCCAAATTTCATAGGGGCCTACATCCTTGGTAACAACACTTCCCATGCCTATAACAGCGCCGTCAGCTATTGTTACGCCTGATTTTATCAGACAATGCATGCCAATCCAAACATCGTTACCGATAACAGTTTCCTTATAAGGATTATAGTAGTTGTTTGAAAAATTCACCCTTAAAATACTTCTGTGTTTATTAAACACCGGCGAAGTAGAAACCCAGTCTAATGGATGTCCCCCTCCACCAATACCGCAATAAGAAGATATCGATGTGAAGTTCCCGACCTTTACTGCAGATATATTCGTGTTGTCGCCGACATAACTGTATTTACCGATAACAGCGTTGGAAACAGTGCAACCGTCCCCGATTTTTGCCGTTTTGTGTATGTTGCTCCTGTTTACTGACGACATTTGAAATATTTTCTTAAACAGCTTGCTTATGTAAAAACTTATCATAATCAGACCTCATATTTCTTTAATTACCTTAGCCGGATTGCCTGCCACAACACAGTTTGCAGGTACATCCTTCACAACTACACTACCTGCACCGATAACAGAGTTATCACCAATTGTAACACCCTTTAAAACCAAGGAGTTACAACCTATAAACACGTTAGTACCTATTTTTATAGGCGCTGATGCTATATTATCACCGGGAGTTTTGAGTCGTGTTTCCGGATCAACAGGGTGAAAGTCATTATCGATAATTTTTGCGTTAGCTCCTATTAAAGTTTTTGAACCGATTTCAATGGATTCTCGTGCATAGATAGTAGCACCGGAAATACCTACATCTTCGCCAATTTTAACAGAGCCTTTTCCTTTTGCAACTATAATTGTTCTCTGATAAAGGCCTATCAAATTTGTAAGAATACCGCTACGAATCCTGCATTTACTGCCAATTTCTACTTTAGCCACCTTGGATTTTGTTATAATCGGCATTCCTTTAAAAATACAGCCTTTTCCATATTTAATTCCCTGGAATTTCATCATAAGAACAGGTAATAATTTCATTGTCTGTTACTCCTTAAAATTCAATGCCTTTTAACCATTCAATAAGCTTTGTCTTCTCATCGGTAAGGTATTGCATATCAATTTTTACCGGTCTCTCCTCAATGCCTTCGGCACCAACTCTCTTCAAAAGTGCACTTCTACCTGTTTTAGCAAAGAGGTACGCAGCATTTCCGTATGCAAGCGTAATCGCACATGCATGAACTCTGTCAGAAAGAGTTAATTCCGCTTCTGCATATATATTTGCGTATGTATGAGGAATATCTGCACAGAAGGAATTATTGTATCTGTAAACCTTACGCATAAACATAGGTGCAAATCTATGGTCGGTGCGGATAACATTGTACTTACCAATCTTTTCAGCTCTTTTACCTCTCGGCAAAGGGCTCATTGCGTAAACAAGTGCATCTGTAAAACGGTCTGTTTTAAGACCAAGACGAGAAAACAGTCCGCCAAACTTCATTCCTATCTTCTGACCTTCAAAGTCAAAAGATATATCTGTTTTCTTGTCGGGTTCATCAATATAAATATATGGTTCGTCAATCTTATCGAAATTAACTGCCATAACGGGCTTTAAGTCTGTAGAAACAGGCTTGTAAACGTCAGGCATAAAGAATGCAAAGCATACACCGTCGTATATTCTCTCAATGCAATCTTTAAACATATCGTATGTATCTCTGTCGCGAGTTGTCATTACATATGGAGGATTAACCTTGAAATAATCTTTAACATTTTTGATTACCTCATCGTCATATTTCATCATACCTGCGCTTAAAATCATATATCCAATTCCGCGCTCTTTTAATCTATCCAAAGTGGACTTCCATATGTTCAAGAAAGCTCTTGTAATTACAGGTCCAAGGAGCACAACATAATCAACATTAAGATGTGCCCAGTAATCAATAGCCCATGGCGGATTACCTTTGTTGGTGTTCCATTGTGTTATATACGCAGGTTGGTCAAATACCATTGTTACGTTTTCTTCTCCAAATACCTGTTTTAAGACATATTCAGCACCAAGATTAAAAAATGCATTTCCTATATTGGGCGCCCAGTAACCGCCTATAAAAGCTACTTTTGTCATATTGTCATTCCTCTCAGCAGGATGCTATTTCCTGTCTGTATTTTTCGATTGAAATCTCTCTTGTTAAATGAGCTATCATGTATTCGTGACCCCGCTCACCCATTTTAACGAGCTCATCCCTATCGGTAGTGATAAACTTTTCGATAAGCTCTTCTACACCCTTATAGTCTTTTGGTGAAACAGCATAGCCGCATTTTGTGCTTTCAATGATATTTCTCGCTTCAGTTCCTTCTTCCAGAACTGCAAGTGCAGGCTTAGATGCAGAAAGTATACCGTAAAGCTTTGAGGGACACGAAACACCTTTCACACCCTCTGCGTTAACAATCCAGTGAACATCTGCAGCATTCAAGCTAAATGCTAACTCGCTTTTTTCCTGATAAGGAATAAAGCAAACATTTTTCATATCATGCTCTTTTGCATATGCCATAAGCTCATCCTTGAGTGTGCCTTCACCAACAAATGGGAAAACAACATCGTCTCTGTCTTTAAATCTTTCAACAACTTTGAAAAGTTCCGGCAAATCATAGAAAAGACCAATGTTACCGCTGTACATAACAACAAACTTATCCTCAAGTCCGTGTTTCTTTTTAAATGCAACAACTCTATCATCATTTGACGGAAGCGGATATACCTCTTTATCATCCATCCAGTTATTAATAAATACTGTGTTGGGCATAGCCTTACTGACTTTTCCGTTTTTCTTTGTGAATCGCTTTGTCATTGTGGGCACCATATCGCTACCAACAACCACAACTTTATCAGCTCTCTTGCAACTGAATTTATCAAACCACATCATAGCGTTGAGAATAAGCTTATTTTTGCTGTAGCCAACAACCATAGTCTGCTCTGGATTATAGTCCTGAATTACGTACACCATTTTTGACTTTTTGCCTCTTAATGCATTCATCCATTTGCCTGCAACGCCTAAAAGCCCACCTAAAATCGGAGGCTGGGATTCAGTTAGAACCACGTCAGCTTTAGGAGCTTTAAAGGTAGCTAAGATAGAACGGAAGAAATAAGCCATAATGTTTTTCACACGGCTAATTTTGTTATGCTTATCAAATCTGGGGACTTTAACTCGTATAACATTAACCCCGTCATGTTCTTCAAAGTAATAATTCTTCGTTAAATATTCGTCTTCAATTACACCGGTATAACAAGGAATAGAACAAATAACCGTAATGTTATAATCATCCTTCAAACCCTGACACAAATCAGTGCACAGCATTGCAAGAGATGCCATTTCAGGATAGTAATAGTTTGTGTACAATGTAAGATTTTTCTTTTCGTTACTCATAATCGTGTACCAGTCCTTTTTGTTAATTAAGACCTTCTTGGTTGCAATCTTTATACCAGTCTCTGATTGCTTCTTCTAAAGTGTAATGGAATTCATATCCGCACTTTGCCAGTTTTTCACCGCAAATATTTGTAGAAACCATCAGTTTTTTAACTCTGTCAGGATGTATGCCCACCTTTTTACCACCAATCGGTCCTAAAATCTTTGCCGCAGTCATAAGCATCCATCCGGGAATAAGGAAAATATGTCTTTTCATACCGGTTGCTTTTTTCATTGTTTCACAGATTGTATCAATACGGAACGCAGGTTCAAATGTTGAATTGAATATATCAATACCTTTGAAAGAATTATCTATCATTCTGTATTTCATAAATCTCACAAGTTCTTTTACGTAAATACAAGCCTTGATTGTGTCTTTTCTGCCTGTGTAGAAGAAATAACCCTTTCTGATGCCCCAATAAAGACGTGTAAAGTTGCCATGCTCACCTTTACCGAAAACAACACCGGGACGGACAATTGTAAGTTCTCTGTCCTTGTCCTGCACCTGCCATTTTTCATGTATTTTTTCTGCTACAAGCTTACTTATGCCGTAGGGCATGTTAGGTGTTGGAATTGTAGTTTCTTTTTTCAATTCCTCTGCGGCACCATAGGGAGCAATAGAGCTTGTGAAAAGAATTTTCTTTATATTATACTTTTCGGCAAAAGCCGTTACATTTTCAGCACCTAAAATATTTGTTTCAAAATATTCATTATCAGGGTGCCCAGGTGTACGGTGCACTGCTGCAAGGTTAAATATAATATCATTTTCCGTAGGGACAAAATCAAAATCAATAGGCTTTCTTACATCAAGTCTGATATATTCAACCCCCTCATTTTTTTCAACAACTCCGGGAACAACACCTTCTTCACCGGGCATTACAATATCTAAGTCGTAAATCTTATCCCCTGATTTTACAACCTCATCCCTCAAAAGATGTATTAGATGAGTTCCTATAAATCCTGAACCACCAAAAATAATGTAATTCATACACATTTCCTCCAAATCATATATAAGGGCCTACTTCTCCATAATTAATATCATTTTATCACCAAATACCAAATATGTCAACGAAAACCGTACAATCTTGTAATTTTGTGACATCAATAGGAAAAAGAGGACTGAATAGCCCTCTTTTTCTTTAATAATACTTTGTGATGTCTTCCACTTCCAAATCCAGAAGAATTATTTATTCACAAACAAATTTTTGATTCTATTCTTTAATAAATTGACTTTCACAATGCGTAATACTCCAGATATTTTCATAGCCTTTTTAAAGCCATCACGTTTGTAATACTTAATAAAAACATCACGTTTTCGGGGTTTTTTAGAGGGCACTCTTAACTGCGCATTACCCTCTATAGCCTCATTTACACATCTTTCCTGATATACAAGTTGTGTTTTCACTTTTTTAAAAAACATTTTTCCATTTTGAGTGTTTATAAGTACTACAGACTTCTTTCCCTTGTAGCCATCCAAAGCATCATCAGCCAAGCCCCAAAAGTCTCCAATAGTTATGTCAGAAACTCGTTCCTTTTTTGCATACTTACAATCATAGCAAGCTTCTTTATAAGTTAAAGAATTTAAAAAACTGAAAAAGTATTCATCCATGTGATGCGGCATCGAATATACTTTATCACCTTTTTCGTTATAACAGGTTAAAGAGAAGTTATCTTTTCCTCTAAATGTAATTCTGCTGTAATTATATATCTTCTTTTCGGACAAATGCTCCTCAAGATAAGCAAATGGTGGTGTTCCATGGCAAATTAAGTCTACTGTAATAAGGTTATTGTAATTTTTACCTAAAAAAGACTTTAATCCCGCGACCTGACAAGGAGTTCCAACAAACAAGCACTCTTTATTTTCCTCTAATTTAGTTTTCACTTTGCGGTAAATGTTATAAGGGCAAATGTGCACATATTTGCTACCTTTAAACTGTTCTAGCCCGTCCTCTGTCTCAACGCACTCAAATCTGCCATCATTTTCAAGAATCGTTCCAAACACTGCACCTTTTTGGGATATTACATATCTTCCAAATGCAGTGGCTATGCCACCTGAAGCGACAGTGTCCACATCGCTTATATTCTTTGTGTAGGCAGCATAACAGCTTTCTGGCGCGAGAAAACTCACACCATTTATTTCAGGGCACACCTTTTCGCAAAGACCACATTGTTTGCATTTTTCCTCGTTAATTACAGGATGCAACACGCCCAACTCATCTTCTATCATGCGGATAGCATCAAAATTACATATGGCATAGCATGCCGCACAACCCGTACATTTATTTACATCACACAGCATTCAAATCACCCCATACTATAATTCCAACGCATTTTTCAAGAAAGTTTTAGCCTCGTTAACTTTGTTTTCCTTGATTTTTTCCATGGCGTCAGAAAATTCAATCTGTTCAGTAAAATTCACATTATTCATATTGGTATAATTAAGTACCCTGTGCCTCAAATCAAACATTTCTGCTATATTATCAATTCTGCTTCCTGCCGAAATGCCATGGTCAATATCTGTAAAAGACCAAAAATTCTTTTTAAATATTATGGAAAAAGCTGTTGCGTGGAACGAATTTGTGCAGATATATTCAGCATTTTTAATCAAGCCCACAAACTCACGTGGTCCTGCAGAATAAAGCTTTTTATTAGGATATGCCATGTCGCGAATGTTTTTATAAACTACAACCAACGGAAGATTAGTTTCTTTCCTCATTTTTTTTGCAAATTCACGCATGCCTTTCACATCACCAATAAAGTAACAGAAGATGTAAGGCTTATTTAACTTTGGTGCAACAGAAAGTTCCGACCATTCTTCTTCTGACAAAAGGAAAACCGGGTCCATTAACACGGGAACGGGTTTATTTATAACCTTGGAAATAAAATCCGCACCTTTCTGCTCCCTTAAAGAAACTGCCTTATAATCAGATATATGCTCTTTAAACATATCGTTCCATTCTTCGGGTATTTCAGCAATCGCTATGCTGGGAGCATATGATATGCATTTTTTCTTGTCTTTTACAAAATCGAGCAAGTATGATTTGTCAAAATCATAACAACTCGCATTCCAAATTTGGTCACTTCCGCAAACAAAATAATCAAAATTTTCAACAATGTTGCATAAATCCTCTTTTAAGTAAACAGTTCGGGTTTTCGGTATATTTTCGTCAATAAAGTTATCAAATCTTTTTTTATGTATTATCAGATCTTTCAGAAACATAAAAGTTTGGACATTTCTTAATAGCGACATTACACCGTTTACAGGCTGAAAAATCTTATACATATCTCTTTGGTTCTGATTTGTATAATCAATTGTAAGTGCGTCTATCCCTTCACTTCTTAAGTAACTGTTTAAAGCATAATTCTGTAATGCGGAGCCATAATTATATGCACGATGATATGTAAGTATTCCAACCCTCATTACAATCCATCCCTTCATTAAACTATAGTTTGATTATATCACCCACAAAAAAGAAAGTCAATGTGCTTCATGCAGCGTACTATTCTTCAGAATACGTTTTTACTACAACACCTTCGGATTTCGCAAGCTTCAAAAAGCTTATATTGCAGTCCTTTTCGTTTGCATAAATCTTTTCAGCATTAACCAATTTATAAATCTCGAACAGGGCTTGCTCATCCCCTCTGTCGGGATTTTTGAGAACTATATAATCCACATCAAAATTTTTGCCGCACGCAATCAGATTCCGTTTAACTTCTTTTGCATCATCGCAAAGTACAAGCTTTGAAAAATCTTTTGAAACATACACATATGAGTTATCTCCCAAGGAATACTCGCCATTTAAAGGTGATATGCAAACATTGCTCAGTATGAGTGCCGCTACCACAACGCCGATCATTACGTAAAACACCCACATTGAAATTTCTTTTCTGAAAATAAAAATAACAACAACTGAATAATAGCAGATTATTTCAACCACAGTAAAAGCTCTTATTCCAACATAGCTGTAAGGCATGTTACTAAACGTTATTGCGGTTACGCAAATAATATCAAGCATAAAAGTGCATATAACCGAAAAAATTTTACCAATTAAAGGAATATTGTAAATGAATACAAACAACAAACTTAAATATAAGGCATATGTAAACACAATTGAAACAATTATGTTGGAAATTATCACATAGCTTGATACTCTGCCGAACATTATTGTAATTGCAGGGATTGTCATCAATTGCGCCGAAATGGTTATTGCTACAGAATCACTTAAAAATTTGGGCAAAAATCTCAGCCACCATGAAAAATCACGATAGAACACTTCAATGCCTAAAACGCTTAAGAAGGAAAGAATAAATCCCCAGTCATATACCACATAAGGATTGATAGCGGACAAAACAGCAGCCGAAAGCGCAAGTGAGGTAAAACTATCATTCTGTCTAACGTTTACTTTTGACAAAATATATACCGTAAACATCATTGCTGAACGCATTGTTGACGGTGCCGCACCAGTAAAAACAGTAAACAACATAACCGCCGCAAACGATAATAATAACGCAATTTTTCTTCGGCGTTTCAAAAGGTTATAAATCCCCATGCCTACTATAGAAACATGAAGCCCTGAGACACTTGCTATATGCGAAGTTCCCGATTTTGTAAGTGCGTCGGAAAACTCAGCCGAAAAGCTCGTCCTGTCCCCTGCCACAATTGCACGAAACAACATTCTTGTTTCTTCTTTCATAAGGTGCTTTGATGCTTGTATTGCTTTGTTTCTAAGCATTGTGAGTCCTTGATAAATAAAGTTTCCACTTTCTTTTTTAAGAACTGTTATCTCTTTAGTTCTGAGGGTTGCACCTTTTGAAATATAGTAATTGGAATAAGCGTTATTGTAGTGAGTTCGTGTAAGATATCCATTGAAAACTATTTTATCTCCAAAGTTAAAACCCAGGTCTTGGGTTTCTACAAAAACTTTAACATTTTCACATTCAGCACCTTTGTTGGAATAAATCTTATCAGCTTTAACATAAAAGCTTGTATTTTCCTGTGTTTTGTCAGGAAATGATGAAATAGTGCCTACAACACGTCCATGACAAGAGTTGAAACTATCCATAACAAACTTGTTATATATCACACGGTTACTGGTCATAGTTGTGCTCATCAAAAGAGTTGTCACGGTGAAAATCACTATAAACATAGTGATTTTCTTATACAACTTAAGTATCAAAAGAATAGTGCCGATTATAAATATAAGCACAAGAAGAGGTTGTATCGGAACATACAACCTCAGAACTGCAAATATGAAAAACAATACTGAACATGAAGCCAAAGGCTTTGTGTTCAATGGAAATGACAGCATTTCCATCATCAAATTTATTCGTTTTTTCAATTATTTCACCTTTATTACCGTAACGCTATGTGCCGGGAAACTGTGCTTTATTACAGACCCATTAAAGAAAATATCAACCTTTTCATCCTTAACCTTTTCAGGTTCTTCAAAGCTGTTTTCGGCATTAAGCTCAGAAACCAATACCTGTCCTGAAGCTTTGGAAATGGTCTGATTTGTTTCAACCTGTGCTTCAAAAGCACTATCATTAAGGTTTACAACTTTAATGTAGGTGTTATTGTCAAAATCCTTAGATGCAGACACATACAAAGGCTCAATAACCACAGGCTTGATTGAAACATCGTGAAGTAAAGCTCCGTCAACAAAGCATTGTATTTTTTCATCTGAAACGACCAGCTTCAACGAGTACTCGCGGTCTTTGTCAACACTCTTCAACTCGTGGTCAAGCACGGCTTCACGGTTATTTGTGTGAGAACACACCGCACTGTCCTGGTTTTGCCAGCCGCCCATTTCCCAACGGTAATAGATGTTTTCGTCAATACCAAACCTTATTGTAAATCCTCGTATGCCATCCAATTCTTTCGCCTTACAGGAAAGCTCAAAATTGCCGATTTTACCCACATCGTCCATTTTAACGATCTGCGAACCATCCTTAGTTGTTGTAAAGTCGTTATTTTTAACAGCTTTGCCGTTGATTGCAACATCGTAAAATCTTGCGGAAGTATGTATTGTTTCAAACCAGATTTCGCCTTTAATAGCGTTGTTTTTAACTACCTGCAACATATCTGTTTCCAGATTATGCTCAATTATGTAATCACCCTGATTATGCATGAAAAGCTTTTGAACATAATAATTAGGTGTTCCGTAAGCTTTCTTGCCATTAAACCAAATAAGGTCAGGTCGCCAGTTTACATAGTCACTGTTTGCCAGAAGAGGGGCGTAGCAACAAAGCGCCACATTTCCGCTTTGCTCCATGCCAACCATATAGCTTGCCTCGCAAAGGGCATTGTAGAAGGTATTGCCCCAGGATGCGTATTCGCCAAGGAAAACCTTGGGGTCATTTTTATTATAATCGAAATATCTCTTGTGATTTGCAAGCATCCACTCGGGTGCTACATAATAATGCTCGTCAACCAGGTCGGATTTGTGTTGTCTTGCACAATTCCAGCCTTTGTCAAATTCGCCGCCACAAGGGAAAGGTCCTGATGAACCAATCAATTTAATTTCGGGGTATTTTTCTTTTATTGCATTATGGAAATACGGATAACGTTCAAAAAAGTCATCGCCAACCTCTTCGTTACCGATTGCAAGATATTCAAGGTTGAAAGGCTCGGGGTGTCCCAATTCTTTTCGTATTTTGCCCCATTTTGTGTCAACTGAACCGTTTGCAAATTCAATAAGGTCCAAAGCATCGTCAATCCAGGGTTTAAGCTCGTCAAAGGGCACAGCATCCTTATGGTGAGGATTGTATGCCGCAGGCAAAACAGGCAAAGGCTTTGTGCCTATATCCTCACAGAAAAGGAAATATTCATAATAGCCTAATCCTAAGGTCTGATTATATCCCCAGTTGCTTCTTCTTGAGGGTCTTTGTGAAACATCACCGATGGTGTTTTTCCAGCGATACAAAGCATTTCTCGCATGAGGGTCTAAATTTCCGTCGTGAACAAGGCAACCACCGGGAAAACGCATAAACTTAGGCTTTAATTCGCAGAGAAGCTCTGCCAAATCACGCCTTAAACCATTTTCACGGTTTTTAAAGGTGTTCTTTGGGAAAAGCGAAATATCGTCAAAATACACACGGCTGTTCCCTTCGGTTGTAATGCACAAATGACAGGTTGCACTTTCCTTTGCAGAAAGAAACCCCTCGTACTTTTCCCAGTCACAGCTATTGATTGTGAGTTTATTTTCCGCAACAATCAATCCGGTTTCCTTGTCTGAAAGATAAATTTTTACATCCTTTGAAAAGCCGGTGGTACGGCGTGCATAAAAAGAAAATTTGTATTCTTCACCTTTAACAATGTTCATTCCATCGTTAAAGCCAAGATTTTTAACGCCACATTCACCATCATTTACTTTAATTTCAAGGTAATTAACATTATGTACGTTTAAGGGGTATTCATGCTTTACTTCAATTTCGCAATCACCGATTCTTTCCCATGCTGTAAGAGGTTCATATCTCCAATTGTCGATTTTGTCAAACTCAAAGGAACGGTTTTGTACCAATTCAGCATACAAGCCGCCATCTGCGGAATGATTTATATCTTCGAAGAAAATTCCGTATAAATCGCCAATACTGTGCAGTTTTTTCTCCGGGTATAAAGTAATTTTATTCATATACTTACCTCGTTTAAAATGTTCATATCAAAATCATAAATGGTAAAAGAGCCTTCGTCATACACCATAAACGACGGAGGGTTGTTTTCTTTCGGAATAGAAACGCTTCCGGGATTAATGTAAAGATTATCTCCAAACTTTTCAATGGTCTGCACATGGGTGTGTCCGTGGATGAGTAAATCCCAAAAGCTCAGTTTGGGCGGATTTTCAATGTTGAACAAATGACCATGTGTCATGAAAAACATTCTTCCCTTTTCGAACATTATTAAGCTGTCACTCATGCAGGGAAAATTTAAAACCATCTGGTCAACCTCTGCTTCACAATTGCCTCTTACACACAAAATCTTGTCACTGATATTATTTAAAAGCGAGATTACACCCTTTGGGTTATACCCTTTAGGCAAATCGTTTCTTGGTCCGTGATATAAAATATCGCCCAAAAGAATAAGCTTTTCGCAATTAAGCTCATTAAACTTATCAATAAGCTTTTGTGCATAAAATTCACTTCCGTGTATGTCCGATGCAATCAAAATTTTCATAGAGATACCCCTTAAAGCTTAATAAGAGTTTCCAGTTTTGGTGTAACGCCTAAAATTTCTTTCAGTTTAAAATATTCTTCCTTTGCCTCCTGTTGCCTTTTACCATCCTTGAATGCCTTGATTAAAAGGTTTTTTGGGGTTTCAACAGGGGAAATATATTCCTGGGCAGTTACTGTGTAGCCCATTGCCTCTAATAGCAGACATCTTAAGCTGTCGGTCAATAAATCCGCCATACGAGCCTTAAAAATGCCATGCTTTAAAAGGGGCGCAAATTCGTCATAGGAATATTGACCCAAAAGCTCTTTGTGACAACAAGGCACAGCAAAAATTGCCTTGGCTCCATTATTTATACCTGCAGCAATTGCCATATCGGTTGCAATGTCGCAAGCATGAAGACTTATTACAACATCAGGTGGTGTTGTTACCTTATAATCGGTCAAGTCTGCCTTAACAAAAGTCATGTTGGAATATCCCATGTTTTCGGCACTCTTTTTAGATGCCTTAATAACAACCTCGGAATAGTCAACCCCTGTAACATGGCAATCCTTTTTTAAAACATCTTTAAGATAATAATTCAAAGCAAAGGAAAGATAGCTTTTTCCGCAGGCACAGTCCAAAACCTCAACCTTACCGTCGAGCTTTTTCAAGTGGTCACTTACAAGTTCAACAAAATGGTCAATCTGGTTGTACTTACGGACCATATCGTTTTTAATTTTTCCGTTTTCGCCCATAATACCAATTTCTTTTAAAAGAACATTTGCTTTGGGCGGTTTAATAAGATATTCACGGTTGTTTTTAACTGTTGAGGTGGTTTCTTCGATATTCTCTGCCGAGTCTTCGTACTTTAAAGTAACATTTCGGTCACTTGCCTCAATTACGGCATTTGTGCCACGCTCTTTATACACAAGTCGCATAGCATCGTAATTTGCTATTGTGTTTACAATGTCCGACCATTCAAATGCTTTTTTCTGAGCATTGTGAATAAAGACGAGCTCTTCCCCATCTTTTTTTACCTGTGCAGGAAAGGTTTTTGTGCCCGACTTGAAATTAATGTCTATATTAAGAAAATATTCCTTTCCGTTCCGGAGTCTTTCATCCAGAACGGTAAGGAAAAAGTTAGTTTTACTTTGAGTATTTTTATTCATAAAATCAACCCAATTAGTTATATTTTTTTATACCAATGTCTTTTCTGTAGTGCATTTTATCAAAATGTACTTTTTCAACGCCTTCATATGCCTTTTTAATTGCAGCGTCAAGGCTTTCGGCAACTGCTGTAACACCTAAAACTCTTCCGCCTGCAGTAACAACTTTGCCGTCAACAGCTTTTGTGCCCGCATGGAACACAGTAATGTCGCCTAACGCCTCAGCATCTTCAATGCCTGTAATTTCAAAGCCCGACTCGTATTTAACAGGATAGCCGCCGCTTGCACAAACTACGCAAACTGCGCCTCCGTCACGCCACTTTACTTCAACTTCAGAAAGTCTTTCGTCAATAATAGCGTCAAAAATTTCATACAAATCGCTCTCTAATCTGGGAAGCACAACCTGTGTTTCGGGGTCACCAAAACGGCAGTTGTATTCAATAACCTTAACGCCGTCCTTTGTTGCCATAAGGCCAAAGTAAAGTACGCCCTTAAAGGTTCTGCCTTCCTTGTTCATTGCATTCATTGTGGGCAGGAAAATATTTTTCATACATTCATCTGCCATTTTTTCGTCATAAATCCTTGAAGGCGAGAATGTACCCATACCGCCTGTATTCAAGCCTTCGTCGTTATCATAAGCACGTTTATGGTCCTGAGCGGAAACCATAGGCTTAATTGTTTTACCGTCGGTAAATGCAAGCACGGAAACCTCGGGACCTGACAAAAATTCTTCAATGACAATTCTGCTGCCTGCATTTCCGAAAACCTTGTCTTCCATCATTTCATGAACAGCATTTTCTGCCTCTTCCTTTGTCATTGCTATTATAACACCCTTACCAAGAGCCAACCCTTCTGCCTTAATAACAGTTGGAATAGGTGCAGTCTGTAAATATTCAATAGCCTTGTCAGCACTATCAAACACTTCGTACTTTGCGGTGGGGATGTTGTATTTTTTCATAAGGTCTTTAGAAAAAACCTTACTTCCTTCAATAATTGCCGCATTTGCCTTAGGACCAAAAGCTCTTATACCCTTTGCCTCCATGGCGTCAACCATACCAAGTACAAGAGGGTCATCAGGCGCAACCATAACCATATCAACCTGTGCACTTACTGCAAAATCAACCATTTTTTCAACATCGGTTGCCTTTATGTCAACACATTCAGCAAGTTTTGCGATGCCTGCATTTCCGGGTGCACAATAGATTTTATCAACTTTAGGGCTTTGGGAAAGCTTCCATACAATTGTATGCTCTCTGCCGCCGCCGCCAACTACCAAAACCTTCATTTAAATTCCTCCTGCATCAGTGATGGAAAAGACGAATACCTGTCATGCACATTGCTATACCAAGCTTGTCGCAGGTTTCGGTAACAATATCATCACGCTTACTGCCACCGGGCTGTGCAATATACTTAACGCCGCTCTTATAAGCTCTTTCAATATTATCTCCAAATGGGAAGAATGCATCTGAGCCAAGTGCAACATCAGTATTCTTATCAAGCCATGCTCGCTTTTCTTCACGAGTGAAAACCTGAGGTTTTTCTGCAAAAATTGTTTCCCATACGCCATCAGCTAACACATCCATGTAATCATCGGACATGTACACGTCAATAGCATTATCTCTGTCGGGCTTGCCTACTGTGTCCAAGAACTTCAAGCCAAGCACCTGAGGAGACTGACGAAGCCACCAGTTGTCAGCCTTGCTGCCTGCAAGACGGGTACAATGAATTCTTGACTGCTGACCTGCACCGATACCTATAGCCTGTCCGTCTTTCGCATAGCAAACGGAGTTTGATTGTGTGTACTTAAGTGTGATAAGAGCAATTAACAAGTCTCTCTTTGCACTTTCGGGAATTACTGTATTCTTTGTAACAATTTCATTGAGCATGTCGGAATTAATGTCAAGTTCATTTCTTCCCTGTTCAAAAGTAATACCAAATACCTGCTTGCGTTCAATGGGGTCTGGTACATAGCTTTCATCAATCTTTATAATATTATATGTACCTCTTCTTTTGCTCTTTAAAATTTCCAATGCTTCAGGCTCATAACCGGGTGCAATAACACCGTCACTAACCTCAGGCTTTAAGAGCATAGCTGTAGGAACGTCACACACATCACTAAGTGCCACAAAATCGCCAAAGGAGCTCATTCTGTCGGCGCCTCTTGCTCTTGCATAAGCGCAAGCCAAAGGTGAAAGCTCTTTATCTTCAACAAAGTAAATTTTCTTTAAAACATCGCTCAAAGGCTCGCCAACTGCAGCACCTGCAGGAGAAACATGCTTAAAGCTTGTAGCAGCAGGAAGTCCTGTTGCTTTTTTAAGTTCTCTCACAAGCTGCCAGCCGTTGAAAGCATCAAGAAGGTTAATATAACCGGGATTGCCGTTTAAAACCTCAATAGGAAGCTCGCCGTTTTCAATATAAATTCTGGAAGGCTTCTGGTTGGGATTGCAACCATATTTTAACTGCATAGAATTCATCTTAAAATCCTCCGTTAGTTGTTCTTATTAATAATTCTTGTTTCGTACTTGCCTGTTTCAATATCAATATATCTTACAAACAATGACACCTTGTTATCTTCATTTAAAGAATTCCAGATTGTATTTGTAAATGCATCGATATCCTCATCAATAACAACCTCTTTAGGTTCACCCTTAAAGGAAGGAAGCGGATTGCCATCACCCATGTAAGTGTGGATAAAGTGACCTTCACCATTAATGGGATTTTTATAGGAATAAGTAAATCTTAAGCAGGAATCGGGGTTACCGTTGTTGCTTTTAAGAATACTCATGGCATAGCTGTAATTGCCGCCTTCAACCTTCATAATGCCTGAAATACGAGGAGTGTAATTGGGAGCATCGTCTTCAAATTCACGAGTGCGAAGACTCTGTTCAAAGGTGAGCTGCTGGTTCATAAGCTCGTAAATTGTGTCGGTCTGGTCGCCGTTTGTAACAATAGTTTTATTTCCAAGAACTCTTACAGGCGCATAAATAATAAGATGAGGGTCGGAAAGAAGCGAAGGGTCAAAGGCTTCTGTTCTGATGCCTTCACCATCTTCAACAAAAACTCTGTTTCTGGAGTTTACGCTTCTGCCCATGATGAAATATGCTGTAACAGCATACTTGCCGCATTTACTTTTACCTATAACAATACCACGACCGGGATATGAATTATTTTTAAGTTCTTCTGAAAGTATCATTATCTTTCATCCTTTCTTATATAGATGCACATATTTCTTCAATTGCCTCGGGCAGTATTTTCCATTCTGCCTCTTCCATAATACGCTTCTGAAGTGTTTCGGGTGTATCATCAGGATTAATATAAACAGCTTTTTGCTTTATAATTTTTCCACCGTCAACAACATTATTAACATAATGAACAGTTGCGCCCGAAACCTTAACACCGTATTTAAGTGCAGCTTCATGGACCTTTAAGCCGTAATAACCCTCACCGCAGAAAGACGGAATCAAGGAAGGATGAATATTGATAATTCTGTCCTTATAGCTGTCAATAAGCTTGTCGCCCACTATGCACAAAAAACCTGCCATAACAATCAGGTCAACCTCACGTGATTTCATGTGTTCACACAAAGCTTCGTCAAATGCCTCAATTGAAGAAAACGCCTTCTTTTCAATAACCACGCCTTCAACGCCCGCATTCTTTGCTCTTTCAAGGGCGTACACACCACTCTTGTTTGAAACAACTGTAACAACCTCACCTGATTTTATAATGCCACTTTCTATGGCATCAAAAATTGCCTGAAGGTTAGTACCGCCACCGGAGACAAGTACACCTATTCTTTTCATATAAGCTCTACCCCGTTCTTGCCTTCTTCAACAGTACCGATTATGTAAGCCTTTTCGCCCATTTCTTCAAGTACCTTCACTGCCTTTTCAGCTTCACATTGAGGAACAGCCGCAATCATACCAATACCCATGTTGAAAGTGTTGAACATATCTCTTTCGGGAATATTTCCTGTTTCCTGCAAAAGCTTGAAAATGGGAAGAATTTCAAAAGAATCCTTCTTTACAACAGCCTTAAGGTTTTCAGGCAACATTCTGGGAATGTTTTCGTAGAAACCGCCACCTGTAATGTGAGAAATCGCTCTTACATCACACTCTTCAATAAGCTTGAGTGCACTCTTAACATAAATCTTTGTAGGTGTAAGAAGTGTGTTAAGA
The DNA here is from genome assembly GCA_045546275.1 of Clostridia bacterium. GTDB lineage: Bacteria > Bacillota > Clostridia > UMGS1883 > UMGS1883 > RGIG1927. The sequence continues at coordinate 122,119 of JAZQCM010000001.1, read as the reverse complement.
AGTGTGTCGCCCAAAGAATCAACATATTCAGTGAGCTTTTCGTTATCTTCGCGGATATCAAACACCTTTCTTACAAGAGAAAAGCCGTTGGAATGAACACCGCTTGACGCAATACCTATAAGAGCATCACCCTTGGAAAGCTTGCTTCCATCGATAATATTCTTTTTATCTACAATACCAACAGTAAAGCCTGCAATATCATACTCATTCACAGGGTAAAAACCGGGCATTTCAGCTGTTTCGCCACCAATAAGTGCACAGCCGGCCTGAACGCAACCATCGGCAACACCACGTACAATTGTTGCAACCTTCTCAGGCACGTTTTTACCTACAGCAACATAGTCAAGGAAGAAAAGAGGCTTTGCACCACTGCACACAACGTCATTTACGCACATTGCAACAGCGTCAATACCTACAGTGTCGTGCTTATCGGCAATAAATGCCACTTTAAGCTTAGTACCAACACCGTCTGTACCTGATACAAGCACAGGCTCCTCATATAAATCCTTATTGATTGAAAAGAGACCGCCAAATCCTCCTATATCGCTCATTACACCATCAATGAAAGTTTTCTTAACGTCACCCTTCATTAATTTAACGGCTTCGTAGCCGGCTTCAACGTCTACACCGGCATTTTTGTAGCTTTCACTCATTTATATTCATTCCTTTCTTTATATTTCATCAGCTAATGCCTGAATTTTCGCATCTTTTTCCAAAACCTTTTCACGCATTTCCTTTTTTAATTCCTTCATTTTTAAGCCAAGCTCCTCATAGCGGAGAGAAAGAATCTGGCACGCTAAGATTGCCGCATTGTCGCTACCATTAATTGCAACAGTTGCAACAGGAATTCCCGGAGGCATCTGCACAATGGAGAAAAGTGAATCCATGCCATCCATAGTAGAGGACTTAATGGGAATACCTATTACCGGAAGTGTTGTAAACGCAGCAAGAACACCGGGAAGATGTGCCGCTTTTCCTGCAGCCGCTATTATACAGTCAAAACCATTCTTTTCTGCATTAGTTGCAAACTCCTTGGATTCATCAGGAGTTCTGTGTGCCGATAAAACACGAACCACAGTTTCAATTCCAAAGCTTTTAAGACGCTTAATACAAGGTTTTACAGCTTCAAAATCAGAATCACTACCCATGATAAGGGCTACTTTTGGTGTTTTCATACAAAGTCCTCATTTCTAAAAAATATACAAATTTATTCTATCAAAAATATGGGGTTGTTGTCAATAGCAATCCACTAAGTTTAGTTGTTTTCTTTGTCTTCCTCCGCATATTTTGTATCAAATTCATCTGATGATGCAAATTTCAATACATCCATGCCGTATTTTTCTCTTACTTTATCAATTGCTTTGTCAAGCTTTTCGGTTTTTCTTTCACTTTGAGTGTTAAACAATGAAATCTGCTCCTCGTCCTCTCCCACAAGGTTTGTTCCCGAAACCCCCAGTAGTCTTACCCCTATTCCCGACAAATTCAGATTTTTAAAAAGCTCCATGGCATGCCTTTTTAAATCACCGCCATGGTTTGTGGGATTTAAAATGGTCATTTGTCTTGTTACGGTTTTGAAGTTTTCATCACGCACAGTGATTTGCACCACAGTGCACTTAACCCCCATTCGTCTCATTCTTGAGGAAACAACGTCGGAAAGCCATGTGAATGCATGGCTGATATCTTCAATATTTTTCAAATCGTGAGGAAATGTGTAGGAATTGCCCACCGATTTCATTTCGTCTTTGTCGTAAATGCTTTTTACACTGTCGGTATCATTACCTGTGGCATAGTTATACAATAGAAGTCCGTTTTTCCCAAAATGCTTTTCAACAAAGCTTTTATCAACCTTTGCTAAATCTCCGATTGTTATAATTCCGTATCTTGAAAACTCTTCACAGGTTTTCCTGCCTGCAAAAAGCAAATTGCCAAGCTTCTGAGGGTAAACAATTTTTTCAACATTTTCAGGCATAATAACAGTTATTGCGTCGGGCTTTTTGTAGTCGCTGCCAAGCTTTGCAAAGCTTTTTGTAAAGCTGACACCTATTGAAACGGTAATTCCGACCTCTTCACGAACACGTTTTCTGATTATTTCGGCAATGGTTTTTCCGTCGCCAAAAAGCTTTTCAACATTTGTCACGTCAATCCAGGACTCGTCTATACCAAAGGGTTCAACAAATTCGCTGTATTCCTTGTAAATATTATTAACCTTTTCAGAAAATTCTGCATAACGGTCGTGATGAGGTTTTACTATAACAAGATTGGGGCATTTCTTCCTTGCAGACCACAATGTTTCAGCTGTTACAATGCCATATTTTTTAGCTGCTTCATTTTTTGCAAGTATTATCCCCTTTCGGCTTTCTTCGTCGCCGCCTACAGCCATGGGAATGTTTTTCAATTCAGGGTTGTACACACTTTCTACGGATGCAAAAAAGGAATTGCAGTCACAATGTAAAATCGTACGCATAATAAGCTCCTTAATGTTTATATATTAATTCTATCATTTCTTTATTGTTATGTCTACACAAAAAAGAAAACAGGACACATATAATGCCCTGTTTACGCTCTGGGATGAGCTTTTCTGTAAACCTGTTTCATTTTATCGTTCATAACATCGTAATAAATCTTTGTGGAGGCAATGTCACTATGTCCAAGCATTTCCGAAACGGACTCAATGTCGGCACCATTTGCGAGAAGATGAAGTGCAAAACAATGGCGAATTGTCTGAGGGGTTATGTTGCCCACAATTCCACATTTTTCAATGTAGTATTTTACAATTTTCCAATACCCCTGTCTTGAAAGCGGCTTGCCGTAAAAATTCAAAAACAAAACATCACTTTTATCAGCAGATGGTATTTTATCTCGTGATTGGCGTAAATAGTTCACAACCGCATCCACTGCCATTCGCCCAATAGGCACCATACGTTTTTTCTTTCCCTGTGAAAGCATGATAAACTCATTATTAATACTTACATCACTAATTCTCAAATTAATAATTTCGCTGACCTTGCACCCTGTTGCGTACATAATTTCAAGCATAGCCTTGTCACGGATGCCTTTTATGGTTGTAACATCAGGAATCTCCAAAAGCTTTTCCACTTCTTCCAGGGTAAGAGTGTTTGGCAATTTCCGTTTTTGTCCTGTAGTTTCAAGCTTTGTTGTAATATTGTTTTTCAAAATCTTTTCATCCACACAAAACCTGTAAAACTTTTTCAAGGATGAAACCACTCTGCATATGGACGCATAAGAATGCCCCTTGTTTTTCAACAATTCCAGGTATTTTTCCAAATCCTCTTCAGCGACGGAAGAAAACTGTTTTTTTGTTGTTATATTCATTTCGTTGAGAAATCGGCTAACATCACCCATATAGGACAAAACCGTATTTTCAGCTAATTCATTTGAGAGAAAATCTTCAAAGTTAATCAAAACACGCTCCAACTCCGTCACCTCCTTTGTTTATTATACAATATTTACCTTTAAATGTACATCAGCAAAATAACAGAATTTCATCTTTACAATTTATAAATAATTTATAAAACGTAGGCAAACAAGCATTCCAGCACCGCAACAACTGCCGCGAGCACAAGAGCTATCAATTCAATTGAAATACAATTTAAGGCGGACACATTCCTTTTGTCTTTAACAGCATAAACAACACTTGTAGCTGCGACAAAGGTTAAAATCGGAAGAGCGAACAAGCATTGAGGCACGATTGTTTTCAACAATATTTTAAGAGCCATGCCATTGGCGTTTAATACAAAAGAAACTGTAAACCCGAGCACAAACCCTCTTATGCCTACTACAGTTAAGGTAAACGGTGAAATAAACCCGATTTGCGAAATGAGCCAGGTTAATGTAACCCACGCACCTTCTGTAAAGAAGCATATTTTAAACATTTCTTTAAAATCATAGGATTGTCCTTCATTTACAACTACACCTTCAAGTAAATGTTCCATGTCCTTTCCCATTGAAAAATAGGAAATCGAACCTAAAAGTACCCCTATGAAAAATATCGCCCCAACAATAAAAATGAGTGACCCATACTCCCTCCTTGTTTTTTTATACATAAAAAAATCCCTCCGTACAATCATTCATAAAACAATATGACTGTACAAAGGGATTTATGCGTGTTTTATTTCTTTTCACCCATGCTGGTTGCCTTTTTAACACAACGGTCGATTGCATTTATGAGGGATGCACGGAAACCGTCAAGCTCAAGCTGATATACCGCCTCGATAGCAGTGCCACCAGGCGAACATACCATGTCTTTAAGCTGACCTGGATGAGTGTTGGTGTCTAACGCAAGCTTTGCCGCACCAAGGATAGTCTGAGACACCAAAAGATATGCGGTGTCACGAGGAATACCGTGAAGAACCGCCGCGTCCGCCATTGCTTCAATCATCATGAAAACATATGCAGGACCACTACCATTTGTAGCGGTTGCGGTGTTTATAAGTGTTTCGGGCAAAAGAGCTGTTTTGCCGATAGAATTGAAAATGTCAAGGACAACCTGCATTTCCTCTTCGTTAACATCATCAGTTTTACAAACAGCGGTCATGCCTTCACCAACAAGAGCAGGCATGTTAGGCATTGTACGTACAACCTTTGCCTTTTTACCAAGAACATTCTTCATGCTTTCAACGCTAATACCTGCAGCAATGGAAATAACAACCTTGTCGCCAATGAAGTTTTTAACGCCATCCATTACCTTAAGAATTACATTAGGTTTTACGCCAAACATAATGTAGTCGCTGTTTTCAACAACTTCCCTTGCGTCGCAAGTTGTGTGCACGCCAAGTTCTGCTGCTTTTTTAAGCTTATCATCAAGAATTTCGCTAACATAAATATCTTCAACCTTGAATGCGCCTGCCTTAATTACGCCCTGCAAAATTGCAGATGACATATTACCTGCACCTATAACACCTAATTTCATTTTTTACCCTCTTTTCTTAATTAAGCTTTGAAATGAATGCTTCCAATCTGTCAAGACCCTTATTAATATTATCCATGCTTGTAGCATAGCTCCATCTCACATGAATGTCAGTTCCAAAGCTCTTACCGGGAACAACAGCAACTTTTTCAATTTCCAGGAACTGTTCTGCAAAAACATCACTGCCTGTAATTTCAACGCCATTAATCTTCTTTCCGATAAGCTTGGAAATGTTCATCATGATGTAGAATGCACCGTCAGGCATAATACAGCTTACGCCGTCAATCTTATTCATTCTTTCCACCATGTGGTTTCTTCTTTCTTCAAAAGCCTTTTTCATTTCATATACAGGTTCCTGATCACCTGTAAGTGCCGCAACTGCTGCATGTTGTGCAATGGAGTTGGGGTTTGAGGTTGCATGGGACTGAACATTGCCCATAATCTTTGCCAAACGTGCGTTTGAAGCTGTGTAACCAATTCTCCAGCCTGTCATGGCGTAGGTCTTTGAAACACCATTTACAACAATGGTCATGTCTTTAACTTCATCACTGATTGTAGCAATTGAGAAATTCTTTCTGCCGGAATAAACCAGACTTTCATAAATTTCATCAGCAATAATATAAATATTCTTTTCCACACAAAGTGCTGCAATTTCACGAAGTAATTCTTCAGAGTAGCACATACCTGTGGGGTTTGAAGGATTGTTGATGATAATAGCTCTTGTTTTTTCAGTTACGGCTGCTCTTATCTTATCCATTGTTGGAAGAAAGCCTTCTTCTTCAGTGGAATTAACAATCACAGGCACACCGTCTGCCAAAAGCACCATTTCAGGGTAGCTTACCCAACAAGGTGCAGGAATAATAACTTCATCACCGGGGTTCAAAATTGCACCTAAGGCATTATTCAAAGAGTGCTTTGCACCGTTTGAAACAACAATGTTTTCAGCCTTGTATTCAAGACCATTTTCCTTTAAAAACTTTTCACAAACAGCATTTTTAACAGCAACTGTACCTGATGCAGGAGTATATGTTGTCATATTGTTTTCAATTGCTTCTATAGCCGCATCCTTTATATGACGAGGTGTGGGAAAATCAGGTTCACCTGCTCCAAAACCTACAACATCTATGCCTTCTGCCTTCATTGCTTTAAACTTAGAGTCAATAGCAAGTGTTGCCGAAGGACTGATTGATGAATATTTCTTAGATAAATACATTGAAATCGTTCCTTTCAGATTAATTAATCTATCTTATACATTTTAATATAAACCACAAAAAAAAGCAACAAATATTTTTTGAATAATAACACAAAAAAAGCGACTCAAAGTCGCTTTTTTATGATTAGTTTGTATAATTGTCAAAATAACCCTGAACAAGAACAACAGGTGTGCCCTTGTCACCGGAACCGCTTGTAAGGTCGCAAAGAGAACCGATAAGATCAGTAAGCTGTCTTGGGGTTGTACCTTGCGATGCCATGTTACCAACAAGGTTGCCATCCTTTTCCTTAATGCTCTTGGAAATAGCTTCCTTTAAAGCTTCGCCGGAAAGATCTGCAAAATCGTTATCTGCAAGATACTTCAACTTAAGTTCATTGGGCGTACCAATAAGACCATCAGTAAATGCAGGAGATACAACCGGATCTGCAAGTTCCCAGATTTTACCCTGTGGATCCTTGAATGCACCATCACCATAAACCATAACTTCAACGTGCTTTCCTGTAGCGTCAAGTATTTTCTTCTGAATATCAAGAACAAGACCCTTGCATTCTCTGGGGAAAAGCTTGATTTTGTCTTCTGTGGACTTGTTGGAGCCTAAAAGGCCATACATTTCATTGCAACCGGAACCATTTACGGGTGCATTTAAAATATCGTCAAGACTGCAAACAACCTTTGCACCTGCATTTTTAAGAATTCTCTTTGTTCTTGCACGAGTATGGATGTCGCAGTTTAAAACGCAATCTGTATAGTTAAGAATTGTCTTCGCCTGATTTGCAAACACAATTTCAACCTCAGCGCCACATTCTTTTATAAGATTTCCGTAGTATTCAACATAATCAACACCTGTGAATTCGTGCTTATTTTCTCCGAATAATTCACGGTATTTCTCAAGAGAAAGAACATCAGAATAAGGATTAATACCTGCTTCATCGATCTTATCCATATTAATAAGCTCGTTACCTACTTCGTCGGAAGGATAGCTAAGCATAAGCACGATTTTCTTTGCAGCCATTGCAATGCCTTTAAGGCAAATCGCAAATCTATTACGAGAAAGAATCGGGAAAATAACGCCAATTGTTTCTCCGCCAAGCTTTGCTTTAACGTCAGAGGCAATAGCTTCAACAGATGCGTAATTCCCCTGCGCTCTTGCAACAATAGACTCAGTTATTGAAATAACATCTTTATCACGAAGTTCAAAACCTTCAAATTCAGCAGCTTCAAGAACACTGTTTGCCACGATAGCAGCAAGATCATCACCTTCACGAATGATTGGGCAACGAATACCTCTTGATATTGTTCCTACTTTTCTTTCCTTGTTTGCCACTTTAATCCCTTCCATCTAAAAAAATTTGCCTTTGTTAATCTAACAGAAGAATTATAACATTATTTCTTTTCATTTTCAATAGTAAATTATGCAACTTTTAAATTTTTTTTATACAAAAAGAAGATGATCGAAATCATCTTCTTTAAAACTATTCGTCTGCGTCCTGTGGTTTTTCGCCAACCTTTACCAGAACACTAAGTACTCTTAAAGAATCCGTTGATGTAACGGTGAACTTCAAATGCTCATAATCAAAGCTGTCACCTACATCAGGGATTTTTTCAAGCTGAGCAGTTACAAAACCGCCTACTGTATTAATATCGTCATTTTCCTCTTCGTCAAATCTGATTTCGAAAAATTCAAACATATCCTCCAAGGACGCTGAACCGTTAACCTTGTAAACATTGTCCGAAATTTTTTCAAACTCATCATTTGACACGCTGTCATATTCATCCCAGATTTCGCCTACCAAAGCCTCAATTATATCCTCCAATGTTACAATACCCTCAGTTCCGCCATACTCATCACTTACCACAACAAGATGTGACTGTGTTTTTTGGAGCTGACGTAAGAGCTTGGAAATTTTCATTGTGGAGAAAATGAACTTAACAGGCTTAATAGCGTTTTCAATTCTGAAAATTTCGTTTTTAGATTCGTTTATAAAGTCACGGTGATTTAAAACACCGATAATATTGTCGATTGTATCCTGGTACACGGGAAGACGGGAAAAACCGCATTCCTCAAACACTTCATCAATCTTATCCTTATCCCAATCAACATCAATTGCAACAACATCAACACGAGGAGTTAACACATCTGTTACGTCAATGTCATTAAACTCAATTGCGCTTTTGATAAGCTCGCTTTCCTGGCTTCCTATGCCACCATCCTGTTGCGCTTCGTCAACAATTGTCAAAAGCTCGTCTTCAGTAATAACATCATCACCGCCAACATTGAACACCTTTGACACAAATTTTTGCCACTGTAAAAAAACAAAGCTTAACGGGGTAAGTATAATGTTCAAAGCATTTAAAAGAGGTGCCGCGAACATTGCAAAACCTTCAGGCGCCTGCTTTGCCAAGCTTTTCGGAGTTATTTCACCGAATATAAGTACTGTAATTGTCATAAAAACAGTTGATGCCGTTGGTGCTATCTCAGGGTCCGAAATAATTTTTGCAAACAAAATTGTTGAAATTGTTGTTGCTGTAATATTAACAATATTGTTGCCAATGAGAAGAGTTGACAAAATTTTGTCAAAATCCTCGCTCATTTTAAGAGCAAGAGCGGCTTTCTTGTCGCCATTTTGTGCAAACATTTTCATCCTCGCACGGTTGTACGATGTAAATGCCGTTTCGCTTGCTGAAAAGTAAGCAGATAAAATAATGAGAATAACAAGTATTACCCATAGACTGCCGGTGCTACTGTCCATAAAAAATATCAAATCCTTTACATAAAAAATCAAATATATACTACACTAATCACACCTTTTTGTCAATAGCTTTAAGTAAATATAAAAAAGCCATTGATTTATCGGGCAAAATTTGGTATTATAACTATAATAATGATTGTAAATTCTCATAGGTCGGTGAAAACATATGTTTAATTTTGTTCATGAAATCGGCATTGATTTAGGCACTTCCAATGTGCTTATTGCCACAAAGAAAGGTATTGCTCTTAAGGAGCCTTCCATTGTTACTATTTATCGTGCGAGCAAAAAAATTCAGGCAGTAGGTCTCCAATCTGAAACCATGCTTGGCAGAACTCCCGTGGGCATTGTTGCTGTGCGACCTATCCGCGACGGCGTAATTTCCGATTATAAGGCAACTGAAGAAATGCTTTCGGTCTTCATCAAAAAAATATGTTCAAAAAACATTTTCAAACCAAAGGTTGTTGTTTCCGTTCCTGGTGGCGCTACAGAAGTTGAAAAGCGTGCCGTGCAGGAAGCGCTCATTAAAAGCGGTGCAGGCAAAGTTCATGTTGTTTCAGCGCCGATTGCCGCAGCAATCGGTGAAGGCATTGACATTTCCCGCCCTGCAGGCAGAATGGTCATTGACATTGGCGGCGGTGTTACTGATATTGCAGTAATTTCAATGAACGGAATGGTTTCATCTGCATCCTTAAAAATTGCAGGCGACCGTTTTGACGATGCTATTATTAAATATGTTCGTAAAAAGTTTGCAATTATAATTGGCGAAAAAACAGCTGAATATGTCAAAAAAGAAATCGGCTGTGTGTTCAACCGCCCCACCTCGCTCAACACCGAAATTAAAGGCAGAAGCCTTGTTTCGGGTCTTCCTCAGAGCATGGTAATAACCTCCGAAGAAATAATGGAGGCTTTACAGGAGCCTGTAAACGCCATTGTTGAAGCAGTTAAAGACGTTCTTGAGCAAACACCACCTGAGCTTTCAGGCGATATTTCCGACTTTGGGATTACTTTAACCGGTGGCGGCAGTCTGCTCTACGGCTTTGACAAGCTTATATCGTCGCAAACAGGCATTAAAGTCAACATTCCCGAAGACCCGATTTCTTCCGTGGCACGTGGCACAGGCAAGTTCCTTTCAAAGCTACACTTATTACAATAATTTTAAGGGATTGCATTTGCAATCCCTTTTTAAGGAGCATTTTATGAAAATCGTTGTTTTATCCGAAAACACAACATTATCCGAAAAATTTCAGGCAGAGCACGGACTCAGCCTTTACATTGAAAGTGAAAACCACAAAATTCTCTTCGACACAGGTCAGAGCGATGTTTTTGTGAAAAACGCTGAAAAGCTGAACATTGACCTTTCAATGGTTGATATTGCCATTCTCTCTCACGGTCATTACGACCATGGCGGCGGACTCGAAAAATTCACTGCAATTAATCCGAAAGCACCTATTTATATCAGTCCCTATGCATTTGAAGCACACTATTCCTCAAACGGCTTTATTGGTCTTACGGAAAGCATTAAAACAGACAAATTTGTTGAAGTTAAGTCACCTTTAAAAACACACAATCTTACTATCTATCCCGGAGGTCTGCTCCCTACCCCATATTCTGTGGAGCATTACGGACTTAAGCTTGAAAACAATGCTCCCGATGATTTTCGCCATGAACAATATTTAGAAATTGTTGAAAACGGCAAAAGAATTCTTATCAGCGGTTGTTCTCATAAGGGCATTTTGAACATTGCGGATTTTTTTGAGCCTGATGTACTTATCGGCGGCTTCCATTTTATGAAGATTGAAACAAATGAGCATGGAATTAATAAGCTTAACAATGCAGCAAACACTCTTTTAAAGCACAACACTCACTACTACACCTGCCATTGCACAGGAATTGAACAGTTTAACATATTAAAGCAAATAATGAAGGATAAGCTACAATACATTTCAACAGGAACTGAATTTAATATTTAAATGGAAAAAGCGAGGGAAATCCCTCGCTTTAATTTTTATGTAATTATTCTTCAGCTTCTTTTAAAGCATCCTCACGGCGCTTTTGTTCGGCAATTTGTTCAAGCTCTTCTTCTCTTCTTCTCCACTGTTCATATACACGGCAACCAATGCTTTTTTCAAGCATACCTACAATAATGATTACCACCATGAGGAACAATAACAGCATGCCTGCCGCACCTGCACTCAAAGAAGCAAAAACCTGTGGCAACTGACTGAAGGAAACATCATTGATTACCATAAAAATAAATGCACAGATTCCAAGAAAAACCGAAACTCCCAATAAAAGAGCTTGTCTCACACCGCTAAGAGCATCAAGAGTTGAAAAATCAATGCGGTTACCGCAGTTTTCACAACCTGCTGTTTCTAAAAAAACAGACTTGATTTTTATTTTTTCACCGCATTTATTGCAAATAATCTTACTCATGATTACTCCTCCTTAATAAAATGCCCCGCAATGCCGTAAATCGAGCTTATTTGAAACCTGCAAAGCAGGTGGGTGAATTCCGGATCGGTTATGGGTTTCTTTCTTCGTCGGTTGCCCAAGGGAAAGCTTACACGCAGCGACCCGAGCTCATTCTCCCTTTAAAAGTGTGTTGGTTCAAATAGTGCCCTGAATTTTCGCACACCGCAGAGCGATTTATCTTTGCATATTCCTTTAAGAAAATTAATCTAAAAAGTCAAATTCGTCAGCGTTATTCTCTTTAAAAATGTTGTAAATTGTGTCGAACAATTCATCATCTTCTACACTTTCAAGCATTTCAGCACCATCAATGTCAACGAGCTTCATAATGAAAACTTCGCCTTCTGCGTCCTTACCTTCGATAGGTGTCATAGCAAAATAAGTTGCACCCTCGTAGTCAATTTCATCAAGCACGTCAAAATCTTCCATAGTGTCGAGAATTTCATCCTTGTTGTTTTCCATTGTTATACATCCTTTCATATTTTAACTTGGCTGTCAAGATAGGTTTGCAGTATTAAAACTGCTGCAATCTTATCAACCTTTGTCTTTCGTTTTTTGCCGCCCACACCGCCTTGTTCAAGAAGCCTGTGAGCCTCGGACGAGGATAATCTTTCATCCCACATAACAAGAGGCAGACTGCACCTTGCTGCCAATTCCTCGGCAAATTCTTTAGTGTATTCCGCTCTGTGTCCCAAGGTGCCGTCCATCCTCATAGGAAGACCAACAACAATTTTTTCAACCCGTTCCTTTTCAATTACCGCCAAAACCTTTTCAAGCTGTTTTTCACGATCCTTTTCGGAAATGGTATCCATGGGGTTTGCAATAGTTTCTAAAATATCGCTTATTGCAACACCTATTCTCGCTTCGCCGTAGTCAAGTCCTATAATTCGCATAGCACACCTCACTTAGTTTTTCACAAGTGATTATACTATATTTTTTTCTTTCATGCAACCTAAATTACGAAATTTCTTCAATTTCTCCAACCGAAACCTCATATGCTGTTCTTATGGTGTATTCATCTCCGTCACGTTTTGTGTATTCACGTGACTGTAGCCTTCCTTTAATTAAAACATTTGTCCCAACGGCTAAATCACGACACAAAACAGCGTTTTTTCCCCAACAGATTGAGGGAATGTAGTCAGAACGGTTAAAGGCTCTGTTCACCGCAATAATCACATCGGTTATTTCTCTTCCGAAGGGGGTTTTTCTGTAGGTGGGAGTTTTGCAAACATAGCCGTTTAAAACAACGTTATTGGGGTTATCCTCCTCCATATCCTCTTCAATCGACTTTGCAAAAGCGGTCAGAATAAGCCTTGTTCTGTTTTCCATGTATTTATTGTAGCTTCGTATTTGTCCTGTTACGGTAATATTGTTGCCGCTTTTAATTTCATTTTCGTCCAACAGCTTTTTGGACACAGTAATCGGAAGTGAATCTATAGCTCCCGAAAGTCGGGCAACATTCAACATAAACTTATAAAATTCTTCATCCTGAACGCTGTGGCTGTATTCCACATCACCCAAAACAGTGCCTTTAAGGCATATAAAATTATTCTCCATATTAAAACACTCCTTTATGTACAAAGCATGGCTTTATTTAATTATATGCAGATTTTTCTATCATATTACAAAGAGTGTTAAGTCATTTTTTATAAAAGGGCTTCATAAAGTATATAAACGAGGTGAATTTTTTTGATTTTGGTAATTAGAAGAGGCATTATTGTTTTAGGCTTTGCCTTAATTTTAATACTTATTGTAATGCATCTTGCAGACCAAGGCATTACAGTTATGAGCTTTAATCACGAAAATTTAAAATGTGTAATTATTGACCCTGGGCACGGCACACCCGATGGTGGCGCGGTAAGTAAAAAAGGAACAATAGAAAGTACATTGAATTTAGAAATTGCAAAAAAGCTTTCACAGGAGTTAGAAGAGCGAGGCTTTAAAGTGATAATGACCAGAAATGACGAAAACGGTCTTGATAAGAAAAAGAAAACCGACATGAATATGCGCCTTGAAATCATGAAAAACGAGCCTGCCGACATGTTTGTAAGCATACATATAAACAAGTTTCATCAATCCAAATACCGTGGTGCAGAAATTTTGTATTCGCCGAAATTTATTCAATCAACTCTTTTGGCACAGCTTATTATGGACGAAATTCATAAAATTGACCCCATAAATCAAACACGGGGCATTAAAGAATCGGAAAGCTCATTATATTTAATGAAAAACTCCACAATCCCTGCTGTAATTGTGGAGTGCGGGTTTTTGTCAAACCCCGAAGAGGAAAAATTACTGCTTGACGACACCTACCGCACCCGTCTTGCAGTTGCCATTTGCGATGGCATAGTGGAATACTACCGAAATATTGAAGACTATGAAAAAATTAATAGCGTAAGCGAGGAATAATTATGAAAATTTTTGTTATGACAAAAAACATGGTGCTTTCAATAATGGTTTTAGCCTTTGCACTGTCACTTTCCCTCCCCACCTTTTTCAAAAGTGTGGAAACCTCGGTTTCAACAAAAGAGCTCCCTATTTACTCAGTTGAAACAGCTGACAAAAAAATTGCAATTACCTTTGACTCAGCCTGGAATGACGACGATATTGACCAAATCATTTCCGTGCTTTGTCAGTACAGCTGTCCTTCAACCTTTTTTGTCACAGGTGACTGGGCGGAGCGTTTTCCCGAAAGTGTTAAAAAGCTTTTTAACAACAGCCACGAAATTGCATCTCACAGCTATAACCACACACTGTATTCAACCTTAACCAAAGACGAAATAATTGCCGACATGGATAAATGCGACGGCATTATTGAAAAGCTTATCGGCAAAAAGCCAGCCCTTGTCCGTGCACCCTCGGGCGATTACACAAACAATGCTGTTTTAGCCGCCAAGGAAACAGGCAGGTTTATGATTCAGTGGGATGTTGATTCATTAGACTGGAAGGATTTAACCGAGGAAGAAATGAAAAAGCGGATTTTTGATAGGGTTCAACCGGGCTCAATCCTTTTATTCCATAACGGCACAAAGCAAACAGCTGCCGCTCTCCCCGGCATTTTACAAGCACTTAAAGATGCAGGCTATGAGTTTGTAAGAGTAAGTGATTTAATATACAAGGAAAACTACACAATCGACCACACTGGAAGACAGTTTGCAAAATAAAAGACAGCTTTTAGCTGTCTTTTTTCTATTCCGCACATTTTGAGCAAGGTGTGAGATTTGCTTCTAATGCTTCTTCAATTGTTATCGGGAAGCTGTTTTTGCCGCCACATTCATTGTCAAAATGATACTTTTTGCCACTTGGAGTTCTGTAAACAAAATTTGGTTCTTTTAAATCAATGCTTTCAGCCAGGGTGTTTTCGCCTGTTTTGTAATTGATTTCAATGCCGGGCTGAACATTGTAGCAAAAAACGCAAAAGGTTATCCCCTCGCCCATGTCTTCAATTGAATACGCCTCTAAAAGAACGCCTTCGCAGACAAGGTTATCTTCCTTAAAAAATGGGGTTACCCGGTACAAAACGTGGTTATTGGTTTCTTCAACGTAATTGTCAATCATGTTTTCAAAGGGTAGCATGCCCTCAATGTTTAAATACCTTGTGCCTGTAATAAGGTTTCTTTCATTCGCATTTTCGCCCGTCAATTGAAAACCTATAAGATGACAACGGTTGTAAAGATAGCCGCCGTCAACAATATCGTACTTTTCATTGACCCAACCTGTGGGAGTTACTGAAGAAATGCTTTCACGTTTTTCGAAAGGCTTAATATCTAAAACCACATTTGCCATTGAAACTCCGCATCTTTCCAACTGGTCAAGGTTTGAATAGTACTCAAATGATATGGGGATTATTTCATAATCTTTAAAAAACGGCAGGTTATCATTAATTTCCACATAGGCTTGCCCTGAAAACGGGTCAATTAAGCTAAGATATTCATATTCCTCTTGGTCAATGCCGTTTTTTAGAATATATACTGCTTTTAAATCATTGTCCCATGCAACCGACAGGTTAAAGCTTTCAGCAATAAACCGTACGGGAAGCATTGTTCTGTCATTTAAAATGATTGGTGAAACATCGAGAGTGTGCTGTTCATCGTTAAAATAAGCATCAGGTTTATCAATAAAAAGGGTTACTGTGTCGTTATTCATTGTTATAACAACCTGTTTTTCCTCGTTAATCCACTGAACACTACCACCAAAGGCTTCAATTATGGCTCTTATCGGGACAAGAGTCCGGTCATTTACTATTACAGGCACGGTTCCTCTTCCTGGGTCAATTTCAGTTTCCACACCGTTTATGTACATTAAGGGATTACCAATTTCCATTTTCACCACAACATCTTCGGTTGCACATACATGTAAGGCTATTAAAACTAACAAAGCTACTAAAACAACTAAAATTTTCTTTTTCATTTGCACCTCAAAGCTTTCTGTAAATTGTAAGCCACATTGCACTAAATGCCGCAACACCGCCCAAAAGGTTTGAAACAGGCTCAGCAATGAAAACGCCTTCAACCCCAAATCCTGCCATGGGCAGAATTATTGTCAGCGGCACAACAATAAATGCTTTTCGTAAAAGGGAAAAGAAAATTGCCTGCTTTGCTTTTCCAAGTGCTTGAAAAGCTGTTTGTCCTGCAAACTGAAACGCCATAAAAACAAAGCCGAAAAAGTAAATGTTGAGCATTTTTGCACCAACGGAAATGGTCAGGGCATCATCAGAAAAAATGCCCATTAGTGCCTTTGGTATAAGCATAACCATGAGCCACGCCAAAAGTGTGTAAATTGTTCCGATTGTGGCAGTAAAACGTATGCCCTCTTTAACACGTTTGTACTGCTTGGCACCATAATTAAACCCTAAGATTGGCTGTGCACCGCTGCTTATGCCTAAAACAGGCAGGGATATCATTTCTCGTACTGAATTTAAAACCGTCATAATGCCAACATATAAATCGCCACCATAAAGCTGGAGTTGATTGTTTGACACAATTTGTACAAGGCTGTTGGTTCCCTGCATAACAAAGCCCGGTAACCCTAACATTGCAACGCCTTTTACAATTTTAAAGTCGAGACATGCTTTTTTGAGCTTTAAAACCGCCTTTTTACCAAGAAGAAACATCATAACCCACAATGCCGATACAAACTGGCTGATAACAGTTGCCAGTGCTGCACCTGAAACGCCCATGTCAAACAGGAAAATAAAAATAGGGTCAAGTACAATGTTTATAATTGCACCTATAATGGTTGTAAGCATGCCGATTTTGGGAAAGCCCTGCGCATTGATAAACCCGTTCATGCCTGTGGAAATCATTGAAAAGGTTGTACCGAAAAGGTACAGCTTTAAATATTCATCGGCATAGAAAAACGATTCCTTGCTTGCACCGAACCAAAACAGGATTGGCCTTCTAAAAAAATAGCAAACGCCAAACAAAATGGCTGAAAAAATGCAGAGGAGAGTAAAAACATTGCTTATGATTTTTTCTGCCTCGTAAGTGTCGCCACGGCCTCTTGCAAGCGAAAAAAGCGTTGTGCCACCTGTGCCGAAAAGGCTTGTGAATGCCGCAATTATTACAATAACAGGAAATGTAATTCCAAGACCTGTAAGTGCAATATCTCCAATGTTTTTTAAATGACCGATATAAATACGGTCAACAACATTGTACAACAACAAAACCGCCTGTGCTAAAGTGAGCGGCACAGCCTGTGAAATTATAAGCTTTTTTACCGAGCCTTGTGAAAAATCGTTCTTTTGTGTCATATTAATTCCTTCTGTCAATTAAACTGTGAATTGTATAGCTTGCTGTAAAATCCGTCTTTTTGCATCAATTCCTCGTGATTACCTATTTCGGTAATTCTGCCGTTCTGGATTACAACAATTTTATCAGCATTCTGAATTGTTGAAAGACGGTGCGCAATTACAAAGGATGTTTTTTTGTGCATCAGCTTTTTCATTGCCTGCTGAATTTTGATTTCTGTGCGTGAGTCAACGTTGGAGGTTGCTTCATCCAATATAAGCATTTTGGAATTTGCAATTATTGCTCTTGCAATGGTAATAAGCTGTTTTTGTCCTTTGGAAATATTAATGCCCTCGTCCGTAAGCACGGTATTGTACCCATCGGGAAGAGATTCAATAAAGCTGTCAATTTTTGCAGCCTTTGAAGCTAGTTTAACCTCGTCAAGAGTTGCACCCTCTCTGCCGTAGGCAATGTTTTCAAAAATAGTGCCTGTGAAAAGCCAGGTGTCCTGCAAAACCATGGTGTAAGCATTTCTTAAGGATTTTCGTGTAAATTCCTCGTATTTTACATTATCAAGATAAATTTCACCATTGTCAACATCGTAAAACCGCATAAGAAGACTTATTATGGTGGTTTTTCCAGCACCTGTGGGGCCAACCACAGCAATTGTTTTGCCTTCTTCTGCAGTAAAGGACAAATCGTGAATTATTGTTTTTTCAGGCACATAACCAAATTTTACCTTTTTAAATTCAACCCTACCATTAACCTTTGAAAGAGTTTTTGCGTTTACTTTATCTGCCCTTTCACTTTCTTCGTCAATTATTTTAAAAACTCTTTCCGCCGCACTTATTGCCGACTGGAACTCACTTAAAATATTTGCAAATTCGTTAATTGGGCCTTCAAATTTTCTTGAATACTGAACAAACTGCGCCACACCGCCTAAGGTTATGAAAAACAGTGTGCCCTCCAAAGCAGCGCCACTTTCCGAAAAAAGATACAAAACGCCACCTAAAATCATAACAAGGGATATAGAAAGATTGTTGATAAAGTTTACCGACGGACCCATTGCCGCACCGTAATAGTCGGCTTTGTAGTAGGCGTCCATTGTTTCTTTGTTTCGGCGATTAAATCGTTTTGATATTTCTTCTTCACGGTTGTAGGATTGAATTGTTCTTGCACCTGACAGCATTTCCTCGGCATAGCCGTTAAGTTCGCCAAGCTTTCTTGAACGTTCACTGAATAAAGGCTTAACCTTTTTTGAGCGAAATCTTGTGAAAAGAATGGCACAAGGCACAGTAATGACAAACACTAAAATCAGAGGCTTACTTATATTCCACATGAAAACAAGTGAACCTATTACAGTGTAAAGACTTGTCATAACCTGTACAAAATCGTGAGAAAGCGTGCTGTTTATGGTGTCGATATCATAAGAAATATGGCTTATTATATCACCTGTGGGATGAGTGTCAAAATAGCCTACAGGCAAGCTCATAAGCTTTTCAAAAAGCTGTTTTCGCATTGTGTAAACTATTTTCTGGCTTATAAAAATCATAAGCACAGTAAGACCATAGCTCAAAACTGCTGAAAAAAGATAGCAAAGCGCCATTTTTACAACATTTTGCCACACAACAGTAAATTGCACACCTTCACTGTGAGCAATTGCATCAATTGCTTCGCCTGAAAATTTTGGGCCTAAAAGCGACAATTGATTTGAAAGCAGCGTCATTAAAACTGCAGGAACAAAAAGGTACCAGTACTTAAGTATGTAACCGCAGAGCCTTAAAAGAGTTCCTTTAACATTCTTGTTTGTTTTTACTTTATCAGTCAACAAAAGCACCTCCCATCTGGGAAATGGCAATTTCGTTGTATTCTTCACATTTTTCAAGTAGCTCTTCGTGATTGCCCATTCCAATTACTTTTCCTTCGTCAAGCACCAAAATCAAGTCGGCATCCTTAACAGAGCTAACTCTTTGCGCAACAGTAATAACTGTAGTATTATTAAGATTTTCCTTAAGGGCTTTTCGCAAAAGTGAATCTGTTTTATAGTCAAGTGCTGATGAGCTATCGTCTAAAACAAGAATATCGCTTTTGCCTGCAAGAGCACGAGAAATAAGAATTCTTTGCTTTTGACCGCCGGAAATATTTGTGCCGTGCTGTGACAGTTTGTGTTCAAATTTGTCGGGGAAAGCATTAATAAAGTCATATGCCTGCGCAATAGTTGCCGCACGGATAACATCTTCGTCAGAAATTTCTCTTCCAAACTTAATGTTTTCTTTAATGCTGTCCGCATAGAGAAAATCCTGCTGATGTGCACTTCCGAAAAGGCTGTAAAGCCTTCCTTTTTCAATTGTGCGTATGTTTTCACCATTTATGTATATGTTTCCCTCATCGGGGTCATAAAACCTTAAAATGAGCTTTATAAGGGTTGATTTACCTGAGCCTGTTGCACCAATTACGCCAAGACTCTCCCCTTTTTTAATGGAAAAGCTTATGTTTTCAAGATTTTGAACCTTTTTATTGTAGGAAAACGAAACCTTGTCAAACACAATAAAGGCATCTGTTTCAATGTTGGGAAACTCAGCCTTGCTCATGACCGTTACATCTTCTTTTGTGTCAAGAACTTCCGCAATTCTTTTTGCTGATGCACTGCTTTTTGTGTACATTGTAAACATTCTTGTAACTGACATCATTGCCATGGAAATCAAGGTGAAATACTGCATAAAAGCAATAACCGTTTCAGGCTTTGAAAGTGAGCCTGTTACACGCCATGCACCAATTGCAATTACACAAACGCTGCCCATGTTCATAAAAAAGGTCATAATTGGATTTACAGTGCCCATAATAACCCCTGTACGGATTTCCTCTTTGGAAAGCAAAGAGTTAACCTCATCGTAACGACGGTGCTCGTATTCAACCTTAGAAAGAGCCTTTATAACCCTTATTCCATGTGTGTCCTCGCGTACAACGCGTATCATACTGTCAACACACTTTTGTACTCCTGTGTAAAGCGGAACGCCTTTACATGAAATAAAATACACGGTTACAAAAATAAGCGGCAACATTGAAATCATAACAAGTGACAAAAAAGGGTCCATAATTAAGGTTAATATGGTTCCGCCAATAAGCATAATCGGTGCACGTACACCAAGTCGCTGCATCATGTTTACAAAATGATGCACGTTATATGTATCGGTTGTAATTCGGGACTCGAGTGACGGAATGGTGAATTTGTCAGTTTGCGCTGCTGATAAATTAAGTGTTTTGTTAAACAAATCACTGCGCATTTTTTCTGCAAAATTTCTGGACACCTTTGCCGCCATGCGGTTTGCAACAATGTTAAAAGCACAGGCAATTGCTGAAAAAATTACCATCATTGCACCCCAGAAGACTATTTCGGAAATTTCTTTGCCCAAAACATTTGTCAATATATGACTTAAAATGTATGGAAGCATCAATTCCGAAACAGTGCCTGTTGTTTTAATTGTAAACCCGAAAAGCATTCTGGGATAATATTCTTTCAGGTACTTACCAAGTAGCTTCATTTTTCCTCCTGTTATTTAAAAAGGTGTGAACAGTTTTGTCCACACCTTTTTGTCAACCACCTAATTCAATCATTTTATCTATACAATGTCTTGCCTTTGAAATGGTTTCTTCGTCGAGAATAATTTCTTCGCCGCCTTCGCCCTTTAAGATATTATAAACATCAACAAGTGTTGTAGCCTTCATATCGGGGCAAATAAGTTGTGCTGACAAGGGATAGAACTTTTTGCCAGGACATTCAAACTGTAAGTACTCGGCAATTGCAATCTCGGTACCAATAATAAATTCCTTTGCATCGCTCTTAACTGCATAATCAATAATGGCAGTTGTAGAACCTACAAAATCAGCCTGTGCCACAACCTGAGGCACACATTCCGGATGAACAAGCAACTTTGCATCGGGATGACGAAGTTTTGCTTCCTTTGCAACTTCACCTTTAATGCCACCATGAATGGGACAACCACCGTGAAGAAGCTTAAAAGTTTTTTCGGGAACATTTTTAGCCACGAAGCTGCCAAGATTGCAGTCAGGAATAAAGATAATTTTATCATTGGGAATATTCTTTACAATCTGAACTGCAGATGCGCTTGTTACACACACATCACATATAGTTTTAAGCTCTGCTGTTGTGTTGATGTACGCAACAACTGAATAATCGGGATAGTTTTTCTTTACAGATTCAATATATTCACGACTCATCTGTTCTGCCATGGGGCAGCCTGCAATAGGGGACGAAAGTATGACCGTTTTTTCAGGTGAAAGAATTTTAACTGTTTCAGCCATAAATCTCACACCGCACATAATAACCTTCTTTGCATTGGTTTTTGACGCCATAACGCTGAGCTGGTAGCTGTCACCTGTAAAATCTGCAATTTCGGTTATCGCCTTTTTCTGATAGCTATGTGCTAAGATGCATACATCTTGTTCTTTTTTTAAACGGAGAATTTCGTCACGGATGGTTACTGTATCCATAATGAACTCCTTTCACTTATCAGTGTTCGCCGTGAGCATCACAATGACCGCAGGATGCACAGTCAGGGAACAAAGTTTTATCGTATTCAATGCCGTTTTTGTCGTAATAATCTTTAATTGCCGCTTTAATTGCTTCTTCTGCCAAAACCGAGCAATGAATTTTAGGTGCAGGAAGTCCGCCCAAAGCATCAACAACCTCTTTGTTCGAAAGAGCCATTGCCTCTTCAACTGTTTTGCCCATTATCATTTCTGTTGAAATGCTGCTTGCTGCAATAGCACTGCCACAACCAAAGGTTTCAAACTTAACGTCTTTAATGATGTTATCTTCAATTTTAAGATAAATCTTCATAATATCTCCGCATTTTACATTGCCAACTTCACCAACGCCGTCAGCATTTTCAATGCAACCCACATTTCTGGGATTTGTAAAATGGTCCATTACCTTTTCAGTGTATAACATAGTTTCTCCTTCCCATCTGTAAATCACGCCATACGGGTGACATATTTCTGAGCCTGTCTACAACAAGCGGAACTACTTTTAAAATATGGTCTATTTCCTCTTCGGTATTGTATGCCGAAAGTGAAAGTCTTAATGAGCCATGAGCTATATCATGAGGTCTGCCTATAGCAAGTAGCACGTGACTGGGGTCAAGTGAACCTGATGTGCAAGCAGAACCCGAAGATGCACACACGCCCTGTGCGTCAAGAAGAAGCAGTAGCGCCTCACCTTCAATCGCTTCAAAACAAACATGAACATTGCCGGGAAGTCGGCTGTTTTTATCGCCGTTTAAAATTGAATGAGGCACCTTTAAAAGTCCTTCTATCAATCTGTCACGCATTTTAGTAAGCTTTTCAGCATGCTTATCAATATTTTTACATGCTTCGTCAAAAGCTGCCGCCATACCCATGATAGCAGGAAGGTTTTCAGTACCTGCTCTCTTACCTCTTTCCTGTGCACCGCCTTCGATAATATTTGAAAGAAGTATGCCACGTCTTGCGTAAAGAACACCAACACCCTTAGGGCCATGGAACTTATGAGCCGACAAGGAAAGCATGTCAATATTTTGTTCTTTCACATTAATTTTAATGTGACCTGCAGCCTGCACAGCGTCGGTATGGAACAAAACTCCCTTTTCCTTACAAACTGCACCAATTTCACTTATAGGCAAAACGCTGCCGATTTCGTTATTTGCATACATGATTGTTACAAGGCAAGTATCTTCACGGATAGCATCCTTAACCTGCTCCGGATACACCATGCCGTTTTCATGAACATCCAGAAGCTCAATTTCATAGCCTTGCTTCTCAAGCTTTTTCAAGGTGTGAAGCACTGCATGGTGCTCAAAAGCTGTAGAAATAATATGCTTTTTGTTTTTCCTTGCGCCAATTGCCGCCGCAGACATAATTGCCTGATTGTCAGCTTCACTACCGCCTGATGTAAATATAATTTCAAAGGGCTCACAGCCAAGGTTTTCAGCCATAATGCTTCTTGCCTTATCCAGATGCTCCTTTGCTTCCTGGCCTACAGAATGAAGGCTTGAAGGGTTGCCATAAACCTCGTTCATATAAGGAAGCATTGCCTTTATTGCCGTTTCACTCATACAAGTTGTTGCGGCATTATCTGCATAAACTCGCATAAAAACAAATCCTTTCCGTCTATTGATACACAGGGGTTGACAAGTACCTTTCGCCACTATCGGGCAAAAGCACCACAATGTTCTTCCCCTCGTATTTATCCTTTTGTGCTAACTCTATAGCGGCACACAAAGCTGCACCTGAAGAAATTCCCGAAGGAACGCCTTCTATAAAACCGAGCTCTCTGCACCATTTAAAAGCATCCTCATCAGACACTTTAATTATCGAATCTAAAACCTTAACATTGAGTGCTTTTGGCACAAAGCCAGCACCAATACCCTGAATAGCGTGTTTGCCCGCCTCCTCGCCAGATAAAACTGCAGACGACAACGGCTCAACCGCTACAATCTCAATGTTTTCGTTCTTACTTTTAAGATACTCACCTGTACCTGTTATTGTGCCACCCGTGCCTACACCTGCAACAAAAACATCAACGTTTCCGTTTAAATCGCTGTAAATTTCAACGCCCGTTGTTTCAAAATGTGCTTTAGGGTTCATTTCGTTTTCAAATTGAGAAGGAATAAAGCTATGCTCAATTGCATTTGCCAATTCATTCGCCTTTTCAATTGCACCTGCCATTCCCTTGTCGGAAGGTGTCAGAATAAGCTCTGCACCATAGGCTTTCATAAGCATTCTTCTCTCAACACTCATGCTCTCAGGCATTACAATTATAACACGATAGCCTTTTACTGCGCCAATCATTGAAAGTCCAACACCTGTGTTTCCGCTGGTGGGTTCAATAATAACCGAGCCTTTTTTAAGAATACCTTTATCTTCTGCATCCTCAATCATTTTCTTTGCAATTCTATCCTTTGAACTACCGCCCGGATTAAACTTTTCAAGTTTTGCATATATATTAGCCTTAAGCTTGTATTTTTCTTTAATCCTTCCAAGCTCCAAAAGGGGCGTATTTGAGATTAATTCATCAATTGATTTATAAACCATATATAAACCTCCTATTGCAATACAAATAGGATTTCCAAATTATATCTATTTTATTATACTACTAATTTTTTTGAATTTCAACCAAAAAGAGTGATAATTTTTAAAAAAACTTTAAATATTGTCATAGAAAAAAAGGTGCCGCAGCACCTTTTTTCTGTTATTTTATCAATCGTTATCAACATCCCAGGATTTAATAGTGCCGTCTGCAGCTGAAATTTCGGCCTCGTACTCAACTGTTCCGTAGCGAAATTCCACATCGTATTCGTAAACACCGTCATCTTTTTCGAGCTTAACTTTTATAAATTTTACGTCGTCTTCCTTAAGTTCTGCTTTTTTAAGAGCAATTGCCTTTGCATCCTCTTCTGTTATTTCAACTACAGCGGGTAGCTTTTCTTCTTTCTTTGCCTGCTTTTCAGCTTCCTTTAAGGCTTTTTCTTCCTGCTTTTTTTCGTCTTTCAAGGCTTTTTCTTCTTGCTTTTCTGTTTTATCAGGCTTTGCTTTTTCTGCTTTGTCAATAATTACATCCGCGTCTGTTACAAGGCTTTCTTCTGTTTTTTCAACAAGCTCAATTCGCTTTTCGTCCTGATACCAGTAAACAGTTTTGCCCATCAATTCACCAATTGCCCTTATGGGGAGATACGTTGTACCTTCATACAAAATAGGATAAACAACTTCGCCTTGCGCATTTTTGAAGGTCTCCTTTTTACCGTCTACCACTACCTGAAAATCTCCTCTGATTTCAGCTTCGATTTTTTCAACAACACTTTTACTCATTACTCCTACAGCAAAGCTTGTTACGCATAATACTCCTGCCAATAATAATGATACTTTCTTTTTCATATTCATCTCCCTTTCTTTAATTGATATTGATTATCATTTTCAACTTAATTATACCATATTTTACTTACTTGTCAATAGGCAAACAAAAAAGATTTTGGAAAATCCAAAATCTTTTTTGTTGTATTAAACTCGTCCTGAAAAAGCCTGAACTTTTTCCTCTTTAAATTCTTTAAACGTGCCGTTATCAAGGTTGTCACGGATTTGCTGCATAAGGTCATTGTAAAAATGCAAATTATGAAGCACACAAAGACGCATTCCAAGCATTTCCTTTGCCTTGAACAAATGACGGATGTAGCTACGGGAATAGTTTTTACAAGCAGGACACTGACAGCCCTCCATAAGCGGCTTGTCGTCCTTTGCGAATTTGTTGTTATTAAGGTTCAACACACCTTTGTCTGTAAAGAGATTAGCGTGTCTTGCATTACGTGAAGTAATAACGCAATCAAAGAAGTCCACGCCACGGTCAACTGCTTCCAAAATGTTAATGGGGGTACCAACTCCCATTAAATAGCGGGGTTTGTCTTTTGGCATGTAGGGTTCAACAGCGTCAATAATGCGATACATTTCATCTGCACTCTCACCTACCGCCAAGCCACCAATGGCATAACCCGGCAAGTCAAGCTTTGCAATTTCCTGCATGTGCCAGATTCTCAAATCCTCATAGGTACCTCCCTGGTTAATGCCCCAAAGCATCTGATGAGGGTTTACTGTATCGGGGAGAGAATTTAACCTTTCCAGTTCCTTTTTACAGCGCTCCAACCAGCGATATGTTCTTTCGCAGGATGCTTTAACATATTTATATGGTGAAGGGTTTTCAACACATTCGTCAAAAGCCATGGCAATTGTTGAGCCTAAATTTGACTGAATCTGCATGCTTTCTTCAGGACCCATAAAAATGCGTTTTCCGTCAATATGTGACTGAAACTGCACGCCTTCTTCGGTTATTTTTCTGAGCTTTGAAAGACTGAACACCTGGAAACCACCGCTATCTGTAAGAATGGGTCGGTCCCAGTTCATAAATTTATGAAGTCCTCCCATTTCCTTGATAAGCTCGTCACCCGGGCGGATGTGCAAGTGATAGGTGTTACTAAGTTCAACCTGACAGCCAACTTCTTTCAAATCTAAAGAAGACACAGCACCCTTAATTGCCGCACTTGTGCCAACATTCATAAAAACGGGGGTTTGTATTGTTCCGTGAACTGTTTCAAATCGACCGCGTCTTGCACGACCTTCTTGTTTTAATAATGTATACATAACAAGCTCCTAACTGATAATCATACAATCGCCAAAGGAGAAAAATCTGTATTTTTCTTCTACCGCAATATTGTATGCATTGAGTATATTTTCCTTACTTGAAAGGGCGCTTACAAGCATTATAAGCGTGGACTTAGGCAAATGGAAGTTTGTAATGAGCGCCTTTGTTAACTTAAACTTATACCCGGGGTAAATAAAAATATCTGTCCAACCGCTTTTTGCCACGAGTCTTCCGTTTTCTGCCGCACTTTCAAGAGTTCTGCAGCTTGTGGTACCCACCGCAATTATTCTGCCGCCTTCGTCAATGGTATCATTTACGGTTTTTGCACATTCTTCAGTTACAACATAAAACTCCGAATGCATTTTGTGTTCCTCAACATTGTCCACCTTAACAGGACGGAATGTTCCAAGCCCCACATGGAGCGTTAAAAATGCAAGCTTTACCCCCATGTCTTCAATTTCTTTCAACAATTCGGGAGTAAAATGAAGCCCTGCTGTGGGTGCCGCCGCACTGCCTTCGTTCACAGAATATACCGTCTGATACATTTCTTTGTTCTCAAGCTTTGCTGTTATATAGGGCGGAAGTGGCATTTCACCAAGCTCTTCAAGAATATTTTCAAAAAGGCCTTCGTAAAAAAACTCAACAACTCTGTTTCCGTTGTCCAATACCTGTTTAATTTCCGCAACAAGCTTACCATCACCAAAATTCACTCTTACTCCTTCTTTGGCACGTCTTCCGGGTTTTAAAATTACTTCCCATTCATTGGTGCTCCTACGAGTTAAAAGCAAAAACTCCATAGCTGCTCCCGTGCCTTCTTTAACACCGTAAAGTCTTGCAGGGATAACCCTTGTATCGTTAAGAACAAGGCAATCGCCTTTTCTGAGATAGTTTTTTATGTTATAAAAATAATCATGCCCTACTTCCCCTGTAAGCTTGTCTATTGTCATAAACCTTGCAGCCGCACGGTCAGTAAGGGGGTGCTGTGCTATAAGCTCCTCAGGCAGGTAGTAGTCAAATTCTTCAGTATTCATAACTTATCACCCCATTGTACTCTGTAATTATTCACATTTTAGTTTTCGCTGATTATAATGTCAGTGAAGTAAAAATTCAAAATATCTTTATAAGTAAATCCAAGCTTTGCCATGCTGTATGCGCCCCACTGACTCATGCCTATTCTGTGACCCCAGCCGTGACCTGTGAAGGTGTAGCTGTCGTAAGCATAGGGCTTTGTTACAACCGGCGTATATTCAAACTGCTGCATGCCGGAATCTGTCAGGTAATTTACAGGCTCTTCAACTAAAACCATTCCGTCTCTTGTAAGAACAAAATAGGTTTCCTTTTTAGCACTTTCCACATTGAATGAATTTGAATTCTTTTGAACCGTGTAGGATTGGCTGTTTAAAGAAAGAGTTGTGCGAGCCTGACTCTTTGTGATGGTTTTACTGCCCATAGAGCCAACAAAGGTCAACTTCATAACACTTTGATTTTCATTAATTTCATCCACGGTTATGTCAAGCAATTCGCCGATATTAATATCCTTCGACAAAAGTATTTCTTCAATTTCGTTTTTTGTATAAGTCTTTGTCCAGTTGTATCTGGTGGCATATTCGGGGTTTTCATAAATGTCCTTTTTGCCCCTGAGATAACCTTCCTTACTTACCCACACGTTTTCACTGCTTTCGGTGTTTCCGCCGTCACACGAAAAGTAATAAAGTGGAACAACTTTTCCGTTGTATGTAACGGTCACGCCACGTGTTTGCTCTGCAGCCTGGCGGGTGGTTTGTGCCTCACTTGAAACGCCTCCATACACCTGGCAGTCAATGGTCGAACACAAATCAAAACCGCTGTTTGCATGCTTATTGCCGATAGTCAATGCATAGTTTCTTGCACAAACCGCCTGTGCTTTCAATGCCTCTAAAGGCCAGGAAGCACTCATTTCCTTGCCGAGAACGCTTGCAACATAATCCTCGGTGTTAATAATATTGATAACCGTTAAATTATTAAAACTGCCTCTTAATTCAAATGCACCCTTATATTCCTTATTGTTGTACATAATATTGGTTGCACTTTCAATTTTAATACAGCTTCCACTGCTGAAATAATTCGATGATAAAGAACCATTTACGGAGGAAACATCCAAAATTGCATGAGGCGGAATTGTTGCTATATAGGCATTTGTTACACCATCATAAACATTAATGTCACTTGAAGACACAAAGCTCGCTGTCTGAGCAGCGGTTGTACCATAGCTCAATCCTATTCTCAGCGTGTCTTTATATGCCGAAGCATTGGCTGTTATTCCAAACAATGCGAAAACAGCTATTATGCCAACAAAACGAATTATCTTTTTCATGTTTTCCATCCTTTCAGTATCTTAAACAAAATAAGCCATTTATCATATTATCACACTTCGACAAAAATATCCACCCCGAATTTGGATATTTTATGAGAAATTTTATTTGACATTGACATCATGGAATGGTATTATATATTAAAGAATTTTTGGCAATCAATATTCTTTGGCAATTTATTTTAAAGGTAGTGTTAGAAATGAACAAGAAATTAACAGTAGCTGTTGTAGGTGCAACAGGCATGGTTGGCAGAACCTTCCTTAAGGTTCTCGAAGAACAGAAGCTCCCCGTAGATACATACTATCTCTTCGCTTCCAAAAAGAGCGCAGGCAGTAAGGTTACATTTATGGGTAAAGAATATGTTATTGAAGAGCTTACCGAAACTTCTTTCGACAGAGGAATTGATATTGCACTTTTCTCCGCAGGCGGTTCCACTTCCGAAAAGTTTGCTCCCATTGCCGCATCCAAGGGTTGCGTAGTTATAGATAACTCCTCCGCATGGAGAATGAACAAAGAAGTTCCCCTTGTTGTTCCCGAAGTTAACCCCGAAGACATTAAGTGGAATAAGGGCATTATTGCAAATCCCAACTGCTCCACTATTCAGGCTATGGTTGCATTGAAGCCTCTTGACGACAAGTACACAATCAAGAGAGTTGTTTATTCCACGTATCAGGCAGTTTCCGGTGCAGGCGTTGGCGGTTGGAACGACCTTGAAAATGGTTTGAAGGGCGAAGCTCCCACAAAGTTCCCCCACCCCATTGCAGGCAACTGTATTCCTCATATTGACGTTTTCCTTCCCAATGGTTACACAAAGGAAGAAGAAAAAATGATTAACGAAACAAGAAAGATTCTTGGCCATCCCGACATGAAGATTACTGCAACAACAGTTCGTGTTCCAGTATTTAACGGCCATAGCGAATCTATCAATGTTGAGTTTGAAAAGCCCTTTGATCTTGATGAACTTAAGGCTACACTTGCATCTGCTCCCGGTATTGTTGTTCAGGATGATACAGCTAACAACGTTTACCCCATGGCAATCACTGCTGCAGGTACAAACGAAACATATGTTGGCAGAATCCGTCGTGACGAAAGTGTTGAAAACGGCGTAAACCTTTGGGTTGTTGCTGATAACATTAGAAAAGGCGCAGCTACAAACGCTGTTCAGATTGCACAGAAGGTTATTGAATACATGAACTAAAATATCCAAGAAAGGACTATTGCTATGACAAATAAGCCTATTTTTACAGGTTCAGGTGTTGCTCTTGTAACTCCTTTTAACCCCGACTTCTCTATTGACTTTGACACATTAGGCAAATTGGTTGAATATCAGATAGAAAACGGAACTGACTGTATTATCGCCTGCGGTACTACAGGCGAATCCGCAACACTTAACGACAAAGAGCACTTAAGTGTTATTGAATATGTTGTTAAGAAGGTTGACGGCAGAATTCCTGTTGTGGCAGGCACAGGCAGTAACGATACACGTCATGGCGTTGCACTTTGTCGCGAGGCTGCAGCACTTGGTGCAGACGGTCTTCTTACTGTTACTCCCTACTATAACAAAACAAGTCAGCGTGGTCTTATAAAGCATTTTGAATTGATGGCGTCGGCTTCTGATTGCCCTATGATTGTTTACAATGTTCCCGGCAGAACAGGCTTGAACGTTTTACCCGAAACTATGGTTGAACTTGCAAAGCACGAAAACATTGTTGGCATTAAGGAAGCTTCCGGCAACCTTTCTCAGGTTGCAAAGCTTGCAAGTCTTGTTGGTGATAAGATCGATATTTACTCCGGTAATGATGACCAGAACGTTCCGATTTTGTCTCTTGGCGGCGTTGGTACAATTTCCGTGCTTGCAAACGTTGCTCCCCGTAAAACTCACGATATGATTATGAGCTTTTTAAATGGTGATACTGAAACTGCACGTAAGCTTCAGCTTGAAGCAATTGAGCTTATTGATGCTCTCTTCTGCGAAACAAACCCCATCCCTGTTAAGAAAGCTTGTGAACTTATGGGTCTTTGCCCCGGCACACTCAGAATGCCTCTTTACGAGATTTCCGACAAAAACCTTGAAGTTCTCAAAAAAGCAATGGTTAATTACGGTATTCTTTAAAATTAAACGCAGACAGCACACTCTGTCTGCGTTTTCTGTAAGAAAGGAATGTTACAAATGACAAGAATATTACTTTCCGGTTGCTCCGGTAAAATGGGAAAGGTTATTGCATCAATCGTTTCTCAGACAGATGACTGCACAATTGTGGGCGGAATTGACCTTGTTGACGACTCCACTCTTTCCTTCCCTGTTTTCTCTTCTCCTGATAAAGTTAGTGTTGAAAGCGATGTTATAATTGACTTTTCGCATCCTTCATGCCTTGAAGGTATCATAAACTACAGCGTTCAAAAGAAAATACCTGCTGTAATCTGCACAACAGGCTTAAGTATTGAGCAAAAGAACTTTATGTATGAAAAATCAAACGAAACTGCAATTTTCTTCTCTGCAAACATGAGCCTCGGTGTTAATGTTATAATTGACCTTGCAAAGAGAGCTACAAATGTTCTGGAAGAAAACTTCGATATTGAAATTGTTGAAGCTCACCATAACCGCAAGCTGGATGCTCCCAGCGGCACAGCCCTGTACATAGCTGATGCGATAAACGAAGCATGTAAGGAATGCAAGGAATATGTTTACGACCGTCACAGCGTGAGAAAAAAGCGCGAAAAGAAGGAAATTGGCATACATGCAATCCGCGGCGGTACAATTGTTGGCGAGCACACTGTTATTTTTGCAGGCAACGACGAAATTATTGAATTAAAGCACACCGCACTCTCCCGTGATGTTTTTGCCGAGGGTGCAGTTCAGGCGGCTAAGTTTATGGTTGGAAAGAAGCCTGCAATGTACGATATGAATGATTTAATTCAATCTAAATAAAAGGAGAAAATGAAAATGGAATTTTTAAAGCTTGCTGAAGAAAGGTATTCTGTCCGTAAGTTCAAAAATGAAAGTGTTGCGAAAGACGTAATTGACAAGATTATTAAAGCAGGTCACCTTGCCCCCCCCGCCTGCAACTACCAGCCTCAGAGAATTATGGTAATTCAGTCCGAAGAAGCCTTGACTAAATTAAAGGATTGTACAAGATGCCATTTTGATGCACCTTTGGCAATGCTTATTTGCTACAACAAGGATGAATGCTGGAAGAGAAAGTACGACGGTGAAAATTCAGGCTTTGTTGACGCATCAATTGTAACAACACATATGATGATGGAAGCTACTGAACTGGGTATTGGCACAACATGGGTTATGCACTTTAATCCCGAAAAAATGGTTGAAGCATTTTTAATTCCCGAAAGCCTTGTTCCCGTGGCACTTCTGGTTATGGGTTACCCTGCAGATGATGCAGCCCCAATTGACATGCACTCTACTTATAAAAACATTGATGATATTGTTTCATATCTGTAAAAGTAAACTCCCCGAATTGAATTTCGGGGAGTTATTTTTTACTTCTTTTTGTTTTTTCTTAAAAGCACCACGCTCTGGATAACCAAAAACAGGCATATCATAAGAGCAACGGTAATATTTGTCCACCACGCATCGTCCAGACCTAAGGAAGAAACTATGTTCTTAATTGTGCTAAGGCTTAAAACACCGAAGAAGGTGCCCAAAATGTTGCCAACACCGCCACTGAGCATTGTGCCACCAATGATACTTGATGCAATTGCATTCATTTCGGCACCGCTGGCATGTGAAGGAGAACCCGAGCCAACGTGCATAAAGTACACAAAGCCACCAATACCTGCTAAAATACCGCAAAGAAGATGTGCAATAAATTTTGTTTTCTTAACATTGATACCAAGCATGTTTGCACTGTAGGCATTGCCACCTACTGCGTAGAAGTTTCTGCCTGTCTTGCTCCATTTAAGAAGTATGAACAGTAAAACTACTGCAACGAGTGCAACAACAACACCGGGCTCAATGTAGGCTTGCACATATTTTCCCAGTTTATTTACTGACCCCATTCCCGGGACGTAAATTCTTGTTGCCTTTAATGCCTTGAAGGCCTCGTGCTGAACATTAAACTGAGTTGAGTTTACAATGGTTGTCATACCCTTTGCAAAGAACATACCTGCTAAGGTTACAATAAAGGGTTGTATTTCGAGATATGCCACAAGATAGCCCTGCACAACACCAAATCCAACACCGATTGCAAGCGCCAACAGCATTGCCGTTAAAACGCTTCCGCCGTTATGGTCAAGATGCACTGCACAGCTCATACACACAAGTGCTGTAACAGTACCAACAGAAATGTCAATACCGCCTGTTATCATAACAATGCTCATGCCACAGGAAAGAATTATTAAAGCGGCATTTTCGTTAAGTATGTTGAAAAATGTCTGAGGCTTTGTGAAGCCTGAACCCAAAAACAACACAGCACCTATGTACATAACAAAAAACACAATAATTGTAATTGTAAGAAGGAGGTTTGTGTCGGACATACTGCCCTTTTTCAAAGACCTGTTCAATTTAGGTTTTGTCATATCAGCCTACCCCCTTTACTTTTTTGGGTGAAATCTTTTTCCACAA
The DNA here is from genome assembly GCA_045546275.1 of Clostridia bacterium. Lineage (GTDB taxonomy): Bacteria > Bacillota > Clostridia > UMGS1883 > UMGS1883 > RGIG1927. The sequence goes on along the minus strand of JAZQCM010000001.1, from coordinate 88,914 downwards.
ACGGGAAAAATAATCACGCACAACAGGTGCACTCATAACAACTAAGATTATAACAACAACTGCTTTATACGCCGGAAGCGCATCAGATGCAACCTGGAACTTGAAAAGAGTGGTTGTTAAGAACTGAATAACATAGGCACCGATTATTGATGCTGTCATGCTGAATTTACCGCCACCTAAGGCATTGCCGCCTAAAGCAACCGCCAAAATTGCATCCATTTCAATATCCTTTGCTATTACAGAATAGTTAATAGTTGAAATTCGGCTGACCTTAATAAGTGCCGCAACTGCAACACAAATACCCATGATTACATAGGTTATAAACTTGATAAATTCAGGGTTAAGACCGTTAAGACGAGATGAATGAGAATTAATACCCACAGCCTGAACATATAAGCCTAAATTTGTAAACTTTAATACCAATGCAATTATAATCATACAAAGAACTGCTATAAACACAGGTGTTGGTATTGGAATACCGGGTATATAGTTACCAAAATAGCCAAAAGAAGGCTCACTGATAACCGGAAGCTGATTTAAGTTTATCCATGCGGCAATACTTCTGCCTGCTGTAAACATAATAAGTGTTGCAACCATGGGCTGTATTTTAAAATATGCAACCAGTATACCATTAAAGGCACCAAAAAGCATTGCAACTACACAAGCAATTAAAAATGCAACAATGATAGGAGCCTGCATTGTTTCGGGTCTGGGACCTAAATTACCGCAAAGCACACGGAGAATAACACTACCTGCAATTGCGATTGTTGCACCAACTGAAATATCCTGACCACCTGATGCTGCTGTTACAAGGGTCATACCAATTGCTAAAATAGCAAGCTCGGAGCCATTATTTAAAATTGTAATAAGATAGCCCGAAAGAATTGGGTCACCCGCATTGTTCTGACCTAATGTAACCTTGAAAAAGGATGGATCCGCAACAAAATTAAAAACAACAAGTATTAAAAGTGCAGCAATGGGAATAAAGAGCTGTTGACGCACTAATCCCAAAAGAAAATTCTTTACAGAACCATTTTTCTTTGCCATATTACTTGTCACCTCCTGCAATTGTTGCCATTATATTGTTCTGGGTAAGCTCATCACCTGACAGTTCGCCTACCACTTTTCTGTCACGCATAACAACAAGACGCGAACAGGTGCGGAGCATTTCGTCTATTTCCGAGGAAATAAAGGTTACTGCCTTACCTTCGTCAGCAAGCTCTAAAACAAGCTTTTGAATTTCTACCTTTGTGCCAACGTCAATACCTCTTGTTGGTTCGTCCAAAATAAGATATGCCGGATTTGTAAGAAGCCACCTTGCCAATATAACCTTTTGTTGATTACCACCCGAAAGAGATTTAATGGGGGTATTCATTGATGCAGTTTTAATGTCAAGGAGCTTAATATACTTTTCGGCAAATTCTTCTGCCTGAGCCTTTGTAAAAGGCTTGAAGAAGCCCTTCATAACCTGAAGTGCAAGGATAATATTGTCTTTAACGGACAAATCGCCTATGATACCATCACGTTTTCTGTCTTCTGCAAGATAACCAATACCATGCTTCATTGCGTCAAGAGGTTTATTAACCTTTACCTTTGCACCTTCAATCAATATTTCACCGCTTGTTTTATGGTCGGCACCGAAGATGGCACGTACGCATTCACTTCTGCCTGAGCCTAAAAGTCCGGTGAAACCGTTTACTTCACCTTGATGTATTAAGAAATCAAAGGGCTGTATTCCCTCAGTGGAGGAAAGGTGTACTGCCTCCAACACAGGAACAGCCTCCTCGAAAGAAATTTCATCATCATTATGCTTCTTGATATAAGAAAGGTCGTCAAGCTCTTTACCCAGCATTTTTGCAACCAGCTGAACACGAGGCAAATCCGCTATTGGATATTCGCCCACAAGCTGACCGTCACGAAGCACCGTAATACGGTCGCAAACCTCATAAACCTGTTCAAGAAAGTGCGTAACAAATATTATGCCTACACCCTTCTCTTTAAGGTCTCGCATTAATTTGAAAAGCTTTTGAACCTCCTGCTCGTCAAGAGAGGACGTAGGTTCATCAAGTATAAGAATTTTACATTCCATATCAACAGCACGTGCGATTGCAACCATCTGTTGTACTGCAATTGAACAAGAACCAAGCTGCTGAGTTGCCTGTGCGGGAATGCCAAGGCTTTCAAGAATTTTTTGCGCGCTATTATTCATACTGCCCCAATTTACGCCAACGCCTTTGCCTCTGCCGATATACATATTTTCAGCAACAGTGAGATTCGGGCAAAGAGTTATTTCCTGGTAAACAGTACTGATACCAACATTTTGTGCACTCTGAGGCGAACGTATGGAAACAATTTTGTCATTTATGTAGATTTCGCCTTCGTCTTTTTCGTAAACACCTGTCAACACCTTTATGAGAGTGGATTTACCTGCACCGTTCTCTCCCATAAGCGCATGAATTTCCCCTTTCCTAAGGGTAAAGTCTACATTTTGTAAAGCTTTGACACCGGGGAAATACTTACAAATTCCACGCATTTTCAAAATGGCACTTTTTTCATTCATTTTCAACCCTCCATTTTGTCTATTTAAAAACACGCGGTGCGGACTTTGTATCCGTACCGCGTGCGCAGTTTAATTATTACAAATCAATCAGAAAAATCAGATACCGTAGTTATCTACATCTTCCTGTGTAATTGTTGTAGCATCAAAGCCCTTTTCTTCCATGATTACAACCTTTTCAGCGGGAGCTGTACCAGCTTCAAGACCTGCGATGATTTCGTCTATGTAATCAGCCTGGAAGGGATTGCACTGACCATCATAGTTCCAGTTGCCGTTAAGGAGTTCTTCAAGAGCCCACTTATTGCAGTCAAAGCCCATGATGATAACATCGCCGTCAACACCGTGAGTGATACCTGCTGCGTCTAAAGCTGCAACTGCACCCTTAGCCATGTCGTCGTTTTCAGCATATACTACGTTAAATTCCTTACCGGAGTCGATAACAGACTGTACGATCTGCTGAGCTGTTTCAGCATTCCATTCAGCTGTCTGCTGTGTAACAAGGTTCCAGTTGTCGTTAGCTGCTACCATTTCATCAAGAGCACCTGTACGGCCAATCTGAGCTGCACTACCCATTACACCCTGGATATGGATAACGTTGTAAGCTTCAAGGTTCTGAGCTGTAAGCCAATCAACTGCTGTCTTACCTTCAAGAGCCATGTCGGATACGATGGAAGCTACATATAAGCTTTCGTCTGCATCGATAGTACGGTCAAAAAGAATAACCTGGATACCTGCTGCCTGAGCGTCCTGCAATACTGTATCCCAACCTGCTGTACCTGCAGCGGAGATTAAGAGATAGTCAACTTCGTCCTGGATGAACTTCTGAGCGTATGCAATCTGTTCATCATTCTTAAGGGAATATGCGAAGGAAGCTTCGTAGCCGTTTTCTTCTGTGAAAACTCTCTTCATGTCAGCATCGTTAGCTGTACGGTAACCGGATTCGTTAGGATCGTTGTTGATAATACCAACCTTAATTAAACCAGCTTCTTCAACTACGCCTTCTGTGGGGTCAGCAACAACTTCTTCCTTGGGACCGCATGCTGCCAATGCAAAAAGCATTGCAACAACCATCATAATACTGAGTAACTTTTTCATCTTACATCCTCTTCTTTCTTGTTTTGATTTTGGAAAGTATTTCTTCCTTTCCTTTACCTCTATTAAAGCACTCTTTTTAATTATTGTCAACAACTTTTTGTGCAAATTTATTAATATTTCATATTTTTCTTTTTAAATTTTGTGCTTTTTTCACAACACGTCACATTTTTAGATAAAACAAAAAGGCAGATTATTCTGCCTTTCGCTTGAACTTTTTTAAAAAATTTTTTTGTTCATCAGTAAACCTGTAGCTTTCACAAGATTTTTGAATTGCTTTGTTATGCACCCAAAAAGAAAGCTTGTTCTCTATTATATAAGGAATAACAGTATCCCACTTTTTTGAAAGAGCTGTTGCAAAATACCAAGCTATCATCATGTTGATATAGTACTTATCGCTTTTAATCTCCGAAATCATTTGTGGATAAACCTCCGAAAAATCTTCATCGAGAAAATGCACCATAAGCATTTCAATTGCAAATCTTACAGTATATTCTTCATTTGATTTCATCCAGATTTCAATTTGCTCTTTCAGACTGTCCTTATGCTTTTTAAAACACTTTGGTCTTAAACTGTCACAGGTTGCCCAGTTGTCAACATAAGGCAAAAACCTGTTTAGTTCCCTAACACATTCATCAAAATCTGATAGGTTTCCAATGATAAACCCATGAAGATTGTTTTCTTCATAATAATTATGGGGTAATTCTTTTATAAAATCCGCTTTTGCCTCATCATTCAGCTCTTTTAAAAAGCGTTTTAAAACAGGTATTCTTATACCTATAATTTTTTCTTTGTTGTAGTCGGGCATCAGCTTTGAATGAAATTCACGATATTTAGCATCCTGCAGTTCAAATAGTTTTTTAGTTATATCAGCCTTTTCCATACAGCTTAGCAAGTCCTCCCTCGCTTGTTTCACGGTATCGTCGCTTTAAGTCCTTACCTGTTTCAAACATAACCTCAACAACAAGGTCAAAAGAAATTTTTCTTGTTTCGCCCAAAAAGCTACCTAAGCTTACAGCATTTATTGCTCTCATTGCCGCCACGGCATTTCGTTCAATACAGGGAATTTGAACGAGTCCGCCCACAGGGTCACAGGTTAAGCCTAAGTGATGCTCCATGGCAATTTCGGTTGCATATTCAATTTCATCTATACCAAGGCCAAAAAGCTCACCCAATGCAGCAGCTGCCATTGAACAGGCTGAGCCGATTTCCGCCTGACAGCCACATTCCGCACCTGAAATTGAGGCATTTGTTTTTATAACATTGCCAATAACTCCTGCTGTTGCCAGAGCTTTCACAATTTCTTCATCCTTAAAGCCTCTTAATTCCTGCTCATAATATAAAACCGCAGGCAGAACCCCTGCACTGCCACAGGTGGGCGCGGTAACAATAGTATGTGCCGCAGCATTCTGCTCGCTTACCGCAAAAGCATAAGCACAAACAAGTCTGTTTTCCTTTGTCTGGGCACTTTCGTCAATATGACGTGTGTTGTAAAGTTTTTTTGCTTTACGCTGAACTTCAAGTCCTCCGGGAAGTACGCCTTCCGCCTTTATGCCGTAACGAACGCTTCTTTTCATTTTCTCCCAGATTTCTCCAAGGTAATCAAATATTTCTTCGCCCTCTTCTTCAAGAACATATTCCCAAAGTCTTATATCTTTGTCTTTACAATAGCTTGCAATTTCGGAAAACTTTGTAAAGCGGTACACATTTTCGCTTGCCTTGCCTTCAACACCATCAACTTCAATAATGCCGCCACCAACGCTTAAAATACGTTCTTTGCCAATTTCTTCACCGTTTTTGAACAAAATAATATCCATTGTGTTTGGATGGGGCAAATCGTTTGTTTCATAATCAAAAACAATGTTAACTTCGCAGGGTGCAAATGTTTCCTTTATAACCCTGTCAGTGCCATGACCTTTTCCTGTTTTGGACAAAGAGCCATACAGAATAACCTTAACCCAGTCAAAGTCATTATACTTGTCCTTACAGTAATTACATGCTCTTTCAGGACCCATGGTGTGGCTACTGGAGGGTCCTCTGCCAACTTTATACAATTCGCGTAAAGATTTCATAACAAGCACTCCTTTTAACAGTTATTATAATTATACCATATTAATTTCGTTAGTTCTATACCTTTTTCATTATTATTTAAGAATAACAAAGAGACAATTCTCTAAGAAAATTGTCTCTTTGTAATTATTTACCTAAATATGCTTTTTTAACCTCTTCGTTTGCAAGAAGCTCAACACCTGTGCCTTCCATTTTAATCCTACCGGTTTCCAGAACATATCCACGGTCTGCTGTTTTAAGTGCCATGTTGGCATTCTGTTCAATAAGAAGAATGGTTACACCGTTATTATTAATTTCTTTAATAATTGAAAAAATATCTCTTACAATAAGGGGTGCAAGACCAAGTGACGGTTCGTCCATCATCATAAGCTTGGGTCTGCTCATCAATGCTCTTGCAACAGCAAGCATCTGCTGTTCACCACCTGAAAGTGTACCTGCCATCTGCCAGGAACGTTCTTTAAGGCGTGGGAACAAATCGTATACCCATTTAATGTCTTCTTCAAGAGAATCTTTTCTAAGGTATGCACCTATACGGATATTTTCAAGTACTGTAAGGTCGGGGAAAACTCGTCTGCCTTCGGGAACCAGGGTGATTCCTTTTTTAACAACCTGTTCTGCAGGGCGTCCTGTTATATCCTCTCCATCAAACTCAATAGTACCACTTTTAGGCGTTACAACGCCTGCTATGGAACGTAGGATTGAGCTTTTACCCGCACCATTTGCACCAACAAGAGTTATAATTGAGCCTTTTTCAACCTGGAAGGAAACATCACGTACTGCATTGATACCGCCATATGTTATGTTAAGATCTTTAATTTTCAGCATCGTCCGACACCCCCAAATAAGCCTCGATTACACGAGGATTGTTGCTGACCGATTCAGGTGTACCATCGGCGATATGCTTGCCGAAGTCAATTACATATATACGATCAGATATATCCATAACAAGATTCATGTGATGCTCAATAAGAAGAATGGTAAGATTGAAATCTTTTCTTATGCGGCGGATAAATGCTGTAAGCTCTTCTGTTTCCTGAGGGTTCATGCCTGCCGCAGGCTCGTCAAGAAGTAAAAGAGTGGGACTTGTTGCAAGGGCTCTTGCAATTTCGAGATGACGCTGTTTACCGTAAGGAAGCGATGTTGCAAGCTCATCTTTTACATCTTCAAGGCCAAGAAGCTTTAACAATTCCATAGTTTCTTCACGCATCTTTTTCTCTTCTGCAGCATTCAATCTGAAAATAGCAGAAAAAACATTGCTTGTTTTTCTTAAATGCTTTGCAACAAGAACATTTTCAAACACTGTCATACTCTTGAAAAGTCTGATATTCTGGAAAGTTCTTGCCATACCAAGCTTTGTAATCTGGTCCGGTGTTTTAACTATTGTATTTTTGTACAAGCCATTATTTTCACCGGCATAGAGCTTTTTCATTTTGCCCTTAGGGAAATTTTCAATGATTGTTTCACCATTAAAACAAACACGACCGTTTGTGGGCTGATAAACACCTGTTATAACATTGAAGGCCGTGGTCTTACCTGCACCATTAGGTCCGATAAGCGCAACAATCTCGCCTTCATTTATTTCCATGGAAAGGTTATTAACAGCAACAACGCCGCCAAACTGCATGGTAACATTTTCTATACGAAGAACATTATTCGGCATTGCTACTCAACCTCCCTTTCGATTTGCTTTTTCGGATTTTAAATAAATCCGGCAGCTCTTTTGTGCCCATAATGCCTCGGCGGAAGAAAAGAACAACTATCATAATAACAATTGAGAAAACAACCATTCTAAAGCCGTCTTTAAGAAGAGGAACCTGGAATCCACCCACAACCATGGGTTCATCGAGGAATCTTAGCCACCATTCGGAGCATGCAATGTACAAGAACGCACCAATACATGAGCCTGTAACAGAACCAATGCCACCGATAACAACTATAAGCAGAATTTCATATGTAAGAACTGATGTAAAGGGTTTTGCCTGGTATGTTGTTGCAAACATAACATAAAGCGCTCCGCCTACTGCCGCAAAGAATGCCGATATGCAGAAGGACAGAATTTTATGCTTTGCGAGGTTAATTCCCATTGCTTCTGCCGCTATTTCATCGTCACGGATTGCTTTGAAGGAGCGTCCGTAAGTGGAATTTATCAAAAGAACGATAACGATTATACAAAGTGAAACGATTATTGCAGGAGCAACAGTTGAAAGGTACAAAACTGTTTTTCCGTCAGCACCAGAAATATTGAATGAATTAAGTGTTGGAAAGCCCTTAATCATATTTGCGCCGTTTGTAAGTTTACCAAGTGTAAGTTCACCACCGCCCGGAAGCTGAAGAACTTCACACTGGAATATTGTTCTGATAATTTCAGCAAAGCCAAGAGTTGCAATTGCAAGGTAGTCACTCTTTAATCTGAGCACAGGAAGACCAATGAAATAGGCAAACAAAGCCGCCACCAACCCTGCAACAATAAGTGCCGCAAGAACACCTAAAACAAGACTTACAGCACCACCAAAGCCTTCATTGCCAAAAATTGCCCCAAAAGCCTCCTGGAGTGAAAAATGAACAATACTTCCACCGTATTTATAGAAAATACCGTCAGCGGGAACTTTTAAAGAAACGGGTGTTGTAAGGATTGCAAAGGTGTACGCACCAAGAAGCATAAAACCTGCATGACCTAACGAAAAAAGCCCTGTAAAGCCGTTAAGCAGATTCATTGAAACTGCAATAAGTGAGTAAACGATAACCTTTCTCAGCACCATAAAAAGCTTTGATGTGGGTGTAAACAATTTTGGTACACTTGGCAAAATTAAATTAAGGTTTTCAATTAAAAGCAAAAGACCCCAGAAAGCAAGAAGGCATGCTATTACAACAAGAGTACTTTTTACATTGTTCTTTTTGTTAATACTATTCATATTAAAAGCACCCCCATTAAACTTTGTCAACGGTCTTTTCGCCGAATATGCCTGTAGGTCTGAAAATGAGAACAACTACCAACACAGCAAAGGTAAACGCATCGGAGAATACGGAATAAGGAGTTGCCTTAATAAGGTTTTCACATATACCGATGATGAATGCGCCAATCACCGCACCGGGAATTGAACCAATACCACCGAAAACAGCTGCAACAAAGGCTTTCAAACCGGGAAGTGCACCTGAAACAGCAACAATTTTGGGGTAGTTTGAAAAGTAGAGCACAGAACCAACTGCTGCAAGAGCAGAGCCAATAACAAAGGTTACCGAAATAACATTGTTGATTTTGATACCCATAAGTCGGCTTGTTTCAAAATCCTTGGAAACTGCACGCATTGCCATGCCCACTTTTGTGTGATTAATAAGAAATGTAAGCAAAATAACAAGCAGAATTACTGTGGGAAGAGTAATCATCGTTGCAATAGTCTGCTTTGTGCCGAAAACATCCACAGTCTTTGCAAGAAGCGGTATTGTCGGATATGTCATAGGCTGTCCACCTGTGAGATATGTAATAACATTCTGTAAAAGATAGCTTACACCGATTGCTGATATCATAACACTCATACGTGGAGCCTTACGAAGCGGCAGATATGCTGCTCGTTCAATACAAAATCCCAAAATAATTGTTGCTATGATTACCACAGGTATTGCAACCGATAATGGCAGAATTGCCGAAAACCAGATAAGCATCATACCTGCTACCATGAATACATCACCATGAGCAAAGTTGATAAGGCGTAAAATGCCGTATACCATAGTGTAACCGATAGCAATAAGTGCATACTGTCCACCGACAGACATACCCGTCAACAATGTTGTTATCATTGATTGCACTTATATTACCTCCCTTTCAAAAGCAAAACTCTTTGCTGTCTCTTAAAAAGCGGCAATCCGCTTCTTGAGAGGCAGCAAAGAAAAATCACATATACGCTTGGCAGGAAAATCCCGCCAAGCGTACAATTAAAATTCAAATTAAATTACTGAGCCTTCTGAACTGTTTCAAGTAACCATGTACCATTTTCTGTATCAACAGTCTTAATGTAAGCTGTGTCACGGATAGCATCACCGATTTCATCAAACGCGATTTCACCGGATACACCTGTGTATGTAACATTGGGAAGAGCAGCCTTAACTAAAGCCTTGTCACCGGAACCTGCAGCCTTGATAGCTTCAAGTGCTACGTAGTAAGCATCGTAACCCATTGCTGTTACAGCAGAAATAGTGTCGTCGCCACCGTTTGCAGTCTTTGCATCAGCATTTGTGTTGATGTAGTTCTTAATACCTTCGTCAAACTCAGGAGAACCACCTTCCTGGTAGAATGTGGAAACATAAAGTTCAGTATCTGTACCCTTTGCAGCTTCGAGAACCTTGTTGTCGTCAAGTGTGTCGGAGCCAAGGATAGGAAGATTGATTGCAAGTCTTGCAGCCTGAGAAACGATCTGAGTTGCATATGCAATGGAAACAGGTGTAAAGATTACATCACAGCCTTCTGCTTTTGCAGTGTTGAGGTACTGTGTGAAGTCAGCTGTATTTGTGGGGAAGTCAGCCTTGATAACTTCGCCGCCTGCTGCTGTGAATACCTGTTCGAAGAATGTAAGGAGACCCTGGTCATACTCGTTACCAAGTTCGCCTAAGAGATATGCTTTCTTAGCACCGCACTTTTCCATAGCAAAGTTTGCAAGAACTGTACCCTGGAAAGGATCTAAGAAACAAATTCTGTAGTAGTGTTCGTTACCCTTTGTAACATTGGGGTTTGTACATGTGATACCCATTGCAGCAAGACCTGCCTGATCGAAAGTATCACTTGCAGCCATAGAAACGCCTGAACCATAAGAACCAAGAACAATAGAAACGTCCTTGTCAACTAAAGTAGCTGCCGCAGAGGGAGCCTTGTCTGTTGTTGAACCGTTGTCGGAATAAACAACTTCAATCTTGTACTCAACATCACCGAGAGTAACTGTGGGAGTTTCAGCATTTGCGTACTGAACACCAAGAAGTTCTTTCTTACCGCCGGAAGCGGAGTCACCTGTAAGAGGTTCAAAAACGCCGATTTTGATAACGTTTTCAGCACCTTCTGTGTCGCCTGTGTTTTCAGCAGGTGTACAACCTGCCATTGTTGCACCAATCATAAGAAGTGCAAGTACCAATGCCAATAATTTTTTCATCTTTTTTCCCTTTCTTTCTTGTTCTGAGAACATTGAATTTTTAGAATTTGCACCACCGCAAATTCTTAAGATTGTTGGTATTATAACACAACTAATGCAAATAATCAACTAATTTATCTAAATTTACTTGTATTTTTTATATTTTTTTCAGTACTTTTTACCAAAGCATGTACTTTCACAGCTTTTTTCAAGTAATACAAGCTTCACTCCTTCAATGCCGTTGAAGACAGAGTCAACTATTCCGATTTCGGTATATCCAAGCTTCTCATACATTGCTCTTGCTTTTACATTCCTCGCATTTGTATCCATTCTTAAAAACTTACAATCATTTTGCAATGCATACTGCTCGTAAAATTTTACAAATTCCTTGCCGAATCCTTTCTTGAAAGCCATTGGCGAAATAACTAACGTGTGTAAAACCATAATCTCTTCATTATTTGCCTCATATTGCCATTGTGCTTTTTTATAATCATCAACCTGTATCTGGTTTATAATGGCGGCACCTGTAATTTCACCATCAAATTCTGATACGAACATATCCCCTCTTTCAAGTGCCTTTTGGGCTGTTTCAATTGTGGGATAAACATTTCTTATCCACCCTGTTGTGGAAAGTCCTTTTTCTTCTAAAGTATGTATATCGGAGTAAATAGTTGCAATTTTTTCTATGTCGTTTTTTGTTGCTTTTCTGAAAGATAGCATTTTAATCCTCCTTCTAATAAGAAAGCCTTTCATAGTCAAAGTATTCAAAGCTTGCCCATTCTTCCCTTTTTTCACAGTCAATACAGTTAATACCCACCATGGCACCTGTAAAACCAAGAAAGATATGCTCATCGGACAAAATTTCTGCACTAATATTTTCAAAGACTTTTTCATCGTTTACAAAAAAGTCAATAAGATTATTTTTGACCTCTGCCTTTAAAACAGCTGTGTTTTCAACCTCTGCCTCATTTTCATAATAAGTCAGCTTTCCCTTGTCGCAGCTTAAAAGCTTTACCATGTTTGCGTTCTTTTTTGTCATGTACAGATAATGCCAATGATTTGTGTCGTATATAAATACCAGCCCTGCCATTTGCCTGTCATTTTGCGGTGAAAAGGTAAGCTTGGTTTCAACCTTTACGTTTAACTCGTCAACACGCCTTGCAAGAAGTGTCTGATTAAATTTGCTGTTAAGACCGCTACCGCCTTTGAGCTTAATTGAATGGTTTTTAAAAGAAAGCTTTTCGGTAATATCATCACGAAGAAACTGAAAATCCTTCAAGCTGTGAATGCTTTCAAATTCATAGTGCGTTTTAGTTGCAACTACCTTTTCACCTTTGCATTCAACGTGCACGTAGGGATTTTGTCCACCTTGCTCCAGCCTGAGCCATCCGTCAACCCATTTCACCCTTTGTATGCAGGTTTCTCTTCCCATAATGTTATTTAACGAACGCGAGGCAAGGTGCACCATGTACAAATCGCCATCAGGGGTATCTACAACATCTGCATGGCCTGCCTTTTGCAAAGGAAGGCTTATATCATCTCTTGCATGAAGAAGTATTTCACTATCCTCCTCCCACTTTCCAAAAAGACTTTTACTTCGTGCCATCTGGGCACTATGGCGCACACCCGTGCCACCTTGTGCCTTTAAAAGATAATAGTACCCGTCCTTTTTATAAATATGCGCACCTTCCACAAGCTCACCGTTTGGCTCCTTGTATAAAAGTCGCCTTCCTCCTACAAGCTTTTTTAAATTGCAATCATATTCTTCAATATACAATCCATTAAATCTTTTATCTTTTTCATAATGATTTTCAAGACTCAAAAGATATTTCTTGCCGTCATCATCGTGAAAAAACGACGGGTCAAAGCCGATGGAATTGAGATAAACCCTTTCAGACCATTCTCCGTTAATATCATTAGTTTCAATAAGGTAGTTATCAGTTTGCATCATAGCGCCACGTTCTTTTACAACAGTATAAACAAGATAAACATTATTTCCGTCGTAGCTTAAGCACGGTGCCCATATGCCACCACCATCAGGGACTCCTGTTAAATCCAGAAGGGACTTTTTGTTCAAGGGTCTTGAATGAAGGCTCCAGTTTACTAAGTCATAAGAGTGGTAAATGTTTATCCCGGGCCACCACTCAAAGGTTGATGTGGCAATATAATAGCTGTTACCTATTCGTATTATTGACGGATCGGGGTTAAAACCTCGTATAACAGGATTAGTAATCATAATTTCCTCCTTGTGTGCAGAACGGCAAATTGTTTATTTATAATTATTGTAACTTTCAATGGTATTAATATCAAGTGTTTTTAACACGCACATTACATTTCGGGACATTATTAATGATTTTTGTCTGATTTTCCCTATTCCATTTTGCCGTATTTGTGGTACAATCAAATCAGAAACCAAAAAGGGGGATTATTATGAAAAAGTGTATTTCGATTTTTTTATGTTTTGCAATCCTTTTCTCTTGCATAAGCTTTGTTCATGCTGAGGAAAGGCAATTTGTTCATCCGGGTGCTCTTCACACTCAAACCGACATTGATAATATTAAAACTGCCATAGGAAATGGCTACGAAACTGTTCTTCTTGGTCTTGAAGCACTTAAAACAAGTAAATATGCTCAGCCAAACGTGACAAGCCGTGCAACTGAAACCATTGTGCGTGGCGGCAATGGCAGTAACTATGCTCAGCTTTATGAAGACTTGGCAAAAGCATATCAGAATGCGCTCCGCTGGAAAATTGAAGGAAATGAAGAATGCGGCAAAAAAGCCTGCGAAATTTTAAATTCCTGGTCATCTACTTTAAAAACGGTTACAGGCAATGCTGACCGTTACCTTGCTGCAGGTATTTACGGCTATCAGTTGGCAAATGCCGCAGAATTAATGCGCGACTATCCCGATTTTAACGTAAAAGCAATGCAGGATGTACTCATAAATGTATTCTATAAGCCTCTTTGCGAACGTTTTCTTATTTCGAACGAATTTGGTCGTGACCACAACGATGCGTACATAACAAACTACTGGGCAAACTGGGACCTGGCAAATATGGCAGCCACCGTTGCCATTGGCATTTTCTGCGACAGAGAAGACATTTACCAAACAGGTATAAATTACTTCAAAAATGGTAGAGGCAATGGTTCAATTTTCAATGCTATTCCCCACCTTTACGAAGGTTCTCTTGCTCAGTGGCAGGAATCCGGCAGAGACCAGGGCCACTGCAATTTAGGTATTGGCCTTATGGCATCTGTTTGCGAAATGGCATGGAATCAGGGGGACGATTTATACGGCTATGGCCTCAATCGTTTTATGTATGCGGCAGAATATGTTGCAGGCTACAACAACGGAGTTGAAATGCCCTTTGAATTGTATGAGTGGGGCACCGGTGGCAAAGGCATTTATTCCTCACATAGCGCTGTTTCAAATGCAGGCAGAGGCGAAATGCGTCCAATCTGGAACATGATTTATAATCACTATCACAATCGTTTAGGCTATGAAATGCCCAATGTTAAGAAACGTATTGAGATTATGGGAGTTGAACACGGTCCGGGAGGTCATGCATCCACCTTTGACCAGACAGGCTTTGGCACACTGCTTTACTCAACAGGCAAAACAGTTGACACAATGCCTGTTACCACTCCCCCAATCGAAGAGGGCATTTACAGAATTAAGCCTCGTCACAGCGGAAAATATATTGCCGAAAAGGACGGAGAGGTTGCACAATTTGCCTATGGCGGCAACAACGAATGGGAGCTTGCTCATTTAGGCGGTGGTGTTTATACCATTACAAATACCATAACGAGCAAAGCATTAGGCATTGAAAATTCTTCGCACGACCCCCTGGCAAAGCTTATTTCGGGCGATTATACAGGCGAAAATAGCCAGAAATTTGCATTTATTGCAACAGGAGATGGCTTTTACAGAATAACAGCTCTTCATTCATCAAAAGCATTGGACGTTCTCGATGCTTCAAAAAATGATGGCGAAGGACTTATTCAGTACAGATATCTTGAAACGCACAATCAGCAGTTTGGCTTAGAGCTTGTTGAAAAGAAAGACATTGTACCTCCCGCCGATAAGAACGAGGGCAAATTATACGTAACTGTTAACGGCATAAGAACTATTGGCGATGTTGATCCTGTTATAGTAAATGGCAGGATGCTTGTTCCCCTTCGTCAGGTGTTTGAAAAAATGGGCGCAGAAGTAGTTTGGGAAGATGCTACAAAAACTGCAACATGTAACCTTAACGGCACAAGCGTAAAGGTTACCCTTAATACTTCTATTGCCGAAATTAACGGTGAAAGCTTTACCTTAGACGCAAACCCAACAGTTATAAACAATAGGATTTTAGTTCCCGTTCGCTTTATTGCCGAGGGCTTAGGTGCAACTGTAACATGGCGTGAAAATACCAAAACCGCTGAAATAATTAAATGACAGGAGCATTTTTATGAGTCATAAAAATTTTCGTGTATATACAAAAAACAATCTTGACTTTAACGTTGTTCAATATGGTTACAGAAAATGTGCACCGCTTTTTTCCGAAAAGCCTCACATATGGCCTAACTTCCTCTTTCATTATGTTCATTCAGGTAAAGGTGTTCTGAATGTTGACGGGTCCACCTTCAAGGTTAATAAAAATCAAGGCTTTATAATCTTTCCGGGACAGATTGCAAACTACATTGCAGACAATGATGAGCCTTTTGAATACACATGGGTTGAATTTTTCGGAAAAGGTTCAAAAAATCTGATTAGCGCATCTTCCCTTTCGCCCAAAACACCAATTTTAAATGACGAAAGCGGAAAAACCGGAAAAGCAATGTGGGATTTAGTTAATACAGGCGAAATGACAAACTGTCTTCTTATGAGCAAATTCTGGGCTTTTGCCGACACAATTACGGAAGATACCGTTTCTGATATTAATCATACCGACATGTATATTGAAAAGGCAATTTCATATATCAATGAGAACATCGGCAAACACACCACTGTAGTCGATGTGTGTCGTCACTTGAATATTTCGCGTAATTATTTTTGCAATATTTTCACCGAAAAAATCGGTATATCACCCAAAAAATACATTCTTAACCAGCACATGGAAATGGCATTTGAGCTTTTAAAGAGAAGCCGCTTTTCCATTGGTGAAATAGCAAGCATAGTAGGCTATGACACACAATCAAAATTTACAAAGGCATTTACACGCTATGCGGGGCAATCTCCGTCAGCGTACAGAAAGCAAAAGGAGAATGATCTATGGAAACAATAAAACAAATTTGGGAAAAGCTTGATGAAAAGCTTTCAAAAACAGCTGTAAAAAGCTTTGATAAAATCCCCTACACCACTTTTAACGGCGTACATGACAACAAGGCAGAAACTGACATTGCCTGGTGGACTAACGGATTCTGGCCAGGATTAATGCTTCTTATGTACAACGGTACAAAAAAGGATTTGTATCTTAACACCGCACGAAATGCCCAGAAGCTTTTGGATGAGGCATTTAAAAACCGTGACGGTTTACACCATGATGTTGGATTTATGTGGCATTTGTCCTCAGGAGCTGATTATCGTTTAACAGGCGACTGTGCTGCTCGTACACGTGCACTTTTTGCGGCAGACATGCTTGCAGCTCGCTTTATGTTAAACGGCGGTTTTATCCGTGCCTGGAACGATGAAGATAATTTAGACCGAACAGGCTGGACAATTATTGACTGCATGATGAACATTCCTCTCCTCTACTGGGCATCGGATGAGTTAAAGGTTTCAAACTACAGAGAAATTGCCATAGCTCATGCCGATATAACACTTCGTGACCACATTCGTCCTGACGGAAGTGTTAATCACATTTGCATTCACGATACAAAAACAGGTGAACTTATTGAAACTCTTGGCGGTCAGGGCTATGGCGAAGGCTCGTGTTGGTCACGTGGTCAGGCATGGGCAATATATGGCTTTGCACAAAGCTATATGCACACAAAGAATGTTAAATATCTTGATGCTGCAAAAAAATGTGCCAATTATTTTATTGCAGCTTTGGAAAATGAATATGTACCCGTAAGTGATTTCCGTGCACCTAAAGAGCCTGTGATTTATGACACCACTGCAGGTGTTATTGCCGCCTGTGGTATGATTACAATTGCAAATTATCTTCCGGAAAACGAAGGAAGATTATATCGTGATACAGCCGTTAAAATTATAAAAGAAACCGATGAGCGTTTTTGCGACTGGTCTGACAACGAAGACTCAATAGTTCAGATGGGTAGCGAAAGCTATCATGGTACAAAAGGACAACTACCCATAATTTACGGCGATTTTTATTTTGCTGAAGCTGTAATGCTTCTTATGGGATTTGACAGAACAAACTGATTGGAGCATTTTTATGACTGATTCAATTATTTTTAATGGTGGCAACGGGGTAAAGCTCTCACCCACTAATCCCTCCTCGCGTTTTTCAGAAGAATTTACCTTTAAAATTAAAGTTAACCCCTACAGGCAAAACTATCTTTCTTTAAAGCTTAATTCTAATGAAAAATACACACCGATATTTATTTACCTTGACGGCAAACAGCTTGGCTATGCAAAATGCAGTGATTTTGAGCCTGTTAATCTTTGCTATGGCAATTTTAAACCTGAGGGATGGTTTTTTGTTACCAGTGCAATTCCCCTTTTATACACCAAAGGAAAAAGCGAAATTGAAATTACACTTCGTCAGGCAGAGCCTTATGACGATTTAGAAGAGGTTTTCGGTACAATTTACGAGGCGTATTCCACAACTAATCAAACCTTTAAATTGCCCGAAAATAAAACTCCGGTTACAAAAAAACCGAATGAAGCATTTGATGCATTTGCTTTGACTCAAAGTTATATTAATGCACAGATTATTTTTTTTAACAACTCCCTCACAAAGCTTAAAAACGGTGAGAAATTATCAATTACAAAATATGTGGAAGAAATGCGCCATTTCTGTATGATGCTTTTTGAGCCCTACTGCCCGCTTTCCGACAAAAGCGAGGCTGTAAGACTTATAATTGACTGCATAAACCACTACATTAAGGATTATTTTGAAAATCCTCAATCCCTCCTTCGCACTTCCCACCAAAGCGACTGGGGTGGCTATTACGGAGAATTAGGTCAAGCGCTTTATATCATAGAAAAGCTTATTGACAAAGAATGGTTTGAGGATTATCTTTTATCACCTTTTAATGAAAGCCTCACAGTAAAAGAAGCATGGGAAGTTTGTTTAAAAGCAAATTTTGACTTTGCTTCTTCACGCCAGAGCTACATTTATAACCAGACCTATTACACCTACGAAGGTGCTTGGAAAGCCATGGCAGGCCTGGGAGTTATTAAAAGTAAATACTATATAGGCAAGGAAAAGTGCGACCTTATTTTAAAGGAAGCATTAGGACTTGCCCCATGGAAAGGTGAACACATTCTTTTTGACAAAGAAGGCAGAGAGCTCGATTTGTATCATTGCCTTTTTAATCACGATAAAAATGCACGTTTTACAGAAGACTATGTAAACATAGTTTGCCGTGGCGAAGCGGTACAGGGCATTGATGAAAACGGTGAATTTTTACGTCGTAAGCCCTATGGTGAAAACTATTTTCCTTTAACCCACCGTGCCCTTTCCCGCGAAAACGGCTATGTAGGTAACTACGGTGAAACATGCAACTATCTGCCCGAATGGGTATACCGCACATTTAATCATGGTGATTATGAGCTTTCTGACCTTATTTTAAAGGCTGCTCTTGAAAATATTAATTCACGCATGTATATGCGCTATGAAGGTGCAGACGAAACGGGCAACAGAATAATGCTTATGGAGCAGGCAATTGACGAAAGAAACCCCACCATGAACCCAAAGCCTGCTTATGGTGCAATTATAAATGATAAGAGAACTCTTCTCTTTGCTTCACTTGAAAGGCACATGAATGAGCATAGTGAACGGTATATTTCCTGTGAATGGGATAATTATAAATTGTATGCAAGAAAAGCAGTTGATGCTCTCAGAGAGCAGCATAAGGATGGTCACTTAGTTCCTGCCTTTGCTTCTTTGTACCCAAACTACAACGATTTCAGAATTGACCGCACAATAAAAGATGTTTTCAAAGAGGACATAACGCACTATCTTCCCCACTCTGATAGTAATAAAGAGGATTTCATATTTTTTGATATAGACAATCTTTTGTTATCTCTTCGTGATGGTGACATCCATATTTTTGCACAGCTGAACCACCGTAACCGTGGATATTCAGGTTTTGGCAGAGCACACATAATAAAAAAAGGAACTCATCATTTAACACAATTTAAAACAGACGGCATTTTTACCCGGGGAGGAAAATTTATCCGTCAGCAGCAGGTGAACATGGACTTTATTGCCGATTCCCAAGGCTCAAATTCTTACAATCGCGGTCCTGTTCCTCTTGAAGAATTTGGCGCAACACCACAGGCACTTTGCGGCGAAGAAGTACCTGTCACATATCAAAAAGGAGTTGGTAAAGTCCTTCGTGAAAATTTCGAGGTAGATACACCCTACACAGGGTATCCCGACATAATATGGGCAAAGGTTGACAATTACTTTATTTGTTGTAACACCACTCGTGAAAGCTATGAAAACGCTTTCACATACACACTTCCCTTTAGAATTAACGGTGAGGAAATCACACTTGAGCCTTTCAGCTACAAGGTTATCAGAACCACAGACGAAATGCCCTTATCTTCAGTAACAGATCTGAACTTACTTAATGACAATAAAGGTATTCTTTTGTCCTGGAAGGAAACTGAAGGCGAAAGCTATGACATTTATCGCGATGGTGAAAAAATTGCAACTACGGAAAACACAGTTTATCTTGATAAAGCGGTTACCTACGATGAGGAATATACATATTCCGTTATGGCAGGTATGCATTCTCCTTCTTTCACAATAACACATACCGCCATTCCTAATTACATAGGCGATAGAAACTCAACTCCGGGCTTTGGAAAAGGCAATGATTACAGAGCAAATGAACGTGATATTAAAGATAATCTTCCCTATTTTGCAAAAGCTGTTTACGGCGAAAACTCTGCTTCATCCTGCCATAGTGTTATGGCTCGTGAAAGCTTTTGTGAGAGCGCACGTTATGCATACATTGGCTTTGAAAATGACAAAATAGTTATCCGTACACGAAGCAAGAATACAATTTACACTTTTTCGGAAGAAAAGCTTAGTCCACTTTGCTACGAGTTTGACAAGAACAGTTTTACTCGTGTTAAGCTTGTTATAGACAAGGATTTGCAGTCGGTTGTATTCTTTGCAGCAGCTGACGAAAAATGGGTTTTACTTCACCGTGAGGTTCTGCCTTTGCCTTCAATCTACTACCTTGGCTCCACCAATACCGATAGTATTGAAATCGGTAACGAAAAGTATTTTAAACCGTTCCCCATTAAAAAGGTTATGTTTAATGACAATACTCTTCACATTCAAAAGGGTCTTGACAACAAATATCTTAAAATAGAATCATCACATGACGGAGAAAATTTCACTATTGAAACCGACATACTTGTTTCACAAAAATATAAAGTGGAAAGGCCTGCAAAATTCTACCGTATTACACCCATAAATCGCCACGGAATTTACGGCGATACGGTTACAATACAAACTTATTAAAAACAAAAGAGCACCGATTTTTCACAAAATCAGTGCTCTTTTTCCTTTATATCGAAAGGATTTATTTAAGCCTGTTCATTTTCCCCGTAGCTCATATCAGGTGATGAATTAAAACCCGTATTGTTGCTCATTATGCGGAAGGTGGAAATTGAATGGGCAGGGACTGTAGGCTTTGCCTTTTTGCCGTCTACATTAATTGCAACCGAAAGGTTCGAATCACTGCTGTTTTTCACAACAAGTACAACTTCCCCATCAGGGTTTTGAAAAGCAATTTTATCACCATAATTTCCATCTGTCTTAATACGTCTTGCGCCCGGCTTTATATAGTGGGAAAAGTGTTTTGTCAGGTAATACTGAGGATTGTACGAAACTTCATTTGTCACGGAATGAACAGTTATTGGCGCATTCTGTCTCCATGGGTTGGGAGATGTGTTCTCACCCTTTTCGTCAAGTATCATATTCCATAGCATGTAGCTCGAAACACCTGCTTCAAAGAACTCTTTAAAGGTGTCAAACTGTTCCTCAGCATACTGCCAGGAGTTATCGCCATCTCCACATTTTGTCTCCGACTGCATTAATTCAAGATGCGGAAATTGGCGGTGAACACGCGTGGCAAGAGGTGCCGACCACCACTGAAATCCAACGCCCTTTATCATTTTAATAGTTTCCGGGTCGTTTAAAGTGGGGTCGGTACGATTAGCCTGAGAGTCGGTAAAGGTACCAAGATAAATATTGGTATTTTCACTAATACCTGCCTTTTCAAATGCAGGATAAAGATAATCATGGATAAAAGTGTTAAGCCGTTCCCCTGTCCATACACATGAAGAATAGGCAGTATCCATCGTAGGCTCGTTCTGAGGCATAACAAGAAATACGTTATGACCTTCTTTTCTGTATGCCTGTACATATTTAACAAAATATTGTGCATAGGCTTCCAGTATGTTTTCATCCCATATAATGGTGTTGTCCCCATGCTGTCCATAAATGGTTTTGTTGTTTTTCATCCAGCTTGGAGGTGACCAGGGAGAACCCCACAAGGGAAGATTTGGTCGAACCTTTTCTGCTGCCTTGATGTAAGGAAGCATGTATTTTCTGTCAGATTCTATTGAAAAATAATCAAGATTATAGTCTGTGTCAATCCCTTCGGGAAGTTCGTCATAGCTTTGAGAACGGTTAATTGAAAAATCGGAATTACCAAGCGCCATTCTTCCCACAGAAAGGTTTAACCCATTTTCAGAAAAAAGTTCGTATATAATTTCTTCCTTTACACCATTGGGCAAATTTTCCATTGCTTTCCAGCCACGTTCATTAAAGCAACCGCCAAAAGGGGTTTGGGTCAGGGTTTGATAACGTGTAGATGAATCCATCTGTATATATAAACTCGAGTCATTGTCCCATTCTGTTAAACTAAGGTTGTTTTTTTGTATCCATTTTTCTGAATTTGTTGTGCATTGCCAATACATAACATCATTCTCCTTTCCTGTATACACTTTAGGTATTATCAAAATAGTTGGCATTTTAAAATTATTTTTCAATATTTCTATTACTTTCATAATAATACATCAATTGTATTTGATTTGAAAGTAAATTTGTGCTAAAATGTAGACAAATATTGCTGTTGGATGTGATAAGTATGCTACCATATTTTGAAAAGAAAGATACCGAGCTTTTTGTATACTGTTATTCAGAATTCGGCTTTTCCCCTCACTTTCATCCATTTGTGGAGATTGTTGTAGCCCAAAGCGGGCAAATGGGCATTGTAGTTGACGGAAAGAGTAATTTATTGCACGAAGGCGAAATTGGGATAATATTTCCCAATCATGTACATCACTATGAATATGTACCTGATACAAACTCAAAAGGCTATTTAATACTTATAGGTATGGCTTTGATAGGCGAATATAGACATGATATGGAGGGTCGCATTCCAAAAAACTGTGTAATCAGAATTGATTCTCTTTCTCCTGACTGTATTCATGCTTTGGAAAAGCTTAAAAGTATGGAGACGGCCCCCTTAAGAATGCAAAAAGCGTATGCAAGGATGGTGCTTTGTCATTTATTTGACAAGCTTGAAACTGTTACTTGCAAAAAACACGAAGACGAAACCGTTTATAAATTGGTCGACTACATGGAAAAGCATTGCACCGAGAATATAAATCTCGAAGCTGTAGCTGAGGCACTTTTTGTGAGCAAATTCACCCTTTCAAGAATTTTTTCATCACGCCTTGGTACAAGTTTTAATGACTATCTTAATTCAATCAGAATAAGATATTCACTTGAACTTTTGGATAAAGGCTCAAAAATTTCAAATGCTGCATTTGAATCCGGCTTTAATAATCTGAGAACTTTTAACAGGGCATTTATTAAAGCAACAAAGAAAACGCCGACCGAATACCTGAAAACCTCCCCATATCGTAGCCGAGTATAAAACTGTTCTTTTTACAACATACAAATAATACAATGACCCCTCTGAAAATGAGGGGTCATTTTTACATAGTTATATTTATTTATCCGAACGATTTTCTTTTTTCATTTCCATGAATGTTTTGCCATAGGCTTTGTTCAAAAACCTTTGAGTTTGCCTTGTACTTAGGCTAAGTCTTTTCGCAAGCTCTGTAAGGGTAATTGTTCCTGAATTATACAAAAAGCTTTCATCTGTAATAACCATTTTTTTATCATCGGGGGTAATGGCAGAATAGTCGCCTACTTGCTCGCTTCCTACATAATTTCTGGCAATGCACACCAAAACCTGAAACGATAAATTGATTACACTCTGAATGTAGCCTATTTTTTTGTTCTCTGCTTCTTCCGTAAGCATTTCGAAAAGCCTTTTTATATTTTGTGTGTCCTCGCCTATCCAGAAGGTGGTTTCCTTTAATGCTTTTGCAGTTTTCCCGGGTTTTGTTCTTTGATTTTCGGTAATTTCAAACTGAATACAGTATTCGTCCATTGGGTCATCGGCATTTGTAATCTGCTCATGCTCAACCAAGGGACCGGTCATGTAAAGCATGCCGCCTTTCAGCTCGTAGCTTTCACCATTTGCAACCAAAGTGCCGCTGCCGCCTGTTACAAGGTGCGCCTCGTAAAAACGGTTGCCGTGTCGGTGCTTTGGAAAAGGCTTATAAAACACGCCGTAATTTATGTGGAGTACTTTTATTTTTAAATTATCCAACTGAAACTTAATATTAGCTTCTGAAATGTTAAGCATATTATCACCCTGATAAAATTATATCATCATAATTTTATAAAAGCAATCCCCACCGATTGGCGGGGATTATTTGGTTAACTTGTTTTATCCGATACGGGGAGCATGTTATCCCCCCAAATAAAAACCTTCATAT
The DNA here is from genome assembly GCA_045546275.1 of Clostridia bacterium. GTDB lineage: Bacteria > Bacillota > Clostridia > UMGS1883 > UMGS1883 > RGIG1927. The sequence continues at coordinate 65,088 of JAZQCM010000001.1, read as the reverse complement.
TACCATCCTTTGTTGTAGGAATAGTAAATTCTTCAGAAATTTCTTCAAGAAGACTTATAGGTTTTGAGACAACCTCCAAAAGCTCGTCCTCACTACTGTAAATTGCCACAATAATGGTAAAGCTTCCGCTCGTGTTGCTTTTTGCTCTTATGGTTATGTTTTTTCCGTCCTTTTTTACCAATTCGGTTTCAACAACACTGCTTACGGTGTAAAACTCAATGTCTGCCAAAATAAGCTTATTGCCCGCATTTTCCGCCCAACCTATATAACTGTTTGCTTCTTTTCTTATGTATCGAACATATTTATAGGCTTTCGGAACATCAAGGTTTATAACAATCTCACTCTGACTATCTGTTCCGTCAGGGCGTTTTTCCATAGTGTGAATCGTTTCCCAGGTTGTACCGTCAATACTGCCTTCAAGCACACAGCCGGAGGCATATGCATGGTCGCCCCAGTAGTTGGTAACGCCACCTAATGCTATCATGCCCTTTTTAACAACTATTTTGTTCACCTTGTCCGTGCCCGTAAGCTCAAATTGAATATATTCATTGGAATAGTTGGTCTGTGTTTCAATCTTAAATACTGTATTAACATCCCCGTCTGTTGCATATTGGGGATTTATACCACCCTTTGCTGTAACGGTCGGAGTGAGTTTCTGTACAAAGCTTTTACCACCTGTATAAAAGGCAATGTCATCAAGAGCAAGAGAAATATTACTTCCGTTATTCACCGTGTCAAAGTAAAGAGTATAATACTTGTACTTTTCGCCCTTGGTGTCAATTTCAACTCTCGCCGGGATATAGGCACTCGTTGCTGTTACACCACTTACCTCACCAACCAATACAGCATTACTTACATTGCTCCAGGGTGTATTTGATGCATAAATCTTAGCTCCGTTAATTCTCTTTGCATAAGCTCCTTCGCCGTCGGCACCTGTAAAGCGACCTGTCACGTAAATAACCTCAACGGCTTTTTCTTTTTCAAGCTCAAAGGAGATAAATTTAGCCTTTGCATCATCCTGTGAGGCATATGCCGAGCCTGCTACACCATTCAATGCATTTTCTGGCACCCAGCCTGAGTTATAGCCGTTATCGGCACTTGTAAAGTTTGTAACGTTAGCTTTCACAACATCTTTTGCATCGCCTGTAACAGTAACAGGTACAGAGGCAGTAAAGCCTGTGTCGGTTGTAACACTCACATTAAAGCTTCCCGGTGCATATGCAGTTAATTTACCATCACTAAGCACAACACCACTACCTATACTGTCACTTGCCCAGGTAAGAAGTGCTACCGCTCCCTCAGGCTCAATTTTTGTGCCAAGCTGAACCGATTCACCACTTTCAATAGTCAAGCTGTCAAGAGCCTTGCCATCAAGGGTTATCTCTATACTGTCAGGGGCAATTATAACCTCCTTGTACAGGGTAAGCCTTGTCATTTTAAAGTAATCTGTGCTCCACTTTTGGTTTTCTTCACCACTGTAGCTACGTTGTACAATTACGCCGTTTTCGTTTGTAAGATATTTACCTGTAGTGCAGTTCTGTATTGTGATAAAGCCGTCTGTTGTGTTTTCCACATTCCAGTATGCATTATCATTAAGATTGCCCCAGATGGGTTCAGAACCGTTTTCAATGGAATCAACCTGAAGATACTTTCCATCCTCTTCGATTAAGTATGTACCGTCGGTAGCATCGGAAAGTGTAAATTCAACCTCTGTTGTAGTATTTTCCATAAGTGTTACTTCAACATAGTTTCCGTTTTCATCATTCTTAATTTCAAGCTCTTCTCCGTTAAGAGATGCCTTTGCCCATGCTTCACCACATGAAAGACGGATTGTATTATCATCCTCTGATGAATTAAGGGAAACTGTTGCTACTCCACCCTCAATATCCCATTCAAGCTCTGTTATTTCAGCTCTTGTTCGTGCCATCAATCCTGTTACTTTACCACGTGTCCAATCTTTAGGCAGTGCAGGAATAATTTCAATCTGTCCTGTGTTGGAAAACGCCAAGGCTTCATTTACTGCACCTAATGTGCCAAATGCAGTGTCTGTACAGTAAGTATCATTTCGGCGGTTTGTATCATGGTCGGTCATCATGGATGAATAATAAGCCGTGCCGTTCATCATCTTCATGAGCGACTTCATCATGCTGTCGCCTAATTTAAGTCTTGCTTCCACAAGCGCCTGGTGCATCCATCCATGACCGGCTGTTGCATCCCCTGTATTGTACTTTTTACGATTATTGATTGCCTTGAGTGACGCGTCTGCCAAGGAGGGGTTTGTCTGTGTGTCGTATGCAGGCCAAGCCACATACAAATGGCTTAAGTGACGGTGGTTGTTGTTTTCCTGGTATTCCTCCATCGCCCATTCACGAAGTGCTCCGTCGGTGTCGAATTTATAATCGGCAATATTATTTTTAAGGCTCTGCCATCTTTCAACCTCAGCTTCCCAGCCATCTCTCTTTACAGCTTCCTCCATAGCGCATACCATGTCCAAGCCATCACGTGCTGCGGAAATGTCCATAGTTGCATTGGCGGTAAGTGTACTGTAATAGCCAATAGGGTGGTTTTCGGGCGAATATGTGGGGATAATCATATATTTTTCGCCTTCATTTAATTTTGTTTTGCTCTCATCGTGATAAGCCTTTCCGTCAGTACCTATATAGTAACGAGGTGTTACAATCTGTTCCCAGAAGTTCGCCTGCTTTGTGAGAAGGGGCAAAAGAATATCCTTTTCAAGGTCAAGATAGCCTCTTTCCTTGATTTCGTTGTATTCTTCATCTGTAAGCCCGCCGTCATTAACACCTAAAACCTGCTGAAGGTTTTCAAAACGCATATTTTCGTTAATAGGAATCTGCTGGTTTCCAAAGCACTGCCAGTATTCATATATCGGGAGCAGGCACCAACTTGCACCTGCATTCCAATACTGGAAGGGATATGAGTTGTCGTACTCAACGTGCATTGCCCTGTCTGAGTCGGTATTTACACTAAGCTGAATTGCATCGTGCATGCCGTAAGCCATGGTTGCATTATACATAAAGTCAGGTGCATGACGAAGGAAATATGTGATATAACCGTACTGGAAATCACCACTGAGGTTACCCGTGTTCATAGCACTGACCTGTAAGTTTACGTTTGCATCAAGGGTATAAATACTTCTCCAGCCGGGGTTCCATTCACCAACCCACATGCCGTAGAGTCTGGGGGCTAACGCACCACCGCAGCAAATCTGTGCGTATCTTGCCTGCTCGTAGGCTCTTTCCATAAAGGCGTGGTTAATTCTGCCCTTAGTATTTCTCTGTGCACTTATAAGTGCATTATTGTCATAAGCCTCATATTCTTCGTCGCCGTAAAGAGTAAAGCTCATGCGGTTAAACTCTGCCTCCTGAACCTTTGCTGAAGGCTCCAGTGCGGCTTCATAGCTGAAATAACCGTTTTGTGTATATTTGTCTTTAACGGCTACCACCTTTTCAAGCATTTCGTCAAGAAGAGGGTATTCATTCATGCTTTCAAACTTGCTCATAACATTAGTTGTCTGTCCTGTCATGGAGCTTGTTCTGCCACTAATTGTGATAAGATAAACATTGTCAGCATTTTTAATCTCTAAAGCATTGTTATTGCCTAAAAGCATGGGGTCGTCCTTTGAAAGTGTAACGGGTGTTTTTGTTGCGCCTTCGCCCTCGGCAATAACATAAGTAACACCACCGTAACCGCCGTCAATAAGCTCACTTGCACTGTAAGAAGGATAATGAGCAATCTGCGCAATGTAAGCTCCATCGGAAGGAACTATTTTCTTATACCTCTGCTCGCTGACCTTGCTTAACCCGTCCCAGGCTTTGCACATGTCGTCAATATCGTCAATGGAAATGGTCATGTTGATTTTTTGACCCATTGATGACTTTTCAATCTTTGCAATACTTACATTGTCTGTTTGCGAAGTAAAGCTCACTCTTTCCCATGTTCCGTATTTATCCGTAAACCTTACACCTGTTTCTGCCGTCTCATAGTTTGTCCAACGGATATAATCCTTTGCAGTATCGGTGTAATTCGTTTTTAATCTTAACTGGTGACCCGGATGATAGGAATAGTAAAAGGTTCTGCTTCTCCTATTGCCGTTGGCATCTTTTATAAGCCAATCATCGTTAAGGTTAAACACATTTTCTCTTGCCTCTTCCAGCTGCATTGGTAATTCAGCGGGAATTTCCCTCGGCTGAGAAGACGGATAGTTAAAAAAGTTATACTGGAAAATAAAAGCATCGTTATAAGGCTCACCGCTTGTAACATAACCCATTTCACCATTACCCGAAATCATACCATCACGCCATGCACGGCTTCCGCCATCTGTATGACGACTTATAATCGGGTTGTAGCTATTTACAAAATTACCTTTTTCATAAAGCTCTGCTGTATCCATCAACTCTGCCTCCTCTGCGCTTATCGGTACAACGCTTAAAAGCATTGCTCCGCACAAAGCAAGTGCCATTAATCTTTTAACTTTTCCCATATTATTCCTCCAATATTATCAATTTCGATTTGCATAAGGGTTCTATGTTTTCAACATTAATTATCATAGCCTTAATACAGGTTGTTCCTTTTTCAAGAGCATTGCTATATTCGGTTTTATCTTCTTTTACAGCAAAGGTTGAAACCTTTACCAGCATATCTCCATTATAGTTTGCAATCAAAAGGGTGCTCCCCTGCCCGTACGGATTTTTAACAGTAATGAAAACATTGCCGTTTTCTGTTTTTATGTCTTCAATTTCTGTTTTCTGTGCTGTATAAAGCTCAATTTCTTTAACATTAAGCCTGTTTCCGCCATCTGTCGGGAATTTCCAGACGGCATAGTCACCGCCTGACTTATACCTGGTTCTTATGTAACGGATATATTTATATGCTTTCGGATTTTCAAGTTCAAAAACTTCTTTTGTTTTTTCACCTGTGCCGTCAGGCCATGTGTTCATAACACCAACAGTTTCCCACTTTTCGCCATCCATAGACCCCTGAATTTCACACCCCACAGCTAAGCACCAGTCAGCCCAGTAAGTGTTATCTGTTACATTTGCCGCATTAAACTGTCGGCGGATAATTATTTTGTCAACAGTTCGCTTACCGTCAAGCTCAATTAACAGATATTCATTTTCCATGCTGTCTGCTGTCTGATTGGAAAGCGTGTAAGATGTAGAATTGTCTTTATCCATAGCATAATAAGGGCTACTCTCTGTGTCACAGGCAGTTGCCGACACATTAACAGGTTCAATACTCTCAGCTTTTGTTTTTCCGTAGAAGCTTATTTCTTTAACATTCAAGCGGTTTCCGCCGTCTGTCGGGAACTTCCACACAGCATAGTCACTGCCCGTTTTATACTTTGTTCTTATATAACGAACATATTTATATGCTTCAGGATTTTCAATGTTATATACATCCTCGCTCATTTCACCCGTTCCGTCAGGCCATGTATTCATAACGCCGATTGTTTCCCAATTTTCGCCATCCATAGAACCCTGCAATTCGCAGCCCACAGCCAGGCACCAGTCTGCCCAATAAGTGTTATCAGTTACACCTACTGCATTATACTCTCTTCCGATAACGATTTTATCTATTACTGTTTCACCGTCAAGCTCTATTAAAAGGTACTGAACGCTCATGCCCTGGGCAGTCTGTCCCGAAAGAGTGTAGGAAGTGTTTTCCTTCTTGTCAATTGCGTAGGACGCATCGCTTGTTCCGTCTACCGCTGTTGCAGTAGCCTTTATAGGCATTATTTCCCTATAAACGTAATAATCCGTCGCATCATAAGGCTCCTCTGGATTAATAATTTTATCAAGATAATCCTCTGCCTCCTTGGCAAGAAGTGTGCAATCTGCATTTTCAATAATACCTGCTTCATTACAAACAGACTTTGTTACCTCATCAGTATTTACGCTCTTATTTATGTAATTATTTTTTGTTGTGTTTTTTGATGCACAGCCGTTAAAGTTAATACCTCCGCCCCAGGCATCGCTTCCTATGTTGCATAAAACATTTTCACATATTGTGTAACCTTCGGTCTGCTCGTCAAAATACATTGCCGCATAACCGTAATCAAACCAAGGTTTTCTTGTTACGTTATTTATATAATTCCTTGCACAAACACTGCCCGGTTGCTTTGAAAGAGTATATATACCGCCAAAGTCACAAAGCACCTCACCGATATTATAAAGCTTATTGGCATAGATGATATTATTCTTCATTGCGTTATCATCGCTTGTCCATCCAAAACCCACGGAAATAGCTGAATAAGGAGTGTTATATATATCATTATGTGCAATTATAATATTCTCCGGATAACCTGCAATAATACCAACAGCACCTTCATACTCTGTGCCAATATGGTGAACAGAGTTATTTATAACATCAATATTTCTACATATCTCGCTTTTATCGGCAGGGTTATATGCAGTATGATATTCGGTTTGTTCATCCTGAACAAATTTTGCAACAGAAATGCCACTTGAAGCAACATCATATACTTCGTTATTGAATATACCGCTGTTGGTAACGCCTTCATAATAATCTACACCCATTGCACCCATTTTACGGAAAGTACAGCCTTGTACAATTAAATTGTCAGCATATTCGGCATAAAAGGCGGCAGGAGCATGGTATACAGTCGTTTCATTATCCAATGTGGTCGTCAATGTATACTGGCACGCCTGCGCACCAACCAAGCCTTCCTTGGATGGTCTTGTCCATGTTGTGCATTCAAAGGCTATGTTTTCAAAGGTTATGTTTTCTACTTTGTTGTCTTTGTCGCCTTCAATTTTCACGAGAGTTTCCAAAGTTGGTACGGTTACGCTTGCCTCTTCCATATCCGTACCCAAAGGCGCTTTAAAATACAGGGTATCCGTGTGTCTGTCAAGATACCATTCGGTGTCCTCGTCTATAAATTCGTAGGCGTTTTCAAAGTAGTAATAGCTTCTGGATGCATAGCCACGTGTTGAGCCTGTAAGGTCAGGATGTGCACGATTAAAAATACGCTCAGCTTCAATATCCTGTATTTTTATTGCAGCAGCATCAACTACGCCCTCTGTACCACCGTTGTCAACAGTTGTGTTGACAAAGTTATTTTCGTTATCATACTTTTTCAATCTGAAAACATTGTCAACCCATGCTGAAAGAAGATGTATTTCAACATCTTCAAAGTTATTCCAGTTTTTAACCTCTTCACGATAAAAATAGAATTCTCTGCTGTTTCTTGAACGTAATCCTAATTCACAAGTGCGGTCAAGATTGAGATAGCCCCCATCGTATGAAATACTGCGACTTCTTTTTGCCTTTTCGCCATTAAAATAAACCTGGCGTGTTATAAAGCCTTCTTCAATCTTTGCTTTATAAATGTTCTTTTCGCTATCGTGAAGTGACCAGCCCTCTATTTTTTTTGCGCTTGTTATAACAGGCATTTCGTTTTCGTAATTTGTCCATTTCGTGTTATTGTCACGTGAATCAAGCATAAGAGTTTCTGAAAGACAGTACACTCCACCAAAGAGAACAATTTCAACCTCTCCCTCACACTCTCTTGCCATATCGCGTGCCACTAAAAGTGATTTTACAGGATTACCAATGCTTCCGTCATTATTATCATTTCCTGATGGTGATACATAAATTTCCATGATATCAGACTCTCTTTCTGCTGCATGTATGGGTAGTGCTGTAAATAATATACAGCTACAAATAATTATTGCAAACAATTTTCTCATAACCATCACCTCATTTGTTTATGCTTTAATTATATAATACAAAAAATTAATTGCAATAAAATAATGCGACATCTTTTTTAAGTCCATGTCGCATTATTTAAAATTATTCAATTATATATTCCATTACGGGCTCAAGGTTGTCATAATCGTCCCAAAGCATGATTTTAACCTTTGTTCCCGACGGAATTTCGGGAAGAACGTCGGAAAAAACTTCTCCACGTTTTGTGTTAACAGGGTATGTTTTTACATTTGTCATTACATCGGATGAATATATCGCCACAATAAGCTGTCCTGTTGTGCCTTTCGGAACGCAACAGGACACAAAGCCATTATCTGATGCAATATACTCAACCCTGCCTTCAATCTTAAGCATAGCATTGCGAAGTGTTTCGTAGGCAGTTTTCTTATCGACTGCATTTTCGGCATCTTTGATTGCCTTTTCAACACTTGGTTTAAGAACTTTGTCATTCTTTTCCCAATCAATACTATTTGCTGCATTCAATTCGTCGGTGCAAAGCTTCTCATAAGAAACTTCGTTTCCTCTCTTCCAAAGGTCAATTTCGTAAATCGAAAGTGCCGCCAAGCCTCCCTTATCACATTTATAGGCTTCAATTTTAACATAACGCGACTTATTTTCCGCATCTGCAAATAAGCTTACAAAGCTTGTTCTGTCAGTGTTGTTACGCTTGTCAATAAGCATGCTCCAATCGCCGTTTTCGCCTTTTGTGTAAATGGCATATTCATAGGCACGGTCCTTATCCTTTGCTGTGCCTGAATAGTAGAAGCTTATATCAATCTGTCCGATATCATATTCCTTACCGAGATCAAATTCGATGGACTGAGGATATGGATTGTAGTCAACATGTGCTGCAGCCCAACGGGTGTTTGGATTGTTATCAACAGCACTTATGCCCTTATTGTTGCTTTCCTGGCTTGTTACCTTTACGCTTGAGGAATCAATTTCGATTTCGCCTTCTTCACTGACACCCTCAACTGTCACCCGGCAGATAAATTCCACTCCTTCAACACAGGCTGTAATTTTACAACTGCCCTCTGCTACGGGATACACATTACCTTTTCTGTCAACAATTGCAATGCTTTCGTCACTTGTGTACCACAAAACATTTTCAGCATTGCCTTTAATTTCGAGCTTTAAAGCTTCACCAAGGGAAATTTGCGCATTGTACAAATTAAGCTCATACTGGTCTGTTATTTCGGAAAGCTTTTCAAAAAGTGCGCTATAGGCATTATCAATTTCCGCCTTTGTGCTATTCGGGTCTGCAGATGTGCTATGTGCATTTGCAAGCGCACTCTGTAAAGCTTCGCTCTTATTATCTATTATTTCTGCTTCCTTAATTTTTACAAAGAGCTTTTCTTTATCAACGCTGTTTACGCCTGCATTTTCAATTGAATAATTATTGTTCCATTCATCAACCCATGCCTTGCCGTAATTGGAGTCGCTTACAAGAGAGCTTGTTGATGAAATTTTGCCTGTTTCGGTGTTAAGCCCAAGTGAAGCTGTGCTGTCGGCACGATGCCTGTAGGCATCAAAATTTCCCTTATCAGATACATTCACGTTGTTGTACAAACCGCCCTTAATCCACAAATCGGCTGTGTTGACGGTAATGTTACGCATAACTGTATTATGATTCTGGTTTACAACTGCATTTTCAGCAAGCCAAACATTCGCACTTGCATCGCCCTCTTCGGGGAAATACATTTTACTTAAGTCAAAATCGGCTTTACCCTCAAACGAGTTATAAAGAGTGTTATAGTGTTCAATCCAATAAGCAATGTTTTCAGCACTGTTCCAGTAGCCTTTTTTAGAAGCGACTGCCTCGTCACCTGAGGCTATGGCATCGCTCTGTGTCCTAAGCATGTCATAAAAGCGATACTTTAACGCCTTTTCGTTGGGGATAGGACGTTTCCAGCCCTCATTACCTGCAGTAAGATAGCGGTAATATGGACCTGTAGAATCTATGAAAATATTATCCGCAACATAGCTGCCGTACCCTTTATTAAGATAAACGCCATTACCTCCTACGTTCTTGAAAATATTGTTCTTTATTATAACACCTGATGCGTTATCGTCCATATATATGCCGAAATTGAAGTTCGTAGCGTCGGAATAGCGAACATTTTCGATATAGTTATAGGATATTTCGTTACCGAGCCATGACCAATCCCTGCCTGTATAAATGGGTGCCATATCATTTGCATTGTAGCATGTGTTCACAATGCGGTTTCTTGTAACAAGCATGTCGTTACCCATAAGCTGGATAACCATATGCGGTGCATCGTGAATGTAGTTATCCTGTGCAGTGTTGCCCACACCCTCAAGATATACAGCAGGAGTATAGGTTGCAAGGCGCGAGAAATTGTAAAACTCGCAGTTTTTAACTGTATTGTTACCTCTCTCGAGAGATTTTCTCTCCCCACCTGCTACATAAACACCGCCGTGACCCATATCGTGAATAATGCAGTTTGAAACGGTGTTGTTATGGCCGCCGCCATAGGTGTTGTACCCGGGGTCACAGGTGATCATGCCGTTATCATTACCTATTCTTATGGCATCCATGCTGATGTTGTAAAGCTCACAATTGTCAATTACACAGCCTTCGCAATCATTTAAGGTAATGCCATGGCTTGTTGTGCCTGTAAATCGAATGCCGGAAATAACAACCTCTTCTGCCTCGTTAAGGGTAACGAGAGGCACGTCCATAGAAGAGAGGGTAATGTTGTCAAGGTTTCCGTCCTCAGGATAAAAATAGAGCACATTGTTTGAGTTAAAGCGGTCTATATAATATTCGCCCGCTGTATCCATTTCGCACAAAAGGTTAATTGCTTCAACCTTTAAGCTGTTGTTTACAGAATATACGGAAGGGTATTTACAATAAATGCGATACTTGCCGTTAACCATTTTTCCGTAATGCATTTTAACGTTATCATTAGCGTAGTGATTAGCATAATAGCCTGTTAACCAACCATCTGTTTCGTATTTTGTGTTGTCGCACTTTTCGTTGTCAGAGGGGTATTCCCCTGCCCACGTTTTTGCACTTTCCGGCAGATTATTCACCGAGAATACAGGTGCACTCATGCTAAGCATTTCGTCGTAAGTTTTAACGTTGTCGGTTTTATCGAAAAATGAATCACGAGGATAAGCCCCCGCATTTACAATACCTAAATTGCCTGTTCCTAAGTAAGAGCCATTATCGGGATACTGAGCTAAGGTTAAAAGAGTGCCATTTTGCGAAAGCTCAGGGCGCAATGGCTTTTTTGTCCAGTTAAAGCCATTTTTATAAATATCACCAACGGGTATGCTTTCTGCCCCTAAATCATAAACATAAACCTTATCGTAAACAGCTTCTTTTATTCTTGATTTGGAAGAATACTTGTCTCCTTCTACTTCGCTGATCTTTTTGAAGTTTTTGCTGTTAAGTGTTGCCACACCCGATATTTCAACCTCTTCATTACCGAATGCCATAAAGGTTACAAAGGAGTCCTCCTTTGTAAGAGCAATGGATGAATTTATGTGATACACGCCCTCGCGTAAATACACAATACCTCTGTTATCTTTACTGACAGAGCCATTTTCTCTTAAATAATCTCTTGCCTTTTCAATGGAATTAAAAGGGTCCGTGAAGGTGCCGGTGGCGTCTTCTCTGCCGCTTAAAGAAACATACACAATGTTTGTTTTTGCACTTGTTTGTCCGTAAACCGATAATTGTACAGAGCCCATTGTCATCACCCAGATTAAAAGAATAGTAATAATTCGTTTTAGCATCATATAACACCCCAAGATTATTATACTATAATTGTTTTCATGAGTAAAGAAAAGTAATGCGACATCTTTTTTGTTTTGATGTCGCATTTTTGAAAGGTTGATTTTATAATCGGACTGCAGCTTTGCATATCAATGCAAAAGTCCTTTTCCAATCACAAAGACTCTTAATTTGATTATTCTATTATTACCGCTCCACATAAGGGCTTAAGCTTTTTCATATTAAAAAGCATAACCTTAGTTTTCGTTGCATCCTTTACAAGAGGCATATTGTAGGTTGTTTCATCCCGTGTAACAGCTTTTGTTACAGTTTTAATGAGCATATCATTCTTGTAATATGCACAAACAACAGTTGCCACAGGTTTTTCCGAGAAAACATCAAGGGTTACCATTATGCCCTCCTCTGTCCTTTCAACATCCGACAGCCACACATTTTCCGCATCGGGGGCATAAAAGGCAATATCTGCAAGTATGAGCTTGTTTCCGCCATTTTCTGCCCATGGTATATAACTGTTTGCCTCTTTTCGTATGTAACGGATATATCTGTAATTTACAGGAGCTTCAAATTTTACCACAACCTCCGCTTCATTGTCACGTCCGTCGGGAGTTTTGTCCATTTCGTATAGCATATCCCAATTCTCGCCATCGTTACTGCCTTCCAACACACAGCCAACTGCATAGGCGTGGTCTGCCCAGTAGGTTGTATTCCCTGCTAAGGTAAGCTTCTGCTTTTTAATAACAATTGAATTTATCTGTTCATCACCGTCAAATTCAAACAGAATATACTTATCTGCATATTCCTCGCCATTGTCAAACACAGCCGTAGCCGCCGTGTTTATATTGTCGTCTGTGGCATAGTGAGCATTTTCAATATTAACACCCTTACATGAAGGCGTAATTTCGTTCTGTCCGCCCCTTGAAAAGCTTCCCATTACATAGGAAAATGGCTCGCAGTATACTAAGGAATTATACCCTTTAAAGGAGCCCGATTCCCTTGCATAAAGGGTTGGATAGCCTTTTTCCTTATTTTCTTCGTATTCCTTCTGCCAGTTGTTCCAGAGCAAATCATACTTAAGCACCGCATGCATCATTTCATCGGTTACGCTCTTGCCTGCATTCTCTGCTCTGAGCCTTTCAACCTCTGCAATATGCATTTGATAATAAATATCGTACAAATAACAGCCATAGCTTGTTGTCATTATAATATACTCTTTAACCGATGTTTCGGAATCGGGAAGCTTCACCTCATAAAGGGCATCGTCAAGACCTTTTGCAATCTCATTCATTTCCTTCCAGAGAGCAACGGCTTCAGCCTTTTCCTTTAGCATTATATCCTCTACTGAGTTATCAAAAGCTTTTTTAACATTGCTTCTGAATTTTGATGTGCTTATACCATCATCGCGTGTCCACCACACGTCCACGTTATATTTATCAGTATTTCGTGCTCTGCCTAAAAGCACCGCTTTGGCTGACTTTTCGCATATTTCATAAAAGCTTTCCGCATCCTTTTCGTCCATTCCAAGCTCATTTGCCGCATATTCCAGCACAAGTGTCTTATCACTCACAGAGGTATCCTTCGCCCATTTATTTATAACATAGGCATTTAAGTCACACCACATTTCGGAGCCGTTTGGAACAGGTATCGATTTGTCAGCACGGCCTGTGCCGTTTATATAAGGACCTGCCCAACCGCCCCCACGCGCCCAGGTCCATATGCCTTGAACAAGGCTACCCTCAACGTTTATAACATCACGGAGGCTTTGCTTTTCGTCCTTACTCATAAGAAAGTCATACTCGGGAAAGCCGTTTATGACACCACCTGCAATGTAGTTGGGATAAGCGCCCTTACCCTCATATTCACGGGCACATTGCACCTCAACAATCTGGTTGTGCTTGCCTGCATTAAGGGTTTGGTTAAAGGTAAAAGTGCGGTGAAAATCCCCTGCGGTATGCTTTATGGCAAAGTAAAAGTTTTCGTGAACCTCAAGCTGATTGCTTATTTCAAGGTAGGTTTCCAAATCGTATTGAAATTCGCCGAAGCCCCATGTTCTGTAAATAATTTCCCCGTCAAGCTCCTCGCACACTTTGTCCCTCAGATAATTCATTAATATAAGATGGGTTTTTGTACCGTCCCCTAAAATGGGGTTATTACCTGTATGGTAGGGTACGCCCCAGCTTTCACCTGTATAGGTTTCGCCGTATCTTATGTATATACCGTCAAGAAGGCTTTTTCCATCTTTATCAAGAAGCCCCGAGAACATTTCCTCGTACATATAATCCATAACAGTTTGTGTGGTCTCAAGCCTTATATCAATTTTTCCATTGGTTAAAATATCGCTTCTTTCATTTTTAAGCTTTACAGGCAAAACAATAACATCCTGCATAAAATAAATCTTCTGACCTGCTTCTTTAACCTCGGTATAGGCTTTTATAACCTCTTCACGCTTCTTTTTTACCCATTCGCGTTCTTTACTTTGGTATGGAAAGACCTTTTTGGCGTTTTCCTGTTGTATGGTTTTATCGGAAGGATTTTCCATATACTCCTCCTCGGTAAGAGTTACGCCTCGTGATTTGTCGTACTCATCCCACAAAAGAGCATATTGTGCCGCCTCAAAAAGAGAAAAGGTTCTGCCATTATAGCCTCTTTCGGTGAGAAACTCGCCGTTTTCATAACGTGATGTAAAGCCCACCTCGCCGGGGTTGTCGCTTAACATATCGTGTGTAAAAAGATTTTTTCTTGCATATTCCACGTTTGTCTCCTCTTCAGCATCATCGCAGATAATCACTCTCGGACCGTTTTTGCTGTCAAGTGCAATGTTTAACCCTGCCTTTGGCACCTGCAGACGGAACGCAAGCCTGACCTTTTCTGCCTCAGGCTCTTTTTGTAAAGCTTCTTCTACAGCGGCCGTTATGTCAATTTCCTTCCAGGTGTTTTTTGATGAAGGATAAATCTCCTCCGACCAGAACGCTGCTTTATATGAGTAGTCATTATTTATTGCAGGATACCCTGTAGAACTCGAATCCTTGCCAAGTGCCACCGTATCGGGTTTTCCATCTGTAGAATATGCCGCAAGGCGCATCCAGCCTGTTAAGTTTTCATTAACATCACTCACGTATAATCTGAGGTAAGCCTGTTCCAATTCTCCCTTGGGGCGTTTTACGTCAAACTCTAAATACCCCACTCTGCTCTTCCATATACTGCCTCCCGTTTCAGAAATAGTAGTACCTACAATTCCGGGTGCACAATTTTCGTTACCGCTTTCCGATGCCCGGTGTGTTCCTATGAACATACCTTCACCAACCGTAGGTCCGGAATAGCTTGCCACAGTGTAGTAAAAGATGTTTTCCTGTCCCAACACAAATGTGGGCATAAGGGTTAAAAGCATTGTTGTTAAAAGTAAAATACTAATTGTCTTTTTCATTTTATCATCCCCCTATATAAATTCTACCAGCATAAATATCAATTTTCTTCATTTTAATTGAACAATTTTCTTGATTTATAAAGAATATTGAACTAAAATGAACAAAGGAGGGATAAAAATGATTTATGAACGCCATACAAGCTTTGGCATTGAAAGAAGCCGAAGGTCAAAAAAGTATACAATGCACGAACCGCATTATCACGATTCCTACGAAATTTTTGTGCCTCACTGTGGCACAAGCACTTTAATGATAGGTGACGCAGTTTTTTCTGTTGAGTCCGACTGTGTGGCTGTAATAAAAGAGCTTTCGCCACATGGCAATTTCAGCAAAGCTGAGCACGAAAGAACAGTTCTTTATTTCGACAAAGACTTTCTTGCTCCATACCTCACACAAAAAGCTCAGGAATTGTATCTTTCCGTTTTTGAAAATCCTCTTTTGAAGCCCTCATATGATGACTTCAAAAAAATACAGACCCTTTGTTCACATCTTCAGAGGGAGTATCTTTCTTCAAATAATTCCGACAAAATTTTTTCTCTGCTTTCAGAGCTTCTTTTAATCCTCAAGGCTTCACCCACAGCTGAAGCCTTACCAATCCACGAGGCAGACTCCGTTTTCGGCGCAGTTTTGTCCTACATAAACATTAATTACAAAAGCATCACAAGCATCACGCTTCTTGCCGAAACATTCTTTGTGAGCCCTTCTTATCTTTGCCGTATTTTTAAAAAAGGTACCAAGCTCACCATATCCCAATACATAAATTCCTTAAAAATAAACGAAGCCTGTGAAATGCTGAAAACCACCGACAAAAGCCTTATACAAATAAGCCTTGAGGTTGGCTATAACTCCTATTCTCACTTTGTTAACAACTTCACCCGCATTACGTCATTATCACCGAATGAATACAGAAAGAAGAACAAACAAAAGATGGTTGCCACTTAAAAACAGGCAACTTTATCTGACAACACTGCTTCTATAGCCGTTACATCTGATTAAAACCCTTAAAGAACAGTGTCATACACCGATAAATGCCTATTTATTCTCTTTTCTCTAATATCAACGGAAGTGCAGTATACAAATATTTTTCAATACTTTCATAACGATGTACTCCGCCTTCTTTAACATTCCATGCAACATTTCCGTCGTCATCATTTTGCGTTAACTTAAATTCTTCAAAGCTATCCATAGCCTCTATCTGACCTTTCATGGCAACATATGCCACATCATTTGTTCCTGTTACGGCATATATGAAAAAGTCATCTTTATACTTAGATTTTTTCACAACCTCAGAAAGAAGCTTCGCCGTTTCGAAGGCACACTTCCCTCCGCCGTATTCCTCAACTGCCCAGCAATCTCCGCTTATGGGCATGTAATATTTAAAATAATCAAGGCTGTTAATAAACACCTCCCAAACGCACGCAGAACCCATTGAAAAACCACCGAACATTCTGTACTCTCTTGAATTTTCTTTAGCGTACACGTTCCTGTTATACACTTTTTCCACAGCAGGCACCAAATCCTCTACCAACTCGTTTGGGAATTTTTTAACATGATCATAGGCAGATTGCACACTACCATCTGTTCCGCCTGTATAGAAGGTTGGCGTAACGACAATCAAAGGCTTAATCAGCCCCTCTTCAATCATGTGGTCAAGCATATTCTTCAAAAGTCCCTCTCTGCCTTCACCGAAAAAATAGCTTTCAGCACCATCGCCGCCTCCGTGCATAAAGTAGAATATGTCATACTCTTTTTTGTCATCAAAAAATGACGGGAGATATACATATGCATGCTTTTCTATCTTCTCATCTCCATCTTTTGTGGTATAGAATATTTTGTCAATCCTACCGCCTTCAATTTCCTTTCTATACTTTTCGGGAACATCCATTATTGCCTTATTATAGTTCATTTTTCATCAACTCCTAAAAAAATTGTCGCATAGATTCTTTATTTTGTCAATGCTTTATGATATATTGAAAGCATGGAGGTGTTAGAATGTATTTATCACTTAAAAGAGATGGTTTAAACCTTCACGGAAGGCTCGACGCACCGGAGCTCAAATCCTTTCCTGTTGCGATTTTGTTTCATGGTTTCGGTGGCTCAATAGAAGATTATCCCGAAAGTATTTTTTCACGCATTGCCAAAAGCCTTGTGGACAAGGGCATCGGTGTTATGCGATTTGATTTTAATGGTCACGGGAAAAGTGAAGGTACCTTTACCAATATGAACATATTTAACGAAATCAACGATGCCATTGCAATTTTAGAATACGCAAAGAAACAAAGCTATACAAAAAACATTTACCTTATCGGTCATTCACAAGGTGGTGTTGTGGCAGGCATGACGGCAGGGCTATATCCCGAAATTGTGGAAAAGCTTGTTCTTTTAGCCCCTGCCGCATCACTTAAAACCGATGCACAACAAGGCAAATGCTTTCATAATCGCTACGATACCAACAACATTCCCACATCCATTAATGTTGACGGTGTTCACAATGTAGGCGGACATTATTTCCGCATTGCTAAAAACCTACCCATTTACGAAATAACCAAAAACTTTACTAATCCAGCTTTAGCAATATGCGGACTTAAAGATACCGTGGTTTCCAAAAAATCAATTGAGCAATACAAAAAGGAGCTCAATAATTGCCATGTAGAATATATGGATGTTGACCACGGCTTAAACGGAAAAGAAACCGATAATATGATAGACTTAATCGGAGAATTTCTATCCGAAGATGTACCTTCCCCAAAACCTGAGGAAGTTTTTTCCATTGATATTAAAATAAATCATACCGAAGAAGTTATATCCTCCCCTGTTTCTGCACGGATTGTGTCCTTTACAGGCTTTTGCAATTCCCCACTTTTCAAGGGTGAGATTGTTCATGACGGAGCTGACACACAAATCATTACAGAAGGTATCACATCTTTATCTGCCCGCTACATATTAAAAGGCACAGATTTTACAGGTGCACCATGTAGCATGTTTATTGAAAACAACGCCGCAAGCCTATCAGATGGAGAAATTATAACCACACCAAAAATACTTACCGATAGCCCTGCCCTTAAATATTTAGAAGAAGCAAAGCTTACAGGCACTGTTATCCCTGCCGATGGTGGAATTAAAGTTATTATAAATAAGCTTTTATAAACAAAAAATGCTCAAGCAAAGTTGTCCCTCTGCTTGAGCATTTTTTCTGCTAACCACTCATTAAATTGGGATTTGAATAACTGTTTACAATCTTTTCTTGAAGCAGATGATGCGATTTGCTTCATCAAATCCCATTGCCATATGAAATTTGAAACTATCAACATTGTCTATCTCGCAATCACTGGCAAACTCACTGCATCCACTTTCTTTTGCCCATATTTCACAAGCGAAAAGCAGTTCTTTTGCATATCCGTTCTTTCGATATTCTTCTTTTACGAAAATGCCTTCCAGGTAACCCACAGGAGAACTTTCTGTGCCTTCAACATAGTCAGTTCTCAAACCGCATTGTGCAAATCCTACGGGCAAATCATTTATATACTTGATAAAAAACACAGATTGCTTGTCGTTAAGTGTTTCAACAAACTCTGCTTCCAATGCATCAACAGTATGACTATTCCACATCTGAACAGCCATTTCCGCTAAAATACGACTGTCACCATTTGTCGCTATTCTGATCATTGTAACACCTCGTCAAATCAGGATTTGCATTGTAAAATCTACAAACTAATTTGTTTGATAAAACATATAATTTGAACTTTGTTAAATAGAATTATTTACCTGCACGTATATTTTTTACAGTTCTTTTCTCGATACTTAGGTTTTCATAAACTCTGATGCCGCCATTCCCTACAGGAGCCTGTGCCAAAAGACCAACCTTTATGACAGGCTCTGCCGGAAGATGGAAATATCTCATCATATAAAAGTTGTCGCCGTCCATAGAGTAGTGGAATGCAAAGTTGTTGCCAACTCTGCAAATCTGAAGCCATGCGGTGTTGCCTTCAAGGTTGCATCCGTTAGCATCGTCAGAATCTCCCTTTGTCACCACACTTACAGCAGCATGTGTGCCAAAATCCGTTAATTCAAAACAGCATTTTGCCCAACAAGTCAAATCCTTCATCACCATTACGGAAGCAGAATCGTAAGTATCCTTAAATTCGTGGGAAACCTTAACCTTAAGCACAAAATCCCCTTCTACCTCTGTATAATAATAGGGAGCGTTACAAAGCGACTCAGGAAGAAATCCCTCCTCACATTCATCAATGCTGCCACAGAAGAAATCTGTCTGAGCAGGTGCCATAATCTCAATTCTTCCGTCTGTCTTATTTATAATGCCTTCGTTTAACCACTTAAATTCCATAATACCTTTATCTCCTTTTATTATAAAAATATTATCTTATTCTTCTTCATCCGGCGCTTGTCCATCATGAGAAAGCCATTTGCATTCTGTAATTTCCATGTCGGTAAAAGTCGCCTCAAAGGAAGAATTTTCTGCACTACATGCATATATTCCAAATCGAATGGTGTCTTCCAGATTAAACATGTGACATATGCGCATTTGTTTAAAATCCTTACCATCTGTGGAGTTTTCAATGCAGAAATCATTATCTCTTCTGCTAAAACGGAACCACATTGATTTGACAGATGTATCTACATCCACAGAGGACCAGTCTGAATAGCCATTATTCGTTACTACGCATCCTAATCGCTGTATTTTATCATTTTCATATTCCATAGCAGCTTTAAGCCAATTATCACTG
Source organism: Clostridia bacterium (assembly GCA_045546275.1). GTDB lineage: Bacteria > Bacillota > Clostridia > UMGS1883 > UMGS1883 > RGIG1927. The sequence continues at coordinate 45,412 of JAZQCM010000001.1, read as the reverse complement.
TTTAAATACATTACAATTCCACTTTGGTCATAACGTACCTTCATGTCATATTCTGTTTTAACCACAAAAGAAAAATACTTTTCATCTGTGGCAAGCTGCAACACAGGTGCGTTATCATTACGAAAATGATAATATGTTCTTTGCCACAAGTCGGTAAACGGTTCTGTAATCATTTTAACTTTATTTTCAGTGACAGTGTACTCCTTTGGAGCCCTTGTCCACTCCATGTCTTTCGCATTTACCTTCATAGTCATTCCTCCATAAAATTAAATTTTGTATTATTAGATTTCTTTCTTTTCAACCGCAATCTGGTACATGCCTTCATAAAAATATTCTTTAAAACTATCCTTAATTACCATCTTAGGAAAATACTCCTTCGGAATATTTTCCTCGCAGATTTTTCTGACAGTTTCCATCATCTTTTCATTAATCAAATCGCCGCTTAAAACAACTTTACTCGGATTCAAAAGTGCAATGATTGAACAAAGCGATACCGCAACAAATGGAATACATTTGTCCGACTTAAATATTTCCGATTGTTTTTCGCGATTTATGTCATAGGGCAAAAATCCTGCCATTCCTGCAATACCATTTGCACCTTTGATAATCGTTCCTTTATGGATGGTTACTGTTCCGGGAAGAACACCACTTGGGTAATAAGCCAGCGAAATCACTTCATCCTCGGCACATGTTTTCTTGCAATATCCATATGCCATACAATGCATGTCATTTTCAATTGATACACCTATGTTGAATTTTTCCAATAGTTTTTCTTCCATGTGAACATTTTCCAATTCAGGTATATCACTATATTTTAAAACACCTTGTTCTGTTATACTTGGTGTTCCTATAATAATCTGACTAACATTTGCATATTCCCGTATTATGCCGGCGATACTTTCTTCCAGAAGTTCATAACTTAAAAACTTATATTCTTCTTCACTTTGATAAAGAACCCTTCCCAATGCTGAAAATATTGTATATTCCACATATCTCTTTTCGTGCACAATATAGAAACATGCCGTAAGATAACTTTCATGTTCATCATTAATTTGATAAAGAACAGAGCTTCTTCCTACTTCTCCTAATTTTTTGGTTTCGCCTGATACAATCCCCTTCACTTGCATTTCATTAAGCAGCGTATTACATGTTGCAACACTTAACCCCGTGTTTAATGCCACTTGTTGCTTGGTATACTGTTGACCATTTAACATAAAACGATATATTCTCTTTTTATTCTCTTTACGTATATCTGCTGAATTTTTCATATAATACCCCCTTTTAATTATTATAACCGTTATAATAACCATTGTCAATTAAAACATAAAAATTATTCAAAACAAGAAACAGCTTTCAAGGCTTTTTACGGCACAAAAAAACGATACGGTAATGGTACAAATTTGTATCAATTACCGTATCAGATTTGTATTTGCACTTAATGAATAATACAAGGAACTCTCTCTCTATAGAGGGTTCAATTTTGCATGTATGTTTATTAAATCTGTATCCTAATTATTTCTCCAAAACCTCTGCTCGCATCAAAATCCATATTATACTTTTTTCCACCTGACAGCACAGTATTCTCTTCCGGGAAGCTCAAGCTTAAAAGTTTTTCTCCTAATTCAACATAACTGTTTACTGTTGCTAAAATCATTTTCATGTTCATGTAGGATTGAACAGATGAAATCTCCTCTTCAGAAAGGCTTCTGTCATAAATAAGTATTTCGGAAATACCACCCTTTAAATAGCTCGTTTTACTTGCAGGTGTTTTGCCTACACACATTACATTTTTAATGTTTGCCGTTTTTTCTCTTTTGCTGTGGCTTTCCGCAACCTTAACGCCATTATCATAAAGATATTCATTTACTCCGTCCTTTACGGCAGCGGTAACTAAAAATCCCGTCTTTTCTTCACCTCCTATATACTTTAACACGTTGTTTGACTGTCCCGAGCCAAAGCGAGCCATTACAGAGTTTTTGTAAGGCGAAAGGAATAATGCGCCCCAACTTCCGTTTTCGGAGAAAAAGATTGTCGCCTTGGTATCACCGTTTGAACCGCCGGGCTCTTCATCTTCGTATGACGAAAAGGCTACCAAGGTAATATTACTTTGGTTATTCATAATCCTCTTCTTTTACATTTTCTTTAGCTGCCGCCGCTGCAAGTGCACGATACTTCTTTTCGTTACTTTGCATTTCTTCAACAGTTTTTACCTTTTTTGTAAAGCCCTTTACGGGTCTGTAGGGCACCTTTTTATTTTTAAGGCGCTCTTTTGCTTTTTCAATCTCGTCCTTGTACTGAGGAAGCCATTCTTCCCCTGCAACCAGCATTTCATCAACCATCTGCTTAATTTCATCGGGAGTACACACAGCACCTGTCAATGGGTCAAGCATTGCTGCCTGTCTTAAAAGGTTTATATCGCCACTTACTGCCGCTTCAACGCTGAGCTTCTGCACCCACACGCTTTGAGAACATATTGCCGCACAGCCTAAAGGTAAATCGCCAACCTTTGGTACGCTGATACCGTTGTAGTCAACATAGCAGGGCACCTCAACAACACATTCATCGGGGAGGTTTGTTATGGTGCCGTTGTTCATTACATTAAAATGCCCACGATAGCATCTTCCTGTTTCAAGACCTTCTATAATGTAACTGCCGTGCTCGTTGGAGCGTTTTTCGGGAACAAACTCACGTGGCTTACCCTTCATCCAGTTGGGAAAATCTGTTTCAAACCAGTTTCTGCCTTCCTTGCACACTCTTAAATAGCCGGCGGTTTCACCCTGAATCCAGTCAGAAAAGTTAATCCATTTTTCCATGTCCTCGGGGCGCTTTCTGTACCACATTAAATACTCAGACAAATGACCATTGCTTTCGGTGGAATAATATCCAAAGTTTTTCATAACGTCAAGACGGATATTTTCGTTTTTTGCAAAGTCGGCTTTTTCCATATACTCAAAAAGCTCACCTGTTCTCTCCACTCCATCGGTCTTTACACTTATGTACCAGGTCTGATGATTAAGCCCTGCACAGATAATGTCAACATCCTTAACATCTCTGCCCAAGGCTTTCGCAATCTGACTGTGACCGTGTTGCACGCCGTGACAAAGTCCTAAGGTAGGTACCTTGCCGTACTTATTACATGCCCAGGTTACCATTGCATTGGGGTTTGAATAATTAAGAAGTATGCAGTTAGGATGCGCCACTTCACGAATATCCTTACAAAAAGAGAGCATGGCATCTATACCTCTTTGACCATACATAATGCCGCCTATGCAAAGTGTGTCGCCCACACACTGGTCAACACCGTATTTTAACGGTATTTCAACATCTGTAGCAAAGCCTTCAAGCATGCCTATTCTTACACAGTTAATAACATACTTTGCATTGCGGAAGGCTTCTCTTCTGTCAAGAGTTGCTTGTATTTTTATATCAAGACCGTTTTCATCAATATCACGCTGACACAGCTCTGTCACCATTCTGAGGTTGTCGGGATTTATATCCGTGAACGCAATTTCAATATTTTTAAATTCTTTCACCGTAAGTATATCTCCCAAAAGCTGCCTTGTAAATCCAAGGCTGCCTGCTCCTATAAAAGCTATTTTAAACATAATTATTCTCCATTCTGTTTTTTTACAGGTTTTAAAAAGATTACCGGAATGGGTAGGTTTTTTATTGTGGTTACTCCAATGAAAAACCTACTCAACCGGTAATTAAATGCATTTATTTATTTTCAGTGAGGTACATCTTTATGTCATCAACACATAATTCTCCCCATCTTTCACTACCAACAGAGAAGGAAATTGTATCAACGGGATTTTCGTCCCAATTGTAACTATTCTTGCTGTTGTAGTCAGCAACATGACTTGTTGTTCTGTAGCCGTCGTTGACAGATACTTCAACAGTTTTGTTTGAGGGGCTTACCTTAACTGTAACATGGTAAAGGGCACCCACCATAAGAGAATCGTTATAGTCATGGATGTAGGTACGTGTTTCGGGGTCAAAATAGCCAACACCCTTTGCGTAATCAACCTGTTCCATGTTTGTTGTGTCAATATCTCTGGGTATGCCTGTGCCTGCCACACCAATAGCACCACCATTATCAAAAGCGATAGAGTTTTTCAGGAATATTGATGTGCCTCTGCCGTTTTCATTCTTCCATTCAGATCTATGACGGAACTGATAAGCTGAGGGGTTTTCTTCATCGCCTCTGAACTGAGGCACTCCGTGAGAAAGTGTAAAGCCTATATTATTGGTATTGTTCCAGGATATTTCAGTAATATACCTAAGGGTAAACTCAATAGTATAATCCTCGCCGTTTGTGTCGGGAAGAGCATGGCTTGCCATAATACCTTCGCCGCCACGTCTGTAAAGGTGAAGACCTGTGTTGCCGAAGGGAAGCTTTGTAATGCCCGCATAGCTGTATTCATCAAAGGCAACCTCGCCTTCTCCGTTATATCCTTTACCAATCCAGCCATTAAAGGTGTCCGTATTGGTGTCAAGTACAAGGATTTCTTCACCATCGTAGGAGAAGTCCTCTGTAAAGAGGTTTCTTGAGCCTTCAGTTGAAATTGAGTAGTTCACATCAGACAACGGATGCCACGGGTGCTCAACACCTGCACCCCATGCAAAGAGGGTAATTCTGTCGCCCTCTTCAATTGCTGTGGTATATTCCATCTCTTCAACCACTTCACTATCACCCATGGTTGAACGGTTATCAACATCTGCCCAGGGCGAATATGTGCCGTCGGGTGTCTTTTTCGGTGCACCTACAACACCTATCTGAGGCACACTTCTTGCAGGAATAACAGAGTCCATAGATTCGAACTTTTTAAGCACTCCATCCTTGGAATAATGAGCAAAGGCTAATTTTGCACTGCCGTCACCAATGGAAATGTTTGAAATTGTAAACTTTGCAGTTAAGCATACATTTTCACCAACGGGAAGTGCGTCAAGCTTTTCTCCGTCCTCGCCCAAAAGTGCAAAGTCTGCAAACATTTCGGGGTCGTCCTGTGTTATAAAGCCATCTGCCGCATAGTCGGTCCATACACCTGTCTTATACTCATAGTTAAGCCAGTAACGATACTCGCCACTCTTCCAAAGAAGTCTGGGACCGAGGTTTTTGCCGTCCTCGTCCATTTTATAGTTGTAAATTGCATTGGGTCTTGCATTAGGTGTGGGCGAATCCTTGGTTATTGCCTCTCTCTTTGTCCAGGTTTCACCGTCATCATCGCTTTCCCAACGGAAAATTTCAAAAATTTCGCCGTATTTTCCGTAAGTGGGAATGGAAAGGAAAATTACATTGCCGGGGTAGTTGTGGTCAAATGTTAATCCGCCTGAGTAGCAGCGCTCTTGTGTGTAGTTCTGATGCCACCACTTGCCGCCATATGTAAGGAAGGTTTTTACCCATTCGCCCTTTTCCTTGTCCCAACGAGCATACCAATAATAATGATGTGCTCTTGTAGCATGCTCAGGGTCGGTATTATCGTCACCGGGAGCAACATACCAGTCGGGCAGCTTGCCGCCTTCTCCGGGAGGTGTTGCTGTAATATCAACGTAAACAATACAGGGCTCGCCCTTTTCGTTGTGGGCAATGTCCCATGTCCAGCCACGGCGTTCAACAAGGCCGTAAGAGGGGTTAAAGCTCTGACCTGTCTGCTCAGATGCGTCGAACACCAGAAGCTCAGGAAAAGCACCAACAAGGTCAACAGTTACAATACCCCACTGACCACTTGTTCCGTTAGCACCCTGGGTAGCATATTCTGCCTTGTTTTCAAAAGGAAGGGGCTGAAGGAATCTTCCGCTTGAGGTGTAAAGATTCTGGTCTGCAATGTCAAGCTCAACATAATAAATGTGATTTCTTGTATCGTTGTCGGGATGTGTAGCAGTAAAGGTCATGTAGATTTTATTTCTCTCTACATCGTAGTCGTACTTTGTATAGGGTCTTCTGCTGCCGTCTCTTGCGCCACCATCGCCCTTGGTATTATTCTTATATGTTGTATTTGCAAACTGGGTCTGGCCCATAACAGTTTCCATAACACCGTTTTCATCAGGAATGGAGAACTTGGCTAAAGTAGGCTTCCAGTGAACGCCTCTCCAGCCCATATAAATTACGTCGTTGCCTTCAATGCCGCAATCATCGTGCACTGCAAATACCGAAGGATAGGTTGCGTTGTAGGTTGCATTTTCAACCTCTGTATAGCAGTAATAGAACTGCTCGTCGTGCCATTCAGAAATATCCTCAGGGTTCTTTGTAACACGATAGTACATGTAAGGCTCATTTGTATGCATTGAGTACACAGCCATAATTCTACCATCGGGAAGAACTATTACTGCAGGGTTGTTATGGTCGTCACTTTCCAGCTTTTCGTGAATTACAACCCTTTTGTGCTCATTTGTGTTGTGGTCAAGGGAAGAAACAACAACGTCGCCGCCATCTTCAACCCAGCCCATATATGTTTTATCTTCTTTAAATTTATAGCCGTTATTTGAAGAATACACACCGCTTTCAAAAAGCGTTGCTAAACTATCACCGGGCTCAATGTGTGTACCGGAGGGCTCAACATACCAGTTCCAGCCACCGTTATTTGTAACAACGGTGTTACTGTCAGGTGTGTATTCAATGTTTTCAACAGCCTTCACGTTTACAACGCATTCAGCTTCAAGCTGTAGTTCTTCAATTAAGCCTTTTGCAATGTATGCTCCTGCAGTATCTGTGTCAACATCATCTGTATTCCATACTACAGGGTAAATAGTGGTCTCACCGTTTCCAAAGGTCACTTCTACTTCCTGCACAAGAATAATAGATGCATCTCCCTGTACGAGGTTGATTTCTTCTATTTCGCTTACGGTTGCAGAAACAACATCCACTTCAATATCAAAGCTGTCATAGTCGCCTGTTACATTATCCTTTACAGGCAAAACATCAAAATCAGAAATTGCATAAACCTTTTCTCCGTCACCAATTACCTTTACCTTTTCTGTGTAGGAGGTGCCTGTGCCCCATTTAAAGGTTTTGCTGTTAACCTTATTACCATCATAAACATAGTTTACTGTAAGGTATGTAAATCCGTCTACCCAGCTCTCATTATGGCTCTTTATAACAGAATTGTCATTTAAAATACCGCTACCGTGGAAGAAAAAGCGGTCAACTGTTTCAATGCCGCCACGGAAAGCTGCATCTCCGTCGGTTACCTCTTTGTAAATTCCATCTTCGCCTGCAATGTACATTCTGTAGGTTCTGTTTGTCATGTTAAAGGCTGTACGAAGGTTGTAGGTCTTTCCTGTTTCGCACGCTACACTACTTGTCTTCCAGCCGTTGTTGTAATATTCAAACACATCAACATTCATGTATCTCAAAAGAGCAGCAGCGTTTCCGAAATCTCCTGTTTGCTCATTACCGTAGCTGATGAGCTTGTTTCCGCCCTCGGTAACCGTAAATTCGCAGTCAAACACAACATTTCCTGCGCCATATATGTTATTAAGCTTATTATAGTTTGAGAAAATAGCACCGTTGGCATCGCCTGCGCCGAGGAATGTATCACCTTTACCTTCAGAAGGCAACACTTCAAACTCTACCTCAAGGGAAATATCGTTACAGCTTGCTTTGTAAGTCATACCATCAAGCTTTTCCCACTTAACATCAACTGTAACAGTTGTTTTTCCGTCGCTTAAAAGAGCTTCCATTTTCTTAGGAAGCACAGGCTCATCTCCGTCAATTACCGAGAATAAGTGCTCACTCTTTATGAGTTTTTCCATTTCTTCCACAGTATAGCGCACTTCAACAGTATTTTCGCCTAACGCCAAAGTAATTTCATTTAATGCTTCGCGGACATAAAGCTTACCATCCTCCGTTATAACAGCAGGAGCATCTTCGTCGGAAGGAATGTATTTTCCGCCTGCGGCAAGTCTTTCTATCACTTTACCGCCAAGCTCTTTGCCATCCTCACCCTTTAAGCTGAGATTAACAATTGCCTGCTCTGCCATTTCAATGGTAAGGGAGGGCTTAACGCTTCCGTTCTTACCTTCAAACAATACCTTTATGAGTTCATGATGCCCTACATGTGCAACATGTGTGATATTTACAAGAGCAAAGGAAATACCATCGTTAACCAGTTCACGATAGTTTTCATTAACATATTCTGTTACATCAAATTCATACAAACCCTTGCCTGTAACGCTAACCTCGTCAAGAATGACCATGCCCTCAGGAATGTTTGATGCTTGCGTTACGATATTGTACGCAGGAAGATTAAGTACAGCTGTCTCAGTATATGCACTTTCATTCCATTTTGTATTGTCTATAGCCACAAGTGCCACCACAGGGTCTGTTACTGTCACTGCTTCAACACAGTTAACGGTAACCGTAGCCTTCTTTACGGCATACTCCACCCCAAGCTGTTCCTCTGTGAATGCATTTTTTAAATCAAAACCAACATATGCATTTCTTTGGTTCCAGTTTGAGTGATACACGTAAAGCGAATGCGCATCATAGCTCGCCGAAAACGTATCCGTCACTGTCTTCGTGTTAACATTTGATGTTATTGATTTAGACGCATTCAGCACAATACCCTCTTCATCTGCAAAAACAGTCAGATGTGTCGGAATGCACGAAAACATCATAGCTAACACCACAATCAAACTAATAAGCTTTTTCATGATTTTCCCCTCACAAAAAAAATATTCTATAAGGCTTTACCTTATAGAATAATATTATCACACAACAAAATCACTGTAAATGAGATTTTATCAACCATTTATATTAGATTATCACCTTTGTGTTTGTCTCTGTACTGTATCGGAGAACATCCTTCGAACTTTCTGAACACTGAGCAAAAATAGCTGGTGTCATGAAAGCCCGTTCTGCGGGTGATTTGGTCAACAGTTTCAATGGTTGTGGTAAGCAAAAACTTTGCAACACTTATCCTGTAACGATTAAGATATACCATTGGAGTTACACCATACTCTTTTTTAAAAAGCCTTGTAAAGTGATTTTTCGACAGCCTGCTTTTTTTAACAAGGTCATCCAATGACAGCTCTGTTGCATAATTCTTTTTAATAAAATCAATTACGGGAGTAAAACTTCCTTTTTTATTATCACCTGACTCATTATGATACTTGCTTTTAACTCTTGTACATCTGCTTACTATATCTAAAATTTCAAGAACATCCATTGTCAGGCAAAAATCATATTCTTCATTACTCGTATAAGTATCATAAATATGCTCGTAGATAACCTCTAACCTTTTTCTCTCATCTTCTTCAACATGCCACACAGAGTATTCATCCAATTTAAAATATTCGGCTACATCATAAGCCATTTTGCCGTCAAAAACCACCCAAAGTAATGTCCAGTCCCTGGTTATCGGATAGTACTCATGTGTGATTTTTGGGTTAAAATAGAAAGCGTCGCCGATTTTAATGTCAAACTCTTTACCGTCAATCGAAAAAACACCACAACCGGACACACACACCGCCATTTGATGTTGCCCAAATCCCTCTAAGCGCAATGCGTGACCATGCCTTGGATAATGTCCCACCGAATGAAAATATATCGGCAAGAGCTTTGTTCTTTCGTCAAGGATATTTATCCCTGTATGTCTTACTCCATCTGTAAAGCCCATATGATCACCACCCTTTAAATTATACAATCTTTCTTCATGCATTTCAACAAAAAATTACCGGCGGGCACAAATTTTTCTTTGTGTTTACTCCAAAGAAAAATCTATCCCCCCGGCAATTAATTGCATTCATTTAAACTGTTCAACTGATTTCTATAAAGCTTTCCACTTCGGTTCTATTGCCTGCAAAATCTGTTACATGAATAGTTACAGGATAAACGCCCTTGAGAGTCACATCGAGCTTAGTTACATCAGCACTTACAAGTGCACTTAAATCAATTCCGGTTATATCTTCAGCCTTATCAGTAAAAAGGTCTGCCCATTTTACTGTGGATGTGTCCGTGTTCAACGGAAGTGAAGGCAGCTCCTCTTTCAATTCAAGGATAGGAGGAATTGTATTATCCTCATCATAAACATAAACAGTAAACTTTTTCTCAGCAGTGTTATTGTATCGGTCTGTAGCCTTCACCACAACAGAATCCTCATAGCATCCTGCTTTTTCGAAATCCACTGAATCCACCTGTATAAAAAGCTTACCCTCTTCAAAATCATGTTCTTCGTCAGCTTCGGCAGGAGGATTTGCTTTCATAAGCATTTCACCATTCTCCCGTTTGAACTCATAAGCCCCGTCAACATTATCACTAATAGTCAGTATTTCTTCCCATGCAATAGTTTCAGGCACTGTTCCTACAGGGAAAACAATAGGTATTGTATAGTCTGTCTGATTTATGGCAGGAGCAACATTATCAACAGCATCTTCCGTTTCCAAAGCTTTCGCAACAAAATCTATTCTGTCGTAAATTCCATTCATCTTAGATTTTAATGCTATGGTATACGAAGGCGAGTTGTCCAAGCCGTATACTGCCTTTCCGAAAATTTCCATGTTGTAGGGACCAAAAAGATTCATTACCTCGCCAATTTCGTTACACTTTGCGTTAACCATAGTTTCAAAGATTTCAAGGTTTCCATCACCTATTACGGGATGAAAAATGTCAATACCCATACCCAATGCATCTGTTTCCAGCATTGCGTCTTTATATTCAGCCATAGTATCAACTCTTGCAAGAGTTTTGTTAATTTCAGTTGAATATGTAATAAAGGCATTTATTGCAAGCCTTGATTCTTCCTCTGAATACCCTTTAAGCACCGCCATACTGTCTACAGCAGGAATAGGAATACTATACTCTGTTGCACCGGGAACATAATCCCCCTCGTAAGGAATTCTGTCACTTCTTGGGAAGAAAATGATACCCATACTCTCACCTCGTTCTGCAAGAGTAGTGCTCATTCCACCCATTCGCCATCTTGCGCCGTTTGTAAAAACGCACTCACCTGCTTCAAAGGTATTGTTTGTTCTTGAGTTTCCGTTATTATTACTTTTTCCGTATTCTGCAGCACTGCAACGAATTAAATCTCTGTGCATAAGGTCAATGAGGTATTCTGCCGCATCAATTGCTTCCGGAGTATCTACACCTAAGGTGTTTCCGTCGAATATGTGTGCACCATTAGAATGGAGTCCCATTTGCAACAAATGCATATAATTAGTGTCATAAGGCACAATTTCTCTGCCTGCCGCTGATTTTTTTCCTTTGTAATAGGTTTGTATTTTCTCAAGGTAATCCTCAAAAACACTCCATGTCCACTTACCTTGCTTGTAGAGCGTGTATGGATACAGTGTGTTACCATTTTCATCCTTTAAATCAGGAATCTCTTCAATCATTGTTGCATTATAACACAACGGCCAGTCACTAATACCTGCCGGACTGGGACTAAAGAAATAATAATCACCGTACATTTTAGGGCGGAGCATCCATTCTGTTTCCGCTGTTCCAAAAATATCCATGTACGGGTCTAAGGATTGCAGAACGTTTTGTCCAAGCACATTTGCCATGCTACCCGTTGTTATGTTTGCCAGATGGCAGATAGGGTCACCTGCAAGAACACTTTGCAAAATGTCCTGACCGGATGAATTGGGCCAGGTTACCCATTGAATATCAACCCCATATTTTTCCCGAACAACCTCAAGAGAATGAAGCGCTGCCTGTTCTTGTGCAAAGGGCAGGTTGCTCTTTCCCGTGACAGGGTTTTTATATCTCGGATCGTCCCCCACGCCATGAGTTCCAATGTAAATAGTATTTACTCCGGATACCCTTTCACTGTTCTCAACTGCACAACCCGACAGCATAGCTGTCATCATTATTGCAATCATAAATGAAGAAATTATTTTTTTAATCATTTCCTTCCCCCCATGTTTGTACAGGAATATTTTAAAACAGCTATTCAGCACTCTTTAAAAAGTGTGCCGAATAGCTGTTTGCTCTGACCGTAAATATCTTTCGGTGATTGTTCAACACGCACTTTTAAAATCCAAAGGATATTGTGTTTTACATAACAATTTTACCACACAATAAAATCACTGTAAATGTAATCTTAACACCCCTCAATGTTGTTTTATCACCTTTCTTTGTTGTACATTGCTAAGTACTTCGTTCAAAGATGTATTGTCAGATGATTTATTAATATTCTTTTTCGCAAGCTTCGCACAGCGGTAACATTTCGTTATCCCAAAGCATAACCTTTACACGGCCCTTCGCAGGAGGTGTGAATTTAATTTCGTTCTCGCCTGTTACAGTCTTTGTTTCTACACTTACGAGAACATTTGCTTGGTCAAACACAGCGATTTTTACAGTTGCTTCATTCTCGGCATATACTATTGCACTGTTTTTATCAGTAAAGGTAATTCTGCCACCCTTGACAATTTCCACAGTTGCTGTGGCTTTGATGCTTGTACCTTCTACTTCTCCTTCAACATTGAACAATCCGCCATAGTAGTACATTCCTGCACTTTCCTTATCCCATGTTACAAATCGCTCTTCCTTACTGCCGTCACTAAGTGTTACAAGAACTTTTTCGGGCAATTCTTCCGAAGCCTTTACAAATACAGTTTCTATATCTTCAACGTAGCTTTTCGCTGTATGAAGTCTTAACACCACAAAGCTCAATGCATCAAGCTCATAAGTAAAGCTGTCTGATGCACCGCTGAATGTGTCATGAACATCTGTTACATTCAAGGGATTGTCATGAGAATTTCTTGCGCCTTTGTTGCTACCGGTCAAAATAATTTCAGTTGCATCAGGAGCAATATAGTCTGCATTTTCTATGTTGATGTTAACCATAGCCTCTTTTTCTGCCACGTTAACCAGCTTTACAATAATATCACCCGACTGTTCATCAACGGAAACTGTTGAATATACATCACTTGTGTGAAGAGCAATATTTACAGAATGGATAAGTTCATCATTGATATAGCAATGCATCCAATCATCTTCTACCCTGATTGAAATGTCATACCATTCATTGGAATTTACCCCACCTAAAACATTGCTTGTCAGTGTGCTCTTACTGCCGTTCACAACTCTCTGTACAGCATGGCTTGTGTTACCCCAGCCACCAATATTCCAGAAAATATAATTATTGCTGTCAGTATATTGCACCGGAATAAGGAAGCCTTCATTACCCGCCGTTTTCTTTGCCTTAAGCTTTAAAATGTAGTTTTCAAAGGGCACTTCACCTAATCTGAAAGCACCATTAACGCTTGTATCGCTCTGGGCTATAACGCCATCTGTAACAGTCCATGTTCCGGTTGTGTTTTTTTCAACCGCTACATCAACAACTTCCCCTGTTGCAATATCCTCTACTGTAATGTCCTTAAACTGTGCCGCTGTAGACCAGGTGCCTACACCTACATTATAAATCGGCTTACCGCTCTCTTCCAGCTCGTTTTTAACAGTATAGCTACCGTTATGCTCTGCGAACATTTTCTGTACGTAGTAATCGGGTGAACCATAAACACCCATATTATTAAACCATATAAGGTTAGGTGACCACTGATTATATCCTGTTTTTGCAAGAAGCGGTGCATAGCTCGCAAGCTTTACTATGTCGGCATTTCTTTCAAGACCTGTCATATAAGCTGCCTCTGCCAGTGCGGAATATAATGTGTTACCATATGTACCATTAGCTGCATATTCACCTGCAAAAACGCTGAAGCCTTCTCTGTCATATTTATCATAACGATTAACGTTAGAGAGGAACCACTCAGGTGTGCGATAATAGTGCTCATCTACAGCATATGTAAAGTTTTCTTCACCATTATGAGTTTTAAGCCAATTCCACGCATTATCATAATGTGTTCCATCCGAAGAAGGTCCGGATGTGCTTATAAGCTTAATGTCGGGATACAGCTTATGAATTTCTTCCTCAAAAGCTTCGTAACGTTCAAAGAAGCGGTTTGCAGCTGTATACCACTGCTCATTACCTATTCCCAGATACTCAAGATTAAAGGGCTCAGGATGTCCCATTTCGGCACGGATTGCAGCCCATTTGTTAGTTTCGGGGTCACCATTTGCAAATTCAATCAAGTCGATTGCATCCTGGATGTAAACGTTATATAAATCTTCCCAACTGGAAACCTCGCCCGACTGATACTGACAGCCGATACCAACGCTTACAACCGGCAAAGCCTTTGCGCCAATATCCTCACAAAGAAGGAAATATTCGTAAAAACCAAGACCTAAGGTCTGGCAATAATCGTATGCGTTACTGCCTGTTTGCCAGCGGTTCCAGTTTTCTTTTCGTTCTTCAACAGGACCAATAGATGCCTTCCAGTCGTAGCGGTTGTCAAGATAATAGCCTTCTACCACGCAACCGCCGGGAAAACGCATGAATGCAGGATGTAAATCATAAAGCATCTGAACAAGGTCTTTTCTCAAGCCATTATTTCTGCCGTTAAAAGTATACTGACTCATAACAGAAATCATATCAAGGTCAATTGTGCCCTCGCTTTGGAAGGAAAGCTTTACGCTTGCCTTTTTCGAAGCGGTTTCTACCAGAAGAGTGTTTTTATACTTTTTGAACTCATCAGAATCAACAGCTATATCACAAGAGCCTAAAATATTGTCGCCGTCAACTATTGAAACTGTTACAATTCCGTTATATTCACCTCTTGCAAAGAAGCTCACATCAAAAATTTCGCCCTCTTTTGCACTAAAGCCTCCATAGCATTCGTTGGAAAGAGTGTTACCCTTCTTAGTTTTAAGACGGATATAAGTTGTATTATTCTCATTTAACGGATTATCCGAAAGATATTCTGCTGTAGCTCCGGATATACTCCATGCTGACGAAGGAATTTTTGTATACACCTCACCTCTGTCAGGGTTACAGTGTGCTGCCTCGAAGGAGCGGTTTTCTACAACCTCACTATACAAGCCACCATCAGCTGCATAGTTGATATCCTCATAAAATACGCCATACATATCAGGATTAATGTCAACGCCCTTTTCCTTGATGTCAACATTAAGCTGATAGGTTTTGCTTTCATTAGTCGGAAGGTCAATTTTTCCATACTTTTCAAAGAGATTATTGAGCTCTCTTTCGGAAATGGGAATTACATAACCGTGACGAGGTGTAAAGTCGAAAGAAAATTCGCCCTTAGAAGCCCAAAGCTGATTGTAATTTTCAAAATCAGTGGTTTCTACAAGAGCGTAGCAGCCTCCGTTAAAAGGTGTGCCGTCTGCTGCTATAACCCATTTATCTTCGCCAATAATCTTCCAGATATTACTTCCTTCAACACCCATGGCTACACCGCCTTCGGTGTACATGGGAACCTGTCCGTCATCATACTTTGTTTCAGCATGTGTCCATGTGCCGCTTATAGTTTTACTTGTTGAAACTCTCTTGCCGTCGTAATACATGATGTATTCATCATGGAACTTATCGTAAATAATATCGCCATCAATAGCACCTGCGTTTGTACCGGCAGGCTCATCAAGCATAAGCTCAACGTCTGTGTATGTGGATGCATCACACAAATCTGTTGCATAGTTACGATACATTATTGTTCCGTAGGGCGTTCCGGGAATGCTTAACGCAAGATAAATCATGTATGCATTTTTTTCAGGACACCAGATTGCCTGAGGTGCCCATGCACGGGTACAACCAGCAGATGTGGGGAAATTACGATAATTTATCCATTCCTTATCAACAATATTAATAAGGTCAGGTGTTTTGTAAACCACTATTGCATAGTTACTTGCCCAACCTAAAGAGGACTGCATATCTGTTGCAATAATATAGTAATAGCCATCCTCGCCCTTCATGATAAAGGGGTCGCGGATACAGCCTGTTCCAAGATCACTTGTTAAAACGCTGTTACCACCATTTAACGCACGGAAATTATAGCCGTCACGGCTTACACCGTAGAAAAGTCTTTCCTGGTTCGCACTGTTACCGGTGAAGTATGCAAAAAGATATGCACTATCCTCTTCCTTTTTAAGAACAGTGAATTCATAGGTTCTTTCTGCAGTCAGTTCACCAAGAGTAAAGGTTGCTGTCATTGTAATAGTATTATCTGTATCACCTCTTGTAATAACACCCTTATGTGTAATTACATTTGGGTCAGAAGACCTCCATTCTATCTTGCATCCGCTTTTTTCTCCCGTTTCAGGTAACATAAGGTCTGCAGTTGTTTCATTGGGAGTAACAAATTTTATATTGTCAACATCTTTATTAAATAATTCTTCTGCATTACTCATGCCTATAACCTCCTCCTCTGCAAGAGCACGGTTAAATATTTTAATATTATCAAAGCTTCCGTTAAAGTATGCATCAGCAGAGAAAGTGGACTTACCCAAATTTACGGGGAGATCCTCACCTAAGTGATAAAGAGTGTATGCACCATCCACGCTGCCTACCTTTGCATAGTCAATGTATAATGTCAGAGTTCCGTTTTCTCCCACCATTGTGTAGTTATGCCAATCCTCGTTCAGGTCCACATCAGGTGTGTAGTTAATCTGTCTTTCGTATCTGTTACCTGAAATTGTCTGAGACAAGGTTGCCTGGTTTCCTCTTATTCTGAGATACAAATAGTCGCTTGTATCGTTGCCTATTGCAAAGGTAAAGAAGAAGCCCGATTCCATCTTGCTTAAAACATCCATGGATACAGTAAAGTTTTCTCTTCTGTCCAGAATGCCTCTTCCTAATGAAGCATATGTACCTGTGCTTCCGTCAAGGGTTAAAACACCGTCTTTCACAGTAGCGTTACCATGAAGAACAATGTTTTCCTCTTCTCCGTCAAAATTATACTCTAAAACAGTATCGTCATCGGGATAAGGTCCCCACTTTTCCATTATTGCATCGTATTCGTCCTGTGTAACAGTAAGCATAACGCCGTGCTTTGCACCTGTAGGCATTTTAAAGCCCTCTGTAAGACGTGTAAACTGACCTGATGCAATATCTTCAGATATAAGCGGGAAAAAGCCCACGCCCTTGTTGGGTGTTCTGTAGCCGTCAAGCATTAAGCAATACTTTCCGTCAATCATTTCAAAAATTGCAGGGCCTTCAACACCGTATATACCTTCAATGTTGCTGCCCACACGGGTGTACTCACCTAAAACAGAGTCACTTACTTCCATGAATACGCTTACGTTGTCTTCTCTCTTTGTAAAGCGGTAGTATCTTCCGTCACTGCCCTTTACCATGCTCGTGTCAATAACTGTAAAGCTCTTGCTTCCGTCCACAAACACCTTAGGTTCACTGAATGTAACAAAGTCACGTGTTGTGGCATAGTAAACACTCTTTTTGCCATCGTTTGTCATGTCGGAGGAAGACCAGTAAATAACATACTGCTTGTTTTCTTCATCATAAATTGCTTCGGGTGCCCAGGTACATCCCATATTTTCGTTACTTACCTTAATCATTCTTTGTTCTGACCAGTTAACTAAATCGTCACTTTCCCAGAACATTAAGCTTTTGCTTCCATTAGTTCCGTAATCGTTCCACAAACCACCGTTTGAATCAAGGTCAGTTGCCATTAAGTAGAACTTGTCGCCCTCGTAAGAACGGATAATATACGGGTCACGAAGTCCCTTAGTGCCCATATCCGACACCAATACCGGGTGATTACCGTTCAAATCACGCCAGTTAAGTCCGTCGTCACTGATGGCTAAATGAATCTGCTGAACCTCCTGCTCACCGTTTACACCGCCACGGAAATATGCGTAGATATAACCAACCTTTTCCTTCTTTTCGGGCTTTGCTTTAACGATAAGCTCAATTTCTCTTTCTCTCTTAAGACCATTCTTTTCTGCAACTACGGTAAGTGTAACCTTTTTATCTATTTCGCCTCTTGTTACAACACCGTCATTTGTTATTGCAGCATTGTCACTTGTCCAAGAGAGCTTTGCACCATCAACCTCTAAAGGAAGATTAACATGTCCTTTTACGTTGTCGGAATTTGGTATTTCAATACCGTTAATAATTGATTCAATTTCAAACTCTTCATCTGTAGTGTTTTCGCCACGGACATATATAGTTGCAGTAACGTCTCTGTATTCACTCTTTAAATATCTTTCCGCGGTCATATAAAGCACAGGTGTACCGTCGAAAGCATAGTGCACGGTTCTCATAGTACCACTTCTTGTGCCGTTGTTGGGGCGCATATGAGTAACAAGAACATCTCTGCCGTATTCATCACGTGTGAAGGCATTATGACCGGGGCCAACCTGTCCGGGCACATGGTCACTTGCAAGTATGGGATAGCCTGTTGTATGCCAGCTGTTTACATCAAGTAAATCAGCACCTTCATCAGCAGTAAGAAGACCCACACAGTATGTATGGTTAGTACCTGCACCGGAGAAGGTCAAAAACAGCTTTCCGTCGTGCTTGAGCATAAAAGGACCTTCGTCAACTGTTGTTGAATTTCTGTCCCAGCCAAAATCAGGAATACGTATAATAACAGGGTCGCTTGTTATTTTTGTGGGGTCAGAAGGATTCATCTCGGCAATTACAAGGTAGCTGTTACCGTTACCAAGGCTTGTGATGGGTCTTTCTGCCCAAACATAATAATGCTTACCCGCAGCTTCAAAATATGTCATATCAAGGGTAATACCCTCGTTTATAAGATTGCTGCCGTCTTTTCTTGTAACTCTTATAGGTGCTTCCCAGTCATTTATATTCATGGGGTCACCGGTACATTTCATAACTCTTGACTGAACTGCACTCCATCTGCCGTTTGTACTTGATGCAAACAGACAGTATAAATCTCCGCCTATTACGTGAAGCTCAGGCGCCCAGTTACAGCCTGAATGGTCACCTGATGAAGTGTGCTTGAAAATAAGCACCTCTTCCGCATTTTGCAAGCCTTCCAAGGTGTCGCTTTCACGGATATATAAGTCAACCTGTCCGCCTGTTTCATTAGTTGCAATAAAATAGTATTTATCATTATATTTTATTGCCATGGGGTCAGCTTCACCATAAAACATTGGGCTGGGATATTCTGCAACAGCAGCCTTGCCCAAAACAGTGTAAGCACCCATTTTTGTAACGTCAACAGCATTCAAATCATCTTTGTCCCATTCTACGGGAATCTGTGCCGTTGAACCGTCGGAATAGTTTGCGGTAAGTGAGGGAAGCTCTGTAATTTTCTCACCCTGCTTTACATTCACATTTATGGGGTCAACAGAAACGTTCTTCACTTCTCTTAATTTTTTTGCAAGGTAGTCCATTTCACTGTCTGTAACAGGGAAAATACAGCTTGCATCCGAAAATTCATCAACCGCTATTCTGTCAACGGTGTCGTAGCCTTCAACAGTTTCGGCTGTACCCACCATTTCAAAATCAACAAGATTATCTGTTTCCCATAATGTAAGGAATTCATCCCTCACTCCTGCATCGGTTGTACATCTTGCTGCAACACCGATTTTACCATTGTCTTTTCTGTAAATATAAGGTTCTTCAAGCACCTTTGTTGTGCCTGCAGCTGTTCCGTCATCAAGATCAGCCTTTGCAAAAAGTACGCCTATACCAAAATTAAGCTTTTCCCAGCCATCCTCACCTTTGAGAGCCAGGTGCATGCTTTTTCCTAAAACAGCAGCATCCGCTGTTGTATATGCCAATATGTAGTTTTCATTTTTACTCATTATCATAACATCAAAATCCTTGCTCTTGCCGTTAACTGTTGCTGTTAAAGTTTTATATATAGTTTTATCTGTTTCATTAATTACATTTTCGCTCCATTTAATACTCTGTCCCAAAACCTCAGAAGGCAGAGCATAGCCTGACTCCATGTTGTAGGGAATGACTATATTATTCAAATAAAACTCTTCATCCTTTTCCCCTGCTGTAATTGTAAGAACAGGCGAATTAAAATTAACAATACCGTTTGTTTTATAATATCCCTCTTCGCTTCGACAGGTAATGTATAAACCGAGAGTTGTTTTGCCCTCGTTTACAATACTTGTAATATCAAGCTGAGGGGACACATTTTCTGTCAGGGTGTCAAATTCACCTAAAACCTGTCCGCCTTCCCATGCTTTCTTCAAAGCCTCACTTGTACTGCTACCTCCCGAGAGCGAAGCTCCGTTTATAGCTTCTCCGTCAGCCTCAATAATTGTTACAACAGGTGCCTGTCCCGACACTCTGCCGTTATTAAAGGTCATGTCGGCTTTGAGTGTTGCTACAATCAAAGCATCCTGCCCCTTATGCTCGAGTACCTCCGCTGGAATTTCAAAGGTCATAAAGCACGCTCTGTAGTCGCCCCAGCTTACGGATGTGGGCAAGCCTCCGTTCTGCGCATTAGTAGTGTAATTCCAGCTAAATGCTTTTGTTGCGGCAACTGACATAGTTGTTGTTTCAGCAAAGCTCACAACAGGCAATAGTGATAAAATCATAATCACTGTTAATAAAACTGAAACTAATCTTTTCATTTTGTACCCCTCCAAATATATCTACAATATCATTATATAAATATATTTTCCCTTAATCAATCACTTGATGTACTTTTTTCTTGCACTTTTGTCCGTCGTATGATAAAATGGTTTTGGGTGATTTTATGAACAGTATTTCTTTTGTGAACGCAGGCTACAATGTGGCAGAACCACGAAGGCTTCATTTTCAATGGGCTTTGCCACAGTATGCTTTTTTGTATTTTCAAGGTCCTGTTGTGGTTTCCGGAAAGGAATACGGTGCAGGTGCCTGTATTCTTTATAAACGCGGAACTGCTCACGACTATATGACTTTGAAAGGATTTGTTAACAGCTATATAGGCTTTAACGCTCCCGACGAATTGTTCTCATTTCTTAACATCAAGCTTGACAAGGTTATTTTCCCCAACAATTGTGATGAAATCAACAACATTCTATTCAGTATATGCCACGAAAACTCCTTAGCGGAGTATGGTTATGAGATATCAATAAAGGCACGCATTCTGGATTTAATTGTGGCTATTGCAAAGGGAACCAATCCTTCAGTAAACTTATACAGCTCATCGGATATAAAAAACAGAATGACTCTTCTCAGAACTGATTTTTTATCCGATATTACCTCACCGCCTGAATTTGAATCTCTTTTAAAGAAATATGGATTTTCACGAACTCAAGGATTCAAGTATTATTCTCAATTTTTCCATTCATCCCCCAAGGAAGACTTGATTTGGGCACGCCTTGAAAAGGCTCGTAATCTCATGAAGCTTAATCCCGATATGAAAATATATGAAATAGCAGAGCGGTGCGGTTTTACTAACATTCCCCACTTTTTCCGTATTTTTAAAAATCGTTACGGATATACTCCAAAGGATTATATCAATGCAATAAAGCTTGACAACGATTAAAAAATGGCTGTTGCAGCGAATTTGAAACATTTTCGCTGACAACAGCCGTTTTTTAGTCTATTTTATATCCGTTTGTGTCATATCTTGTAACTCTTTCCTCGGTTTTAGAGTCAATATATGCAAAGTTGGAACCATGGTCGTGCCCGTAAAGATACACAAGGTTGGGATAATCCTTTAGTATATCAAGTAATCTCACCGTAGAAATCTCAGCGGCACCCTTACTTGCCCTTATAAGATTATTTGAGTCACCCAATGGAAAATGTGCCGTAAAGAATACTGTTTTATCCTTACCGATTTCTTTCAGCTTCTCTTCCACCCAATTCATAGCACCTTCAGTATAGTTATAATTAGTATTCTGAAGAGAGCCACGCATCATATCAGGCGAAGTGGACAGACCCATAAAATACACACCGTCCTGCTCGTATACAAACGCCACCAGAACATCACCGTCATAATATGAGCTCTGTTCAAAATAGCCATTACCATTTTCCTCTAAGCTTCCCAGGTTCTCTTTCATATAAGCATTGTAATAATCTGCACTGTTAAAGCCGTCTCGTTCGCCTGCATTATAATCATGGTTTCCTGCAATAATATAAATATTAGGCGATATTTTTTCCTTTATCATACCAAGAACGCTGTCAACAACGACTCTCCACCTTTCCTTAGTTACAGAATTTGCATGTGTAAAATCGCCGCCTATCATAACAGCATCAAATTCCTCGCCTTCCAATTCTTCACACATTCTGGCAAAAACAGGACGAATGGGAGAATTGTTTTCATCCGTCAAAAGATAGTGCCCAATCTGATAATCTCCAAACACCAGAACACGCATTATTGGAGTGTCAGTTTGTGAATCATCGCCATTATATCTTTCAAAAACCGAAGGCTCCGGTTCAGCTTCTGTACCTGTGTATTTACCAAAATTTCGTGTTGTCATTGTTATACGGTCCGAAAAAACCTCAAGCACGTTTACCTGTACAATCCCTGCATCGTCGTCTGTAATAGATGAATTGTGCGCATTGGCGTAATATGCAAACGACCCCATAAAGCTCGATACAAAGCCCTTGTCAGCAACTTCATGGATTTCAACAGCATTAAAGTCCGGGACAAGATTTTCGTCTATCATTATAAGCTTTCTGTTGTCTGCATTTTCAAGGGTAAGAACAAATTTTTCGCCTTTTGTATAGCTGATTTCATCAGTGTAAATTATATTGAAAAATTCGTCGGTATAATCGGAATAATAGAGCTTGCTTGTATCTGTTTCGTTTGCCATAAGCTCCACATGATTATAGCCATCTTCACCCTTATAATATCTTAAAAAGCTTACCTTTTTAACATCGCCCCATGCTACATTTCCAACAACGAACTCTCCTGCCGGTGCTCCACTTCCGCCACGGGCAAGCATCTGAGAAATATTCGTAATTTCAGGTGCTCCTTCACGAAATGCAGCGTTTTCACAAACAGGCAGAGAGTACTCAGAGCCCTTTTGTGAAACATAAGCAGAATATGTTTTGTTTGCCAAATCTGCAAATATTCGAACTGTATACGCAGTATTGGAGCGATAGAAAACATTACTTTTCACAAAGCCCTCTGCTCCGTCATAGTACTGAAATCTACCATCTGTGTACAGTCGCATAGTAATAGCACAGCTGTTCCATGCATTTACATTAACATCATCTCCGGCAAAGCCAATAGTTCCGTCAATATTTGCGTAAAGCGGAAGAATGTCAAAGGTTATTTCAATTTTTTCTCCTTCAGCTACAGGCTTTTTGATGGTCGAAAAATCTGCTGTGCTGAGAGGTCCTTCCAGGTAATTGTAATTTTTTACTACCCTCACTAAAACCTCGGCATCCACGCAACCGCTCACGCTTCCGAAAAGGGTAAATTCATTACCCTCTTTTTCATACAACGCTTCATCAGCAGTTTCCCATTCGACAGGAGCTTCTACTTCTTTTCCATTTATTATGATCACAACTGCATCCGGAAGTGTTGGTGCTTTGTGGTGAGGAGTAGTAATCTCCAAATATGCTTTTTCTATACTTTCTATTTTCTCATATACAAGAGTAATTACATTTTCACTTCCAAGCGATTCTATAATGTTATTACCTGACTTATATACATAATACTCTCCATCAATATCCTCTATAACATTGTAATCATAAACATATTTTGCACCACTTGCCAGGAAGGGAATTGTGTTCTCGGAAAGGGTTTGTCCCATTTCATCGGTTATATGTATATCACACTGCGTATCCATTCTTTCTACAGGAATTAACATAACTGCATCTACATATACGCTCGAAACGTTGTACCCTGTAAATTCAAACACATCTCCCGGTTTTGCTTCAAATACAACAAAATACTTCTTCCAATCAGAGGATATAACCTCATTATTAAAGGAATGAATGCAATCTCCGTTAAGTCTTACTTCCAAATCTCTCTTATCACTGGTGGTACGTCTTGAATAATATGAAAAATAATATGTGCCACCCTGAAGCGTTACAAACTGATTAAAGGAGGAATGGTTGTCATAATTGTCAGAATATCTTACCCTCATGGCAGATTTACCCGTCACAAATTTGTCCTTGTTTATTTCAAAGCAACCATTCGGTGCGTTGTTTATTCCTGAAGCACTGCTACCGGTTCTTGTAGACTCCCATGTGAAAATAAATGGATAGGTAGCACCCTCACCTTCTGCACGGTTATCTGTTTCGTAGTATTCAAAGCTTGAGTTTTTTATGAGATTTTTCCCTTTTATATTATATTTACCGCCCGAGGAATCAAGGGTTGTTTTACCAACAACTTCAACCACAAAGGTTTCTATGGTTCCATCATTATAACTTGCAGTTAATGTATCAATTCCGCCTATTTCAGGACGATTATATACACCGTTTACAACATACCCTGCACTATCGTTCCATTGCCCGTCAATTTCGGGAAGAGAGTCGTAAACAATATAATCGTTTATAAACAACTCACTTGCTGCGTCAAAACTCTCGACCTCATATAATTCAATATCATCAATATAAGTAGGCGCCGCTTCTGTTCCCTGCATGTAACGACAATTGAGCATAAAATACTTTGCATCGCTCTTTGCAATCATATATCCGTCAACAGTATGCCAGCCACCTAAAGTATATACACTTGCATTGTTATCAATTGCATCAGGATTGTCCAGTGTTGTATCAGCTGAACCGTAATCTGGATATCTGCCTCCATACACTGTTCCCGAATATATTGACCAGAACTGTTCGCTCTTTGTGGCATTCCATGCTATTTTAAGTTCTTGTGCGGCAGGAGTATAAACACGCATAGAAAAATAGTACATTTTCTCTTCGCCGATTTCTTCGCCGCCATTCAATGGCACAAAGGTAAGCATAGATGCCTTTGTTGTACTGCCTCCATCTCCAAGAGCTTCCAGATAGCCTGCCGAATTGTATCTCCAGTAAGTATCTGCTTCACTTAGTTTTGTTTTTGTATCGCCCTCAACAAGATACCCGCCTGTTGTAAAATGTTCAAGGCTTTCACTTGTGTCAAAGCTTCCCCAACCTTCAAAAAGGTCATCGCTCAGCTTTTTGAAGGTCATAACCTCGCCATTATCTGCAGTAAAATCAAGAGTATTTTCCATTGCGGAAATGCCCATTCCCGAAAACAGAAGTAAAAGTGTAATAGTCATGATTAATGCTACTTTTTTCATCATATTATTTCTCCTTTAACACTAATTTTGCTAACAAAGTTTTTTACAGTTCTCTATCTGCTATATATATTATTTATCCAACGGCAAAAATCCTGTCGTATTGACAGGATTTTTGCTTGCTATATTCATTTTTTATCAATGTTTTCTATTTTATAATTTTTTGGAGGGAAAACAGTAAATATTATTCACATTGAAAAATGAACAATGCAAACCAATTATAAATTATTCACTTACGCTTTTGCCTTGACTTAAAACATAAGCTTCACTTGCAGGGTTGAACCAATTTCCATTGTCGTCACCTGTCCAGATAAACACTTTAACGGTTTCGTTTTCTGAATATGTAATAGGAGTTTCCAAGGGTATCTCTTTGTCTCCTGCCTTCAGTTCTGTGTACGGACCTTTCCTACGCACACTCTTCAGTACTGTTCCTTCGTATGTTGCCACAACAACGGCTACACCCTCTTCAACATCTTTTGTTGAACGAATTCTTACACCTGTTATTGTATTTTCGTCCTTATAAACCTCTTCAAGAACAATTTCAGGTGTTGGAATTTCAATGTGGTTATATGATTCCATAAGAATTTCGGTAGGAGTAAGAGCTCTGCCGTACACATTCATATTATCAATGGTACCCACAAAGAACTCGCCTGTGCCCCAGTTCGCCTTACCGATCTGGAAAATACTCTCTCTACCTAAAATTTGTGAAGGTGTGTAAGCACTCTCCTGTCTTGCAACCTCCTTACCATTCAAATAAATAACAGATTCTGTAGGCGTACATACAAGCGACACATGATACCAGCCGTCTGTATTTGTTTTTGCGCTTGCAACCGCAGGTCTTACACCGCCGAAGAAGCGCTCTGCACGAAGTGTACCGGATTGATCCAACAAGCCTATATATTTTTCCTGCTGAAACACCTGGTTTGATGGACTACTTGCAGTAAAGAAGCCCCAGTTGTAATTAGTTGCTCTGTCAGGCTTTGCCAGATAAGTAACAGTGAATTCATCAACCTGTGTCATAAGACTGGTTCCGTCATTTTTTACCACATTTAAGAACTGACCTGCACCATCAAGCTTCAGTGCCTTGCCACCGTCACGCTCTACAGTACTGTAGGTGCCTGTTGCAACAGCATTTATTCCGTCAAAGCCTTCACCCTCAGCAATTTCTTCATCAAATGTGAACGAAGCGAGGATTTCGGGTACTTCAATAATTTTTTCTTCAAAAACAAGAAGTGCCTTTGCATCTGTAATATTTTCAAGTGCCTGATTAATCTCTAACTGTGTTGCATCAATGTCAGCTAAAACAATTTCGCCTTCAGCTAAAGCGTCGGAATATCTGCTCCAGGATTCTGCAGTATAGTCTCTTTCATCAGGTCTTTCCTTTACAAGCTCCTTTTCAAGTTCTGTCTTATCTGCAGCAGGAACATCTGCATTCAGTGTAAGAATTGTAATAGAATTCTTCATAAATGTGAAGTCAAAGTCATTGCCTGTATTGTAAACAGGAATTGTCACCGGTGCAACATTAGTTGGGTTTTCAAAGGAGTTTTCATCGTATCTTGTATGAGAGGTCATAATTGTTGCCTCTGCTGTGTCAGCTACGTTTTCTGCACCGTCAAGCACTATATTCACATTATAATCGTTGTCAGATGTGTTAACTACCTTAAGAATAATTTCACCTGTTTCGTTGTCACGCTGGGAAACGTAATATAAATGACAGTTCGGATTGCCCATGCATGTGTAATCAAACGCAACAGCATCATTAACGTAAACCTTAATTGTATTATCCTGCACTACAACCTTGACCTTATATTCCTCATTTGTGTTAATAACATCGGGACTGCCTTCACTCACTGCGCTCTTAACTCCGTTTGTTGTCTTTTCTATAGCACTTCTGGAATTATTCCAGCCACCAAAGTTTAGGTAGTAGAAATTATCGGAATCCTGATGGCCAACCATAAGGAGGAAGCCTTCGCTACCGCTGTTCTTTCTTGCTGTTACCTCGTATGTATAGTCAGTCCATTCTGTATTGTCAATCCAAAGTCTGCAATCGCCGGCAATCTCCTTTTGGTTTACAGTGCCGTTTTCAACACTCCATTCACCGTCACCTGCCTGCCAGTCTTCCATTGTGGTATTATTACCATCGAAAAGAACGCTGCCATCTTTATTGCTTGTAACCTTAATATCAGTAAAGGTTACGTCGCTGTTCCATGTTCCAAGACCAATACCACCCTTAATGAAACTGTTAAGCGACTCATCACTTGATGTAAGAGTTGTTTCAAGAACAACGTCACCAAGCTTTTCGCCGAACATCTTCTGTGCATAGAAGGAGGGTGTTGCGTAAAGTCTGGAGTTGTCAAAGAATGCAGCTGTTGCATTCCAGTTCTGGTGATTAAGGTTAGCAAAAAGCTCAGAATAAGAAGTCATTTTAACAATATCGGAATTTCTTTCCATACCTGTCATAAATGCTGCTTCACCCAATGCTGCATGAAGATTCTGATTACCGTGATAACAGTTAACTGCGTATTCACCAACATAAATTTCATAGCTTTCACGGTCGTAGGCATCATATCTGTATGCATTATCTATAAAATATTCCGAAGGTTTATAAATATGTTCATCAACCATGTCAATGCTCTTGCCGGGGATGTTACAGTCAGCAATAAGATTCATGTACGGATACTTTTCCTTAATCGCATCATAGAAGTCCTGATAACGAGGTTCGTAAATCTTGTACTGGAAGTGAGCTTCGTTACCAATTTCAATATATTTCATGTTGAAGGGCTCCGGATGACCCATTTCAGCTCTCACTGCACCCCATTTTGTATCAACATCACCGTTTGCAAATTCAATGGCATCTAAAACATCCTGCACCCAATATGCCCAGTCTTCATTTTCCTCATGAGCAATACCCACGCCACACACATACATAGGTTCAACGCCCAGATCCTCACAAAGAACCAGGAACTCGTAATAGCCAAGACCGTCTGTTACTCTGTAGTTCCAAAGGCTGTCGTGGCCTGCTCTGTTTTCTTTGCCGTAGAGTGTATTTTTCCAGCGGAAAGCATCCTCCATTAATCTGCCTTCAACATAGCAGCCACCGGGGAAACGAAGGAATGTGGGACTAAGGTCAACAAGTATATCAACCATATCTTCTCTGAGGTTATGATCCTTGTAGGTTTCCGGGAAAAGGGATACTACATCCAGATAAACATCGCCTGTTCCCTCTTCGCACAAAAGAACAAATTCGCCCTGTGCTGCATACTCTTTTGTGTTAAGAACAAGTGTATACTGTGCCCATTCGTTATTTATTGCTTCAACGCTCATCTTTTCGGAAATTTGTTCCCCTGTAGCATTTATGAGCATTGCCGAAATTTTACCAGCAAAATTATCTGTACGTGCAAAGAATGTGAGAGTATAATCCTTGCCTACCTCAAATTCCATACCATTATAACCTTCGTTACGAATGCCTACATAACCGTTCTCGGGCATATTTGTAACGGAAAGCTTTAAGTGCTGGAACTGAACATCATTAAGATTATTTGTATCATTAAGACTCATGCTACCCTCTGCACCTTCGGACATATACATATGCCAGAAAGGAATTGAAGTTTTTGAGTCGTGGAAGCATGTGTTTCGAAGAAGCTCAGCATACATACCGCCGTCGCCTGCCATGCTTAAATCTTCAAAGAACAAGCCGTACATTGTGGGGCTCATTGCATGAAGAGGATTTATTGTGTCAACAGCTAAGGTGTATGTGGCATCTGTAGCCTCTTTGGGGAGAATGCAAACGTCATAATCCACACTTTCTTCATAGTCACCATATGAGAATGTGGCTGTAAGAGTAACAACCTGTGCATCTTCACCCACCTCAGGTCTTACTACCGCACCGATGCTTTCCTTTGCAACAAGATATTCGCTGTCGCATGACCAGGAAACATTAACCTTATCATTAACCTTTGTGGGCAAGTAAAGGTTGGATGTAACATTGTCCAAATCGCCTAATACTATTGAATCAATAGCATAATGCACCTGCGCCTGGTCTGTAAGTGTGCTGTTGTTAATAACAGCGTTTATTTCATTGATTGTAAGTGCACGGTTGTATAATCTAAAGTCCATAATTTCCATGTTGGGATATGAATCTTCTTCCCATGCAGATTTACCGATATAAAACTTATAGTCTTCGCCGACTCTCGCGTTTGTTGTTTTGTAGGATTTTCTTGCCCACTTGATACCGTTAACCCAAAGGGTTGAAACATCGCCGCATCTTGTAACGGTTACGTGCTGCCAACGAGGGGTGCTGAAGCTTGTGGGCCAGAGCACGCTCTCAGGACAACCTGCCATGTGAGCTTTAACTGTTCCGTTTTTTGGAAGCTCTATAGCCTTTGCATTATCGTTATCCATTTTAAACTGATAGGATTTTGCAGTTAAAAACATAACGTCGGAAGTTCTTGTACCATAGTCAAAAATTCTGCTCCAGGTTGCCGCTTCTTCCACCTTTACCCACATGCTCACCGTAAAGTCGTCTGTTACATTTTCCATAACAGCTACCGGCACGTCAACATATGTATTAACTGCGGTTGTATTATCAATGTCAAGAGCAATGCCTTCTCCCTCATTTGTTACAACCCATTGTGCGTTACCTACCAATTGAGCATCATGTCCGTTCCCCGACGAGTCGTGAGCTACGGTTCCGTCTGTTTCGTCAAACCGATACCATGCCTGAAGCCCCTCTGCAATGTTTAAAGTTTCCACATCGTTCATTTCATTAGGCTTAGCAGCATTTGCAATAACACCATTTCCTTGCATTGTCACCATCCCTAACATAAGCATTATGCTTAAAATTTTCTTTTTCATCATTAACCTCCCATATTATCTCTGTCAATTTGAACTGATTGAATTTTAAAAATCAATTTCTCTTATATAAGCATTTTACCAAATAACAAAATCACTGTAAATCGTATTTTTATCACACAGAATGTTAAAATATCACCTTTGTTTTGTAAAAAGCTCATACACATTAACCCAATTGTTTTCGGAGTTATTATATCCATGAAGCTTCACATATCTCGCTTCCTGCATGCAGTCGATTACGTTAAATTCAACCGTGTTAATGCTGTTTCCTGAGAAAATCTGTTTATAGGTTACGCCGTCCTTTGATACAAAAAGATCAAACTTTGTTGTTCTAAGACCGCTTCCACCCTTCCAGAAGTTAACACCAATCTTTTCCATTTACAATTTCCATATACGGTTTGTTATCATCTGTGGAAATATTAAGTCCTGCCGCAGGCACCTGAAGTCTTAAAACGACTCTTACCTTTTCACTTTGCCCGTTGTCTTTTTTGAGAGCATTGACAACAGCTCTTGTTACGTTTAATGTTTTCCAGCCCGGGTCGCTTTTTGTGCATTTTTCATTGGACCAGAATGCCGCACCGTAAGAATACTTATCCTCTACGGCAGGAAAAAGAGTATTGTCCATTCCTCCCACAGAATAAGTAAGCTTTGGATTTTCTGTTTCGTAAGCTGCCAGAAGCATCCAGTCATTACCAAGATTTCCGTTTATATCATGCACGTAAACCTTGAGGTCTGCACGGGTGATTGTTTGGGGGGCAAGTGTTCCATCTATTTCAAACTCAATTGCACCTGTTCTTGTACTGCCTACTGTAATTGAGTTGTTGCCTGTAACGCCCGAAATAAATTCGGCACGATGCAC
The DNA here is from genome assembly GCA_045546275.1 of Clostridia bacterium. GTDB lineage: Bacteria > Bacillota > Clostridia > UMGS1883 > UMGS1883 > RGIG1927. Next base: position 14,729 of record JAZQCM010000001.1, on the reverse strand, counting down.
ATTTCCCTTAATATCGTCCACACAGCCGATAAAAAGCCCTGTGCCCGCCGCTGAACCACTGTGCCCGTAATTTGATGCGGGCACAGTAATAACATGTTCTTCAGCAATTATTGTTGTTGGTACAAAAGACATAACAAAAATCAAAGTTAGAAGCAGTGCTGTAGCTTTTTTCATATTATCTCTCTTTTTTATTTAATGATAATTACATTAACACTGTGAGGTGCAAGCTTTACCTTCATCCCCTTTTTGTATTCTCCTGCTATTTCATCAATAACCGATATTTCAGTATGATTAATGTCGTTGTATGAATCACAGCTTGCGCCACTGATATAATGCTTTTCGACCATACCTTCACAGTCAAAGTTAAGTTCAATTTCCTTTTCGGCATCCTTGCTCTTATTTGCCACCGCAAGAGCATAGCTTCCCGTGTCCTTAAAATATGTAACAGTAAGGTCAATATCCTCGTCAAAATCCTCATTCCAGGAATCCAGCACTGTTTCGCCAAGATATTTCACATAGAGAAGGAACACAAAATATGTGCTTCTTAAAACTATGCCATCCTTATGGGTACATATACATCCGCGGGTATTTACAACAGGTGAAAAGTTTGCCATTTTAACAATGTCACAGTTACGCATACACATGTTCAAAAAGCATGCCGAGAACACCGCATCAGCCATCGTATATTTTGTGTTATCGTCATTTTTGTCACGAGGGTACAAATAATCTTCCTTTGTAAGCCCCTGAACTGCGCCATGAATTTTGGGATGATACCATTCTCTGAGGTTCCATTCGTCAAAGGCAATCTTAATTCTTCCTTCAAGACCAAGTGCTGTCAAAAGTCCCTTTACTCTCTTCACCTGTGCGTCAAGACCTTTTGTTTTTTCCATAGCTCTTTCATAGCTGCAGAACTCATTTGTTTCATGTATATGGTCCCAATAGCCGTGAAGAGACATCCAACCTATATAATCCTTCGCATTGCGTAAAAGATTTAAGTTCCAGTCAATATCGCTCAGTGCTGCAGAAGAAAGCTCGATTGTAGGGTCAACATGCTTCATAAGCTTTGCTGCTTCAACGCTTAATCTGCCCCATTCCGAAACAGATTTTGCACCTAATTCCCAGCTTCCGTAGTTTTCGTTACCTATGCTCCAGTACTTAACGTTATGAGGCTCATCAAAGCCATTTTCCTTACGCATCTGAGCGTATTCGCCCTCGTTTTTAAGGTTACAGTATTCCACCCAGTCACTCATTTCTTCAATAGTGCCTGTGCCTGCATTTGTACAAATATAAGGCTCACAGCCCACTTTTCTGCAAAGCTTGATAAATTCATCTGTACCAAAGGAGTTATCGTCCTCAACTCTCCAGGTTTTGTCAAACACCTTAGGGCGGTTTTCACCAACGCCTTTTTTCCAGTTGTAGGTAGACACAAAGCATCCACCGGGCCAACGGATAATAGGAGTTTCAATATCCTTCAAGGCTTTTAAAACATCTGTTCTGAAGCCATCTTCATCCGAAAGAGGATTGGAAGGGTCATAAACACCTTCATAAATCTGACGATGGAAATGCTCTAAAAAGTGTCCGAAAATCATAGGTGACTTTTCACCTATCTGCTTGTTTTTGTTTGCATAAAACTTCATAAACATCACCCAATTTCTATAATTTTCCACTTCTGGCTGTTGCCGTTATGGATACTACGTTTAATTTTATCAAATAACAAAATCACTGTAAATCGTATTTTCATCACGCGCAACATTGAAATATCACCTTCATCTGATACAAGAAAAGCGTCGCAGTCATTATGTTGCGATGCTTTTCTTGTACTCCCATGAAGCTTCGTCTATAGCCATAATTTCAGCAAATCATGGGTGACTTTTCACCTATCTGTTTGTTTGCATAAAACTTTATAATTACCCTATTTCTATAATTTTCCACTTCTGGCTGTTGCCGTTATGAATACTGTTCTGAATAATTTCACTGCCGTATTCATCCATGGGAAGCTCTCTTCCCCTTGCAGTAATATAATAGCCGTCTCCCTGATATTCAACAGAGAATTTCTGGTTGTCACCGTTGCCGGGATCCCACACAATAATTTCAACACCTGCAGCCATGCCATGATTGAAAATATCAATATTCTTTCCTGTGGCAGCCACTCTGATGTGGTAAAATCCCTGAACATCTGATTGAACAAAAGTAAACTTCTGGTTTTCTGCTTTAGTAAAGGCGTCTGTGTAGAGTTCATTGTCCACACTTGTAAGTGCATTTCCTGACTGGCAGTTTACAATTGCGTATGTTTTTTCTGTGCTTATCTGCACCTGAGGAATATTTTTCTCAACCTGTGTAAAGGAACCATCAGCATTGTGAATAAGTCCCAGCTTTTCCTTCAATGCGCTTTCTGTTATAAAAAACTTATCGCCACTCTTTGAAAGTAATCCCGCACCGCAGCTGAAGCCGTTAAAATAAAGATTTGTAGATTTTTCCTTTACTGCCTCGGTGTAAATACCATTTAAGAAAACACTGTCAGTTTTTTCATCATAATCAAGAGAATAATTCATTTTTTCAGCTATTTCTTCCAATGCCACATCCCCTGCTGCATAAGACACAACAGCGTTACAGAGTAATACAAGAGATAAAACAGTTAATAAAAGCTTTTTCATCTGATCACCTTCTTATCATATGTTATTGAACTCTTTGCTTCAATTTTTATAACAGTGTTTCCTACTCTTACCTTTTTAGGCTCATCTGTCGAATTAAAAATTGTTGCCTTGTTGTCGTTTTCATATTTTACAATGCCTGCAACTTCGCCTTTAAAGGTCATGTCTGCAGGAGCTTTGAATTCGATCTGCTCCTTCTTCTCACAAGGTTCAACAGTTGCAGTTATTTCACCGTCAGCTGTAACAGTAATGGTTTCGGAAGGGCCATCCACATAGGAAACACTCTTACCGTCAATTTCCCATACAAGTGCTGTTTCACCATTTATTTCCGCCTTTGCATTGCCTTCAAGTGTTACGCGGTAATAGGGTGAGTTACCCCACAGGGCTACATTGAATTCATTTTCACCTTTAAAGGTTACAGTCTGTGCATAGCCGTTAATCTTTCTTGATGCACCATCAATATACTGATAAATAAGCTCTGCAATTCTGCCTGCAGTGTCAAAGGTTGTACGTGTATTGGTGTTATCGATTAAAACATTTTGTGCATTAACAATATTAACGCCCATTTCAGTAAGTTCAGCAACATCTTCACCATTAAATACAACTGCGTAGTCTCCCGATTCGGCACTTCCGATAATTTCATCAACACTATTTACCTTTTTAAAGCTTACAGTCTTGTCAAAGAAATAATGAAGCATGTCTATGCTTTGCGCCTGATTGATGTCTGCAAGAGCAAAAATGGTTACATAGTCCTCTTTTTCGCCACCGCGTGAAACAGTAACCACTCTTTCCTCGCCGTCCCAGTTAACCTTCATACCAAAAGCCTCTGCAATAACTCTCACAGGTACCATTGTGCGGTCATTTACAATAACGCTTTCTGCGTCCATTTCCTTTTCTACACCGTTCATTGTGTACTTTCTTGTACCAATGACAGTTTCAAACAAGGAATTATTCTTAGAAATTTTAACAGTACCGTTTTCGTACTGAACGTCAAAGTCGAAAAGCTCTGCTATAAATCTTAAGGGAACCATTGTTCTGCCGTTTAAAATGTAAGGAGCCGCATCCACCTCAAGCTTCATTCCGTTCATGTCAGCCTGGGTTTTGTCAATCCACAATCTTAACCCTATTTCGGGGTTATAGCCCAAATGAGGAGGCTGGTTGTAGCTCGAGTTCTGCCATGTAATACCCATTCTGTACACATGGTCTGTCATGGGTGAAGGCATTGCAAAATCGGTAGGAATTGTTGTTGTGTAAATATGGAGCTTTGTATTATCCTCGCTCTTGAAGATAACCTCTTCTCTCCAGTCACCGAAAATGTCTGCCGAAAGACAAGGCGTTCCCTTACTGCCGTTAATCGACTGGGACTTGTTTTCCTTATATGCATCTAAAAGCAAATTATCCTTGCCATCAATTGTATAGCTTACAATACCTGTACCGCCCATAAGCTCGTCGTACAAGTCGCCGTCCCAGTAAATACGGAAGTTGTTACCGTAGTCGCCTGCCTTGGGCGCTTCGCCTAAGGAGTTTATTCTTCTGGCACCGCTGCCCACATTTACAATATAGCTTCCGCCAAAAGGGCCAACGTTTGCAATAATACCTCTGCCTGTATCCTTTGCACCGGGTATGTCGTATATCATGTCACCGGATGCTGCATCATAAATGGTGTAGCCAAAGGGACCCCATTCATGCACACTGAAAAATTCCAATCCTTCGTTTTCGGGGTCAAAGTCACCTAAATGCATTGCATCGCCATGACCCTTGCCTGAGCACCAAAGAACAGATCCGTCGTGGTCAAGTGCAAGTGAGCCAAGGAAAATTTCATCCTTTCCGTCGCGGTCTGCATCTGCTATGGAAATATTGTGATTACCCTGACCCATATAGGGGTTGTCACCTAACTCAGCTGTATCGAAGTGCCATACCTTTTCAATGGCATTATTCTTAAAGGTATATGCCGCAACAGTTGTACGGGCATAATAGCCACGCTGGAAGATTATGTGAGGAGTTTTTCCGTCCACATATGCAACAGCTGCGTTATAGCGTTCGCTTCTGTTACCGTAGCCGTCACCAAAGCTGGTGGAAGTTTCTCTGCTGGTATTCTGGGGGTAGAAATCTGTTTTTGCTCTCATTTCGCCTGTAGTGCCGTCAAATACTGCAAGCCATAAGGGGCCTTCCAGATTTCTGCCACCGCCATCTATCCATCTTTTTGTAATATCCCCAATAATGTTGCCGACGCCATCTGTGGTGCCGTCAGAAATACGGGTTGCAACCTCAGCTTTTCCGTCTCCGTCAAAGTCATAAACCAAAAACTGTGTATCATGAGCACCTGCACGGATATTTACACCCATGTCAACTCGCCACATAAGTGTGCCATCGAGCTCGTATGCATCAATAATAACTTTGCCGCTTTCACCGCCATGGGCTGCATCCTTAGCATTTGAAGGGTCCCACTTTAAAACAATTTCCCATTCGCCGTCGCCGTCAAGATCACCAACAGATGCATCGCCGGGGCCGTAAGAAGGCGGGAATGTAAGGTCATATACCATTTTTTCAATGTTTTCGGGAACAGGTTCCTTTTTTTCTTCAATATAGAACAAAGATGCATTTTCCTTCTTTTCAATGGTTACACGGGCATCCTTGCCGATTGTAACGTAAAGGTTGCTCTGTTCACCTTTTATGTAGTAACCTTTACCTTCTTTTTCAAGCATGAACCTCTGGTTGTTGCTGTTGTTGTAAGCATAACAGCCCAAGGTGCTGCCGGGGTCAACCTTCCAGTTTTCTACGTCAAGACATTTACCTGCTTCATCAATAAGAACAACATAGCCGTTTTCACGGGGAAAGATTGTCCACTGATGACCTAAAGGTATGCTGTCGTTTTCAGATGTGGTAATATCAACATATTTAAGCTGTGCCGGTTCGTATGTATAAGGAGTAGGAATAGAAATGGGAACTTCAAGATAGTTTTTGTTCCACACTTTTACATCTGTTGAATTAATTTTATACTCTGCAGTACCATCTGCACCTAAATCTGTGTAATTAGTAACATCTGTTGTGGCAATGAGTGTATTGTTACGATAAATGTTGTATTCCTCTTCTCCCTCGTAAGGCCACGATAAAAATACGCCTTCTTCTGTTTTTACTGCAACAGGAGAATTCGTAACCTCGTGATGAGTTATACCCATAGCATCGGGCTTAACAACCATTGCATGAGCCGGAACCGTCAGCATCACAGCCGTTAAAAGTAAACTCACTATTTTTTTCATTTTAAATTCCTCCTTTTAAAGTTCAAATCAACTCCACTCTACGTAAAATTATAAATCCCTTTATTTTTCGCTTCAATCCCCTCTTGTACTTTTTTATTGCATTTTTGTACGCTCACTATTACATTTGCAACAGCGATATTTTTCATACAAAAATTTGCTTTGACAAAAAATGTTGCATTTTTGAAACTTAGTTAAATTTTACATGATTATATGTCAAACACACGGCACACAATACTATTGTGACAATTAAAAAGGATTTTACAATCTTTTTTAAGTCACATAAAGATATAGATATTTAAAACAAGGAGTAAATGAAAATGTCAAGAAACAAGAATATGGTTCCTCAGGCAAAGAGCGCTATGAACAAGTTCAAGATGGAAGCTGCCAATGAAGTTGGCGTTAACCTTTCCAATGGTTACAACGGCGACTTAACAAGTAAGCAGGCAGGCTCTGTAGGCGGTCAGATGGTTAAGAAGATGATTCAGTCCTACGAACAGAACCTTGCAAACAACAGCCAGAACTAACACAAAAACAGCTTTGGTCACCCAAAGCGGTTTTTTATTATCTTGATAAATATCTGTATACCATAACTGCAATTTCTGCTCTTGTTGCATAGTCCTCAGCTCGTGCAGCATCGCCCTTTAAAACGCCCAGTGCTTTAAGAATTTCGGCACTGCCATTTGCTTCAAGGTCTGAAAAGCTTGTTTTGTAAATGTCAAAAGATGCAACTTCTCCGTAGCCAATAATATTCACAAGTGCCTCAAAGGCTTCAAGTCGGGTCATTTCCTTGTCGGGCTCGTTTGTTTCAATGTAGCCTTGATTGATTGCTTCTTCCACAACCTGCTCCTTGAGCCATGTTATGGGAATAACGTGACTGTCACGGCAAGCTGATAAAAGACGAATCATGTCTGCCTGGGTAATTCTTCCGTCGGGGTTGAAATTTTCCCCGGGAAGATAAATGTCGTGTTCAAAAAGGGTTTGTATTTCCTTTTCTGCCCAATGAGAGGAAATGTCGGTATATTGAATTTTTGATTCCGCCTGAGGATACCAATCCTCGCCTGTAACGGCATCAATTGTAAGAGGGCGGTCAACTGTGGCAGAAGGCACATATCCTTCATCTGTTTTTACATAGGTGTTGTATAATGGTGTAATGCCAAAAATAACTTTCTCGGCTTTTTCTAATCCTATAGCATCTTTCGGATTCTGCAAAGCAGAAACATCTTCATCCCATGATAAATAATAGCCTGTAACACACTCTTGTATTTTGTTGTATTCAACAGTTACATTATTGGCAGGGTATTTAACACCGTTTACAATTCGCCACGCTTCCATTGTCAGCTCGGTTTCGTTATAGGAATTAAACTCAATTTCAGTTTCCTCGGTTTTTCCATTGCTCATAGCTTTGGCAAAGGCTTCAATTTCTTCCTTTGGTTCTTCCTTTGAAGGTGTTTCACCGTCGGTTTTCTGATAGGAATAAAGCATTGTAACAACGCCTGTTTCGCCGTTGTAGGAAACATTCATTTCCCTTTTTTCGTCCGACAGCTCAAAGTTTACAATGTACTTTTCATCAGTTTTGTATGTGGAAGAATTAACGATTTTCATGTCGTCGGTAATTTTTAAAATTTCAAAGGCTTTAAGCTTTTTTAAAACCTCCTCCGGCTTAACAAGGTTATTCATTTTTTCAATTTCTTCCTTTTCAACCTTCGTTAAACCAGATTCCTTATTGGCACTGCCGAATGCCATGTTACTGTCCATGGTAACCGACTCTTCCCTGTCGGCATATCTGTCAAAAAAGGCTTCGGTCACTTTTTCTCCTGTTACTCTTGACACATAGCCCTTTTCACTTGTGTACACAAGCTTTACTTCCTTACCTTTTTCCGTATAGGTTGGTACGTAATAAAAATCAATGGGGAAAGCCTTAAGGTATTCAGCCTGTGTAATATTTTCCTTTGCGCTAAGGCTTTCCACCTTAAATTCGTTGTCAAGGGAAGCATACGCCGACTGAACGTATATCTTTTCCTTTGTTGCTCTGACCTTTATTGTTACATAGTTGGAATTTACACTTTCACCCTTATATGTGCGCTGATATGTAAAGGAGAAGGTTTTGTATCGTCCCGAATATGTGCTTCTGTCTTTCTTTTCATCACGGATTAATCTGTCATCACCTGTACTAAATTCATCATACGCACGGCTTACAAATTCATCCGAAAGGGTCAGCGCATCACTCTTCGTGTAGCCTATAAGGCTTCTCTCGCCGTTATAGTCCATTTGTTCATAATAGTTATAGGAAACTATTCTTCCTAAGGAATCGGCATAAACATTAATTTCCTTAGTATATTCCTCGTCGTGCCAGTTAAATCCGTAACGAAGCACGTTGTCATAGGCATTTTCCCCGTAGGAAAACTCCGTTAATTCACTTGGAATTTCAACCTTTGTTTTAACCTTTATGAGAACTTCCTCCGACAAGCTCTCGGCAAAAACAGGCACTGCACTCAACGCCATTAAAATTACCAAAAATACCGATACCAGCTTTTTCATACAATCACTCCATTTCCTCAAATGAATAAATATATCTATCAGCGGTATCCTCCATTTCCGCTTTATAGCCGTCCCAACGTTTGTCCCACACACAAACAACCTGAGCCTGTGTGCTTTTTGCAGTTTTAACAGCTTCAGGAACGTCTTCAAAAATAACACAATCTTCAATCGGAATACCGATTTTTTCAGCGGCAAGTAAATACACCTTTTTGTCACGCTTGCTTATGCCAATTTCATCGGTGGATAAAAATGCATCAAAATAATCATACACGCCTGTGTGCTTCATTGCCGCTTCATACAAAACATTGCTGGAGCTTGTGGCAAGAACAAGCTTTACGCCGTTATTTTTAAGGCGTTTTATATATTCTTTCGCACCTTTTTTTAACTGAAGGTTGTTTCCATACTCAAAAAGTGCCCTTTCGTCCCACTCCTGCATAAGTTCCTCAGGCGTGTCCTTAAGGTTAAACCTGTCGATGGAATAACGGGCAATTTCTTCCCCGGTCATTGTGCTGATTGTGCGGGCATAATCCTCGGGCACTTTAATATTACGTGCCGACAAAAAATCCACATCAATTTTGTCCCACACAGAAATGGAATCAAGAATTGTCCCGTCCATATCAAAAATTACACCTTTAAAAGGTTTCATCAAATTCACTCCACAATAAGCTCTAAAGCTTTAATAATAAATCCCAATGTTTCGGGAAGTGACGATACTTCCCATCTTTCCTTTGGGGAATGCACATCGTAAAGCTGAGGTCCAACGCTTATCATTTGCATATCGGGCTTTACCGAAGAGAAAAATGCACATTCCAATCCTGCGTGAACTCCACCCACCTTAAGCTCTTTTCCAACTACATCGGAATATGCCTTTTTCATAATTCTTATAAGCTCATTTTCACCCTTTTCTTCCCATATGGGGTTTTCGGATGGGATTGAAAGCTTGTAGCCATACACCATGGCAATTGCCTTTGCAGCATTTTTCCTTTCCTCGGAATGGAATTTACTGCTGCTTCTTGCAAGTATTTCAACATGAAGAGCATCGGAAAGTTTTACAATGCCGATATTCTGACTCGTTTCAACAAAATCGGGGGTGAATTTACTCATGTAAAACACACCGGAATGAACGCTTACCAAAAATGAAACGAACTTATCACGGTCGTTTTTGTCAAGAACTTCGTCTGCTTCACATTCTTCAATCAAAAACTTAAGGTTTGTTTCGTTTGCATAGTCTTCTTTAACTGCTTTTTCAAATTCAGCCACTTTTGCTTTTATGTCATCGTCACAAGCAACTACCATGCTTGCCTCGGCACAGATTGCATTAACAACTCTTCCTGCTGTAAATTCAGCCACATCACAGCCTGTTTCAAGCAAAAGATTTGCCAAAAGCTTTATTGCATTAGCTCTGGGCAAATTAATATCACAGCCGCTGTGACCGCCCAAAAGATGCATTGCACTTATTTTATATGCTTTCTTTGTGTTTTTAACCTTTTTTACTTCGCTATCAAAAATAATGCTTACAGTATTTGAACAGGATGAGGATATGCTGAATTTTTCTTCCCAGTCAAGATTTAAAAGGTACTTTGCATCAAGATACTTAACGTCTAAATTTTCTGCACCCTTCATGCTTGTTTCCTCTTCAACTGTGAAGATTGCACGAATTTTCGGGTGCTTTAAGGTGTTGTCGGAAAGAATATAAAGCATCATTGCAACGCCTGCACCGTCATCGGCACCAAGGCTTGTGCCTTTAGCCTTTAAAAAGTCCCCGTCACGGTAAATTTCAATGGGGTCTGTTAAAGGATTGTATTCCTTGTCACTGTCGGAAACACACACCATGTCCATGTGGCTTTGAAGTATTACTTTCGGTGCGTTTTCGTAGCCTGCATAGGCTTCTTTCTCCATAATAACATTACCGTAGGCATCCATTTCACATTTAATGTTATGCTCTTTTGCCCAATTAACAAGATACTCTCCCACAGCCTTTTCGTTGCCGGAGCCGTGAGGAATTACAGAAAACTTCAAAAACTCTTCAATTACTTTATTTGCCTTATTCTGCATATTTATTACCCCTGTATTCTGAATCCTTGATTCATATCATCATATTCCATAACAGGCTGTTTTATATTATCAACAGGCTGTTTTATGTCATCGATAAATTTTTCTTTGGTTAAATTAACCTTCCAGTAAGTTCCTAAGCCCCATACCGTGCCGCTCTTTACAAGCTTTAGTGCGGTAAGGTTGTACTTTGAAAAATACAGCTTGTTATATTCTGTACCCATATCCCACACAAAGGTTTTGTCGGCATTTGAAAAATTGTCGGTCATATCGTCTTTATTGTATATACCAACTGTAACCGTGGTTAAGGGATTGTCACCGCTTAAGTGACAAACCATTGCATCAACATGGCCGTGCTTTTCACCTGTTGTTGTGCCCTTGTCGCTTGTTCTTGCATAAACTAAGTCATCAAAATTACAATACTTTGAAAACTCTTTTGAAACCGATGCCATTGCGGTGTAGGACAGAGCCATTTTCACGTCACGCACAAACTCAACCTTTGTGTCAAGATTAATTGTGTCGCCTACCATTGTATACACTCTTTCAACGTTTGCGTAAGGCAAATGGTCCTCATGAGCTAATAGAAGGGTTGTTTTTTCAACCACAACAAGTCTGTTTACATACTTACTTTCTCCCACCTTAAGGTCAAAAACCTCGCCTGTAACAGCATCCATCATGCTGAGAGAAACAAGCTTTTCACTACCATGATTTCCGCCTGTAAACTCCAGATTCTGAGTAATGGGATTAAACACTCTGAAAACATATTCCCAGTCAGTTGCACCGCCAATAACAACAGTTTCCTTTCGTCCTTCGCCTATTTTTAAATCTCCTAAATTCCATGTGCCCCATTCGGTTTTATAGAGCTGCACCACAATATGTCTTCCTGTATCATCATAATGATACATTTCGTACATATTTTCTGACGGACGCAAAACCACCATGTCGCAAAATGCCACATTAGTATTATAATAACGATGTGTTTCAAGCATTAATTCTGCAATGCCGTCGCCAATAACCTTTGATGCGGAAGCATTTACAGCGCTTAACATCAAAACAACCGTCAGTATTAAGCTAACTACCTTTTTCATTAATCTAACCTCCGAAAACTACTTTGTCTCTGCATGACTTTTTTCAACAATTGTTTTAATTATTGAAAGGTCAGTTTTTTGCACAGGCTCCTTAATACAATACATTAAATATTCAATATTGCCCTCAGGACCACGAATTGGTGAAAAGTCAAGTTTTTTAACGTTAAAGCCGGTTTCCTCGGAAAAGCTTACAATATTCTTTACCACTGCCTCGTGAATATCCTTCCCTTTTACAACGCCCTTTTTGCCAATGTTTTCTTTGCCCGCTTCAAACTGGGGTTTAATAAGAGCCACAAGCTCTCCGTCATTTTTCAAAAGATTGTACGCCACAGGCAAAACAAGCTTTAATGAAATAAAGGCAACATCAATGGATGCAAAATCCACTTCATGAGAAATGTCACTGACCGTAACGTTTCTGATATTGGTTTTTTCCATGTTGACAACTCTCTCATCCTTTAAAAGCTTTTCGGCAAGCTGGTCGCTTCCAACATCGATTGCATACACCTTTAATGCACCATTTTGCAGCATGCAGTCAGTAAAACCACCTGTGGATGCGCCGATATCAATAGCCGTTTTACCCTCTAAGCTAAGGCTAAAAGCATTTATTGCTTTTTCAAGTTTAAGTCCTCCACGGCTCACATATTTAAGTGTTTCGCCTTCAATTTCAACCAAGTCTTCGTCTGTCACGCTAAAGCTCGCTTTTGTTTGAATTGTTCCGTTTACCTTTATTTTTCCATCCTTTATAAGAGCTTTTGCACTTTCTCTGCTTGGGCAAAAATTTTTCTCGGCAAGATATAAATCAAGTCGTTTTTTAGTCATTTACAAGACCCTTTTCTATTCTTTCTGCAATACTCTTTGCATCTATGCTGTATCTTTCCTCGAGCTCGTCATATGTGCCGTGTTCAACAAAGCTGTCAAGCCCGATTGTTAAGTATTTTGCCGCATTATTCTCCTTTGCAAGAGCGGCAACAAGGCTTTCGCCAAAGCCACCATGGAGCACACCCTGCTCAACTGTTACAAGGCAACCTGTTTTATTAACGCTTTGCCTGATTGTATCAGTATCAATAGGCACCAATGTTCTGGGGTTTATAACCTCAATTTCAATGCCCTTTTGCTTAAGATACAATGCCGACTTCATAACAACAGATAACATAATCCCCTCTGCCACAACAGTTGCACTTTTACCACTTTGGACAACCTGTGCTTTTGAAAGCTCAAATTCGCCTGCATCATACACATATTCATTATTACCCCTGGGATAACGAACCACACAAGGGCCGTCGCATTTTTCAACTGCGAACCGAAGCATTTTTTTAAGCTCGTCAAAACAGCAGGGGGACAAAATTTTAACATTGGGAACCGACGCAAAAAACGCAATGTCTTCTATGCCCTGATGAGTTTTTCCATCACCGGGAACTATGCCTGCACGGTCAATTGCAAAAACCACATGCTGATTGCCCACTGCCACATCATGAATGATTGAATCATAGGCACGCTGAGCAAAGGACGAATACAAGCTCACAACAGGCACCACCCCTGCTCCCGCAAGACCGCCTGCAAAGGTAACCGCATGCGCCTCTGCAATGCCAACATCATAAAAGCGTTCAGGGAACTTTTTTTCAAATTCATTAAGTCCGCTGCCTATGGTCATTGCAGGTGTTATTACAGCCACATTGGGGTTTTCGCTTGCAATACTACACATTTCCTCGCCAAAAACGGTTGAATATGTTTTTGCACTACTTTCTGTAACGCCGACCATTTTATTAAATTTTGAAACGCCATGATATTTATCGGGTTCTTTTTCGGCAAAGCTGTAGCCCTTGCCCTTTTTTGTTATAACGTGAACCATAACAGGCTCTTCCATTTTCATGGCACGACGGAAGGTTTCTTCCATTTTTCGTATATCATGACCGTCAATGGGACCAAGATATGTTATACCAAGCTCTTCAAAAAGCACACCCGGAGACACTAAATATTTAACATGCTCCTTTGTTCTTCGCATAAGATTTGCAATGCTCTGACCGTATCTGGGAAGCTTTTCAAGAGCTAAATCAATATCCTTTTTGGATTGAATATACCTCACACTGGTTCTTGTTTTTGTTAAATAATCGCTAAGTGCTCCAACGTTCTGGGAAATTGACATTTCATTGTCATTGAGCACAATAAGCATATTCTTCTTTGTATGACCAATGCTGTTAAGCGCTTCCATTGCCATTCCGCCCGAAAGAGCACCGTCACCAATAACTGCTGCAACGTTGTACTTTTCGCCCAAAATATCTCTTGCGCATGCAGCACCAAACGCCAAAGAAAGCGATGTTGAGGTGTGACCTGACACATAAGGGTCGTAGCTACTTGCCTTGGGGTCACAAAAACCACATTCCCCGTCCAGCTGACGAAGATTTTTCAAATTTTCTTTCCTGCCTGACAAAATCTTATGTGTGTAGCTCTGATGTCCTACGTCCCATATGAGCTTGTCCGCGGGAAGTCTTAACACACGGTGAAGAGCAATTGTCAACTCCACTGCACCAAGATTTGACGCAAGATGTCCTCCTGTTTGAGAAGTTGCATCAATAATATATTCTCGTATTTCCTCCGCCAAGGAATAGAGCTGTTCCGTATTAAGCTTAATCAAATTTTCGCGCTCACTTGCGCTATCAATTAAGTTACTCAAAATCAAAACCTCCTTTTTGGGATATCGACAAAAATTCCTATTAAATAGTATATCACAATGCTACAACAATGTAAAGTTTTGATATTTGGATAATTAAGTATTTTTGGGCAAATCACCTATTATGTGAGGAGAAGGATGAGTGAAGAAGTAATAGTGAAAAAGTAAAAGACCTCGTATTAAATACGAGGTCTTTTGGTGCGAGAGGCGGGACACGGTATTGCTACGCAATCCCTGACTGCTCATCAGCACTCGGCTTGGCACCGAGCTGCTTCTTCGCACCACTCACCTACCAAACAGTCCACCGGACTGTTTGGCTTAACGGCTCGTGCCCTCTTAGGGTTCAAGTCCCTTATTTTCTGTATAATAAATGAAAACACCCATGCTATTTGCATAGGTGTTTTCATTTATGGTGCGAGAGGCGGGACTTGAACCCGCATGGTCTCCCACACGCACCTTAAACGTGCGCGTC